>NZ_CP038197.1:0-1725000 GCF_029909795.1 Paracoccus versutus
ATGGCTGAATCCCCGCCTGCCCGAATTCCAGGCGACTGCCCAGGACCTGGCCATCCGCGTGATCTCGACCCATCAGGAACCCGATCCGCATATGCTGGAGCTGACCTTCCGCCTGACCTACGGCGAGGCGGCGCGGCGCTATCTGCACAGCCGCGCCCTGTTCACCGACTGCTGCTTTCCGGCTTGTTCGCCCGAATTCCTGCAACGCCATCCCGAGGCGCTGGATCCCGCCGTCCTGGCCCGCCTGCCGCTGATCGGCATCGACTGGGGCGGCGGCTACACGACCGAGCCGCATTGGCGCGACTGGTTCGAATCGCAGGGCCTTGGCGAGCTGCCGCCGATCCGCCCCGTTGCCGTCCATTCCATGTCCAGCCTGGCGCTGGAGGCGGCGATCGCCGGGCAGGGCGCGGTTCTGGCCCAGGGCTCCTTCGCCGCCGAGGACATCCGCGCCGGCCGGCTGGTCCGGCTGTCCGAGGCCAGCCTGCACATGCCCGACCCCTATTTCGTCTGCTGGGGCCCGACGACGCTGGACCGCCCCGTGGCGCGGGATTTCCTGAACTGGCTGATGCGCGCCACCAAGCCGCTGCGCAGCCGGACGGTTCAGTCCAGCTAAACGATCTGGCTGCGCTTCTGCGCTGAACGCTTCGGCATTCGCCTATACATTTGCCGAAACGCAGCCACATAAGGTGCAGCCATGTTCCTCAAGAACGCCTGGTATGTCGCGGCCTGGAGCCATGAGATCGCCGACAGCCTTCAGCAGATCCTCGTCCTGGGCGAAAAGATCTGCATCTTCCGCAACAGCCAGGGCGAGGTGATCGCGCTCGAGGATGCCTGCCCGCATCGCAAGCTGCCGCTGTCCAAGGGCCGCATCAAGGGCGACAATGTCGAATGCGGCTATCACGGGCTGACCTTCGACTGTGCCGGGCAATGCGTCTGGGCGCCGGGCGGCGGGCGCATCCCCTCGGCCGCCAAGGTGCGGCCCTATCCGGTGCATGAGAAATACGGCCTCGTGTGGATCTGGATGGGCAACGCCGCCATTGCCGATGCGGACGAGATCATCGACATCCCGAATTTCGACAGCCCGGACTGGGGCATCAACCGCGGCGCCGCGATGGAGCTGCGCTGCAACTATCTGTTGATGTGCGACAACCTGCTGGATCCGACCCATGTCGCCTGGGTCCATGAAAGCAGCTTTGCCCAGGACGCGACGCGCGACACGCCGCTGAAGGTCACGCGGACCGAAAACGGCGTCATCGTCCACCGCTGGATGATGGATGTCGAGCCGGCGCCCTTCTACAAGAAGATCGTCGAGTTCGACGGCAATTGCGACCGGCTGCAGCATTACGAGGTGCGCTATCCCGCCCACGCCCTGATCCGCGCCGTCTTCACCCCGGCGGGGACCGGCGGGCCGGACGGCACGCTGCACGAAAAGACCTTCGTCATGGACAGCTACAATTTCATGACGCCGACGACCGAGACCGAGACGCGCTATTACTGGTTCCAGCTGCGCAACATCCGCCCGCATGACGAGGAACTGTCGAAGATGATGTCCGAGGACGTGCGCCACGCCTTCGAGGAGGACCGCGCCGTGCTGAACGAGGTGCAGATCGGCATGGCCAGCAAAACCTCGCCGCATATCGACCTGTCGATCGACGCCGGGCAACTGCGCTTCCGCCGCCAGCTCGAGGCGATGATCGCCGAGGAGCGCATGGTCGACGAGAAGATGAGGGCCTGATCCATGGCCGATCCGTTCCGCCGGTTTCGCCTGGCCCGCAAGGTGCCGGAAAGCGCCTGCATCACCTCGTTCCACCTGATGCCCGAAGATGGCGGTCCGCTGTGGGACATGCGGCCGGGCCAATACCTGACGCTGCGGATTCCGGCGCCCTCGGGGCCGGTGCTGCGGACCTATTCGCTGTCGGCGCTGCCCGAGGGGCGGGACCATCACCGCATCAGCGTCAAGCGCGAGCCGCAGGGGCTGGGCTCGCGCTGGCTGCACGACCAGCTGGCTGAGGGCGAGGTGATCGAGATCGCCGCGCCGCGCGGCGGCTTCGTGCTGGACGAGACCAGCACCCGGCCGGTGCTGTTGCTGGCGGGCGGCGTCGGTCTGACGCCGCTCTTGGCCATGTTGCACCGGCTGGCGACGGGGGCGCGGCGGGTGTTCTTCGTGCAGGCGGCCGAGAACGGCGATGTGCATGCGCTGCGGGACGAGGTGGCGGCGCTGGCCGCGGGCTCGGGCGGGCGGATCACCGCGCGCACCGTCTATCGCGCCCCGACCGAGGCCGACCGCGCCGCGCGCCGCTTCGACGCCGAGGGCGTGGTGGACCGCGCCTTCCTGCAATCCCTGCTGCCGCTCGACGATTACGAGGTCTATCTCTGCGGCCCGACGCCCTTCATGGTGGCGATGTGGCAGCTGCTGGCGGGCTTGGGCGTGGCCCCCGCCCGCATCGCCTATGAATTCTTCGGCAAGGGCGGCTCGCTGGCCGCGCTGGCGGCCGGGCCGGCGCCGGCATCGGCGCCCGCGCATGGCAACCGCATCCCGACGGGGGCGCCCAAATCCCTGGCCAAGCTGGAATTCCTGACCGATCCCGACGCATTGGGACTGCCCGACGCGCTGCCCGGCACGGTGGCCGAGGCGACGGCCAAACAGGCAGAGCCGACCGAAACCGGCGCCGAGGTGGTCTTTGCCCGCTCGGGCCTGACGCTGCCCTGGAACGGCGCCAGCCGCACCATCCTGGAGCTGGCCGAATCCGCGGGACTCGAGCCCGAGTTCAGCTGCCGCGAGGGGATCTGCAACACCTGCCGCTGCGCCATTCGCGAGGGCGCGGTGGACTATGTCACCGATCCGCTGGACCCGCCGGGACCGGGGCAGGTGCTGATCTGCTGCTCGCGCCCGGCGGGGCGGGTGGTGCTGGATCTGTAGGGCACGGCGCGGTGCCGCCCCTTCAGCCGATGCGGCGGTCCAGCGCCTCGGGCGCGATCTCGGGGCCGATGACGAACAGGTGGTCGCCATGGCCGACCAGCCCGTTGCGGCGGCGGATCAGCACCCGTCCCGCCACCGGAGCCGTCAGCATCTGCGGCGCCTGCGTGATGTCGAAGAGGTCGTAGAGTTTCGCGACCGGCTGCCCTTCGGCCACCTCGTCACCCAGTTCGACCAGCGGTTCGGCCAGGGCGTGGCGCATGGCGGTGACATGGCGGCTGCCCGCGTCCAGGTCGACGAAGCGGGTCTGGCAGGCCGGACCCGAGGCCAGCCGCTTCGCCGTCTCGGGCGCGAGGATCTCCTCATGCGCCAGCAGGTTCAGGATGCCGTTCCAGCCATGGCCCAGCGACCGGGGCGAAACCTGCGCCATGCCGCCCAGCTCGCAGGAAATCATGGCGCAACCCGCCGCCAGCGCGGCGCTGTCCAGGTCGCCCCCGGTGCTGCCCAGGCCCACGACCATGGTCCAGGGCAGGCCGAAGGCGCGGGCGAGCGCCGCCCCGCGCCGATCCTGGGCCGGATCGCCGGTCAGCGTCAGATAGGCGGCGTCGAGGTAATTCGTCGTGCAGCCGCCGGAATGCAGGTCGATCACCAGCCCGGCGCGCGGCAGCAGGTGGCGGTTCAGGAAGCCCGCCAGCGCCCGCGTCGGCCCCTGTCCCGTCGCGCCGGGAAACACCCGGTTCATGTTGCCGCCGTCCAGCGGCGAGACCCGCGTCCGCGCCATCACCGCCGGCATGTTCAGCGCCGGCACCAGGATCAGCCGGCCGGCGACATCCTGCGGCTCCAGCGCCTCGAACAGCCGGCGGACGATCAGCTGCCCCTCGTATTCGTCGCCGTGATTGCCGCCGACCACCAGCGCCGTCGGCCCCTCGCCGCCGGCAATGACGCCGATGGGGCTGCGGATCACGCCGAAATCGTGCCGGTCGTCGGAATGGCTCAGGTCGATCCAGCCCGAGGCCTTGCCGGGGGCATCGAGATCGAGTTCGCAGGTGACGGTGTCGTAGCGGTTCATGCGGCGCCTTTCTCTTGCATCTGTCGCTGCCCCAGCACGCGGGTCAGCCAGTCCGGGTCCATCTCGGGGACCGAGGACAGCAGTTTCTCGGTATAGGGATGGTGCGGCGGCTGGAACATCTGCGCCTTGGGGCCCTGTTCGACCACCGCGCCGTTCTGCATCACCACCACCTCGTCCGCGCTGGAACGCACGGTGGCCAGGTCGTGGGTGATGAACAGATAGCTCAGCCCCATCTCGCGCTGCAAACGGTCCAGCAGGCGCAGGATGCCCTCGGCCACCAGCTGGTCCAGCGCGCTCGTCACCTCGTCGCAGATGATGAGCTCGGGCTCGGCCGCCAGCGCGCGGGCGATGCAGAGCCGCTGCTTCTGCCCGCCGGAAAGCTCGCCCGGCAGGCGGTCGATGAAGCGGTCCGGCTCCAGCTCGATCTGGTCCAGCAAGTCGCGGATCCGGTCCTCTTTCTTGCGGCCGCGCAGGCCCAGGAAGAACTCCAGCGGCCGGCCCAGGATCTCGCGCACCCTGTGACGCGGGTTCAGGGCGGTGTCGGCCATCTGGTGGATCATTTGCAGCCGGCGCTGCAGGGCGCGGGGCCGGTTGCGGGACAGCGGGTCCAGCACCTGCCCGTCGAAGACGACCTGTCCCGCGCTCGGCGGCAGCAAGCCCATCACCACCCGCGCCGTGGTGGACTTGCCCGAGCCGCTTTCGCCCACCACCGCCACCGTGCGGCCGCGCGGCACGCTGATCGAGACATCGCGCAGCACCGGATGCACGCCGTAGCTGGCCGAGACGCCCACGATGCTCAGGATCGGTTCCGGCGCAGCCGGCTCATCGCGCGGGGCGGGCTGGAAATTCCGCACCGCCCAGAGCGAGCGGGTATAGTCCTCGCGCGGGGCGGCCAGCATCTCGCGCGTCGGGGCTTCCTCGACCTCGCGGCCCTTCAGCAGCACCTTGATGCGGTCGGCCATCTGCGCCACTACGGCCAGGTCGTGGGTGATGTAGATCGCGGCGGCGTCGTGGCGGCGCACCACCTCGCGGATCGCGGCCAGGACCTCGATCTGCGTGGTCACGTCCAGCGCCGTGGTCGGCTCGTCGAAGATCAGCAGCTCGGGATGGCAGGACATGGACATGGCGGTCATCGCCCGTTGCAACTGCCCGCCCGAGACCTGGTGCGGATAGCGCGTCCCGATCCGCTCGGGGTCGGGCAGGCGCATCTCGCGATAGAGCGTCACCGCCTCGGCCTCGGCCTGGGCACGGGGCATCAGCCTATGCTGGACCGGGCCCTCGCAATATTGCGCGATCAGCCGCCAGGCCGGGTTGAAGGCGGCGGCCGAGGATTGCGCGACATAGGCGATGCGCCGGCCCTGCACCTGCCGCAACAGCCGCGCATCCGCTCCGGCCAGTTCCAGCCCGTCGAATCGGATCGAGCCCCCGGTGATGCGGCAGCCCGGCTTGACATGGCCCATGGCGGCCAGCCCCAGCGTCGATTTCCCGGCGCCGGATTCGCCGATCAGGCCCAGGATCTCGCCCCGGTTCAGGCTCAGGTCCACGCCCTTGACGATCTCGGTCCGGCCCTCGCGGCTTTGCGCCTCGATGCGCAGGCCGCGGATGTCCAGCAGTCGTGTCATCCGGTCACTCCTTCAATCCGCTGGACAGGTGCAGCACCCAGTCCACCACCAGGTTCACCGCCACGGTCAGCAGCGCGATGGCGCCCGCCGGCAGCAGCGGCGCGAGGCCGAAGGTTGCCGCCTGCCAGCTGGAGAAATTGGCGAAGGCGATCAGCTTGGCGCTTTCGCGCACCATCGAGCCCCAGTCCGCCGTCGGCGGCTGCAAGCCCAGCCCCAGGAAGGACAGGGCCGAGATGAACAGGAAGACGAAGCAGAAGCGCAGGCCGAATTCCGCGATCAGCGGCGCGCTGGCATTGGGCAGCACCTCGCGGCGGATGATCCAGCCCAGGCCCTCGCCGCGCATCCGCGCGACCTCGATATAATCCATGGTCAGGATGCCCTGCGCCACGGCCCGCGACAGCCGGAACACCCGCGTGCTGTCCAAGACCGCGATCACCAGCACCAGCGCCACGACCGAAGTGCCGGCGATGGTCAGGATCAGCAGTGCGAAGATCAGCGAGGGCACCGCCATCAGCACATCGACCAAGCGCGAACTCGTCGTCTCGAACCAGCCGCCGAGGGTGGCGGCCAGCAGCCCGGTGCCTGCCCCCAGCGCAAAGGCGAGGAGGGTGGTCAGCAGCGCGATGCCGACCGTGTTGCGGGCGCCGTAGATCATGCGCGACAGCACGTCCCGGCCCAGCATGTCGGTGCCCAGCCAATGCTCGGCCGACCAGGGCAGGTATTTGGCGCCGACGATCGCCGCCTCGGGATAGGGCGCCAGCAGCGGCGCAAGGAGCGCCACCACGGCATAGGCGGCGATCAGCGCCATGCCGATCCGGGCCGAAAGCGGTGCCGTCCGCAGGGTCTTGAGCAGAGCGTTCATGCCTACCTCGGATGCAGGAGTCGGGGGTTCGAGACAATGCCCAGCACGTCCGCCAGCAGGTTCAGCACGATATAGGTGGCGGCGAAGATCAGGCAGGCGGCCTGCACCACCGTCATGTCGCGCTTGGCCACGCTGTCGACCAGCAGCTGGCCCAGGCCGGGATAGACGAAGACCACCTCGACCAGCACCACGCCGACGATCAGATAGGCCAGGTTCAGCGCCACGACGGTGACGATAGGCGCCACCGCATTGGGCAGGGCGTGGACGGCGATCACCCGCCAGCGCCGCAGCCCCTTCAGCTGCGCCATCTCGATATAGGGCAGGGCCAGCAGGTTGACGATGGCGGCGCGCGTCATGCGCATCATATGCGCCATGACGATCAGCACCATGGTCAGCGCCGGCAGGAAGGTCGCGTAAAGCCGCGCCCCCAGCCCCATGCCGGGCGAGACGGTGGCCAGGCTCGGGAACCATCCCAGCCAGGCCGAGAACAGCAGGATCAGGATATAGGCGACGAAGAATTCGGGAAACGAGATCACCGCCAGCGTCGAGGTCGAGATGAAGCGGTCCAGCGCCGAGCCGCGGTAAAGCGCCGCCAGCAGCCCCAGGCCGATGGCCAGCGGCACCGCGATCACCGCGGCATAGCCGGCCAGGAAGAAGGTGTTTGCCACGCGCTGCCCGATCAGTTCGGCGATGGGGCGCTGGTTGGCCAGCGACAGGCCGAAATCCCCGGTCAGGGCGCCGCCGAGCCAGTGCAGGTAACGCAGCATCGCCGGGTCGGTCAGGCCGTTCCTTTCGCGAAAGGCGGCCAGGGTCTCGGGCGTCGCGGACTGGCCCAGCACCTCGCTGGCGATATCCCCGGGAAGCAGTTCGACGGCCCAGAAGATCAGTGCCGAAACGACAAGCAACGTCAGCGCGCCGATGGCAAACCGGCGCAGGACCAGCTTCAGGATCATGGGTTCCTTGCTCTCTTATGGCTGGGCTTGGGGGTGGATATGACTAGGTATAATGACAGCCCCGCGCCACAGGTCCAGCCTCGCTTAGGTTAGCTGGCCTGTCGGACATGTTAGAGACACTGCGGATGGTTCTGTGCTCATCTGGGGCCAGCAACGCCAAGGTTCAGCATGTGTACGACGACCAGTTTCCGCGTCATCAAGGCGGATATCCTGCGCCGCATCAGCGGTGGCGAATGGCCGCCGGGCTCGCTGCTGCCGAACGAGCTGGCGCTGGCGCGGGAATTCGGCGCGGCCAGGGCCACCGTCAGCCGCGCCATGCGCGAGCTGGTCGACGACGGCATCGTCGAGCGCAAGCGCAAGGCCGGCACGCGGGTGCGGCCGGTGCCGCTGCGACAGGTGCGGCTGGACATCCCGCTGGTCCGGGTCGAGGTCGAGGCGCAGGGGTCCAGCTATCGCTATGCGCTGGTTTCCTCGGAGTCCGTGCCGGCGCCGAACTGGCTGCGCGCGCGTCTGGACTTGCGCCAGGGCGCCGAGATGCTGCACCTGGTCTGCCTGCATCTTTCGGACGGCCATCCCTACCAGCTCGAGGACCGCTGGATCAACCTGGGGGCCGCGCCGCAGGCCCGGCAGGCGGATTTCTCGACCCTGGGGCCAAGCGAATGGCTGAGCCGGCAGATGCCCTTCTCGGACATCGAGATCAGCTTTTCGGCCAGCGCCGCCGAGGCGGAGCAGGCCCGGCAGCTGAGTTGCGCCGTGGGCGACCCGCTGTTCCGCATCGAGCGGCAGACCTTCTGGGAGGGCCGGCCGATCACCTTCGTGCGCATGGTCTATCGCTGCGGCCACCGGCTGATCGCCCGGTATTGAGGGATGGAATGGGTGATCTGGTTGGTATTTGCTATGGTCCTTCTTGAAGGAAGCAGGGGCGGCGGCAACGAGACTGTAACTTTTTTCGTCAAACAGATACCTTGGGGAATCATTGGCAACGGGATGAGCGGCGGCTCCCCCGACTTGAAAACAAACGCAACCGCCCTGCCGGCGAATCTTGCGAGGCAGGCAGCAAACGATGGCCAACCTGTTGATTTTCACCCAGAACTGAGCCGGGTAGGCGCATAATTTTCACTGAGAATTGAGCCATGTGAACCTTTCCCCAACGCAGTGAGCGGCGGGGGCAACGGAGTGATCCACATGGGACTTTTGAACATCATCCGACGAATGCATTTGCGGCAGAATCTGTCGATCCGCGAGATTGCGCGGCGCACGGGACTGTCACGGAATACCGTGACGAAGCATCTTGCGGCGGGCATGATCGAGCCGACCTTTGCCACGCCGGAGCGGCCGAGCAAGCTTGACCCCTTCGCCGAGAAGCTGGCCGGCTGGCTGAAGACCGAGGCCGGGAAGTCGCGCAAGCAGCGGCGGACGCTGAAGCAATTGCATGCCGATCTTGAGGCGCTCGGCTTCACCGGCTCTTACGGCCGGGTTGCAGCCTTTGCACGGCAATGGCGGGCAGATCGGCAGCGTGAGCAGCAGACCACGGGGCGCGGAACCTTCGTTCCGCTGTCTTTCCGCCCAGGCGAAGCCTTCCAGTTCGACTGGAGCGAGGACTTTGCCGTTCTGGGCGGCGAGCGCACGAAGCTGCAGATGGCCCATATCAAGCTGGCGCACAGCCGCGCCTTTCTGGTTCGCGCCTATCTCTTGCAGACACACGAGATGCTGTTCGATGCCCATTGGCATGGCTTCCGCGTCTTCGGCGGTGTGCCCGGTCGCGGGATCTACGACAATATGCGGACGGCGGTGGATCGCGTCGGCCGCGGCAAGGAACGGCAGATCAACATCCGCTTCCTCGCGATGGCAAACCATTATGTCTTTGAGCCGGAATTCTGCAATCCGGCGGCAGGGTGGGAGAAGGGGCAGGTCGAGAAGAACGTCCGGGATTCCCGCCACCAGATCTTGCAAGCGATGCCGGACTTTCCCGACCTTGCCGCGCTGAATGTCTGGCTGGAGCAGCGCTGTCAGGACCTGTGGCGCGAGACGGCACACGGCACCTTGCCGGGCTCGATCGCCGATGTCTGGGGCGAGGAGCGGGCGAGCTTGATGCCGTTGCCCACAGCCTTTGATGGCTTCGTCGAGCAGAGCAAGCGCGTCTCGCCCACCTGCCTGATCAGCTTCGAGCGCAATCGCTACAGCGTTCCGGCACCCTTTGCGAACCGGCCTGTCAGCCTGCGGATTTATCCGGACCGGCTGGTCGTGGCGGCCGAGGGCAACATCCTGTGCGAACACCGGCGGATCATCGAGCGCAGCCACCAGCTACCACCGCGAACGATCTATGACTGGCGACATTACCTGGCGGTCGTGCAACGCAAGCCCGGGGCGCTTCGGAATGGCGCGCCCTTCCTGGAATTGCCGCCGGCTTTCCGGCAGTTGCAGGAGCACATGTTACGCAAGCCCGGTGGTGATCGCGAGATGGTCGATGTCCTCGCTCTCGTGCTCCATCACGATGAGCAAGCCGTGCTCACCGCCGTGGAACTGGCCCTGGCCGAGGGCGTGCCCACCAAGACCCATGTCCTGAACCTGCTGCACCGGCTGGTCGACGGCAAGGTGGTGGGGGGACCGCCGCTGGATACGCCACACGCGCTGGCCCTGCGCCGTGAGCCCAAGGCCAATGTCGAGCGCTATGACGGGTTGCGCACCCAAATCGCCGGAGGCCGCCATGCGTCATGATCCCGCCAGCGGCGCCATCGTCATCATGCTTCGCAGCCTGAAGATGCATGGCATGGCGCAGGCTGTCACTGATCTGATCGAGCAAGGCGCCCCGGCCTTTGAAGCCGCCATCCCGATCTTGTCGCAGCTGCTGAAGGCCGAATTGGCTGAGCGTGAAGTCCGTTCCATCGCCTATCACATGAAAGCCGCGCGTTTCCCTGCCTACAAGGATCTGGCGGGCTTCGACTTCTCGGCCAGCGAGGTGAATGAGGCGACGGTGCGCCAGTTGCACCGCTGCGAGTTCATGAGCGGCGCCGAAAATATCGTGCTGATCGGCGGGCCGGGCACCGGCAAGACCCATGTCGCGACCGCACTCGGCATCCAAGCCATCGAGCATCACCGCCGAAAGGTTCGCTTCTTCTCGACCATAGAACTGGTCAACACCCTCGAACAGGAGAAAGCCAGGGGCAAGGCCGGGCAGGTCGCCGAAAGCCTGACCCGCCTCGACCTCGTGATCCTCGACGAACTGGGATACCTGCCCTTCAGCGCCTCCGGCGGTGCATTGCTCTTCCATCTGCTGAGCAAGCTTTACGAACGCACCAGCGTCGTTATCACCACCAATCTCAGCTTCAGCGAATGGGCGACGGTCTTCGGCGATGCCAAGATGACCACCGCGCTGCTCGACCGGCTTACTCATCGCTGCCACATCCTGGAGACCGGAAACGACAGCTTCCGCTTCAAGGCCAGTTCAGCCGCAGCAGCCCAGAAAAAGGAGGGGACGTCACATGCCTTGACCCCAGCTTGACCCTCAATCCATAGTCAGAGGTGGCTCAATTCTCGATGGAAAACCCGGCTCAGTTCTGGGTGAAAATCAACAGTAGGTGATCAGGTTCCTGTGAACGTCGGTCGAGTTTTGCGCCCTGATCGGCTCTGTTGCACAAATCGGCTGATGGCCGGGGTTCCCCTTTCCCCGGACAGACTTATCCCACGGGCTCTGTGACAGGGATGCCGAGCGCGGTGTAGCCGTTCAGAACGGCGATACGGACCTGAAGCTCCGCGACCTGTCGGTCGAAGTCCCGCGCCATGAGGCGCTGCCCCAGCAGTTTCACACAGTGCATCTTCGTTTCGACGCGGCTTCGGCGGTGGTATCCGCTCCATCGTCGCCAGAGAGCACGACCGAGGTATTTCGATGCCCGCAGCGCTTCGTTTCGTGCGACCGCGCCGGCGGTGACGGTCTTCCACGGCTTGGCATTCTTGCGAGGCGGAATGACAGCGCGGGCGCCGCGGTCAGCGATTGCATCGTGGCATTTGCGGGTGTCGTAGGCACCGTCGGCAGTGACGCTGCTGATCTGCTCGTACGCTGGGATCTGGTTGAGCAGGTCGGGTAGACCGGTGCATCGCCGATATGGCTCCCTGTGACCTCGACTGCGCGAACCTCCAGTGTTTCCTCGTCGATCCCGAGATGGATCTTGCGCCAGACGCGCCGTTTGGGTCCACCATGCTTGCGGGCGTGCCACTCGCCTTCGCCCTCGACTTTGATACCCGTGCTGTCGATCAGCAGGTGCAGCGGCCCCTTGGAGCCGCGATACGGGATGTTCACGGCCAGGGTTTTCTGGCGGCGGGACAGGGTGCTGAAGTCGGGCACCGCCCAGTCGAGGCCGACCAGCCGCAGTAGGCTTTCGACGAAGCCTGTCGTCTGCCGAAGCGCCATGCCGAACAGCACCTTCATCGAAAGGCATGTCTGGATGGCGGCATCGCTGTAGGTCTGCTGGCGGCCACGCCTACCTGTCGGCGCGGCATCCCAGCTCATCTCGGGATCGAACCAGATCGTCAGCGAGCCGCGGCGCTTGAGCGCTTCATTGTAGGCTGGCCAGTTCCTGGTCCTGTAGGTCGGGGGTGTAGGTCTGCTCATGTATCCCAGCTACCACGCTGGATTCATGAGATGAATCCCACACGGGATTTGTGCAACAGAGCCGTTCTGATACTTGATCTATGGCTGGGGAGCCTATCTTGGCCGAGGAACTGGAGCGACCAATGAGGCTGCTTGTCGCGGCGCGACGGAGATAATCGTTGCACCGGGCAGGGGCCTGCGCCGCCGCTCACCGATCCAGTTCCGCCGCCGCCAGTTCGGCGATCTGCAGATCGATCCTGGCCAGGGGGTCGCCGTCCTCCAGGAACCAGGCCGCCGACAGGCCGGTCCATGCCAGGATCCATTGCAGCAGACGCCGCCGGTTCAGCCCCGCCGCCTCGGCAACCACATCCAAGCGGCGGGCGAAACGGCCTGGCTCGGTGGCGACGGGCCGGCTGGGATCGCTTAGGTCCGGGTTGGTGAAGATATTGGCGAAATCGAAGCCGCGCTCGCCGAGCAACCCGTGAGGATCGATGGCGCACCAGCCGCGCGGCCCGAAATCCAGCACGTTGTCATGGTGCAGGTCGCCATGCAGCATCACGCGATCGCGCGGATCGGCCAGCAGCATCCGGGCGGTGTCCGCGCAGCGCAGAAGGATGCCGCCATGTTTCGTGGCGGCTGGCTCGAGGTCGCGGAACCACCGGTCCAGAGAAACCAGATCAGGAAGGGCGCCGGGCCGGGCGGCATGGAGCTTCGCGGCGGTGGCGCAGAGGATGCGGCAGGCCTCGTCGTCGCAGCCTTCGCGTGCCATATCGGCCAGAGACCGCGAACCGGTCGCGCGCTCCATCAGCAGGGCATCCTCGTCCCGCGCGAAGACCTGCGCCGCGCCGTCCCCGTTCCACCAGTCCATCAGCCCGGCGCCGCGCTGCTGGTCCTCTTGCGACGACAGTTTCAGCATGGCGGGTAGATCACGCCAGAGCACCGGGAACAGGGTGGCGGTCGGTGTGGTGATCGGCTCGCCATCCGGGATCAGACCCCAGTGGCGCGAGTAGGGATTGGGCATCAGCATTCTTCGGGCCGCAAAGAATGCTGGCAATGCAGTGGGCCTGAAGCCAGACGGATGCACGGTGTGGTGGCCATTTCCTGTCCCAGGAACCCCGTCAGTTCTTGCCGCAGCATTGCTTGTATTTGCGGCCCGAACCGCAGGGGCAGGGATCGTTCCGGCCCGGACGTTTGCCTAGCGTGGGGGCGTGAGGGAGATTGCTGGGCTCCAGCATGACCCCCGGGCGCGAGACGAGCAGGATCGCGGCGACGCAATTGGGGATCAGATCCGGGGCATCCAGATCGATCTCGTCGATTTCCTCGTCGGTGAAGGTGCTGGTCGCTTCGTTGATGTCCTGCAGGGCCATCAGGAAGATCAGGGCCGAACGCGTCTCGTCATCGGCCTGTTCGAGCATCGCCTGCCAAGCCTCGGGGCGCAGGCGCAGGGCGCGGGTGAAGCCATCGACCCAGGGCTCCCAGAGCGTTTCGTCGCTGTTCGGATCCACCTCGTAGATCGGTTCGAGCCATGGGTTTCGCGCGATTTCCGCGGCGACGGCATTGTAATGCGCCATCACCGCCGAGATCGTCGCCTCCGCCGTTGCCAGATCGGGGAACCGGGCATCCCCGGTTTCTCCCCAGACATGGGGAAGCCATTCGGAGGGCGGGATGAGATCCGGGCAGGACAGGATGCCGGTCACATAGCCGTCGAACTCGCTCAGGCTCATCGGATAGGTTTCCTGTGGTAGAGCCCACAGGAGTTCGTGGAGATGATCGAGATCCCGATCCGATCTGCCCATGGCGCTCCTCCCTCGTCCTGAAGGTTTGCCTATCCGTCCGAAGTACGAATCGCAATGCGGCCATGGGCCACGCATCGCGCGGTTCCGGCATGGATGCGCCCGCCCCAGAGGAGCGGGTCCGCTTCGTCATGCGGCCCGGATATTTTCCAGCCAATGCCGGTGCAGCCCTTCGACCTCGCCGCTGGTCAGCAAGGGCATGGCGGCGTGTAACTGGTCATCGGACCAGTCCCACCAGCGCATCTCCAGCAGCAGCCCGATCTGCCGGTCGTCGAAACGCTTGCGGATCACCTTCGCGGGGTTGCCGCCGACGATGGCGTAGGGTTCCACGTCGCGCGTCACCAGCGCGCGGGTGCCGATCACCGCGCCGTCGCCGATCCGGATGCCGGGCATGATGACCGCTTCGGAGCCGATCCAGACATCGTTGCCGATCACGGTGTCGCCCGCAGGCTGATAGCCGTTCGCGGCGCCGGCGAAGGCTGGCACCTCGGGCATCCAGTAGAAGGGAAAGCTGCTGATCCAGTCGTTCCGGTGGCCTTGATTGCCCGCCATGATGAAGGCTGCGCCCGAGCCGATCGAGCAGAAACTGCCGATGATCAGCCGGTCCGCGCCCTCGTCGGGCAGCAGGTATCGGGCGCAATCGTCGAAGCCGTGGCCGTGGTAATAGCCGGAATAATAGCTGTAGCGGCCGACCACGATATTGGGATTGGTGACCTGCCGGTCGAGGGTGATGCCCCGGAACGGGCTTTCGAAATAATTGTCCATGTGACGCTCTCTGAATGGATCCTGTCATGCCCGCCTGCGCAGGCAGAAACTGCGCGAGGTCCTGCTGGCCTCGCGCCCATGCCCCGGCATCCTGCGCGGGGCGTCATTCAGATCGTTCGTCGCGCAGCCTTCATCGCGTTCCCGTCCTCTGGCATGGACCTTGATGATGGATCGCAGGTTGAGGGTCAAGCAAGCCGTGGCGGTTGCGGCCATTCCCCAGCTTATGCGAAGCTGACCATCCGCCCAACCCTTGCCACGACGACCCCATGACCGAGATCGCACCGCACCCCCGGATCAAGCTGTCGAAGCTGCGCGATATCGGCTGGTCGCTCTGGGACCCCATCGGCTTGCTGGACCCGGAAAGCCGGGCGGGCAGGTGGGACGACGAAGCCAACCTGTCCTTCGCGGACGAATACGACAGCTATCTGATCGCGGCGGCGTCCCAGCTGCGCCGGAGAGCGCCGCGCGACGAGGTCGTCGCCTTCCTGGTCGAGATCGAGACCGAACATATGGGAATGGGCGACAACCAGAGTGCCCGGCCGAGGGCGGAAGCGGTCGTGGACGCGATCCTCGCGGACGAGACCATCTGGACCTGGCCCGATGCGCAGGGGCGGTTCGGTCGGGGATGATGTCTCTGGAACATGAGGAGGAGTTGCCGATGTCCGTGTCGATCAGGTGCCTGGGCCGATCCGACGTTTCTGTCCTGCGGCAGATGAACGCTCTGTTCGGGGATGCCTTCGACGATCCCGACACCTACCTGGGAGAGCCCCCGGACGACGCCTATCTGAGCGGTCTCCTGGCAGGGGATCGTCTCATCGCGCTGGCGGCCACGGACGGCGCCGCCGTTGTTGGCGGCCTGATCGCCTACGAGCTTGAGAAATTCGAGCGGGTGCGCTCGGAAATCTACATCTATGATCTTGCTGTCGCCGAGACCCATCGACGCCAGGGCATAGCCACCGCGCTCATCGGTGCCTTGCAGCGGATCGCGGCCGAACGGGGCGTCTGGGTGGTTTACGTTCAGGCCGATCATGGGGATGAACCGGCCATTGCCCTCTATACCAAGCTTGGAAAGCGCGAGGACGTCCTGCATTTCGACATTCCGGTCGATGCGGGATAGTTGACGGACCTCATGAGCGCGTGAGCTGGCGGCTTGTCGCCGGCCAGTGACCGTCTTGGGCGCCTATCCGCATTATCTCCTTAGCCTTCCGCCTGATCGCTTGACCCGTCGCCGTGTCATGGGAATGCTGTTTTTCGCAGCAACGGCGTAGTGAACTCTGGTCGCAGGCGGAGCGCATCAATCTCTGGCAGCCTGTCGTGAACGATCCCCGATCCCTTTGGTCCGGAGGCTTCCATGATCCTGATCCTGCTTGCCGTCATGCTCACCGCGCTCACCTGCGTGATCGCCTGGTATCTCGCCACCTGGGCCCTGCCGGTGATGATTTTTGTCGAGACGTTTAGCTTCATCCACGCGACCGAGGCCGGGTTCCTGCTCTCGGTGCTTGCGGCGACCGCCATGGCACTGCTGTCGGTGGGGCTGGTGCTTCTGGTGCTGTTCAAGGCGAAGAAACAGATCCTCTGCCTGCTGGCGCGGGCCGTCTTCGTGATCCCGGCGATGATCGCCGGATATGCCGTCGTGCATGGCGTTACCCATGATGCCATCGACTCCGCCATCGCCCTGAAACTGCTTTGCGGCACCGCCGGGCTGATCACCGGCATCGCTGCGCTGATCAATCTGAACGGCTTCGGGGAACTGGCGCCGCAGGGCTGATCCGAGGGGGGCGGTACTGACGGACATTTCCGCCTGCCGCCTTTTTTCCTGCCGCAGCGAGCCAAGGTGATCCGCGCCCGGCGGCGCGGATCGCGGTTGTGCGGAAGCCGGGCAGGGGCCTCGACCGGGCCTTGCCCGGCTCACCCCCGGCCCGACGATCTTTCTGTTGCGGGGATTTGTCCGCCACACATCCGCCTGTCTGGCCGTCAAAGGGCAGGCGCCGCCTTGGGGCGTCGTCGGGGCGCAGGGCCGTGTCCTCGCCTGCGGCTGCGGGCCGCCCCACCCCTGCGCCCCGACCCATGACCGCCAGCCATGCGGCCGCGGGTCGGGCTGCGCCCTCGCCGCTCTGCCTCCGGGGAAACATGCGTTTCCCGAAGTCAGACCGGCGAGGCGCGGCCCATCGGCGGATCAGGGCAAGGGCCCTCCGCTCCGAACCCGAAAGGACAAAGACATGACCGGCAAAGCAGCCACCCCCCGCAACCTCGTCATCAATGCCGATTGCATCGCGGCGATGCAGGCTTTCGGCAGCGGATCGGTGGACTTCATCCTGACCGACCCGCCCTATGTGACCCGCTTCCGCGACCGGCAGGGCCGCACCGTCGCCAATGACGACAACGCCCGCTGGCTGCGTCCCGCCTTCGCCCAGATGCACCGAGTTCTGAAGGATGGCGGTTTCTGCGTCAGCTTCTATGGCTGGAACAAGGTCGATCTGTTCGTGGAGGCGTGGAAGGCGGCGGGCTTTCGCATCGTCGGGCATCTGGTGTTCCGCAAGCGTTACGCCTCCTCGGCGCGGTTCCTGCGCTACGAGCACGAGCAGGCCTATCTGCTGGCGAAGGGCGATCCCGAGCTTCCCGCGCGTCCGGTCCCCGATGTGCTGGACTTCCCCTATACCGGCAACAGGCTGCACCCGACGCAAAAGCCGGTGGCTGTGCTGCGCAAGCTGATCGGGGCGTTCACCCAGCCGGGCGATCTCGTGCTGGACCCGTTCAGCGGCAGTGGTTCCACCCTGGCGGCGGCGCATCTGCTGGGCCGCGACTGGCTCGGCGTTGAACTGGACGTGGCGCATTACCAGACCGCCGGCAAGCGGATGGCCGCCTTGCAGGAGTGGGACCGGAAGGCGGCCGCATAGGCCAGCCCTCCAATCCAAGGGCGCCCGTCATCGGGCGGGCGCCGTCCCCCACAGCTTCACGGAAAGGATTTCGACATGCGCTGGATTGTCACGAAGGACCATCACGGCGGTTGCATTGGATTGGGCGAGGACGCCGACGGCGTTCCCGCACGCGGCAAGCCGGAAGACGGCGACGCCCTGCCGATGGAGTTCCGGCTTTACACCGTCCGCGGCAGGCTGCTGTTCGAGGGCCGTTGCGGCGACATTGCCGCCGATTGGTGGCACGGCATGGAGCCGCTGCTTTACGCCTGGGCCACGTTCCGCTGCCGCCGCCTGACCTGGCGCTCGGCCGGGACGGATGAACCGTGGCGCCCGCTGCGCCCGTAGGCCAGACGCCAGCCCAAAGCATCACGGCCGCCGATCCAATGGACCGGCGGCCTTCGCGCGTCCGATGCCTGCCGCACGCCCCGGAAAAATCGCACTCGCCGGGCATGGCCCGGCTCGCAAGACAAGGCGAAGCCTGGGGCCGAAACCAGCGGACCCCGTTCCAACATCATCACCCTGAGGGACAGCCACCTTCATGGCCACCAGAGGAGCGCTGGCCCATTACATGGAGTAATCGCGGGAGCGAGCTACCCCGAAGCAGATGGTCACGACATTGAAGGGCGGATGGTTGTTCCCCGATAGGATGGAAGTACGGGTTCGCGACACGGTGCCGAGCCGGGTCCAAACATCGAACGGAGAACAACTATGAGCGAATATATCGGCCTTGACGTGTCATTGAATGAGACGGCAATTTCCGTGAGGCGTGATGGCAAGAGGATCTGGCGCGGCAAATGCCCATCCGATCCGAGCCTGCTTGCTGATCTGATCCGCAAGCAGGCGCCAGCGGCGCAACGGGTCGTGTTCGAGACCGGCCCCTTGTCGGTGTGGTTCTACCATGCCTTAACGGCAATGGGCTTTCCAGCGATCTGCATCGACGCCCGCCATGCCAAGGCCGCGCTTGACATGGCACCGAACAAAACGGACGCCAACGATGCGGATGGCCTGGCGCATCTGGCCGAGGTTGGCTTCTACCGAGAGGTGCGGGTGAAGGGTTACGACAGCATGCTGACCCGCACCTTGGTGGTCGCACGCACAAGACTGATCAGGATGACGACCGAGCTATCCAATCAGATTCGCGGGCTCATGAAAACGTTTGGACTGGTGGTGCCCAAAGGCGGCGGCTTGGTATTTGAGACGAATGTACGCAACATGCTGGGCAGCAATGCTGGCTTGGAACGGATCATCCTGCCCCTGCTTGAAGCGCAGTATTCGGGGCCGCGCCGCGCAACTCGATCGTCAGTTGGTCGCGGCAGCCAAGCAGAGCTGTGCATGTCAGGTACTGATGTCCATCCCCGGAATTGGTGCAGTCACTTCCGCCTCCTTTGTTGCGGCAATCGAGGACCCGAAAAACTTCCGAACCTCCCGGTCTGTGGGGGCGTGGCTGGGGCTGACGACAAGGCGCTATCAATCCGGCGAAATTGACTATGACGGCCACATCTCGCGGCGCGGAGACAGTCATTTGCGGGGTCTCCTTTATGAAGCAGCTACAGTGATTCTCACCCGTGCCCGAGCTGACAGCTCGCTTCGCACCTGGGGGTTGAAACTCAGAGAGAGGGCTGGCTTCAAACGAGCAGCGGTCGCTGTGGCACGCAAACTATCCGTCATAATGCACAGAATGCTGACAACCGGCGAACTCTTTGACAGGTCTGCCTGCGTCAGCCCCTGAGACCACGGAGCATTATCGAGAAAGTCGCGATGACGTGGGTGACTTATCGTTCTGAATTGCGTCCGCCTCACCGGATGCATTGAAACGTCCCTGCCGGGACGTAGGTCGGATCATTCCGCTGATGCCGTTGCAGGTGAACGTCTACTACATTCGCACTGCGTCCATTACACTGGAAGATCCCCCCGCGAAAACCCATCATGCGGCGATCAAGTATCGACTGCGCAGACAACCGTGCCCCCGGCAAACGTCCATCAGAACAACACGAAACAGCGCTTCGCACTATAATATGCTTCGCATGTGCAGCGCATCGTTCGGTCGGATGCGACCGGCGGGAAATCGAATAATCACAAAAAAGACTTGATCCAGGACGCGCGATTAGACAACGGCATCTAGGGCAGATCCTCGGGCAGCAATGCCTCTGGGAAGCCTTGGTAGCATACGGGTCTGAGGAACCTTCGGATGGCCATGGTTCCGACCGAGGTGGCGCCGAAGTTGGTGCTGGCGGGATAGGGACCGCCGTGGACCATCGCGTCGCAGACCTCGACCCCCGTCGGAAAGCCGTTCACCAGCACCCGGCCCGCCTTGCGCTCCAGCACTGGCAAAAGCTCGCGCGCAGCCGCCAGGTCGGCATCCTCCATGTGGATGGTCGCGGTCAGCTGCCCCTCGAAGCCGCGCGCCAGATGCAGCATCTCGTCCATGTCGCGCACCCGCACGACCAGGCCCAGCGGGCCGAACACCTCCTCGCCAAGCGCCTGGTCCTGCAGCCAGGCCGCGGCCGTGGTCTCGTAGAGGTTCGGGCTCACCGTTCGGCCGTCGCTTTCGGTGGCTAGCAGCGGCTTCACCGCATTGCGCGCCTCGAAACGCGCCTTGCCGTCGCGATAGGCGCGGGCGATGCCCTCGGTCAGCATCACCTGCGGGCCGACCTGCGCCAAGGCCGCCCTGGCGGCTTCGGCGAAGCGGTCGGCATCCGCGCCGTCCAGGACCACCGCGATGCCCGGATTGGTGCAGAACTGCCCGGCCCCCATGCTCAGCGACCCGGCCCAGCCCTGCCCCAGCGACTCGGCCCGGGCGCGCATGGCCTCGGGCAGAAGAAACATCGGGTTGACCGAGCCCAGCTCGCCGAAGAACGGGATCGGCTCGGGGCGCGCGGCGCAGAGGTCGAAGAGCGCCCGGCCCCCGGCCAGGCTGCCGGTAAAGCCCACCGCCTTGACCAGCGGATGCTGGACCAGCGCCTCGCCCACCTTGCGGTCGCCGCCCTGCACCAGGCTGAAGACCCCCGGATGCGTGCCGGTCTTCGCGATGGCGGCATGGATCGCCTCGGCGACGATCTCGCCGGTGCCGGGATGGGCGGAGTGCCCCTTGACCACCACCGGGCAGCCTGCGGCCAGCGCCGCGGCCGTGTCGCCGCCCGCCGTGGAAAAGGCCAGCGGGAAGTTCGAGGCGCCGAACACCGCCACCGGCCCGATGGGCCGCTGCACCATGCGGAGATCGGGGCGCGGCAAAGGCTGGCGGTCCGGCAGCGCCGGGTCGTGGCGGCGGTCGAGATGCTCGCCCTTGCGGATATGCGCGGCAAAGAGCCGAAGCTGGCCCACGGTGCGGCCGCGCTCGCCCTGCAGCCGCGCCTCGGGCAGGCCGGTTTCCTGGGTGCCGATCGCGGTGATCGCCTCGGCGCGGGCCTCGATCTCGTCGGCGATGGCCTCCAGCAGCGCCGCCCGTTCCTCGCGCGGGGCATGTCCGAAGGACCAGAACGCCGCCTCGGCCGCCTCGCAGGCCCGGTTCACCAGCGCGACCGTGCCGACCGAGAACGCGTGCGAGGGGCCATGCGCCGGCTCGCTGGTGAATCGCTGCTCGCTGGCGATCCACTCGCCACCGATCAGGTGCTTGCCGTGGGGGGTAAAACTATCTTGCTTCGTCATCGATCCTAGACCTAAGGGCGCTGATTTCAGAAAATGATCGTTCGCCACGCCGGGACAATGGATCCCGATATCCTGCGATGGCGCACTCACTCAGCGGAAAGTATTTTGAAGGCTTCATTCGCAGGCCGCATGTCGGCAACATCGCGATACGGCAAGACTTGTGACATTGCGCCGAGGCCAACGAACATGCGTTGCTGATATGTGATCTCCTCTTCGGAGATTGAAAGATTTCGGGAATAGGGACGCTGTTCCTGATTGAACTCCCAAACCGCGTTTGCCGATAGGATATCGAATTTCTTCTGCGCGCTCCTTCGCGCGGAGAGGAATGCCTCGCGGGCCTCTGGCTTCATCAAATAGCCATAAAGGGCGCCATAGGCAGCCATGACAGGAACCAGCCCGTCCCGCTTGTCCCTTAGGGCTGCCTCCGACGCGTAGGCGGTTTGAAAGACATACTTCGGCAGCGCTTCCCACATCTTGCCATCGGACAGGACGATAAGCCCATCGCGGTCGTTCAGGTGCGATATGCTGGAGCAGCAGGCGTCCGCCTTGCCTTCGACGACCGCATGATAGGCTTGGTCGTTGCTGCCTGCATCGAGGAAAGTCACGCGGGACGCGTCGAGACCCTTCTCGCGAAAGAGTTGCAGCATGAGTGCATGCAAGAGGCCAAGCTTCGGCCCTACCGCCACCGTTTTCCCTTCCAGCTCCGCCAAGCCGTTGACCCGGTCCGGCCTTGCAAACACGGCGAGAGCGGTCTTGCGCATGCCCGAGCCGGTAATCCTGACAGGCGCGCCTTGCGAAATCCGCGGAAGAGCCATGTTATAGCCGGAAACCATGCAAACATCAGCGGTCCCGCTAACGATCGCATTGAAGGGGCCGGCCGGACCCTCGGCCAGAACCATCGTTGCTTCCGCCCCATATCTCTTGAGAAAACCCTGCTCTTCCATCAGTCGATTCAATGTTGCATTTTCGAGTCCGGGATTGCTGACGATGGTAATCCGGGTTGCGGCAGCCCGCGCGATATGTGGCGCGGCAAGGCCGCTTGCGGCGAGGGTGAGACCGAATATCCCGGCACTTCCGAGAAAACTGCGGCGGTCCATCATTGATTTCCTCCCTATCCGGTGGCGGCCATGGCGGTCTCGCACAGCGTCGCCGCCGGGCGCCAATCCAAAACCACGCTGCGGGCATCGGAAATCGGACCAGAAACGCTTGCCCACAAGCCAGACGTCCGGCAAGAACAGGGGGCAGGTCATATAAATATATTTGAAATTCAATTACTTGAAAGGCACCCCTTTGGGTGGCTGCAATATCGGATCTCGGCCGAGGATATTGATTTTCGATGCGGCGCTATTCTCGCTGCAACCGAAGAAGGCTAGGGTTACGGCATATCCACATATGCGTCCCGGCGCCCAGGGGTGTCTCGGTGAAGGGGGACGCAGCCGCAAGAGGAAGCGGGCGGCCCTGCAGCCAAGGAGCACTGCATCGGGATCGCGCAAAGTTCAAGGGAGGACATGGAATGAAGATCATGCGCGGGATAATGTTGTCGGGACTTGCCGTCGTCACGGCTTCGGCGGTCGCGGCACCGGCCTATCCGCAGACCGCGGAGGAGTTCTACAAGGGCAAGACGCTGACCATTCTCGTCAGCGCGCAATCGGGGAGCCTGACGGACTTCATCGCCCGCCAGTTTGCACAGGCCTATGTGAAACATATCCCGGGCCAGCCTGAGGCAGTCGTGATGAACGTTGTCGGGGCAGGGGGAATGGTGGCGGCGGCCTCGTTGCAGTCCAAGCAGCCAAAGGATGGCACGGTCATCGGCTTTCTGCAGCGCAACAACCTCTATGTGCCACTGGTGGATCCGTCGCAGAATGCATTCGACCCGCGCAAGGTGGCCTGGATCGGCAGCGTAGACAAGACTTATTACAGCCTCGTCGCGATGACGCGTTCGGGCGTCACCACGGCCGACGATCTGTTCCAGAAGGAACTGGTGATCGGGGCCACGGGCTTTTCCAACGAGAACCGGACGCTGCCGGCCGTCTTGAACCGGTATCTGGGGACCAAGTTGACCGTCGTTCCCGGTTATACCGACCGGGGCGAGGTCTATCTTGCGATGGAGCGCGGCGAGGTCGATGGCTGGGCTTCGACGCTTGACGGGTTGACCTACGGAGAGCCCAAGCGAATGCTCGAGGAGGATTCGATGAAGGTGCTCTTGAACCTTGGCTGGGACAGCCCGGAGGAGTTCCAGGACATCCCGAACCTCAGCCAATACGTGAAGGATCCTGAGGCGAAGTCGATCCTTGACTTCTTCATCCTGCCCTTCCAGGCGGGCAGGCCGCTGGCCGCGCCGAAGGAGGTGCCGCAGGATCGGATCGAAGCCCTCCGCAAGGCCTTCGACGAAACCGTGCAGGATCCCGAGTTCATAAAGGCGATGACCGATCAGAACTATGCGGTCGATCCCATTTCGGGTGACGAGGTGGCCAAGATCGTCGCAACGCTGTTCGCAACGCCCGAGACAGAGCTCGAGGCCGTACGCAAGATCCTGAAACCCTGAATCTGACGAAAGCTGGCGCGGGCATGGTTCTGAACGCCCCGGCATACCAAGGCCGTCTGCGGGCGCCTGATGCGTCGCGCCATCCGTCCTGTTTCCAAGGTAAGACCGACATGACCTATGAAATCATCGACATTCATCCGCACATCATCTCGACTGATGCCGGGAAATACCCCATCGCGCCGCAGGCCGGACATCGTTCGAAATGGTCGGCCTTGCGCCCGGCCGATTTTGATCAGTTGATAGCGGCGATGGACGAGGCAGGAATCGCCAAGGCCGCCATCGTTCATTCCTCTACCACCTACGGGCATGACAATTCCTATGTCGCGGATTCGGTGGCCTCGCAGCCGGATCGCTTCACCGGGGTCTTCTCCTTCGACCTGCTGGCTCGGGACGCGCTGGAGACTTTCGATTATTGGCTGGGCCGGGGGATGGGAGGTATCCGGCTTTTCACCGGGGGCGCGACTCATCAGACCGACGGTAGCTGGCTCGTCGATCCGGCGACCTTTCCGGTCTGGGAACGCTGCGCCGAGAACGATCTGACCATGGTGATCCAGACGACACCTGCGGGGTTGGTGATGGTCGCGGACCTCGCCCGCCGCTTTCCATCGGTCCGCATCGCTCTTGATCATTGCGCCCGCCCGGTCCTTGCAGGCGGCCCGCCCTATGACGCCTGTGCAGAACTGTTCGAGCTTGCGCGTTTCGAGAATGTCTATCTGAAGATCACGCCGAAGACCTTCGATCTGGCGCAGGCTGCCCCCGGTGGGGCCGAGGCATTCTTCCCGCATCTGGTCGCGGTCTTCGGTGCGGACCACCTTGCCTTCGGCTCGAACTACCCGGCCTCTGCCGGTTCGCTGACTGAATTGGTCGCTCAGGGAAATAAATGTTTCGAAAGCCTCGGCGATGAGGACCGGGCGTGGATCTGGGGGCGCACGGCAAAGGTTCTCTATCCTATGCTGGCCAACCAAGGCACAGCGCGGCCCTGCACTTCCGAAGACTGGAGGGCGGCGCAATGACAGGCGGCGATCAGGCCGTGAAGGCAGGGCTGTAGCATGGAATTTCTTCAAGACTCCGTGATTCTCTCCGCCGTGGGCGATGCGCTCGGCCTCATTCTGCAGCCAGAGCGCATCATGTTCCTGTGGCTTGGCGTGATCGTGGGACTGGCGATCGGGCTGCTGCCCGGCGTGGGCGGGCTGACGGGCTTTGCGATCCTGGTGCCCTTTACCTACACGATGGACCCTTATTCGGCGTTTGCCATGCTGCTTGGGATGGCGGCGGTCACGACAACCTCGGACACCATTCCCGCGGTGCTCTTTGGTGCCGCCGCGCAGGCGACAGTGCTTGACGGCCTGCCCATGACCAAGCGCGGCGAAGCCGGGCGCGCGCTCAGCGCAAGCTATCTCGCCAACATGATGGGCGGCTTGATAGGCGCGATTATCCTGGCGGTTTCGCTGCCTGTGGTGCGCCCCTTCGTGCTGGCCATAGCCACCCCCGAACTGTTGGCGATGACCATTCTGGGGATCGCGATGGTGGCGACGCTCTCGGGGAAGTCGCCGCTGAAGGGCTTGGTCGTCGCCTGCTTCGGCATTCTGGTAGGGATGGTCGGCACCGATACGCAGACGGGTCAGATGCGCTGGACGGGCGGGCTGCTATATCTGCAGGACGGCCTGCCGATGCTGCCGATCCTGCTGGGCCTTTTTGCGCTGCCCGAGCTTTGCGATCTTGCCATCCAGCGGACCTCCATCGCCCAGGACATGAAGTTCAGCCCGCGTCAGGGCATGCTTCAGGGCATCAAGGATGTCGCGCGGAACTGGTTTCTCGTCCTGCGCTGCAGCAGCCTCGGCGCGGTTCTGGGTGCGATTCCCGGCATGACCGGCTCGGTCGTGGACTGGATCGCCTATGGCCATGCGCTCCAGACCGAAAAGGGCGCAAAAGAGAGCTTTACCAAGGGGGACGTGCGGGGCGTCATCGCGCCGGAATCGGCCAACAACGCCCGCGACGGCGGCAGTCTTGTGCCGATGCTGGCTTTTGGCGTGCCCGGCGGTGCAGCGCAGGCGATCCTGCTCGGGGCGCTGATGGTGCACGGTTTCACGCCAGGCCCTGACATGCTGACGAAGAATCTGGATCTGACCTATTCGATGGTGTGGTCCATTGCGCTTGCCAACATCTTCGGGGCCGGCACCTGCTTCCTGCTCAGCGGTCAGTTCGCCAGGATCTCGACCCTGCGCTACACATTGGTCCTGCCGATCATCATGTCCATCGTCTATGTCGGCGCCTTCCAGGGCTCGCGGAGCTGGGGTGACATGTATGTGCTGCTGATCTTCGGCCTGATCGGATGGAGCATGAAGCGGCTGAGATGGCCTCGTCCGCCCCTGATCCTGGGGCTCGTTCTGGGCGCGTTGATCGAGCGGTACATGTCGATCTCGTTCCTTCGCTACGGTATGGACTGGGCGCTGCGTCCGGGGGTCATGGTGCTTTTGGCTTGCGCGGCCCTCATCATGTTCAGCCCGGTACTGCGGCTGCTTCGCAAGGAGAACCGGGCGGGCGTCGTGCTTCGTCGCCGTCCCTATCTGGGACTCGACGATCTGGCCTATGGGCTTTTCATCGCGATCGGCGTCTACGTGCTCGTCACCTCGCGGGACTGGCTCTTCAACGCGCGGATCGGGCCTGTGGTCGTTGCCTCGACGATGGTCATCGCCGGCGGGCTGAGCCTGATTCACAAGACCTTCTTCAAGGAGGTCCGGGCGGCCGCAACGAACGGCGTTCACATGGACATCGGCGGCGACCCCGAGGAGGAGTTGCCCAGGCGGCTGGTGCTCGTCCGGGCGGCGCGGTTCTACGGTTGGTTCGTGCTGTTTCTGTTGTCGATGGCGGTGATCGGTCTGCTTCCGACCGTGCCGCTGGTCATCATGGCCTTCATGCGGATCGAGGGGCGGGAACCCTGGCGCCTCAGCGCGATCCTCGCGGCATCGGTGACACTGCTTCTCTATATCGTGTTCCACCGGATCATTCACGTGCCTTGGCCCACCAGCCTTATGGGAGACTGGTTCCCGATCCTGCGGGAGGTGGTTCCCTCGATGTAGGCCCGCTCCAGGGAAAATCACGGGAAATGCCAATGGCGGGCTTACGGGCCCGCCATCATGTTTTGGTCCGGTTCAAACTTCTATCGCCCGGGCAACAAGCTCGATTGGCCGGGAACCCTAGAAAGACCGATCTTGCCGGCATCATGACCCATCAGGAGAGCGACATGACCCAAGACCGACTCGCGCGGATCAGCCCCGACCAGGCGAACGCTGCCCAGAAGTGTGTCATTGACAGGCTGGGTGCCGGCAGAGGCCGGATTCCTACGCCTTTCAATATCTGGCTTCACAGTCCACGGCTTGCCGAAGGCATGGAGATCATCGGCACTCATATCGACGCCGACTCCACCCTGACCGAGGCTGAAAGCGAGGTCGCGATCCTGTCCACGGCCGTCCACTGGAACGCACCCTATGTCATCGCGAACCACCAAAAGCACGCGCTGAAAGCTGGTCTCGGTGAGGAAGTGGTTGCCGCCATTCTCGACAGGCGGCGACCTGACGGACTGTCCGGACGGCTTGGCGTGGTCGCTGATGCCGTTTGGGACATCCTGAACGGGGGGATGGTTGGAGACGCCGCTTTCGTCCGCTACGATACGGAACTCGGGCGCGAGCTCATCGCCGAGCTTCTTGTCACGATCGGCTATTTCACCTCGGTTTCGCTGGCAATGAGCCTGCATGCCCTCGCGCCCAAGGCTTGAGGGTAAGACCGCACACGGTCAGTCGGTTTCCTCGACCGTGCTTGCGGCGCCTCGGACCAGGGGGGCAAGCAGAAGGAAGCAGAAGGTCAGCATTGCCGCCGCGATCAGCGTCGCGGCGGCAATGCCGATCCGGTCGGCGAAAAAGCCGATGACGAGCGCGCCGAGTGCCGGACTTCCCCTGGCGATCAGCCCGTGCAGGCTGAGGATGCGACCATGCAGATCGGGGGGCGTCGTGATCTGCACGAAGGTTTGGGTCGAGATCAGCCCCCGGGTTGTCGCGGCGCCCAGAAGGGCGGCGGCGGCCACGGCGAGTCCCGGGATGGTCGCCCAAGTCATGAGGATCGCTGCCCCAGCGCCCAATCCCCACAGGACCATGACGTCATAGAGAAGCCGCACCGCCGATCGCGGCCGGATCGTCAGGCCCGAGACGATGGCGCCGCAGGCCGCCGACCCGGTGAGCAGCGCAAGCCCCATCGCGTTTCCGGGATAGGTGCGGACCGCAATCGCCGGAATGAGTTCGAGCATGGATCGCACGATCATCCCGCCGAGCAGCATGACCAGCAGGATCAGCCACAGCGCCGGGGTGGCGACGACATGACGGAAGCCCTCGGCCATTTCGCGCAGGAACGGCTGCGGCGCCGAGAGCTTTTGCGGAAAGGCCAGCGACAGCCGGCCGAGGATCAGGACATAAAGCGCCGTCACGGCAGCGTTGACAGCGAAGACCCAGATGATGTCCAGTCGCACGATCATCATTCCGGCGAGGGCGGGGCCGATCAGGCGGGCCAGGTTCACGGTGACGGAATTCAGCGCGACCGCCGCACCAAGGTCCGCGCGCCCGACCATCTGCCTGACCATCGCCAGTCGCGCGGGCTGGATCGCTGCGGAGAGCGTGCCTTGCAGAGTCGTCAGGGCGATCACCTCGAGCAGTCCCAAACGGCCGATCGCAAGAAGCAGCGCCATCAGCAGCGCCAGCAGCGCCGAGACAGCCTGGGCCCGGATGTTCTGGCGCAGCCTGTCCCAGCGATCGGCCGCGACCCCGGCGAATGGCCCGATCAGCATGACCGGAAGCAGGTCTCCCGCCGCAAGCACGCCCAGCCAGAAGGCCGACTGTGTCCATTCCCAGATCAGCCAGCCGCAGGCGATGCGCTGCATCCAGGTTCCGACCAGCGAAAGTCCGTTGCCAAGACAGAAGGAGCCGAACTGCGTGCCGGTCAGGACGCGCAACGAGGTGGGGATCTGGCCTGTCCTGTTCATCACCGTGTCGCAGAGCGGGAAAGTTATGGGATTCTCTTGGCGAATTTTGCCCGTATTGGGGATGGGCACCATCCGCGAGCGCGAATTTCTTATGGGCTGGGCGCAGTTTCTATTGGTCCCCCTTCGGTCCAGCCGCTAGCCTTGTCAGCAGAGAGGAGGACGCCCGCCGGATCGCGGATCCAGCACGGGCGCGCCGGAGCGTGTTTCCGCAGCGCGGAATAGCCGCATCGAAGACAAGGGAGGAAAACATGTTTCGCCTCGCGGACGTTCCGAACCTGCGCCATCTGCGCATGGTCCAGGTCATCGGAAAACTCGGTGGAGTAAGCTGCGCCTCGCGCGAATTGAGCACCTCGCAGCCAGCCGTGACCCAGGCTGTGGCCAATATCGAGGCCGAGATCGGGCTGCCCATCTTCGAACGTTGCGCTACCGGCACCTATCCCACCACGATCGGGAAGCAATTCCTGCTTCGTATCGACCGTTTCTTCGACACGCTCGATACGGCGCTGGCACAGGTTCTCGGCCGGCCCGATGGTGCGGCGGACCGCATCCCGCCCCGGATAGAGCGACTTGTGACGGGAACCCAGCTCCGCGCGCTGATCGTGACCTGCGAGCAGGGCCGCGTCAGCGAGATCGCCGATTCACTGGGCCTGTCGCCGGCCTCGCTTTTCCGCTCGGCGCGGAGCTTCGAGCGAGCGCTCGGCAAGCAGCTTTTCGACAGAACGGCGCAGGGTCCGATCCCGAACCGCACTGGAAACTACCTCGCCCGCGAATTTCGCCGCGCGGTGCGCGAATTGGAGCTGGCACGGGGCGAGGTGCTGCTGGCCGCCGGGACCGAGAGTCTCGAGCTGGTCATAGGCGCGCTTCCCATGGCGGGATCGCACGATCTCGCCGAGGCGACGCGGCGGTTCATGTCCGCCTATCCCTCCACAAAGGTGCGGCTCGTCACCGGCGAATATCACAAGCTTCTCAATGATCTTTCAAACAGCCGGATCGACATGATCTTCGGCATGCTGCGCCGTCCCGAATGGGCCGACGATGTAAGCGAGGAAGTGCTTTTCACCGACAACTACTGCCTGGTTGCTCGTGTCGGGCACGCGTTGACGCGGCTTGAGGACGTCACCCCCTCGGATCTGGCCGGCTATGAATGGGTGGTCCCGCAGAAGGGCACGCCGCGGCGCAACCGGATCGAGCAGATCTTCGCAGATGAGCCGGTGCGGCCAAAGTTTCATCTTGAAACTTCGTCCCTGACAATGATCCGGTCGCTGTTGCTGAATTCAGATACGGTTACCCTGATGACCCGGTCAGAGTTGCAGAACGATGTCGAGCTGGGCGTTCTCAAGGTTCTGCCCTGCAGGTTTCTTGACAATGTGTTGCTGAAGGGCGTGACGACGCGCAGCGACTGGCTGCCGACCGCGGCGCATAACGCGTTTCTCGACTGCCTGCGCGGGGTGACAGGAAAGACCAACCACGCGGGAAAGCCGGATTCGGGATCTGACATCCGAATGGCGTCCTGAAGACGGCTTTATCGGAAGGCAAGGCCCGGAGCTTATGCTCCGGGCCCCTTTTCACATCAGCGATTTCGCCTTTTCCAGCGTGGCATAGCTGCGCGACGGACTGGTGAACAGAATGTCGTAGCCCTCGGCAATCACTTCACCTGCATTGGCCAGGGTGACATGCGGATGGGCGACGCGCATTCCCGCGGCCTTGGCGGCGGCCAGGATGCTGCGCTTGGCCTCGGCGACGACCGGGTGCTCGTACTGGCGCGGATAGCCCAGTTGCTGGCTCAGATCGCCCTCTCCGATCATGATCGCGCCGATACCGGGGACCGCAAGGATATCCTGCAGGTTCTCCATCGCCTCGACGCTTTCGATCATGACGATGACCATGATCTCGCCTTCGGGGACCAGGGGCCAGACATCTGCGCGCGCGTAATATTCCGGCACAGTCAGCCCCCAATAGCGCGAGGCCGTATTGGGCGCATCGCCGCGCAGCCCTTTGGGCTCGTAGTTCGGTGCATCCTTGGGGCGGGCATATCGGCAGGCGGCGACCGCGTTGCGGGCCTGCTCGGCCGTCGCGATATGCGGGAACACGACGCCGTAAACGCCCTGGTCCAGGACCTGCTTGGCCATCCAGGTGTTCATCTCGGCCCCGTTCGCGGGAATGCGGACAAAGGGGGTCACGCTGGGACGCAGGCTGGCGCCCTCGATCATGCGCCGCCGGTTCAGCATGAACTGCAGCGCGTCCCGCAGTTCGGAGGGCGAATAGGGCGTGTGCTCCATCTCGAAAAGCACGCCGTCGAGTTGTGACATCCCCAGCTGGATTGCTTCCTCGCGCTCGGCGCGGGCAAAGGCCATGGTCGGCTTGCGGCCCTCTTCCAGTGCCGCGATGATGCCGTTCAGACGTCCGGTCTTGTCCATATCTTTCTTATCTCTCTTTCGTGGGTTCAGAACGGCAGGAACATGTCTTCGGCCTTGTAGGGCCGGGGGATCAGGCCTTGCTGGTGGCCGTAGCGGATCAGCGCCTCGATCGAGGCTCGGTTTGCCTCCAGCCCATAGGGCAGCGGGTCGTCACCGACGATCTGCATCAGCTTGCGGTCCTTCTCGGCCTGCTTGCCCGTTGCGGTGCCGGCGCGAAGCGCCTCCAGATAGGGGGCCTTGGCTTCGACAAAGGCATCATAGAGCGAACGGGCAAGCCCGGGATTTGCCTGCAGCACCTCTTCCTTGATCGCCAGCGTGCCGTGGATCGGATAGACGCCGTTTCGGGCATAGACCTCGCGGTCAAGTTCTGCGGCATTGGGGAAAAGCTGACGCAGGTCGTCGGGCAGGGCAGGGCCGCTCTCGTTCCAGCCCGCGCCGGGCTTGCCGGCGCGCCCGATTCCGGCATCCCCGGTGCAGGCGGCATCCAGCTTGCCCTTGGCCATCATCGCGACCAGCGAGGAATCCTCGGCAACGTGGCGGACGTTCGCGGGCAGCTTCAGCGCCGCGACATGCTCCTCGTCGTCAACCCACCAGTTCACCTTGTCGATGTCGACGCCGTATTCGTTTTGCAGCAGGCCGCGTTTCCAGACGCCGGTGGTCACTGAATAGGCGCGGACGCCGAAATTCTTGCCCTCCAGGTCCTTCGGCGCCTCGATGCCTGCGCCTGGCCGCACGACCAAGCCCTCGTGATGAAAGCGGCGAACGAAGAAAACTGGCAAGGCGATGATGGGCACGCCATAGGCGCGCGCGATGATATAGGTCGTGGGGGCGATTTCGCAGGCATCGAAGGCAAGGTCGCGCACCATCCGGCGGAAGGCGGCGATATGGGGCTTCACCTCCTCGAATTCGAGCTTGGCGCCGGATACGGCGACCGTGCCGGATTTCAGCGCCTCGGTATAGGGATAGGTGCGCAAGGCCACCTTGAGGGTGGGCGTGGACATGCGGATTCCTCTCTGATCGGAAACTGTCATCCCCGTTGCATACGGGGCCGTCCTTCTTCTAATCCCGCGCCACGCCAATTGTTTAATAGGAGATCGCGCCTTTCCCATAGGATTGCCGCTGTAGTCTAAAGCCGACCGGTTTCATATATGCACGGCACGAATTCCAATTGGCGCCGTGAAGTCCACCGAGGCTAGGCAGTTGGCAGGGAGCGATGACGTTCCACGAACTTCCCTTTCAGAGGTGCTGCCGACATGATTATCGACTGCCACGGTCATTTCACCACCGTCCCGGGTTATTTCCGCGACTATCGCAATGCCCAGATCGCCGATTTCAAGGCCGGCAAGACCTCGGATTTCTCGCCCGCCCCGCAAATCTCGGATGAGGAACTGTGCGAAGGGCTGGAGAAGAATCAGATCCGCCTGCAGAAGGAACGCGGGATCGACATGACGCTGTTTTCGCCCATCGCCGGGCTGATGGGACATCACCACGGCAACCAGGCGCTGAGCAGGCATTGGTCGCGCACCTGCAACGACCTGATCCATCGGGTCAGTACCCTTTACCCGGACCGGTTCGTTCCCGTCTGCCAGCTGCCGCAGAGCCCGGGTGCAGACCCGCGCGGCTGCATCGAGGAACTGGAGCGCTGCGTCCTCGAACTTGGCTTTGTCGGCTGCAACCTCAATCCCGATCCGACCGACGGCTACTGGACCGACCCTCCGGTGACGGACAAATGGTGGTATCCGCTTTACGAGAAGCTGGTCGAGCTGGACGTGCCGGCCATGATTCACGTCTCGGGCTCGTGCAACCCGAACTTCCACGGAACAGGGGCGCATTATCTGAACGGCGACACTTCGGTCTTCATGCAGCTTCTGCTGTCGGATCTGTTCAAGGATTTTCCGACCTTGCGGATGGTGATCCCGCATGGCGGCGGTGCGGTGCCTTACCATTGGGGCCGCTATCGCGGCCTTGCGAATGACCTTGGCCGCCCGCCGCTGGCCGAAGCGCTGATGAACAACGTCTTCTTCGACACCTGCGTCTACCACCAGCCCGGCATCGACCTGCTGACCGAGGTGATCCCGGTCCGGAACGTCCTTTTCGGTTCGGAAATGGTGGGTGCGGTGCGCTCGATCGACCCCGAGACCGGCCATGCCTTCGATGACACCCGCCGTTACGTCGAGGCGCTGGAACTTTCACCCGAGGAGCGGCACGCGATCTTCGAAGGCAATGTGCGCCGCGTCTATCCGCGCCTCGACGCGCGGCTGAAGGCGATGGGAAAAGCAGCATGAGGGGGCCGCGTACTGCCGCCCGGATCCTCGTCGACCAGCTGCTGCTGCAAGGCGTGGACCGCGTTTTCTGTGTGCCGGGCGAAAGCTTCCTCGCCGTTCTCGACGCGCTGCATGACTGCCCCGAGATCGAGCTGGTGACTTGCCGGCACGAGGGCGGGGCCGCCATGATGGCCGAGGCCTATGGAAAGCTGACCGGCAGGCCGGGCATCGTCTTCTGTTCGCGCGGTCCGGGGGCAACCAATGCCTCCTCGGGGCTGCATGTCGCCTTTCAGGACAGCACGCCGATGATCATGTTCATTGGCCAGAACCCGCGTGGGGTGATGACCCGCGAGGGGTTTCAGGAGATCGACTACCGCTGCACCTTCGGCACGCAGGCCAAGGCGGTGCTGCAGCTCGAAGATGCCGCACGGACGGCGGAACATGTCACCCGCGCCTTTCAATTGGCCAACTCCGGCCGCCCCGGTCCCGTGGTCATTTCCCTGCCGGAGGACGTTCTGACCGAAATCGCCGAAACCGCCGATGGCCGCCCTACGGCGCGCTTTGCGAATGAGCCCTCTCGGGAGGCCGTGTCGGCGGTGCGGGCATTGCTGACCGAGGCGCGCCGTCCGGTCGTGATGCTGGGCGGATCCGGCTGGACCGGCGAGGCGGTCGCCGCCTTCCGTCGCTTTGCCGAGGGCAGCGGACTGCCCGTCACCGCTTCGTTCCGGCGGCAGGATCTGCTCGACAATGACAGCAGCAGCTATATCGGGGAACTCGGCCTCGGCCCCAATCCCAGGCTTGTGCAGACGATGGCGGACGCGGATCTGATCCTCGTCGTCGGGGCGCGGTTGGGCGAGATTGGAACCAATGGCTACACGATCATGGACATTCCCTGTCCCCGGCAGCGGTTGATCCATGTCTATCCCGGTCCTGATGAGATCGGCCATGTCTATCAACCCGAACTGGGCATCGTCAGCGATCCGGCAAGCTTTGCCCTGGCGCTCGCCGCGGGCGGTGCTGTCCGCGGTGATTGGGACGACTGGCGCAAGGCCGCACGCGCGGATTTCGAAGCATGGACCGCCCCTCGGACCAGTCCCGGCGCGATCCAGATGTGCGAGATCATGGCCTGGCTTGATGAGAACCTGCCGGAGGACACGATCTACACCAACGGCGCAGGGAATTTTACCGTCTGGCTGCACCGGTTTCACCGCTATCGCCGCTTTGGCACGCAGGTCGCGCCGATCTGCGGTTCGATGGGCTATGGCATTCCGGCAGCCTTGGCCGCCAAGTTCGCCCGGCCAGAAGCCTCTGTTATCTGCATCGCAGGGGACGGCGATTTCCAGATGACCTGCACCGAGCTGGCGACGGCGGCGGCGCATGGGCTGAAAATCCGTATCCTGATCCTGAACAACGGGATGCTGGGGACGATCCGCATGCATCAGGAACGCCACTATCCCGCCCGCGTCTCGGGCACCGATCTGTCCGAGGGGAATCCGGACTTTACGGCTCTCGCAAAGTCCTTTGGCGCCTATGCCGAGCGGATCGAAAGGACCGAGGGCTTCGCGCCAGCCTTTGCCCGCGCGCATGCCCATGACGGGCCGGCGGTGCTGGAGATCATGATAGACCCCGAGGCACTGACCCCCGCTGCATCCCTCAGCCAGATCCGCGCGGCCTCGCTTCGGACGAATTGATCTCAACCCTTCGACAGGTCGACAGGCCGGCCTCGTGTCGAGGCCGGCTTTTTACATGAATATGGGGTGGGATATTGGAATTCGCCTGTCGGCCATCGTATTTCCGTTGCCCCATGTTTTCGAGTGTCACCAGCTCACTTATCCTCTCAACGTAAACAGAACTCGGGACAACGCTTAAAGACAGCGCCGGCTTAGATTTTCGGACATAAGGGGAAAGTCGGTGTCGGTAGAACGCAAGGCGCCGTCATCCCCTGCGCCGCAGAATATCCTGCGACGCTGCGCCCGTCTTTACCCCAGTCCCTTCGACAATCCTTCAGGACACAGCCATGACGCAGAAAATCATCGACATTCACCCGCATATCATTTCGCCCGATACCGCGAAATATCCCTTCAGTCCGCTTGGCGGCATCCGGTCTGACTGGTCGGCGGAACGTCCCTTCACATTCGAGCAATATGTCGAAGAAATGGAAGCCGCCGGCATTGCACAGGCCGCGATGGTACATTCCTCGACCACCTATGGCTATGACAATTCCTATGCGGCCGACAGCGTTTGTCGCGACCTCGCGCGCTTTGTCGGCGTCTATTCCGTTGATATCGCCGCGCCGGACGCGGTCGCCATGATCGAGAAATGGCGGCGCCGCGGCATGGCCGGCTTGCGGCTTTTCGGCGCCGGTTCGACTGTCCAGACCGACGGACGCTGGATGATTGCGCCCGAGACCTACAAGGTCTGGGAACATATGGCCGAAATCGACATGACAGTGGCCATCCAGACCACCTCCATCGGCCTGCCGGCGGTCGAGGAGATCCTCGAGCGTTTCCCCGAAGTCAGCATCATCCTCGACCATCTGGGCCGGCCGGATCTGACGGACGGCGCGCCCTATGCCAAGGCCGCGCCGCTCTGGAAACTGGCGCGGTTCGGAAATCTGTTTCTCAAGATCACGCCGCGGACGTTCGATCTTGCGGAAAAAGCGCCTGCGACGCCCGCGAGCTTCTTTGCGAAGCTGGTCGCGGAATATGGTGCGGACCGGCTGGCCTGGGGGTCCAATTTCCCCGCCAACAACGGCTCGCTGAAGGAACTGGTTGCGCAGGGGCATCGCTGCTTCGCGGCCTTGTCAGAGACGGATCGGGCCCAGATCTGGGCGGGAACGGCGGAACGGCTCTATCCGCAACTTCTGGAAGCAACCCTGGACAAGGCGGCCAACGCATGACCCTGATGGAAAAGATCTTCCCCGCCGAGGGTCCGGTGGCACTCTCAGCCAACATCACCCTCTACGAGCCGACGCGCGCGCTGATGGAGGGCAAAGTTGCCTCGGACCTGATCAGCCTTGACTTCGCGGGGTTGAAGAACGCCCATGCCGGGTTCAAGGACATGCTGCGCAAGGGACGCTACGACATCAGCGAGATGGCGACCGCGACCTTTCTGCAGGCACGTCAATACGGAAAGCCCTTCACCTTGCTGCCGATCGTGCTGCTTGGCCGCTTTCAGCATCATTGCATCGGCTACAATACTGAAGTGCATCCCGGCATGACCCCGACGGACCTTCGGGGCAAGGTGGTGGGCGTGCGGTCCTATACCCAGACCACGGGCCTTTGGGTCCGCGGCATCCTGCAGAACGAATATGGCGTCGACCCGGACAGCGTGAAGTGGCTCTGTTTCGATCAGCCGCATCTGGAGGAATATACCGATCCGCCCTCGGTCATCTGGGGCGATCCGGCAAAGGATCCGGTGAACATGCTGCTCGACGGCGAGGTCGATGCCGCGATCCTTGGGATGAACATGCCCAAGGATCCGCGGGTGCGCACATTGATCGAACATCCGCATGAGGCCGCGCTGGAATGGCACAAGCGCGAGGAGTTCGTGCCGCCGAACCATTACGTCATCGTGCCGGACGCGCTTTGCGACCAGCGCCCGGACGTGGTGCGCGAGGCATGGCGGATGCTTGTCAAAAGCCGCGCGGCCGCAACACCCGAGGGCAGCATTGATCCATGGCCCGTCGGCATCGAGGCCAACCGGCGGGCGCTGGAAGCGGCGATCCGGTTTGCGACGCAGCAGCATATGATCACCAAGCCTCTCATGGTCGAGGAACTGTTCCATCCGCTGATCCGTGACATTGCACCGTGAAAATCGGCCCCGCGTGGGAAATGGGGAAAGGGGGGGCTTCCTCCCTTTTTCTTTTTAGATTGCCTGTTTCCAGGCTGACGTGATTGCCGTTCGCACAAGTTATGGCCTTTGGGCGTTTTGCGATTATCTATGACGAATTCCCGCAGGCAATTATGAGGTAGTCGTCGCGAGTTCGGTTTTCAAAAGAATAGCGTCGATTGTACGGTCGGGCGTGGAGGCGTCTGTTTTTTATGGGGGGGATGATGAAGTTTTTCAGCATGATTGCAATGACGGTCGCGCTTGCGCCGTGTGCGGCCTTGGCTGATGTGAGCTTGTCCGGCTTTGGTCGATTTGGTATGACCTATTCGGAGGCGAAGAAACAGGGCGGAGAGAGCAGCACGTTCCTCCAGAGTCGATTGCGGCTGGAGATCGATGCATCCGTCGAGACCGATATCGGCTTGAAATTCGGTGCCAAAACCTGGGTTCAGGGCGATCACAACAGCCCTTCCTGGGGCTTCAGTCCCGCGAATTTCTATGTCGAGTATGAAAACTGGTCGCTTGAGATCGGCAATGTACTTCCGGCTTTCGATGGAGCTTTATTGCTGAAACAGACGCGGCTGGGGGTTCATGCTGTTTCCGTCGGCGGGGACCCGTTGGGGGATTTCTTCATTCTGGCCTATCGCGGATATGGTCGCCTTCCTGATCGGACCGGGGTGGCCTTGAATTATGGCACTCGCAACTTCGACGTGAAGCTGTCCGTGGTGGACCCGGATCAGATCGGCAGCGGCACGGGAGGGGATCTGACCCGAGAGGTTTCCGCCTCGGTTTTCTATCGGCTAAACGACTGGGAGTTTTCTGCTGCAACGGCGCAGAGTGGGGCCGGGGTCAGGGATAACGATCTTTATTTCGTGGGAACGCGTTACAAGGTCAATGATGACCTTCGCATCGGCCTGAACATCAATGACAACGGGTTTGCCGAACTGGGAACGTCTTACGCCCTTTATGGCGACTACAAGTTTAACCGATTTACGTTGGGTTCCTATGTCGCGTATAATGACGGCGATTGGGCGGAAAAGGTGACCGACAGCTCTTATGGTGTCGCCCTCAGATATGATCTGGGTCCAAGTGTCTTTCTTGCGGCCTCGGTTCAGCGCGATTACGAGCGCATGACCCTTGCCGATATGGGTGTGCGGTTCGATTTCTGAATAACGCCGCTTTTGTTCACCGACTCATATGTCCGCAACCATATGCGGATAAAGGCAATCTGCGCGTCGGCCCACCGGTTCTTGTCCGGGCTTTTGAACAGGAGATTGCAGCTGGCGTTTGAATTGAGGGGTGGGTCGAGGTAGGCTCAGGATGCATTGATTTTCAGTGTGCTACGTGATTCACGGCTTGGAAAACGGAGCGGTGACATGAGCGACCTGTACTGGCTGACCGACGAGCAGATGGCCAAGCTTGCCCCTTTCTTCCCGAAGTCGCACGGCAAGCCACGCGTCGATGACAAGCGTGTTCTAAGCGGGATTATCTTCATCAATCGCAATGGTTTGCGCTGGCGAGATGCCCCCAGGGAGTATGGGCCGCACAAGACGCTCTACAGCCGGTGGAAGCGTTGGAGCGAGAAAGGCATTTTCGCCAGGATGATGATCGGGCTGGCCGCCGACCACGGCGAGGAAAAGACCGTGATGATCGACGCGACCTATCCGAAAGCGCACCGCACCGCGACCAGCTTGGCCGTGAAAAAGGGGGGCGTGGACGCCTCGTCGGCCGGACCAAGGGCGGCATGAACACGAAGCTGCATGCCATCTGTGACAGTCAGGGCCGACCGCTCGACCTGTTCGTCACCGCAGGGCAGGTCAGCGACTACATCGGGGCGCGGGCGTTGCTCAGCAGCCTCCCAAAGGTCGATTGGCTGCTCGGGGATCGCGGCTATGACGCCGACTGGTTCCGGGAAGCCTTGCAGGACAAGGGGATACGAGCCTGCATCCCCGGCCGAAAGCAGCGCAAGACACCGGTCAAATACGACAAGCGCCGATACAAGCGGCGCAACCGCATCGAGATCATGTTTGGCAGGCTCAATGTGAACCGGCGTGCAAAATTGACCCCGTAACGGGGTAATCGGCTTCCGAAAATGACCCCCCTTACGCTGATGGTCATGATGCCTCCGAGGCTATCGGGGGGCACAGTGTGGGATGCTGGTTGTGGAGACGATTGCGAAGATCCGCCGGGCGTATTTCCAGGACAAGAAGTCGATCAAGCATATCTGCCGAGAGCTGCGGGTATCGCGGAACACGGTTCGGAAGGTGATCCGGTCCGGCGCAACGGAGATGACTTACGAGCGAACCGTCCAACCGCAGCCGAAGATCGGTCCCTGGAAAGGCAAGCTCGACGAGATGCTGGCGGCGAATGCGCGCAAGCCGAAGCGCGAGCGGCTGACCCGCATCCGGATTTTCGAAGAGCTCAGGGCCCTCGGATATGACGGCGGCTACGACGCGGTCCGACGCTATGCGGCTTCGTGGTCGCAGGCGGAGCAGGAAGCGTCAGCCGCCGCCTATGTGCCACTGAGCTTCGATCCGGGTGAAGCCTACCAGTTCGACTGGAGTCACGAGGTCGTTCTGATCGACGGCGTGACCACCACGGTGAAGGTGGCTCACGTCCGGCTTTGTCATAGCCGGATGCTGTTCGTCCGGGCCTACCCGCGAGAGACGCAGGAAATGGTGTTCGATGCCCATGACAAGGCCTTTGCCTTCTTCGGCGGCGCCTGTGCGCGTGGGATCTACGACAACATGAAGACGGCGGTGGACACGATCTTCGTCGGCCGCGACCGCGCGTATAATCGCCGGTTCCAGCAGATGTGCGGACACTACCTTGTCGATCCCGTCGCCTGCACCCCCGCGTCCGGCTGGGAGAAGGGACAAGTAGAGAACCAGGTTGGCGTTGTCCGGCGGCGGTTCTTCGTGCCGCGGCCGCGCTTCAAGAGCTACGCGGAACTCAACGCCTGGCTTCAGGATCGCTGTATTGCCTGGGCCAAGGCCCATCCGCACCAGGAATTGCGTGATCGGACAATCTGGGACGTGTTCCAGGATGAGCGGGCGAGCCTGGTGCCCTACGTCGGCCCTTTCGACGGATTCCATGCCGTGCCGGCCTCGGTGTCCAAGACCTGCCTCGTTAGGTTCGACAAGAACCGCTACTCGGTCGATGGTCGCGCCGTCGGCCGTCCGGTCGAGATCCGCGCCTATGCCGAGCGGGTCGAGGTCTGGCAGGACGGCAAGATCGTCGGCCGGCACGACCGCGCCTTCGGGCGCGACAAGGCCATCTATGACCCGCTGCACTACATCCCGGTGCTGGCCCGCAAGCCCGGCGCCCTTCGAAACGGCGCTCCCTTCAAGGAATGGGAACTGCCGCCGGCGATACGACGCGTCCAGCGTAAGCTGGGGCGCGTGCCGAACGGTGACCGTCAGATGGTCCAGATCCTGAGCATGATCCCAACGGATGGACTGGAAGCCGTCGAGGCTGCCTGCGTCGAGGCCCTGACCGAAGGCGCCCCGGCGGCATCGGTCGTTCTGAACATCCTGGCCCGACATCGCGAGCCACCACCTCCGTTGACCATCGCCACGCCGGACGCGTTGCGCCTGACCTGCGAGCCCGTGGCCGACTGCAAACGCTACGACAGCCTCAGGAGACCCCGCCATGGAAAGATCACAGGTGCTGGACGCGATGGGCCAGTTGAAGCTCTACGGCATGAAGGCCGCCTACGATGAGATCATCGCCACGGCGGTGAAGCGACAGCACGAACCGCAGCAAATCGTGGGCGACCTGCTGAACGCCGAGATCAGCGAGAAACAAGCTCGCTCGATCAAATACCAGATGACCATCGCCAAGCTGCCCTTGGCCAAGGAAGTCGACGAGTTCAGCTTCGAAGACACGCCCGTAAACGAAACGCTGGTGCGCGATCTGGCCTCCGGAGAGTTCCTCGAGCATCAGCGTAACGTCGTCCTCATCGGCGGCACCGGGACCGGCAAATCCCACCTTGCCGTCAGCATCGCCCGGGCCTGCATCCGCCGTGGCAAGCGCGGCCGCTTCTTCAACGTCGTGGACCTGGTGAACAAGCTGGACGCCGAAGCCCGCGCCGACCGACAGGGACGCACTGCGGATCTCCTGTGCCGCCTCGACTTCCTGATCCTCGACGAGTTGGGATATCTGCCGTTCGCCCAGACGGGTGGCCAGCTCCTGTTCCACCTCATCAGTCGCCTTTACGAACGCACCTCGATCATCGTGACGACGAACCTCGACTTCGGCGAATGGCCGACCGTCTTCGGAGACGCGAAGATGACAACGGCGCTCCTCGACCGACTGACCCATCACTGTGACATCGTCGAGACCGGCAACGAGAGCTGGCGCTTCAAGACGCGGGAATGACCGAGACGCCGCTGGCCCGATCCGGTTGCGCTGTATGGAGGCTACACCGCATCGGGCCTGACCTGCCCCCCGGAAGTTCCCTCGCTGTGATGTAGAGTCTGCCCAACCTGAGAAGGAGCAGACGACATGCGGAAAAGCCGTTTCACCGAGGCGCAGATTATCGGGATGCTGAAGGAGCAGGAGGCGGGTTTGCCGACCACCGAGCTGTGCCGGAAACACGGGTTGAGCCCCGCGACGTTCTACAAGCTCAAGGCCAAGTATGGCGGGATGGACCTGTCGGACGCCAAGCGACTGAAGCAGCTCGAGGACGAGAACGCGAAGCTGAAGCGCCTGCTGGCGGATGCGATGCTCGACAACGTGGTTCTGAAGGATCTGCTGGGAAAGCCTTGACGACGCCGATGCAACGGCGGGACGCGGTGCTGCGGATTATGAAAGATCATCCGATCTCCCAACGCCGGGCCTGCGTCCTGATCGGTGTCGATCCGAAGACGGTGCGGCGGGAACGACCGCCCGACAACCCGGAAATCCGTGAGGAGATGCACAAGATCGCCGAGAAGCGTCGTCGCTTTGGGTATCGGCGTGTGGGCATCATGCTGGAGCGCAAGGGCATGATCATGAACGAAAAGAAGCTCTACCGGATTTACCGCGAAGAGGGACTGTCAGTGCGACGCAGGCGCGGCCGGAAACGGGCCCGCGGCAGTCGCACGCCAATGCCGGTGCCGCTGCGGCCGAACCAGCGCTGGTCCCTGGACTTTCTGTCCGACACGTTCGGGGCCTGCCGCAAGTTCCGCATTCTGGCGGTCAACGACGATTGCTGCCGTGAGAACCTGGCCCTGATCGCCGACACCAGCATCTCGGGGGCCAGGGTAGCGCGCGAACTGGATGCGCTGGTCAGGATCTACGGAAAACCGGCCTGCATCGTGTCGGACAACGGCACCGAGTTCACCAGCAAGGCCATCCTGAAATGGGCCAACGAGAACGGCGTCGAATGGCACTACATCGACCCGGGCAAGCCGCAGCAGAACGGCTTCATCGAGTCATTCAACGGCAGCCTGCGCGACGAATGCTTGAACGAGGAGATCTTCGACAGCCTGGCCGATGCCCGCCGCAAACTGGCCCTCTGGCGCTACGACTACAACAACGTCAGGCCGCATTCCTCGCTGGCCAACAAGACGCCAGCAGAAGCGCGCCGGGCGCTTGAGCAATCTGAGGGCTCCGCGCCCGGCGCGCTTGCCCAACTCGAAACCGACCACTATCAACCCCAAGGACTCTCGTTATGAACGAGGGACGACCGGGGGGCAGGTCAGGCCAGCTACCCGTGCTGACCAAGCGGGGTCATTATTGGGCGCCGAAAGGGGGTCAAAGTTGCGTGCCGATTGACAGGCTCAAGGACTGGCGGCGCGTGGCAACCCGATACGACAGATGCCCGAAGGTCTTCCTCTCGGCCATCGCGCTCGCGGCAACCGTCATTTATTGGTTATGAATCCTGACCCTAGTATCAACCCTCCAGGCAACCTCATTCTCAACTCACCAAGGCACCTCAGTCATGTTAGGCAAGCATCCAGCCGGGCCGCGAACGGCCGGCCAAAGGTCGGTCCGATGGTTGCGACTATCGGGCGCTGGCAGCTTCGCTCAGCGTCCGTGAAGCTATCGGCAGAACCACGATCGCCTCAAAGCCGGACGAGCTTTCCGGCCTTGGCGATTGCAAGGTGAGCTTTGACGAAATCCGATCGGCAATGCTCGCGGCGATGGCAAGGCCAAGCCCGCTGCCTTCCGTTCCGGCTGTCCCCCTCTCAAAACGGCGGGTCAGCCGGCCAAGTGCTTCTGTCGGCACGACGGGGCCTTCATTGGCGACGCTGAACGTGCCGTCCGCGCTGAGGCTTACCGTGATTGGTTTGTCGGATGCGCCGTGCCGCAGGGCGTTCTCAATGAGGTTGCGGCCGATGATGCCAAACGCATCGGGGTCGAGGTCGGACATTACCGGGTGCTCCGGCAGGGCGAGCGCGATCCGGTTCGGCGCTGTCCTCTCGATATCGTCCACGACCAGACGGGCGGTGATGCGAAGATCGGATAGATGATCGAGCCGCAACCGCCCACCTTCTGCTCGGGCCAGTTGCAGAAGCCGTTCCGCGGTCCGGGCCAGCCGCTTCAACGAGGCCTCGATCTCGGCAGCCCTGTGGCCGGCACCGGTATCTTTCGTTTCCACCTGTATCCGCTGGGCCTGCGCGATTGCGCCTGCCAGCGGTGTTCGCAATTCATGCGCTGCGTTGGCGGCGAAGGTGCGTTCGGCCTCGAATGTGGATTTGAGTTGCGCCAGAAGCACATTGATCGCCGTCCCCACCGGGGCGGCCTCGACGGGAAGATCGTCGCAGGCGACGGGGGCGAGGTCGCGCGGCGAACGCGCGGCCAGCCGGTCGCGATAGCGGCGCAACGGGGCCAGACCCGAGCGGACAGTCAATACGATCGCCAACAGTGCGGCAGGGATGAATACCAGCAGCGGCAACCCCAGGCCCGCCCAGACATCGCGTGCCGCCGCCGCGCGATGGGCAAGCGGCTCGGCGACCGTGAGGCGGATCGTGCCTTGCAGGGCGTCCTCGCCATACAGGCGATGGGTTGCGGTCGTGCGAAAGCCCGGCCCGTCCCATTCAGGGAAGATGGCGGGATCGGCCTCATGCGATTGCAGAAGAATTCGCCCTTCGTCATCGCGCACGATATAGGTGAGGAATTCGTCGTGGTCGCGCAGGTCGGCAAGGTGCTGCGTCACACCTTCCTCCTCACGTCCGACGATCTCGACAGCGGCCAGCGGCAGCAGGCGCTGCGCCGCTTCCTGTAGCGACGAGTCGAAGATCCTGTCCATCTCGTGCCGCAGCATGACCGCCGTGACGGCGGCGGCCGCGATCCACAGAAGTGTCAGAAGGATACCCAGCGACACCCCCAACCGCATCTGAAGGCTGCGTGGCATCGTCATGGCGAACCCAGCCGGTAGCCCAACCCGCGCTCGGTCTCGATCACCTCGGCGCCCAGCTTCTTGCGCAGCCGGCTGACATGGACCTCGATGGTGTTGCTTTCCACCTCCGTATCGAAGGCATAAAGCTTTTCCTCAAGCTGTGCCTTGGACAGAAGCTGCCCCGGGCGGGTGAGGAACGCCTCGAACAGCGCCCATTCACGTGCGGTGAGCTGCACGGGCCGGCCGTCGCGGCGGATGCTGCGGCAGGCAAGGTCGACGGCAAGCGTGCCGTGCACGATGATCGGGTTGGGATTGCCGCTATAGCGCCGCGCGACCGAGCCGATGCGCGCGGAAAGCTCGGCCAGATCGAAGGGCTTCACCAGATAGTCGTCGGCGCCGGCGTTCAAGCCTTCGATCCGGTCCGAAATCTGGTCCAGCGCTGTCAGGATGATCACCGGCGTCACGTCGCCGCTGGTGCGCAGCGACCGAAGGAAGGTGATGCCGCGTCCGTCGGGCAGCATGAGGTCCAGCAATACAAGATCATAGCCGGTGCCGGCCATCGCATCGCCGGCCGCGTCCAGGCGCGTGACCCAATCCACCGACTGGCCACCCGCAGCGATCTGGTCCCGCACGGCGGCACCCAGAACGGTATCATCCTCGATCAGCAGGATCCGCATGATCTTCCTACTCATTTGCCTCTGGCCATTATGGCGACCCGGGCTGACGCAAAGCTGATGGCGGGACGCCCCGGGCTTCAGCATCCCGTCAGGTTCGCGGCGCAGAATGTCATCCAGTGGCCGTTATACGGAGTGTGGTCCATGAAGAGATCGCTGACAATTCTGACCTTTCTCGTGGTCCTTCCGTCCGGGGCTGCACTTGCCGGCGACGACTGTGCCGTGCCGCTGGCAGACTGGCAGCCAAGAAGCGCGGTGGTGCGGCTCGCGGAAGAAAACGGATGGGTGGTGCGGCGCATAAAAATCGACGACGGCTGCTACGAGATAAAAGGCACAGACCGGGAAGGACGCCGCATCGAGGTGACGGTCGATCCCGGCACGCTTCAGGTGATCGAGATCGAATACAAGGACGGAGATGATCGGCGCTCCCGTGAGGGCAGAGAGCACAAACATGACTGAGATGATGAAGGGTGACGCCATTCAGGACGTCGCCGATACTACGCGCACGGTGCTGGTCTGGGATCCGTTGGTGCGCAGCTCTCACTGGGGTCTGGTTGCCGCCTTTGCAGTGGCATGGCTTGCGGCGGACGAGGTGCAGCCGCTTCACGAGGAGGCCGGTTACGCGGTGGCGGCGTTGCTTGCCCTCCGCCTGATCTGGGGTTTCGTTGGCAGCCGCCATGCCCGTTTCACGCAATTCGTGCGTGGCCCCGCCGCGACGCTGGCCTATCTCGGGGACATGCTGCACGGGCGCGAGCGACGCCATCTCGGGCACAACCCGGCTGGCGCCGCGATGATCGTGGCACTCATGGTCACGCTTTCCGGCACCGCGCTGAGCGGCTGGCTGCTCGAACAATCGATCGAGGAAGCCCGGGCCGTGACGGTTGCGGGCGAGCACGGAAACCGGGAAGTCAGAGGGGACAAGACCTTGAAGGAGGTGCATGAAATGCTGGCCAACATGGCTCTGGTTCTCGTGGCCTTGCATGTTGGGGGTGTGGCCGTCACCTCATGGCGCCATCGGGAGAACCTGCCCCGTGCCATGGTCACGGGCCGAAAGCGCCCTCCCGGCACAAATGACGTGACCTGATCGTTACGCATTCCCGCTGCTGTTCGGGCCCCGCCTGTTTGGCGGGGCCTGTTTGTTTTGTGTAATCGCTGCGGTTCGTCGCGGCAGGCTGACGAGAAGCTGACGCAGGTTTTCCGCGGCGATCAGGATCACGTCAGCCGCCCCCTCCAGATTGGTTTCATCAGGCAACCAAGGCTGAGGAGCATAGCCATGAAAACCATCCTGACCGCCACCGCATTGGCGCTCGCGATCCCCGCCGGGGCCGCGTTCGCTGGTGAGAAATGCAACGTGCCGACCGAGAACATGCAATCGTGGGACGCTCTCATTCAAGTGACCGACGAGTTCGGTTGGACCATCTCGAAAATGGAACTCGACGACGGCTGCTACGAACTGAACGTCATCGACCAGGGCGGCAACAGCCTGAAGATGACCGTCGATCCCGGAACGCTCGAGGTGATCGACGGCAAGGTCAAACGCTGGAGCGACGGCACCAAGCCCGAGAAGCGTAACTGATGGCCGCAAGGGTCCACCTCATCATTGAGGTGGACCTCTTTCCACACGGGCGTTCGCCTCGGCCATAGCCGGGAAAGTGCCCCCGAGATGATCGTAAAGGACATTCGAACCATGAAAACTCTATTGATCGCCGTAGCCGCTCTCGCGGTATTGCCTGCGGCGGGGGCGATGGCAGGTGACGACTGCCATGTGGGGCACGGGGCCTGGCAACCACGCGAAGCGGTAATGCAGGCGGCAACCGGCCTCGGTTGGCATGTTGAGAAGATCGAGGCGGACGACGGCTGCTGGGAGGTCAAGGGACGCGATGCCCAGGGCCGTCGCATCAAGGCCAAACTGGATCCCGCGACGTTGCAGGTCGTCAAATTGCGCCACAGGGATGGCCAGCAGATCCCCGAGCGGGATCGCGGCAATGCACCCACCGTCGCTCCGTCGGCACCCCCCTCCAATCCGCTGTTCCAGAACGGCACCCCGCCCGTTGTGCGGGTGAACTGATATATCAGGCAGAAGAGAGCAGAGTCATGAAATCCATCCTTGCAGCACTCGCGCTGACTTCGACCTTGGTGGCGCCCAGCCTTGCCATGGCCCGGCCGGTTACCCTCACCACCACCCTGAACACGTACGGTGGCGATGGTGCCTATCTCGTCCTCTACGTCACGGATGCGCAGGGGGCGTATGCCGGAACCCTGTGGATGGCCGGCGGCAAGTCGAAGTATTACGAACATCTCAGCGACTGGTATCGCGCCACCGGCGGCGACCTGGCGCAGGTCGACGGCATCACCGGCGCCAGTGTCGGCGCGGGCCGGTCACTCGAAATCACCCTCGACCTTGCCGATGCGCTGTTCGATGCGGGCTATACGCTGCATGTCGACGCCGCCGTCGAGGACATGCGCGACAGCCCGAAGGACATCGCCGTGCCGCTGACGACGGCAGGAGCGGGAAAGCCTGCGCCCGGCCGCAGGTATGTCGCCAGCCTCCGCTACGACATGTGAGGCAACGCCATGATCCGCACGCTGCATCGCTGGCCGGGTCTGCTGGCCCTCATTCTCGTCATGGCCCTTGCGTTGAGCGGCGCGGCGCTCTCGGTCTTTCCCGCGGCCGAGCGGCTTTCCACGCCGCAGGCCGAGGCCGGGCTGACCGTCGCCGATCTCGCAGGACGTATCCTGGCTGCCTATCCGGGGGTGGAGCAGATCCGGCGCGCGCCGTCGGGCCGGATCACCGCGTTCTGGTTCGACGACGGCACGCCCGGCGCGGCGGTAATCGACCCGGCGACCGGCAAGGGCATCGCCAGTGCCGATCCCGATCCGGTCAAACGCTGGTTGACCAACCTTCACCGTTCGCTGTTCCTGGGCGATGCCGGTCGTATCGCCATGGTCATTGGCGCCGTGGCGATGCTGATCCTGTCGGTCTCCGGCGCGATGCTGGTCGCGCGGCGCATGGGCGGCTGGCGGCGCTGGTTCGCCCCTTTGCGCGGGCCGGCGTCGAGCCGCATCCATACCGGGATCGCCCGCGTGGCGGTCGCGGGGCTGGTTTTGTCCTCAGCGACTGCACTGTGGATGGCCGCCTCGACCTTCGATCTTCTGCCGGATGGAGCCGCACCGCTGACCTTTCCGACTGAGGTCAGCGGAAGCACTGGGGTCTCGCTTGCTGCGATGGAGCCGCTCTCCGTGATTGCTGTCACGGAGTTGCGCGAGCTGAGCTTTCCCTATCCTGGCGACGCCACGGACGCCTTCACTCTGAAGACGGATCGCGGCACCGGCTATCTCGATCAGGGGACGGGTGAGCTTCTGGCCTGGGCCGAGCCGACGATGTGGGAACAGATATCTGAAACCATCTACATGCTGCATACCGGGCAGGGGGCCGCATCTCTCGGCCTCGTGCTGGGTGTGCTGGCGCTCGGCGTGCCGGCAATGGGGGTGAGTGGTCTTGTGCTCTGGTTCGCGGGGCGGCGGTCAAGACCGCGTCTCCGTGGCAATCATCCTGCAAACGGCGCTGCGACCATCTTGCTGGTGGGCTCGGACGGCGGCAGCACCTGGGGTTTCGCTGCGACGCTCCAACATGCGCTGACCACGGCGGGCCAGCATGTTCATGTCGCGCCAATGTCCGGTTTCGAGCCGGCGCGCTATCCGCAGGCCGAACGGTTCGTCATTCTCGCCGCCACCTGGGGCGAGGGACAGGCTCCCGCCACGGCGAAGGGGTTCATTGAACGCCTCGCGGCGCTGGAATCTGTCCCTGAGGCCCCGCTTGCCGTGCTTGGTTTCGGCGATCGCAGCTTTCCCGCGTTCTGCGCGTTCGCCGATGAAGTCGGGAGTCGGGCTGCTGCCAAAGGCTGGGCGCAATTGATGCCCTTCGACACGGTCGATCGCCAGTCGCCGCAGGATTTCGCCCGCTGGGGCCGCGCCCTGGGGGCGGCGCTGGGGATCGAGCTTACGCTCGAACATGTGCCAACCCCGCCCGTGACGGGGCGGCTCACCCTGATCTCGCGCCGTGATTACGGGGCGGAGGTGCAGGCGCCGACCACGATCCTGCGCTTTGCCCTACCCGAGGCGACGTTTTTGCAACGGCTGACAGGTCGGGGGTTTGGCCGGTTTCAGGCCGGTGATCTCCTCGGCGTTCTGCCCGAGGGTGCGGATCTGCCGCGCTTCTACTCGCTGGCCTCCGGACGGCGCGACGGGTTCGTCGAGATCGTGGTGCGCAAGCATCCCGGCGGCCTCTGCTCGGGTCAGCTTCTGGCGCTGAAGCCGGGCCAGGCGATCCGCGCCTTCGTCCGGCACAATCCGGCTTTCCATGCCGCAGCAGGACGCTCGCCGCTGATCCTGATCGGCGCCGGCACCGGCATCGGCCCGCTTGCGGGCTTCATCCGGGGCAACAGCCGCAAGCGGCCCATCCATCTGGCCTTCGGGATGCGCCACCCCGACAGCGATTTCCTGTATCGCGACGATCTGGCCGGCTGGCAGGTCGATGGCCGTCTGGCGCGATTGACCACCGCGAACTCGCGCGGGGCAAAGCCGCGCCATGTCCAGGACGCGCTGCGGGCCGAGAGCGCTGAACTGATCCGGCTGGTACACGAAGGCGCGCGCATCATGGTCTGCGGCGGGCGCGACATGGCCTCGGGCGTGGCCGAGGCGCTGACCGACATCCTCGCGCCGACGGGTCTTACCCCGCTCGCGCTGAAAGCGGAGGGGCGCTATGCCGAAGATATCTACTGACCCGGGCCGCCACGCGCTGAACGGCCCGACCATGGGCACTCGCTGGTCGGCGCGTTTCCACGCCGATGCCGGGCTGGACCCCGCCCCGGTGCAGGCTGCCCTGCAAGCGACCGTGGCGGAGGTTGATGCCGCAATGTCGACATGGCAACCCGACAGCGACCTGATGCGCCTGAACCGGGCGCCCACTGGCGCCTGGGTGGCCGTTCCTGCCGGCTTGGCCGAGGTGCTGAACCTCGGGCTGCGGATCTGTGCGGCATCGGGCGGTGCGTTCGATATCGGCATGGGCGATGCGGTGCGCGCCTGGGGTTTTGGCCCCGAGGAAGCCAGCGCTGAAGCCATCCGCTGGGCCATGGTAACCACGCGCCCGCCCGCGCATGAGGTGCTGGAGATCAACCGCGCGGCCGGGTTGGTCAGGAAACATGCACCCATCACGCTCGACCTGAACGGCATCGCCAAGGGCTACGGCGTCGACAGGTTGGCCGAAATGTTACGGGGCTTCGGCATCACCGGGTTCCTTGTTGGCATCGACGGCGAGATGCGAGCCTCCGGGCTGCGGCCCGACGGCATGCCCTGGACCGTCGCCGTCGAGGCGCCCGATCCCGAACGCCGCGCGCCCCATTCGGTCCTGATGCTGCAAGATGCCGCCGTCGCCACCTCGGGCGATTACCGGCATCATGTCACCGTTCAGGGCCAGCGCCTGTCGCATACGATGGACCCGGCGACGGGCGGCCCGCTGCGGTCGTCGCCGGCCTCGGTCACGGTCGTCACGGGCAGCTGTGCCGAGGCTGATGCCTGGGCAACCGCGCTGATGGTGCTGGGTCCGCAGGCTGGCGGCGAACTCGCCGCACACCTTTCCCTCGATGCGCTGTTTCTGATGCGCGAGGCAGACGGCATCCGGCCCCATGCCGTCGGGGCGCTGTTCGACAGCCCGATGGTATCGGCGGCAGGCCGAGAGGGTCTGGTTCGTGCCTGAGGTCTGTCCATTCGTGCAATAGGTCTTTGCAGGTTTCGTCAATTCTCGTGCGAAAACGGACAGCCTATGTCTATCCCAAGCCCGGCGGCGTCTGTCGATGCCCGCCGCGGCCAGAACCACTTGGCAGATACAGGAGATCACTATGCGGACTGTAAAATCTTTCACCACCGTCGCTGTCGCTCTCGCCCTCGCGCTGGGGTCAGCTGGCATTGCCGCCGCGCAATCCCATGATCATGACAGCCATGGCGCGGGGGCTATCGAGATCACGCTGAACGATGGCGCCAAATGGCAGGGCGATCAGAACATGATCACCGGCATGACCGCGATTCACGGAACCATGGCCGCGAACCTGGACGCGATCCACAACGGCACCCTGCCTGCCGATGCCGCGAATGGGGTCGCTGCCGATGTCCAGAAGCAGGTTGATTTCATGGTCGAGAACTGTGTGCTGGAACCCGAGGTAGACGAGCAGTTCCATATCGTCCTTGGTGAGGTGATGACCGGCATCTCGGCATTGGAGGCCGGCGAGGTCGAGACTGGCGCGGTGACGATCGTTCAGGCGTTGAACGCCTATGGCGAGCATTTCGAGCATCCGGGCTGGCAGATGATCGACTGACGCCATGGGCGCAGGCATGGGCCGGCGCGGGCGTCACGCCTGCGCCGGCCTTGTCTTGCACGGGCAGCGCCCCTCCAGCAGGTCGGCATCGGCCGTCAGGGCCGTCGCCATGAAGTCCAGAAACAGGCGGATGCGCGCGGTCTGGCGCAGATCCTCGTGAATCAGCAACCACAGGTCCAGCATGAAGTCCTCGGGCAGCGCGGCGGCGCGGATCAGGCTGGGGTCGCAATCAGCGATCACGCAAGGCAAGGCAGCGAGTCCGATCCCCGCCTTCGCACCGGCATGGGCGGCGATGATCGAGTTTGTCCGGTAAACCTGTCGCGCATCCGGCCACCAGCGGGCCAGATTGCGGCTGAGCGGGCCATGCGCAGAGCCGTATCCGATCCAGTCACCCTCGGCAGGATCGCCCAGCGGCCGGTCCGCCGCGGTATAGGCGGCAAAGGCCAACCGCCCGACCCGCCGCCCGATCAGCGTCTCCTGTCCCGGATTGCCGATGCGCAGGGCCACGTCCGCCTCGCGCCGGGTCAGGTCCAGCACCCTATCCGCCACCACCACCTCGATCTCGATCTCGGGCCATTCGGCGCGGAAGGCGGCGACATGGCGGGGCAGCACACCCACCGCCAGCAGGTCGGTCGTGGTGATGCGGATCGTCCCAGTGGGCCGCTGGTCCTGTCCGGTAACCTTCAGCGCCAGCGCGGTGATTTCTTCCTCGATACGGATGACGGAATCGCGCATCTCCTCGCCAGCCTGGGTCAGAGCATAGCCGCCGGGCAGCCGGTCGAACAGCCGCACCCGCAACCGCGCCTCGAACGCGCCGATGCGGCGAAAGACGGTGGAATGGGTAACGCCAAGGCTGCGCGCCGCTCCTGAAAGCGACCCCGCCCGCGCCACGGCCAGAAACAACCGCAGATCGTCCCAATCCTGCGCCTGTGCATTCATGCAATGATCCCTTGTCGAAATTGCCACTCCTGATCCTGAAAGAACAGCATATCTTGAGGTCACAAGCAATGACCGCCCCACCGGACGGCGACATGAAAGGAACCAGCCATGACCAAGACCATCCTGCGCAGCGACGAATTTTCCTGCCCCTCCTGCGTCACCAAGATCGAAAAGGCGCTGGCGGCAACTCCCGGCGTGACCGCCGCCAAGGTGCATTTCAACACCGGCCGCATCGAGGTCGAGCATGACCCCGCATCCGCCCCGGTCGAGGCCCTTGTCTCGGTGGTGAAATCCACCGGCTACGAGGCCCGCCCCGCCGCATTCTGACCGATCCCTTCCAGTCCGGCCGTGCCTGCCCGCGCGGCCGGGCCTTCACATCATGAGGCCCCGCATGTTGACCCCTATCCTGACAATCCTTCGCCAGCCGGCCAGCCGCAGGAAGTGGCTGACCATCATCAGCGGCAGCCTGATCGTGCTGGGCCTGATCGCCCTTTACGGGTTCGGCCTGCGCGGGCTCTGGGCGGCATCCATGCTGGCGGCGGCCTTTGTCGCCGGCTCTGACATCGCCTGGCGGGCGTTCCACGCGCTGCGCATTCGCCATTTCTCGATTGAACTGCTGGTGACCGTTGCGGCTATCGGCGCGCTGTTCATCGGCGAATATTGGGAATCCGCCGCCGTTACGTTCCTGTTCAGCTTCGGCGCCTGGCTTGAGGCGCGGACGCTCCGCCAGACCCGTGGCGCGCTGGCCGATCTGCTGAAGGCCGCGCCCGAGATCGCCACCGTGATCCGCGACGGCCAGCCGGTCGAGATCGCCGCCAGTGCTGTCCAGCCGAATGAGGTCGTGCTGGTGCGCGCCGGAAACCGCATCCCCGTCGATGGCGAGGTGATCGACGGCAACGCCGCCGTGTCCGAGGCCGCCATCACCGGCGAGCCGATCCCGGCCGAGAAAGCCCCCGGCTCCCACGTCCATGCCGGCACCATCGCGGAAAATGGCGTGCTGCGCATCCGCGCCACCGGCATCGGCGCCGATACCACGCTGGCCCGGATCATCCGCCGCGTCGAAGAGGCGCAGGAGGAACGCGCCCCCAGCCAGCGCATGATCGAGCGTTTCGCGCAATGGTATACGCCCGGCATCATGGTGCTGGCGCTGGGTGCCTGGGCGGTGACGCAGGACATTCGCCTCGCGCTGACGCTGCTGGTCGTGGCCTGCCCCGGCGCGCTGGTGATCTCGACGCCGGTCTCCATCGTCGCCGGTATCGGGCGGGCGGCGCGGTCGGGGATCCTGATCAAGGGCGGGCAGCATCTGGAAAGCGCGGGCCGCATCGACATGCTGGCGCTGGACAAGACCGGGACGCTCACCGAGGGCCGCCCGAGTCTGGTCGAGGTGCTGCCGCTGGCGGGTATGGACCGCGCCGAGTTGCTGCACTGGACCGCCATCGCCGAATCCGGCTCGGATCACCCCTTGGGTCGGCCCGTCGTGGCCGCTGGTCGTGCCGAGGGTGACATTCCCGCGCCGGAAGCGGTCGAGGAAGTGGCCGGCATGGGCCTTGTGGTGAACCACGCGGGCCGGCAGGTCGCGGCCGGCAACCGGCGGCTGTTCGACAGGCTGGGCATCGCGTTCGACCCCGAGGCCGAGACCGCGCTGTCCGGGGTTTTGGGGCGCGGGCGCACGCCGATCATCGTGGCGCTGGACGGGCGCATCGCGGGCATCTTTGGCCTGTCCGACCAGCCCCGCCCCTCGGCCAAGGGCGCAATTGCCCGGCTGCGCGACATCGGGGTCGGGCGCATCGCCATGCTGACCGGCGACCAGCCGCAGGCCGCCCACGCCATCGCTGCGGAAATCGGCATCGACGAGGTTCATGCCGGGCTGCTGCCCGAGGACAAGCTTGACCTGATCCGCCGCTTTCAGGCCGAGGGCCGCCATGTCGCCATGATCGGCGACGGCATTAACGACGCCCCAGCGCTGGCTGCCGCTGATACCTCGATCGCCATGGGGGCCGCGGGCTCGGACGTGGCGATCGAGACCGCCGACATTGCGCTGATGGCCGACGATCTGGAGAAACTGCCCGAGGCGATGGCGATTTCCCGCGCGACGCTGAGCAATATGCGCCAGAACCTCGTCATTGCGCTGCTGACCGTGGCCGGGCTGCTGTTTGGCGTGTTCAGCGGCGATGTGCATATGGCCGAGGGCATGCTGATCCACCAGCTTTCGGTGCTGGTGGTGATCGCCAACGCCATGCGCCTGCTGCGCGTCCCGCGCGGTCCCGGCGGACGCCGGCCTGCGCAGGCAGCGGTGCCCGCGACCGCCTAGGCGCTTGTGCCTCATCGACAATTCCGCTCCCGTGTCCATGGCGCGGGGGCGTTTTCATGGGGGATGACATGACCGATAGCAATGATGCCAGACAGATCGGCGAGGTTCTGGATTTCTGGTTCCCCGAGGGCCGCGCGCTGGATATCGACCCTGACCGCCATGCCGAGCTGTGGCGCTGGCGGATGCATGGCGGCGCGGACGGTGCGATTGCGGCGCGCTTTGGCCCGCTGACCGAACGCGGCGCGGCGAGGGCGCTGGATCATTGGGCCGGGACGCCCAGGGGCCGGCTGGCGCTGATCGTGGTGCTGGACCAGTTCCCGCGCTCGCTGTGGCGGGGCAGCAAGCGGGCCTGGGCGCAAGACCCGGCGGCCCTGGCGCAGGCGCTGGAAGGGTTGGAAAAAGGAGACTGGGCGGCACTTGGCCTGCCGTGGTTCCAGATCGCTTTCACCCAGCCCCTGGGCCATGCAGAGGGGTCGGACCATCTGGCCCGCATTGATCGGCTGACCGCCCTGCGCCGTGACATTGCCGCCCGTGCGCCGACGCCGTTGCGGCTGCTCTATGCCTCGCTCGTCGATCAAGCGGGGCAGGTGCGCCGCATCATCGCCAGCTTTGGCCGCCACCCGCACCGCAACGCCATCCTTGGTCGCAGATCGACGCCCGAGGAGGAAGCATATCTGGAAAAGGGCGCGTTTCCGCATCTGCGCGCCTTTCGGGGGTGAGCGCATCCCCACGGGTCAGGTGGGCTGCGCGACACCCGTCAGCGCCTGTCCGGCAACAGACGCCTTCAGCCGGCGGATCGGGTCCGACAGCAACCGCAGCCCGTTCAGCACCACCAGCACGGTGCCGCCTTCATGACCAATCACCACCAGCGGCAACGGCAGATCGAAGAACAGCCCGCCGATGACCAGAACCACCATGGCGCCGATGGCGAAGGTCAGGTTCTGCCGGATCACCCTTGACGTTCGGCGCGACAGGCGGTGCGCGTCCGCAAGCCGCTCCATATCCTCGGACAGCAGCGCCACATCGGCGGCCTGAAGCGCCACCTCGGACCCGGCCGCGCCCATGGCGATGCCGACATCGGCGCGGGCCAGCGCCGCGGCGTCGTTCACGCCATCGCCGACAAAGGCGATGCGGCCGGTTGCGGCCAGTTCGCCGACTTCACGCACCTTGTCCTGCGGCAGCATCCCGGCATGGATCTCGTCCGGTTCCAGCCCAAGGCTAGCGCCGATGCGCAGCGCCACCGGCCTGCGATCCCCGGTCATCATGACGATGCGGCGGACACCACTGTCGCGCAGGGCCGCGATCGCCCCGGCGGAACTGGCCCGTGCCTCATCCGCCACGCTGACGGCGCCCAGCACGGTGGCGCCGCGACCCAGATAGACGACCGTATTGGTGCCATCCGCCAGCGGCTGCAACGCGGGGTGATCCGTTGCGGCCTTCATGTCCTCGGCAAGATAGGCATTGCCCGCCCAAATCGGGCCAAGTGCATCGGACCCTTCGATGCCGATGCCTGGCCGGGCGTTCACATCGGCCACCTGCGCCGGATCAAGCCCGCGGCTGGCGACCTCACGGCGGATCGCGGCCGCGATATGATGCTCGGAATGCGCCTCCAGCCCCGCCAGCAGCGACAGGAACCCGGCCTCGTCGCCATCCAGCGCGACGATTTCCGTCACCTCGGCGCGGCCGGTGGTCAGGGTGCCGGTCTTGTCGAAGGCGAAGATATCGACCTCGGCCAGCGTCTCCAGCGCGCCGCCGCCCTTAAACAGAACACCGCCCCGCGCCGCCGCCGAAAGGGCCGACAGGATCGCGGCGGGGACGGAAATGACGATGGCGCAGGGGCTGGCGGCGACCAGCAGCGTGGCGGCGCGGTAAAGCGCCAGTTCCCAGTCGCCGCCCAGCCACCAGAACGTGGCAAAGGCGATCACCGCACCCGCCAGCACCGCGACCGTGTAGCGCTGGCCGAACCATTCGCTGAACCGTTCGGAGGGCGCGCGGGCGGCCTGTGCCTCGGTCACCAGACGGATCATGCGGGCGATGGTGCTGTCGCTGACGCTGCGCGTGACCTCGACCTCCAGCACGCCGTCGAGGTTGATCGTGGCCTCGAACACCTGCGCACCGGCCTCTTTCGACACGGGCATGGATTCGCCGGTGATATTGGCCTCGTCGATGCCGCCGCGCCCGGTGACGACCACGCCATCACTGGGCACCCGGGCGCCGGGGCGCAGCACCACTACATCGCCGACGGTCAGCACCTCGGCGGGAACTTCCTCGACATCGCCGCCCGCGGTCTTGCGCAAGGCGGTCTCGGGGCGCAGCGCCATCAAGGCCTCGATGGCGCGGCGGACCCGGCCAAGCGCGCGTTCCTCCAGCGTGGTCGAGATGCTGAACAGCGTCAGCAGCACCGCACCCTCGAACGGGGCGCCGACGATTGCGGCGGCGATTGCCGCGACGATCATCAACAGGTCGATGTCAAGCACGCGCGCGCGCCACAGCTCCGACAGCGCGCGCCAGCCGGTCGGCAGGCCGCCAGCCAGATAGACCAGCACCAGTCCCGGCAGCTCCAGAGCGTCGAAAGCTCCGCTTGGTAGCCACCTGCCGGCCGCCGCCATTGCCATGCCGAGCACGGTAACGAGCGAAAGGGTCAGTGACAGGTCAATAGTTGGAAATCGCTTCATGTCAGGTTCCTGGCTGGCGAGGTCGCGGCTGGCAGCCGCCATCGCTGGCTGGGTGAGTGGATCAATCGGATGGCTTATGGCACCGAAATGCAAAGGCCGCGATGGCTATCCAGATGGCGCTGCGCAGGATCATCGCGCCCATGGTGCGTGCCTCCCATGCGCCGCCGGCACCGACATGCCACAGGAAGGCGGCGAAGACGGCCACCGTGGCCGTGGCGATGGCCAGCGACAGCAGCGGCGCCCACCCTGCGCCGCGCAACAGGCCGATCCCGGCCAGGACATAGGCAAATCCCGCGACGAAGTTGAACCACAGCACGAATGGCACCACTGCGCCCATATCGACGCCGCCGAACAGCGCCCTGCCGCCCGAAACGATGGTCAGCAGGCCGAAGATCACCGCGACGGCGGCGGCAACGGTCTGGCTGCGCGGTCTTCTCGTCATGTCTGCCTCCGGAGTTCGGGGTTTGGGGAGCGGCCGGGCGGGCGTGGCCCGGCCTGCCATGGGTTGCGGGTTGCGGCGCGCGGAACGGACCCCGCCTCAGGCCCGGCCAAACATGCGCCGCAGCACATCGGTCTTGAGCCAGAAATGATGGTAAAGTGCGGCGAGGATATGCAGGAGGACCAGCGGAACCAGCGCCAGCCGCGCGATGGAATGGGCTTCGCCGATCGCCTCGACGCCGGAAATCCACGCCGCCATGCCGGAAAGCGCCATCAGGATCAGCAGGAGGTTGAGAGCCGCATGCATGCCCGTGGCCAGAACTTTCAGGGCCGGGTGCTCGCCTTCCGGCAGGCCCGGAACGCCGCGCCGGCGGCGCAGCACCAGCCGCCACAGAACGAGAACGAGGATCAGCGCGCCGGCAACGGCATGAGGATTGATCGTCGGCTGGTTCGGCAGCATGCCGTCCATCCGCCCGTCCCATACCTTGACGATGCCGTCATGCATGAGGATCTGGAAAAAGACGAGGGCCGCAATCGTCCAGTGCAGGATGATCTGGGCTCTGGAATAGGATGTCGGTTGCATCTTGGTTACACCTTTTCAAGGTCGCGTGGTATCGGCCACTGTCGTGCGACATCCGATCCGCCGCAGGCATGACGGTGGCGAGGATCGGCGTGTGAGGGCTTGGGTCATGTCTGCCTCCTGACTCCTGACCATCACGCGCTAACCAGATGGCCGTCGCGCAGGTGGATCAGGCGGTCGAAGCGGTCGAAGATCTTCTCGTCATGGGTGACGGTCACGATGCAGGCTTCCTGCTCGACCGCGAGCTTGCGCATGAGGTCCATCACCAGCCCGGCGCGCGCGCCGTCGAGCGCGGCAGTGGGTTCGTCGGCAAGGATGATGCGGGGGCGGTTGGCCAGCGCGCGGGCAATCGCCACGCGCTGCGCTTCGCCACCCGACAGCAGCGCCGGCTTGACCATCGCGCGATGGCCGACCTCCAGATAGTCCAGCAGTTCACGCGCCCGCGTCCGGCCTTCCTCGGCGGGCAGACCGGTAAGATCGAGCACGACCGCGACATTCTCCTGCGCCGTCAGGAAGGGCAGCAGGTTGTGACTCTGGAAGATGAAGCCGATCTTGTCGAGCCTGAGACGCCTCAGGTCGCGCCGTAGCCATTTGCCGTCGAAGACCGGCTCGCCGTCCAGCACCACCCGTCCCGCCGATGGGGCGAGGATGCAGCCAATGATGTTGAGCAGCGTCGTCTTGCCCGAACCGGACGGACCGAGCAGCGCGATCACCTCGCCGGCCCGCACGGTCAGATCGACCGCGCGCAGGGCATCGACGCGGGTTTCGCCCTCGCCGAAATGCTTGGCCACGTTCGAGACCTCGATGAGGATGTCGCCGAGCGCCATGTCGGTCAGCTCCCGAGCGCTGTGGCCGGGTCGACCTTCATCGCCGCCCGCACGCCGAGCGCCGAGGATAGAAGGCAGACGGCGGCGATGATGCCGGCAAGGACCATGACGTTGAACGGCTCCAGCACCACGCGACGGGGAAAATAGTCCTTCACCGCAAGGATCAGCATCAGGCCGATCCCCCAGCCCGAGGCGCCGAGGATCAGCGCCTGCTGCACGATCAGCGCGATGATGGTGCGGTCGGGCGCGCCGATCAGCTTCAGCGTGGCGATCTGCTTCAGCTTCTCCATGGTCATCGTGTAGATGATCAGCGCGATCACCACGGCGCTGACGGAGAGAAGGATGCCGAGGAACAGCCCGATCTGGCGGCGCGCCTTGTCGACGACCGAGGCCAGCAGCAGTTCCTCCTGTTCGGCCTGAGTCATGGCGGCGAGGTGCTTCCATTGGCGCACGGTCGCGGTCAGCAGATCGACATCGGCGCCCGGCGACATGCGGGCAATTATGGCGGCGACCGATGCGGACTTGACGGAGACAGCCCCGCGCGCGGCCTGCACCCGCTGAGCGGCCGGGTCGAGCTCGGTCTGCAGCGCCATCGCGTCGGCCAGCGTCACATAGACCGCCGGATCCCCGCCCGAGTTCATCGCCCCTTCGACCAGGCCGACCACGGTAAAGCGGTTGCGCCCGAGCCGGATCGTCTCGCCGGGCAGCAGGCCGGTCTTGCGGTCGGCCACCAGTTCGAAATGACCGGCGCCGATGCCGCGCCCCTCGGCGATCGCCTGCGGCCCGCCGGGACGCCCCGACTCGTAGCCGACGACATAGAGTCGCAGCGTGCGCCCAGCATGAGGCGCCTCGAGGTTCTGATAGTTGACCGCGCCGGCCTCGGCCACGCCGGGCATCCGCGCCACCGCGTCGCGCGTGTCGGCGGGGATGCTGGAGGCTTCCGCGAACGGTCCCTTGGTACCGGCCTCCACCACCCAGACATCTGCGGCCGGTGCCTTTACCACCGCCAGCGCGTCCGAGACGAGGCCGTTATAGATACCGATCATCGCCAGCACGACCGTCATCAGCAGCCCCAACCCGAAACAGGTCAGCACGAACCGGAACAGGCCATGGCGGATGTCCTTGAGCGCGAGGTTCATGGCGCCTCACTGCCGCGGGCGCGCCGACCCTCGGCCGCGCCCTTGGGCGGATGGGCGACGATGGCGGCTCCCTCGGGCAGTCCGCCCGTGACCTCGACGCGACCGCGATCATCGCGGACGCCGAGGGTCAACTCCACCCGCGCGAGACGGCCGTCTCGCACCGTCCAGACCGTGCCGCGATGGCCGTCGAAGCCGGTGATCGCGACCTCGGGCACCATCAGCGCGGTCGTTCGTGTGCCGGTCAGGATGCGCACTTCGGCCTGTTCGCCAAGAAACATCTCGGCGGGGCAGTCGGCGCAGGTCAGCCAGACGCGGCGTTCTTCGTTCACCCGGTCGCTTTCGATGCCGATGCGGGCGATGGTGCCATGGAATTCGGCCGAAGGCTGCGATCGCAGCCGGATCGTGCCCGGCTGGCCCCGGACAAGCTGGCCGGCACGTTCTTCGTCGACGTACGCCTGGATCCAGATGGTGGCCGGGTCGATCAGGGTGAAGATCGCATCGCCGGCCTTCACCACTGTGCCCGGCTCGGCATGGCGCGCGACGATCAGTGCGTCATAGGGCGCAAGCAGCCGGTGATGGGTGAGAACGGCTTCCTCCTGCCGCAGTGCGGCAGCCGCGTCAAGGCTCTGTGCCCGGATCACTGCCGCATCAGCCTCGGCCACGGCCAGATCGGCGCGGGCCACATCCTCGTCGCGTTGCGCTTCCTCGGCGCGTTGGACCGACGCGATATCACGCTGTACCAACCCTTGCTGACGGCGGTTCGCCGCTTCGCGCTCGGCCAGAACGGCACGGGCGCGCACCACGGCTGCGGTGGCCTTGGCAAGATTGGCCTCATTGGCCGTCACCGCTGCGTCCGCGCGGGCAACGCGCGCTTCCTGCTCGGCGGAGTGAAGGACGGCCAGTTCCTGCCCCTTGGCCACGCTGTCCCCGGCATCGGCGGCCAGCGAGGTCAAGGCAGCGCCCACCTCGAAGCCGACACGGCTGAGTATCCGCGCCTCGACGGTGCCGAGCCCGTAGATGCGAAGGTCCACATCATGTTCGGGCTGAACGACCACCACCGTCAGCGGGCGTTCGGTGAAGAACAGAAAGCCGGCAGCGACAGCCGCCGCCAGAAGAAGACCCGACAGCCAAATGCGCCGCATCGTCTATTCTCCTTCCGCAGCCAAAAGCCGGCACTGTGCGTCGAACAGGCGCAGCCCCTCGGCTCGCAAGTCGAAATCGCGGGCGCCGAGCGCCCAGCGGATCGCCACGCCCTGCACGAGCGACGTCAGTAGCGCCGCCGCATCGTTTGCGGCGATGTCGCCGCGCAACGCGCCGGTGTTCTGGCCGGCCCCGACCTCCATCGCCAGAAGGCCGTGGAAGGTCGTGAGCCTGCCGTGAAAGGTGGCGCGCAGCTTTGCGTTGGTGACGTTCAGTTCGCGCGAAAACAGCAGCATGGGAAGGGCAGGGGTGGCAGCGATCTGCGCGAACTGTGCGGAAATCAGTGCACGCAACCTGACGATCGGGGTGTCTCCGAGGCGCAATGCATCCTCCCACGCCGTTGCCAGCCCCTCGGCCACATGCTCGGCAACGGCCTGCCAGAGTGCCGCCTTGGTCGGGAAGTGCCGGAACAGCGCGGCCTGCGTGACGCCGATCTGCGACGCGACCGCCCCCGTCGTCACCCGGTCCGGCCCGATCCGGTCGGCTAGGTCGAGCACGGTGGCCACGATCTCGGCCTTGCGAAGCTCCGCTGACTTTCGCACGGGGCACCCCGTTAGTTAGTGAGTAGTCACAAACATATTTAGGCAGCCTCATGCGATGCGTCAATCACTGGGCATCATTTTCTGCATGCATTGATTGCCGCGACACCGGGAACTAGGTGGGCAAGAGGGAGGCCGGCCTATCTCTGCCCCCGACGCGGCGAATACGGAAGACAACACGTAAGTTCGTCTAACGAAAGCTAAGCCGCAGCTCTGAAAAGTGCAGAACCATCTGGTTCAAGTTGTTTTATTAGGAGGATTACATTTGGTGCGGGGGAGCGCCGATAAAGATGGTTGCGCGCTCCCGCAACCATCTTTACTTGTTCGGGCAGCAAGTGAAGATTAGATCCAGCCCCCGCAACCACTGAAACCAACACCCCCGAGCGGATCCCGCCGGGAGTTTTGTTTTTTGTGCCGGTCTTTCCCTCCTGACGCGCCACCCATTCCAGAATGGTCGCCAGATCGCCGTGCAGGCGGGCGTAAACCTCGCCGCGGCTCGGGCCGGGGGTGAGGACGATCTTCTCGATCAGCACCCGCATCGGTGCAGCAGCCTCCTGCCGCTCCTCGGGCTGGTTCAGGGCCTCGATCAGCCGGGCGATCTTTCTGGCATAGAGCGTGGCCGCATTCGGCAGCATGTCGGGCACGTCGCGCGGCGCCTCGGCGAGCAGGGCGGCCAGTTCCTGCTTGCGGGCTTCCAGCCCACTCATCTTCTCCTTCATCGACGGATGATACATGCCGTCGGCGATTGCCTCGACGATCTGGGCGATCTGCTTCTCGATCCTGCCGAGTTCGTTCTCCCATCCGGCGGTGTTGGCGCGATGCTCGCGGTTGAGCCGGTTCAGCTCCTCGGCATAGCTGCGCACTGCTGCCTCGGCCGCCTCCGGCGTCATCAGCCGGTCTTTCAGCCCGGCCAGAACCCGGTCCTCCAGCACCTCGCGCGGGATCGTGCGGTTGTTGGTGCAGGTGCCCTTGGTGCTTTAGGTCGAGCAGGCGAAGCGGCCGGAGCCGCGAATGGCGTAAGGCCCGCCGCAGCAGCCGCAGAACACCAGACCCGAGAGCAGGGTCTTCGGCCGATGGGTGCCGTTCAGCCGGTTCTCCCGGAAATGCCGGCGGATGCCCTCGCCGACATTGTGACCTGCCCCCCCCCGGAAGTTCCCTCGCCGTGATGTAGCGTCTGCCCAATCTGAAGGAGCAGACGAGATGAGGAAGAGCCGTTTTACCGATGAAGAGGGGACCGTGGCCCCAGTGGGGCCGCGTAAGCCCCGATGAACAGATTATCGGGATGATCAAGGAACAGGCGGCTGGTTTGCCCACGTCCGAGCTTTGTCGGAAGCATGGGCTGAGCCCCGCGACATTCTACAAGCTGAAGGCGAAATATGGCGGCATGGACCTGTCCGACGCCAAGCGGCTGAAGCAGCTTGAGGACGAGAATGCGAAGCTCAAGCGCCTGCTGGCCGATGCCATGCTTGACAACGTGGTGCTGAAGGATCTGCTGGGAAAGCCTTGACGACGCTGGTGCAACGGCGGGACGCGGTGCTGCGGGCGCTGAGGGATCATCCGATCTCTCAACGTCGCGCCTGCGTTCTGATCGGTGTCGATCCGAAGACGGTGCGGCGCAAGCGGCCGCCCGACAACCCGGAGATCCGTGAGGAGATGCACAAGATCGCCGAGCAGCGCCGCCGCTTCGGCTATCGGCGCGTGGGCATCATGCTGGAGCGCAAGGGCATGGTCATGAACGAGATCGGAGCCCGTAAAGCAAACGATCCGGGGGATCGTTTGTAGGGCGAAGGGCTCTACCGGATTTACCGGGAGGAAGGTCTGTCGGTGCGGCGCAGGCGCGGTCGCAAGCGGGCGCGTGGCAGTCGGACCCCCATGCCAGTGCCGTTGCTGCCGAACCAGCGGTGGTCGCTGGACTTCCTGGCCGACACGTTCGGGGCCTGCCGCAGGTTCCGCATTCTGGCCGTGAACGACGATTGCTGCCGCGAAAACCTCGCCTTGATCGCCGACACCAGCATCTCGGGGGCCAGGGTGGCGCGGGAACGGGATGCGCTGGTCAGGATCTACGGCAAGCCGGCCTGTGTCGTCAGTGATCGACGAGGATCAGAAAACGATCCGGGGGATCGTTTTCCCGAGGAGGGGCACCGAGTTCACCAGCAAGGCGATCCTGAAGTGGGCCAACGAGGCCGGCGTCGAATGGCATTATATCGATCCGGGCAAGCCCCGGCAAAATGGCTACATCGAGTCATTCAAAGGCAGCCTGCGCGACGAATGCCTCAACGAGGAGATCTTCGAAAGCCTGGCCGATGCCCGCCGAAAGCTGGCCCTCTGGCGCTACGACTACAACCACGTCAGGCCGCATTCCTCGCTCGGCAACCAGACCCCGGCAGAAGCGCGCAGGGCGCTTGAGCAAACTGGGGGCTCCGCGCCCGACCCGCTTGCCCAACCCGAAACCAACCAATATCAACCCAAAGGACTCTCGTTATGAACGAGGGACGACCGGGGGGCAGGTCACAAGTCTCGAACATGGTCTTTTCCTTAAAGGCCGGGAACGTCCAGCAGGTGCTGGAAGATCACGTGGACAATGCCGGTCATCGCGAGGCTGAGGATCAGCAGCCGGACCGGGAAGCCCAAGGTCCGCGGGCCGAAAGGGGTGCCCAGCCCCAGCATCAGCAGGAATACCGCCGTCGCGCTGATCTATTTCGTCGTCGCCTTCCCGCGGACGCGGCTGGTGACATGGCTGGAAAAGCGCATCCTGAAACGCTTCGCGATCTGATGGGGGTGAAGATGTTCCAGATCCGTCGAAAATCCCAGTCATGGTATGGGAAAGCATCGGTATCCTGATCCTCGATGCCGCCTATCCCTGCATTCCCGGCAATGTCGGCAATGCCAGCACCTATCCCTTTCCGGTGCGCTATCACCAGGTCGAGGGGGCGTCGATCGACCGGCTGCTCAATCAGGCCGATCCGGCGCTGGTCGCGCCCTTCATCGAGGGCGCCCGGAAATTGCAGGCCGAGGGGGTCAAGGCCATCACCGGCGCCTGCGGCTTCATGGCCCTTTTCCAGCGCGAGGTTGCGGCGGCGGTCGAGATCCCCGTCCTGCTGTCGCCGCTGCTGCAGATCCCGTTCATCGCCCATATCACCGGCCGCCCGGTCGGCGTGATCACCGCCAACGCATCCCGCCTGACGCCGGCGCATTTCGCGGCTTGCGGAGCCGATCCCAAGGTTGCGCTGCATATTGCCGGGATGGAGGATCAGCCGGAATTCCGCAGCGCCATTCTGGAGGAAAAGGGGACACTCGACAGCGCGCGGATCGAAGAGGAGATCATGACCGTCGCCGCCGATCTGGTCCAGCGCCATCCCCGGATCGGCGCGATCCTGCTGGAGTGCTCGGATCTGCCCCCCTATGCGCAGGCGATTCAGGCCGTGACCGGAAGGCCGGTTTTCGATTTCAACAGCATGATCCGCCATGTCGAACGCGCCTGCGTCGCCTGCGCATAGGGGGGCGATGTAGTGCCGGCTTTCCGGGCCGTCGCCCCGACGCGGTCATTCCCGACGGGCATGAGGTCAGCCCCATTCAACGAAAGCTGCCCCGGATGCCGGAACAGCGCGCTGCGGTTGCGAGGGGGAAATGAAAGAGTTTCGGTGTATTGGCCGTATTGTGGCCAAGGTGCTTTCTGAACCCCGGATGGCGGGCACGAGGTCGATGGCAGGGAAATATCTGACAATCGCTTTGTGGCCAGCTTTATGCTGACGCCCGGTGTAAGACAGGAATAGCCCCGAGACGCACAATCGGTCATGCGGTATCCAGCCCGCGCATCAGAGCTTGTTCACCGACGTCTTCAGACCTTGTGCCCACCTTTGGGCGTCCAGATCGCAATAAACGCCCCGGCGTCCCCGATCGCGTGAGAGAACCCTTGAAAAAAGACATCAGAGCGGTCACTGGACACCACCTTCCGGTCCTGTGCCTGATCGTCTCAATGGAGTGTTGTGCCATCCCAGTGCGCCATAGGGCGCCTCGATTAGGACCAGATATCGGCGTCGACGCCCTTTGCCATTTCGGGATGTTCGCGAATGCTGAACTTCGGGATGCGTCCCGCTTCGCGTTGCGCGAAATAATGCTGCGTCAGCGCCACAACCGTTCCCGACAGGGCGACAATGGCGATCAGGTTGATCGTCGCCATCAGCCCCATCGAGGCATCGGCAAGATCGAACACCGTCGTGACCGCCTGCAGCGCTCCCCACAACACCATGACCAGTACCAGGCACCGCAGGGTGGTAAGCCCGGCCTTGTTGCCGATGCCAAGAAAAGTCATCGCCATTTCCGAATAGGCGTAATTGCCGATGATCGAGGTAAAGGCGAAGAAGAAGATCGCCACCGCCACGAATAATGGGCCGGCGGTTCCGATATGGTCGGCCAGGGCAGACTGGGTCAGTTGCGTGCCCGTCAGTTCACCCCCCGGCACATAGACCCCCGAGAGCAGGATCATCAGTGCAGTGCAGGTGCAGATCAGGATGGTGTCGATGAAGACGCCGAAAGCCTGCACGAAACCCTGGCTCGAGGGATGGTGCGGGTTGGGCGTCGCCGCCGCCGCGATGTTCGGCGCCGAGCCCATCCCGGCCTCGTTCGAGAACAGCCCGCGCTTCACCCCGTTCAGCATGGCGGCGGCGATGCCGCCCGTGATGCCGCCGGCCGCCTCGGTCAGGCCGAAGGCGTTGGACACGATATGGCCGAGCATTCCCGGAACCGCGCCCAGGTTCATCAGCACGACGATGATCGCGACCAGCAGATAGATGCCGGCCATGAAGGGCACGACATATTCCGCCACGGTGGCGATCTGCCGGATGCCGCCGAAGATCACCACGCCGGTCAGCGCGGCGATGGCAAGCCCGGTGGCCAGCTTGGGCATGCCGAAGGCCCCCTCCATCGCATCCGCGATCGAGTTCGCCTGCACCGCGTTGAACACCAGCCCGAAGGACAGAATCAGGCAGACCGAGAACACGCCGCCAAGCCAGGGCAGGCCAAGGCCGCGCGCGATGTAGAAGGCGGGACCGCCGCGATAGACGCCGCCGGGCTCGCGGCTGTCCTTGACCTTGTAGAGCTGGGCCAGCGTCGATTCCGAATAGGCGGTCGCCATGCCGACAAAGGCGACCATCCACATCCAGAAGATCGCCCCCGGACCGCCAAGGACCAGCGCCACCGCGACCCCGGCAATGTTGCCGGTCCCCACGCGCGAGGCCAGGCTCGTGCAAAGCGCCTGAAACGGGGAAATCCCCTGACGGTCTGCCGCAGGGGCGGCGGCGATCGACCGGATCATCTCTCGGAAATGCAGAATCTGCTGGAAACGCAGCCGGATGGTGAAATAGATCCCGACGGCCAGCAGGCCGTAGATCAGGACATATCCCCAGAAGATCGTATTCAGAAAACCGATAACTGCCGTCACCTTGGGTTCTCCAGTTCGGAACGGATAGGGTTGACGCCTGTATGGAAAGACTAGCCTACGTCCGGGGATTGGGCAATTCCGATGGTCTTTCGGACTGCCCGCCTCCCGGCATCGCCGGGATCAGTGCCGCGCGGAAGGGCGAGAAAGGCTCCGGCTCATCTGGCCGCTTCCGGGCTCGGGCCGGAGCTTCCGGCGAGATACTGCCGCAGGACGACCGCGGCCAGGATCGCCGCGCCGATCACGGTCGAGACGATTTCCGGCGCGATCATCATCAGCGCTGCGACGGGCAGCAGCAGCCGCTCAACCAGCAGCAGCGGTCCCAGCAGCCAGTTCGTGATCGCCGCCGACAGCGCCACGATGCCCAGGACCGCGCCGGTGAAGGCCAGCAGGAAGTCGGGCAGGGTGAACGACTGCGTGACCAGCAAGAGCGAAGGTGAGAAGACGAAGACGAAAGGCACCAGCGCCTTGCCCATCGACAGCCGGAAGGCGGTGTTGCCGGCCTTGAAGCCGTTCGCTCCGGCGATCCCGGCGCCCGCATAGGCGGCCAGCGCGACCGGCGGCGTCACATCGGCCAGCACGCCGAAATAGAACACGAAGAAATGCGCCACCAGCGGCTCGACGTTCATCATGCCCAGGACCGGGGCGGCCACGGCCACCATGATGATGTAATTCGCCGTCGTCGGTACGCCGCAACCCATCAGCACGCAGACGACCGCGGTCATCAGAAGCGTGAAGAGCAGCGTCAGCGTCTGGATGCTGAGCAGTTCAAACGGCAGCACAGCCAGCAGCCCATGGAAGGACGTGGCCCAGTTCTGCGCCACGCTCGTCACCATGAAGGCGATCTTGAAGCCGACGCCGGTCAGGGTGACGACGCCGATCACCACGCCGACAAGCGCCGCCGCCGCCGTCACGGCCAGCGATTGCCGTGCGCCTGCGACGAAGCCCTCATAGATGCCGGCGGCGGTTTCTTTGATGCCCTCGACGGCGCCGGCCGCCATGACCCGCTGGATCAGATAGACGATCATGCAGGCGGTGATGGCCCAGAAGGCCGACAAGAAGGGCGTGCGGCCGGACATCAGCATCCAGACCAGCAGGACCAGCGGAAAGACCGACAGCCACCCCTCGCGCAGGACCTTGCCGGCTTTCGGCAGTTCCTCGCGGCGCAGGCCGCGGATGCCAAGACGCTTGGCTTCCAGATGGACTTGAACCAGCACGCCGAAGAAATGCATGAAGGCCGGGACGACGGCGGCGATCAGGATGGTGCGTAGCGGGATGCCCAGATATTCGACCATCAGGAAGGCGACCGCGCCCATGACCGGCGGCGTGATCTGCCCGCCGGTCGAGGAGGCCGCCTCGACCGCGGCGGCGAAGTGGCGCTTGAAGCCGATCTTGATCATGGCCGGGATCGTCAGCGCGCCGGTGGTTACGGTATTGGCGATCGACGAGCCCGAGATCGTGCCCAGCATCGCCGAGGACACCACCGAGACTTTGGCCGGTCCGCCGGCGAAACGCCCGGTCAGCGCAGTGGCCAGGTCGATGAATAACTGCCCCAGGCCGATCTTTTGCGCCATCACCCCGAAAAGCACGAAGTGGAACACATAGGTGGCGATGACGCCGAGCGCGGTGCCGTAGATGCCCTGCGAGGTCAGGTAGAGGTGGTTGACGATATTGGCCCAGTCCGCGCCCGGATGCACCAGGATGCCGGGCATCGACTTGCCGAAATAGGCGTAGGCGATGAACAGGATCGCGATGACCGGCAGCGGCCAGCCCATCGAGCGGCGCACCGCCTCCATCAGCGCCACCAGCAGCACCGTGCCCATGGCGATGTCGATGGGCTGCGGATTGCCGACGCGGAAGGCCAGCTGGTCATAGATCCACGGCACGTAGAAGGCACTGACGGCGCCGCCTATGGCCAGCATCCAGTCTGTCACCGGCACGCCGAGGACGGCGAAACCGTCCGTCTTGTGGCGATTGCGCGCCAGCGACGAGAAGCTGAGATAGATGATGAACAGCGACACGCCCATGTGCAACCCGCGATGCGTGGTGGCGCGCGGGATGCCGAAGCCTGCCGTGTAGAAGTGATAGACCGACAGCAGGAACAGGATGACCCCGGACAGGATCGCGATGGGGCGCGTGACCGTGCGGAAACGCGCCTCAGGATCGTATTCCTCCTCCAGCGCGCGAAGCTCGTCGTCGGAGAGCGGGCGTGTTTTCTCGGTCATGTCGTTTTCCTGCCGTTCGGTTCAGGACCAAAGGACGCGGACCGGGGTCCGGCCGCGTCCTTTCCGTCAGTTCTTGGCCATGCTCATTCGAGCTTGCCGGCTTCCTTGTAGAAACGCTCGGCGCCCGGATGGAAGGGGATGCCCGCGCCCTGGGTCGCATTCTCCAGCGTGATCTGCTTGCCTTTGGCATGGCCGGCCGCGAACAGCTTTTGCGTGTTCTCGTTGTATAGCGCCTGGGTGATGCCGTGGACCAGCTCCTCGGGCTGGTCGGCGCTGGTCACCAGCTGCGCCCCGACCGAGATCGTGGCGACATCGGTGTCCTGTCCCTCGTAGGTTCCGGCCGGAACCGTGTCGGCGGCGAAGAAATTGTAGGTCTCGCGCAATGTGTCGACCTCGGGACCGGTGATTGGCACCAGCGCCACGTCGTGCTGGCTGGCCAGTTCGGCGATGGCGCCGGCCGGATAGCCGCCGACGAAGAAGAAGGCGTCCATCGCCCCGTCGCGCATGCGGTCCGCCGCTTGGTCGGGCTTGAGATATTCCGGGGTGATGTCGGATTCCGAAAGGCCGAAGGCCTCGAGGATGATCTTGGCATCGACCAGCGTGCCCGAGCCCGGCTCGTCCAGCGACACCCGCTTGCCCCTGAGATCGGCCACCGAGGCGATGCCCGCGTCCTTGCGTGCCACCAGATGGATGCTTTCTGGGTAGAGGTTGGCGATCAGCCGCAGCTTTTCGACCGCCGGCTGGCCTTCCCACAGCCCGGTGCCGGTTTGCGCCCAATAGGCCACGTCGGATTGGCTGAAGCCGGCCTCCATCGCACCGCCGTTGATCGCGTTCACATTGCCGACCGAGCCGTTCGAGGCCACGGCGGTCGCCACCAGCCCCGGCACGCCGCAAGAGCCGCCGTCCTCGCAGGCGCGCGAGCCGGGCGGGTTCGAGATCGCATTCGCGATCAGCCCGCCGATCGGGTAATAGGTGCCGGCGGTGCCGCCGGTGCCGATGCGGAAGAATGACATCTCCTGCGCCACCGCAGCCTGGCCGAAGGAGGCGGCGACGGCGAGGGCCGCCAACATTGTCCTGAATTTCATGTGCATGTCCCCTGTTTCCCAGATCGTTCAGGTCGAGGTTAGGCAGAGCCGCCACGCAAGACAACCGCCGGGATGCGCGAAAATGCGCGGGTGTCGTTGCGTCCCGAAGGCCGAGCACGCCCTTGCCGTCCGGCTTTGGAGGGCGCCGGCGGGAATTTTCGTCGCCCTCGGCCAGCCGCCTTTCGCCGCAGCCGCCCAGCTCGTGGCGTTCGAGCCCAGGATGCCGGACATGTTGCAACAATGTCTTTGATGTGTTTGGCGCCTACATGGCGCTGAACATCGGGGCCAACGATGTGGCCAACAACATGGGTCCTGCGGTGGGGGCGAACGCGCTCAGCATGGGGGGCGCCATCATCATCGCGGCGGTGTTCGAAAGCGCGGGCGCGCTGATCGCCGGGGCCGACGTGGTCTCGACCATCGCCAAGGGCATCGTCGCCCCCGAGGCGCTGGACACGCCTGCGACCTTCATCTGGGCGATGATGGCGGCGCTGCTGGCGTCGGCCCTGTGGGTCAATCTGGCGACATGGATCGGGGCGCCGGTCTCGACCACGCATGCGGTGGTCGGCGGGGTCGTGGGCGCGGGCATCGCCGGGGCCGGCTTCGGCGCGGTCAGCTGGGACCAGATGTTCGCCATCGCCGCCAGCTGGGTCATCTCTCCGGTGATGGGCGGGGTCGTGGCGGCAGGCTTCCTGTGGCTGATCAAGTCCCGCATCGTCTATCGCGAGGACAAGATCGCCGCGGCCCGCGTCTGGGTGCCCATCCTGGTCGGCATCATGGCGGGCACCTTTGCCGCCTATCTGGTGATGAAGGGGCTGAAGCAGCTGGTCGAGGTCTCGATGGGCGCTGCGCTGCTGCTGGGCCTGATGGTGGGGCTGGGCTGCTGGTTGCTGATGATTCCGGTCACCCGCCGCCAGTCCGAGGGGCTGGAGAACCGCAACAAGTCGGTGAAGGTGCTGTTCGGCATCCCGCTGGTCGCCTCTGCCGCCTTGCTCAGCTTTGCCCATGGCGCCAACGACGTCGCCAATGCCGTCGGCCCGCTGGCGGCCATCGTGCAGACGGTGCAGACGGGCGATTTCAATGGCGACGTGACCATTCCCCTGTGGGTCATGCTGATCGGGGCCTTCGGGATCTCCTTCGGGCTCAGCCTGTTCGGCCCCAAGCTGATCCGCATGGTCGGCAGCGAGATCACCAAGCTCAACCCGATGCGCGCCTATTGCGTCGCCCTGTCGGCGGCGATCACGGTCATTCTGGCAAGCTGGCTGGGGCTGCCGGTCAGCTCGACCCATATCGCGGTGGGGGCGATCTTCGGCGTGGGCTTCTTTCGCGAATGGGATGCCGAGCGGCGGCTGAAACAGGCCCGCATCGCCGTGCCCCGGCCGGAATACATACCCGCGGACGAGCGCCGCCGCCGCAAGCTGGTCCGCAGGCTGCATGTGCTGACCATCGGGGCGGCCTGGGTCGTCACCGTTCCTGCCGCGGCGCTTCTGTCGGCGCTCCTGTTCCTGATCCTGCGGCAGATACCGGCCTGATTCGCGCCCCGGCGCGGCAGATCGAAACCCGTGATGATGGCGTCAGAACCACCGCGCCCCCTTGGCGCCGATGGGGCGATGGACGCTGAAGGGATCGCCTGCCGCGCCAAGGCTTCGGCTGCTTGCGCAAGGGGATCCCGAGCGGACCGCCTTTGCGCAGCGGCGCCAAGGCAAACCCGACCTCGCCGGTCTCTGTCCCTGTCCTGGTGGGAACGTCTTTCGCGCCATGGCCGTCTTTCGCCCCCGTTCGCTGCGGCAAGGGCCGTGCCGCGGCCGAACTTGACATCCGGGACCGAACGGTTCCGTTTGCGGCCCTTGCAATCACGAGAGGCGGTATTGATGGGACTCGACCAGATGGAAGCAATCCTGGGGAAAATCGGCGGGATCGTCTGGGGGCCTTACCTTCTTGTCCCGCTGCTGTTGGGCACCGGGCTTTACCTGACGATCCGGTTGCAGGGCATCCAGCTTGTCCGTCTGGGCGCGGCTCTGCGGCTTGGGCTGCTCAAACGCAGGGATGACGATGCCGAGGGCGACATCTCGCAATTCCAGGCGCTGACCACCGCGATGGCCGCGACGGTCGGCACCGGCAACATCGTCGGGGTGGCGACGGCCATTGCGGCGGGCGGTCCGGGGGCGCTGTTCTGGATGTGGGTCACGGCGATCCTCGGCATGGCATCGAAATATGCCGAGGCCTTCCTCGGCGTGCGCTTCCGCACCACCGACGAGGTTGGCGAGAAGAACGGCGGCCCGCAGTATTACCTGGAGCGCGGCATCCCGAACGGCTTTGGCAGGTTCCTTGCGCTGTGCTTTGCGATATTCGCCGTCTGCGCCTGCTTCGGCATCGGCAACATGACGCAGGGCAACTCGATCGCCTCGAACCTCGAGCGCAGCTTCATGATCCCGACCTGGATCACCGGCATCGTCCTGGCCGGCCTGACGCTGGTGGTGCTGGTCGGCGGGATCAAGTCCATCGGCAAGGTGACTGCCGGGCTGGTGCCGGTGATGATCCTGTTCTACGTCCTGGGCGCGCTTTACATCCTGCTGGTCAACATCGGGTCGGTGCCCGCCGCCCTGGGCGAGATCTTTTCGCAGGCCTTTACCGGGACGGCGGCGACGGGGGGCTTCCTGGGCTCCACCATCATGATCGCGGTGCAGTTCGGCGTGGCGCGCGGCATCTTCTCGAACGAATCCGGCATGGGTTCCGCCGCGATTGCCGCCGCTTCGGCGCAGACCACGCATCCGGTGCGGCAGGGCCTGGTGTCGATGACCCAGACCTTCATCGACACGATCATCGTCGTGTCCTGCACCGGCCTGGTGATCATCACCACCGGCGTCTGGACCGAGATCGACCCGCAGACGGGGCTGCAGATCTCGCCCTCGATCATGACCGGACAGGCGTTCAGCCACGGCCTGCCGGGACAATGGGGGCATTGGGTCGTGACCGTCGGCCTGGTTCTTTTCGCCTATTCGACCATCCTGGGCTGGGCCTATTACGGCGAACGCAACCTCGAGCGCCTGGTGGGTCATCGCGGCGTCATGCCCTTCCGCATCCTGTTTTCCCTGGTGGTGCTGCTGGGCTGCACGGTCCAGCTGGGCGTCGTCTGGGGCTTTTCGGACGTGATGAACGGGTTGATGGCCATCCCGAACCTGATCGGGCTGCTGATCCTGTCGGGCCTGATCGCGCGCGAAACCCGCTTCTACCTTCGCCACGACCCCCGGCTGGAGGCCGACCGCCAGCAGATCGAGGGCTTCATGAAGGGCCAGCCGAGCTGGGACGAATGGAGGGCGAGCGAGCGGTCGTAAGCCTTGCCGGCCACCCCGCCGGTGCCGGCGGGGTGGTTCGCGGGCCAGGTGCTTTCTGCCGGCGACCCCAGCGGGCCGACGAGCGCGCCCGCACGGCCTGGCGGTAAGGCACCGCCGACGCGGCCCGACCGGCGCGCGCAGCCGGGCGACCGGAAGGGCCGGCATCCTCCGGCTGCGGACAGCCGGTCGAGCCGCTGCAATCGGAAGGGCTTAGCAGGCTGCTGAAAAAGTCCTTGCGACAGGACAGCGCGGGCGGGGAACCAGGAAATCCGCCTCAACTTTGCCGAAAACACCCCATTTTCGGGCCGATATTAGCTGGCTCCAGAACGATTTCCGCTGCGTCGCCCTCTCAAAATCCTTTTTCAGCAGCCTGTTAGGACCATTCTCAGAGCCGCCCGGAACTATACCAAGCGCGTCCTGAATGAAATTGCAGCAGGTGAGGTGCGGCTGGAAATTTCGCTGCGCCGGATCAAGGGGGGCAATATCGCACAGCGCACCTGAGCCATTCTCCGATGCGCTTTCAGTGAATGCCAGCCTCCGCCAGGTCAATCGAGGCTTGGCGCCGCGGGTTCAACCCTTCCCGCGCCGGAACATGCTGGCGCGTTCATACAGCGCCTCAAGCCGCGTCATGCGGTCCTGCGCCTGTGGCCAGTTCAGTTCCTGCACCGCCGCAAGCAAGGTCTCGATCAGCACCATCAGTGCCGTGCTGCTGTCCCAGGCCGAGGGCACCTCGATCTGTGCAGCGAAGCGGAAGCGGGCATAGGCCGATATCGGGCTGATCCAGGGATCGGTGATCAGGACGACTTCTGCACCCCGCTCGGCTGCCATTTCGGCCAATTGCAGGGTCGCTCTTTCATAGCGGCGGATGTCGAACACGATCAGCACGTCGCCGGGACGCATCTCCAGTAGCGCCGAGGGCCAAGCGCTGGACTGGCTGGGCAGCGCGGATACTCCCGGCCGGACAATTCCCAGCTGAGTCACCAGATAATCCGCCAGCGCATGGGTGATGCGCCCGCCCGTCACCAGAACCCGGCGTTTCGGATCGGCCAGCATCTCGGCGCATGCATCGAAATCGGCGTGGTCGATCCGGCTGAGCGTCCGGGTCAGATTGGCCAGAACGGCGTCTGCGAAACGATTCAGGATATGGGTCTGGGGCACCCCGTCGGTCCAGCGCGCGTGCTTGGACAGGGGCGATTCCAGCCGGGCCTCGATCTCATTGCGCAGTTGCGCCTGAAATTCCGGATAGCCGCGAAACCCAAGCTTCTGAACCAGGCGCAGCACCGTGGGCGTCGAAACCCCCGCTTCTTTCGCAAGATAGGTCATCGAGGCCAGCCCCGCGACGGGAAAGTTCCGCGTCAGGTGGCCGGCCAGCAGGCGCTCGGTCGGGGTCAGGGTGCCGAAGCGCTGCATCAGGCGGTCCTCGATAGTGCCCGCGGCTTCATGTTCCTGCGACATCGACGGCCCTCCCGACAGCGTCACCGTGTTCGTAACATTCTTAACAGGAAAAACACACTCTGAAAAATAATTGACAGACTCGCCCCGGCTGCTTCAACCTGAGCAGCAATGGAGCGCGCGCATGTCTGATCCTGCATTCTTTTTCCAGATAGATAACGCGGAAGGCAGCGGTGATGCGGTCATCGTGTGCGAGCATGCCTCGAACGATCTGACGGCTGCGGCCAATGCGCTTGGGCTGAGCGTCGATCAGCGCCAGGCCCATATCGCATGGGATCCCGGCGCGCTTGGCGTGGCGAAGGGGCTGTCCTCCGCGCTGGACGCGCCGCTGATCCACGCGACGGCTTCGCGCCTGATCTATGACCTGAACCGCCCCCCCGATTCACCAGGCGCGATGCCTGCGCGTAGCGAGGCATATGACATTCCCGGCAATCGCGATCTGACCCCCCGGCAGCGGCTGGAGCGGACCAGGGCGCATTACATTCCCTTTCATGCGGCGCTGTTTTCCCTGTTGGCCCGCAGGCTGGCCAGCGGCAGGCCGACCGCGCTGATTACCGTCCACAGCTTTACTCCCGTCTATTTCAGTACAAGGCGAGAGGTCGAATTCGGCATCATCCACGAGGCCGACGACAGGCTGGCACGAGCCATCCTGGCACGCGACGTCGGGCTTCTCACCCGCCTGAACGATCCCTACAGCGCCGCCGACGGCGTGACCCATACGCTGGCGCTGCATGCCACGCCCCTTGGGCTGGACCATGCGATGCTGGAAATCCGCAACGACCTGATCGCGACGCCGGTGGCGCAGCAGGCCATGGCGAACCGTCTGGCCCCGGCGATCCGCGAAGCCGTGAAGGAGTGCCTGTGATGCCGAACTGGGCGATCTGCTATGTCAGGCGCATCGAGGCGCTGAACTACCGCCTTGGCCGCATCGTCATGTATCTGCTGTTCGTGATCATGGGCGTCCTGCTGTGGTCCTCGTTCACCAAGGTGATCAGGATGCCGTCGCTGTGGACGCTGGAGGTGGCGCAATTCACGCTGGTCGCCTATTACCTTCTGGGCGCACCCTATTCGATGCAACTGGGCGCGAACGTGCGGATGGACCTGCTCTATGCCCGGATGCCGGTGAAGCGGCAGGCGATCTGGGACATCTTCACCATCTTCTGCCTGTTGTTCTATCTGGGCGTGATGCTGTGGGGGGCGGTGGACAGCACCGCCTACAGCTTTCGGATAGGCGAGCGCGCGCCAAGCGCGTGGCGCCCTCCGTTATGGCCGATCAAGGTCGTCATCACGATCAGCTTTGCGCTTATGATCCTGCAAGCCATCGCCCATCTGATCCGCGACATCGCCATTCTGCGCAACGTCGACATTCCCCGCCCCTTTGTCGGCGAGGTCAACAGATGAGCCATGAGTGGATCGCCATCCTGATGTTCTCGACGATGCTTCTGATGATGATCACGGGGCAGCGGGTCTTCGGGGCCATCGGCTTCGTCGCCGTGGTGGCGGCGCTGCTCTTGTGGGGGCCGGGCGGCACCGACATGGGCTTTTCGGCGGTGATGAAGGTGATGCGGTGGAACGCGTTGCTGACGCTGCCGATGTTCGTCTTCATGGGCTATGTCATGTCGGAATCGCGGCTGGCCGACGACCTTTATCGGATGTTTCACGTCTGGTTCGGGCCGCTGCCGGGCGGGCTCGCCATCGGCACGGTGCTGTTGATGGTGATGATCTCGGCCATGAACGGGCTGTCGGTCGCCGGCATGGCCATCGGCGCCACCATCGCCTTGCCCGAGTTGGTCAAGCATCGCTATGACAAGCCGATGATCTCGGGCGTCATTCAGGCGGGGTCCAGCCTCGGCATCCTGATCCCGCCTTCCGTCGTTCTGGTGCTGTATTCGCTGATCGCGCGCCAGCCGGTCAGCCAGCTGTGGCTGGCGGGGATCGGGCCGGGGTTGCTGATGGCCGCGCTGTTCATCGCCTATATCCTGATCCGCACCTGGCTGAATCCGGCGCTGGCCCCCCCGATGCCGGCCGAGGAACGCGCGGCCATCACCTGGCCGCAACGGTTTCGGCTGTTGCGCGCGGGCATCCTGCCGATCATCATCTTCGCCGCCATGATGATCCCTTTCGTCAAGGGCTGGACCTCGCTGACCGAAAGCAGCGTCATCGGTGCCGTGTCGTCGGTGGTCGCCGCCGTCCTCAAGGGCCGCTTCACCCGGCACGTGTTCGAAATCGCGACCCGCCAGACGCTGGCGATCACCTGCATGTTCATGCTGATCATCATGGCCGCGCTCAGCTTCGGTGCGGTCTTCGACGGGCTGGGCGCGGGCCGCGCCATCGGGCGGCTGTTTCTGGGCGAGATGCATCTGACGCCCTTGCAGGTGCTGCTGATCATGCAGGCGTCCTTCCTGATCCTGGGGATGTTCCTGGACGACACCGCGATGCTGGTGATCGTCGCGCCGATCTATGTCACCATGGCGCGCAGCCTCGGCTTCGATCTGGTGTGGTATGGCATCCTTTATACCATCACCTGCCAGATCGCCTACCTGACGCCCCCGTTCGGCTACAACCTGTTCCTGATGCGTGCGCTCGCGCCTCGGGATTTCACGCTTGGGGTGATCTATCGCTCGGTATTGCCCTTCGTGATGATCATGCTGCTGACGCTCGGGCTGGTCATTGCGTTCCCCGGCATCGCCATGTGGCTGCCCCAGTCGATCTATGGACAATGACAACCGGCAAGGAGGTAAAGACGATGAACACGACCAGACGAGAGCTCTTGACCAGCGGCGTCGCCGCGGCCGGGGTCGGCGCCCTTGCCGCCCCCGCCATCGCACAGGGCGCACCGCTGAAATGGCGGATGCAGACCTATGCGGGTGCGGCACTGGGCGAGCATGTCTGCAAGCCTGCGGTAGACGCCTTCAACAAGATCGCCAACGGCCAGATGGAGATCGAGCTTTACTATGCCGACCAGATCGTGCCCACGCCCGAGCTGTTCCGCGCGCTTCAGAACGGCACCATCGACGCGGTGCAGTCCGATGACGATAGCATGGCCTCGCCCACCGAGGTGACGGTCTTCGGCGGCTATTTCCCCTTTGCGCTGCGCTATTCTCTGGATGTGCCGGCGCTCTTCAACCACTATGGTCTGGACGAGATCTGGAAAGAGGAATACGCCAAGCACGGCATCCAGCATATCTCGGCAGGGTCTTGGGATCCTTGCAACTTCGCGACCAAGCAGCCGATCAACAGCCTGGCCGACCTTCAGGGCAAGCGTGTCTTTACCTTCCCGACGGCGGGACGGTTCCTCGCGCAATTCGGCGTCGTGCCCGTCACCTTGCCCTGGGAGGATATCGAGGTCGCGCTGCAGACGGGCGAGCTGGACGGCGTCGCCTGGTGCGGCATCACCGAGGACTATACCGTCGGCTGGGCCGAGGCGACGGGCCATTTCCTGACCAACAACATCTCGGGCGCATGGATCGGCCATTTCTTTGCCAACCAGCAGCGTTGGGACGAGGTGCCCGACCATCTGAAGGAGCTGATGAAAGCCGTCTTCGACCAATCCCATTACTATCGCCAGCATTGGTATTGGGCGGGCGAGGCGCGGCTTCGCGTCGGCGGCGACAAGATGCAACTGACGACGATTCCCGCCGAGGAATGGGCCACCGTCGAGGAGGCCGCCAAGAAATTCTGGGACGAGATCGCCGCGGAATCCGAGGTCAAGGCCCGCGTCGTGGCCCAGATCAAGGAATACAACGAAGCGATGGAGAAGGCAGGTCCACCCTATCGCTATTCGTGATCACTGCGACTGGGCGCATCCGCGATGGTGCGCCCTCCTTACCGGAGTCACCCATGCCTGCCAACCTTTCCTTGAAAAACCTCGAGCAGGCGGTCCAAGCCGGCGAAATCGACACCGTGATCGTCGCGTTGGTCGATATGCAGGGCCGTTTGATGGGCAAACGCTTCCACGCAGCCCATTTTCTCGAGAACCACGACGAGACGCATTGCTGCAACTATCTGCTGGCGACCGATCTGGAGATGAACACGGTGCCGGGCTATGCGGCGGCAAGCTGGGCGGCGGGCTACGGCGACTACGTGATGAAGCCGGACCTTTCGACCCTGCGCCGCCTGCCCTGGGCGGCGGGAACCGCGCTGTGCATGTGCGATCTCTACGACCACAAGACCCACGAACTGGTCCCCCACGCCCCGCGCAGCGTGTTGCGCCGGCAGGTCGAACGCGCGGCCGCCCTGGGTTTCCAGCCGATGATGGCGACCGAGCTTGAATTCTACCTGTTCGAGCAATCCTTCAAGCATCACTTCGACAGCGGCTATCGCTGCCTTGTCCCGACTGCGCGCCACAATGTCGACTATGCCCTCAGCGGCACCTTCGGTGAGGAACCCGTGATGCGGGATCTGCGCAACGGTCTTTACGGCGCCGGCATCCCGGTCGAGAATTCGAAGGGTGAAGCCAACGCCGGCCAGCACGAGATCAATGTCAGATATTCGGATGCGCTGGATACCTCGGACATGCATGTCGTGGTCAAGGCTGCAACCAAGGAGATCGCGAGCAGGCACGGCCTCTCGGCCACCTTCCTTGCGAAAGTCGCGCATGGCCAGGCAGGCTCGTCCAGCCATGTGCATCAATCCCTGTTCAGGGACGGCGAGAACGCCTTTTTCGACGAGAGTGCCGAACATGGCATGTCCGACCTGATGCGGCATTACATGGCGGGCCAACTGGAACATGCGCGCGCGCTGACCTTTTTTCTTGCCCCCTATGTCAACAGCTACAAGCGTTTCGTGACCGGCCTTTTCGCACCGACGAATGCGATCTGGTCGGTGGACAACCGCACAGCAGGTTTCCGCGTTTGCGGCGACAACACCAGGAGCGTGCGCATCGAATGCCGGATCGGCGGATCGGACCTGAACCCCTATCTGGCCTGCGCCGCGCTGCTCGCCGCCGGGCTGGAGGGGATCGAGCGGAAACTGGCGCTGGAGCCGGAATTCACCGGCGACGCCTATGCGGCCCAGGATGCCCGGCAGGTGCCCAAGACCCTGCATGAGGCCGCCGATGCCCTGGATGGCTCGGCCATGTTGCGCGCGGCGATGGGCGATGGGGTCATCGATCACTATGTCCACGCCGCCCGCTGGGAAGTCGAGGAATTCAACCGCGCCGTCACCGATTGGGAACTGGCCCGCGGGTTCGAGCGCGCCTGACACGATCCGCCGGAACCTCCGCCAATACGAGGAAGAGATGAGCAAGACCATCGCCCTGATATCGCCCACCACCGGCAAGACCCTTGTCGAAAGGCAGACCCTGGGCATCGAGGACGCGCGCGCCGCCGTTGCCCGCGCCCGTGCCGCCCAGCCCGGATGGGCGGCGCTGCCGCTGGACGAGCGGGTCGCCCGCATCCGCGCCGGGATCGCGGCGCTGAACGCCATGAAGGACGCGATAGTGCCCGAACTGGCCGATCAGATGGGCCGCCCGATCCGCTACGGCGGTGAATTCGGCGGCGTCAACGAACGCGCCGACCATATGATGAAGATCGCGGCCCAGGCCCTTGCCCCGACCATGGTCGAAGACAGCGATCATTTCGCGCGTGAGATCCGGCGCGAGCCGGTGGGCGTGGTCTTTGTCATCGCGCCCTGGAACTATCCTTTCCTGACCGCCGTCAACACGGTCGTGCCCGCCCTGGTCGCCGGCAATGCCGTGATCCTGAAGCATGCGACCCAGACCCTGCTGGCGGGCGAGCGTCTGGCCGAGGCGCTGCATCGAGGCGGCGTTCCCGCCGACATCATGCAGAATGTCGTCTTGGACCACGAGACGACCGAGGCACTGATCGTCGAGCGCAGCTTCGGCTTCGTGAACTTCACGGGCTCGGTCGCCGGGGGGCGTGCGATCGAGCGGGCCGCCGCGGGGACCTTTACCGCGACCGGGCTGGAACTGGGCGGCAAGGATCCCGGCTATGTCCGCGCCGATGCCGATCTGGATGCGGCGGTGGACGGGCTGATGGACGGCGCCATGTTCAACAGCGGCCAGTGCTGCTGCGGGATCGAGCGGATCTATGTCCACGAAAGCCTCTTTGACGCCTTCGTGGCCAAGGCCGCCGATTGGGTGAACGCGCAGAGGCTGGGCAATCCCCACGACCCGGATACGACGATGGGGCCGATGGCGCACCGGCGCTTTGCCGATCTGGTCCGCGCGCAGGTCGCCGAGGCCGTGGCGCAGGGGGCAAGGCCGCTGATCGACCCGGCGCACTTTCCCGCCGATGATGGCGGCGCCTATCTTGCGCCGCAGGTGCTGGTCGACGTGACCCACGATATGCGCGTGATGCGAGAGGAAAGCTTCGGCCCCGTCGTCGGCATCATGCCGGTTCGCGACGATGCCGAGGCGATCCGGCTGATGAATGATTGCGACTATGGGCTGACCGCCTCGATCTGGACCGCCGATGCCGATGCCGCCGCCCGGATCGGCAGCCGGCTTGAAACCGGCACCGTCTACATGAACCGCTGCGACTATCTGGACCCGGCGCTGTGCTGGACCGGCTGCAAGGACACCGGACGCGGCGCAGCGCTGTCGGGCCTTGGCTATCTGGCCGTGACGCGGCCGAAATCCTACCATCTGAAAAAGGTGACGAAATGACGCTTCGGGCGAACTGGTCCTATCCGACCACCATAAAATTCGGCGCGGGCCGCGTCACCGAACTGGCCGAGCATTGCAGGGCCGCGGGCATCGCGCGTCCCCTGCTTGTGACAGACAAGGCACTGGCGAGCCTGCCCATAGCCGCGCAGGCCCTGGATATTCTGGATGCCTCCGGCCTTGGCCGCGCGGTCTTTTCCGAGGTCGATCCGAACCCCCACGAGGGCAATATGGAGGCCGGCATCGCCGCCTACAAAGCCGGCGGACATGACGGCGTGATCTGCTTTGGCGGCGGCTCGGCGCTGGACCTGGGCAAGATGATCGCGCTGATGGCGGGCCAGACCGTATCCGTTTGGGACCTGGAGGACATCGGCGACTGGTGGACCCGCGCGGATGCCGGCAAGATCGCGCCCATCATTGCCGTGCCGACGACGGCGGGCACGGGCTCCGAGGTCGGGCGCGCCGGGGTCCTGACGAACTCGGCCACGCACAAGAAGAAGATCATCTTCCATCCCAAGCTGATGCCGGCCGTCACTGTCTGCGACCCCGAACTGACCGTGGGCATGCCGAAAGTCATCACCGCCGGCACCGGCATGGATGCCTTCGCCCATTGCCTCGAAGCGTTCTGCTCGCCCCATTACCACCCCATGTCGCAGGGCATCGCGCTTGAGGGGCTGCGGCTGGTGAACGAATACCTGCCCCGCGCCTATGCCACGCCCGACGACATCGAGGCCCGCGCGAACATGATGAGCGCCGCCGCCATGGGGGCCGTCGCCTTCCAGAAGGGGCTGGGCGCGATCCATAGCCTGAGCCATCCGGTCGGCGCGGTCTATGGCACCCATCACGGCACCACGAATGCGGTGGTCATGCCGATGGTGCTGGACTTCAACCGACCGGCCATCGAGGACCGGCTTGCCCGCGCCGCCGACTATCTCGGCATCAAGGGCGGCTTCGACGGCTTTCGCGCGCGGGTGATCGAGCTGCGCAGCGAGCTTGCCATCCCCCAGAACCTGACCCGGTTGGGCGTCCAGTCCGAACGTCTGGACGAACTGACCGAGATGGCGCTGGAGGATCCGAGTTGCGGCGGAAACCCCGTCGAGATGACGCGCGAAAACACTCGCGCGCTGTTTGAAAGCTGCATGTGAATATATCGCGCGGCCCCGCGATCCTCCAGGGGCCGTGCCCGTCCCTGCCTTCGCAAACGCAGTCCCTGCGACGAAGCCGGGATCATCGCACGGCGCAGCTGCTTGGCTGCCCCGATGCGCTGTTGGCGAATGCTCGCCCCCGGATGCGCTGGCGGCGTTCTCTCGGACCGCTGTCACGGTCGGGAAGACGATTCGGGATGACGGATCAAGCCGGCATGTAAAATATTTACAAATCGCATATCCAACCTGTCAATTTATTAACAAAATTTCCTTTATATATAAACGCTTAACATGGATGCGGTGATCGGTTTAACATCGTTCTCGAGCTTTCTTGCAGCGGCCCGACGTGGAGGCGTCGATATGGCGCCGCAGGGAAGGGGAAAAGATGCGATTGCTTATGAGGGGGAGCCATGTCCGTTGAAAATGTTGCGAAACATCCCATTCCGCCCGGCTTCGAGGATGCCCTGGTCCAGCCGGCCGATTACGCCCGCATGTATGCCGAATCGATCTCGGACCCCGACGGGTTCTGGGGGCGCGAGGGCAAGCGGCTGGACTGGATCCAGTCCTATACCAAGGTGAAGAACACCGATTTCACCATGGGCCAGGTCTCGGTCAAATGGTTCGAGGACGGCATCCTGAACGCCTCGGTCAACTGCGTCGACCGCCACCTGCCCAAGCGCGCGAACCAGACCGCGATCATCTTCGAGCCGGACGACCCCAGCCAGCCGGCGCGCCACATCACCTATGCCGAACTGTCGGAAAAGGTGAACCGCTTTGCCAACGTCCTGCTGAGCCAGGGGGTGATGCGCGGCGACCGGGTGGTGATCTACATGCCGATGATCCCCGAGGCGGCCTATGCCATGCTGGCCTGCGCGCGGATCGGCGCCATCCATTCCATCGTCTTCGCCGGCTTCTCGCCCGACGCGCTGGCCAACCGCATCAACGATTCGGGTGCCAAGCTGGTCATCACCGCCGACACCGCGCCGCGCGGCGGCCGGCGCACGGCGCTGAAGTCGAACGCCGACGCGGCGCTTCTGCATTGCTCGGACCGGGTGCGCTGCCTGGTGGTCAAGCATACCGGCGACCAGACCAGCTGGATCGAGGGCCGCGACGTCGATGTCCTCAAGCTGATGGACGAGGTCAGCCCCGACTGCCCGCCGCGGCCGATGAATGCCGAGGATCCGCTGTTCATCCTCTATACCTCGGGTTCGACCGGCAAGCCCAAGGGCGTGGTCCATACCACCGGCGGCTACCTGCTGTTCGCCGCGATGTCGCATCAATACGTCTTCGACTACAAGGACGGCGACGTGTTCTGGTGCACGGCCGACGTGGGCTGGGTGACGGGGCACAGCTATATCGTCTACGGCCCGCTGGCCAACGGCGCCACCACGCTGATGTTCGAGGGCGTGCCGACCTGGCCCGATGCCGGCCGCTTCTGGGCCGTCTGCGACAAGCACCAGGTCAACCAGTTCTATACCGCGCCGACCGCCATCCGCTCGCTGATGGGGCAGGGGCCGGAATGGGTCGAGAAATACGACCTCTCCAGCCTGCGCGTGCTGGGCACGGTGGGCGAGCCGATCAACCCCGAGGCCTGGGTCTGGTATGACAAGCATGTCGGCAAGGGCCGCTGCCCGATCGTCGATACCTGGTGGCAGACCGAGACCGGCGGGCACATGATCACCTCGCTGCCCGGCGCCATCGAGGCCAAGCCGGGCTCGGCCACGCTGCCCTTCTTCGGCGTCAAGCCGGTGGTTCTGGACGCGCAGAGCGGCGTGCCGCAGGACGGCCATGGCGAAGAGATCGACGGCGTGCTGTGCATTGCCGACAGCTGGCCGGGGCAGATGCGCACCGTCTGGGGCGACCACCAGCGCTTCATGGAGACCTATTTCCAGCAATATCCGGGCTATTACTTCACCGGCGACGGCTGCCGGCGGGACAAGGACGGCTATTACTGGATCACCGGCCGGGTCGACGACGTCATCAACGTCTCGGGGCACCGCATGGGCACGGCCGAGGTGGAATCGGCCCTGGTCGCGCATGAGAAGGTGGCCGAGGCCGCGGTCGTGGGCTATCCGCACCCGCTGAAGGGGCAGGGCATCTATGCCTATGTCACGCTGATGAACGGGGTCGAGCCCAGCGACGAGCTGCGCGCCGAGCTGGAGAAATGGGTCCGCACCGAGATCGGCCCCATCGCCAAGCCCGACCTGATCCAATGGGCGCCGGGCCTGCCCAAGACGCGCTCGGGCAAGATCATGCGCCGCATCCTGCGCAAGATCGCCGAGGACGATTTCGGCGCGCTCGGCGACATCTCGACGCTGGCCGACCCCGGCGTCGTCGACGAACTGATCGAGAACCGGATGAACCGCGCCTGAACCCAGGCGCGGAACACGCTCCCGGCCCTTTTCGCCGGGAGAAACGGAGGAGCAAACACGTCGAAAAAGACGGAACGACATGTTTGAAAAAGGGAGGATTTTAAGGACATGAGTGACAGACAATCGTCAAACGCATACTGGCAGGCCAATCTCAAACTGATCTGGCTGTGCATGATCATCTGGGCCCTGGTGTCCTATGGCTTCGGGATCATCCTGCGGCCGATGGTGGCGGGCATATCGGTGGGAGGAACCGACCTGGGATTCTGGTTCGCGCAGCAAGGCTCGATCCTGGTCTTCATCGTGCTGATCTTCTTCTATGCCTGGCGCATGAACAAGCTCGATGCCGAACACGGCGTGGACGAGTGAGGAGCATCCCATGAGCCAATTTACCCTCAATCTCCTGGTCATCGGCGCGTCCTTCGCGCTTTACATCGGCATCGCGATCTGGGCCCGCGCCGGGTCCACGGCCGAATTCTATGCCGCCAACCGGGGCGTCAGCCCGGTCATGAACGGCATGGCCACGGCGGCCGACTGGATGTCCGCCGCCTCGTTCATCTCGATGGCGGGCCTCATCGCCTTCACCGGCTATGACAACTCGACCTATCTGATGGGCTGGACCGGCGGCTATGTGCTGCTGGCGATGCTGCTTGCGCCCTATCTGCGCAAGTTCGGCAAGTTCACGGTGCCGGAATTCATCGGCGACCGCTTCTATTCGGGCACGGCGCGGATCATCGGCGTGATCTGCCTGCTGATCATCTCGATCACCTATGTGATCGGCCAGATGACCGGCGTCGGCGTGACCTTTTCGCGCTATCTGGAAGTGTCCAGCTCGACCGGGCTGTGGATCGGCGCGGCGCTGGTCTTCGTCTATGCCGTGTTGGGCGGGATGAAGGGCATCACCTATACCCAGGTGGCGCAGTATATCGTGCTGATCATTGCCTATACCATCCCGGCGGTGTTCATCGCGCTGCAACTGACCGGCCATGTGCTGCCGCAGACCGGGCTGTTCGGCACGCTGAACGCATCGGACACCAAGTTCCTGGCGACACTGGACCAGGTGGTCACCGATCTGGGCTTCCGCTCCTATACCGGCCATCACCAGTCGACGCTGGACATGGTGCTGTTCACCATGGCGCTGATGATCGGCACCGCGGGCCTGCCGCATGTCATCATCCGCTTCTTCACCGTGCCGAAGGTGGCCGATGCGCGCAAGTCGGCGGGTTGGGCGCTGGTCTTCATCGCGCTGCTCTATACCGTCGCTCCGGCGGTCGGCTCAATGTCGCGCTTCAACCTGACCGCGACCATGTGGCCGGGCGCCGAGGCAGGCCAAACCTTCAGCCAGCCGGCCGTGTCGCTGAGCGACATCGAGACCCGCGAAGACCTGAACTGGATGCGCAACTGGCAGCTGACCGGGCTGCTGAACTGGGAGGACAAGAATGGGGACGGCCTGATCCAGTATTACAACGAGGCCGGGGCCGCCAATGCACCGGTAGCGGCGATCGTCGCCGAGCAGGGCCTGGTGGGTAACGAACTGACCACCGTGAACAACGACATCATGGTTCTGGCCAACCCGGAGATCGCCAACCTGCCGGGCTGGGTCATCGCCATCGTCGCCGCCGGCGGCCTGGCGGCGGCGCTGTCCACCGCGGCGGGCCTGCTTCTGGCGATCTCGGGCGCGGTCAGCCACGACCTGATCAAGGGCGCGATCAACCCCGGCATCAGCGAGAAGGGAGAGCTGCTTGCCGCCCGCATCTCGATGGGGGTGTCGATCCTGGTGGCGACGATCCTGGGGCTGAACCCGCCCGGCTTTGCCGCGCAGACGGTGGCTTTGGCCTTCGGCCTGGCCGCAAGCTCGATCTTCCCGGTGCTGATGCTGGGCATCTTCTCGACGCGAATGAACAAGGAAGGCGCGATGGCGGGGATGCTGGCCGGGGTCATCTCGACGCTGGTCTATATCTTCACCTACAAGGGCTGGTTCTTCATCTCGGGTACCAACATGCTGCCGGACACGGCCGATGCGTGGCTGTTCGGCATCTCGCCGGCCTCGTTCGGGACCGTCGGCGCGCTGATCAACTTCGCGGTGGCCTATCTGGTGTCCAGCGTCACCAGGGAGCCGCCTGTCGAGGTGCGTGAGCTGGTCGAGTCGATCCGCGTCCCGCGCGGCGCCGGCGCGGCGCAGGCCCACTGACGAACGGTCGCGTCCCTTCGTGGGGGCGCGATCTTTCCGCCAATCGGCAGGGCAGAACCATGACCGACATCGCTGCATTCATCGCCTCGGTTCATCCCTATGACAGCCTGCCGCAGGACGAGCTGGAGCGGGCCGCGGCGTCGTTCAAGCGCAGGACCTATCCGGCCGGCAGCGTGATCTATCGCCACGGCGACAGGCTGGCGGGGGTTTACCTGATCGAGAGCGGTTTGGTCCGGGTCTCGGATGCCGTGGGAGATTCCGTTTCCGAACTGATGACGCGCAACTCCTTTGGCGAAAGGGGACTGCTGCGCGACGGGGTGGCGGTTACCACGGCGACGGCCATCGAGGATTCGACCGTGCTGATGCTGCCCCGTGCCGAGCTGATGCGGCTGATCGGCAGCCATCGCGCGGTGGCGCGCTTCTTCGACCGCGGCGGCTTGCCCGGCAATCGAGAAGGCGATCTGGCCCTGCTGAAGGTCGGCGACCTGATCGGGCGGCAGGCGCCGCTGACCTGCACCCCCCAGACCCCTGCCATCGAGGCCGCCCGCGCCATGCGCGACGCCCGCGTCAGCAGCATCGGCGTCCTGGACGGGGATCGGCTGGTCGGGCTGGTCACGATCCGCGACATGTCGAACCGCATCGTCGCCGAGGGGCGCGACGGAAACGTGCCCGTCGCGCAAGTGATGACGCCCGAGCCGATCACGCTGTCGCCCTCGGAACTGGGCTATGACGTGCTGAACATCATGCTCGAGCGCCGCATCGGCCATCTGCCGGTGGTCGAGAAGGCCCGCTTCGTCGGCATGGTCAGCCAGACCGACCTGACGCGGGTGCTGGCGATCTCGGCCTCGGCGCTGATCCGCGATATCGCGCAAGCGGCGGATGTCGCCGAGATGGCGGTGGCGACCGGCCGCATTCCCGCGCTGCTGGTGCAACTGGTCAACGGCCATCACCGGCACGAAACCATCACCCGGATGATTACCGACATCGCCGATGCGGTGACCCGCCGCCTGCTGGTCATGGCCGAGGCGCGGCTGGGTCCGCCGCCCGGCCCCTGGCTATGGGCGGCCTGCGGCAGCCAGGGGCGGCAGGAACAGACCGGCTTGTCGGATCAGGACAATTGCCTGATCCTCGGCGACGATTGCGACTCGGACGATCCGTGGTTCGCCGAGCTTGCGCGCTTTGTCTGCGACGGGCTGAACGCATGCGGCTATGTCTATTGTCCGGGCGAAATGATGGCCATCACCCCGCGCTGGCGCCAGCCGCGCAGGGTCTGGCGCGGCTATTTCCACGACTGGATCGCCCATCCCAGCCCCGAGGCGCAAATGCTGGCCTCGGTCATGTTCGACCTGCGCGCCATCGGCGGCGATGCCGCGCTGCTGGACGGGCTTCAGGCGGAAACCCTGCACATGGCGGCGAAGAATTCGATCTTCGTGGCGCATATGATCTCGAATGCGATGAAACACCGCCCGCCCTTGGGGTTGATCGGCGGCTTCGCGACCGCGCGCACGGGCGAGCATCGCCACCATATCGACATGAAACTCAATGGCGTCGTGCCCGTGGCGGATCTCGCGCGGATCTATGCGTTGCAGGGGCAGCTGACCCCCGTCAACACCAGGGCACGGCTGGTCGAGGCGCAGGCGGCGGGCGTCATCTCGGGTAGCGGCGCGCGCGACTTGATCGCGGCCTATGACCTGATCCAGACCACGCGGTTGGAAAACCAGGCCGCGCAGATCCGCGGGGGCGAACGGCCGGGGAACCACCTGTCCCCCGCCGCGCTGCCCGACTTTCAACGCAGCCACCTGCGCGACGCCTTCGTGGTGGTGCGGGGGATGCAATCGGCGCTAGGCCACGGCAAGGGGATGTTGGGATGAGGGGCGTATGACCGGGATAGGGGTCGAACTGCTGGGCGTGATCGCGGTCGGCGTGGGCGCGGCGGCGCTGCTTTATGCCGGAATGCACCTGTTGCGCAAGCTGGGGTGGGCGCCGGCGCGCTGGCTGCTGCCGGCGGGCATCGGCCTTGCTATGGTCGCTTATGCGGTCTGGAACGACTACGCTTGGTATGACCGCGCGGTCGCCCGGCTGCCCGCGGACGCGCAGATCCTGCTGGTGGGCCGCGACAGTCAGCTCTGGGCGCCCTGGACTTATCTGGCACCGGTCGTGATCCGCTTTGCCGCCCTTGATCCGGCCGGCATCTCGGAGACCGCCGAGGGCATCCGCCGGGCCGGGATCACGCTGGTCGAGCGGCGTGGCCCTACGTTGGTCGTGCCGCAGGAATTCGATTGCGCGAAGGGGCTGGTCCGGCCGGCGCGCGGCGCATGGTCGCCCCCCGGCCCATCGGACCCGGCCTATTCCGTCGTCTGCGGGGGAGGAGGCTGATGGCAGATATCCTTGTGGTCGAGGATGAGGACAATATCGCTACCGCCCTGGATTTCCTGCTGTCGCGCGACGGCCACAAGCACCGCCGCATGGCCACGGGTGCCGGCGCGGTCGAGGAGATCCGGGCCAACCGTCCCGATCTGGTGCTGCTGGACGTGATGCTGCCCGACGTCTCGGGCTATCAGATCGTGCAGGATGTGCGCGCCGATCCGGCGCTGAACGATGTGCGGGTGCTTTTGATGACCGCACGCGGCTCGGTCGTGGAACGCCGCAAGGGGCTGGCGCTGGGGGCGGACGGCTTCATCGCCAAGCCCTTCGAGCTGTCCGAGCTGCGCGCGGAACTGGCGCGGCTGCTGGGGGGACGATGCTGACGCAGCTGTCGCTGAGGGCTCGGGTTCTGTTGATCTTTGCCGGGCTTGCGGGCGCCGTCCTCGCGATCTTGGCGGCGGCGCTGTGGGTGGCGGGGGCAAGCCTTACGGGCCGGGGCGTCCCGGTCCAGGCGATGCTGGACGCGCTGGCGCTTGCGGCGCTGATCGCGGGGTTCGGCGCGTTGGGGATGATCGTCTGGATCTGGTTCCTGTTCGACCGCAACGTGGCCCGCCCGATCGAACTGCTGGCCGGGGGCTTGCGCACCGGCCAGACCCCCGAGATCGAGGAGGCCCGCTATCTTGCCGATCTGGGCCCCGCCGCGCGCGACGCCGCCGAGGCGCGGGCGCGTTCGGCCGAGGCGCTGGCCGATGCGGTCGCCGAACATGCCGCCGACCTGCAACGCGAGAAGGAGGCGCTGGAATCCATCCTTGCCGATATCGGTGCCGGCGCGGTGATGACCGATCCGGCCGGACGGGTGATGTTTTACAACGCCTCCGCCGCGCATCTCTTGCCGGGCATCGCGCTGGACCGCCCCATCGAGCGCCATCTGCCCGGCGGCGCGTTGGAGGCCGGGGCGGCGCGTCTGGCGGCGGGGGCGGCGGCGACGGACCTGACCTGCCTGACCTCGGCCGGGCAGCGGCTGTGGGGGCGCATGCGACGGGTCGATGGCGGCACGCTGCTGATCCTGAACGACCGTCCGCCGCAGCATCCCGCGCCGCGCGACCTGCTGGAGACTCTGCGCCGCCATGCCGCGACCCTGGTGCCAATGCTGGGTGCGTTGGAGGGACCGATCCCGCCTGCTCTGGCGCAGGCGATCCAGAGCGAGGGGCAGGGATTGGCCAATGTCCTGCGCGTACTGACCGAGGCGATGAGCGGTGACGCCCCGCGCGGAGGGGCTGGGCTGAACGAACTGGCCGCCGGGCTGGACCTGGCGCCCGACCAGCCTCGGCTGGTGCTGCTGGCTGACGCGGCCGGCGTGAACGGGCTGCTGCGCCATCTGGACCGCCGCCTGCGCGAACAGGGTGCGGCCCCCCGCCTTGCCGCCGAGGCCGAGGCCGGGGCCGAGGCGTCCGAGGCGCGGCTCTTGCTGCTCTGGACCGGGGCGGCGCTGCCCATGGACCGGCTGGAGGCCTGGCTGGCCGAACCGCCCGATCCGGCGCAGCCCGAACTGACCGGGCACGAGATCCTGGCCGCGCATGCCACCGGCATCTGGACCGAGGCGCGGGACGGTCAGGCGCGGCTGGTTCTGCCACTGCCGATCGCGCCGGGCCGGCCGGACAGCGCCGGGCTGACCTATGACTTCGCCCTGTCGCGGCGCGGCGCGGCCTCGTCGCGGCTGGCCGATCTGACCTGCGTGGTCTTCGACACCGAGACGACCGGGCTTGACCCCGCCGCTGACCGCATCGTGCAGATCGCCGGGCTGCGCATCGCCCGCGGCCGCCTGACCGGCGAGCGTTTCGACACGCTGGTTGATCCCGGCCGGCCGATCCCGCCTGCCTCGACCGCCGTGCATGGCATCACGGATGCGATGGTGGCCGGTGCCCCTGACATGACCGCAGCACTGACCGCCTTTCACCATTTCGCCGAGGATACGGTGCTGGTCGCCCATAACGCACCCTTCGACATGGGCTTCCTGCGCCGCGCCGTGCCCGAGACCGGGGCGCATTTCGACAATCAGGTGCTGGATACGGTGCTGCTTTCGGCGATGCTCTGGGGCCAGTCGGTGCCGCATTCGCTGGATGCGCTGACCGAGCGGCTTGGCATCATAATCCCGCCCGAGGCGCGCCACACCGCCATGGGCGACGCCCGCGCAACGGCCGAGGCCTATTTGCGGCTGATCGCGGCACTAGAGGCCAAGGGGCTGGAACGATTCGAGGACATACTGGCCGAGGCTCGCCGCCACCGCCGCCTGATCGACAACGCCAACAAGCCGGCAGGCGAGACCGCCTCCGACCCTGGGCCGGGGGCAGGCTGACCGCCCAACCTTCTGCGCGGCCATGGGGCGGATCGAATATCCGCCAGCCGGCAATTCCGCCGGCCGGCGCCGTCGGAACGGATAGGCCTGCCCGCCCGTTCCGATGCGGCGCTTCCGGTTCACCAGCCAATCCCGCAACGCCACTGCTGTGGCGTGTCCAAAGAGGAGTGCACCACCGGGAATACTTTAAGAAGCGTTAAGAGGCCCATGTGCGAATCGTCAAGCTGAAGCGTCTTGGTGTGGCGACAATGGCAGTGGGGCGGGCAGTGAAGCTGCGAGATCGTTGAGCGAATAGGTAGATCGCGTTGTTTTTTTTCTGGCGCGGGACAGATGGTATGAATTTTGTACGCTATCACCCATGCACTGGGTTGGTTGAGCCGATAGACTATTAGTATTGTGGCATAGTTGCTTTGCGTGATGACAACTACGCAGCAGTTCGAAACAGACCATAACTGCCATATGGTGGAAGTGAGCCTTTGGTGAGATGATTGGTTGAAGTAAACTGCCAGGATTGATGAATGCGCACACCTGCAACCACCTTTACTTGCTCCGGGCGCAAGTAAAGATCATAGCTTGCCCCGCAACCAACGATAATTGCGAAACCTCCAAAGCCCCGGCTGCGGAGGTTTTTTGCTGCCTAGGCGACGGCCTCCGCGACGCCTCCATCCGCCCCAGAAGATTGTCCAGCGCCTCGGCCTCCGACAGGAAATCCGGGTTCTTCCTGCCCGCCGCGAAGCGCAGGATCGCGCCGAGGTCGCCGCGCAGCACGATGGCCAGTTCGCCATCCTCCGGCACCAGCGTCACCTGCTCGACCAGCGAGTGCAGGATCTCCGCCGCCTGCGCACGGTTGTCCTCGTGCCGCAGGTTCTCGGAAAGCTCTGCGATGCGTTGAGCATAGAGCGCCGCCATGTTCGGGTGCAGCAGGGGCGGCGGCTCGTCGGCATTGGCCAGTTTTGCGGTCAACTCGGCCTTGCGGGCTTCCAGCCGCTTCATGTCGTCGACGATGGCCTGGATCGGGCCGCCGGCCTTCAGCGCGGCCAGCAGCTTCGACAGTTCCCGGTCGATACGGGGAAGCTCGTCGCGCAGGCTGCCATTGAATGACTCGATGTAGCCATTTTGCCGGGGCTTGCCCGGATCGATATAATGCCATTCGACGCCGTTCTCGTTGGCCCATTTCAGGATCGCCTTGCTGGTGAACTCGGTGCCCCTCCTCGGGAAAACGATCCCCCGGATCGTTTTCTGATCCTCGTCGATCACTGACGACACAGGCCGGCTTGCCGTAGATCCTGACCAGCGCATCCAGTTCCCGCGCCACCCTGGCCCCCGAGATGCTGGTGTCGGCGATCAAGGCGAGGTTTTCGCGGCAGCAGGGGAACGATCCCGCCGGTGCAGCGCCAGTCACCACCCTGGTCGAGCTGACCTTCCAGCGAAAGAAGATCGAGCGCTGGATCAGGTTCGGCCGCAAGAGCTATGAGCAGATCATCGACCGCCGCCGCAGCCTCGTCGGTTTCGCGCCGGATGCGGTCCTCGCCTTCGTCCGCTGGGCCTCGAACGACTACGGCACGATCGTTTCCCGCATCGACATTGTGCGGGCAATCGGTCGCGGCGAGCCGTTCCAGACGCTACCCTTCGTCCGCCCCGGCGGTGAAATCCTGTTGCGCCTCAGTGGCTGGCCGAAGGTGCAGCACGCCTTGCAGGTGATCGACGCCGTGGAGGCGCTTGGCTTTGATCCGACGGAAGTATCGCCGGACTATTGGCGGTACGTCCACAATCGCCTGACCGCCGGTCTGGAGCCGCATCCCTATACGCCCGAACGCCATGCCGCATGGATCGGCCGCCGGAGGATCGACCCATGACGTCCGCCGGATATTTCTGGGCAACATATCTGACGGCGCTGACCGTCCTCGGCCTTTCGCTGCTCGACATCGCGCCGCGGCTGATCTGGAATGCCAGCGCCAGCGTGCCGGTCGGGTTCTACATGCTGCGCCCGGAGCCGCAGCCGGCCATCGGCGATCTGGTCGCCGTCATGCCGCCTGAACCGCTCGCCGGTTTCATCGCCGAACGCGGCTATGTCGCGACGGTCGTGCCGCTCCTGAAGCGCGTGCTCGGCCTGCCGGGACAGCGGGTTTGCCGTGACGGTCTGACGGTCACGCTGGACGGGATCGGGATGGGCGAGGCGCTGGCGCGCGATCGGCTCGGCCGCGATCTGCCCGTCTGGCAGGGCTGCCGCGTGATCCGCGAGGGCGAGCTGCTCCTGATGAACCGGGAGGTCCGCGACAGCCTCGACGGCCGATATTTCGGCGCCATCCCCGCAAATTCCGTCATCGGTAGGGCGATCCCGCTCTGGACCGATGAGGAAGGCGACGGCCGCTTTGAATGGCGCGCGCCGACGCAGTGACTTCGCACTTCAACCATCAACCACAGGAGACTTGCCATGCCCCAGATCGGTCAGTTCACACGCGGGAAATCCGGGTTCGCCGGCCGCGTCCAGACCCTCACACTCGCCTTTGATCTGGCGATCAGACCCGCAAGCTCACCGACGAGATAGATCAGGATCGGTTCACGCGGCTCGACCGCGCCATGGCCGAGGAAGCCGATGCGCGGCATCTCGATCTGCGCCTTGAGCCCAGCACGCCCCCGGCGGCAATTCGAGCGAAGCCTTCGCCTGCGCCGGCTTGCCAGGCTGGAGAGCATGGGCCTCGCCACCGAACACGCGCCCGGTATCTGGGAATTGAGCGAGCGGCTGGAACCCACCCTGCGCGAGTTGGGCGCACGCGGCGACATCATCCGCACCATGCACGAGGCGCTGAAGGCCGATGGTCTGGACCGCGATCCGATGAGCTTCCAAATCCATGACGGATCGCCCGCATTGCCCATCACCGGCCGCGTTATCGACAAGCACCTGTCCGACGAACTGGGCGAGAACCTGACGGTCGTGGTGGACGGGATCGACGGCCGCACCCACCACATCGCCGGCATCGCGCCCGAGCGGCTGGAGGATGCCCGCATCGGCAGCATCGTCGAGATCGGCCCGGCCGAAGCGGCAGCCCGGCCGTCCGACCGCACCATCACCGCCATCGCCGAGGACGGCATCTATCGACCGAGCCGCCATCTGGAGCAGGCGAAGTTCGAGGGCCGCGTTCCGGGCGGCGACTATGAGGGCTATGTCGATGCCCATGTGCGCCGGCTGGAGGCGCTGCGCCGGGCCGGGATCGTCGAGCGCATCGACGCAGATCAATGGAGCATCCCCGATGATCTGGTCAGCCGCGCCGCCGCCCATGACGCCGGCCGCGACCGGCAAGCCAGTGTGCGCGTCCTGTCCCCGGTCGGTCTGGAAAAGCAGATCGGATTGGACGGCGCGACATGGCTGGACCGCCGATTGATCCATGGCGAGACGGCCGACCTTGCGCCGACCGGCTTCGGCCAGCAGGTGCGCGAGGCGATGGACCAGCGCCGCGAGCATCATATCGAACAGGGCGACGCCACCCGAGCACGGAATGGCCGCGTCTTTTACCGGCGCAACCTTCTCGCCACCTTGCGCGAGCGCGAGGTTGCCCGCGTCGGCGCGGTGATGGCCGAGAGCAAGGGGCTGCCGTTCCGCGCCGCCACGGACGGCGAGAACGTCAGCGGCAAGTTCACCGGCACCGTGCAGCTATCGAGCGGCAAGTTCGCCGTGGTTGAGCAATCCCATGAATTCACCCTTGTCCCGTGGCGGCCGGTCATCGACCGCCAGCTCGGCCGCGAGGTCATGGGCGTCGTGCAGGGCGGATCGGTGTCGTGGCAGTTAGGACGGCAGCGGGGGCTGGGCCTGTAGGTTGACCGCATCAGGCCGTGGTGCGGCGCGCAGACCTTGGCGCCGTGAATCCTCCTTGATGCGTCGGTGTTTATCTGTGGATGTGCCGTTGCCTCTTGCCGAGGCACACAATAGTGTGATGCGCGGGTCAGCTACCAGCCAGCTCAGTTGTTCAGCGTCATGTGTCGCTGCTCATGGTTGGAGAGCGGAATTCCGGAATGACCCCAGAAGAAAGCGACAGTCTCAGGCAGTTTGCAGTCATGTGGCATGGCCATATGCAGGAATCAGTTGTTCGGGGGCTGCTGTCCATGTCGGCGAGGGACGCGGGACATGGGCGAGCGTGACGATCCGCATGGGGTTTTCGGCGCTTTGATGAGCGGCTACGACAGGTTGACGCGCCGTCTGACGCGACGGTTGGGCACCGTATCCGATGCCCAGGACGTGATGCAGGATACGTGGCTCAAACTCGCCAGGGCGCAGGATGTTCAGGACATATCGAGCCCCGGCGCCTATGTCGGGCAGGTGGCGGAAAATCTGGCGATAGACCGACTTCGCGCGCAAGGGGTCCGCGAGAGGTACTTCACGACGGCGGAGTTCCATGACCGGCCTGCCGACCTTCCTTCGGCAGAACGTATCGTCGATTTTCGTCAGCGCGTGGCGCGTCTGGAAGCGATCATCGCTGACCTGCCGGCCCGGCAGCGACAGGTTTTTCTCATGCACAAGTTCGACGGGCTGAGCCATTCCGACATCGCCACCCGTCTGGGGATCAGCCGAAGCGCGGTGGAAAAGCTGATCATGAAGGCGCTCGCACAGTGCCGTGACGGTTTGGGTGACCTGCTTGATGACCTCTGATATGCGAAATCCACAACCGGGGGTGAGGTGGTTGGGTTCCTCATCCGTCTTGGATAGAGAAGGATCTCTCCACCTCGTCCCCATTTCCGTCCGGAAGACATATCCATTAGCCGGTGACCCCGATGGCACGAGCCAAAGATAGTCCAGACCTGCAAGGCCACGGAGGCGATGTCCGTGACGAGGCGCTTGCCTGGTTCGTGCGCATGAACTCGGGGGATGCCACAGAAGCCGACCGTGCCCGCCATGCCGCCTGGCTTGCCGCCGATCTCCGGCACCGGCAAGAATATGCGAAGCTCGGCGGAATCTGGAGCGACCTTGATGCTGTCCGGGATCCGCGGTCGATTACCCCGATGCCGCCGGTTACTCCGGTAATATCCCGACGCATGGTGCTGTCAGGCAGTATCGCGGCGGGGCTGGCCGGCGGCTACCTCGCGCTGAACGGCCTGCCGGATTTCCTGCAAAGCGACGAATACACCGGCACGGGCGAAACCCGTCGTGCCACGCTGGAAGACGGCAGCACCGTCGATCTTGATGCCGATACGGCCTTTGCGCTGGAATTCGACAATCAAGTCCGAGGCATCCATCTGCAGCGAGGGCGGGCGTTTTTCGACGTTGCAGCAGATCCTCGTCCGTTCCGCGTGCGTGCGGAGGGCGGGATCATCACTGCGCTGGGCACCCGTTTTTCCGTCCATCTCTGGGATGGCAGCACGACCATCGCGGTCGAGGAGCACGCCGTCACCGTGCAATCGACCGGGCTGGACGAGGTCCGGGTTGAAGAAGGCGAGCGCATCTCCTTCGGCAACGGTGCGCCCGGCACAGTGGAGCCTTTCGATGCCTATATCGAAACCGCATGGCTGCGCGGCAAGCTGATCTTCGAGGACCGGCCGCTCCGCCAGGTTCTGGCCGACGTCAATCGTTACCGCAGCGGAACCATCCAGGTCACCAGCGACAGGCTGCTGGACATGCGGGTCAGCGGCATCTTCGACATCTCCAACCCCGATGGGGTTCTGGAGGCCATCGAGAACACCCTTCCGGTGCGCAGCACTCATGTAACGCGCTATCTGGTCGTGCTGCGTCCCGCCTGACCGGGCCGCAGCCGATTTCCCGACAAAAAAGTTAAGAAAGTTTGCCGGAGGGGGTGAGGTGCCCCCGCCCAGTAGCCGTCTAGGGGATATCAGGCATCGTTTCGGGTGCCGCCTCAACCATATGGACGGGAGTTTTGATATCATGAGGCAGAGTTTCCCCCGCAGTCATGCCAAGGCGGGTCTTGGCATGCGCATTACCCTCGCGCTGTTGACGTCGACAGCCATCATCTCGGGCGGCGGGCTTTATCTTCCCGCAGCAGCCCAGGAGGCGTCAATTACTTATGCGGTGCCTGCCGGACCGCTCGGTTCGGCCATCACGCGTTTCGGTGAACGCTCTGGCCTCCAGATCCTCTACCCGGCCGATCTCGTGCGCGGCAAGCAGTCGCCGGGTGTGTCCGGAAATCTGACAGCGGATGAGGCGCTTTCCCGTCTCCTTGCGGGCAGCGGTCTGACGTATCAATACACCGCCGCCAATACGGTGACGATCGTGCCGATCAGCGCAGGGGCATCGGGCGTGGCCCCGGACGGCTCGATCATGCTGGACACGATTACGATTCAGGCAGGCGGTGCGAACACCGAGGGTAGCAACAGCTATACGACGACGGCCAGTACCATCGGGAAAACCGACGAGACCCTGCGGGAGACGCCGCAATCTGTCACAGTGATCACCACGCGGCAGATTAAGGATCGCGGTCTGACGGACCTTGGCGCCGCCATGAACAGCGCGACTGGTGTGACCGTGACCCCGGATCAGTACTATGGCGCGGGCCGATTTTTCGCGCGTGGCTTTGAAATCAGCAATTTGCGCATCGACGGCGGCGCGGTCGGCGTGACCAGTTCCTACGATGCGATCGGCAGTATCGGCTTATCGCGCTATGATCGCGTTGAGGTGCTACGTGGGGCCGATGGGCTGTTCTCGGGTAATGGCGAGGCGGGCGGTATCATTAGCCTGGTACGCAAGCGGCCGCTGGACGAGCGGGCAAGCACAGCCGAACTGTCCTACAGCAACTGGAATCGGGCGACGGTAAGCTATGACTACAGCACCCCGTTAACTAAGGATGGCGACGTGCGGGCGCGTATGATCCTTTCTGCGGAAAAGGGCGACACCTTCTATAACGGGGGCGAATTGGACAACCGGTCGTTCTACGCGATCATCGAAGCGGACCTAGGCGACAGCACCGTTCTAACCTTTGGTGGTAGCTACGATCGGCAGCGCAGTGCTCCCTGGTGGGCTGGTATGCCGCGCTATCTGGACGGTTCTGATATCGGCCTTCCAGTCGAAGCCAGCCTCGGCACCGATTGGGCCGATCTGGATCATAAGGGCTGGGAGATTTTTGCGGGTTTGCGGCATGACTTTGCCAATGGTTGGGTTTGGAATAGTAATCTTACTTATGCCGAGCATAAATACCGCGGCCTCTATGGCTACCTGGCAGGTGCGGTTGATCCGCTGACCGGCGATGGCTTGGTCTTTAACGGGTCACATAATTGGGCCGATGGTTATCAGATCCAAGCTGATACGAATATCTCTGGCGATTTTGATCTGCTTGGGCGTCGCGCAGATATTGTTATTGGCTTAGACTATGCAAAGCACAGCTCAGACGTAAACCGCAGCGAATTCACCGGACCAGCAGTCAATCTGGACGATGTGGACGATGCGAATTGGCCGATTGCGACTATACCGGATTTTCCTGGAGATTATTATTTCAATTTCCACCCATACACGGAAACGCGCTATGGTGTATACGCGCGTGGAAAGTTCGAAATGAGCGATCAAACCCGGATCATCCTTGGCGCGCGTTATGGAAATTACAAGTATTCCTTTCATCGAGCGAGTTACAATCGCGACGGGTCGGTGAATTGGCGTGAGGCTATTGATTACAGCGATAATGGGGTGCTGACGCCTTTTGCTGCAGTATCGCATGACCTCAACCGGGATTGGACAGCATATGCAAGCGTTGCAACGATTTATCAATCGCAATCACGCTATTTGCGTGGCCCTGAGCCGGGATCGCCGTTAAACCCGATTACCGGACGCACCTTCGAAACTGGTCTTAAGGGAGAACTTCTGGGGGGAGCAATGAACGCAAGCCTCGCGGCTTACTATACTAAGCGCGAGGGCGAGGCCGTTCGGGATCCCCGTTACGCTGGTGCGTCTAACCCAGGAAATGGTAGTAGTTGCTGTTATCTCGACGATGGTGAGGTAACTAGCAGGGGGTTGGACATAGAGGTTTCAGGTGAGGTCGCGTCAGGGCTTCAACTATTCGCCGGCTATACGCTTAATATCAACAAAAATAAAGAAACTAACGGTGTTTACAGCGCCATCACACCAAGACATCTGTTGAAGGTATGGGCGAACTACAACCTTCCTAATGATTATTCGAAGTGGACGATCGGCGCCGGCCTGCGCGCGCAAAGCACCACCAAGGTTAGTGGGACGGAGTGGGTTGAGCGTGCCGGTGGGGAGTGGAGCGAGGTACCCTTCAATTTTGGGCAAGGTGGATATGCCGTAGCGGATCTGAGTGTACGCTATGATTTCAGCGACGACGCGTCACTGACATTGAATATCAACAACGTCTTTGATAGAGGCTATTATGCGCAGCTCGGCACCTTGTCCAAGAACAATTTCTACGGCCCCCCGCGCGAGATCGCGTTGACGTTCCGCAGTACATTCTGAGGTAATCGTATTCATGTGAGGGTTCGGGAGTTTCAGAGTCTCGTGAGAACCCGAACCAATTCGTAATGGATGCGGTCATTGCTGGTCGTTTCCGCCCCTTCCCTTGAACCACCGTACTTGCGGCTCGAAACAGGAAGATACTGATGATCCCCTTAACTATCCGCACAGACTTGCTCCGTATGGTGCTGCCAGTGGCTTTGGCACTGACCTTAGCGATGCCCGCTGTCGCACAGCAGGCGCCGAATGAACCCGCACCGCTGACAACGGCCGAATTTGCCCCCGCCATGATCCGCACCGACACGATCCCCGGCGCCTATGAGGTCGTGCATTGGATGGAGGAAGGGCTGGCCTTCGTCGCGTCGGTGCCGTCCTTCGATGAAGGCACGGCGGGCTTCATCCATGTGCTGGACGCCGATGACCTGCACCCCATTCGCCAGATCCAGCTGCCCCGCCGGCCCTTTGCGCTGGCCTTGGACCGCAGAACCGGGCGGCTCTACGCCGGCAATACGCTGGACGGCTCGCTGACCGTGATCGACGCGAAGGGCGGGCAGATTCTCGACACCATCCAGCTCGGATTGGAAAAGGAGGAGGGCGGCTTCGAACACACCCGCATGATCACGCTGGACGAAGACAGGGGCCTTGCCTTCGTCACCAGTCCCGGCCGCGAGGGCGTGGTCTGGATTGTGGACCTGAAGGCGGGCGAGTTGCTGCACCGGATCGAGGGCGGGCTATGGCCGGCCGGTGCGGTTTATAATGCGAATGCGGGACGTTTCTACGCCAGCGGTGGCGGGATCGAGGAAATCTCGGTCATCGACGCGGTCAGCGGCGAGCGGGTAGGCATGATCTCGACCGGCGATACGACCGAGGAGGCGGCCGAGGCTTCACAGCATTTCTTCCTCAATCTGGCGATCGACACCGAAGGCCAGCGCCTGTTTGCGGCCGACGCGAACAAGGGTGCGATTTACGTCTTCGATATCGCCAACGGCAAGGTGGTCAATCAAATCCCTGTCGGCCCCGGCACGCTGGACGTGGCATTCAATCCTGCCCGGTCGGAGATTTATGCCACCTGGCGGGGCACGACACGGAAGGAAAACGCAGGCACCGGCGGGCTGGTGGTGATCGGTGCGCAGGACTATGCGGTAAAGCAGCGCATTCCGCTGCCCGTGCACCCCAACAGCATTGAGGTCAGCGAAGACGGCCAGACCCTGTTCGTGACCGTCAAGGTTCCGCATGACAAGGAGCATTCCGACTATCGCGAAGGCGCGCTGGATTCGGTCATTCGGGTCGATCTGGAGAAGCTGCCCGCTGCGTATCGATGAGAGTTTGAACGCGCGGTGCAGCATCCTGTTGCACCACGATTTGCGGTATGGGACATGAGCCTGGGCATGTGCCGGGGCTGCTGTCCGGCGCCGGAGCGTCCTGAGCCAGCCCTGCCGGCTGCCGGCCTCGCTATCTGCGAGAGCCCGGCACCGGGCCGCCAAGCCAGGTCAAGACGTATAGGATCGTGTTCGGGTCATCCGGGCAGGTCATACCGAACCATCGCAAGCCGTCGTCGCCAGCCCCGAACGGATCAAGGATGGGTTTGCCGAATGAACGCCCTCAATCACGGCGCGAAGATCCCTGCGCCATGGCAGGAATCGCCCCCGACCCGGCGCCCCGGCAAGCGGTGGGTCGTGCTGACCGTGCTGGCGCTGGCCGCCCTAGCCGGCGCGGGGCTGTGGCATCTGCGCGGGGGACCGCCCGCCGTCGCCTATGACACCGCGCCAGTCATCCGCCGCGACCTGGAAAACGCCGTGACCGCCTCGGGCCGGATCGAGCCCCATGCCCATGTCGATGTCGGCGCGCAGGTCTCGGGGCAGTTGCGCCGGCTGCATGTCGCCGCCGGCGACCGGGTCGAGGCCGGGCAGCTCTTGGCCGAGATCGACGCCGAGGTGCAGGCGGCGCAGGTCGAGGGCTTGCAGGCCGAACTGGCCCGCCTGGCCGCCGAGCGCAGCGAATTGCAGGCGCAGCTGGGCTTTGCCGAGCGCCAGGCCGGGCGGCATTCCTCGCTGGCCGGGCGCAGCAGCAGCCGGGTGACGCTGGAAGAGGCCGAGCGTGACCGCGACGTGCTGCGCGCCCGGATCGAGGCGCTGGACGCCACCATCCGCCGCAGCCGCGCCGGGTTGCGGGCCGAGGAGGCGACGCTGGCCCGCTCGCGCATCACCTCGCCCATGGCCGGCACCGTGGTCGCGGCGCTGGCACGCGAGGGGCAGACGCTGAACGCCAATTACGACACGCCGCTGATCCTGCGCATCGCCGACCTGGCCACCATGACGGTGCGCAGCGACGTCTCCGAGGCGGATGTGGTGCATCTGCGCCCCGGCATGCCGGTCTGGTTCACCACGCTCGGCTTTCCCGACCGCAAGCATCGCGCCACCCTGCGCCAGGTGCTGCCCGCGCCGCCGGTCAAGGAGGGCGAGGAGGCCAATTCCGTCGTCACCTATGTGGCGCTGTTCGACATCGCCAATCCGGGCGGCGCGCTGCTTTCGGGCATGACCGCGCAGGTCTTCTTCGTCACCGAAAGCGCGGCGGATGTGCTGGCCATCCCGGTCTCGGCGCTGGACGAGGACGGGGCCGTGCGCGTTCTCAGTGCGGCCGGCACGCCGGAAACCCGCCACCCCCGGACCGGGATGCGCACCCGCTCCCATGTCGAGATCACCTCGGGGCTGGAGGAAGGCGAGCTGGTGATCACCGGAGAACGCCCCACCGAGGGCGAGCCTTTGCTGAGGATCGCACCGTGACCGCCCCGGCGGATGACCCCCCGCTGATCCGCATCCGCGGGTTGCACCGGGTCTTCGGCGAGGGTGCGGCGCGCGCCCATGTGCTGCGCGGCATCGACCTCGACATCCGCGCGGGCGAGTTCGTGGCCATCGTCGGCACCTCGGGGTCCGGCAAGTCGACGCTGATGAACATCCTCGGCCTCCTGGACCGGCCGACGGCGGGCAGCTATCACCTGGCCGGGCAGGACGTGGCGCGGCTGTCGCGCGACGCGCAGGCGGGGCTGCGCAATCGCCTCTTCGGCTTCGTCTTCCAGCAATACAACCTGATCCCGACGCTGACGGCGCTGGAGAATGTCGCGCTGCCCGCCAGCCATGCCGGGGCCGCGCGCGAGGCGCGGCGGGCGCGGGCGGCGGCGCTGCTGGAAAGCCTCGGGCTGGGGCACCGGATGGGCGCGCGTCCCGCGCAGATGTCGGGCGGCCAGCAGCAGCGCGTGTCCATCGCGCGGGCGCTGATGAACGGCGGCGCGGTGATCCTGGCGGACGAGCCGACCGGCGCGCTCGACGCCGAAAGCGGCCGGCAGGTCATGCGGCTGCTCTCGGATCTTGCCGCCAAGGGCCATACGGTGATCCTGATCACCCATGACGCCGACATCGCCGCCCGCGCCGATCGGGTGATCCGCGTGGCCGAGGGGCGGATCGCCGGCGACAGCGGCTTTGCCCCGCCGGCCGAGCCCGCCCCGGCGTTGCCGCCGCCGGTCCACCGCCGCCCGGCGCTTCTCTCTACCCTGCGCGAGGCCGCCCGCGCGGCCTTTGCCGCCATCGCCGCCAGCCCGGTGCGCACCGCGCTGACGCTGTCGGGTATCGTCATCGGCGTGGCCTCGGTCGTCGCCATGCTGGCCATCGGTCGCGGCGCGCAGGAGGAATTCATCCGCCGCGCCTCGGCCATCGGCACCAACTGGGTCGTGGTCAGCTCGGACCAGGACACGCGCATGCCGCGCCGGCCGCTGACGCTTCAGGATGCGATGGCGCTGAAGGGCCTGCCCAATGTCGCGGGCGTGATGCCGGGGCGGTGGGAACAGGCGAGGGTCGCCGCGGGCGGGCTGTCCATCGACAGTGACATCCTGGGCACGGACCGCGATTTCCGCGGCGTGCATGGCTGGGACGTGGTGCGCGGCAGCTTCTTTTCCGAAACGGACGAGCGCGGCGGCAGCCCGGTGCTGCTTCTGGGCGCGACCGTGGCGCGGACGCTGTTTCCCGACACCCGCGATCCGACGGGCGAGTTCGTCATGGTCAACATGTCGCCCTTTCTGGTCGGCGGCGTGCTGGAGGCCAAGGGGCTGAGCCAGAACGGCAGCGACCGCGACAAGGTGGTGGCCATGCCGCTTGCCAGCCTGGAAAGCCGGGTCTACGGGCCGGGCGAGCTGTCGGTGATCGTGGTCGCATTGCAGGACATGGCGCGGCTTGAGGAAACCAACGCGCTGCTGCGCCGGGTGATGACCCAGCGCCACGGGGCCGAGGATTTCTGGCTGGCCGATGCGGCCGGGGCCTTTGCCGCGGCCGAGGCCGAGCGCGCCTCGCAGAACCTGCTGCTGGGCGCCATCGCGGCGATCTCGATCTTCGTCGGCGGCATCGGGGTGATGAACATCATGTTCATCACCGTGCGCGAACGCACGCGCGAGATCGGCATCCGCGCCGCCACCGGCGCCTCGATGCGCGACATCCTGGTGCAGTTCCTGACCGAGGCCACGGTGCTGTCGGCGCTTGGCGGCCTGGCCGGGCTGGCGCTGGCGGGCGGGATCGGCGCGGTCGCCGCCTCGGGCTTCGGCATGCCGGTGGTGTTTTCCGTCACCGTGGCGCTTGGCGCGCTGGCCGGCGCCACCGCCATGGGCGCCGCCTTCGGCCTGGTCCCCGCCATCCGCGCCGCCAGGCTAAGCCCAGTCGAGGCGCTGGCCAGCCAATGAGGAATTGAACCACCAACCGATTTTGCCTTTGCACGCCTGCCATCCGGATCTCCGCGTTCTCGTCCGGTCAGCCAGCCAGAACCATGGGCGGCAAACACGACGAGGGACAGGGCAGTAAGAGGAGGAACAGCATGGTCCGGGATTTTTTGCAGCCTCTGCAGGCATGTGGGTGTGAGGAGAATGGCCCATGAGCGGTGATGAATCCTCAGGTCAGCGGATGACCGCCCGCAGCAGCGTTGCCCGCGTCGGGCGGCGGATATCGCTGCTGTCGCTGACGCAGGTTCTCGCGGTGGCCGAACACCTGAACTTCCGTCATGCGGCCGAGGCGCTCGGCATGAGCCAGTCCAGCCTCAGCACGCGGATCCGCAACCTGGAAGAAGAGATCGGTATCATCGTCTTCGAGCGCCGCCACAGGGGCGTGCGTCTGACGGAGGCCGGGCGGGCCTTCGTGGCCGAGATCGCCGCCGGTCTCGGCCAGATCGACCACGCCGTCACCGAAGGGCCGGTCGAGGAAGCGGTTCCCGCCGTCATCGGGGATCATGTCGATATCGCCCTGGTGGTCGGCGATCCGCGTGCCCCGCAATGCCACAGCCGGTTGCTCTGGTCGGAGCCGCTGGTGTTGATGCTCGGCGAGAGCCATCGGCTTGCCGGGAGGGATGAGATCTTCTGGCGCGATCTGGACGGCGAGACCTTTCTGATCAGGCACGGTGGGGCAGGGCCGCTGGTGCGGGACCATGCCGTGCGGCGGATGGCGGAACATGGAATAACCCTGCATTTTCGCCGCGTCGACGTGGAACGGGACACGCTCATGCAGATGGTCGCCCATGGCGAGGGCGTCACTTTTTCCGGCACCAGTCTGAAGGCCTCGGTATCGGAAGGTCTGATCTGGCGCCGGATCGCGGATGACGACGAGCCGGTGCGGCTCTACGCGCTCTGGTCGCCGCAGAACCGCAGCAAGACCCTGCGCGATCTGCTCGCCCTCGCCGGAAAGACGCGGGCACGTTATCGCCCCGAAGATCGGTGCGAGCCATAGAGGCAGGATGAATCAGCAACGACACCAGCAGTATTTTCGGACTGGACAGCGCCGGCCGTCGAATATCGGCAGTCTCATCAACCGGATCTACGAGAGTTCAGGTCCGGCGGGGAAGCTCCGCGGCAGGGCGCAGGATCTGGTCACCACATATCTGTATCACGCACGGGAGGCGGCAGCGCGTAACGACAGCGTCGCGATGGAAGCCTGTCTGCAATATGCCGAGCATTACCGGCGGATCATGAACGGGATCAGGGAGGAGAGTGAGGAACGCCACCGGCAAGCGGCCCGGGACATCTGATCGCCCGTCCGAGCCGGTTCTTTCAGGCGAAGCGACCGCTGGCCTGGATGTCCGCCTTCCCATCCCAGGCCGGAGCTGCGACGAATGGCCCGGATTCGGACAGCGATCTGCGTCATGGCGGAGGTGGTCATTACAGAGGCGGGGCGGTAAAACGAGGCATCCGATCCATCCAGCCGGCGGTTTGCGACGGGATCGCCGCTACCGCCAAGCCAGAGACCATATCGGCAGAGATTCTTGGCTGGTGGTTTTCGATGACTGAAACATGGCAGGATTGCGTGATCGCGGGCGGCGGGCCCGCGGGGATGATGGCGGGGCTTTTGCTGGCCCGCGCCGGGCTGCGCGTCACCGTGCTTGAACGGCACCCGGATTTCCTGCGCGACTTCCGCGGCGACACGATTCACCCCTCGACCCTGCAACTGATGGTGCAATTGGGTTGGCTGGACGAGTTTCTGGCCCTGCCGCATCAGAAGGCCGCCGACCTGCATGCCGAGATCGCCGGGCGGCAGGTCACCATCGCCGATTTCAGCCGCTTGCCGCTGGATTGCCGCTATATCGCCTTCATGCCGCAATGGGATTTCCTGAACTTTCTGGCCGCGAAGGCCGCCGGTCTGCGCGGTTTCACCCTGTTGATGGGCCATTGCGTCACCGGTCTGCTGCCGGGCGGCGGTGTCGCGTGGGAAAGCGATAGTGGCACGGGCGAAATCCGCGCGCCGTTGGTGATCGGCGCGGATGGGCGACATTCCGTGGTGCGTGCGCAGGCGGGGCTTGAGGTGATCGACTTCGGCTCGGCCGTGGACGTTCTGTGGCTGCGGCTGTCGCGCCTGCCCGACGATCCGGCCCCGGCGATGAGCTATGCCGGGCCGCAGCAGGGGCTGGTGCTGATCGACCGGGGCGATTTCTGGCAATGCGGCTATGTCATCCGCAAGGGCAGCTTCGACGACGTGAAGGCCGCTGGCCTGCCGGCCTTTCGTCAGGCGCTGGCTGCGCTGGCGCCTCTGCCCGCGGATCGGTTCGAGGAGATCGCCGATTGGGATCAGGTGCATCTGCTGTCGATCCGCATGGACCGCTTGCGGCGCTGGTGGGCGCCCGGCGTGCTGTGCATCGGTGATGCCGCCCATGCGATGTCGCCGGTCGGCGGCTTCGGCGTCAACCTTGCCATCCAGGATGCGGTGGCGGCGGCGAATATCCTCGCCCGCCCGCTGCGCGAGGGGCGGCTGCGCGATGCCGATCTGGCAAAGGTGCAGGCGCGGCGGATGTTCCCGACCCGCGCCACCCAAGGCTTGCAGCGGATGATGCGCCGCAAGCGCAACGCGAAGGGCAAGGCCGCGCCGCGCCCGCCGGGCTTCGTGCGCCTGATCGCCCGCTGGCCGGTGCTGTCGCGGCTGATGGGGCGGCTGATCGGTATGGGCTTCCGCCCCGAACGCATAAGGAAGGACCCGAGCCATGAGCCAGGCTGACGCCCGCCCCGTTTCTAACCGGCTCTTCGACCTCTTCCGGCTGGTCGCCGTAGTCGAGGGCGTGACGACGATCCTGCTGTTCCTAGTCGCGATGCCGGTGAAATACGCGCTGGACAATCCCGCGTGGGTGCAGGTGATGGGGCCGGTCCACGGCTATGCCTTCCTCGCCTATGTCGCGCTGATGATCGCCGCGCTGTGGGGGCGGGGGTGGAGCGTGACCGACTGGCTGCGCACCTTCGCCGCCTCGCTGTTCCCCTTCGGCACCTTCCTGAACGAGCCTTTCCTGAAGCGCCGACGGACCCGCGCATGACTCGTCCCGCGCGGCAATCGACTGCCCTGCGCTGGCTGTTCCTGGCGCTGGGGCTGTTCTTCACCGGGCTCGGCTTCGTGGGGGCCTTCCTGCCGGTGCTGCCGACGGTGCCCTTCCTGATCTTGGCAGCGGCCTGTTTCGCGCGATCCTCGCAGCGGCTGGAGAACTGGCTTCTGGCCCATCCGCGCTTTGGCCCGCTACTGCGCGACTGGCGCGAGCGCGGGGCGATCCCGATGCGGGCGAAATGGATGTCGCTGGGCGGCACCATGCTCGGATTCGGGCTCTTTCTTTGGGGCGGTCGTCCGGGCTGGCTGCTGATCGCACTCGTCGGCGGGCTGATGGGATTCGGGCTGGTCTATGTGTTCACAAGGCCGACGGCATGAAGGGCGAGCATTGCAGCCGGATGCCCGCTGCAACCCGTCCTTTTTGCCGCCGATAGTATCCGGCAGCCCTCCCGGGTGCGATTTCCGGTTGATATCCGTGGGGGCACCCATCCTCTGATCGGCTTCGTATCATTTGATGATCGGAGTCCCGATGCGCGGAGGACGAATCCTTTGGGGCCAAATCGCTGTCGTCTTCACCATCGTTCTGGTGATGACCTGGGCAGCGACGCAATGGGTTGCCTTCCGCCTCGGCTTTCAGCCGCAGCTTGGAGCGCCATGGTTCGAACTGGCGGGCCTGCCGATCTATCACCCGCCGGCCTTCTTCTGGTGGTGGTTTTCGTTCGACGCCTATGCGCCCGCGATCTTCGTGGAGGGTGGCATCATCGCCGTATCGGGTGGCTTCCTCGCAATCGTCGCCGCCATCTTCATGTCGATCATCCGGGCGCGGGAGGCCCGCAACGTCGTCACCTACGGATCAGCGCGATGGCGGAGGAAAAGGAAATCCGCAGCCCCGGCTTGCTCGGCCCCGATGGCGTGGTGCTCGGCCGTTACGACAGGGACTATCTGCGCCATGACGGTCCCGAGCATGTCCTATGCTTCGCCCCGACCCGCAGCGGCAAAGGCGTCGGGCTGGTGGTGCCGACGCTGCTGACATGGCCGGGAAGCTGCATCGTCCATGACATCAAGGGCGAGAACTGGACGCTGACAGCGGGCTTTCGCGCGAAGCATGGCCGAGTCCTGCTGTTCGATCCGACCAATGCCGGATCATCCGCCTACAACCCGCTGCTGGAGGTGAGACGGGGCGAGTGGGAGGTTCGGGACGTGCAGAACATTGCGGATATTCTGGTCGATCCCGAAGGCAGCCTCGACAAGCGCAACCATTGGGAAAAGACCAGCCATAGCCTGCTGGTCGGCGCGATCCTGCATGTTCTCTATGCGGAGAAGGACAAGGCCTTGGCGGGCGTCGCCAATTTCCTGTCCGACCCCCGCCGTCCGGTCGAGGCGACCTTGCGCGCCATGATGGATACGCCGCATCTTGGGCCGAGCGGCGTTCATCCCGTCATCGCGTCGTCGGCCCGCGAGCTGCTGAACAAAAGCGAGAACGAACGCAGCGGCGTGCTGTCCACCGCCATGTCCTTTCTCGGCCTCTACCGCGATCCCGTGGTGGCGCGGGTGACGGCACGATGCGACTGGCGCATTGCCGATCTGGTCGGCAGCCGCCAGCCTGTCACGCTCTATCTTGTCGTGCCGCCGTCCGACATCAACCGCACCAAGCCGCTCATCCGCCTGATCCTCAACCAGATCGGTAGGCGCTTAACCGAGGAATTGACCACCTCCGGCAAGCGCCATCGGCTGCTGTTGATGCTGGACGAGTTTCCGGCGCTCGGCCGGCTCGACTTCTTTGAATCGGCGCTCGCCTTCATGGCGGGGTATGGAATCAAAGGCTTCCTGATCGCGCAGAGCCTCAATCAGATCGAACGCGCCTACGGGCCGAACAACGCCATTCTCGACAATTGCCATGTGAGGGTGTCCTTTGCCACGAACGACGAAAGGACCGCGAAAAGGGTGAGCGACGCGCTCGGTACCGCGACCGAGCTGCGCGATTCCACCAACTATGCCGGGCACAGGCTGGCCCCGTGGCTCGGGCATCTCATGGTGTCGCGGCAGGAGACGGCCCGGCCGCTGCTCACGCCGGGCGAGATCATGCAGCTACCCCCCACCGATGAAATCGTGATGGTCGCGGGCACGCCGCCGATCCGTGCGACCAAGGCCCGCTATTTCGAGGATGCGCGATTTCAGGAACGCATCCTGACCCCGCCCGAATTGGTCGCCGCTCCGCTGGCGTCCAGCCCATCCGCCGATGATTGGTCCGGCCGCGTGGTCGCGGCGGAAAGCCGTTCCGCGACCGACGCCGCAGACGGAGCCGAGGGCGATCCGGCCAATGCCGGCATACGCCGCGAGCCGGAATTGCCCGAGCATGAGGAAATCGTCGCCCCGCCGCCATCGCCCGAACAGGAGTTCGAGTTTCTGGACGACGAGCCGGACGTTGACGCGGCCAAGGCCCGCACTATCCGACAGCGCATGAGGATGGTCGCACGGCAGGTGGCGATGAACCCGGATGACGGCATCGAGCTTTGAAGGACCGCCCATGACCACGCGCACCCGCATGAACGTCTATTTCGATCCTGAATTGTTGAAGCAGGTCGAAATGCTGGCGCTGCGCCGCAACGTGTCGAAATCCGCCATCGTCGAAGCCGCCGTCGCCTCCTTCCTTTCCGGTGACGCGGCGGATCGGCTGGAAGCGGCCATGTCGCGCCGCCTGGACAGGATCGGCCGTCAGATGGACATGCTCGACGAAGATCTCGCGGTGCTTGGCGAAACCGTCTCGCTGTTCGTCTATTTCTGGCTTGCCGCCACGCCTCCGCAGCCCGAAAGCGCCCAAGCCTCGGCCCGAGCCAAGGGGGCCGAGCGGTTCGAGGGATTCATGCAGACCCTCGGCAAGCGCCTGGCAACCGGCGACAGGTTCCTCAAGGAGCTGTCGCGCGATATGCCTGCATTCTCCACACAGGATGAGCCGTCGCGCGGAGCGAGCATCGACGACATCTTGAAAAACCCATCACGATAGGTTATCTGATCCCATGGTCACCATCCACCGCGCGCATGGGCTGCGCATCGTCATCTATACCGACGACCACGAGCCGGCGCATGTGCATGTGTTCGGCGACGGTCACGCCAAGATCAACCTGGCCGGACCCGAGGGCGGGCCGGAACTGGTCTGGGCGGAGGACATGAAGCGGAACGAGCTGCGGCGCGATGGCTGTCGTGACCGAACACAGGGACGCATTTCTGGCACGATGGAGAGAGATACATGGCTGACCTGACCGATGCCGCAATCGACGCCGCGCTGGAGCGGGGCCGCATGGCGCGCGCCAATGAGCCACGCGCCGCCGCCGCACGCTACGACCGGGCTTCAGGCCGGGTGATCGTCGATCTTGAGAACGGCTGCACCTTCGCCTTTCCGCCGCGTCTGGCGCAGGGGCTTGAGGGGGCAACGGACGACCAGCTTGCCGCTGTCGAAATCCTCGGTCGGGGCTATGGGCTGCATTGGGAGGAACTGGACGCCGATCTGTCCCTGCCGGGACTTATGGCGGGCATTTTCGGCACGAAGGCATGGATGGCCCGGCGTGCCGGACAGACCACCTCCGCCGCCAAGGCCGCCGCGGCCCGTGCGAACGGAGCCAAGGGCGGCCGTCCACGCAAGGCGATGCAGTAATAAGGATAATCCACATGCGGCTGTTCGTGCTCGGCGCGTCGGGAGGGGTCGGCTCCAGCCTGCTGGAACAGGCGGCGGCGCGCGGCCATCGCATCACGGCGCAGACCCGGACGGCGGGAAGGATCACCGAGACGGCGGCGGTGCGGGTGGCCATCGGCTCGCCGGTGAATCGGGCCTTTCTGGAGCGGCATATCGGCGGACAGGATGCCGTGGTTCAATGCCTCGGCATCGACGGCATCGGCCGGACCAGCCTGTTCTCCGACGCGACCGGGGCGCTGCTTCCGGTGATGAAGGCGGCCGGGGTGAACCGACTCGTCGCCGTCACGGGCGTTGGTGCTGGCGAGACGCACGGCCACGGTGGCTGGCTCTATAATCGCATCATCTTTCCGCTGTTTACCCGGAACCGCTATGCCGACAAGGACCGGCAGGAGGCCCTGATCGAGCAAAGCGATCTGGACTGGACGATCATCCGGCCAGCCCCGTTTGCGACGAAGGCCGTCCCGGGGTCATTGCAGGTTTACACGGAAATCCCGCCGGGATTACAGCTTAGTTCGATTACCCGCGCCGAAGTCGCCTCGTTCATTCTGGACAGTCTGGAGAAGGGCAGCTTCATCCGGCAAAAGCCGTTCGTCGGTCACGCCTGATCCGGGTCCGGGGGTGAACAAAGAGCCGGCGGGTCATTTGCGACCCGTCCCATTCACCGCCGATTACCGCCGATGCCCGCACGGGCACAGATACTTGTTGAAGCTGCTCATTTCCGGGCTTTCTTAATCGACCCCATCGCCGGGGTCGTCTGTCGCGTCCCCGCCGGAAGCCGGGGCCGACATGACCATCAACCACCACAGACAGGAAGCGATTCAGCGCGGCGCGCGCATGTTGCGCACCGCGCTCGGCCCCGCCATTGCCCGGCTGCTTGCAGACCCGGCCGTGGTCAAGGTGATGTTGAACCCGGACGGCCGCCTTTGGGTGGACCGGCTGTCCGAAGGGCTTTCCGACACGGGCGAACGGCTGTCCGCCACTGACGGCGAGCGCATCGTCCGGCTGGACGAAGCAAGGGGCAATCGAAGGGTTGCTGCCGCATGGGCCTCACAACGTCCGGGACGTGCTGGCCGCCCATATCCTCAAGCAGACCGGCTCGTACGAGCAGGCAAGCTATGCGATCCAGGACATCCCCGAGATGGTCGCTCAGCACTACGGCCGCTTCCTGCCCCAAGACAAGGCGGAGATCGCTGCGAGAATCCTCAATCAGGTCTGGGCGGCTGCATAGAGTGATGAAGGAACTAACTGATAGTTGGGTAACGAGAATGGCGGAGAGCGAGGACGATAAGGGTTACGAAGGAGGAGAGGGGGCTTCGAGCGCCCGGATCGCAGATATGAAGCCCGATGAGGGCGCCATCTCGCAGAATCCGGCAGTTGCCGGAACTCGGCCTGGAGAGGTCTTTGGAATGCTTGGGTTTGGGGGAAAGGCTCGAACTCTGGAAGAGATGGAGCTTGGGATTCTGACTGAAGCTAGACATCATAGGCGGTGAATGCCACAGGACAACCTTTGAGTTTGGGCCTCATGCCTTTAAATGGGTTGCGAAGATGAGGGCCTTGGATCCTATTTTAATAAACAGAGGCTTCAAGCGAGTGTTGGTCTCGGTGATCGCCTGCTTCCGCGACCACTGAAACCAACACACCCATAGCGTCCGCTGTGGGTGTGTTGGTTTTGCGTTGCAGCGGGCCGAAACAGGTTACCTGCAGCAGCTTCATTACGATTTATACGGTCTTGTGCTGCTTTTGTGTCATAGTGGTCCTCCTTCATGGTTAAAACTGTACTTCCAGGTGAGCTCCTTCAATGAGGATGGACCAGAGAGGCGCCCTTTAGGCCGGATCGTAGCGTGGATTGTCGAGGAAATAGTCCTGACGCCGTTCCACCAGTGCAGCGACGGCAGCAAGCAATGCGCTGTTTGATTTTGCGCCAGACTGTGCCGCGCGGCATAGCGGAAACCAGGTTCCGTGCGCGACGTCGAAGAGATTTTCATCATTGGGGCCCAGATATGCAGCCACAAGGCCGATGGGCTCCGGTGCGGTTGCCTGCATGCGGCCAAACGAGCGCTCCATGAGATCGGCGGGCAGCCAATCCGTCTCGATATCGGGAAGTTGCTCCGCCAGGCCGTCAGGCCCGATTATCCGCACAAGACCAGCCGGTCTCCAGGCTTCGCGTGGGCTTTGGTCGGAAACGATGAGGTGCGCGATTGCGACATAAGGAAACCCGAGCTTCTGAAGGGCGGTTGCCTGGGTAACCCCAAAATCATTCGGCGACTTGCCTTGTTTGGCGAAGCTTGCCCTGACGATCTTTATTTCGATGGCTATCGTTCTATCCAGAACAAGCTCGTTCCCCTCGTAGGGAACGATGAGGAGATCAATGTCGCCTGGGAATGTTGCGCCAGGAACTAATTCGGCAATCGGCACAGCCGGGCGAACGAGTACACCGCTGTCCTGCGGCATTCGATCAAAATAGCCGGGCTGTAGGCCCCAATATGATAGTCCAAATAGCTTACGCCGCGTAATAAATGAAATTGTCGCCGCCAGCTCATGGCGATGGCGAAGCATCTTCACTGGAATAGCGAACGCCGGCTCGCCGTCTTGCAGGGGCCGTGCCCGATTCGTTAAACGGTATCGCATCGGCGGTATGCTCAGGAAAGCCAACATTCTTGGCAGGTTTGCCGTACATTCGGAGGGTAGCACCAAAATGTGGAACCTTCCCGACCTTTTCTTCGTACCCTTTGATACAGGCGCCATCTTGCGCCGCGCGTCGCTGCCGGTTGGCGCCCAGCCTGAGCTCGAGGCGATCACGCTGGAAGAGGCCGAGACGGTGCGGAGGCCAACCCGGCGGGTGGGGCGGTTCCGCAGCATTCCTGCATCTCCTGTTGGCTTACCGGTTGATCGCCTGTTGGAGTGCCGCAATCCTAACAAGAATTTCACCGAACGATGGCGGAGCCTGATTGAACATCATCGGCGCCATCGCCCGATAGTCCGCGCGCAAGTCCTTGATCCGGGCGTCGTCCGGCATAAGCCGCAGCGTCCCCGGCCGAGCCGTGTCGTAGCTGGATCAGCCTGACCGAAAGAAGGTCGCCTTGTGCTTCGCCACCTGCGCCAACAGATCGAAGTTGCTGACAGCGGCCTGACCCTCCCCTGTGTCGAGGAGCATGGCCAGGTCGTAATAGTGCCGCGAGAAATACTGCGGCGTTGGCAACTGGGCCGGACGATGCGCTTCCGTGTGGAGGGCAGTGGCCTTCTATTATCATTTCCGCAGCAAGGACGATCTGATCGCCGCCTGGCTGGAGATGCGGGACCAGCCCAATCTGGCGGCTTTCCAGCATTGGTTCGCGAGGGCCAAGGGCGATCTGGCCGACAAGGTCCAGGTCATCTTCGACAATCTGGCCCGTTCCGCCCGCCGCCGCGCATGGAAGGGCTGCGGTTTCGGCCACATGCTCGGCCACGGCCTGCCACAGCGTTTCCTTGGTCGGAAAATGTCGAAACAGCGCAGCCTGCGTCTCACCCCAATTGCCGATGCGACCGCTCCTGTCGTCACCCGGTCCGGGCCGATCCCGTCGGCTAAATCCAGGACGGCAGCAACAATCTCGGCCTTGCGAAGCTCCGCTGACTTGCGCACGCGGCACCTCTTTATTTAGCGATCAATCACAAACATACTCAGGCGGACTCATGCGATGCGTCAATCATCGGGCATCTTCTTCTGCAAGAAAGAGGCCGGCCCGCCTCGGCCCTCGACGTGGCGAGTATTCAGCTTTGTTCGATCCATGCCCTCGGGCCTGACAGAATGAGCACGCCATCGCCTTACGTCGTCAGGCCAAGGGCAGCTCCACCCATGGCCGCCAGCAAAACCACAACCCACGGCGGAGCTTCCCAGGCCATCAGCGCCACGAAGCAGATCATGGCCAGTGCGAAGTCAGGCATGCCGCCGATCGCGCTTGTGAAGACAGGTGAATAAAGCGCAGCGCCGAGGATTCCGACGACGGCGGCATTGGCGCCCTGCATGGCCGACTGCGCCCATGTCGTACGGCGCAACTGATCCCAGAAAGGAAGTGCCCCGATCAGGATGAGGAAGCCCGGAAGGAAAAGTGCGGCAAGAGCGATTGCCGCGCCAGTGACGCCGTTCGGGGCCGGTCCCATGACCGCTCCGAGCCAGGCGGCAAAGGTGAAGAGCGGCCCCGGCACCGCCTGCGTGGCGCCATAGCCCGCGAGGAAGGCGTCATCCGACACCCACCCCGGCGTGACGGTTTCGGCCTGCAACAACGGCAGCACGACATGCCCGCCGCCAAACACCAGCGAGCCGGCGCGATAGAAGCTGTCGGCCAGCGCCCATCCCTGCGCCTGCCCGGCCAGGAGCGGGAGACCAAGCAGCAAGATGGCGAAGAGTAGAACGACCATGAGGCCGGCTGTCCGTGAAACCGGCACAGGCAGATGCCCGCCGGTCGCAACCTGCCCCTTGCTCAAGGCGAGCCCGGCGATCGCGCCAAGGAGAATGGCGGCCATCATACCCATGGCGCCCGGCGCCCAAGCGAGCAGAAGCACGGCTGCGACCGCGATCGTGGCGCGCTCTTTGTCGGGGCAGAGGTTTTTGGCCATGCCCCACACGGCCTGCGCGACGATGGCGACGGCGACGATCTTGAGGCCATGCAGGACGCCGAGCGCAAGCGGGCCTTCGAGGCGTGTTGCGGTCATGGCGAGGCCGAGAAGGATCAGGGCAGATGGCAAGGTGAAGGCGAGGAAAGCCGCAAAGGCGCCGCCCCAACCCGCCCGCGTCAGGCCAAGTGCAAAGCCAACCTGGCTGGAGGCGGGACCCGGCAGGAACTGGCATAGTGCCACCAGATCGGCATAGGCGCTTTCGCTCAGCCATTTTCGCCGTGTCACCAGTTCGTCGCGAAAATAGCCCAGATGCGCGATCGGGCCGCCGAAGGAGGTGAGCCCCAGCTTCAGGAAGACGCGGAACACTTCGGAGACGCTTGCCTGCGATTGCCGGGGGCTGTGGTTCATTCGGAAGGCCTCGTTGGTTGACCATTTTTGCGAGCGATGATGCATGATCGGCACGGTGGGCGTATTCAGGTGATCGTTATCCGGTTGCGCCGCCGATAGCGACGCCTGTCGTAGCGGATCGTCTTGCCGCGCGACTTCCGGCCGGGAATGCAGGGCTTTATCCCTTTGTCTTGCAATGCATCCCTGAACCGGCCGGCGTCATGGCCGCGGTCGGCGATCAGCCATTTGGCGGCGGGCAAGCGGTCCAGGAGCGCCGCTGCACCGGTGTAGTTGCCGACTTGGCCAGCAGTCATGAAGAAGCCGGGGGGGCGATCTTTTGCGTCCGCGACGGCGTGCAGCGTCGTGTTCAGCCCGCCTTTAGTCCGCCCGACCAGACGCCCGCGTTGATCGTCGAGCCCCCTTTTTCCGACCGCAGGCTCGAAGCCGTGCGATGCGCCTTCAGGCAGGTCGCGTCCATCATCACGACCTTCTCCTCGCCCCCTCGGAGGCTGATCCCTCCGTCATCCGGCCGAACACCCCCCTGTCGCCCCACCGTTTCCAGCGGTTGTAGAGCGTCTTGGGCGGGCCATGCTCCCGTGGAGCATCACGCCGCCGCAACCCATTGCGATTGATGAAGATTATCCCGCTCAGCACCCGCCGATCATCAACCCGCGGCTTGCCATGGCTCTTCGGAAAAAACGGCCGGGGCCGCTTCATCTGCTCGTCGGTCAGCCGGAAAAGGTTGCTCATCAGCACCCCGTCAGCTCGGGTGCTTGAATCATCCAGGCCCGGCGGCATCAAGAAGATCAATGGGGCCTGACCCTATGAGCGGGCGATGGTCCTATCTGGCCCTAGGCCCGCAATTCGCGAGCGGCCTGCAGCCGATCGCCATCGTGGTGGCGATGCCATTGTTGCTGATCGGCGTCATCCTGGGACTGATGATCGGATGCATCATGCTGATGGGGCTGGTGACCAAGAAAGGCATCCTGCTGGGCCATTTCGCCAATCAGGAGCTAGCACGGGCTGGAACGGATCGCTGCGCTGGTCAGCGCCGGCGTGGCGCGGTTCCGGCCGATCATCATGACGGCGCTCGCAATGATCTTCGGGATGATTCCCCCTGGGCATCGCCATTACGGGCGGCGGCGCACAGTGTGCACCGATGGGCCCATGTAGTGATCGGCGGGCTCATCAGTTCCACCACCCTGGCGCTGGTCGTGATGCCGGTGATCCTGTCCTATCGACAGCGTCCCGGTTCATCCGGCCTTGCCCGTCGAAAGCGCTTGATGATCACGAGCATGAGCAGGGTGGGATGTTCACCCGCGCCGCAAACCGTCCCGCCCTTGCGCATCGGGACAGCCCAGAACCCGACCGCCCATGTCCATGCCCAGGGCCGAACTCGACCCGGCCTTGCCGTCCTCGCCGGTCCAGATCGCCATCCTCAGGGCCTGCGGGCTGGCGTGCCGAAGCCGGCAGGGTTCGGTTTCGTGCCGCGGCAGGACAGCGATGCACGGTCGTTCGTCGCCGTCCCTTGCCCTGCTATTCCGTCCCGGCAGACGCGGCCGCCTCGATCCGGGCGATGTCGATTCTCCGCATCGTCATCATCGCCTCCATCGCGCGCTTGGCCTTGGCGCGGTCGGGATCGGTCGTCAGCTCCATCAGCCGCTTCGGGGTGATCTGCCAGGAGTGACCCCAGCGGTCCTTGCACCAGCCGCAATCGCTCTCCTGGCCGCCGTTTCCGACGATCGCGTTCCAGTAGCGATCGGTCTCTTCCTGGTCTTCGGTCAGAACCATGAAGCTGACCGCCTCGTTCGGCGTGAAGGCAGGACCGCCGTTGAGGCCGATGAACCTTCGGTTGAGGACGGTGAACTCGACGGTCAGCTCGTTGCCCGCCTGGCCGCCGGGATAGTCGGAGGGAGAGGCGTTCACCCGGTCGACATGGCTCTCGGGAAAGGTGGCGGCATAGAATGCGGCCGCCTTTCCGGCTTCGCCATGGTCGAACCACAGGCATGTCACGAGATCGGTCATCTCTGGTCTCCTTTGGTCTAGGGGTGTCGCGCAGGATCGAACGGGGTTTTCGTTTCCGGCGCCGCACGGTTTGCGCATGACGCTTTGCCGACGGCGATCCGTCGTCGCTATTGGTCGATTTCGGGCTGAACCAGGCTCGCAAGCTTGCGCAGGCTCTGCTGCCAGCCAAGGTAACAGGCCTCGGCCGGGATCAGGTCCGGCACCCCGGCCTGCTCGACGATCATCTTGGTGCCCACCGACACGGGCTTCAGCGTGACGGTGACCCGCATCTCGCCCGGCAGGTTCGCATCGTCGAACCTGTCCGTGTAGACCAGCCGCTCGCCGGGAACGAGCTCGACATATTCGCCGCCGAAGGAATGGCTGTCCCCGGTGGTGAAGTTCCGAAAGGACATCCTGTGCTTGCCGCCGACCCTGGCATCCAGCTCATGCACGGTGCAGAGGAAGCCGAAGGGCGGAAGCCAGCTGGCAATGGCATCCGGTTCGATGAAGGCCCGATAAACCTTTTCGGGCTTCGCCGCGATGACGCGGTGCAGGTTGATGGTGCTGGGCATGTCAGTCTCCTTTCGGGTTCGGGGTGTCGCCGCCTGCGCAGAACAGCAGCGTCAGGTAGCGGGTCAGATGGTCCATGCTGTCGGCGGCGACCTGTGGCCCGCCCTTCGCCTTGGCGAGGATGAAGGCGCCTTGCAGGACCGCCTGGATGTGGAGGGCGAGCGATTCGGGCGTCCAATCGGGCGACATGGCCCGGTCACGCATCGCCGCCTCGATATCGGCCTCGAGTGTCCTGGCATGGGTGCTGATGCTGCGGTCGCAGGCGTCGCGAATGGCTGGAGCCGTCTCATAGGTTTCCTGCACCATGGTGCCGACGAGGCAGGTGAAATCGGGCACGCCGCCTTGCAGCAAGGCCTTGCGGAAGGCGAGATAGCCGAGCACGCGGTCGAGCGGATCGGCATGGTCGTGATAGGGCGCAGCGGCGAACAGGGCGCCTGTCACCTCGGACCAATGCCCGGCAGCTGCGACGCCCAATTCGTCCTTGTTCCTGAAATGATGGAAGAAGGCGCCCTTGGTCACACCGGCGGCGGCGCAGAGCTCGTCGACCGTCGTGGCGGAATAGCCCTTGGCGCGGATCATCGACAGGGCGGCATCGAGCAGCTTGGAACGGGCATTGGGTTTCGCGGTCGGGGCGGGCATGTCACTCTCCTTGAGGATTAAAGATACCGACTGGTTGGTATGTAATCAAGGGTGAAGTGACGACGTGATGATGGAGAGACACCATGATGCGTTCACGAGCCGACTGATCAGGCGCATCACCTTCTCTCGGCCAGCATTCCAGAAAGGGGTTGCTTGGACTCGCTGCAGCGAGATCCTTGCCGAAACAGTGGCAATGCGGACTGGGGTTATCGCCGCAAGGACAGGGTGCCGCCGCCCACAATCAGCAACATCCCGAGGATCGAAATCGCATCCGCACCTCCGAAAAGAGCGGTGAACCCTGCATAGGCGAAGTCGAAGGCTCCGATCATCGCTGATGCGGCGATGGCGATGACAATGAGCGGGCCCAGCTTCGGATTTCCATCACCCGCGCATGAAAAAACCCCGCAGCCACCGCCGCGGGGTCGGTTCATCGATGGGGATGGCTTCAGAGGCCGCGGGCGACGCGCTCGATATCGCCGCGGGTCAGGCCGATGTCGGTCAATTCGCGATCCGTCAGCCGGTTCAGTTCGCTGCGGGTGATGCGGGCGTCGTTCCATGCGGCGACCATCGCGGTCACGCGGGCAAAGACCTGGCCCAGGCCACGGGCAGCATGGCTATGGCTCATTTCGACAGCGGACATCTCGGCACCTTTTTCATCTTGCCCATTTGGCGGGCATGTTTCGGACAAGGCGGATATAGGCCGGGCACCGGATGGGAAGTAGCCGTGATCCCGGCAAACCGGCCATGCATTCCGCGCTGCAGCATGGGCGGCCAGTCGGACGGATAGGAGCGCATCCCGACCCATTCCGCCCACTCGCGAGCAGCCCCTTGCCGCGGTGCGGCCCCCCGCCGCGGCCATGCGGATATGCCGGAGGCGAGCGGCCAGCCCTGATCAGCCGGCAGCGTCCGTGACCCCGAACGCCTGCCGAAAGCCGATCCTGCCCGCCGGGGTGATCTCCAGCGCCCGCGTTCCGATGCGGCGCCGCACCCAGCCCCGATCCAGGGCATGGGTGCAGATGGCGGCGCCCAGAGCCCCGGCCAGATGCGGGCGGCGCTCGCTCCAGTCCAGGCAGGGACGGCAGAGCGGGCGGCGGCCGTGCATGTCGCGATCCGCCGCCAGAATGCCGAGGGCCTGCATCCTGGCCCGGCCGGCCTCGGTGAGGGCTGCAGCATCGCCGGCGATCTCGACCGCGCCGCTGGCCTGCAGCGCATCGGCGATGCCGACGCCCAATCGACCGGCCAGGTGGTCGTAGCAGGCGCGGGCATGGCGCAGCGCCGCGTCCTTCGGGCCGGTGCGGGGCGCGGACAGCGCGAGACCGCCGGCGATCTGCATCACGCTTTCGATCATCCGCGCGACCTTGGGGCTGGCGAGGCGGTGATAGCGGTGGCGGCCCTGCTTTTCGGCGGCGACCAGCCCCACGGCCGCCAGTCGCGCGAGATGGCCGCTGGCGGTCTGCGACGTGATCGCGGCGACCTCGGCCAATTCGGTCGCGGTCAGCGCCCGGCCATCCATCAGCGCCCCCAGCATGGCGGCGCGGGCGGGCTCGCCCACGGCGGCGGCGACCTCGGCGATGCGGTTCGATGTGGCCATGGCGATCCCTCCGGCTGGCCTGCATCCTAGCGCAGGGATGCGGCGAATGCTTCGGCCTTTACCGAAGCATCGCCGGCGGGTTCGCGGCCATAAGCGGCAGGACATCATCGAGAGCGTCCCATGAGCCTGCCTGCATCCCCCGCCCCACCTTTCTTCGGCTGGCATGTCGTCGCCGCAACCTTCCTGCTGGCCGCTTTCGGCTGGGGCACCGGCTTCTACGGCCCGCCTGTGTTCCTCTATGCCGTCGTGGCGCGGACCGGCTGGCCGGTGCCGATGGTCTCGGCGGCGGTGACGGTGCATTTCCTGACGGGGGCGGTCGTCGTCGCCAATCTGCCGCAGCTGTATCGGCGCTTCGGTGTGCCGGTGGTGACAGTGCTGGGCGCCGTGCTGCTGGCGCTTGGCATCGCAGGCTGGGCGCTGGCGGCCGAATTCTGGCAGCTGTTCGCGGCGGCGCTGGCCAGCGGCGCCGGCTGGGTCGCGATGGGGGCCGCCGCCGTGAATGCGCTAATCGCGCCCTGGTTCATCCTGCACCGACCCGCCGCGCTCGGCATGGCCCATAACGGCGCCAGCCTGGGCGGGGTGATCTTCTCGCCGCCGTGGATCGCGCTGATCGCGGGCATCGGCTTTCTGCCGGCGGCCCTGGCCGTCGGTGGCGTCATGGTGGCCGTGGTCGCGACCCTGCCGGTGCTGGTGTTCCGGCACACGCCCGAAAGCATGGGGCAAAGCCCGGACGGCGTGGAGGGGGGCGATCCCCGGCCACGAGCGCCGCAAGGCAGCAGGGGTTCACCCCGGTCGAGGCGGCCCGCGTCGTGCCGCTGATCGTCGCCATGGGCCAGGCCGGCTATGCCTTTGCGCCGGCGGCGTTCGGCCTGCTGCGCGGGGGTGGCATGATCGGCGGATCCGGTTCCGCGCTGCTGTTCGCCTGCGCTGCGGCGATACAACTGGCCGCGATCGGCTGCTTTCTGGCGGGGCGGGGGGGGAAGGCCGTGCCGCCGGGAGCAGGGGTGACGAGGATCGAGGTCGGGTCCGATGCTCCGCGCAGGACTTCCATGCGCAGTCATCGCACGCGGCCCATAGCGGCCGGTCTGGCTCATCCCATGCTGCGTGGCTGCATTCTCCGAAGCTGCCGCTGACTGGCGCCGCGGCGAAATCCTGGCCAAAATCACCGCTCTATGGGACGGAACGGGCCTTCGATGGCAGGTCTTGTGCAACCCCTTATCCGCGTCCGGCACCTGCCTGCTGTCATTTCGCGCGATGGTGTCGTAGTGATGGCAAAACGATTCAGGTCAGATCATGCGCACTCATTTTGCCGCTCTTCTCGCTCTCGCTATCGCTACCGGCTGCGCGGTCGGTTCTGGTGCAGTGGTCAAGGGCGTCGGGCCGGACGATCTCCTGAAGCTGCGCGAAGGCCCTGGCCTCAACCACAACATCATCATCGGCCTGCCCGACGGAACGCGCCTTACCCGCCAGAACTGCGTCACGAATAACGGCAAGGTCTGGTGCAGAGTCTCGCTCACCGACAGGCCCGGTATCTCGGGTTACGTTTCAGCGGATTATCTGGCGCATCGCTGACAGCAATATTTCGCCCCGACGCTGCCGGTCGGCCTCGATGAATGCTGCACGCAAGGTTCCCGAAACCGCCACCCAGACGAGAGTACGGCGTTGTCCGCACATTAGGGTAAAGATGCGGGATAACCTGTCACCGACGGCATGTCGGATGGTTGTGCAAAGCTGAGACCTCCACTAGGCGACGTCCTGCCATGCAATGCCGGCGGACTGGTATAGCAGGATAGGGTCAAACATATAGGCAGACCTGCTGCGGATGATCGAGAATGGCAGCAGACGGCACGCGATTTCCCCAAGGTCTAGGGAGATACCTTAGCCAATTCACCCTGCGTTGGTGGTCCTCGTGGTGTGGTTCGGATTCGTTGCCACGTAAACGACGTCGCGAAGGCCATCGTCCGCATAGGCGTTCGCATTGGTGACATGGCCGTCATAGCCACCGACCTTGGTCAGCGTCCGGCCGTCGCGCCAGACCAGCAACAGGCCATGCTCTTCTTCCCAGGCGCAATTCGCTTCGACCATGACATACCAGCTGCTGTCGTCGCCCCGAGATGAACATGCTGGATGCAGAGCTGTCCGGCGACGGCCTTGGCTTCGGCGCCAATGCGGGCCGGGTGACGCTGGTCCCGGATGCGCTGCCGCCGGGGCTGCGCCAGGCGTCCTCGCCGCGCGTTGCCGTCGGTATCCGCCCGCAGGATCTGGCGCCGCTCGATGCGGGGACGACCGGCGCGGCGCTGGTGCTGCACGGCACGGTCCGCGTGGCCGAGCCGCATGGGTCCGAGACCTTCGTGCATCTCGACCTGCCCTCGGGCAGCGTGATCGCGCGGGCCCCGGCGGCGGCGAGCTATCGGCCGGGCGACGCGGCCAGCTTCAAGGCGGATCGGGACAGTATCCGCTATTTCGACCGCGAGACCGAAAAGCTGGTCGCCTGAGGCCCGGCTTTCGGTTTGATAGCCATCAGGCGGTGATGATCGCCCGGTGGTGCCGAAGGCCCGGCGCATCGAAGGCATGCCCGAGCATTTGCTTGCCGCGACGTGGTGATGCCGCCCCGTGATGGCGGGGCGGCGCGGTGCTTATCCAAGCAGCTTGAGGATCGCCGGCACGCTGAGAACGGCGGCGTAGTAGCCCATGAACTGCACCCCGGTATTCATCCCCAGCACGCGATAGAGCAGCCCGCCGACCAGGCCCACCGTCAGGATGACCAGCAGCGCGATCACGCCGCCCTCCCATAGGCCGATCACCAGGATAAGCCCGACGAAGGTGGCGATGATGGCTTCGTGGCTGATGCGCTTGGCGACGAAGGCGGCGGCGCTGCGGGCATGGTTCATGGCGAAGGGATAGGCGATCAGGGTCGCGATCACCACCGAGACCAGGCCCCAGATCAGGAACTCCGACACCGACATCAGCGTATGCAGGTTGTTGACCGCGCCCGTCTCGGAATTGACGGTGAAGCGCGGCGGCGCGTTGAACAGCGGCGCGGCAGGGCCGGCAGCCACCGGGCTGAGCGGCAGGCCGAATGCGATCAGCGGGATGAGCGCCTCGGCGATATAGGTCGATTCCGTCACGCCGTTGCGCACCGCCAGAACCGAGGTCAGCCGGTGATAGGCGTGCTTGATGCGCGCGCCGACGATTTCTCCGGCGATGACGGTCATCGCCACCGGGCTGAAGACGAAGGTTCCGCTGGTGATCGCGGCGGCGGTCGCCGTCGCCCGCACCTGGCTGCGATCCAGGACGCGGAACGGGTTCGGGAAGTATCCGCCCCAGCCCTTCACGTCGGGGGCCAGCGTCGTTTCGCGCGGCTCGCTGCGGTTCATGCGCTTGCGCTCCAGCGGCGAGGCCGCGGAGATGAGTTCCGCGACAAGCGGGCCGATCGCGATGCCCAGGAAATAGCTGACACCCAGCTTGACCTCGTGCGCGCCGGTGAAGCTTTGCAGCGCGACGATGAGCAGGGTGAACGGGACAAGCGCGATGACCGAAGCCCAGCGGCCGGCCGAGAAATAGGCGATCAGCACCGAGGCCGCGATGAAGAGCCACGGGGCCGAGGCGGTGATATAGGTGCCGAAGGGGGCCAGGATGACCGCGAAGAGCACGGCAAGCGGCACGGCGATGAAGGCCGAGATGACCGAGCCGGCCAGCATCTTGCGCAAGGCGATATGCGGGGCGCCCAGGTTGCGCAGGGCCGAGGCCTGCTGCAACAGGGGCAGCGCCATCGTGTCGCCGGGAATACCAAGCAGCGCGGTCGGGACCGCATGGGTCATGTGCTTCGAGATGGCGGCGCACATCCAGAAGGTGAACACCCCCGCCGGCGGCGCGCCCAGCAGAACGACCAGCAAGGTCACGGGCGCGATGGTGGTGGTCTCGTCCGTCCCCGAGATCAGGCCGATGGCCGAGAACAGCACCGCGCCAAGCAGCCCCAGTCCCAGGGCGACCAGGATATCGTAAAGCAAGGGGTCCATCTCAGCCGGCCTCCCGGTTGCGCGCGCGGTCTTGCTCATAGTCCTGGAAGACGGAATAAAGCCCGACCTCCCGCATTTCCTGCGCGACGGCGGGCGGCAGATCCTCGACGCTGCCGATGGCACCGCCCTCGATCGCGATCTGGTCGAGGACTTCGGTCTGCCAGATGGCGCCCGGCGCGATCTGTTCGACCACCCGGCGCTTGGGCTGGAAAAGGCGGGCGCAGATCGCCCCGCCCAGGATGCAGCCGATGATCCCTGCCAGCATGGCAAGCGCCTTGCCGATGGCCGGCGTGCTGGCCAGGGGCGTGATGGTGGCCAGGGCTACGGCATAGACGGCCAGGCTGACGACCGCGCCGATCAGAATGGCATTGCCAAGCTGGGGCCGCGAAACGACATCGCCCCAGATCTCGGCAAGCTGCCCGTCCGGCCCCGAAGCGGGCGCCGGGGTTGGATTGTTCATGATGTCCTCCCAGATACGAACCCCCGGCGAGGTGTCATCCCCGCCGGTGTTGGATGTTCAGCCCTTGCGGATCTCCGCCAGGATTTCCTCGGCGCGCGCCGCGCGCACATCGTGGTCGGCCGCCAGGCGACGGGCGACGATGTCGATCTCCTCGCCGGTCGCGCCGGCGCCGATGGCGATATTGCGCGCATGCAGCGCCATGTGGCCGCGCTGGATGCCCTCGGTCGCCAGCGCCCGCAAAGCCGCCATGTTCTGTGCCAGCCCCACGGCGACCGTCACCTCGGCCAGTTCGACGGCCGAGCCGACGTTCAGGATCTTCAGCGCCGCCTGCGCAGAGGGATGGGTCTTGGTCGCCCCCCCGACCAGGCCAAGCGCCATCGGCATCTCGATGGTCCCGACCAGGGTTCCCCTGGTGCTGATTTCCCAGGTCGTCAGCGAGGTATAACGCCCCCCGCGCGCGGCATAGGCATGTGCCCCGGCCTCGATGGCGCGCCAGTCGTTCCCGGTGGCCACGACCACGGGGTCGATGCCGTTCATGATGCCCTTGTTGTGGGTGGCGGCGCGATAGGGATCGACGGCGGCGAATTCATAGGCATCGACGATGCCTTCCATCATGCGGTGTCCCGAGAAATCCTTGGTGGCAAGCGCCTCTTCGGTCACTTCAAGCCGGGCGCGGGCGATGCGCAGGTCGGCGAGGTTCGACAGGATGCGCAGCCGCACCTCGCTGCCGGCGACCCGCTCGACGATCGGCGCGATGGCCTCGGCCATGGTGTTGACGGTGTTGGCCCCCATGGCGTCGCGCACGTCGACCAGAAGGTGCAGGACCACCATCGCCCCGCGTGAGGTCTTGGGGAAGACATGCACCTCGATGTCGCGGCAACCGCCGCCGAACTTGACCAGGACGGGGTCTTTCGCGTTCGCGGCCGCGATGATCTCGTCGCGCGCGGCAAGGATCGCCAGCCGTGCGCCGAAGGGATCGGTCGTGCCGACCAGTTGCACCTGCGCCCGCATCACCGGGGCCGTGGACGAGGTCTGGAACCCGCCGCAATCGCGCACGATCCGCGCCATGTAGGAGGCGGCCGCGACGACCGAAGGCTCTTCGACCGCCATCGGGACCAGGTATTCGCGGCCGTTGACCAGGAAGTTCGTGGCAACGCCCAGGGGCAGTTGGAACGTGCCGATCACGTTCTCGATCATGCCGTTGGCACGCTCGACCGGCAGGGCGTCGGCCGAGGCCAGGACCGCGCGCGCCTGCTCGTCCAGCCCACTCGCGGCCGCCACCTTCTCCAGCCGCTCGGCGGGCAAGAGATTGCGCATGTTTTCAATCCGCGACGTTGCGGTTTGTTTCGTTCCGGTCGTCAAGGGATCCTCCCAAATTCACGGCAGATTGCGCAGGCTGGGCTTGCGCTGGCCATAAACTGTCTTAAAATTCATAATGTCATCAAGGGACAGTTGCCGATTTTATGGCCGGGACTGTCCCAGTAAAACTTCCGGGACGGGACCATGAGCAGGGTGGACGCTATCGTCGCGCAGATCAGCGGGCAGATCGCCTCGGGCTTCTATCGTGCCGGGCAGAAGCTGCCATCGGTGCGTGGCGGCGCCGGGCAGTTCGGCGTCTCGAAGAACACCATGGCCGAGGCTTACGACCGTCTGGTGGCGCAGGGACTGGCGGTCGCCCGACAGGGATCGGGCTATTTCATCACCGGCAATCGTCCCCCTCCCGCGCCTCGACCTCGCCCGGATGTGACCGAGGCGACCAGCATCGTCTCGCTTTTGCGCGAACAGCTCGACCAGCATTACGAGACCCGCCCCGGCGACGGGCGTCCACCCGCCACATGGACCGAAGTCGCCGAGATGCGTCGCATCCTGCGTGCCGGACGGCGCAGCGACGGGGCGATCGACTTCGGCTATGGCAGTTCCTGGGGGCTTGGCGCGCTAAGGGATTGGCTGCGCATGTCGCTTGCGGAACGCTCGATCCTGACCGAGCCGGACGGCATCATGCTGACCAGCGGCGTGAACCACGGGCTGGACCTGATCATCCGCCAGCTGCTTGAGCCTGGCGACACGGTGTTCGTGGACAGCCCCGGCTATTATCCCCTGTTCGCCAAGCTGCGCCTGGCCAAGGTCACGGTCGTCCCCGTGCGCCGGATCGAAGACGGGCCCGACCTGGACGATCTTCGGGACAAGCTTGCCGGCCATCGTCCCAAGGTTTTCTTCACCCAAAGCCAGGCGCATAATCCGACCGGCGGGACATTGTCGCCGGCCACGGCCTTCGGCCTGCTGCAACTGGCCGACTTGCACGACTTCCGCATCGTCGAGGACGATATCTTCGCCGACCTGCTTGCGCCGACCCTGCCCAGGCTTGCCGCCTTCGGTCGGCAAGAGCGCGTGCTTTATGTCGGCTCGTTTTCCAAGACGCTGTCGGCCAGCCTGCGCTGCGGCTATATCGCGGGCTCGCCGGATCTGGTCCGCGGTCTCGTCGACCTGAAGATGATCACGACCGTCGCCACCTCGGCGCATGTCGAGCGCCTGGTGACGGACATGATCGAGAGCGGGCAGTATATCAAGCATTTGCGCCGGCTGCGAACCCGAATGCAGGAGGGGGCGAAGGCGACGGTCCAGGCGTTGTCCGAGGTCGGGCTGGATGTGAGCCTGCCGCGGGTGCAAGGCTTCTACCTTTGGGTCCCCCTTCCTGAGACGCTGGACGAAGCCGCCTTTTGCCGCCGTGCGGCCGCGGCAGACATCTTCATCGCCCCGGCCAGCGTCTTCCATACCGAGCGGGATGCCTGCAGAAGGCCCGCCATGCGGGTCAACGTGGCTTATGGGGCTGATCCACGTTTCTGCGCTTTCCTGCGCCGAGAACTCAAATCTGACTGAAAGAGGCATTTCATGACACTATCCGCATCGTCGAGGTCGGTCCTCGCGACGGTTTGCAGAACGAGGCGCGGCCCCTTGGCGTTGATGACCGCGTGGCCATGATCGAGGGCCTGATTTCCGCGGGTCTGAACACCATCGAAGCCGGCAGCTTCGTTTCGCCGAAATGGGTGCCGCAGATGGCCGGCTCGGCCGAGGTGCTGGCGCGCCTGCCACGTCGCCCCGGCCTGACATATCCGATGCTGGTGCCGAACCCCAAGGGCCGGGAAGCGGCGCTGGCTGCCGGTGCCGAGGAAATCGCGATCTTCGCCTCGGCATCCGAGAGCTTTTCGCAAAGGAACATCAACTGTTCCATCGACGAAAGCTTCCAGCGGTTTGCGCCGGTGATGGACGGGGCGCGTGCGGCAGGGGTGCGCGTGCGCGGCTATGTCTCCTGCGCGCTGGGTTGCCCATACGAGGGCAAGGTAGCCCTTTCCGCCGTTCTCGGCGTGTCCCGGCGCCTGTATGATCTCGGCTGCTATGAGCTGTCCCTGAGCGACACCATCGGCATCGGCACGCCTAGCGTCGCCCAGGTCGGGCCGAAGAGCAGGATGAAGACCAGAAGGCCGAAGGCGAGGATCAGGTTCCAGCGCGACATGAACTGGATGCCGCGCTCGAGCCCGGTGATGGCCGAGATGGTGTAGAGCGTCACCAGCAGCAGGATCAGCGTGCTTTGCGTGGCGAAGCTGTCGGGCAGGCCGAACAGCGCGTTCAGGCCATAGGACAGCTGCAGGCCCAGGAAGCCGATGGGTCCGACCGTGCCGGCCACCACGGCGATCACGCAGCAGGTATCCGCCACGATGCCGATCCAGCCGTGGATCGCACGCTGGCCAAAGACCGGATAAAGCAGGGTGCGCGGCGCCAACGGCAGGCCCTTGTCGTAACGGTAATGCATCAGCAGCACCGCGGTCAGCGACCCCAGGATCGCCCAGGCCAGGAAGCCCCAATGCAGATAGGCCTGCGCCAGGCCGATGGTGGCGAGCGATTGCGGATCGGCGTCTGGCCCGGCAAAATAGGGCGGGGTCGAGATGAAATGCGCGATCGGCTCTCCTGCCGCCCAGAACACGCCGCCGCCGGTAAGCAGCGTGGTCATGATCATGGCCGCCCATTGGAAGGTGGTGAGTTCCGGCTTGTCGAGCCCGCCCAGCTTGACGCCGCTGCCCGGCATGAACAGCAGCACGATGCTGATCGCCAGCGTCGCGAACAGCAGGACCTGCCAGTAAACGCCGAACAGCCGGGCCGAGACGGCGAAGCCCCAGTCGATCATCGCGCTGAGCCGCGCCAGATCGGCGACGGCCAGCAGGCAGAACAGCAGGATGAAGCCTGCCGTGATGCCCAGAAGCGGCAGGTTGATCCGGCGCCAGGCACCGGAGATCCCCCGTGGAATGTCGAGATTGCTCATGTCCTTCCTCCCTCGGACAAAGAAATCCGGGCCGGCGGCGCTATTCGGCCGCCCGCCGGATCGGTGTGCGGGCGTCGAGCGGCCCGAAGCTTTCGGCATAGAAACGCGGCCAGTTGCCGCCCATCACGCCGTCGATCTCGGGCTGGGACAGGCCGGCCTTGCGCAGCCCCTCGGCAAAGCCCGCCAGATCGCGATTGTCGCTGTGCCAGGTCACCGGCGCGGGAAAGCCCGGCGCCTCGGCGCCGCCTTCGCCGTAATCCATGCCCTTGGTCCAGCGCCCGACCCGCATCCATTCGACGATGGAATCCGGCTGGTCCTGGCACAGGTCGGTGCCGATGCCGATGTTCTGCGGGCCGGTGATCTCGGCGGTGCGGGCGATCATGTCGCAGAAATCCTGCAATGTGCAGGCGCTGCCGTTGCGCAGGTGATGCGGATAGGTCGACACCCCCAGCATGCCCCCTGATTGGCCAAGCGCCCGCAGCACCTCGTCGGTCTTGTTGCGCAGCGCCGGATGCCAGCTTTTCGCATTGGCATGGGTGATGGCGATGGGGCGGCTGGAATGCTCGATGGCCTCCAGCGTCGAGCGGTCGCCGGAATGGCTCATGTCCACGACCAGGCCGACCCGGTTCATCTCGGCCACCACCTCGCGGCCCATGCGGGTCAGGCCGGTATCCTCGGCCTCGTAGCAGCCCGAGGCGAGCAGCGACTGGTTGTTGTAGCTCAGCTGCATGAAGCGCAGGCCCAGCGTATGCAGGATCTCGACCAGGCCGATATCGTCCTCGATGCAGGACGGGTTTTGCGCGCCGAAAAAGATCGCCGTGCGCCCGGTTTCTTGCGCCAGCCAGATGTCCGCGGCGCTGCGGCCGTGCAGGATCAGTTCGGGGAAACGCTCGAACCAGCGGTTCCAGCGCTCGATGTTCAGCACCGTCTCGCGGAAGGTCTCGTGATAGGTGATGGTGACATGCGCGGCGTCCAGCCCGCCCTGGCGCATCTGGCGGAAGATGCCTTCCGACCAGTTGGCATATTGCAGCCCGTCGATCAGCGGCGCGCGACTCATTCCGGCACCCCCGCCGCGACATAGGCGGTCTTCACCGTGGTATAGAACTCGGCGGCATAGCGGCCCTGTTCGCGCGGGCCGAAGCTGGAGGCGCCGCGACCGCCGAACGGGACGTGGTAGTCGGTGCCTGCCGTCGGCAGGTTCACCATCACGCAGCCCGCCCGCATGTTGGCGCGGAAATGGCTGGCGCGAGCGAGGCTGCGGGTCATGATGCCCGCCGTCAGCCCGAAGGCGCTGTCATTGGCGATGGCGAGCGCCTCGTCATAGCTGCCGGCGCGGATGACGCAGATGATCGGCGCGAACATCTCCTCGCGGTTGATGCGCATGTCGTTTCGGGTGCCGGCAAGGACGGCGGGGGCCATGTAATGGCCCGGCGTGGCCCGCTCCAGCCGGTCGCCCCCGCAAAGCAGTTCGGCGCCTTCCTGCTGGCCGATGCGGATATAGTCGAGGTTCTGTTGCAACTGTCCTTCGCTGACCACCGGGCCGATCTGCCTGCCCTGGTCCAGCGCATGGCCGACCTTCGGCGCCCTGGCCGCCGCCACCAGCCGCTCGACGAAGGCGTCGTGGACCGCCTCATGCACGATCAGCCGCGAGGCGGCGGTGCATTTCTGCCCGGTGCCGCCGAAGGCCGCGTTGGCCGCATGGGCGACGGCCAGGTCCAGATCGGCATCCTCCATGATGAGCATCGGGTTCTTCGAGCCCATCTCCATCTGCAGCTTGGTCATGTTGGCGGCGGCGGCGATGCCGCGCCCGACCGGGACCGAGCCGGTGAAGCCGATGCATCGACCAGCGCGCTTTCGACCAGCCGCTGCCCGACCTCGCGGCCCGGACCGGCGACAAGATTGAAGACGCCTTTCGGAATGTCCTGCCGGGCGATGATCTCGGCCAGCATGATGGCGCTGGCCGGGGTCAGGTTCGCCGGTTTCCAGACCACGGCATTGCCATAGGCCGGCGCCGGGGCGATCTTCCAGGCCGGCGTGGCGACCGGGAAGTTCCAGGGCGAGATGATCGCCACCACGCCCACCGGCTCGCGCCGCACGTCGATCTCGATGCCCGGCCGGACGCTTTCGGCCAGGTCGCCCTGGTTGCGCAGCCTCGGCCGCCGAATAGGTGAAGAACTGGCCGGCGCGATAGACCTCGCCCTTGCCCTCGGCCAGCGGCTTGCCCTCTTCGCGCGCGATCATGCGGCCGATCTCTTCGGCCCGTGCCATCAGCTCGGTGCCGATGGCCATCAGAACGTCGTGCCGCTTCTGGATGCCGGCCGCCCACCATGCCGGCTGCGCGCGGCGCGCCGCCGCCAGCGCCTCGTCCAGCTGCCCGGCGCTGGCCTGCGCGAACTGGCCGATCACATCGCCCAGGTCAGAGGGATTGCGGTTTTCCACCGTGGTCGCGCCGGACTGCCATTGGCCGTCGATGTAGAGTCTGGTCTCGGTCATGGATCTGTCTCCGGTCTGCATTTGCCGAAAACAGATAGACTTCCGGGTTGTTTCAATTAATCTTAAATAACTGAAGTTTATTTCAGAATTTCTGAATGTCGATCAAGCTGGAGATGCTGCGCGTCTTTCAGGTCGTGGCCGAGGCAGGCTCGCTTGGCTGCGCCTCGGCGGTTCTGGGCCGCACACCCTCGGCGGTCTCGATGATGCTGTCGCAATTGCAGGACAATCTGGGCGCCGAGCTGTTCGAGACCGACCGCAAGAACCGCCTGACGCCCCTGGGCGCGCTGGTGCTGGAAGAGGCGAACCGGGCGCTGGACGCCTTCGACCGCAGCGCCTCGGCGATCCGCCGGCATGCCAAGTCCACGGCGGGCCTGGTGCGCATCGCCGCCGTGCCCTCGGCGACCATGGACCGGCTGCCCGAGATCATCGCTCGCTTCCGCCGCCAGCGGCCCGATGTGCGGCTGGAGATCAGCGATGTCGATACCGCGACCGTCCGCCGCCGCATCAAGCTGGACGAGGCGGATATCGGCATCCTCTCGACCTCGGCCGAGGACCAGCAGATCGGCGAGGTGATCCGGCGCGACGCGCTCGGCATCGTCTGCCGGGCGGGCGGGCCGATCTCGCAGGCGGTCGGCTCGGGTGCCGCCCGGTCATGGGAACTGCTGGAGCTGGAGCCGCTGATCGAGAACCCGCTTTGCCACCTGGTCGCGTCCGAGCTGGTTTTCGGCCTGCTGCTGCATTGCAATCTGGAAGCGCGCAACACTACCGCCCTTCTGGCCTTCGTCCGCAGCGGGCTGGGCGCCACGGTCTTGCCGGAAAGCGCCATCTATCACAGCCCCGAGCAGTTGGAATTCGTTGTCCCACGGGACCCCGAAAGCTGGCGCGAGCTGAGGAAGATGCACAGCAGGGACCGGCACCTCAGCCCCGCCGCACAAGCCTTCTGGAACCTGATCGGCGCCTGACCTGGCTTCGGGCAGGATCCGGGCCTGCGTTCCGGATTTCAGCCGGCGGCAGCCTAGCTCGTGTGGGCAACGCCTCGGTCCTGCGTCGCTGCCGGCCCCGGCGGATGCATCGCTGGTCCCACAGGTCCGGCGGGGCGGGGTTTATCGCCTATGGCGCAAGTGGTAAGTCGGGACCCAGCCCAGCCCGGCGGTCCGGGCCGGGCGTGTGGCGCCGGATTGAGTCCGGGATCGGCCGGCATGAAGTGCCCGAGGGACGGGGCTCGACCAACGATGTGGAACTCACCGCCGCTTCCTTCGCTGACGCAGGCCCGCTGTCACAGGTTTGCGGGGTCGACGGGCAGATCAACCCCGGCGGTCCGGGATGTTTTCCGTCATCGAATGATGGCAGCATTCCCTGGGCCACCGTGAAACCCATCCATATGAGCCGATGTATATCAGAAAGCACCGGGCGGGTCTCCGCAGCGTAACTATGTCCCAATAATCCAAGATTAACCTGGCTTGCATCGATCCTGTCTATCCTGGGCATCACCGCGATCGGCGGTGCAAGGCCGACGCGTGCGAAACGATGCAATCTGCGTGAACGGCCGATAGCCTTCATTATTGGTTACATACAGCGTGGCGCGGATCGATAATTGACCGTAGGCCGATTGTTGAAGAGTTGCGCGTCGACATCGGGCGCGGCGAGGAACGCTTGACCAAAGCGAACCGGCGCAGTCGAGGCAGCGCACGCGACGGCCCAGGGTAGGGCTAGCCTTAACTAGCGGGGAAGGGGGGCAAGTGGGGCCGGAGAATGGTGGCGGTGGAACGGCGGTCTCTGGATGGTTTGGAATTGCCATCACCACCGCCATACGCAGCCCTGACAGGCTGATCCACGCGCCGGACGGCGAAGCAACCGGCAGTTACATCATGCTGATGCCCCTTGCGTTGGCGGCGGGCAAGGCGGGGGCTCTGCCCCCGTCGCGCTGGTGCGCGACTCCCCCGGGATATTTGGGCAAGGAAGAATGACGGGGGTCGGGGGCCTTTTCAATTCTCGCGGAAGGCGCGGGTGAAGTAATCCGTCAGCGGCTTGACCAAATAGGCCATCGGGCTGCGTTCGCCGGTCTGGACATAGACCTCGACCGGCATGCCGGGCACCAGTTCCAGACCCTTCAGCTTTTCGGCCTCGGCGGCGGGGATCGTCACCTCGCCGCGGTAATAGGGCACATGCGTCGCCGGGTCGACCAGCGTGTCGGGCGAGACGCGGCTGAGCATCCCGTCGATCTCGGGCGTGGTGCGCGAGGAGAAGGACGAGAAGCGCAGCACCACCTTTTGTCCGGCGTGGACCTCGTCGATGTTGATGGTGGCGATGCGGGCGGCAACCAGCAGCGGCCGGTCCTGCGGGATGATGAACAGGATCGGATCGGCCGGGCGGATCACCGAGCGCGGGGTGGTGATCTGCAATTCCTGCACCACGCCCGAGACCGGGGCGCGGATGTCCAGCCTGGCGATGCGCTCGGCCAGCGCGCGGCGGCGCTCGGCCAGTTCCAGCTCGCGATAGCCCAGCTCACGCAGCTCGGTTTCGGCGGCTTCGCGGCGGGTCGCGGTCTTTTCCAGCCGCGACAGGTCGATTTCGGCCAGCTGCGTCACCGCGCGGGCGCGCGTCGCCGTCGCCTCGCCCAGAAGCCCGTCGAGCCGGGCGGCCTCGCGTTCCAGCGCCAGCACGCGCGGGGCCTGCGCCAGGCCCTTTTCCAGCAAGGACCGCTGGTCGCGCAATTCCTGGGCGATGAAGCCGCGCTGCTGCTCCAGCGCCTGGGTCTGCGCGTCCACGCCGCCGATCTGCGCCTGCACCTGTTCGGATTGCTTGGCCAACTGGCCCAGCGATTGCTCCAGCGTGTCGAGCCGGGCCCGGAACAGGCTGGCCTGCCCCTCCATCAGCGCGGCGAGTTCGGGGCGGCTGGCGGCGGCCTCGACCAGTTCGGGCGGGAAGGCGATCTGCTTGCGGTCGGCGCGCTCGGCCTCGAGCCGGCCGCGGCGGGCGAGGATCTCGAAATACTGCCCCTCGACGATGGCGAGTTCGGTGCCCAGAAGCGCGCCGTCCAGCCGGATCAGCGGCTGGCCGGCGGTCACGCTTTCGCCGTCATGGATCAGGATCTCGGCCACGACCCCGCCATCGGGGTGCTGGACGACCTGGCGGCGCTGCTCGACCTCGACCTGGCCGGGCGCGACCACGGCGCCGGCGATGCGCGCGGTCCAGGACCAGAGCCCGAATCCGCCGACCAGCACCAGCATCGCCGCCAGGCCCAGGATGACCGGGCCTCGCGCCGACCAGTCGGGGCGCTTGGACGGCGGTGGCGCCGGGGCCGGATGCGGGGCCGGCGCGGCGGTCGGCTGGGCGCGCAGATGCGGCGTGGCCTCGGCGGGCTGATTCGGATCGTTCATGTCACCCCTCCGCCGTGGCCCTGGGCACGGGCGATCTGCTCGGCGTTCTTGACCAGGGATTTCAGCACCTCGTCGCGCGGGCCGAAGGCGCGGCGCAGGCCCTGGTCCAGCACCAGCAACAGGTCGCATTCGGTGATCGCTGCCGGGCGATGCGCCATGATGATGACCGCGCCGCCGCGGGCCTTGATGGTGCGGATGGCGAGGTTCAACGCCGTCGATCCCTCGTTGTCGAGGTTCGAGTTCGGCTCGTCCAGGACGAAGATCACCGGGTCGGCGTAAAGCGCGCGCGCCAGGCCGACGCGCTGGATCTGCCCGCCGGAAAGCTGTCCGCCGGCCTGGCTGACGCGGGTGTCGTAGCCCTGCGGCAGGTCCAGGATCATGCGATGCGCGGCGGCGGCCGTGGCCGCGGCGACGACGCGCTGCGGATCGGGCTGCGGCGAGAGGCGGGCGATGTTTTCCGCGATGGTGCCGTCGAACAGCGTGACCTGCTGCGGCAGATAGCCGATCAGCCGGCCAAGCGCGTCCGGGTCGTATTGGTCCAGCGTCGCGCCCCCGAGCCGGATCGAGCCCGAGGCGACGGGCCAGGCGGCGATCAGCGCCCGCGCCAGCGTGGTCTTGCCGGCGCCCGAGGGGCCGATCACCCCCAGCGCCTGGCCGGGGGCAAGGTCGAAGCTGACCCCGCGCAGCATCGCCGCCCCCTGGCCGGGGGGCACGACGGCCAGGTTGCGCACCTCGAGCCGGGCCTCGGGCCGCGGCAGGGGCGTGCGCTGCACGACAGGCGGGCGGCGCGAGAGCAGTTCGGCCAGCCGCTTCCAGCCGTCCTGGGCGCGCTGGACGATGGACCAGCCGCCCACCACCTGCTCGACCGGGGCCAGCGCCCGGCCCATCAGGATCGACGAGGCGATCATGGCGCCCGGCGTCACCTCCTGGCGCAGCACCAGCCAGGCGCCGGCGGCCAGGAGCGCGCTTTGCAGAAACAGCCGGAAGGTGCGGGAGAAGACGGTGAAGCTGGTGGCGCGATCGCTGGCGCGCAGCGTCGCCTCGGTCGCCTTGTCGCGCGCCGCCTGCCAGCGCCGGAAGGCCGCCGCCCGCATGCCGAGCGAGCCGATCAGCTCGCCCTCGTCGCGGTAGAGGTCGGACATGCGCTCGGCCGACTGGCCGGCGATGCCCGCCTGCTGCAGCAGGTCGCGGCTGAGCCATTGGTTCAGCAGCGTCGCCGCGACCAGCACCGCCATGCCGGCCGTCGCTACCGCGCCCAGGATCGGGTGGAAGATGAAGACCGCCGCCAGGAAGAACGGTGCCCAGGGCAGGTCGAACAGCGCCATCAGCACCGGCGAGGCGATCAGCCGCTGCACCGCCTCGAGATCGCGCATCCCGCCGCGCACCACCAGCTCCGAGCCGGCGGCCTGGCCGTCCTGCAAGGCGGCGGTGAAGACCCGCCCCTCCATCCGTTCCTGGAAGCGGGCGGCGATGCGGGACATGACGCGGTTGCGCGCCAGGTCGATCACCCCCATCAGCGCGAAGAGAAAGGCGACCAGCAGGAACAGCGCCGTCAGCGTCTCGACCGAGCGGCTGGCCAGGACGCGGTCATAGACCTGCATCATGAACAGCGGCCCGGTCAGCATCAGCAGGTTCACCGCGAATGAGAACAGGCCGACCATGGCATAAAGCTGCCAGGCCAGTCCGCGCGCGGATTTCAGCTCGCTTTGGCCGTCATGTCGCATCGGCGGCAAGGCCATGCCGGTTCCTTCCTTGTCATCCTGACCGGGCTTGCCCGGAATCGCCCCAGCGCATATCCCAAAGCGCAGCCGTGAAACAGTCCGCCGCCGCCCCGCCGTCTGCCCCGAGGCGAATCGCCGCTGGTCCGCCGAGTCTTAGCTTCAGAAGGTTATCAAAAGCTTGTCTGCATGGAACTTTTCCCTTCTCCTTGTCGCGACCGTGACGCTGGTGGCCTGTTCGGACCGCGACGGCGACGGCATCCATGACCCCTATGAGCCGATGAACCGCAAGGTCCATGCCTTCAACCGCGGGCTGGATGCGCATGTCGTCAAGCCGCTGGGCGCCGGCCTGTCGGGCGGCGAGGGTGGCGAGGGCGGCGGGATCGGCAGCCATGCCGTTGCGGGGCTTGGCAATTTCGGCGCGAACCTGGCGCAGCCGGGCAGGGTGGTGAACCACCTGCTGCAGGGCAGGCCGGGGCCGGCGGCGCGCAGCACCCTGCGCTTTCTGGTGAACACCACGGTCGGCATGGCGGGTTTCCTCGATCCCGCCGCCAGCGATTTCGCCCTGCCCGAGGAGGATACGGATTTCGGCCAGACGCTTGCCCGCTGGGGGGTCGGCGAGGGGCCCTATCTGGAACTGCCGCTGATCGGCCCCTCGACCGGGCGCGATGCGGTGGGCCGCGTCGTCGACCTGGCCATCGACCCGATGCGCGGCTGGCTCAACCGCGACCAATACCTGATCGGCATGGGGGCGCGGCTTGCCTCAAAAGCCGGTGAACGGGGCCGTTTCGGCGATTCCGTCGATTCCATCCTGCACGAAAGCGCCGATAGTTATGCCCAGACGCGGCTGATCTGGTTGCAGCATCGCCGCCACGAACTGGGCGAGGAAGGAGAACACATTGACCCTTATGCCGAATGACACCCGCCGCGGGTTCCTGGGCCTGGTCGGCGCGGGACTGGCCATCGCCGCCCGGCCCGCCTGGGCGCTCGACACCGGCGAGGCGCGGGCACTGATCGAGAAATCCCTGGCCGAAGTCTATGCCGTCATCAACTCCGGCCAACCCCCGGCGCAGATGTATCGCGCCTTCGAGGCGATCTTCGCGCGCTATGCGGATGTCGAGATCATCGCCCGCTCGGCGCTGGGACCGGCGGCGCGCCAGGCGGGCGGGGCCGAGTTCGCCGCCTATCGCCAGGCGTTCCAGGGCTATATCGGCCGCAAATACGGCAAGCGCTTCCGCGAGTTCATCGGCTCGAAGATCGAGGTGACGGGCGCCAAGCCGGTAAAATCCTTCTTTGCCGTGACCTCGGTCGCCTATCTCAAGGGTCGCAGCCCGATGGAGGTGGAGTGGCATGTCTCGGACAAGTCCGGGAAAAGCCGGTATTTCAACATCATCATCGAGGGGGTGAACATGCTCGCCTCGGAACGGGCCGAGATCGGGGCGATGCTGGCGCGGCGCAAGGGCGATCTGGCGGCGCTGACCGCCGACCTGCAACAGGCGGGCTGAGCCCCCCGCCGCCCAGGATCATGAAAAAGCGCTTCTTCGTTCCTTAAATACTCGCTGCAACGGTGCAAACCCGCGCAAGCGCGGCAGAAAGGGGCCAAACCCCATCCACCAAAGGAAAAGGCCGGTCCCCCAGGGGCCGGCCTTCCTGCTATTGCTGATAGACCCCTTCGATGCCGCGCAGCGCCTGGGTCAGCGCGTCGTCGGTGCCGGGCGGCGGCATCTCGGCCTCGGGGCCGCTGGTGACGGTCTCGGCCGGGAAGGTCGGCGGGCCGCCGGGCGTCTGCACGCCGGGGTCGGGCAGGGCGCGTCCGGCCTCGGCCGAGGGCTGGGCCTGGCCGCCTTGCGGCGAAGGCTGGCCAAGCGCCTCGGAAAGCGCGGCGGCCAGCGGATCGGCCGCGCCCTCGCCGCCGGTGCTGACCACCTGCGGCACGGCGCTGTCGGGATCGAAGGCGAAATTGCCCAGGGGCTCGACCGGCAGGCCCTCGTGGATCTCGGTCATCACCGCCTGCCAGATCTCGGCCGGCAGCCCGCCGCCGGTCACGCCCTTCAGCGGCGTGTTGTCGTCATAGCCCATCCAGACCCCGGTCACATATTGGCCGGTGAAGCCGATGAACCAGGCGTCGCGATAGCTCGAGGTGGTGCCGGTCTTGCCTGCCGCCGGACGGCCGGGCAGCCTGGCGCGGGTGCCGGTGCCGCGCTCGATCACCTGCTGCATCATGCCGATCAGCTCGCGCGACGCCTTTTGCGAGATCACGCGCTGGCCCATGCCGCCGACCTGGCCGATCAGCGCCTGGTCGTCGCCCTTGATGCGCAGCTCGACCAGGCCATAGGGGCTGACGGCGGTGCCGCCGTTGCGGATGCCGGCATAGGCGCCGGTCATCGCCAGCAGCGTCGATTCCGACACGCCGAGCCCCAGCGAGGGGCCGCTGGCCAGGTCGCTGGCAAAGCCGAAATCCTGCGCCACGCGGCGCACGGCATCGCGGCCGGCGATTTCCTGCAGGCGGATGGTGGCGGTGTTCAGCGATTGCGACAGGGCGCGGGTCAGCGTCACCTCGCCCGAATAGCGGCGGGTGTAGTTCTGCGGCGACCACGGCCCCGAGCCGCGCACGTTGATGGTCAGCGGTGCGTCCAGCACCGTGTCGTTCGGGCTGTAGCCCTGGTCCAGCGCGGCGGCATAGACGAAGGGCTTGAAGCTGGAGCCGGTCTGCCGCTTGGCCTGGGTCGCGCGGTTGAAGGTGCCGGTCGCGGTATTGTCGCGCCCGCCGATCATCGCGCGCACCGCGCCGTCGGGCGACATGACCACCACGGCCGCCTGCGCCTTGGAGCCCTCGGCGACCTTTTCGTCGAAGATGCGCTTCAGCGCACGCTCGGCGGCGCGTTGCACGCGCTGGTCGAAGGTGGTGGTGATGGTGACGTCCTCGGTCGTCTCGCTGGTCAGGAAACCGGGGCCGGATTCCATCACCCAATCGGCGAAATAGCCGCCGGCCCGCGCCGCCGCCGCCTTGGACAGCACCGCCGGCTGCGCCTTGGCCTCGGCGAATTGCTTGTCGTCCAGATAGCCCTGGTCGTGCATCAGCCCCAGGATCACCGTGGCCCGGTCTTGCGCCCGCTGCAGGTTCGAGGTCGGCGCGAAATAGCTGGGCGCCTTGAGCAAGCCGGCCAGCATCGCCGCCTCGGCCGCGTTCACCTCGGCCGCCGACTTGTCGAAATAGCGCTGCGCCGCCGCCTCGAAGCCGCGCGCCCCTGCGCCCAGGTACGAGCGGTTCATGTAGATGTTCAGGATGTCCTGCTTGGAGTATTTGAACTCCATCGCCAGCGCATAGGGCACTTCCTTGACCTTGCGCCAGATCGAGGACTTGCGGCATTCCGCCTCGAAATCGGCCTCGGACTTCCAGCGGATCGGGTCGAAGGTCTCGCCCAGGCACAGAAGCTTGGCGACCTGCTGGGTGATGGTCGAGCCGCCGTTGCCCTCCAGCGGGCCGCGGCCGGCGGCCATGTTGATCTTGATCGCGCTGGCGATGCCCTGCGGGTCCACGCCCGGATGGCGATAGAATCGCTTGTCTTCGGTCGCGACCACCGCGTCCTTCAGCACCGGGGCGATCTTGTCGGCGCTGACCATGCCGAAAGTTTCGCCACGCCAGGCAAAGACCCGGCCCTCGGTATCCTGCATGGTGACGGAACCGCGGGCACGGCCGTCGAAAAGCGCCGCAGGTTCGGGCAGCGTGGTGTAGAAATAGAAGCTGGCGGCCAGCAGAATCAGCGCCACCGTCAGCCCCAGCCGCCAGAACGAACCCCAGACCACCCGCCACACCAGCGCGATGATTCCCGCGATTCCCCGCGTCACCACATTGCCGCCGCGCTGCCGCCTGGGCGGCTTGCCAGGGGACGATCCGCCGGTTCGTTTCTGCGCTTTCTGAGGGGCTTGGTCGAAATTGCGCTTGTCCGCGACAATGCGGCCCTTGCCGGTCGGTTTCTTCATGCCTGCTTTCCTGCCCGGCCGATTGCTCCGGCCCGTTGGCGCGCAACATACATCAAAGCCAAGGGCTTGAGAACCGAGATGACCTATCAGTGAACTGCCGCCTCCGGCCGCAAAACCCGGCATTCCTGCCCCAAATTCAGGCAGGAGAGGGGCGGGATGGGCCGAAAGCTGCACAAACCTTGTGCCTGGGCGGGGCCGGCGGGTTTCCTGACCGGGACATGGAACTGCTGCAACGCAGAAAGAAGGTGCAGGAAACATGATGAGACCAACCGCGATCAAACCCATGATCCCGGCGCTCGCCCTCCCGCTGATCGGGCTGGCGGTGCCGGCCCTGGCGCAGGATGCCGAGGCCCCGGCGGCGACCGTCGAAGCCGTCGTCGAGACCCTGGCGCCCATCGTCGACAAGGGCGACACCACCTGGATGATGATTTCGGCCATCCTGGTCATGGCCATGTCCATTCCGGGGCTGGCGCTGTTCTATGGCGGGCTGGTGCGCGCCAAGAACATGCTGTCGGTGCTGATGCAGGTCTTTACCGTCTTCTGCATCATGTCGATCCTGTGGGTCTGCTTCGGCTATTCGCTGGCCTTCACCGGCGCCGGCTCGGCCGAGGAGGCGACCTGGCTGACCCCGTTCATCGGCGGCTTCTCCAAGGCGTTCCTGGCCGGCGTCGACACCTCGTCCCTGGCCGAGACCTTCACGACGAACGTCTATGTGCCGGAATATGTCTTCATCATCTTCCAGATGGCCTTCGCCTGCATCGCGCCGGCGCTGATCGTCGGCGCCACGGTCGAGCGGATGAAATTCGCGGCCATGCTGGCCTTCGTGGTGATCTGGTTCTTCTTCTCCTACCTGCCGATGGCCCATATGGTCTGGTGGTGGGGCGGCCCCTCGGCCTTCGACGCGCCCGGCGGCTTCCTCTTCGGCCATGGCGACCTGGACTTCGCGGGCGGCACGGTCATCCACATCAACGCCGGCGTCGCCGGTCTGGTCGCCGCGCTGGTCGTCGGCCCGCGGCTGGGCTACGGCAAGGAGCTGATGGCGCCGCACAACCTGCCCTTCACCTTCCTGGGCGGCTGCCTGCTGTGGATTGGCTGGTTCGGCTTCAACGCCGGCTCGAACATGGAGGCCACCGGCACCGCCGCCATGGCGATCCTGAACACCACCGTCGCCACCGCCGCCGCCGCGCTGGCCTGGGCCTTTGGCGAATGGCTGCTGCGCGGCCATCCCTCGCTGCTGGGCGGGGTCTCGGGCGCCATCGCCGGCCTGGTCGGCATCACGCCCGCCGCCGGTTTCGTCGGCCCCATGGGCGCCATCGTCATCGGCCTGGCCGCGGGCTTCCTGTGCATGTGGTTCGTCATCAGCCTGAAGGCCAAGCTGGGCGTGGACGAAAGCCTGGACGTGTTCGGCATCCACGGCGTGGGCGGCATCGTCGGCGCCATCCTGACCGGCGTCTTCGCCGCGCCCTCGCTGGGCGGCTCGGGCATCTACGACTATGCGACGGAATCGGTCTCGGCCAGCTATGACATCGCCGGCCAGGTGATGACCCAGACGCTGGGCGTGATCGTAGCGGTGGTCTGGTCGGCCGTGGTCTCGTTCATCGCGCTGATGATCGTCAAGGCGGTGATCGGCCTGCGCGTCTCGGGCAATGACGAGCGGCAGGGCCTGGACGTCACCACCCATGGCGAGAACGCCTATAACAACTGAGGCAGCGCTTCAGGCAAAGGAAAAGCCCGGCACATGCGCCGGGCTTTTTCATTTGCGCGGGGGGCCTTGGTCAGGACAGGCGCGAGACCACGAAATCCGCCAGGTCCGCCAGGATGCGGCGCAGGGGCTGGTCGGGCGCGGCTTGCAGCGCGGCCTTGGCACGGCCGGCCCAGGCGATGGCATCGGCGCGGGCGGCCTCCAGCGCCTCGCGGCGGCGCAGGATCTCCAGCGCGGCGGCAAGGTCGGCCTCGTCCTGCCGGCCCTGGCCGATGGTGCGTTCCCAGAAGGCGCGCTCGGCCTCGTCGGCGCGGGCGATGGCCTTGATCACCGGCAGCGTCAGCTTGCGCTCGCGGAAATCGTCGCCGACGTTCTTGCCGATGGTCGTGGTCGAGCCGCCGTAATCCAGCAGGTCGTCCACGATCTGGAAGGCGATCCCCAGCGCATCGCCATAGTCGAACAGCGCCCGCTGCACCGCCGGGTCGGCGCCGGCCACCACCGCCCCCGCCTCGGTCGCGGCGGAAAACAGCGCCGCGGTCTTGCCGCGCACGATCTGGATATAGGTGTCCTCGGTGGTCGAGACGTCCTGCGCGGCGGTCAGCTGCAGCACCTCGCCCTCGGCGATGGTGGCGCTGGCATTGGCCAGGATGCGCATGACCTGCATGCTTTCCGTATCCGCCATCAGCTGGAAGCTGCGCGCGAACAGGTAGTCGCCGACCAGCACGCTGGACTTGTTGTCCCACAGAAGGTTGGCCGTCGGCCGGCCGCGCCGCTGCTGGCTTTCATCGACCACGTCGTCGTGCAGAAGCGTCGCGGTATGGATGAACTCGACCGCCGCGGCCAGCAGCACATGGCTGTCGCCGCCATAGCCGCACAGCCGCGCCGCCGCCAGCACCAGCATCGGCCGCAGCCGCTTGCCGCCGGCCTCGACCAGATGCGCGGTCACTTCCGGAATGCGGGGGGCGTGGCGGCTGGCCATGCGCTCGCGGATCAGCGCATTGACCCGGTCCATATCCCCGGCCAGTTCCACGGAGAGCCGGTCGAGCGGCTTGGAGACGTTTTCGTTCATGCCCATCAGCGATCCCCTTTCGCCGCCAGCCATTGCCACGCCATGGACACATGCGCAACAGCCGCGTAACTTTCCCATGTCATGAAAGAGCTTCTGCGCACCACCGACCCGCTTCTCATCACCCGCGCCGCCGACCTGCTGGCGGCCGAGGGGATCCATGCCTTTCCGCTGGACCAGCACATGAGCGTGCTGGAGGGCTCGCTGGGCATCTTGCCGCGGCGGCTGATGGTGGCGGACCGCGACCTGTTCATGGCGCGCGCCATCCTGCGGGACAATCGCATCCATCATGACTGAGCTGCGCGAGGACGGGTTCCTCGGCGGCCGGCTGCGCATCGCCCAGCCCGCGCGCGGCTATCGCGCCGGGGCGGATGCGGTGATGCTGGCGGCGGCTTGCCCGGCGCGGCCGGGCGACAGCGTGCTGGAACTGGGCTGCGGGGCGGGGGTAGCGATGCTCTGCCTGGGCGTGCGGGTGCCGGGCCTGCGGCTGGCCGGGCTGGAACTGCAGCCAGCCTATGCCGAGCTGGCGCGACGCAATGCCGCAGCCAATGCCATCCCGGCCGAGCTGCATGAGGGCGACCTGGCCCGGATGCCCACCGCCCTGCGCGGCCAAAGCTTCGACCATGTGATCGCCAACCCGCCCTATTTCACCGGCGGTCCGCCGGCGCCCGATGCCGGCCGCGGTCGCGCCCGGCACGAGGCGACGCCCCTGCCGCTGTGGATCGAGGCCGGGCTGCGCCGCCTGCGGCCCGGCGGCTGGCTGACGCTGATCCAGCGCGCCGCCCGGCTGGCCGAGATCCTGGCTGCGCTTTCACCCCTGGCCGGGGCGATCACGATCCTGCCAGTCGCGGCGCGCGAGGGGCGCGAGGCGGGGCGCGTCATCGCCTGCGCCCGCAAGGGCGCGCGCGCGCCGCTGCGCCTGCTGTCGCCCTTTGTCATGCATGCAAAACCGTCACATTCCGGCGACGAAGAGGATCTGACAAAGGCCGCGCAGGCGGTTTTGCGCGAGGGTGCGGCACTTTCGCTCGGCGGGCCGAATTTCCGGTGACAATGTGACGATTCTATGCTGCAATCCCTTGGTTCGATCAATCCAAGAGGAGGACGGAATGTCGGTTGAATCCCATGTGCAGGAGCTTCGCCGCAAACATCAGTCACTTTCGAACGCCATCGAGGCCGCGCATCGCAGCCCCGGCACGGATGACCTCACCATCGCCCGGATGAAGAAGGAAAAACTTCGCCTCAAGGAAGAGATCACGCGCCTGTCGCATTGACCTGCGGCACGGGCGGGCCTGGCCCGCCCGAAGGCCACGACCATGGAATGAGAAACGGCCCGCGACATCTCGCGGGCCGTTGCCTGTCGGGGGGGCGGCTCAGACGAAGAACTGGCCGCCGTTCGCGCTGATGGTCGAGCCGGTGATGAAGCCGGCATCCTCCGAGGCCAGGAAGACCACGCAGCGCGCGATCTCTTCGGGCTCGCCCAGGCGGCCGACCGGGATCTGGGGGATGATGCGCTCGTTCAGCACCTTCTCGTCGATGGCGCGGACCATCTCGGTGCCGATATAGCCGGGGCAGATCGCGTTCACGGTGATGCCGGCGCGCGCGCCTTCCTGGGCCAGCGCCTTGGTAAAGCCCAGGTCGCCCGCCTTGGCCGCCGAATAGTTCGCCTGGCCGGCCTGGCCCTTCTGGCCGTTGATCGAGCTGATGTTGACGATGCGGCCGTATTTGCGGTCGCGCATGCCCGACCAGACCGGATGGGTCATGTTGAACAGGCCCGTCAGGTTGGTGTCGATGACCTCTTTCCACTGCTGCGGCGTCATCTTGTGGAACATCGAGTCGCGGGTGATGCCGGCATTGTTGACCAGCACGGCGATGGGGCCAAGCTCTTCCTCGACCTGCTTGATGCCCGCCGCGCAGGCGTCGTAATCCGCCACCGACCATTTGTAGGTCTTGATGCCGGTTTCTTCGGTAAAGGCGCGGGCGGCATCGTCATTGCCGGCGTAATTCGCCGCGACCGTATAGCCGGCCTCCTTCAACGCCTTCGAGATCGCCGCGCCGATGCCGCGCGACCCGCCGGTCACAAGGGCCACTTTTGCCATTTTTCGTCCCCCTTTGAAAATGGTCGTGAAATTGTGTTACCGAACTGGCGTGGCGCGCGCAAGATAGTTGCGCGCGCCTTTTCGGCTCAGGGACGCTCGAGGCACAGGGCGACGCCCATGCCGCCGCCGATGCACAGCGTGGCCAGGCCCTTTTTCGCGTCGCGGCGCTGCATTTCGAACAGCAGCGTGTTCAGGATGCGGCAGCCCGAGGCGCCGATGGGGTGGCCGATGGCGATGGCGCCGCCGTTCACGTTCACGATCGAGGGATCCCAGCCCATGTCGCGGTTCACGGCGATGGCCTGGGCGGCAAAGGCCTCGTTCGCCTCGACCAGGTCCAGGTCGCCGACCGACCAGCCGGCCTTTTCCAGCGCCTTGCGGCTGGCGGGGATCGGGCCGGTGCCCATGATCTGCGGGTCCACCCCGGCGGTCGCGTAGGAGGCGATGCGCGCCAGCGGCGTCAGCCCGCGCCGCGCCGCCTCGTCCTCGGTCATGACCAGCACGGCGGCGGCGCCGTCGTTCAGCCCCGAGGCATTGGCGGCGGTCACGCTGCCCTCCTTGCTGAAGGCGGGGCGCAGCTTTTCCATCGCGTCCAGCGTGGCGCCGTGGCGGATGTATTCGTCGGCATCGACCACGGTCTCGCCCTTGCGGGACTTGATGGTCACGGGCACGATCTCGTCGGCGAACTTGCCGGCCTTCTGCGCGGCCTCGGCCTTGTTCTGCGAGGCGACGGCGAACTGGTCCTGCTCGGCCCGCGCGATCTCCCATTTCGCGGCGACGTTCTCGGCGGTAGTGCCCATGTGGTAGTCGTGGAAGGCGTCCCAGAGCCCGTCCTTGATCATGGTGTCGAGCATCTTCATGTCGCCCATCTTCTGCCCGGCGCGGATATAGGCGGCATGGGGCGCCAGCGACATGGATTCCTGGCCGCCGGCCACGACGATCCGGGCGTCGCCCAGCAGCACCTGCTGCGCCGCCAGCGCCACCGTGCGCAGGCCCGAGCCGCAGACCTGGTTGATGACCCAGGCCGCCGATTCCTGCGGGAAGCCGGCCTTGATATGCGCCTGGCGGGCGGGGTTCTGGCCCTGGGCGGCGGTCAGCACCTGGCCCAGGATGGTTTCGGACACTTCGGAAGGATCGACCCCGGCGCGTTCGACGACCGCCTTCAGGACGATGGCGCCAAGCTCATGCGCCGGCAGGTTCGCAAAGGACCCCAGAAAGCTGCCGACGGGGGTGCGGGCGGCTGAAACGATTACGGCTTTGGTCATGACGGGGCTCCTTCCCAGATAGGCCGATAATATCGGTGACAGGAAGACTGTTTGCCGTTTCGTTACCCGAGGTCAAGCGGACTTGCGGCTGCGTCGCCCCCGACAGGCCCCGTCGCCGCGGCGGCTGAGCGCCCGTCCGCCCAGGCGGGCCACGCGGCGGCGCCGGCAAGCCCGCCTGCCGATCCGCGCAGGCCGGCCGATCGGTCGGGAAATCCCCACCCCCGCCGGCGGGGCCGCGGGAACGGTTGTCGCGGGGGCCAGGGCGTTTCTACTGCCGGGTGAATCGGGTTTAGCTGCGCCGGGCGGCTGTGTTGGGCGATTTCCAGGGCGGCACGATGGTCGGGGCGCCGAAATAATAGCCCTGCAGGCAGTCGATGCCCATGTCGATCAGGAAGGCGGCGTCCTCGGCCGTCTCGACCGATTCCGCGACGGTGAACATGTCGAAATGCCGGGCAATGGATTGCAGCGCCCGCGTCAGCACCTGGTTGTCGCGCTGCATGGCGATGTCGCGGACGAACTGCCCGTCGATCTTGACCATGTCGAAGCAGAAATCGCGCAGGTAGCGGAACGAGGTATAGCCGGCGCCGAAATCGTCCAGCGCGAAGCTGACGCCCTGGGCCTGCAACTCCTGCATGAATTGCTCGACCAGTTCGGGCATGCCCATGGCCGAGCTTTCGGTGATTTCCAGGATCAGCCGCTCGGCGATGCTGACATCCCCGGCGATGCCTTCGTGCAGCGTGCGCAGCCAGGCCGGATAGCCGATGGAACGCGCCGACATGTTGATCGAAAGTCTCAGCGAGGGCTCCTCGGCCAGGGATTTCAGCCCCAGCGACAGCGCCAGGCAGTCGATCTGCCGCCCCAGTTCCGTCGTCTCGGCCAGCGGCAGGAAGTCGCGCAGCGGCACGATGCGCCCGGTTTCGTCGATGATTCGGATCAGCCCTTCGTGGAAGGCCGCGTGGTCGGTGCGATCCGCCTGCACCACCGGCTGATAGGCCAGGACGGCGTCGCCGCGCGATACTGCGCGCCGCACCGTCGCCATTGTCACCCGCGACTGCCGGTCCACGGCGAAATCCAGCGGAGAGCCCATTTCCAGTCGCGAATCGATATTGTCGGTCATGCCAAGACTCCTGTCATCGACGGCACTCTGGCGATCATGTCCTAAGATCGCGTAAACTGGAGCCGCATTCTCGACTCGAGGTTAACGGATCCTTGCCCGACCTGACCGAACGCTGCGCCTGGTGCGGCTCCGACCCGCTTTACGTCGCCTATCACGACCATGAATGGGGCGTGCCGGAATATGATTCGCGCGCGCTTTGGGAAAAGCTGGTGCTGGACGGTTTCCAGGCCGGGCTGAGCTGGATCACCATCCTGCGCAAGCGCGAGGCCTTTCGCGAGACCTTCGAGGGCTTCGACCCCGAGCGCGTCGCCGCCTGGGGCGAGGCCGAGGTGGGGCAGGCCCTGCAAAACCCCGGCATCATCCGCCATCGCGGCAAGATCGAGGCGGCCGTCAAGGGCGCGCGGCTGTTTCTGGAGATCGAGGGATCGCAGGGGTTTTCGCCCTTCATCTGGTCCTTCGTCGGCGGCCGGCCGATCCAGAACCGCTTCACTGCCCTGAGCCAGGTTCCCGCCAGGACGCCGCAATCCGAAGCCATGGCCAAGGCGTTGAAAAAGCGCGGCTTCAACTTTTGCGGACCGGTGATCACCTATGCCTTCATGCAGGCCTGCGGGCTGGTCAACGACCACGTGACCCATTGCCCGGCCCATGCCCGCGTCAGGGCGCTGTCGCCTGCCTGACCAGTTCCTTCGCCGCCTCCGAGGACCAGTCGGCGCCGCCGATCAGCCGCGCGATCTCGTTGCCGTCGCGGTCGATCAGCACCGTCACCGGCATGCCCATCACCCCCATCTCGCGCGCCAGCTGCTGGCGCGGGTCCAGATGCACCGGCAGATGGGCGATGCCTTCCTCGTCCAGGAATTTCCTGACCGCGGGTGGCGGGTTGTGGCCGGCGGCGATGGCCAGCACCTCGAAATCCGCGCCGCCCATCTCGGCCTGCAGGGCGTCGAGCGAGGGCATTTCCTCGCGGCAGGGGGCGCACCAGGTCGCCCAGAAATTCAGCAGCACCACCTTGCCCCGCCAGTCGGCCAGGCTGTGGGTGCCGCCCTCGGGGTCGGTGAAGGTCGTGGCGGGCACCGGGGTCGGATCGGTCGGCGCCAGCTTGGCCAGCCCGCCGTCATGCGCGGCCTGCCAGTCGATTTCGCCGGAAAATGCCGGGCCGAAACCCGCATTTGCACCGATCAGCAGCGCCGTATAAAGAACCAGCCAACGCATTCCACCCCCCGAAGGACAAGTCATGACCGAGCAGCCCACCACCGCCAACCAGATGTGGGGCGGACGTTTCGCCGCAGGCCCGGACGCGATCATGGAGGCGATCAACGCCTCGATCGGCTTCGACCGGCGGCTTTATGCCCAGGACATCCGGGGCAGCCGCGCCCATGCCGCGATGCTTGCGGCACAAGGCATCATCAGCACTAGCGATGCCGAGGCGATCGGGGAAGGGCTGCTCACGGTCTTGTCAGAGATCGAGGCGGGCGAGTTTCCCTTTTCCACCGCGCTGGAAGACATCCACATGAACGTGGAATCGCGGCTCAAGGAGATCGTCGGCGAGCCGGCGGGGCGGCTGCACACGGCGCGAAGCCGCAACGACCAGGTGGCGACCGACTTCCGGCTGTGGGTGCGCGACCAATGCGACGCGGCCATCGCCGGCCTCGACGCGCTGATCCGCGTCGCCCTGTCGCAGGCCGAGCGCGGCGCGGATTGGGTCATGCCGGGCTTTACCCATCTGCAGACCGCGCAGCCGGTGACCTGGGGCCATCACATGATGGCCTATGTCGAGATGTTCGGCCGCGACCTGTCGCGTTTCCGGGACGCGCGCAAGCGCATGAACGAATCGCCCCTGGGCGCCGCCGCCCTGGCCGGCACCGGCTTTCCCATCGACCGCGAGGCGACGGCGCGCGCGCTGGGCTTCGACCGGCCGATGGCCAACAGCCTCGATGCGGTCAGCGACCGCGATTTCGCGCTGGAGTTCCTGTCCTCGGCCGCGATCTGCGCCGTCCACCTGTCGCGGCTGGCCGAGGAGCTGGTGATCTGGTCCTCGGCCCAGTTCCGCTTCGTCACCATGTCGGACCGCTTCTCGACCGGCTCGTCGATCATGCCACAGAAGAAGAACCCCGACGCGGCCGAGCTGATCCGGGCCAAGATCGGCCGCATCCTGGGTGCGGCGGTGGCGCTGTTCGTGGTGATGAAGGGCCTGCCGCTCGCCTATTCCAAGGACATGCAGGAGGACAAGGAGCAGGTCTTCGACGCCGCCGACAACCTCATGCTGGCGCTGGCCGCGATGGCGGGCATGCTGTCGGACCTGACGGCCAACCGCGAGCGGCTGGAGGCGGCGGCGGGCTCGGGGTTTTCGACCGCGACCGACCTGGCCGACTGGCTGGTGCGCGAGGCCGGGCTGCCCTTCCGCGACGCCCATCACGTCACCGGCGCGCTGGTCGCCCTGGCCGAGAAGGCCGGGATCGACCTGCCGGAGTTGACTCTGGCGCAGATGCAATCGGTCCATCCGGCGATCACCGCGGATGTCTATAACGTGCTGGGCGTGCATAACTCGGTCGCCTCGCGCATGTCCTATGGCGGCACCGCGCCCCAGCAGGTCCGCGCCCAGATCGCCCGTTGGAAACAGAAACTGGAGGAGAAATCCGCATGACGCAGCACCTGCTTTTGGCCGCCTTCGCGCTGATCCTGGCCACCCTGGCCGCCTGTGGGGTCGATGGTGCGCCGACCCGCCCCGAGCCTGCCCGTGAAGCCATCCGCGAACCCGGCGTGCATATCAGCGGCGAGGCGCGTTTCGGTGTCATCAAGCAGCTCTGAGCTGACGCCCCTGCGGCTGGCCTGGGCGGCGCTTGCGCTGGCCGGCCTGGCCGTGGCGCTGTGGCGGGGCGAGGCGCTGTGGCAGGGCGCCGGCGGGTCCGAGCTGCTGGCGCAGGCCACGCTGGCGCTATGGTGCCTGGTCGAGACCATGCTGCGCCGCAACTGGGCGGCGCTGCTGACGCTGCCGGCGCTGGCGCTGGGGATCGGCTTTGCGCTGCCGCTTTATCTGTTCATCCGCTCTCGCAGGATCACCTGATGGATCACTTCAACTATGTCGACGGCTGGCTTCATGCCGAGGAGGTGCCGCTGGCCCGCATCGCGGCCGAGGTCGGCACCCCGGTCTATGTCTATTCCACCGCCACGCTGACCCGGCATTTCAGGCTGTTTCAGCAGGCGCTGGATTGGACCGATCACCTGGTCTGCTTTGCGGTCAAGGCCAATTCGAACATCGCCGTGCTGAAGCTTCTGGGCGACCTGGGCGCGGGCATGGACATCGTCTCGGGTGGCGAATACGCGCGGGCGAAGGCGGCGGGCGTGCCGGGCGAGCGGATCGTGTTCTCCGGCGTCGGCAAGACCGAGCCCGAGATGCGCATGGCGCTGGAAGGCGGCATCCGCCAGTTCAACGTCGAATCCGAGCCGGAACTGGAACTGCTGTCGCGCGTGGCCGCCGCGATGGGGGTCGAGGCGCCGGTCGCCGTGCGGGTGAACCCCGACGTCGATGCAAGGACGCATGAGAAGATCGCCACCGGCAAGTCCGAGAACAAGTTCGGCATCCCCATCGCGCGCGCGCGCGGGGTCTATGCCCATGCCGCGCGGCTGCCCGGCATCAAGGTGGTCGGCATCGACATGCATATCGGCAGCCAGCTGACCGACCTGGAGCCCTATCGGCTGGCCTATGCCAAGATGGCCGAGCTGACCCGCGCCCTGCGCGCCGACGGGCATGCGATCACCCGGCTCGACATGGGCGGCGGCCTGGGCATTCCCTACCGGCGCGACAACAATGCGCCGCCCTTGCCGATCGAATACGGCCAGGTGATCCGCGATGCCGTGGGCGACCTGGGCTGCGAGATCGAGATCGAGCCGGGACGCAACATTGCCGGCAATGCCGGCATCCTGCTGTCCTCGGTGATCTATCTGAAACAGGGCGAGGGGCGGGATTTCCTGATCCTCGATGCGGCGATGAACGACCTGATCCGGCCGGCGATGTACTCGGCGCATCACGACATCGTGCCGGTGCGCGAACCCGCGCCGGGGGCCGAGGTCGCGCCCCATGACGTGGTCGGCCCGGTCTGCGAGACCGGCGACACCTTCCAGAAGGCGGTCGATCTGCCGGTGCTGGGTCCGGGCGACCTGGTGGCGCTGCGCTCGGCCGGGGCCTATGGCGCGGTGATGGCCTCGGAATACAATTCCCGGCCGCTGGTGCCCGAGGTTCTGGTCAGCGGCGATCAATTCGCCGTCATTCGGGCGCGACCGACGCTTGAGGAAATGCTGGGACGCGATACCATCCCGGAATGGCTTTAGGTATCGCTTCCTGCTGCGTGGTCGCCGGGGGTTTCACACCCCCGGACCCCCGTGGGATATTTGTCCACGGAAGAACGAGGGGGCGGGGCCATGGATCCCGCTGAGCCGCGCCGGATCCGCTGGGCGGTCGGGCTGACCCGCGCCGGCATGTGGTGGGAGGCGCTGGCCGCCGCCTTCTGGCCTCTGGGCGTGGTTCTGGCGCTGGTGCTGGCGGCGCTGGCCTTTGGCGCGACCGATCTTTTTTCCTCGCGGGCGCTGATCTGGCTGATGGGCCTGGTGGCCCTGGTCGCGGTGCTGGCCTTCGGCTGGGGGGTGCGGCGGTTCCGGCGGCCCTCGGCCGCGGCGGCGCGGCTGCGGGTCGACCTGACCCTGCCGGGGCGGCCCCTTTCGGCGCTGCGCGACCGTCTGGTCCTGGGAGCCGGGGACGGCGGCGCGGATGCGCTGTGGCGCGCGCATCTGGCGCGGATGGAGCAGGTGGCCTCTGCCGCGCGTCCGGTTGCGCCCGATGCGCGGCTGCGCTGGCGCGATCCGGTCGCCTTGCGGCTGGCCGGCATGGTGGCGCTGGTCATGGCGCTGGTCTTTGCGCCGGCGGGGCAGCTGGGGCAGGGCCTTGCCACCCTGGGCGCGACCTTCCGGCCCCTGCCCGAGGCGCGTCCCGGCGCCGAGGCCGGGCCGTCATGGGAGGGCTGGGCCGCGCCCCCCGCCTATACCCGGCGCCCGACGCTTTACCTGAACGCCCTGCCCGAGGGGCAGGGGTTGGAGTTGCCCAAGGGTTCGAAGCTGAGCTTCCGGCTTTACGGCGAAGGCGCCGAAATAGCGCAGGACATCGGCGCGGCGGTTCCGGGCGGCGATCCCGCGGCGCCCGAGTTCATGGCCGAGCGCGACGGGGCGATCGAGGTCGCCGGGCGGCGCTTCGACGTGACCGTGCTGCCGGATGCGGTGCCGGTGGTGGCGCCCGGCAAGGCGCCCGAGCGGCGCGCCGACGGAAGGCTGATGCAGGAATTCACCGCCAGCGACGACAATGGCATCGCGGCGGGCCATGCGGTCATCGCGCTGGACCTGGATGCGGTGGACCGCCGCTTTGGCCTGGCCCTCGATCCCGAACCGCGCGAGGCGGTGGAGCTGGAACTGCCCCTGCCCGCGACCGGCAGCCGCAAGCAGATCCGCGGCCGGCTGGTGGGCGATCTGGCGCGCCATCCCTGGGCCAACCTGCCGGTGACGGTTTCGCTGAAGGTCGAGGACGGGATCGAGCAGCAGGGCGTCTCGGCCCCGATGCGCATGGTGCTGCCGGGGCGGCGCTTCTTCGACCCGCTGGCGGCGGCGCTGATCGAGGTGCGGCGCGACCTGCTGTGGTCGCGCGACAATGCCGCCCGCAGCGCCCAGATCCTGCGTGCGGCGAGCTGGCAGCCCGAGGGCTTCATGGAGGAGGAGCTGTATCACGGCCTGCGCGGTGCCGTCGGCACGCTGGAATCCGGCAACCTGGGCGAGGTGGCGCGCAACAAGCTGGCGCAGCTGCTGTGGGATGCGGCCGTCGCGCTGGAGGATGGCGGGCTGGCCGATGCGCTGGAGCGCATGCAGCAGGCGCAGGAACGGCTGTCCGAGGCGATCCGCAACGGCGCCAGCCCCGACGAGATCCAGCGCCTGATGGACGAGCTGAAGCAGGCCACCGACGATTACCTCGACATGCTGGCCCAGCAGCAGGGGCAGGATCCGGCCGAGCGTTTCGACCGCTCGCCCCAGAACCGCCAGCAGATCACCGGCGACCAGATCCAGCAGATGATGGACGAGATCCAGCGCCTGATGAACGAGGGCCGCATGGCCGAGGCACAGGAATTGCTGGAGCAGTTCAACCGCATGATGCAGAACATGCGGGTGACGCAATCCGAGGGCGGCGAGGGCGGCCGCCAGCGGCCGATGAACCGGCTGGCCGAGACCCTGCGCGACCAGCAGAAGCTGGCCGACGAGGCCATGCGCCAGATGCAGGACCGGTTCGGCCAATGGCAGCCGGGCGAGGAGGGGCAGGAGGGCCAGGGCGACCAGCAGGGCCAGCAGCTTGCCGACCGCCAGCGCGAGTTGCGCGAGGATCTGGGCCGGCAGCGCGGCTTGCTGCCCGGCCGCGGCACCCCGCAGGGCGAGGAGGCGCGGCGCCAGCTGGACGAGGCCGGCCGCGCCATGGAGGATGCCGAGCAGGCGCTGCGCGAGGGCGATGCCGCCGGCGCGATGGAGCGCCAGGCCCAGGCGATCCAGTCCATGCGCGAGGGGATGCGGGCGCTGGGCGACATGATGGCGCAGGACCAGCAGCAGGGCCAGGACGGCCAGCCGCAGCAGGGCGGGCAGCAGGACGGCCCCGAGGGCCCCTCGGGCGATCCGCGCGGGCAGCGCGGGCTGGCGCAGCCCTATGATCGCCAGCCGCAGACCGATCCCTTGGGCCGGGCGCTGTCGGGCGACGGCGGTTCGATCACCTCGGGCGATCCCCTGGCCGAGGGCGGCGATCCCTCGCGCAAGGCCCGCGAATTGCAGGACGAGATCCGCCGGCGCAGCGGCGAGCGCGAGCGGCCGCGCGACGAGCGCGACTATCTGGGGCGGCTGCTGGAGAATTTCTGAAAAAGGGGGGCCGCCGGCCCTGGCGGCGCGCCGTTCGGATTGCGCGGCGAGGCCCCCTATCGGCCCAGGATGCGGTCGTGGAGCCAGAGCCGGCCCTGGTCGACCTGCTGGCGCCAGTCGGCGAGCCAGCCGCCGCCTTCCTCGGCTGGGATCTGCGGCGCCAGCGCATAGAGGATCACCGCCCCCAGCGCCAGCATCGCGGCAAGGCCGAAGCCCATGCCGTAGCCGCCGCTACGCTGTCGGCGCACCGGCACCAGGGCGGGAACCGGCGCCTCGCGCGGGGCGGGGGTTGCGGCGGGCTCGGCCGGGTTGGCCGCGGCCGGGGTTTCCGGCAGGGCGGGACGGATCAGCGGCGCGATGGCCGGGGGCGCTTCCCCCGCCTCGGGGGCCGGGTCGGGCAGCGGCGGACCGCTGCGGGTCAGGGTCGCGGCCAGTTCCTCGGCATCGGGCAGGGCGGGGGCGACCGGTTCGGGCCATTCCGGCAGCGCGGGCCTGGCGGCAGGGGCTTCCGCGACCGGGCTTTCGGGCTGGGGCCGGGGCGGCGTTTGCGGGCTGGCGGGGGCCGGCTCGGCGGGAGCGGTTTCGGGGGGGGCGGTTTCGGCGGGCGCCGGGGCGATGCCCGGCTCGGTCACGGTGGCGGCCGGCCAGTCGATCGGCGGTTCGGCCGGGGCGCGGCCGTCGCTGGCGGCGGGCTCGGTCGTCGCGGGCGCCGCCTCCGGGGCCGCCGTGGCGGCGGCCGTCGCGGGAATGTGATCGGGGGCGGGCTTTCGCGCCGGCGCCTCGCGGGCGCGCAGCTCGCGGGCGGCTTCCTCGCGCAGGATGGCCAGCACCGATTCGTCCAGCGGCCGGTTCAGGACCGGGCGCGCCTGCGGATCATAGGGGCGGCGCGGGGCGGGATCGGCGGCCTGGGCGGATTTTCCCGTTCCGGGCTGGCGCCACACATGGCCGCAGGCCGAGCATTCGACCTCGCGCCCCGAGGCGGGAATGGCGGATTCCGCGATCTCGTATTGGGCAGCGCAGCGGGGGCAGGTCAGGCGCATGGGCTGGTCTTTCGGCTCCGGTCGGGGGTGGTTTCGATCATGCGGGCGTCTCGCATTCGCCGCGCGACTGTTCTATCAAGCCACGAACCGCGCGCCAAGCAGCCCGCTCGGAAAGGGACCACCAGTGATCGAGATGCAGAACCTGTCCTTCGGCTACAGCGGCAACGATCCGCTGCTTGCCGACATGTCGCTGACGCTTCAGCCGGGTTCCTTCCATTTCCTGACCGGCCCCTCGGGCGCGGGCAAGACCACCTTCCTGCGGCTGTGCTATGCCGACCTGCTGCCCAGCGGCGGGCGGATGACCGCCTTTGGCCAGGATGTGCAGGGGCTGTCGCGCGACGGCATCGCCGGGCTGCGGCGGCGGGTGGGGGTGGTGCATCAGGACACGCAATTCCTGGACCACCTGCCGGTGGCGGAAAACATCGCCCTGCCGTTGCTGGTCTCGGGCGAGCAGGTGGACATGCCGGCCCTGGGCGAGTTGCTGGCCTGGGTGCAGCTGTCCGGCCATGCCCGCGCCATGCCCCCCGAACTGTCGGGGGGCGAGCGGCAGCGCGCCGCGCTGGCCCGCGCCGTCATCATGTCGCCCGACTTGATCCTGGCGGACGAGCCGACCGGGAACCTGGACTGGGACATGTCGATGCGGCTTTTGCAGCTGCTGATCGAACTGAACCGTTCTGGCAAGGCGGTGCTGATCGCCACCCATGACCTGAACCTGATCCGTGCCGCCAAGCAGCAGGTGCAGGCGCGGGTGCTGCGCATCGCGGGCAAGAGGCTGCAACTGGCGGGGGCGGACCTGTGAAGAAAGCCGATCTGAAATCGCTCGACCTGGCGACGCTGTGGCGCGGGCTGACCCGACCCGACCCGGCGGGGACGGACCGCGTGGTGCCGCCGACCGGCTTTACCGCGCAGCTGACCGTGTTCTCGGCCGCGGCCATGGCCTTCCTGGCGGTCTTTGCCCTGGCGCTGGCGCTGGCCACCGGCCGGCTGGCCGAACGCTGGTCCAGCGAGCTGGCCCAGACCGTGACCGTGCGCATCTCGGCCCCCGAGGATCAGATCGACGAGCAGACCCTCACGGTGATGGAGGCGCTGAAGACCACCCCCGGCATCGCCGAGGCGCGGCTCTTGCCCGATGACGAGGTGGAAGGGCTGCTGGAGCCCTGGTTCGGCCCCGATGTCCCGGTCGAGGCCCTGCCGGTGCCGCGCCTGATCGAGATCACCGAGGCGGCCGAGGGTTTCGACGCCGAGGCGCTGCGCCTGCGGCTGGAGGGCGAGGCGCCGGGCGCGGTGCTGGACGACCATACCCGCTGGCGCCAGCCGCTGGTCTCGGCCGCGAACCGGCTGCGGGTGCTGGGCCTCGTCTCGCTGTTGCTGATCGCCGCCGCCTCGGGGGCGATGATCACGCTGGCGGCCAAGGCGGCGCTGGCGGCGAACGGGCAGGTGATCCGCGTCCTGCGCCTGATCGGCGCGCGCGACATCACCATCGCCACCGCCTTCGTGCGCCGCTTTACCCGCCGCGCCGCCATGGGTGCGGCCGGCGGCACCGCGCTGGGGATGGCGGCGATCTGGGCGCTGCCCGCGATGGACCAGGCGGGCAGCTTCCTGACCGGGCTGGGATTCCAGGGCTGGGGCTGGCTCTGGCCCTTGCTGATCCCGCCGCTCGCCGCCGCGATCGGCTTCGTCGCGACCCGCTGGGCGGCGCTGAAGATGCTGCGCGAGGTGCGCTGATGGCCCTCTATCATCCGCGCCGGGCCTCGGTCCTGGATTGGCCGCGCACGGTGCTTTATTACCTTTATGCGGCGCTGGTGACGCTGGTGCTGGGGCTGTGGGGCCTGCCGCAGGTGCTGGTCCACCCCGAGCGCGCGCATCGCGTGGCCAGCCTGTGGCTGGACCAGATGCTGGGCGCGGCACGGCTGATCCTGGGCGTCCGGGTCGAATACCGCGGCACGCCGCCCGCCGGCGACTGCATCGTCGCCTCCAAGCATCACAGCTTTCTCGACATCCTGGCGCTGGCCCGCGCCTGCCCGCGCCGCGCCTTCGTGATGAAGCGCGAGGTGCTGCGGGTGCCGGTGATGGGCTGGTTCGCGCGCAAGGTCGGCTGCATCCCCATCGACCGCGCCCGCGGCAAGGAGGCGATGAAGCAGATCATCGCCGGGATCGAGGCCGCCCGCGCCCGCCCCGGCGGGCTGGGCCAGCTGATCATCTATCCCGAGGGCACCCGCACCCGGCCGGGGCAGAAACTGCCCTACAAGCACGGCGCCGGCACCATCCAGCGCGCGACCGGCCTGCCCATCCACCCGGTGGCGGTCAATTGCGGCCTGTTCTGGCCCCGGCAGGGCATCCCGGTCCGCGGCGGCACGGCGGTGATCGAGTTCCTGCCGCCGATCACCGCCGGCCCGCGGTCGGGGGCGGTGATGGAATTGCTGGAGGACCGGATCGAGAGCGCCAGCGACCGCCTGCTGGCCGAGGCGGGCGGCCTGCCGCCGGCCTGAGCCCTGACGCAAGGTCAGGGGCGTTTTCGCCATTGCGCCCGCCTGCGGTTGCGGTCCAACCTGCCCGGCGGATTCGCGGGCCTTCGGGCCAGAACAGGGGGACGGTATGCGTCCGATCATCGACATCGACCATGTTTCCAAACGCTACGGCAGCGGCACGGTGGCGCTGAAAGAGGTCTCGCTGCAGATCGAGGAGGGCGAGATCCTGGCGCTGCTCGGCCCGAACGGGGCGGGCAAGACCACGCTGATCTCGATCATCTGCGGCCTGGTGGTGCCGACCGGCGGCACGGTGCGCGTCGGCGGCCATGACATCCGCACGGACTGGCGCGCGGCGCGCAAGCTGATCGGCCTTGTCCCGCAGGAGATCGCGCTGGAGCCCTTCGAGACGGTCATCGACTGCGTGCGCTTTACCCGCGGGCTCTACGGCGAGCCGCCGGACGACGCCTATATCGAGCAATTGCTGCGCAGCCTGGCGCTGTGGGACAAGCGCGATGCCAAGACGCGCGAGCTGTCGGGCGGCATGAAGCGGCGGGTGCTGATCGCCAAGGCGCTGTCGCACCGGCCCAAGGTGCTGTTCCTGGACGAGCCGACCGCCGGGGTGGACGTGACCCTGCGGCGCGAGATGTGGCAGGTGGTGCGCGAATTGCGCGCCGAGGGCGTGACTATCATCCTGACCACCCACTACCTGGAAGAGGCCGAGGACATGGCCGACCGCATCGGCGTCATCAACCGCGGCGAATTGCTGCTGGTCCGGTCCAAGGACGCGCTGATGGGCGAATTCGGCAAGAAGCACCTGACCATCTCGCTTTACGAGCCGCTGGCGGCGCTGCCGGCTGACCTGGCCGGGCGCGGGCTGGTGCTTTCGGCCGACGGGCGCGAACTGGGCTATGACTACGACACCAGGGCCGAGCGCACCGGCATCGCCCACCTGCTGGCCGAGCTGGCCGAGCGCGGCCTTGCCGTGCGAGACGTCTCGACCAAGCAGAGCAGCCTGGAAGAGATCTTCATGTCGCTGGTCGAGGAGGAAACCGCATGAACTGGCGTTCCGCCCGCGCCGTCTTCGGCCATGAGATGGCGCGTTTCTTCCGCACGGTCTGGCAATCGCTGGCCTCGCCGGTGCTGTCCACGGTGCTTTACTTCGTCGTCTTCGGCGCGGCCATCGGCGGGCGCATCCAGGCGGTCGAGGGCGTGCCCTACGGCGCCTTCATCGTGCCGGGGCTGATGATGCTGACCGTGTTGCAGCAATCCGTGGCCAATGCCAGCTTCGGCATCTATTTCCCGAAATTCTCGGGCACGATCTATGAAATCCTCGTGGCGCCGACCGGCTGGATCGAGGTCACGCTGGGCTTCGTCGGCGCCGCCGCCGCCAAGGCGGTGATGATCGCGCTGGTGATCCTGGCGACCAGCTTCTGGTTCACCGGCGTCCATATCGCCCATCCGTTCTGGATGCTGGCGTTTCTGCTGCTGACCGCCGTGGCCTTTTCGCTGCTGGGCTTCATCATCGGCCTGTGGGCCAAGAATTTCGAGCAGTTGCAGATCGTGCCGATGATGGTCATCACGCCCCTGGTGTTTCTGGGCGGGGCCTTCTATTCGGCCTCGATGCTGCCGCCCTTCTGGGAGGGCGTGGCCAAGCTCAACCCGGTGCTTTACCTGATCTCGGGCTTCCGCTGGAGCTTCTTCGGCTTTGCCGACGTGCCGGTCGGGCTGTCGCTGGGCGCGGTCGCGCTGATGATCCTGGTCTGCATGGGCGCGATCCGCTGGATCTTCCTGACCGGATGGCGGCTGCGCGAATGACGGCTCAGGCCGGGCAGGGCGCCGCCGCCTTGCCCATCCGGGCCGCGTGCAGGTTGTAGGCGGTGGTCTGCTGCCGCAGCCAGCTTTCCGCCGTGTCGCGGCCATGCGTCTGCGCCAGCTGCCGATAGGCCGGGGCAAGCCGCTCGCGGTCGGCCCAGATCGCGCAGCCGAGCAGCCCCGGCGCCGCCTGCGCCGCGCTGCTGGCGCCTTGCCGCAGCGGCTGCGGGGTCTCGGTTGCCGCGTCCTGCGCCCCGGCCGCCGTCGCCCAGAAAAGGGCTGTGGCGGAAATGAAAATGCAATGTCGAATCATCATGGCTCCTCCCTTGCAGACAAATGTGACATATGGCCGCTGAGCTGTCATCTAGTTCCGGCACAGCCGCGTCTGCGGATCAAGCCGGACATATTCGCGGGCCGAGATCTTTTGCATCTTCAACGAATGTTTCCAGCGCGCGTTCCACATGTGCAGGATGCCGTTGCGGTAATATTGCGCCATCAGCTCGTCCACGATGGGCGGGATGATGGTGGTGCCGGGGATGCGGGGCGCGTGGAAGCCCACCGTCGCCCTGGGCCCCAGGCAGGCATTGGGCAGGGTGATATAGATCGTGCAGGCCGAGCGGCAATAGCCGCGCACCTCGACCGGGCGGCCGCTGGCGGCCAGCTTGTTGCGCTGGCGGATCGCCTCGACGACATTGCCACCGCGGTTGTTCATGATGACGATGGGCTTGCCGCGCGGCTGCGCCTCGGCCGTCGCGGGCAGGCTGGTGACGCCGGCGCCAAGGGCCAGCGCCAGGACAAGCGCCGAAGAAAGGCGGGTCAGGAGGGAAGGCATGCTCATGTCCCCTGCTATGCCTTGGCGAACGCACAAGTCCAAATGACGTTCCGGCGAGCCGCGCTTGCCGCTTAACAAGCGCCGCGACCCGCATTATATGCCGGCCATGAGCCAGAACCCGCCCCTGTTGCGCCCCGATCTAGCCCCCAGCCCGATCTTCGACACCACGCGAAGGGACGGGCAGCCCACCATCGGCATGGTCAGCCTCGGCTGTCCCAAGGCGCTGGTGGACAGCGAACGCATCCTGACCCGCCTGCGGGCCGAGGGCTATGCGATCAGCCCCGACTACAAGGGCGCCGGCGCGGTGATCGTGAACACCTGCGGTTTCCTGGACAGCGCCAAGGCGGAAAGCCTGCAGGCCATCGGCGAGGCGCTGGCGGAAAACGGCAAGGTGATCGTCACCGGCTGCCTTGGCGCCGAGCCGGAATACATCACCGGCGCGCATCCCTCGGTCCTGGCGGTGACGGGGCCGCAGCAATACGAGCAGGTGCTGGACGCGGTGCATCACGCCGTGCCGCCCAGCCCCGATCCCTTCGTCGACCTGCTGCCGGCCTCGGGCGTCAAGCTGACGCCGCGCCATTACAGCTACCTGAAGATCTCCGAGGGCTGCAACCACGCCTGCAAGTTCTGCATCATCCCCGACATGCGCGGCAAGCTGGTCAGCCGCCCCGCCCATGCTGTGATCCGCGAGGCGGAAAAGCTGGTCGAGGCGGGGGTGCGCGAGCTGCTGGTGATTTCGCAGGACACCTCGGCCTACGGGCTCGACCGCAAATTCGCCGAGGAGCGTGGGCATCGGGCGCATATCACCGACCTGGCCCGCGACCTGGGGTCGCTGGGGGCATGGGTGCGGCTGCATTACGTCTATCCCTATCCGCATGTGCGCGACCTGATCCCGCTGATGGCCGAGGGGTTGGTGCTGCCCTATCTCGACATCCCCTTCCAGCATGCCCATCCCGACACGCTGAAGCGCATGGCCCGGCCGGCGGCGGCGGCCCGGACGCTGGACGAGATTGCCGCCTGGCGCGCCGCCTGCCCCGAGATCACCCTGCGCTCGACCTTCATCGTCGGCTATCCCGGCGAGACCGAGGCCGAGTTCCAGACCCTGCTGGACTGGCTGGACGAGGCGCAACTGGATCGCGTCGGCTGCTTCCAATACGAAAACGTCAAGGGCGCGCGCGCGAACGACCTGCCCGACCACGTCCCGGACGAGGTCAAGCAGGACCGCTGGGACCGCTTCATGCAGAAGGCGCAGGCGATTTCCGAGGCCAAGCTGGCGGCCAAGGTCGGCCGGCGTATCGAGGTGATCGTGGACAGCGTGGACGACGAGGGCGCGACCTGCCGCACCCAGGCCGATGCGCCGGAGATCGACGGCAACCTGTTCATCGACCAGGGTTTCGAGGCGCTGGCGCCGGGCGACATCGTCACCGTCACCGTGGACGAGGCCGGCGAATACGACCTTTGGGGCCGGCTCTAGGCGGCGACAATCGCGCAGGTTGTGGCGCCCGCGCCGCTGGCTTAATCAGGCGGCAGCGCGACGCAGCAAGGCGGCATGATGAACTGGGATCCCGAAGGCAAACCCCGTAAACCCGATTTCCTGGGCATCGGCGCGCAAAAGGCCGGCACCACATGGCTCTCGCAGATGCTGGGCCAGCATCCCGACGTCTGGACGCCTCCGTTCAAGGAGGTGCAGTTCTTCAACCACCGCTTCATCGAGGAGCATCGCAAATGGCTGCCCTGGCATTTCCGCCGCGGCCGCCAGAACATCGAGAAACGCTGGGCCGCCCGCGGCGAAGAGATGCCGCGCGAGATGGTGCGCTACCTGGACCGCGTTACCCGCGAGCCGATGTTCACCAACCATTGGTACAAGCTGGTCTTCGCCCCGGCGCCCCAGGGGGCCAGGACCATCGACGTGACCCCGGAATATTCGACCCTGCCGGCCGAGGGCGTGGAGTTCCTGGCGAAATTCCTGCCGCAGGCGAAGTTCATCTATATCATCCGCCACCCGGTCGATCGGGCCGTCTCGCAGCTCAAGATGAACCTGACCCGCGCGCGCCGCAAGCCCGCCACCATCGAGGACTGGCTGGCCGAGGTCGAGGCCCCCGAGCTGATGGATCGCGGCGACTACATGACCTATGTGCCGCGCTGGAACGCGCATTTCGGCCCCGACCGGCTGCTTTACCTGCCCTTCGGCATGATCGCCCGCGATCCCCTGGGCTTGCTGCGCCGGGTCGAGGACTTCCTGGACCTGCGGCCGCATGACTATCGCGACCTCGGCAAGAAGGTCTTTGCCTCGGACAATGCGCTGGTGGTGCCCGACCAGGCCCGCGCCCGGCTGCGCGACAAGCTCGAGCCGCAATTCGCCTTTCTGGAACAAAGCTTCGGCCCGGAATTCACCAAGGCTTTCCGCTGAGCCTTCCCCTTTCGTTCCCGCTCGACTACATAGCGGCCAAGTTTCACACGGATTTCAGAGACGGGGAAAGATCATGGCCTCCTACCAGTTCGTTTACCACATGGACGGGGTGTCCAAGACCTATCCGGGCGGCAAGAAGACCTTCGAGAATATCCGCCTGAACTTCCTGCCCGGCGTCAAGATCGGCGTCGTCGGCGTCAACGGCGCCGGCAAATCGACGCTGCTGCGCATCATGGCCGGCATCGACAAGGACTTCACCGGCGAGGCCTGGGCCGCCAAGGGCGCGACCGTCGGCTACCTGCCGCAGGAGCCGCAGCTGGACTCGGCGCTGAACGTGCGCGGCAACGTCATGGAAGGGGTCAAGGCCAAGCAGGCCAAGCTGGACCGCTACAACGAACTTGCCATGAACTACTCGGACGAGACCGCCGAGGAAATGGCGAAGCTGCAGGACGAGATCGACGCCGAGAACCTGTGGGATCTGGACAGCCAGATCGACGTGGCCATGGAGGCGCTGCGCTGCCCGCCGGATGACGCCGACGTGGAAAGCCTGTCGGGCGGTGAACGCCGCCGGGTGGCGCTGTGCAAGCTGCTGCTGGAACAGCCCGACATGCTGTTGCTGGACGAACCCACCAACCACCTGGATGCCGAGACCATCGCCTGGCTGCAAAAGCACCTGATCGAATATCCCGGCACCATCCTGATCGTCACCCACGACCGTTATTTCCTGGACGACATCACCGGCTGGATCCTGGAACTCGACCGCGGCCGCGGCATCCCCTACGAGGGCAATTATTCCGCCTGGCTGGAGCAGAAGGCCAAGCGGCTGGAACAGGAAGCGCGCGAGGACAAGGCCAAGCAGAAGACGCTGGAGCGCGAACTGGAATGGATCCGCGCCGGCGCCAAGGCGCGCCAGGCCAAGCAGAAGGCCCGGATCAACGCCTATAACGAACTGGCCAGCCAGTCCGAGCGCGAAAAGCTGACCCGCGCCCAGATCATCATCCCCAACGGCGAGCGGCTGGGCAGCAAGGTGATCGAGGTCGACGGCCTGAAGAAGGCCATGGGCGACAAGCTGCTGATCGAGGATCTGACCTTCAGCCTGCCGCCGGGCGGCATCGTCGGCGTGATCGGCCCGAACGGTGCCGGCAAGTCGACGCTGTTTCGGATGCTGACCGGGCAGGAACAGGCGGACGCGGGCGAGATCAGCTATGGCGACACGGTGAAGCTGTCCTACGTGGACCAGTCGCGCGATGCGCTGGACCCGAACAAGACCGTCTGGGAGGAAATCTCGGGCGGGGCGGAGCAGATCGAGCTGGGCGATGCCACGATGAACAGCCGCGCCTACTGCTCGGCCTTCAACTTCAAGGGCGGCGACCAGCAGAAAAAGGTCGGCCTGCTCTCGGGCGGCGAGCGCAACCGGGTGCATATGGCCAAGCTGCTGAAATCCGGCGGCAACGTGCTGCTGCTCGACGAACCGACCAACGACCTGGACGTGGAAACCCTGCAGGCGCTGGAAGCGGCGCTGGAGGATTTCGCCGGCTGCGCCGTCATCATCTCGCACGACCGTTTCTTCCTCGATCGGCTTTGCACGCATATCCTGGCCTTCGAGGGCGATGCGCATGTGGAATGGTTCGAGGGCAACTTCGAGGATTACGAGGCCGACAAGATCCGCCGCCTCGGCCCGGATTCGGTCGAGCCGAAGCGGGTGAAATACAAGAAGTTCACGCGGTAAGATGAAGGAAAGGGGGCGGATCTGCCCCCTTTTTTCTTCGCAGGCTGTTATCGAAACCCGGCGGCCTGCATGCCCGTTTCCGACAGGTAGTCGAAATGCCGCGTGATCAGGCGATCCAATTCGTCGCGCGGCGCTTTCTTCATGCCCCTTTTGGCCAGGATTTCCTTAGCGTGCCGCGGCGTGTCGTTCATCCCATAATGGGTCACGATGCTGGGAACCGAGGGGTCGGTCAGGGCGACCATGACCGTCGGGATGCGATAATGGGCAAAGCCGAACACCGTGCGTTGCGGATGGCGCACGGCGACACCCACGCCGAGGAAGGGGTTGAACCAGCGGTAAAGCCCTTGCGTCGGCCCGTCGATGACCGAATAGATCACCGTGGGGAAGCTGACGGCGAAGGCGCCATGCGCCTTCCACAGGGTATCGCCATGCTTGCGCAGCTTCCTGATATAATCCTTTGAAAGGCAATCGTCGTCGTCGAGGCGGAATTGCAGGCAATCCTGCAATTCCAGCCCGATTTCCCTGAGCGTCTGGACCTGGGCATCGGCGACATGCATCGGCGGGACAAAGCGCAGCACCACATAGGGGCGCGCGTCGCAAAGCCTTTGCAGCTGGTCGCGATAGACCTTGGGCATCCGGTCCGAAGAGATGACGAGCAGCTTGAAATCGGGGTCGGTCTGCGCGTCCAGGGACGCCAGCGTCAACTGCTCGAACGTCACGAAACGGGCCTTCATCCGCTCGTCGCCGAAAAGCTCCTGCTCCTTTTGCTTGTAGATCGGTTCGAGGTCGTTCTCTTCGACGTTGCGATAGGCTTTCCAATCGCCGCGGCCGATCATGGAAAAGCGGCAAATCCCGACTATGGTCATGGTGTTCTTCATTGTGCGAACCGTTTCGTGACCGGCGTGTAGGCAAGGCTTCCCTTTGCGCGCCGCTCGGCCTCGGCGACGTCGGCCTGAATGATTTCGTCCGAAGGAATGTCCCAGGCCGCATCCGCGTCCAGATAGCCATGCTCCAGCAATGTCGCATGGATTTCCCTGAAATCCACCTGGCCCCAGCTGTTGTGGTTCGGCTTCTTGCCGGGCACCAGATATTCGGCGACCAGACTGTTGATCAGCAAGGGATCCTTTCCCATCATTCCCCTGAGCTGCAGGCGCATGCTGTGGTGTTCGGCATTGTTCCTGCGCAGGATGACGGCAATATCCTTGTCCGGGTCGGCCGCCATCCCGGCCATGTGAAGGGCGGATGTGTCCAGGCTGATGATTTTCCGGGCGGCACGGTAAAGCGCGAACTGATCCTTCCAGGACAGCTGCTCGGGGAAGACGGGGACATAGCCCGAGCGCCTCAGGTTTTCCTCGAGGATCGCTTCAGCCAGCAGCCCGCCGTTTGCAATATATTTCGTTCTGGAGATATAGATCTTTTCCGGCCCGTTGGCGGGAAGCTTTCCTACGGTCTCGCGCAGGAAATTTCGGAACTCTTCCGTGCCGGCGGCGATGTCACCAAGGCCAAATCCCTGGCCGGGGATGGTAAGGGTTTCGACCAGCGAAGGCTGCTTGATGACCAGGGTCGGGCATTTGATGCCGAAAATCTCGAAAATCTCTCGATGCGGCTTCTTGAAATGCGTCAGGGTCGGATGCTTGGGAGTAAACAAGACCCCGTCATAATCGTTGTTTACCGCCCAAAGCCTGCTGATCGTTTCGGTAATGAAATGCCCGAAATGACCATAGAACATCCCCGCGAAGAGGAAATGCCCTTCGAGTTTTTCAACCGGCTCGGGGGCCTCTTCAACCGCAAGCGACATGCGTCCGGCGCCACGCCAGATGGCGGCCTCGGCAATGTCGCCGTCCTTCCAGACACCGCTTGGTGTCCGGGGGCGGGATTCCCGCGGAGGGACCACAATCGCATCTTGCAGGGTAATCGTTTTTCTGGACCAGCCCTGATCGGGCAATGGAGGACAAGGCTCGTTCAATTTACACTCTCAAACACATACACGGCGATTCGCCTGTCAGGCGAACACTCCCAATCTTGGCCTTGTTTGGCAACACCTCCTTGACGATGCAAGCTAAACCGGCCTGCGACGGCATTCCGCCGAAGGCCGGTTGAAAGAGCCGGCGGGCCCTATTCCCATTCCCAGGGCAGGGCGTATTGGCCAAGCAGCTGGGCGACGGCGTCGCGGTCGACCTCGCCCCTGGGCCGGATGCGGGCGACCAGGCCGCGCTTGCGGTCGTCGACCACCTCGGCCACCTCGGCGGCCAGCCCGGCCTCGGCCAGAGCGGCGTCATAGACGCGGCGGATCGCCAGCTTGCGCAGGTCGGGCTTGAAGATCTTGCCCACCGCGGTCTTGGGCAGTTCGGGCAGGATCCCGATATGCTTGGGCACCGCGGCGCGTTCGTGGATATGGGCGCGGGCATGGTCCATCAGCTCGTCCAGCGAGACCTCGGCGCCGGCGATCAGCTCGACATAGGCGCAGGGCAGCTCGCCCGCAAAGGAGTCGGGCTGGCCGATGGCGGCGGCGGCGGCGACCTTGGGATGGGACAGCAGCGCGTCCTCGATCTCGGCGGGGTCGATGTTGTGGCCGCCGCGGATGATCAGATCCTTGGCGCGCCCGGTGATCCACAGATAGCCGTCGCCGTCCATCCGGCCCAGGTCGCCGGTGCGCAGGAAGCGGCTTTCGGCGAAAAGGTCGTGGTTCTTGTCGGCCTCGGTATAGGTCGAGCCCTCGAAGACGCCGGGATTGGCCACGCAGATCTCGCCGATCTCGTCGATGGCGCATTCGTGGAAGCCGCCGTTGCGGCGCTGCAGGATGCGCACATGGGTATAGGGCAGGGGGATGCCGACCGAGCCGACCTTCTTGAGCCCGTCCATCGGGTTGCAGGAGACGAGGCAGGTCGCCTCGGTCAGCCCGTAGCCCTCGGCGATCTCGACCCCGGTCGCGGCCTTGAAGCGGTTGTAAAGCTCGATCGGCAGAGGCGCCGAGCCCGAGATCGCGGTCTTGAGCGACGAGACATCGGCATCGACCGGCCGCTGCATCAGCGCGGCGATGGCGGTGGGCACGGTGATCAGGAAGGTCGCCTGCCAGCGTTCGATCAGCTTCCAGAAATTGTCGAACACCCCCTCGCCGCGATAGCCGGCCGGCGTCGGCATGATGAGCTGCGCGCCCGAGATCAGGCAGGACATCAGCACCGGATAGGCCGCGAAGACGTGAAACATCGGCAAGGGGCACATCAGCACGTCGGTTTCGCTGAACAGCAGCGTGCCGCCCAGCCAGCCGTTGTAGATCATGCCCGATTGCTTGTGCTGGGCGACCTTGGGCATGCCGGTGGTGCCGCCGGTGTGGAAGAAGGCGGCGACGCGGTCCTCGGCCGGTTCGTCGAAGGTCAGGCGGTTGTGCTTGCAGGCGCTGGCGGCGGCCTCGAAATCCATGACCTTGGCATGGTGGCGGGCAGGCACCTTGGGCCGCATCAGCGGCACCAGCATGCGCTTGAGCCCGGTCAGGTAGCCGCGCAGGTCGACCTCCAGCACGGTTTGCACGTTCGGGGCCTGCGCCACCGCCTCGGCCGCCTTCTGCGCGACCTCGGACTTGGGGAAGCTCTTCAGCGTCACCAGCACCTTGGCGCCGGTCTCGCGCAGGATGGCGGCGATGTGGTCGGGCTCCAGAAGCGGGTTGATCGGGTTCACGATGCCCGCCGTCGCGCCCGCCAGCAGCACGATCGGCGCCTCGATGCAATTGGGCAGCAGGTAGGCCACCACGTCCCCCGGCCCGACGCCGAGGCTGCGAAACAGGTTCGCGGTCTCGGTCACGCGCTCGTGCAGCTCGGTCCAGGTCAGGGTGCGGGCCGGCGCCTTGGGGTCCGAGAACAGCTGGAAGCTGATCGCCGGGCGCTGGGGATGGCGGTCGCGGGTCTGGGTCAGCGCCTCATAGACGGTGCGCGGCACCTGACGCTGCGCATAGGGCATCTCCGCCTCGACCGCATCGCGGTCTGCGACGCTCGCGAACCTGGCCATTCCTTACCTCCCGTTCTCCCTTTCGGGGTCGTGCCCCGCCGACAGGCAGAATGGTCCAACAATCAGCATGCTGGCAAGCATTCCGCCACGCCACGCCGGGGCCAAAACGCAGCGTCGCGCCCTGGGTTCAGCCCTGGGCTCAGCCCTGGGGGATGCGCAGGGTCTGGCCGGGATAGATCTTGTCGGGATGGCTGAGCATGGGCTTGTTGGCTTCGAAGATCTCGGGGTAGCGGCTGGCCTTGCCCAGGTATTGCTGCGCGATGGCCGAAAGCGTCTCGCCCTTCCTGACGGTATGGAACAGGGGCTGCGCCGCCGCTGCTGCGGGGGCTTCGGTGCCGGCACCCTCGGCCAGCTCGACATGGGCGATGCCCTTGATGTTGCCGACCGCCAGGATCAGCTTTTCCAGGGTTTCCTGGTCGCGCGCCTTGCCCGAGATGACCACGGTGTCGCCGCGCAGCGTCAGATGCACGTCTTTGCCGGTCAGGCCCAGGGCGGACAGCTCGGCCTTGAGCGCGGCCACCTTGCGGTCGGTGTCGCTTTGCGGGGCTTGGGCGGCGGTAGGGGCGGGGGCAGCGGCGGGGGCCTGGGCGGGTGCTTCCTGCGCCTCGGCCTCGGATCCGAAAAGCGATTTGCCGGCGTCCTTCACGAAATCCCAGATAGCCATGATCTCTCCTTTCAGGCGGTGTCTGGGGCGGCAACGATTCGCCGAAAGCGGCGGTTCCAGACAAATTTCAGCAATCGGAGGTTGAGGAATACCCGCCCGATCCCTAATTTTCGCAGGTCTTAGGGGATAGAGAAGTTGAACAAATCCTGCAAATCACTGATCCTGGCGTCTTTTCTTGGCTTGGCGGCGCTGCCCGCCCTGGCCGAGGACGGGGTGCGAATCTCGACGAAGTCCGTCGCGGGGGATGCGGCCCGTCCGGGAACCGTCACCTGCTTCCAGACCTCGATGCGCGAAAATGAGGCAGCGGTCCGCGCCACCAATGCCACGCGCCAGGCGCGCGGCCTGGCGCCGCTGCGATCGAACCGCGACCTGGCCGAGGCCGCGGCGCGCCATGCCTGCGACATGGCCAAGCGCGGGGTGATGTCGCATCAGGGCAGCAAGACCAAGGGGCCGATGCAGCGCCTGAAGAAGGAAGGCTACCGCCCCAGCATCGCGGCCGAGAACATCGCCGCCGGTCCCTGGGGACAGGACCGCGTGCTGGTGGAATGGGCGCGTTCCAGCGGGCACCTGGCCAATATCCTGATCCCGCAGACCCGCCATTACGGCATCGGCAAGGCGCTGGGGGCGGATGGCAAGACCGTCTTCTGGGCGGCGGTCTATAGCGCGCCGCGCTGAGCACCGGCACGCTGAGGCCCTTCGCGGCGTCCTGCGTCCCCGAGGCACCTGCCGGGGCGGGGTCGCGTCGTCCGTTGCCTGTTCAGGGCGGCCCGCAGTCGGGGCCGGGCCGCGATTCCTGCTCGCGCCCGCCGCCCGTCAGGCGACGCCTTCCGCCGCTTCCATGGCGCCTTCGGTGAATTGCAGCCGCGCCAGCCGGGCGTAGAGGCCGCCCTGCGCCACCAGTTCCTCGTGCCGGCCCTGGGCCACGATGCGGCCATGGTCGAAGACGACGATGCGGTCGGCCTTCTTCACCGTGGCCAGCCGGTGCGCGATGATGATCGTGGTGCGGGTGCGCGCCAGTTCGTCCACCGCATGCTGCACCAGCCGCTCGGATTCGGCGTCCAGCGCCGAGGTCGCCTCGTCCAGAAGCAGGATCGGCGCGTCGCGCAGGATGGCGCGGGCGATGGCGATGCGCTGCTTCTGCCCGCCCGACAGCATCACGCCGCGCTCGCCGACGAAACTGTCATAGCCTTCCGGCAGCAGGTTCAGGAACTCGTCGGCATGGGCGGCGCGGGCGGCGGCCTCGACCTCGGCATCCGAGGCATCGGGCCGGCCGAAGCGGATGTTCTCGCGCGCGGTGGCGGCAAAGATCACCGGATCCTGCGGCACCAGCGCGATGGCCTGGCGGAAATCGCCCCGCGCCATGTCGCGCAGGTCGATGCCGTCGATGCGCACCGCCCCGGAATCGGGATCCCAGAAGCGCAGCAGCAGCTGGATCACCGTAGTCTTGCCGGCGCCCGAAGGCCCGACCAGCGCCACCGTCTCGCCGGGGCGGATGTCCAGCGTGACCCCCTCCAGCGCCGAGCGGTCGGGGCGCGAGGGATAGTGGAAGGTCACGTCGTCAAGCCGGATCGCCCCCCTGACCGGCCGGGGCAGGGCCAGGGGCTGGGGCGGATCGGCCAGCATGTCCTGCGCGGACAGCAGTTCCGTCAGCCGCTCGGTCGCGCCGGCGGCGCGCTGCAATTCGCCCCAGATCTCGGACAGTGCGCCCACGGCGCCGGCGACCAGCACGGCGTAGATGACGAACTGCACGAGCTCGCCCACGGTCATGATCTCCAGCCGCACGTCGCGGGCGCCGATCCACAGCACCCCCAGCACGCCCGAGAAGATCAGGAAGATGACGATCACCGTCATCACCGTCCGCGTCCTGACCCGGTTCAGCGCCGAATCGAAGGACCGCTCGGTCACGTCGTCGAAGCGCGCCCGCGTCGGCCCCTCTTGCGTGAAGGCCTGCACGGTCTGCGCCGAAAGCAGGCTTTCCGAGGCCGCGCCCGAGGACAGCGCGATCCAGTCCTGGTTCTCGCGCGACAGCTTGCGCAGCCGCCGGCCCAGCACGACGATGGGCACCACGACCAGCGGCACCAGCAGCAGCACCAGCCCCGACAGCTTGGCCGAGGTCCAGACCAGCATCACCATGCCGCCGACCAGGATCAGGAAATTGCGCAGCGCGATCGAGACGGAAGAGCCGATCACCGACTGGATGAGCGTGGTGTCGGTGGTGATGCGGCTGATGATCTCGCCGGTCAGCACGCGCTCGTAGAAGGCCGGGCTCATGGCGATGACGCGGCTGAACACGGCCTTGCGGATGTCGGCCACCACCCGCTCGCCCAGCCGGGTGACGAGGTAGTAGCGCATCCCCGTCCCCAGCGCGAGCAGCGCCACGATGGCCAGCGCCGCGCCGAAATACTGGTCCAGCAGATGCGCGCCGGCGTCGAACCCGTCCACCACCCGACGCACCGCCAACGGCAGGACCAGGCTGATCGCCGCCGTCACCGCCAGCGCGACCAGCGCCGCGGCCAGCAGCCCGCGATAGGGGCGCAGGAAGGGCCAGAGCGCCCGCAGCGCGCCGATGCGTTTCGTCGTCGGCCGATCCACGATGGGTTTGGGTCCGCGTGCCATATGTCCTCCCTGGGTGGCCGGTTGGCTGCCTGATGGCGCGTTCACAGCGGCTCGCTGCCGCCGGCCAGCTCCAGAATGATCTCCCATTCCGCATCCGAGACCGGCTGCACCGAGAGGCGCGAATTATTGACCAGCACCATGTCCTTCAGCCGCGGCTCGGCCTTGGCCTCGTCCAGCGAGATCGGGCGCTTGATGCGGGCGACGGCGCGGACATCGACGCATTCCCATTTCGGGTCGGCGGCGGTCGTGTCGGGATGCGCCTCGGCCACCACCTCGCAGATGCCGACGATCTCCTTGCCGATGTTCGAGTGATAGAAGAAGCCGCGCTCGCCCTTCTTCATGGCACGCATGTTGTTGCGGGCCTGGTAGTTGCGCACGCCGTCCCATTGCTCGCCCGTCTCGCCCCTGGCGATCAGGTCGTCGAAGCTGAAGACGTCCGGCTCGGATTTGAACAGCCAATGCGCCATCAGCCGATTACCTTCTTCCACTCGATCACCTCGACCGAGGCGAACAGTCCGGCCGCGTTGTAGGGATCCTGCGCCGTCCATTCCTTGACCTCTGTCAAGCCGTCGCCCTCGACCACCAGCAGCGAGCCGCAGGGCTGGCCGTTCTCGATCAGGGGGCCGGCCAGCTTGACGCCGGGCTGCGCGCCCAGGAAGGCCAGGTGGCTTTCGCGGGTGTCGAGACGGGTTTGCAGCTTGCCGGGATGGTCGCGGCAGATGACGGCGAAAAGGGGCATCATTCCTCCTTGAGCGGGCGGTTGAGCAGAAAATCCAGCGCATGTTCCATGGCGATGCTGCCTTGGGCAAGCCCCGCGACCAGATTCGAGATCGGCATCTCGATCCCCAGCCTTTCGGCGAGCCGGGTGACGGCGCGGGCGGTGGCGGCGCCCTCGACCGTGGTGCCGGCGGCGAAGTCGCGCCCCGTCCCCAGCGCCAGCCCATAGCGGAAGTTGCGCGATTGTTCCGAGGTGCAGGTCAGCACCAGGTCGCCCAGGCCCGACAGGCCCGGCAGCGTCTCGGGCCGGGCGCCGAGCGCGGTGGCCAGGCGCAGCATCTCGGCAAAGCCGCGCGTCACGATGCTGGCGCGCGCGCTGTCGCCATAGCCCGCGCCGATGGCGGCGCCGGCGGCGATGGCGATGATGTTCTTCAGCGCCCCGCCCAGCTCCGCCCCGGTGACGTCGGTGGTGCGGTAAAGCCGCAGCGTGGCGGTCGAGAGCCGGCGTTGCAGCGCCTCGGCCGTGCCGGCATCGGCGCAGGCGAGCGTCAGCGCCGTGGGCAGGCCGCGGGCGATGTCGGCGGCAAAGCTGGGGCCGGTCAGCACCGCCACCCGCGCCTGCGGACAGGCGGCGGCGATCAGCGCCGAGGGGCCGGTCAGCGTGGCCAGGTCGATGCCCTTGGCGCAGCTGACCAGGTTGCGGCGGTCGAAGCGTGCGCTATGCTCGGCCAGGAACCCGCCCAGCACCTGCGCCGGCAGGGCCAGCAGCACGGTCTCGGCCGCGATCTCGTCCAGCCGGTCGGTGACGTGCAGCGCCGGCGGCAGGGTCACGCCGGGCAGGCGGGGGTTCTCGCGCGCCTCGGCCCAGCCGATGTCGCGGCCCCACAGCGTGACTGGGCCCTTGCTGGCCAGCGAAACCGCCAGCGCCGTGCCGAAGGCGCCCGCGCCGATGATCGCCACGCTCATGCCTTGGCCCCCCGCTTGCCGGCGCCCAGCATCGGCGCGGCGCCCTGGTCCAGCGGCCAGCGCGGGCGCGCGGCCAGCTCCATCCCGTCGCGCCGGCCGGCCTGGTAGGCCTCGATCCCGGTCCAGGCGATCATCGCGGCATTGTCGGTGCAAAGCCGCAGCGGCGGCGCCAGGAAGGTCGCGCTGGCCTCGGCCGCGACCCGCTGCAAGGCTACGCGCAGGGATTCGTTGGCCGCGACGCCGCCGGCCACCGCCAGCACCGGAGCGGGGGCCAGCGCCAGGGCGCGGCGGGTCTTTTCGGCCAGCACCTCGGCCACCGCCGCCTGGAAGCCGGCGCAAAGATCGGCGCGGTCCTGTTCGTGCAAGCCCCCTTGCGCCGCCACCAGCGCGTCACGCTGGCGCAGCACGGCGGTCTTGAGCCCGGAAAAGCTGAGGTCGCAGCCCGGCCGGTCCAGCAGCGGCCGGGGCAGGGCAAAGCGGCGCGGATCGCCCGCGCGCGCCGCCGCCTCGACCGCGGGACCGCCGGGCTGCGGCAGGCCCAGAAGCTTTGCCACCTTGTCGAAAGCCTCGCCCGGCGCGTCGTCGATGGTGCCGCCGAGCCGGGTGAAATCCGCCGGGCCCTCCACGCGCAGGAACTGGCAATGCCCGCCCGAGACCAGCAGCATCAGATAGGGAAAGGGAATGCCGTCGGTCAGCCGCGGCGTCAGCGCATGGCCGGCCAGGTGGTTGACGCCGACCAGCGGCAGCCCGCTGCCCGCCGCCAGCCCCTTGGCCAGCATGACGCCCGACAGCACGCCGCCGATCAGCCCCGGCCCGGCGGTGACGGCGATCCCGTCCAGGTCGGACAGCCGCAGCCCGGCCTGGGCCAGCGCCTCCTCGACGCAAAGATCCAGCTTCTCGGCATGGGCGCGGGCGGCGATTTCCGGCACCACGCCGCCGAAATCGGCATGCAGCGCCGCCTGGCCGGCCACGACCGAGGCCAGGATGCTGCGGTCGTCGCGCACCACCGCCGCGGCACTGTCGTCGCAGCTGCTTTCGATGCCCAGAAAGGTCAGTCCCATGCTCATCCTTGTTCCCGCGCCGCCAAGGGCCTAGGCAAGGGGGGAGTAGCATCTTGTCAGGCCGATTGCCATGCCGCCGAACCCCGCGCCCATCCTGCTTCTGACCCGGCCCGAGCCGGCCTCGCGGCGATTTGCCGCAGGTCTGGCGCATCTGGGGCTTGAGGTGCTGATCTCGCCCGTGCTGCGCATCCGGCCGGTCGCGCATGATGCCGCGCGGCTGGCGGCGGCGCGGGGGCTGGTCTTCACCTCGGTCAATGCCGTGCCGGCGGCGGGGGCGGGGCGCGGGCGGCCGGCGATCTGCGTCGGCCCGGCCACGGCCGAGGCGGCGCGGGCGGCAGGCTTCGACGTGACCGAGGGTCCCGGCGACGCGGCGCGGATGCTGCCGCTGCTCAAGGGGCTGGGGCAGGGCTGGCTGCATCCGCATGGCGCCCATGTCGCCAAGGAACTGCCGGTGCCGGACATGGTGGTCTATGACCAATTGCCCGAACCGCTGAACGCGGCGGCGCTGGCGGCGCTGGCGGGGGCCAGGCCGGTGATCCTGCCGCTGTTCTCGCCCCGCTCGGCGCGGCTTCTGTCCGGCCAGGCGGCGGGTGCGCGCGCGCCCCTGTGGCTGGCGCCGATCAGCGCCGCGGCGCAGCAGGCCTGGCAGGGCCCGGCCGCGCGCAGCGTGCCGGCGCCCACCCCGGATGCCGAAGGGGTGCTTTGCGCCGTCGAGCGGTTGCTGGCCACGGAACAATCCATATGAGGGCGGGTTGAGGCGCCACGCACCGCCGACTAGACTGCCTGCGGGAGCCAATCATGATTGCGGGCGGAAGGGGCGGATCTTGCCCCGTGGCAGCCGGGCCGCGATGCGAAAGGGAACGGGGAAGAATTGTGAAGAAGCCAGAAACCAATTCCAGCGAGAACAAGGCAAGCCCCGGAAAAGACGGCAAGAAGAAGGCGGTTTCCGGCTCGGTCATCGACAGCCGCCCGGTCAGCGCCGGTGAGGGCGCCCCGGCGGCACGGCCCGAGCCCAAGCCGCAGGTCGAATCAAGGCTGGTCGGTTCCGGCACCGGCCCCGAAGCCGCCGCGCCCAAGCGCGATGCCGGCAAGACGGCGGCCGAATCGAAGCCCGCCCCCTCCCAGCCCGCCGCCGAGGTGAAGCAGGGCGGCGTGCCGCCCGTCGCCAAGCCCGAGGCCGCGCCCGCGCAGCCCCAGCCGGCCAAGGTCGAGACCCGCGTGGTCGAGGTGCGCAAGGCCGGCTTCATGCCGACCTTCCTGGGCGGCGTCGTCGCCGCCGGCCTGGGTGCGGCCGCGGCCTGGTGGGCGATCCCGCATCTGCCGCCGGCCTGGCAGCCGCTGGGCGCCGACCCCGCCCCGACCGAGGCGCAGATCGCCGCCGCCCGCGAGGCTGCCGTCGAGGCGGCGCGCGAAGAGATCCAGACCCAGGCCGAGGCCTTTGCCAACCGCGCCTCGGAGGCGGGTGCGGATGCGGCGCGGCAGGCCCTGGCCGATACCGAGGCGCAGGGCGGCGACGCCGAGGCGTTGCGGGCGCAGCAGGAAAAGCTGGCCGCGCTGGAAAAGGCCGTGGCCGATCTGGCCGCGCGGCCCGTGGTGGCGCCCGTGGTCTCGGGCGAGAACAGCGACGGGCTGCAGCAGGTGCTGAACGAGCTGACCGCGCGGCTGGCGGCGCAGCAAGGCCGCATCGACGCGCTGGCCGCGCGCCCTGACGCGCAGGCGGCGGCCGGGCAGGTCCAGGAACTGGCCGCGCAGGCCGAGGCGCTGCAAGCCCGCATCGCCGCCGCGGCGGACGAGGCCGAAAAGCGCATCGCCGCCGCCCAGGCGCAGGCATCCGCATTGCAGGAGACGGCCGAGGCGGCGAACCGCCGCGCCCAGGCCGCCACCGCCGCCGCCGCGCTGCAAGCCGCGATCGAGACCGGGGGCGCCCGCGACCAGGCGCTGGCCGACCTGCGCGCCGCCGGGGTCGAGCCGCCGGCCGCGCTGACCGGCGAGGTGCCGACGCTGGCCCAACTGCGCAGCGGCTTTCCCGCCGCCGCGCGCGAGGCGCTGGCCGCCGCCCGCCAGGAGGCGCCGCAGGACGGCGCGCTGGGGGCCATCGGGAACTTCCTGCGCGTGCAGACCGGCGCCCGCTCGGTCGAGCCGCGCGAGGGCAGCGATCCCGACGCCATCCTGTCGCGCGCCGATGCCGCGGTGAATGCCGGCGACATCAAGGGCGCGCTGGCCGAAATCGCCGCCCTGCCGCAATCCGGCCAGGCGGCGATGGCCGGCTGGACTGCCGCGGCCCAGGCCTGGGTCGAAGCCAATGCCGCGCTGGCCGCCCTGGCCGCGGGCAGCATGTAAGGGGTGCGCCATGCTGCTTTCGGCACTGAAAATCCTGATCTTCTTCGCCATCGTGCTGGTGCTGACGCTGGGCGCGATGCAGCTTTCGGAAACCGGCCAGGGCCTGAGCATGGTCTATGGCGGCACCGAATACACGCTGGGGCCGGTGCAGCTCGTCATCGCGGCGCTGGTCGTCGTGCTGCTGGGCTGGATCACCGTGCGCCTGCTGGGGCTGCTTTTGGCCTTCATGCGCTTCCTTCTGGGCGACGAGACGGCGATCAACCGCTATTTCGCCCGCTCGCGCGAGCGCAAGGGCTATGACGCGCTGTCCGAGGGCATGCTGGCCGTCGCCTCGGGCGAGGGCAGGCTGGCCCAGGACAAGGCCGCGAAGGCGGCCAAGCTTCTCGACAAGCCGCATGTCACCGACCTTCTGGCCGCGCAGGCCGCCGAGGTCGCGGGCGACCGCCGCAAGGCCGCCGAGGTCTATCGCCGCCTGCTCTCGGACGAGCGGACGCGTTTTGTCGGCATCCGCGGGTTGATGCGGCAGAAACTGGACGAAGGCGACACCGCCACCGCCTTGAAGCTGGCCGAGAAAGCCTATGCGCTGAAGCCCAAGCATACCGAGTTGCAGGACACGCTCCTGCAATTGCAGACCCGCGAGGGCGACTGGAAGGGTGCGCGCGCCGTGCTCAAGGACAAGCGCCAGCAGGGCCAGCTGCCCAAGGACGTGCATGTCCGCCGCGACGCGGTCCTGGCGTTGAAGGAGGCTTCCGAGGTGCTGGCGCATGGCAATTCCATCAGCGCCCGCGAGGCGGCGATTTCCGCCAACCGCGCCAGCCCCGACCTGATCCCGGCCGCCGTTCTGGCCGCGCGCAGCTACATCGCGCAGAACGATCCCCGCAACGCCAGCCGGGTGCTGCAAAAGACCTGGAGCGTGCGCCCGCATCCTTCGGTCGCCGCGACCTATGCCGAGATCGTGCCGGACGAAAAGCCGGCCGCGCGGCTGCGCCGCTTCGAGGATCTGATGCGGCAGAACCCCGAGCACGAGGAAACCCGGCTGCTGCGCGCCGAGCTGCTGCTGGCGGCCGAGGATTTCCCCGGCGCCCGCCGCGCGCTCGGCGATCTGGCCGAGAAGCATCCGACGGTGCGCTCGCTGTCGATCCTGGCCGCCGTCGAGCGGGGCGAGGGCTCGGACGACGCGGTGGTGCGCGGCATCCTGGCGCGGGCGCTGGTCGCCAGCCGCGGCCCGCAATGGGTCTGCGACAAATGCCACAACGTCATGGCGGACTGGTCGCCGACCTGCGACAGCTGCGGCGGCTTCGACACGCTGACCTGGCGCGAGCCGGACACCCCGGCCTGGGGCGCCACCGCTTCGAACGGGGTCGAGATGCTGCCGCTGCTGGTCGGCACCGCGCATGGCGAGGGGGCGACCGGGGTGGCCACGCCGGCCGCGCCCCCTGCCTCCACCTCCGGCACGGTGGGTTCGCAGCCCGAACCGCGCAAGCCGGACGAGGACGCGGGTCCGGTCGAGATCGCCGATGTCTCGCCCGGCATGGTGCCGCGCGAATCGGATTATCGCCGCGTCTCTCCGGCCGTGGCCGGGTCCGAGCCGGCGATGACCGTCACCGACCCCGAGCCGGTGGTGGCCGCGCCCGCAGCACCCCAGCCGGCGCCCCGGCCGGTGCCTGGCGGCGAGGGCGATCTGCTGCCCGTGCGGCCCGATGTCGAGCCGATCGACCGGGAAGAAGTGAAGATTGCGGGGAAAAATCGCTGATCCCCCCTTTTCGCCCGCGCCGGAACCTGCTATCCGGCGCGGCACATGAGAGGCCGGTGTAGCTCAGCTGGTAGAGCACGTCATTCGTAATGATGGGGTCGGGGGTTCGAGTCCCTTCACCGGCACCAGAAACCCCAGAGAAATCGACGCATTGCGCTGATTTCTCTGGGGTTTTTGCGTTTCCGCCCCGCGACCTGCCCGTTTTGCCGGCCTGATCCCCTGACAGCGGCCGTTGCGGCCGGCCTTGGCGCAACGGCTTTTCCCCTCCCCGATAATGCGGCGCCATTCGGATGAGGAGAGGGTGAGATGCCGAACAAAGCCACAGTCAGGGGCGTTCTGATGGATGCGACGCTTGCGCCGATCGCGGCGGGCAAGATCGTCGCGACGCTTCAGGGCTCGGACATATTCGACGGCGGGCTGCGGGTGGTGACGCAGAAGGTCGAGGCGACGACGGATGCGCAGGGCGGCTGGTCGCTGGATCTGATCGTGAACGGCGAGGGCGAGCGGGCGGGCACGACTTGGACCATCGAGGGCTACAACCACTATGTCGCCAAGGTGTTCGAGGCGAAATCGCTGTTCCTGGCCTCGGCGCTGGCGACGACGCTGGGCGAGCTGGAGCGGACCAGCGCGCAGAACCTGCGGGCCGCGCGCGAGGGCAACGTGGCGCGGCTGATCACGGTTTCGGACCATGACCGCTACCTCGCCCTGCCCGAAAGCCAGCGCCGCCCGAACGACCTGCTGGTCCTGGACGGGCGGGACGCGCCGCCGGTGATCCATGGCACCATCGAGGGCAGCCTGTTCCAGGGGGTGCAGCAGATCTATCTGGGCGGCGAGCCGGCGGCCTTGCTGGACGCAAGCGGCGCGGTGCTGATCGGGGCGCAACCCCCCGAGCCCGCGGTGGCCCCGACGATCACCCGCCAGCCCGCGCTGCTGCCCGAAGGGGCCGGGCTGGGCGACAGCATCACCCTGGACCTGGGCGCGGCCGAGGGCGCGCCGCCGCCGGCCGCGGCATGGGATCTGACTCTGGGCGACAGCTCGATTCGCGACCAGGTCGACCCGGACCAGCTGAGCATGGAACTGTCCGAGCCCGGCGAATATGCGCTGGCGGTCAACTGGAGCAATGCCTCGGGCACGGCCGTCGCCGCCCCGGCGCTGCTGACGGTCGCCGAACCGGGGGCGCCGGGCCTGGATTACGCGCGGGCGGCGGGGTATTTCCACGCCGGTTCCGCGTTTTCCGGCACGGCCGATGCCGTCTCGGGGCTGGTGAACGGCGGCAATGGCGGCTGGGATCTGGCGCGGGTCGGCTCGGGGCAGGCCATTGCCATGACGCCCGCGGGCATCCGCTTCGACGGCGGCGGCTTCCTGCAGGCCTCGGGGATCTCGACCAGCGGCATCGGCGGGATGTTCGTCGTCCTGCGCCTGGCGATCGAGCATCACAACTCCGGGGTGGCGCAGCTTTTCGCGACCAATCCCGCCGGCGGCCCCGTCTCGATCACCAGCAACAAGGGCAAGCTGCAGTCCTATTACCACGACGGGGAAACCTCGCGCGTGGTCAATCTCGGGGGGGCGCCCGCCACGCCCGAGGCCTTCGTGGTGGGGATCGAGATCGACAATGCGGCGCAGATGGTGCGTGCCTATACGCGGGGGGGAAGCATCGCGACCTTCAGCGTGCCGGGCATTCCGGGCGTGGAATACGCAACCGTCGCCATCGGCCAGAGGTTGCATGGCACGGTGATGCGCGCGGCGCTGTTCGGCCGCCCGGCGGGCGGCAGCTTTGCCGCCAGCTTCGAGCAGGTGATCGAGGATTTTCTGTCCGCCTGACGGTCCCGCGGCCCCGTCCGCCCCGCCAGAGGTCGCCCCGCCGGGGCGGCCTTTTTTCATGCCCGCTTTTCATGCCTGCGTCGTCCGCCCCGCATCGCCTTGCGCAAAACCGCTTGTCGGCGGGCGTTTTCCTGTGGGACATGGCGGTGATCGCCGCAAGACCGCGGCGCAGGCGTCAAGGCGGAGAAGACCCATGAACCTGACCATCGACGAGGCCCTGACCCAGGGTGGCGCGGGCCGTTTCCAGCAGCGGCTGCTGGGCATCTTCGGCCTGGTCTGGGCGGCGGATGCGATGCAGGTCATCGCCATCGGCTTCACCGCCGCCTCGATCGCGGCCAGCTTCGGGCTGACCGTGCCGCAGGCCCTGCAGACCGGCACGCTGTTCTTCCTGGGCATGTTCGCGGGCGCAACGCTGTTCGGGCGCATCGCCGACCGGATCGGGCGGCGCAACGTGCTGCTCTTGACGGTGGGCTGCGATGCGGTCTTCGGCCTGGCCTCGGTCTTTGCGCCAGACATCTGGTCGCTGATGCTGCTGCGCTTCCTGACCGGCATGGCGGTGGGCGGCACGCTGCCGGTCGATTACGCCATGATGGCCGAGTTCCTGCCGCCCAGGAACCGCGGCCGCTGGCTGGTCTGGCTCGAGGGGTTCTGGGCCATCGGCACCATCGCCATCGCCTTGACCGCCTGGATCGCGCATCTGGCCGGCGCGGCCGAGCCCTGGCGCTGGATCTTTGCCGTCGCCGCGCTGCCGGCGCTGATCGGCATCTGGCTGCGGCTCTGGGTGCCGGAATCGCCGATGTACCTGCTGCGCAAGGGCGACGAGCCGGGCGCGCGGGCGGTCGTGGACCGGGTGCTGACCGCGAACGGCGCCCGCGCGTTGCCGCAGGGCGCCCGGCTGACCGCGCCGCCCGTCACCGCCGAGGCGCGGCTGTTCGGCCCCGAGCTGCGCAACCGCAGCCTGGGCATCTTTGCCGCCTGGTTCCTGGTCTCGCTGTCCTATTACGGCGTCTTCGTCTGGCTGCCGGCGGAGCTGGCCAAGGGCGGTTTCGGCTTCGTGCGCGGCTATGGCTTCCTGGTGCTGATGGCGCTGGCGCAGTTGCCCGGCTATGCGCTGGCGGCGCATGGCGTGGAAAGCTGGGGCAGGAAGCCCACCTTGCAGGTCTTCCTGCTGCTCAGCGCGGCGGGCTGTTTCCTGTTCACCGTCGCAGGCAGCCCCTGGCTGGTCGCCGCCTCGCTGCTGCTGATGAGCTTTGCGCTGCTGGGCACCTGGGGGGCGCTTTACGCCTTCACCCCCGAGCTTTACCCGACCGGCCTGCGCGGCACCGGCATGGGCACGGCCAGCGCGGTGGCACGGGTGGGCGGGCTGCTGGCGCCCTCGCTCATGGGCTATGTCGTGGCGCGCGGCTTCGGCGTCGCCATCGGCGTCTTTGCCGCGCTGCTGCTCCTGGCCGCCATCGGCACGCTGTTCATCCGGGCCGAGACCCGCAACCAGTCCATCGTCTAGAGCCGCAGAATCCAGCGCATCAGCATGCGGAACCGCGCGCCATAGGGCGGCGCCAGCAGCCCGGCGCCGTTCGGCCGCGCCTGCCGGAACACCGGCATCAGGTGCGACAGGCGGTCGAACCCCGCCTTGCCGTGCCAGGCGCCCATGCCGCTGGCGCCGATACCGCCAAAGGGCAGGCCGGGCTGGGCGACGTGCATCAGCGTGTCGTTCACCGTCACCCCGCCCGCTGCGACGGTCCCCAGCAGCAGCGCCAGCGTCTCGTCGTCCTGGGTGAAGGGATAGAAGGCCAGCGGGCGCGGCCGGGCCAGGATGTGGTCCACCGCCTCGCGCAGCCTGTCATAGGGGACCAGCGGCAGGATGGGGCCGAAGATCTCCTGCTCGGCCAGCGGGCCTTGCGCATCGGTCACGATCAGCGGCGGCATCAGCCGGCTGGCGGGATCGGGGGCCGCGTCGCTTAGCGGGTGCAGGGCGGCGCCGGCGGCGCCGGCGTCGCGGGCCTGCGCGATCCAGTCGTCCAGGCGCCGGAACTGCGCGTCGTTGATGATGCGGCTGTAATCGGCATTCCCCTCCAGCCGAGGATAGTGCCGGGCGACCCAGGTGCGGGCCTCGGCGATGAACGGCTCGATCCCGGCGCGCGGCAGCAGCACGTAATCGGGTGCGATGCAGGTCTGGCCGGCGTTCAGCAGCTTGCCGGTCATGATCCGGTCCACCGCATGGGCCAGCGGCGCATCGGGCGCGACGAGGGCCGGGGACTTGCCGCCCAGCTCCAGCGTGACCGGGGTCAGGTTCGCCGCGGCCGCCTGCATCACCTGCCGCCCGACGCGGCCCGAGCCGGTGAACAGCAGATGGTCGAAGGGCAGGGCGGCGAACTCGGCCGCGACCTCGGGCCCGCCGGTCACGACCGCCAGCACATCCGCGTCGAAATGCCGCGCCGCCGCCTCGGCGAAGGCCTCGGCAAAGCCGGGGGCATGTTCGGACAGCTTGAGCATGACCCGGTTGCCGGCCGCCAGCGCATCGGTCAGCGGCCCGATGCTGAGAAACAGCGGATAGTTCCACGGCACCACGATCCCCACCACGCCCAGCGGCCGCGGCTGGACCCATGAGCGCGCGGGCCAGAACCATGGCCCGGTCCGCGCCGGGCGGCGGCGCATCCAGCCGCGGCCGTGGCGCAGCGCGTGGCGGATGCCGGCGCGCGCCGGAAAGACCTCGGCCAGGTCGGTCTCGGCCTGGGGGCGCTGGCCGAAATCGCGGGCGATGGCCTGGCCGAGGCGGCGGCGGTTCTCGTCCAGCATCTGCCGCAGGGTGCGCAGCCTTGCCGCACGCAGGGGCCAGTCGGGACAGGGTTCGGCGCGGGCGGCGGCCTGTATGGAATCGAATCTCTTGCGCATTGGAAAACCAGGACTATCCTTCCATCGGTTTGCGGGATTGTTCCCGCGACCTAAGGGCGGCGCAAGCCGGCCCGTTTGCGAAAGGCGCTTTTCTGATCCATCCGATTTTCCAGGCCACGATCATGCCCAAAGACCCTGGCGCAATTTCAGCGGCCGGCCTGTCGCCGGCCTTCCATTCATTCGATTTTAACGAGGAACCACCCCATGTTGAAACCTGCGCTTCTGGCGCTTGGCCTGGCCCTTGGGCTCTCGGGCTGCGCCAGCACCTGGGAAACCGCCTACGAACAGCTTGATCCGGCGCAGACCGCCGGCTGGCGCCTTGCCGCGGTCGAGGTCGCGGTGCCGGACGAGCTGACCACCTCCGAGGCGAACAGCTACATGCCCAATGCCGACATCGTCTGGCATGGCGAGCCGGCGGGCGACCGGCGCGCCCAGGTGGCCGCCATCCTAGAGGAAGGCATCGAACGGGGTGCCGCCGGGCTGAAGGGCAAGACGGGCGTGCGCATCGTCGCCACCCTCGACCGCTTCCACGCCATCACCCCGGTGGTGCGCCAGCGGTTGCAGAACTCGGGCGTCCACAACATCCACTATACCGTGCAGGTCTTCGACGCCCGCAGCGGGGCCGCGCTGAGCCAGCCGCAACTGGTCAAGGCCGAGTTTCCCGCCCTCGTCGGCCGGGCCGGGGACGAGGCCGATGCCAAGGGCCTGACCCAGCGGGTGCAGATCGTGAACCAGATCGCCGCGGTGACGCAGAACTGGCTGGGCCGCGGCACCGATCCGCGCGGCAGTTTCCAGCGCCGCGGGCGCTGAACCCGACGAAATTCATGGGAATTGCCGGGCCGGCCCTTGCGGGCCGGTCCTTTCTTTGGCAGGGGGCGGATATGGCAAGCGTATCCGAACTCTACGAGGCCCGCGTGGCGGCGGGGCGGCTGGAACCCGACGCGGCGCAGCGCGGCGTCCTGCCGGTGCTGGACCGGCTGGTGCGGGAATTGGCCGCAGCCCCGGCGCCCGCGCCGCAGAAGAACGGCTGGCTCGCGCGGTTGCGGGGCGCGGCCCCTGCGCCTGCGCCGGCGGTGCGGGGCCTTTACCTGTGGGGCGGCGTCGGCCGCGGCAAGTCGATGCTGATGGACCTGGTGATGGAGGCGGCGCCGGTCGCCGCCAAGCGCCGGGTGCATTTCCACGAATTCATGCAAGAGATCCAGGGCGCGCTGGAGGGCGTGCGCAAGACCGGCCAGCAGGACGCCGTCCGCCCGGTCGCCAAGGCGGTGGCGCAGCAGGCGCGGCTGCTGTGTTTCGACGAGATGCAGATCACCGACATCGCCGATGCGATGATCGTCGGCCGGCTGTTCCAGGTGCTGTTCGAAGAGGGCGTGACCGTCGTCACCACCTCGAACCGGGTGCCCGAGGATCTTTACAAGAACGGCCTCAACCGCCAGCTTTTCCTGCCCTTCATCGCGCTGATCCGCGAGCGGCTGGAAGTGGTCGAGCTGGCCAGCGCCACCGATCACCGCCAGAATCGCGACGAGGGCGGGCAGGTCTGGTTCATCCCCGCCGATGCGGCGGCGCGGGCGCAGATGGATGCGCTGTGGCAGGCCGAAACCGGCGGCGCGGCGGCCGCGCCCCTGCTGCTCGAGATCAAGGGCCGCAAGGTCGAGATCCCGCGGCATGTCGGCCGCATCGGCCGCGCGGGCTTCTGGGATATTTGCGGCAAGCCCCTGGGCCCGGCCGATTACCTGGCCATGGCCGAGGCGCTGGACCTGCTCTTCATCGACGCCATCCCCCGCCTTGGCCAATCGAACTACAACGAGGCCAAGCGCTTCGTCACCCTGATCGACGCGCTTTACGAGGCCAGGGTCCGGCTGATCGCCAGCGCCGCCGACGAGCCCGAACAGCTTTACGCCGAGGGCGAGGGCGCCTTCGAGTTCGAGCGCACCGCCAGCCGGCTGCGCGAGATGCGCGACGCCGATTGGGGCCGGGGCTAGCTAACTCTCGGGCGGCGGCGCTCCCCGGTCCTGCTCTTGCAGGGCCTCGGCGATGCGGCGGATGCCTTCGGGAATGCGCTCGGCCGAGATCGAGGAATAGGCGAGGCGAAAGAAGCCCCGCCCCCGCGCCGGCTGGGCAAAGAAGGCCGCGCCGCCCTCGATCAGCACGCCGCGCGCCTTGAGCCGGAGTGCAAGCGCCGAGGAATCCACCCCCTCGGGCGTCGCCAGCCAGAAGCTGGAGCCCCCGGTCGCCTCGGGCGAGGCGAGCCGCAGCCCCTCGCGCGCGATGGCGGCCAGCATCACCTCGCGCCGCCGGGCATAGGCGCGGCGCATGCGGTTCGCCTGCGCGTCGTAATGGCCCAGCGACAGGAAATGCGCCAGCGTGCGCTGCATATGGCCCGGCGGGTGGCGCAGCACCATGCCGCGCAGGGCGCGGGCCTCGGCGATGACGCGCGGATCGGCCACGACATAGCCCAGCCGCACGCCGGGAAACACCGATTTCGAGAAGGAGCCGATATAGATCACCGCCCCCGCCCGGTCGATGGCCTTGAGCGCGGGCGAGGGCGCGCCGGCAAAGGACATCTCGAATTCGTAGTCGTCCTCGACCACGGCGAAGCCTTGCGCCTGGGCGCGGGCCAGCAGTTCCTTGCGCCGGGCCAGCGGCATGGTGGAATTGGTCGGGCACTGGTGGCTGGCAGTGGTGAAGACCGCCGCGACGCCGGGCGGGATGGCATCGGGGAGCAGGCCGCGCGCATCGACGGGAACCGGCAGGATGCGTGCGCGGCTGGCCAGCAGGATTTCGCGCTGGCCGGGATAGGAGGGGTCTTCCACGGCGCAGGAGGCGCCGGGGCGCAGCAGCACCTGCGCCACCAGCCACAGCGCGTTCTGCGCCCCCATGGTCAGCAGGATCTCGTCGCGCCCGGCGCTGATGCCGCGGCGGGGCAGGATCTGGCGGGCGATATGGTCGACCAGTTCCGGGTCGTCGGCGTCGTAGAGATCGCCGGTCAGGCTGTCGAACTCGCGCCGGCCAAGCGCGCGCATGGCGCAGTCGCGCCAGGCGGCGTGGTCGACCAGCGCCGGATCGGCCTGGCCATAGACGAAGGGATAGGCAAAGCGGCGCCAGTCGCGTTCGCGATCCGTGCGTTGGGCGCGGGCAAAGCGGCCCTCGATCTGGCTGTCCCAGTCGAAGCGCGGCGTCGCCGGGGCGGGAGCCTCGGCCTCCAGCCGCCGCTCGATGCTGTCCGAGATGTAATGGCCCGAGCGGTCGCGGCTGGCCAGGTAGTCGGTCGAGACCAGCTCGGCGAAAGCCTGCGCCACCGTCACCCGCGCCACGCCCAGGTGCCGGGCCAGCGCGCGGGTCGAGGGCAGCTTCTCGCCCGCGCGAAAGCGGCCGGCCGTCACCGCGGCGATGATCTGGCGCCGCAGCTGGACCTGAAGCGGCAGGCCGGCGGCGTGGTCCAGGAAGAAGGCGTCGGGGGGAATCGGCATGGGGTGATCCGCGGCGGCTGGCGGGGTCCATCACTCCCCCGAATGCCGCCGCGGATCAAGGGTCAGGCAAAGACCCTGGTCAGCGCGTTGTCGATGGCATCGGTGATGCGGTCGATGTCGTCCGCCGTGGCGATCAGCGCCGGCGACAGGCAAAGCGTGTTGTTGAAGCCCGGCAGCGAGCGGTTGGTGGCGCCGATGATGACGCCCTGCGCCAGGCAGTCGGCGACCACGGCCTGCACCTTCTTCTCGTCCATCGGCTCCTTGCTGGCGCGGTCGGCGACCAGTTCGGCGCCGCAGAACAAGCCCTTGCCGCGCACGTCGCCGATGACCGCGTGCTTCTCCATCAGCGCGCGCAGGTTCGCCAGCGTGCGCTCGCCCATGGCGACGGTATTCGCCAGCAGCCCCTCGTCCTCGATGATGCGCATGTTCTCGATCGCCGCCACCGGCCCCGAGGTGCAGCCGCCGAAGGTCGAGATGTCGCGGAAGAAGCTCATGCCGTCCTCGGGCGCGTCCTTGAACATGTCGAAGACGCGCTCGGTGGTGACGGTGCAGGAGATCGCCGCATAGCCCGAGGCGACGCCCTTGGCCATGGTCACGAAATCCGGCTCGATGCCGTATTGCTGATAGCCGAACCAGGTGCCGGTGCGGCCAAGCCCGCAGACCACCTCGTCGATATGCAGCAGGATGTCGTATTTGCGGCAGATCTCCTGCACGCGCTGCCAATAGCCCTCGGGCGGGGTGATGACGCCGCCGCCGGCCGTCACCGGCTCCAGCACGATGGCGCCGACGGTATCGGGGCCCTCGCGCAGGATCACCTCCTCGATGGCGTCGGCGGCGCGCTCGCCATAGTTCTCCACGTCCCATTGCTTGCGGTATTCCAGGCAATGCGGCACGCGCACGAAGCCGTCGGGGAAGGGACCATAGGCCGCGGCGCGCTGGTCCTGGCCCGAGGTCGCGAGCGTGGCGATGGTGGTGCCGTGATAATCGCGGTCGCGATACAGGATCTTCCACTTCTTGCCGCCGTGATGGCGCGCGGCGATCTGGCGCACCATCTTGTAGACCTTCTCGTTCGCTTCCGAGCCCGAGTTCGAGTAATAGACCCGGCTCATGCCCGGCATCTTCTCGATCAGCTTCTGGGCGAAGATCGCGCCCGGCACGGTGCCGGCGGCGCCGGCGTAATAGTTCAGCTTGACCAGCTGGTCGCGGATCGCATCGGCGATGCTTTCGCGGCCGTAGCCCACGTTCACGGTCCAGACCCCGCCCGAAACCGCATCGAGGAACTCGCGCCCGGTGGCATCCCAGAGCCGCATCCCCTTGCCCTCGACGAAGACGCGCGGGTCGATGGTCTCATATTGCTTGTGCTGGCTCAGGTGGTGCCAGACATGGGCGCGGTCGGCCGCGACCACATGGGACATGTCGTTGGGGTTCAGATCGAGCGTCATGGCCGGACTCCTGCGGGCAAAGGGCGTTTCCTCCTGACTGCGCCCGAATGCGGAAAAGGGATAGAGCCAGATCGCGCCCATAGATGGGGCCAGTTCGGCGCAAGCAGGGCCGAATCGGGCTGGGTCGCGCGCCCTTGCCGCGGGTTTTGCCGCTGCCCTTTCTGCGGGCGCGAAGCTATCGCTGCGATGCAGAAACGATCAGATCGATGATTTCAAAGGGAAATATTCGGAAGGCGAGGCGAAGCCGCTTATAGACAGATAATCCTATCTATACGTATAGTTTTGAAAGTTGCCTCCCCTAGAACCAATGCAACGCCAACAACAGGGTTTCCCCATGATCAATCGTCGTCGTTTCCTGACCACATCCACGCTGGCCGCGGCCGCGCTTGCCGCGCCGGGGCTTGTCACCCGCGCCCTTGCCCAGGGCGAGGCGCTGAAGATCGGCGTGCCGGTGCCGATCTCGGGCGCCTTTGCCGCCAACGGCAAGTTCGCCACCATCGGCGCGGTGATGGCCGCCGAAGAGGTCGCGGCCGCGCATGGCGTGCAGGTCTCGACCCTCGACCTGGATACCGAGGGCAAGCCTGCGACCGCGGTGCGCAAGGTGCAGGACGCGCTGGCGCAGGACGGGGTCAAGCTGTTCGCCGGCGGCATCCTGTCGTCGGAATCGCTGGCCATGGGCAAGGAGGTCGAGCGCGGCGGCGGCGCCTTCATGACCACCGCCGGCGCCGACGAGATCACCGGCGTCGATTGCAACAAGGCCACCTTCCGCTGGTCGGTGCCGACCTATGGCGCCATCAACGAGACCGTGCGCCCGATCATCGACGCGCTGCCCGATGCCAAGAAATGGTATACGATCACCCCGCAATACGTCTTTGGCGACGGGCTGCTGAACGCCGCCAAGGATGTGTTCGCGGAAAAGGGCATCGAGCATGTCGGCAACAGCTATCATTCGCTGACCGACAAGGAATTTTCCGGCTACCTGACCAATGCCATCGCCGCCCAGCCCCACGTGCTGCTGCTCTTGAACTTCGGCGCGCAAAGCTCGGATACGCTGCGCCAGGCGGTCAGCTTTGGCCTCAAGCAGCGCATGACCATCGTCGTTGCCTGGGCCTCGGGGCTCGAGCAGTTCGAGGCGCTGGGGCCGGACATCTGCGAGGGCGTCTATTTCGGCGCGCAATACTGGCATGGCGCCGATACGGCCCTGAACCGCGAGTTGGTGGCCAAGGTGCAGGAAAAGCACGGCTTCAACCCGAACTATTCCTTTGCCGGCAGCTATATCTGCGCGAAACTGCTGCTGGAAGCCGCGGTCAAGGCCGGCTCGCCGGATGGCGCGGGCGTCGCCGCGGCGCTGAGCGGGTTGAAATACCAGGGCCTGACCGGCGAGGAGGAGATCCGCGCCGCCGACCACCAGGTCATCAAGGACTATTACCTGCTCAAGGGCAAGGCCAAGGCCGACATGGCCGACAAGGACGATTACGCCGAGGTCATCAGCGCCGGCAAGTCGTTCCTGTCGCCCGAGGATGCCGGCTGCAAGATGCCCGCCTGAACCCCCGCCTCCCCGCGCGACCCCTGTCGCGCGGGGCCTTTTCGCCCGGTTTCAGGAGAAGCCCGTGATCTACCTATTCCAGGTTCTGAACGGCATCGGTCTGGGGATGCTGTATTTCCTGCTCGCCGTCGGCCTCAGCGTCATCTTCGGCCTGTTGCAGTTCGTGAACTTCGCCCATGGCGCCTTCTACCTGCTGGGCGCCTATCTGACCTATGACCTGACCATGCGCGGCTTCAGCTTCTGGGCCGCCATGCCGCTGGCCACGCTGATCGTGGCCGGCATCGCCGCGCTGATCGAGGCGGTGCTGCTGCATCGCATCTACAAGCTGCCGCATACCTTCCACATCCTGGTGACGGTCGGCCTGGCCCTGGTCGTGCAGGAGCTGGTCATCATCGCCTGGGGGCCGCTGGGCGGCTCGGTTCCCGCGCCGGACGGGTTGCAGGGCGTCGTCATCCTGGGCGATTTCATCTATCCGCAATACCGGCTCTTCACCATCGGCTTCACCGCCGTCCTGGCCGGGCTGCTCTGGTGGCTGCTCGAAGGCACGCGGCTGGGCGCCATCGTGCGCGGCGGGTCCGAATCGCCGGCGAACATGGCGCTCTTGGGCTACAACACGCTGCGCATCAACACCGCCGTCTTCGGCTTCGGCGCCGGGCTTGCCGGGCTTGCGGGCGCGCTTGCCGCGCCGATCCGGGGCGTCGAGCCCTTCATGGGGATCGAGGCGCTTTCCGTCGCCTTCGTCGTCGTCGTGATCGGCGGCATGGGCAGCTATACCGGCGCGCTGGTCGCGGGCCTGCTGGTCGGCGTGGTGCAAAGCGTCATGACCACGCTCTGGCCCGAGGGCGCGCGGCTGATGATCTATGTCGGCATGGCGCTGGTCATCGCGCTGATGCCCCGCGGCCTGTTGGGGAGGGCATGAGCATGAACCCGCTCGACAAACCCTATGCGCAGCTCGCGCTGGCGCTGCTGACCGTGCTGGTGCTGCCGCTGTTCCTGAAATCCGGCATCCTGGCGACCGAGATCCTGATCTTCGCCATGGTCGTCGCGGCTTGCAACCTGCTTCTGGGCTACACCGGCCTGCTGTCCTTCGGCCAGGGCATCTTCTTCGGCATCGGCACCTATGTCGCCGGCATCTGCCTGACGCGCTGGTCGGTCCCGGTGCCCCTGGTGCTGGCTGGCGCGGCGGTGCTGGGCGCGGCCACGGCGACGCTGGTCGGCTGGCTGTCGATCCGCCGGCAGGGGGTCTATTTCGTCATGCTGACGCTGGCCTTCTCGCAGCTGTTCTACTTCGTCGCCTATACGTTCAGCGGCGTGACCGGCGGCGACAACGGCCTTTTGGGCGTGCCGCGTCCTTCGGTCGGCGGCACGGCGCTGAACAGCCCGTGGTCCTATTACACCTTCGTCGCCGTCTGCTTCGTTGCGGTCTTCGCGGTGCTGGTCATGGTCACGCAATCGACCTTCGGCCGCACCCTGCTGGCGATCCGCGAGAACGAGGGGCGGGCGGCCGCCATCGGCTTCCCGACCAAGCTGTTCAAGCTTGAGGCTTTCGCCATCTCGGGCGCGGTCACGGCCTTCGGCGGTGCGCTGCATGCCATGCTGATCGGCGTCGCGCCCCTGTCGAACATCGAATACCACACCAGCGAGCTGATCCTGATCATGACCATCATCGGCGGCAGCTCCAGCCTGTTCGGCTCGGTGCTGGGGGCGGGGTTCTACCTGCTCTTGGCCGATGCGCTCTCGACGGTCTGGCCGCGCTGGCTGCTGCTCTTGGGCCTGGTGCTTGTGACGGTGGCGCTGTTCCTGCAACGCGGGCTCTGGGGGCTGGTCGAGCGCGGCTACGACCTGGTCTTCCGCCGCGAGCGCGCGCCCGAAACCCCGGCCGAGGAGCATTGAGATGACCGACATCGCATTGCAGACCCGCGGCCTGGGCGTCAAATACGGCAACTTCCACGCGCTGGCCGAGGTCGACCTGCAGATCCGCCGCAACTCGGTCCATTCGATCATCGGGCCGAACGGCGCGGGCAAGACCACGCTGTTCCATGCGCTGACCGGGCGGGTGCGGGCATCCTCGGGCCGGATCGAGCTGGACGGGCGCGACATCACCGACACCTCGGACGACGACCGGGTGCGGCTGGGGATCGCGCGCTCGTTCCAGGTCACGAGCCTGTTCCCGAACCTGGCCCTGCGCGAGAACCTGCGCCTGGCCGCCCAGGGCCGCACGCCCTGGCAGGCGCTGGCGCCCTGGCGGCGGGCGGAAGCCAATGCCGAGGCGCTGGCCATCGCCGACGAGGTGATCGAGCGGCTGGCGCTTGCCCCCGTGTCGAACCGGCTGGCGGGCGAGCTGTCGCATGGCCAGCAGCGCCGGCTGGAGGTCGGCATGGCCATGGCGGCGCGGCCGCGCGTCATCCTGCTGGACGAGCCGACATCCGGCATGGGCATCGACGACATCGAGGCGATGAAGCAGCTGATCCGCGACCTGGGCCGCGACCATACCGTGCTGTTCATCGAGCATAACATGGGCATCGTCATGAACATCTCGGACATGGTCACGGTGATGCGGCTGGGCCGCAAGCTGGTCGAGGGGCCGCCCGCCCAGGTCCGCGACGACCCCGAGGTGCAGCGCGCCTATCTGGGCAACATGATCACGGGGGACATCGCATGAGCGCCGCGCTGCGACTGACCGATCTGCACAGCTATTACGGCAAGAGCCACATCCTGCAAGGCGTTACGCTGGAGGTCGGGCCGGGCGAGATCGTCACCCTGCTGGGCCGCAACGGCGCCGGCAAAAGCACGACGCTGAAGACCGCCGTGGGGCTGATCGCGCCGCGGCAGGGCCGGGTGGAACTGGCGGGCCGCGACGTGACCGGCCAGCCCGCGCATCGCATCGCCGCGGCCGGGCTGTCGCTGGTGCCCGAGGACCGCGGCATCTTCCAGCTGCTCAGCGTCGAGGAGAACCTGCGCATCGCCGTGCGCCGCGGCTCGCCCTGGTCGCTTGGCGACATCTACCGCATCTTTCCGCGGCTCGAGGAGCGCAGGAAGAACGGCGGCGGCCAGCTTTCGGGGGGCGAGCAGCAGATGCTGTCGATCGCCCGCGCGCTGCTGAACGGCCCCAAGGTGCTGATGCTCGACGAGCCGGTCGAGGGCCTGGCCCCGATCATCGTCGAGGAGATCGTGGCCCAGATCCGCCTGATCCGCGAGGCCGGCGTGCCGATCCTGCTGGTCGAGCAGAACCTGGCCGTGTGCAGCCAACTGGCCGACCGGCACTACATCCTGGAACTGGGCCGCATCGTGCATTGCGCCAGCGCCGAGCAGTTCCGCAGCGACCCCGATACCATCGACCGCTATCTGGGCGTGAAGGCATGAAGGAAACCACCATGTCCAACCTGACGATCGACGCCGAAAGGCTGTGGGACAGCCTGATGGAGACGGCGCGCATCGGCGCCACGCCCGACGGCGGCATCGCCCGGCTGACGCTGTCCGAGGACGACCGCCGCGTGCGCGACTGGCTTGGGGCGCAATGCGACGCGCTGGGGCTGAGCATGACCGTGGACGAGGCCGGCAACATGTTCGCCACCCGCCCCGGCGCCCGCGCGGACCTGCCCGCCATCGCCATGGGCAGCCACCTGGACACCCAGCCGACCGGCGGCAAGTTCGACGGCGTGCTGGGGGTGCTGGCGGGGCTCGAGGTGCTGCGCACGCTCGACGCAGCCGGCTACCAGACCGAGGCGCCGCTGATGCTGGTCAACTGGACCAACGAGGAGGGCTCGCGCTTTTCGCCGGCCATGCTTGGCTCGGGGATCTGGGCCGGGGTCTATAGCCGCGAATACGGCGACGGGCGGGCGGACGCCCGCGGCGACACCTTCGGCGCCAGCCTGGACCGCATCGGCTATCGCGGCGAGGCCAAGGCGGGCGCCGTCCGCTTCGGCGCCATGTTCGAGCTGCATATCGAGCAGGGCCCGATCCTGGAGGCCGAGGGCATCCAGATCGGCGTGGTGCAGGGCATCCAGGGCATGCGCTGGTTCGAACTGACCCTGACCGGCACGGCGGCGCATACTGGCTCGACCCCCATGGGCATGCGCCGCAACGCGCTTCTGGGCATGGCGCGGGTGATCGAGGGCATCGACCGCATCGCCAAGGCGCATCAGGACGCGGTGGGCACCATCGGCTTCCTGGAGATCAGCCCCAATTCGCACAACGTCATCCCCGGCGAGGTGCGCGCCACCATCGACCTGCGCCACCCCTCGGATGCGGTGCTGGACCGGATGCAGGCTGAGGTCGAGGCACTGGTGCAGGATGCCGCCGGGGCGGTCGGGCTGGAAAGCCGACTGGAGCAGATCTCGCGCACCGCGCCGGTGGTGTTCGACGCCGAATGCATCGCCTCGGTCAGGGCGGGGGCGCAGGCGGCGGGCTATTCCACGCGCGACATCATCTCGGGCGCCGGCCATGACGCCGCCCATGCCGCGGCCAAGGCGCCGACGACGATGATCTTCGTGCCCTGCAAGGACGGGCTGAGCCACAACCCCGCCGAATCGACCGAACCCGCGGAATGCGCCGCCGGCGCGCAGGTGTTGCTGGAGGCGGTGCTGGACTATGACCGCCGCATGGCCGAGACCCGCAAGGGGGCCGCCGCATGACCCGCCTTGTCCTGGCCCGGCTGAACCACGAGACCAACACCTTCTCGCCGCTCAAGACCCCGCTGGCCGCCTTTGCCCCGAAATGGGGCGAGGACGCGCTGGCCGCGGCCGAGACCTATCCCGCCGCCATCGGCGCCTTTTACGCCTTCGCCCGCCGCATCGGCGCCGAGGTCGAGGTGCCGCTGATAGCCCATGCCATGCCCTCGGGGCCCGTCGAGGACGATGCCTTCGAGGCCATGGCGCAGGCGATCCTGGCGGCGGTGGAAAAAGGCTGCGACGGCATCCTGCTGGACCTGCACGGCGCCATGGTCACGCGCAGCCATGACGACGGCGAGGGCGAACTGCTGCGCCGCGTCCGCGCCGCCGCGCCGGGCGTGCCCATCGGCGTGGCGCTGGACCTGCATGGCAATATCACCCAAGCCACGCTGGACCATTGCGACGTGATCGCCGGCTTCAAGACCTATCCGCATGTGGACATGGTCGAGACCGGCGAACATGTCGTGCGCCTGTTCGAACCGCTGCTTTCCGGCGCCCCGCGCCCGGCAATGGCGCTGTGCCACCCGCCGATGCTGGCGGCGACGCTGTGCATGAACACGACGACCGACTGCGCCATGACCGACCTGATCGCGCTGGCGCGGCAGGCCGAGGCGCGGCCGGGCGTGCAGGCGGTGACGGTCTTTGGCGGCTTTCCCATCGCCGACCTGGCCGAGACCGGCCTGTCCATCGTCACCGTCGCCGACACGCCCGAGCTTGCGCGCGCGGTCGCGCAGGAGCTTGGCCGCGAGGCATGGCACCGGCGCGCCGAATATGTCTATGCCGAGGAACCCCTGGCGCAATCCATCGCCCGCGCCGCCGCGCTGGCCGATGGCTCGGCCCCGGTGCTGCTGCTGGACCATGGCGACAATTGCATGTCGGGCGGCAGCTGCGACGTGATGGACGTGCTGGAGGAACTGCTGGCCGCCGGGCAGCAGGGCATCCTGGTCGGTCCCGTCGCCGATCCCGAGACCGTGGCGCAGCTTTTGGCCGCGGGCGAGGGAACCGAGGCCGAGATCCGGCTGGGCAACAAGACCCCGGCCGAGGGCCTGCCCGCGCCGCGCCCGCCGCTGCGGCTGTCGGGCCGGGTCACGGCGCTGTCGGACGGGCGCTATCGCGTGGCCGGCCCGATCTATCACGGGCAGGGGCTGTCGATGGGCCGCGCCGCCGCCTTCGACACCGGCGCCGCGCGCATCGTGATCTGCGAGGAACCGCACGAGCCACTGGACCTGGGCTGCTTTTCCTGCCTCGGCCTCGACGCCGGCAAGGCGCGGTTCCTGCACCTGAAATCGCGCATGTATTGCCGTCCGGTCTTCGAGCCGCTGGCCAAGGCGGTGGTGGAATGCGCCAGCTCGGGCGTAACCGCCTCGGATTACGATCTGTTTGCTTTCAAAAAACTCGCCCGGCCCATATATCCGCTGGACCTGGGGACAACCTGGCAGGATTGAAGGACCGCATGGATCAGGACGCGCCGGCAGGCAAGGAACGCAGGCTTACCCGCATCAAGCTGTCGGACCAGGTGGCCGAGGACATCCGCCGCCGCATCGCCCGCGACGGCATGCACCCCGGCGACCGATTGCCGCATGAGCGCGCGCTGATGGAGCATTACGGCTGCTCGAAAGGCACCATCCGCGAGGCGCTGAAGGCGCTGGAGGTCGAGGGGCTGGTGCGCATGCTCTCGGGTCCGAACGGCGGGCCCGAGATCCAGCCGGCCTCGATCGACATCGTCACCCAGCAGCTGCGGCAATACCTGCATTTCCAGAAGATCGACTTCGCCCAGGTCTACGAGCTGCGCCAGTCGCTGGAGGTCAGCCTGGCGCGCAACGTCATCGGCAAGCTGACGCCCGCGCATTTCCGCCGGCTCGAGGAAAACATCCGCATCTGCGAAGAGGCGAACGCGGCCCAGGACCGCGCCGTGGTGCGCCGGGCCGAGACCGAGTTCCACGACATCCTCTGCGAGGCCTCGGACAACGTGATCCTGGTCTTCATGTGCCGCTTTCTGAACAGCATGCTGCGCGACCTGGTCAGCTATCGCAGCGAAAGCATGCGCGAGCACGAGATCTTCGGCGAGGCGAATATCGAAAGCCACCGGCAATTGCTGGCCGCCTTTCGTGCCGAGGACGGCGATGCCGCCGCCCGCATCATGCACGACCACATGTGCTGCGCCGAAAGCTACATGCGGCGGCTGGACGCCTCGTTCCGCTCGGACCTGCTGAGCCGGTTCTGAACGCAAGATCCCGGCCGCGAGGGGCCGGGATCGGGATTCGTGGGGCCAGGTTCGCGGGCCCAGGATTCGCGGATCAGAACGGGATGTCGTCGTCGAAATCGGGACGGTTCTGCGACTGCCCGCCGCCTGAGGAACTGCCGCCCGAAGAGCCGCCGCCGCCATAGCCGCCGCCCCCGTAACCGCCGCCGCCATAGCCGTCATCGCGGCCGCCGCCCGCCGCACCGCCGCCGCGGCTGTCGAGCATGTGCAGCTCGCTGCGGAAGGGGCGCAGCGCCACCTCGGTCGAATAGCGGTCGTTGCCGCTCTGGTCCTGCCATTTGCGGGTCTCCAGCTGGCCCTCGACATAGACCTTGGAGCCCTTTTTCAGGTATTGCTCGGCCACGCGGACCAGGGGCTCGGAATAGATGGCGACCGTGTGCCATTCCGTGCGCTCCTTGCGCTCGCCGGTGTTGCGGTCCTTCCAGGTCTCCGAGGTCGCGATACGCAGGTTGGCGACCTTGCCGCCGCTGGGAAAGCTGCGGATCTCCGGGTCTTGGCCCAGGTTGCCGACCAGGATCACCTTGTTCACGCTGCCAGCCATGCTGCGGTCCCTTTCGTTGGCTTCGTTCCCGCGGGGGTGTAGCGCGTGAGGGGGCGGGGGGGCAAGCGGAATGGCGTCACCCCGGCCATGGGCGGAAATCCGCCGATGGCGGTGCCGCCCGGCGCGCGGCAAAATCCTCTTGCGGCGCGCGGCCCGCTTTGCGCTATAGTGCCGGCAAAAAAGAAGACGCCATGCATGAGGGACCAAGGATGCTTTCACGCGATCGGGCGATGATGCGCCAGCTGGGCCGGGCCGTGATGGCCCTGGCGCTTTCGGCCGGGCTGGCCGCCCCCGCCACGGCCGACGGGCTGCGGCTGCAGGCGAAAAGCGGCAAGTCGCGGCTGGCCCAGTTCGAGCGCCAGACCCGGCTGATGGATTCGCGCCTGGCCGCGCAATACCAGCAATCGGCGCGGCTGCGCCCCGGCGGCACCTCGACCAAGAGCGTGGTGGAGCTGGACATTCCCACCGCCATCCCCGCCTATCGCGGCAACCGGCGCAGCCAGTACCTGCCCCATGCCCGTGCCGTCGCGCGCAAGCACGGCATCCCCGAGGATCTGTTCCTGCGCCTGGTGCAGCAGGAATCGGGCTGGAACCCCTCGGCCCGCTCGCACAAGGGGGCGCAGGGGCTGGCGCAGCTGATGCCGGGCACGGCGGCCAAGCTGGGCGTCGATCCCAACGACCCGATGCAGAACCTGGAAGGCGGCGCGCGCTACCTGCGCATGATGTACAACACCTTCGGCAGCTGGCGGCTGGCGCTGGCGGCCTATAACGCCGGGCCGGCGGCGGTGGCGAAATACGGCGGCGTGCCGCCCTATCGCGAGACGCGCAACTACGTCCGCATCATCCACGGCAGCTGAAAGGCTGGGCCGGGCAGGGCGTCCGGCCTTGGCGCGCGCCCTCAGAAGGTCGAGGGTCAGAAGGTCGAGGGGATGACGCGGCTGTATTTCGTCCCGGCGATCGAGGCGCCGGCCATCAGACCCGACTGGCCGAAGATCATCGCCACCACCGGCTGCTGCGCGGTGATGGTGTCGGTGCCCATCGAGACGCCCCCGGCGGGCAGCGCGTAATAGGCCCCGGCCTCGGCCACCCAGCCCGGCGCGCGGCGGAAATCGGCCAGCGCGGCATCGGTCTGGAAGATCAGCACATGGGCATATTGCTGCGCGCCGATCTGGAAGCCGACGCTGGCCTGCGCCGCCGAATAGTAGTCCACCGTCACGTCGTTGATGCGCAGCGCGCCCTGGCCATAGGCGCCGCCGACGCCGAAGCCTGCCTCGGTCATCAGCGGCATGTAGAGCACGCCCTTGGCGTTCTGCACCATGGGCGCGACATTGGGATAGCTGCGCAGCAGGAAGTCCCGCGTCGCATCGACGCGCGCGTCCAGCCGCGAGGGCGCATCCTGCCCGATCGCGTTCGAACAGCCCGCCAGCCCCAGCGCCGCGCCGCCCAGCAGCAGCAGGCGCCGGCTCATCCCGTTGGAATACATCATCCTAGCCCTCGTTCCCTGTTCGGCGGTTGCCCCGCCTGTCAAGGCCGCGATGATAGACGGGCGCGCGCCCTCACGCCAGCCTTTCGGCCACCTGCGGCGCGTAATAGGTCAGGATGCCGTCGCAGCCGGCGCGGCGAAAGGCCAGCAGGCTTTCCACCACCACCTCGCGCGACAGCCAGCCGTTGCGGATCGCGCCCTCGATCATCGCATATTCGCCGCTGACCTGATAGGCAAAGGTCGGCGCCGCGAACTGGTCGCGGACCATGCGGCAGATGTCCAGATAGGGCATGCCCGGCTTGACCATGACCATGTCGGCGCCCTCGGCCAGGTCGCGGGCGACGCAGCGCATTGCCTCTTCGCGGTTGGCGGGGTTCACCTGATAGGTCTTCTTGTCGCCCACCAGCCGCCCCGAGGCGCCCACCGCGTCGCGGAACGGGCCATAGAAGCCGCTGGCGAATTTCGCCGCATAGGACAGGATCGCCACGTCCTTGTGGCCGTTTTGCTCCAGCAGCCCGCGCAGCGCGCCGATCCTCCCGTCCATCATGTCCGAGGGGCCCAGGATGTCCGCCCCCGCCTCGGCCTGGACCAGCGCCATGCGGCCAAGCGCCTCGACGGTCTCGTCGTTCAGGATCACCCCGTCGCGCACCAGCCCGTCATGGCCGTTGGCGTTATAGGGGTCCAGCGCGATGTCAGTCATCACCGCCAGTTCGGGCGCGACCTCCTTGATGGCGCGGATGGCGCGGTTGCCGATGTTGTCGGGATCCCAGGCGCGCTCGCAGCTTTCGGTCTTCAGCTCCGGGTCGGAGTGGGGAAAGATGCAGATCGCCGGGATGCCCAGCCGCATCGCGGTTTCCGCCGCGCGCTTGGCGCCGTTCAGCGTCAGCCGCTCGACGCCCGGCATCGAGGGGATCTCGCCCTCGCCGCCGGCGATCTCGGTCACGAAGATCGGCCAGATCAGGTTGGCGGGGGTCAGGGTCGTTTCCGTCACCATCGCGCGCAGCGCGGGCGTGCGGCGCAGCCGGCGCAGGCGGCTGGCGGGGAAGGGGGCGGTGATCGGGGTCGGGGACATGGGCGGGGCCTGTGGCTTGCAAGGATCTGGCCCGAACCTGCACCCATGCCCCGCGCCGCGCAACCCCTTGCCGCCCGGCGGCGAAAATCGAGGTTTTCCTTTGCCCCAGGCCCGGTTAGTTTGCCCTGCGCAACCGCTGCAAGGAGAAGACGTGCCCCGACCCGAGGGAATCCTCGCCCTGCTGGACAGCCGGTCCTTCGGCTCGATCTGGTTCTGGGTGATCCTGACTCTGGCCTGGACCATGGCGGGGCGCCGCATCCTGGGCGTGCCCTCGGACGTGATTTCCGGGGCCGTCGGCGCCGAGCCGGGCCCCAGGGACGACCCGGCCGCCCTGGCGCTGCTCGACTGGCTGTCGCTGACCCTGCCGCGCTGGCGCATCGACCGGCGCGAGGGCGCGATCCTGCTGGGGCTGGGCTCGTTCCTGCTGACCACGTTGGCCATCCTGGGCTTTGGCTACGGGCTGGAGATGGCGCAGGCGCTGGTGCTGCTGGTCCTGCCCTTCGCCCTGCTTTTCGGGCTGGAGCTGCGGCTGGCGCGGCGCCTGCGCGCGGTGCTGGCCCGCGCCGAGGTGGGCCAGCCGGTCAACGAGGCCGGGGCCGAGGCCGCGCGGCTGATGCGCCGGCACCGGATGGTGATCCTGGCCATGTCGGTCCTTGTGGTGGCGCTGACCGCCTTTTACGGCGCGCTCTGGATGATCGTGCATCCCTTCGGCTTCTGAACCGCTCTTGACTTCGCCGATGCCGGCTTTACCTCGGGGCGCATGGCACCGCTTCCCGAACACCTGACCCTGTCCGGCGCGCCCGAGGGCATGGACGCCGCGCTGGTCGCGCGCGAACTGGCCCGCGGCAATCCCGTCATCCACATCGCCCGCGACGACCGGCGCATGGCCGCGATGCGGGCGGCGCTGGGCTTCTTTGCGCCCTCGGCCGCGATGCTGGAGTTCCCGGCCTGGGACACCACGCCCTATGACCGCGTCTCGCCCGCGGGGGCGGTGATGGCCGCGCGCATGGCGGTGCTGACGGCGCTGGCGCATGGCGCGCTGAAGGGGCCGTTCGTGGTGCTGACCACGCTTTCGGCCGCCATGCAGCGCGTGCCCGCGCGCGAGGTGCTGCGCGGCGCCGGCTTCTCGGCCGCGGTGGGCGACCGCATGGACGAAGGCGCCTTGCGCGCCTTCCTGGCCCGCATGGGATTCTCGCAGGCCCCGACCGTGACCGAGCCGGGCGATTTCGCCGTCCGCGGCGGCATCATCGACATCTTCCCGCCAGGCGAATCCGGGCCGATCCGGCTGGACATGTTCGGCGACGTCCTGGACGGTGCGCGCAGATTCGACGCAGAAACACAGCGTTCCATCGAAAAGCTCGACCGCGTCGAGCTTGCGCCCATGTCCGAGGTGATCCTGGACGAAGCCGCCATCACCCGCTTTCGCCAGAACTACCGCGCCGAATATGGCGGCGGCGCCAACGATCCGCTTTACGAGGGCATCAGCGCCGGCCGCAAGATGGCCGGCATGGAGCATTGGCTGCCCTGGTTCCATGCGCGGCTGGAAAGCCTGTTCGACTATCTGCCCGGCGCTTCGGTGGTGGCGGACGACCATCTGGAGCAGGTGCGCGACGCGCGCTGGCACACGATCACCGAGCAGTTCGCGGCGCGGCGCGAGGCGCTGGCCCGCAAGGGCGGCACCGACACGGTCTATCGCCCCGTGCCGCCCTCCGGCATGTTCCCGGACGAGGCCGAATGGGCGCGCTGGCTGGCCGCGCATCGGGTGCTGCGCCTTTCGGTTCTGCCGCAGCCGCCGGGTCCGGGCGTGCTGGATGCCGGCGGTCGCGTCGGGCGCAATTTCGCTCCCGAGCGCCAGGCCGAGAAGGGAAATCTTTTCAAGGCTCTTGCCGATCATATTCGAAATCTTCAAGCCTCGCGCAGGGTGATCATCGCCAGCTTCTCGGAAGGGGCGCGCGAACGCCTGGCCGGGCTGATCGCCGATGAGGGCATCAAGGGCGCCCAGCCCATCGCCGACCTGCGCGAGCTGCCCGACCAGCCCGGTGCGCTTGGCCTGGCGGTCTGGCCGCTGGAGGAGGGCTTTACCTCGGACGGCGCGGCCACCGGGGCGCTGGCGGTGATCTCGGAACAGGACGTGCTGGGCGACCGGCTGATCCGGGGGGCCAAGCGCCGCCGCAAGGCCGAGAATTTCCTGCGCGATACCACGATGCTGAGCCCCGGCGACCTGGTCGTGCATGTCGAACACGGCATCGGCCGCTATACCGGGCTGGAGACCGTCCAGGCGCTTGGCGTGCCGCATGATTGCGTGGCGCTGGAATATGCCGGCGGCGACCGGCTTTACCTGCCGGTCGAGAATATCGAGCTGCTCAGCCGCTACGGGCACGAGGAAGGGTTGCTCGACAAGCTGGGCGGCGGCGCCTGGCAGGCGCGGAAAGCGCGCCTCAAGGAACGCATCAAGCTGATCGCCGACCGGCTGATGCGCGTCGCGGCCGAACGCCTGCTGCGGCCCGCCCCGGTGCTGGAGCCCGAGCATCACGAGATCGAAAGCTTCGCCGCCCGCTTCCCCTATGCCGAGACCGAGGATCAGGCCGCCGCCATCGCCGACGTGGCCGAGGATCTGGCCGCCGGCCGGCCCATGGACCGGCTGGTCGTGGGCGACGTGGGCTTCGGCAAGACCGAGGTCGCCATGCGCGCGGCCTTCATCGCCGCCTCGCAGGGCCGGCAGGTCGCCGTGGTGGCGCCGACCACGCTGCTGGCGCGCCAGCACTTCCGCACCTTTGCCGAGCGCTTCCGCGGCACGGCGATCAATGTCCGGCCGCTGTCGCGCTTCGTCTCCGCCAAGGACGCGGCCGAGACCCGCAAGGGCCTGGCCGAGGGCACGGTGGACATCGTCGTCGGCACCCATGCCGTGCTGGCGAAACAGGTGCGCTTCAAGACCCTGGGCCTGCTGATCGTCGACGAGGAGCAGCATTTCGGCGTCGGGCACAAGGAGCGGCTGAAGGAGCTGCGCAGCGACATCCACGTCCTGACCCTGACCGCGACGCCGATCCCGCGCACCTTGCAGCTGTCGCTGACCGGGGTGCGGGATCTGTCGATCATCGGCACGCCGCCGGTGGACCGCCTGGCGATCCGCACCTATGTGTCCGAGTTCGACGGCGTGACCATCCGCGAGGCGCTGCTGCGCGAGAAATATCGCGGCGGGCAGAGCTTCTTCGTCGTGCCGCGGCTGGCCGACCTGCCCGACGTCGAGGAATGGCTGCGCGAGCATGTGCCGGAGGCCAGCACCATCGTCGCCCATGGCCAGCTGGCGGCGGGCGACCTGGACCAGCGGATGAATGCCTTCTACGACCGCGGCGCCGATGTGCTGCTGGCGACCAGCATCGTCGAATCGGGGCTGGACATCCCGACCGCGAACACCATGGTGGTCTGGCGCGCCGACATGTTCGGCCTGGCGCAGCTTTACCAGATCCGCGGCCGGGTCGGGCGCTCCAAGACGCGGGCTTATTGCTACCTGACCACCAAGCCGCGGGTGCCCTTGACCCCGCAGGCGATGCGGCGGCTGAAATTCCTGGGCGCCATCGACAGCCTGGGCGCCGGCTTCAACCTGGCCTCGCAGGACCTGGACCTGCGCGGTGCCGGCAACCTTCTGGGCGAGGAGCAGTCGGGCCATATCAAGGAGGTCGGCTTCGAGCTTTACCAGCAGATGCTGGAGGAGACCATCGCCAAGCTGAAATCCGGCGAGATCGAGGGCACGCCCGAGGACGAATGGGCGCCGCAGCTGAACCTGGGCGTGCCGGTGACGATCCCGGAAAGCTATGTTCCCGACCTGGACGTGCGGCTGGGGCTTTATCGCCGCCTGGCCGAGCTGACCAGCAAGGTCGAGCTGGAGGGTTTCGCGGCCGAGCTGATCGACCGTTTCGGCCCCTTGCCGCGCGAGGTGAACACGCTTTTGCTGGTCATCCGCATCAAGGCCATGGCCAAGCGGGCGAATATCGCCCGGCTGGATGCCGGGCCCAAGGGCGCGACCATCCAGTTCCACGGCGACAAGTTCCCGAACCCGGCCGGGCTGGTCGAGTTCATCCACGACCAGCGCGGCCAGGCCAAGGTGACGGATAACCGCATCGTCGTCCTGCGCGACTGGCCGACCGACGCCGAGCGCATCAAGGGCAGCTTCGCCATCGCCAAGGAGCTGGCGGCGAAGATCAAGGAAGGCAGGGCCAAGGGGTAGAAGGCCGGGGCGGTCGGGATCGGGCCTGGCGGAGGATCGGGTGCGGCCGAACGGCGCGGCTGCGCCGGGGGCGCTGCCCCCGGACCCCCGGGATATTTCCACACGGAAGAAAAGCCGGGCGGCCCCTGCGACGCAGAGGACTTGCGACGCAGAGGAAAGGCGGCGCGAGGGGTGCGCCGCCTTTGTCTTTCCGGGATCGGCGATCAGTCCGCCGTCAGCAGCGGCGGCTTGGAGTTGCTGATCCTGGGCGTCTCGGGGCCGGTGATGTCGAAGACGGGCTTGTCGTCCTCGATCCGCACCCGGACCACGCCGCCCTTGGTCAGGCGGCCGAACAGGAGTTCCTCGGCCAGGGGCTTCTTGATCGATTCCTGGATCACCCGGCCGAGGGGGCGCGCGCCCATCTTTTCGTCATAGCCGCGTTCGGCCAGCCAGTCGGCGGCCTCGGGGCTCAGTTCGATATGGACGCCGCGGTCGATCAGCTGGGCCTCGAGCTGGAGGACGAATTTCTCGACCACCTGCACGATCACCTCGCGCGAGAGCGGCGCGAAGCTGATGACCGCATCCAGCCGGTTGCGGAACTCGGGCGTGAAGGTGCGCTCGATGGCGGCGGTATCCTCGCCCTCGCGGCGTTCGCGGCCGAAGCCGAAGGCGGCCTTGGCCTGGTCCGCCGCGCCCGCATTCGAGGTCATGATCAGGATCACGTTGCGGAAATCCACCTGCCGGCCGTTATGGTCGGTGAGCTTGCCGTGGTCCATGACCTGCAGCAGGATGTTGTAGACATCCGGGTGCGCCTTTTCGATCTCGTCGAGCAGCAGCACGCAATGCGGATGCTGGTCCACCCCGTCGGTCAGAAGCCCGCCCTGGTCGAAGCCGACATAGCCCGGAGGTGCGCCGATCAGCCGGCTGACCGCGTGCTTTTCCATGTATTCCGACATGTCGAAGCGCAGCAGCTCCACCCCCAGCGTCGAGGCGAGCTGCTTGGCCACCTCGGTCTTGCCGACGCCGGTGGGGCCGGCGAAGAGATAGTTGCCGATCGGCTTTTCGGGTTCGCGCAGGCCCGCCCGCGCCAGCTTGATCGCCGAGGACAGCGCCTCGATCGCCGCGTCCTGGCCGAAGACCAGCCGCTTGAGCGTCGCGTCCAGATCCTTCAGCACCGCCGCATCGTCCTTGGAGACGCTTTTGGGCGGGATGCGGGCGATCTTGGCCACCACCGCCTCGATCTCCTTGGGGCCGATGGTCTTGCGGCGCTTGCTTTCCGCGACCAGATGCTGCGCCGCACCGGCCTCGTCGATCACGTCGATGGCCTTGTCGGGCAGCTTGCGGTCGTGGATGTAGCGCGCCGAAAGCTCGACCGCCATCTTGATCGCGTCATTGGTATAGCGCAGGTCGTGGTGCTTTTCGAAACTGGGCTTCAGCCCCATCAGGATCTTGATCGTGTCGGGCACGGTCGGCTCGTTCACGTCGATCTTCTGGAAGCGGCGCGACAGCGCCCGGTCCTTTTCGAAATGCTGGCGGAACTCCTTGTAGGTGGTCGAGCCCATGCAGCGCAGCTTGCCGCCGGCCAGCGCCGGCTTGAGCAGGTTCGAGGCGTCCATGGCGCCGCCCGAGGTGGCACCGGCGCCGATCACCGTATGGATCTCGTCGATGAAGAGGATGGCGTCGGGATGGTCCTCGAGTTCCTTGACGACGGCCTTCAGCCGTTCCTCGAAATCGCCGCGATAGCGGGTGCCGGCCAGCAGCGCCCCCATGTCGAGCGAGAAGATGGTCGAGCCGGCCAGCACGTCCGGCGTCTCGCCGCGGGTGATCTTGAGCGCCAGCCCCTCGGCGATGGCGGTCTTGCCGACGCCGGGATCGCCGACCAGCAGCGGGTTGTTCTTGCGACGCCGGCACAGCACCTGGATGCAGCGCTCGACCTCGTCGGCGCGGCCGATCAGCGGATCGACGTCGCCCTTGGCGGCCTTCTTGTTCAGGTCGACGCAATATTTCGCCAGCGCCGATTCGTCCTTGGGCTGGGCGGTTTCGGCCTGGGCCTGCTCGGCCTGCTGCTCGGCGCCCTGGACCGGGCGGTTTTCCGAGAAGGAGGGGTTCTTGGCGACGCCATGGGCGATGAAATTCACCGCGTCATAGCGCGTCATGTCCAGCTCTTGCAGGAAGAAGGCGGCGTTGGATTCGCGCTCGGCGAAGATGGCGACAAGGACGTTCGCCCCCGTCACCTCGGTCCGGCCCGAGCTTTGCACATGGATCGCGGCGCGCTGGATCACGCGCTGGAAGGCGGCGGTGGGGACGGCCTCGGAACCCTCGACATCGGTGATGAGGGTCGAAAGGTCGTCCTCGATGAACTCGACCAGCATGCGGCGCAACTCGTCCAGATCGACATTGCATGCCCGCATCACCTTCACGGCATCGGGTTCTTCCGTCAGCGCGAGCAGGAGGTGTTCAAGCGTGGCAAGCTCATGGCGATGTTCGTTGGCCAGCGCAAGCGCGGCATGGATGGCCTGTTCCAGCGAGGTCGAAAAGGACGGCACTTCAAGCTCCTGTCAGTCGGCTGGCGGTATGGGCCGCCAGATTTAGCGGTCCACCTGACCAGACTGTCACGATACAGTTAAGATTTGGTGGATTGCGGCGCAGTTCAAGCGGTATTTGCGTCCGCCCCTGCCGAATTTCCCGTGGTTGAGGCAGATGTGATGTTCCCCTGGCCGAATTTCAAGCATGTCGCCCTGGGCGAACGCCATGGCGGGACAGGGGGCCGGTTCCGGCCCTTTGTCCTTGCTGCGTTGCGAAAACACCTCAGAACCGATCCTTCCTGGCGCGCAGCTCGGCAAAGACCGCGGCCTCGGGCGCGCCGGCAAGGCCAAGGGAATCCGCCAGTTCCGCGACCCGCAGGAAGGGGTTGGTCGCCCGTTCCTCGGCCAGGGTCGAGGGGGCGCAGGGCCGCCCGCCGGCCGCCGTGTCGGCCAGCCTTTCGCGCAGCGCCGCATTGCCGGGATCGACCGACAGGGCGAAGGCGCCGTTGCCGCGGCAATAGTCATGTCCCGAGCAGACCAGGGTTTCCGCCGGCAGGGCGTTCAGGCGCGAGAGGCTGGCCCACATCATCGCGGCATCGCCCTCGAACAGCCGGCCGCAGCCGAGCGCCATCAGGCTGTCGGCGGTAAAGACCATGGCCGAGCCGGGCAGGTGGAAGGCGACATGGCCGACGGTATGGCCCGAGACGTCGATCACCTCGGCCTCCTCACCGCAAAGCGCGAAGCGTTCGCCGGGCCGCACGGCGTGGTCCAGCGGCGGCAGCCGGGCGGCATCCTCGGCATTGCCGATCACCGCGGCGCCGGTCTGCGCGACCAGTTCGGGCACCGCCTGGATGTGGTCGGCATGGTGGTGGGTCAGCGCGATCTGGTCCAGCGACCAGCCGCGCGCCGCCAGTTCCGCCAGGATGGGCGCGGCCTCGGGCGCATCGACCAGCGCGGTCCGCCCGTTGCCATGCACGAGCCAGGCATAGTTGTCGGTCAGGCAGCGGACGGGGACCAGTTCCAGCGGCATTGGCAAATTCCTCTCTTTGCCGCAGTCTGGCCTCGCGAGGCGGGAGGCGCAATGCATCACGACGTCTATGAGCTGCGGAAATTCTATTACAACCGCCCCCTGGGCCGGGTGGTGCAGCGGGTGCTGCGCGACCGGCTGACCGGGCTGTGGCCGACCGAGCAGGTGCAGGGCATGACCGTGGCCGGCTATGGCTTTGCCGCGCCGCTGCTGCGGCCCTGGCTGGGGCGGGCGCGGCGGGTCGTCTCGCTGATGCCGGGGCCGCAGGGGGTGATGGCCTGGCCGGCCGGACTGCCCAATTGCTCGGTCCTGTGCGAGGAGACGGCCTGGCCGCTGGACACCGGCAGCGTGGACCGGCTGGTGCTGCTGCATGCGCTGGAGACGGCGGACCATCCCTTCGTCCTGCTGGACGAGGCCTGGCGCGTGCTGGGTCCGGGCGGGCGGCTGCTGGTGATGGTGCCGAACCGCGCCGGGCTGTGGGCGCGGTCCGAGACGACGCCCTTCGGCTTCGGGCGCAGCTATACCGCGGGGCAGCTGGAGGTGCAGGCCCGCGAGGCCGGCTTCGTGACCGAGCGCACGGGGGCCGCGCTCTACATCCCGCCCTCGGACCGGCGGTTCTGGCTGAAGAGCGCGCAGATGTGGGAACGTGCCGGGCTCCGCATCAGCCAGGTCCTGGTCGCGGGCGTGGTGCTGACCGAGTTCAGCAAGCAGGTGCAGGCCCCGGTCGGGCCGGGGCGGCGCGTCAGCGTGCCCAGCCCGCTCGACGTGCTGGGAGGCATCGCCCGGCCGCGGCCGGCGGGGCAAGGCGCCGGGCGCACGGCGCGGGGCTCGGGCTGACTCGGGCTGAGCGGACGGGCGGGCGAATCCCCCCGGCTGCCGGCACCGCGTCGCGGCTCTGCGCACGCGCGAGCGGCCGGAGGGGCGGGCTGTTTGCGCAATCGGTCGCAGGCTGTCCTCGGCCAAGGGCCGCAAACGCTCATTTTTCCGTGTTCAAGGCGGTTGCGGCAGGGAAAATCACCTGCTAGAGACGCCGCAGATTTCGGGAAGGCTCCAGCCGTATTGTGCCAGGGCCTGCCCTTGACCCGCGCTCCGCGACAGACCGGCCCGCCCGCCGGCCCGCCTGCGGAGCTTGCGCTAACCGGAAGGATGACCGTGGCCAATTCCGCTTCGATTTCCGCTGATATCGCCGGGCGTTACGCGCAGGCCCTGTTCGATCTGGTCAGGGACTCGGGCGGCATCGACGCCCTGTCCGCCCAGATCGACGATCTGGCCTCGGCCTATGACGCCAGCCAGGATCTGCGCGATCTGACCCTCTCGCCCCTCTACGACCGCCAGCAGCAGGAAACTGCGATCGGCGCGCTTGCCGGCCGCATGGGGCTTTCGCCCGAACTGGCCAACACGCTGCGCCTGATGGCCCGCAACCGCCGGCTGTTCGCCCTGCCGCAGCTGCTGGCCAAGCTGCGCAGCCTGATCGCCGATGCGAAGGGCGAAGTCACCGCCGACGTGGTCAGCGCCCAGGCGCTGACGGACGAACAGAAGGCCCGCCTTGCGGATACGCTGGCCGTGAAATCGGGCAAGAAGGTGAAACTGAACGCGCGTGTCGATGAAAGCCTCATCGGCGGCATGATCGTCAAACTGGGCTCGCAGATGATCGACAGCTCGATCCGCTCGAAGCTCGCCTCCCTCCAGAATGCTATGAAAGAGGTCGGATAATGGGAATCCAGGCAGCCGAAATCTCGGCCATCCTCAAGGATCAGATCAAGAATTTCGGTCAGGACGCCGAGGTGGCCGAGGTCGGGCAGGTGCTGTCCGTCGGTGACGGCATCGCCCGCGTCTATGGCCTGGACAAGGTTCAGGCCGGCGAGATGGTCGAGTTCCCCGGCGGCATCCGCGGCATGGTGCTGAACCTTGAAACCGACAACGTCGGCGTCGTGATCTTCGGCGACGACCGCGACATCAAGGAAGGCGACACCGTCAAGCGCACCGGCGCCATCGTGGAAGTCCCCGCAGGCAAGGAACTGCTGGGCCGCGTCGTGGACGCGCTGGGCAACCCGATCGACGGCAAGGGCCCGCTGAACGCCTCCGAGCGCCGCGTCGCCGACGTGAAGGCCCCCGGCATCATGCCGCGCAAGTCGGTGCACGAGCCGATGGCGACCGGCCTGAAGTCGGTGGACGCCATGATCCCGGTCGGCCGCGGCCAGCGCGAGCTGATCATCGGCGACCGCCAGACCGGCAAGACCGCCATCGCGCTGGACACCATCCTGAACCAGGCGAACTACAACGGCCGCGAGGCCGATGGCATGAAGACCCTGCACTGCATCTATGTCGCCGTCGGCCAGAAGCGCTCGACCGTGGCCCAGCTGGTGAAGAAGCTGGAAGAGACCGGCGCCATGGCCTACACCACCGTCGTGGCCGCGACCGCCTCGGACCCGGCGCCGATGCAGTATCTCGCGCCCTATTCGGCGACCGCCATGGGCGAATATTTCCGCGACAACGGCATGGATGCGCTGATCATCTATGACGACCTGTCCAAGCAGGCCGTGGCCTATCGCCAGATGTCGCTGCTGCTGCGCCGTCCGCCGGGGCGCGAAGCCTATCCGGGCGACGTCTTCTACCTGCACTCGCGCCTGCTGGAGCGTTCGGCCAAGCTGAACGAGGCCAACGGTGCCGGCTCGCTGACCGCGCTGCCGATCATCGAGACCCAGGCGGGCGACGTGTCGGCCTATATCCCGACCAACGTGATCTCGATCACCGACGGCCAGATCTTCCTGGAAACCGAACTGTTCTTCCAGGGCATCCGCCCGGCCGTGAACACCGGCCTTTCGGTGTCGCGCGTGGGCTCGGCCGCCCAGACCAAGGCGATGAAGTCGGTCGCGGGCCCGGTCAAGCTGGAGCTGGCGCAGTATCGCGAGATGGCGGCCTTCGCGCAGTTCGGCTCGGACCTCGACGCGGCGACGCAGAAGCTGCTGAACCGCGGCGCGCGCCTGACCGAGCTGATGAAGCAGCCGCAATATTCGCCGCTGACCAATGCCGAGATCGTCATCGTCATCTATGCCGGCACCAAGGGCTACCTGGACGGCATCCCGGTCCGCGACGTGACCAAATGGGAGCAGGGGCTGATCCAGTATCTGCGCAACCAGAAGGCCGATCTGCTTGAGGACATGACCAGGAACGACCGCAAGGTGGCGGGCGAGCTTGAGGATGCGATCAAGGCAGCGCTGGACGGCTACGCCAAGACCTACGCCTGAGAGGAGGGATAGATGCCCAGCCTCAAGGATCTCAAGAACCGGATCGGCAGCGTCAAGAACACGCGCAAGATCACCAAGGCGATGCAGATGGTCGCCGCCGCGAAACTGCGCCGCGCGCAGGAAGCGGCGGAGGCTGCGCGTCCCTATGCCGACCGGATGGCCTCGGTGATGGCCGGGCTGACCGCTGCGGCGGCGGGCTCGGACATGGCGCCGCGGCTGCTGGCAGGGACCGGCGAAGACCGCCGCCACCTGCTGGTGGTGATGACCTCGGAGCGCGGGCTTGCGGGCGGGTTCAACTCGTCCATCGTCAAGCTCGCCCGCCAGCGCCTGCAAGAGTTGCTGGCGCAGGGCAAGCAGGTGTCGATCCTGACCGTCGGCAAGAAGGGCCGCGAGCAGCTGAAGCGCGAATACAGCGACCTCTTCGTCCATCACGTCGACATGAGCGAGGTCAAGCGCATCGGCTACGAGAACGCGCGCCAGATCGCGGACGAGATCCTCGACCGCTTCGACGCCGGCGAGTTCGACGTGGCGACGCTGTTCTACAACCGCTTCGAAACGGTGATCAGCCAGGTTCCGACCGCAAGGCAGATCATCCCCGCCGTGGTCGAGGAGGGCGAGGCCGCGGCCTCGGCGCTCTACGATTACGAGCCGGATGAAAGCGCGATCCTGAACGACCTTCTGCCGCGCTCGGTCGCGACGCAGGTCTTTGCGGCGCTGCTGGAGAATGCCGCGTCCGAACAGGGCGCGCGGATGACCGCCATGGACAACGCCACGCGCAACGCCGGCGACATGATCGACAGGCTGACGACGGAATACAACCGTTCGCGTCAGGCCGCGATCACCAAGGAACTGATTGAAATCATCTCGGGCGCAGAGGCGCTCTGACACGTAGAGGTAGAGACATGGCAGAGGCCAATGGAAAAATCACGCAGGTGATCGGCGCCGTCGTCGACGTGCAGTTCGACGGCCAGCTTCCTGCGATTCTGAACGCTCTGGAAACCGAGAACAACGGCAAGCGCCTGGTGCTGGAAGTAGCCCAGCACCTGGGCGAGAACACCGTCCGCACCATCGCCATGGACGCGACCGAAGGTCTGGTCCGCGGCCTGCCGGTGCGTGACACCGGCGGCCCGATCATGGTTCCGGTCGGCGACGTGACGCTCGGCCGCATCCTGAACGTCGTCGGCGAGCCGGTGGACGAAGGCGAGCCGCTGGTCGCAACGGACAAGCGCGCCATCCACCAGCCGGCCCCGGACTTCGCCGCCCAGGCGACCGCGTCCGAGATCCTGGTGACGGGCATCAAGGTGATCGACCTGCTGGCCCCCTATTCCAAGGGCGGCAAGATCGGCCTGTTCGGCGGCGCCGGCGTGGGCAAGACGGTTCTGATCATGGAACTGATCAACAACATCGCCAAGGTGCACTCGGGCTATTCGGTGTTCGCCGGCGTCGGCGAGCGGACCCGCGAAGGCAACGACCTCTATCACGAGATGGTGGAATCGGGCGTCATCAAGCCGGACAACCTGGCGGAATCGCAGGTGGCGCTGGTCTATGGCCAGATGAACGAGCCTCCGGGGGCGCGGATGCGCGTGGCGCTGACCGGCCTGACCCTGGCCGAGCAGTTCCGCGACGCGACCGGCACCGACGTTCTGTTCTTCGTCGACAACATCTTCCGCTTCACCCAGGCGGGTTCGGAAGTGTCGGCGCTTCTGGGCCGCATCCCCTCGGCCGTGGGCTACCAGCCGACGCTGGCCACGGACATGGGCGCGATGCAGGAACGCATCACCTCGACCAAGAACGGCTCGATCACCTCGATCCAGGCCGTCTATGTTCCGGCCGACGACCTGACCGACCCGGCGCCGGCCACGACCTTTGCCCACCTGGACGCCACGACCGTTCTGTCGCGCGCGATCTCGGAACTGGGCATCTATCCGGCCGTGGACCCGCTCGACTCGAACTCGCGGATCCTCGATCCGGCGATCGTCGGCGAAGAGCATTACCAGGTCGCCCGCGACGTCCAGGGGATCCTGCAGAAATACAAATCGCTGCAGGACATCATCGCCATTCTCGGCATGGACGAACTGTCGGAAGAGGACAAGCTGACCGTGGCCCGCGCCCGGAAGATCCAGCGTTTCCTGTCGCAGCCCTTCGACGTGGCCAAGGTCTTCACCGGCTCGGACGGGGTGCAGGTGCCGCTGGAGGATACCATCGCCTCGTTCAAGGCGGTCGTGGCCGGCGAATACGATCACCTGCCGGAAGCGGCCTTCTACATGGTCGGCGGCATCGAGGAAGTGAAAGCCAAGGCTCAGCGTCTCGCCGCTGACGCGGCGTAAGGGGGCGACATGGCCGACACGATGCAGTTCGACCTCGTCTCGCCGGAACGGAACCTGGTTTCCGTCCCGGTGCGCGAGGTGCGCCTGCCCGGCGCCGATGGCGACCTGACGGCGATGCCCGGCCATGCGCCGGCCATCGTCAACCTGCGCCCCGGTCTGGTGACCGTGGTGGCAGGGGACGGGTCCGCGACGGAATTCGCAGTGACCGGCGGCTTCGCCGAGATCAACAACGACTCCGTCACCCTGCTGGCCGAACGCGGGCATCCCCGCGCCGAGATGACGCAGGCGGTCTTCAACGAGATGATGGCCCAGGCCCGTCGTCGCGTCGAAGTCGCCAAGGAACGCGAAACTGCCGGCGAGGAATTGGTCGCCGCGGCGGTCAAGCTTCTGGCCGACATGGAGGCGCTTGGCACGCATATCGGGCTTGACCCGAACCAGGCGAATTTCCCGCATTAACCGGGAATTGATGAAAACTATGGTAAGCCCCGGTTTTCCGGGGCTTTATCTACTTGTGCCATCATTTTTTCATGGCATGGGGGAGGGGTAAGGGGTGCGACGTTTCGGATATTTCGCCGTCGGTGTCGCCAATGGCTCGACCGAGATGTTCTCGGCCTTCGAGAGCGGCGGGCCGATGTGGACAGGGCAGGGGCCGCGGGTCGAGCTGCGTTCCGTGCGCTTCGACGAACGCTTCGTCGAGCCGCCCGTGGTGCATGTCTCGCTGAGCATGTGGGACGTGGACGGCAATGCCAACCAGCGCGCCGACATTCAGGCGGTGAACATCACCGCCGAGGGGTTCGAGCTGCAGTTCAGCACCTGGGGCGATACCCGCGTCGCCCGCGTGCGCGCCAGCTGGATGGCCATCGGCCCCTTGCGGCACGAGGACGACTGGAATCTGGACTGACCCCGGTCAGGCGCGGTCCAGGTTCAGCCCGATCAGCTCGGCCACCTGCCGCGGATGGGTGATCGGCAACATATGGCCGGCGCCGGGAACGCGCGCGCGCGCGACATCGGGCAGCCGTGCCGCCAGCGCATCGGCGATGGCCGGGATCACGGCGGGCGAATCCTCGCCCATGACGATCAGCACGGGCGCGTCGATGGCCTCCAGCCCCTCGGACCGCAGGATATTGGCGCTGTCCTGGCGCAGCGCTTGGTTGCTGGCCTGGACCAGGTGGATCTGCCGTGCCAGGCGGGCCTTGCCCGCGGCGGTCTGCGAATCCCAGTCGATCCCGCCCCAGATGCCAAGAAAGGCGCGTGCCGCCTCGGCATCCTCCCCGGCGGCGAGCCGGGCCGCGACATCCTCCATCAGCGCGTCGTTCTGCGCCTCGGGGGCGGCGGCGAACAGCACAGGCTCGATCAGGGTCAGGCTGCGCACGGCCTCGGGCGCGGCGACGGCGATGCGCAGCGCCACGGTCGCGCCCATGCTGTGGCCGATCAGGTCCAGCGGCCGGTCGATCAGCGCCGCGGCCGCGCGGGTGACGGCGGTGTGATAATCCGGCGTGCCGCCCGGCCAGTCCGGGCTTTGCCCATGGCCCGGCAGGTCCGGCGCGCTGATCCGCACACGGTCGCGCAGCGCCTCGGCGATCGGCCCCCAATAGACCGCGTTGCCCATCATGCAATGCAGCGCCAGGGCCGGGCGGTCCTCGTTGCCCGGCCAGCGCCTCAGGTGCAGCGCGCTCACAGGCTTGCCAGGTGCCGGTCGAGGAAATCCAGCCGGTCCTGGCCCCAGAACCGCTCGCCCGTCTCGCGCACGATATAGAAGGGCGCGCCGAAGGCCCCGGCCTCGACCGCCTGTTCCAGGTTGCGGCCGAAGGTCTCGGCGCCGACGAACAGGCCCTTGTCGGCCAGGTCCGGGTCGAAGCCCGCCGCGGCCAGCGTCCGGCGGATCACCGCGTCGTCGGCGATGTCGGCGTCCTCGGCCCAGACGGCGCGCAGAAAGCCCTGCACCAGCCCGGCCAGGTCGCCGCCGCCCGCCTCTTGCGCGGCGATGATGGCATAGGACGAGGGGGCGGGATTCACCGGCCAGAAGGCGGGCTTCGGGTTCAGCGCCATGCCCAGGTGCTGGGACCAGCGGCGCAGTTCCTGCGCGCGGTATTCCATGCGCGAGGGGTGGCGGTTCGCGGGGCGCACCCCGCCGGTGCGGTCGAAAAGTTGCAGCAGATCGACGGGCTTGTAGCGGATCGTCGCCCCATGGCGGGCGGCGATTTCCTCCAGCCGGTTGCCGGCAAGATAGCTCCAGGGGCTGGGTGTGCCGAAGTAATAGTCGATATGCGCCATGGTTTCGTCCTCGGGGTTTGCGGGCAGGCTAGCCCGGTGCTAAGCGGGGTGCAATCGCACGAATCCAGACAGGGAAAGCCCATGCCGGCCATGACCGAACCCAAGCTCATCGCGGGAAATGCGAACCGGCCTCTGGCCAATGCCATTGCCCGGCGCATGTCGATGCATCGCGGGATGAACGTCGCTCCCGTCGAGGCGCGGGTCGAGCGTTTCAACGACCAGGAAATTTTCGTCGAGGTCTATGAGAACGTCCGCGGCGAGGACATGTTCATCATCCAGCCGACCTCGAACCCGGCCAATGACAACCTGATGGAACTGCTGATCATGACCGATGCGCTGAAGCGGTCCTCGGCGGCGCGCATCACCGCGGTCATCCCCTATTTCGGCTATGCCCGCCAGGATCGCCGCGCCAAGGCCCGCACGCCGATCAGCGCCAAGCTGGTCGCGAACCTGCTGACCGAGGCGGGCGTGGACCGGGTGCTGACGCTTGACCTGCATGCGGCGCAGATCCAGGGCTTCTTCGACATCCCGGTGGACAACCTTTATGCCGCGCCGGTCTTTGCGCTGGACATCAAGCATCACTTCCGCGAGCGGCTGTCGGACCTGATGGTGATCTCGCCCGACGTGGGCGGGGTGGCGCGGGCGCGGGAACTGGCGCAGCGCATCGGCGCGCCGCTGGCCATCGTGGACAAGCGCCGCGAAAAGCCGGGCGAGGTGGCCGAGATGACGGTGATCGGCGACGTGACCGGCAAGACCTGCATCATCGTCGACGACATCTGCGACACCGCCGGCACGCTGTGCAAGGCGGCGCAGGTGCTGACCGAACACGGCGCGACCGAGGTGCATGCCTATATCACCCATGGCGTCCTGTCCGGCCCCGCGGTCGAGCGGGTGCAGGCCTCGGTGATGAAATCGCTGGTCATCACCGATTCGATCGAGCCGAGCGACAAGGTGAAATCCGCCTCGAACATTCGCATCGTGCCGACGGCGCCGATGTTCGCCCAGGCGATCCTGAACATCTGGAACGGCACCTCGGTCAGCTCGCTGTTCGAGGTGGACACGCTGGGCCCGATCTACGAAGGGCTCTATTCGGGCGTTTGATCGCCGGCGGCGCAAAAGAAAGGCCCCGATCCTCTGGACCGGGGCCTTTTTCGTATCGCCATGGCCTTAAAGAAAGCGCGGGAACTCGATCTTCGGGCAACGATCCTCGATCACCGTCAGGCCGCGGGCGCGGGCGCGTGCGGCCGCCTGCGGATGGCGGACGCCCAGCTGCATCCAGATCGTGCCAGGCCGGGGCAGATGCGCCAGCGCCTGGTCGACGATGGCGGGCACGGCCTCGGCCCGGCGGAAGATGTCCACCATGTCCACCACCACCTCGGGCGGAATCGCCCGCAGGTCGGGATAGACCCGTTCATCCAGGATGGTGCTGCCCGCATGGCCCGGATTGACCGGGATGATGCGATAGCCCTGCGATTTCAGGTAACGGGCCACGCCCCAGGATGGTCGCGCTTCGTTCGGCGACAGGCCCACGATGGCAATGCAGCGCACCGTGCGGGCGATGCGCGCAATGTCGTCGTCGACCGGCGAGGTGCCGATGTCGCGAAGTACTGCCAGGTTCATCTGATCCTCCCCCAGATCTCAACCGAAAGTGGCATGGAAAAAGCGCCCGGTCCAGAGGTCTGGCCGGGCGCAAGTCGCGGAACGAGGGACAGTGATCTGAACATGACCGTTCCGTGGCCATGTTCAGTAAATAAATGGGAACCGTGGCTAAAAAGTTCCACCCCGCTCGCAAAAAAGTGAAATTTTAGGGATTCATGCGGGTCCAGACGGCCTTGGCGCGCATCAGGATCTGCTGCGGATCGGCAAGAAGTCGCTCACGTGCGCGTTCCGAGCGCAGGAAATAGGTGCGTTGGCCGATCACCACGAAATAGCGCGGATTGCCCGGCTCGGAACGGCCTTCGGACAGGGCCAGGACGCAAAGCCCGCCCAGGCCGGGGGCGTAAGCCTTTGGATTGGCTTCGAAAAGGTTGCGGTTCTGTTCGCTGGCGAAATGCCAGGCCTGGCCGCGCCAGACCGTCACCAGGTCGGTGCGCCCCGGAACCGCGGCGTTTTCGGTGCCGTATGAGACCGGATCCATGCCGTCCAATGCCCAATCCTGCGCCAACGCCGCCGAAACGGGCAGGGCAAGCATCAGGCTGGCGAGAATCGGACGAATCATGGTGCGGCGGGGTTTGGTTGGACTGCTTTCGATCTGGCAAATCGGTTGGCGATTCTCAACCGGGGCGGGCTGGTTCTAGCGCCGATGTGAAGGCCGGGTTCAACTCTGTGAAGCCGCGTAAAGCGCCACCGCCGCCGCGTTCGAGACGTTGAGCGAGCCGAAATCTGCGGCGAAGGGAATGCGCAGGATACGGTCGCAGGTCTCGCGCGTGCGTTCGCGCAGGCCGGGGCCCTCGGCGCCGAGGACCAGGCAGATCGCCCGGCCCGAAAGTTCCGCCAGCGCCTGCGGCAGGGTTTCCGTGCCGGTGCCGTCCAGGCCCAGCACGACATATCCCATGGATTGCAGCTCGATCAGCGCATCGGCCAGGTTGACGATGCGCAGGTAGGGCTGTCGTTCCAGCGCGCCCGAGGCGGTCTTGGCCAGCGCCCCGGTCTCGGGCGCGGAATGGCGCGCCGGCGCGATGACCGCGCGGGCGCCAAAGACCTCGGCCGAGCGCAGGATGGCGCCGACGTTATGCGGGTCCGTCACCCGGTCCAGCGCCACCAGCAGCGGCCGGCCCGGCCCGGACAGCGCCAGGTCGGCCAGGCTGTCCCATTTCAGCGGCCTGACCTCCAGCGCCGCGCCCTGGTGGACGCTTTCGGGCGACAGCGGCACCGTCCGGTCGAAGACGCGGGCATCGATGATCTCGGGCGTCAGTTCCGCGGGCAGGGGGCCCAGCCGGTCCAGCGCGTTGCGCGTCACCACCAGCCGCAGCTTTTCGCGCCGGGGGTTGGCCAGCGCGTCGCGCACCGCATGCAGGCCGAACAGCCAGACGGTTTCGGCCGCGGCGGCGCGGCGGGCGCGTTCCTTGTCGATGACCCAGGCGGGTTTCTTGGATTTCTGTGGTTTCTCGGCCATGTCGCATTCCCGGTTGCTGTTTCGACTGCGCAGAAAATGCCGCCGAATGCAACCTTGGCGGCGGGGTGGCGGCGGGTTGGCGGTGGGGCAAGGAAGTGCGACTTTTCCGCGGTTCCCTGCTTGACGCCCCCCGACGGTCGGGATAATCACCGCTTCACGCCGAAAGCGCTCGGCGGGCGACGTGCTGCAAGGTGCGGCAGCGGACTGTAACTCCGCCGGGGAGACCCATGCCTGGTTCGATTCCAGGGTCGCCCACCACTTCTTCCAGATCAGCGACTTGGGTGGTGAGCTTCGCGGCTTGGGCAAGATGCCGGCTGCGGCGCGCAGGGTAGCGGCCGGCCGGTGGGCCACAAGGCGCCCCCTGGCCTTGCCAGGACGCTTTTGCGGTCCCGAAAATGCGGCGCAAATCCCCTGCCGGCAGAAAATCCTGAAGCGGATTTGAACTTTTCTCACAGAACTGTATAGTATCGCCCACCGAAATCGGGGCGCATGCCCCATTCCACGCAACAGGGTCGCAATCGACCCGCGGAGGTGACCGGCGTCGCGCGTCGGTTGGTTTCGCCCCCTGCGCCGCGTCACGCGTGCGCGTTGAAAATCCGGAGATCATGTTTGATGGGCAAATTTCTTGCTTCGACTACGCTTGCCTTCGTGGCGCTGACCGTCCCCGCCTTTGCTGCGGATGAAGAATGCGGCAGCATCACCGTCGCCGAAATGAACTGGGCCTCGGCGGGGTTGGCGGCTTGGGTCGACAAGATCATTCTTGAAGAGGGCTATGGATGCGACGTGGGGCTGGTCGCGGGCGATACCATGCCGACCTTCGCCTCGATGAACGAAAAGGGCGAGCCGGACATGGCGCCCGAACTGTGGGTCAACGCCGTCAAGGAACCGCTGGACCAGGCGGTGGAAGAGGGGCGGATCGTCATCGCCTCGAAGATCCTGTCCGACGGCGGGGTCGAGGGCATCTGGGTGCCGACCTGGCTGGCCGAGGAACACGACATCCGCACGCTCGAGGACGCGCTGGAGCATCCCGAGCTGTTCCCCGGTGCCGAGGACGGCAGCAAGGGCGCCTGGTTCGGCTGCCCCTCGGGCTGGGCCTGCCAGGCGATCAACCGCAACCAGTTCGTCGGATCGGGCGCGGCGGAAAAGGGGTTCGAGCTGGTCGATTCCGGCTCGGCCGCGGCGCTGGACGGCTCGATCGCGCGGGCGGCGAACCGCAACGAGGGCTGGCTGGGCTATTACTGGGCGCCCACCGCCATCCTGGGCCAGCATGACATGACCCGGCTGGAGCTGGAGGCCGATTTCGACCGCGAGCGCTGGGACAGCTGCATGGTCAAGCCCGATTGCGCCGAGCCCGAGGTCACGGAATGGCCGGTCTCGGACGTCTATACCGCCGTGACCAGGGAATTCGCCGACAAGGCCGGCGTGGCCATGGACTATGTCGAGTCCCGCGCCTGGAGCAACGACACCGTCAACGAGATGCTGGCCTGGATGGTCGAGAACCAGGCCAGCAACGAGGACGCCGCCTATGAGTTCCTGGAACGGCACGAGGAGATCTGGACCCGCTGGGTGCCCGCCGAGGTCGCCGACAAGGTCAAGGCCGCCCTGTAACCCGCGCCTTCGCGCCTGACGGGCAAGGCCGCCGCCGCGGTCTTGCCCCTTTCCATTTCCAAAGGACGAACGACATGGACCTGATCCGTTTCCCGGAGATGAGCCGCGGGAGCCTGCGCGCGATGCGCCAGACCATCGACGGCGGCTTCCGGGACTTTACCCGCGCCTGGGGCGACACGCTGGAGGCGATCTTCGCGCCGCTGCAAGACCTGCTGACCCTGATCGAGAACCTGCTGATCCGCTCGCCCTGGATCCTGGTGCTGGCGGTGCTGGCGGCCGGGATCTGGCTGCTGAGCCGAAGCTGGAAGATCGCGCTGGGTTCGGTGCTGGCGCTGCTGGTGGTCGGCTATTTCGGCATGTGGGAGGACACGATGCGCACCATCGCCATGGTCGCGGTCTGCACCCTGATCGCCGTGGTGGTGGGCATTCCCATCGGCATCCTGATGGCGCAGTCGAACCGCATGAACGCCATGGTGACGCCGATCCTCGACATGATGCAGACCATGCCGAGCTTCGTCTACCTGATCCCGGTGGTGATGATCTTTGGCCTGGGCAAGGTGCCCGGCGTGATCGCGGTGGTGATCTATGCCATCCCGCCGGTGATCCGGCTGACCAACCTGGGCATCCGGCAGGTGGCGGCGGACGTGCTGGAGGCGGCCGAGGCCTTTGGCTCGTCGAGCTGGCAGAAGCTGCGTGACGTGCAACTGCCGCTGGCGCTGCCGACGATCATGGCGGGCGTCAACCAGACCATCATGATGAGCCTCGCGATGGTCGTCGTCGCCTCGATGATCGGGGTGCGGGGCCTGGGCCAGCCGGTGCTGCAGGCGATCAACCAGCAATATTTCACCATGGGGGTGATGAACGGCCTGGCCATCGTCGCCATCGCCATCATCATGGACCGCACCACGCAGGCCTATGGCAAGCGGCTGCAAAAGCACACGGAGGCCGGCAAATGACCGAGGCGGGCACGCATGACATCGAGATCCGCGACCTTTACAAGATCTTCGGCCCCGAGGCCGGCCGCCATGTCGAGGCGGTCAAGGCCGGGCTGACCAAGACCGAGCTGAACGACCGGCACAATCACGTCCTGGGCCTGCAGGACATCAACCTGACCATCCCGCATGGCCGGATCACGGTCATCATGGGGCTGTCGGGTTCGGGCAAGTCGACGCTGATCCGGCACATCAACGGGCTGATCCGGCCGACCGCGGGGCAGGTGCTCTATGACGGGCTGGACGTGGTGACGATGACGCCGGCGCAGCTGCGCGACTTCCGCCGGCAAAAGACGGCGATGGTGTTCCAGAAATTCGCGCTGCTGCCGCATCGCACCGTGCTGCGCAACGTGGCCTACGGGCTGGACATCCGCGGCATCGCCGAGGCCGAGGAGCGCGCCCGGCACTGGATCGGCCGCGTCGGCCTGCAGGGCTACGAGGAATATTATCCCCGCCAGCTTTCCGGCGGCATGCAGCAGCGCGTGGGCCTGGCGCGGGCCCTGGCCAACGATGCCGAGATCCTGCTGATGGACGAGGCGTTTTCGGCGCTGGACCCGCTGATCCGCATGGACATGCAGTCGATCCTGCTGGAATTGCAGCAGGAACTGCGCAAGACTATCATCTTCATCACCCATGACCTCGACGAGGCGCTGCGGCTGGGCGACAAGATCGCCATCCTGCGCGACGGCGCCATGGAGCAGGTGGGCGACGGGCAGGAGATCGTGCTGCGCCCCGCCAACGCCTATATCGCCGAATTCGTGCGCGAGGTGAATCGCGGCCGCATCATCGAGGCGCGCACCATCGCCGCGCCCGCCGCCGAGGGGCGCGAACTGCCCGGCTTTGCCGTCAAGGCGCGTTCGCGGCTGGACCTGGTCGCGCGCCGCATGACCAAGGCCGGCGTGTCCGAGGCGCAGGTCCGCGACGGCGACAGGCTGGTCGGGATCATCGACCTGCCCTCGATCCTGGAGGCGATGGTCAACCCGGCCGATGCGGCCAGCGACGACTGAGGCCCTGCACCCCTGACCCAGGCCCGCGGCAGGGTGGAAATCCTGCCGCGGGTCTGGCCTGCTGCCCCACCTGCCGCGCCTCCCGTGTCGATTTTATATCAGATTTTAAGTCAGCATATAGCTTTCTGTAAAAGTCACCCCCGGCTTATCCCGATAAGTTCCGCCAATCTTGAGGGGAGAGAGCCTGCTTGCGAAGAGAGAAGGGGGAGACGACCATGCAAACGGCAACGAATGCAGAAGCGGGGCCGGTCCGGCCCGAGGACGAACGGCTGGGCCTTGCCGCCAATCTGGCCTATGGCATGCAGCATATCCTGACCATGTATGGCGGCATCGTGGCGGTGCCGCTGATCGTCGGCCAGGCCGCCGGCCTGTCGCCCGCCGACATCGGGCTGCTGATCACGGCATCCCTGTTCGCCGGCGGCGTCGCGACCATCCTGCAAACCATCGGCCTGCCATTCTTTGGCTGCCAGTTGCCGCTGGTGCAGGGGGTTTCCTTTGCCGGGGTGGCGACGATGATCGCCATCTCGGGGAATGGCGGCATACAGGCGATCTTCGGCGCGGTCATCGTCTCGTCGCTGCTGGGCCTGCTGATCACGCCGATATTCTCGCGCATCACCCGCTTCTTTCCGCCGCTGGTGGCGGGAATCGTGATCACCACCATCGGTCTGACGCTGATGCCGGTCGCGGGGTCCTGGGCGATGGGCGGCGACCGCAACGCGGCCGATTACGGCAGCCCGGCCAACATCCTGCTGGCGGGCCTGACGCTGGCCATCGTGCTGCTGCTCAGCAAGGTCGGCAATGCCGCCATATCCCGGCTGTCGATCCTGCTGGCGCTGGTGATCGGCACGGCCATCGCCTATGCGACCGGCATGACCGATTTTTCCCAGGTCGGGCAGGGGCCGGTCTTCGCGCTGCCGCAGATCTTTCATTTCGGCTATCCGACCTTCGGCGTCGCGGCCACCATCTCGATGTTCATCGTCATCCTCGTGACCCTGGTCGAGACCTCGGCGGATATTTTCGCCGTGGGCGAGATCGTCGAGACCAAGGTGGACGGGCGGCGGCTGGGCGACGGGCTACGCGCCGACATGCTGTCGAGCATGCTGGCGCCGGTCGTCGGCTCGTTCACGCAAAGCGCCTTTGCCCAGAACGTCGGCCTGGTGGCCGTGACCGGCGTCAAGAGCCGCTATGTCGTGGCGACGGGCGGGCTGATCCTGGTGGCGCTGGGGCTGTTCCCGGTCATGGGCCGGATCGTCGCGGCGATTCCCAGCCCGGTGCTTGGCGGTGCCGGCATCGTCCTGTTCGGGACGGTCGCGGCAAGCGGCATCCGCACCCTGTCCAAGGTCGATTACGCCAACAACATGAACCTGATCATCGTGGCGACCTCGATCGGCTTCGGCACCATCCCGATCGTGCTGCCGGCCTTCTACCACCAGTTCCCGGCCTGGGTCGAGACGATCTTCCATTCGGGCATCAGCTCCTCGGCGCTGATGGCGATCACGCTGAACCTTCTGTTCAACCATTTCACGGCCGGCAATTCCGACCAGCCCTCGGTCTTCGGTGCCGCGGCGGAACGAACCATCCGCTACACCGACATCGCCCAGCTCGAGGACGGGGACTATTTCATGGACGGCCGGCTCTACGACGCGAATGGCAATGAGGTGCCGCTGGTCCGCCCGGCCAGCCACTGACCGCGACCAGCCACTGACCCCGAGGCGGGCCGCCTTCCCGGCGGCCTGCCCGAACCGCCGCCCCTTCGCGGCATGTTCCCGGCCACCCACGGGCGCGCGCCTGCATCGGGTGGGCGGCATCGGGCTAGCCGTGCAAGGGGATCAAAGGCAAAGGGGGCGATGGCAGCCCGTAGGGGAGTCGAACCCCTCTTTTCAGGTTGAAAACCTGACGTCCTAACCGATAGACGAACGGGCCATGCCTGCGCCTGCGCTTCGGCCGGCGACACGGCTGCTCTTAGGCCAGCTTCGGCGGCTGCGCAAGGGGCCGCGGCGCATTCCCCTGTGGGTAACTCGCGGCCGGCGCCGTCAGCCCTCGCGCACGCCGCGCATCAGCATCAGCGCGACCGCCGAGCAGACCAGCGTCGCCAGCACGATCGGCCGCGCCGTGCCGTCGTAAAGCAGCCCGACCGGCGCCGCGATCAGCACCGCCCCCAGCGTCGAAAGCGCGCCGACGACCGAGGCCGCCATCCCCGCCACATGACCCATGCGCTGCAGGGCCATGGCGTTGAGGTTGCCGAAGGTCACGCCGGCCATGAAGAACACGCTGACCGCCCAGAAGAAGAAGGCCGGAAAGCGCAGCGCCTCGGGCAGCAGGTCGCAAAACACCAGCACCGTCATTGCGCCCGAGACCACGACCTGCATGGCATAGGCCCAGCCCACGATGCGCCGCATGCCCAGCCGCACGACATAGCGCGCGTTCAGCACCGTGCCGCTGCCCGACAGCAGGGCCATGGCGGCGAACCACAGCGGGAAGCTTTCGCCCTTGCCGTAGGTGTCGACGAAAAGCTGCTGGGCCGAACTCAGCAGCGCGAACATCTGCCCGAAGCCCAGCGTCATCACCACCGTCACCAGCTGCACCTGGCCGTTGCCCATCACCTCGCGCGCCGAGGCCGCCAGGCTGCGCAGGTTCAGCGGCCGGCGCGCGGCCTCGGGCAGGGTCTCGGGGCGGCGCAGGTTCAGCCACAGGCTGCCGATCAGCGCCAGCACCACGAAAGAGCCGAACACCCCGCGCCAGCCGACGAAATGGATCACCACCGCCCCGATCGACGGCGCCACCGCCGGCACCAGGATGAAGACCATCATCACGAAGCTGGTGATCCGCGCCATCTCGCGCCCCTGGTACAGGTCGCGCACCATGGCCAGCGCCACGATGCGCGGTGCGGCGGCGGCGATGCCCTGCACGAAACGCGCCGCCAGCAGCAGGTCCAGCGAATCGGCAAAGATCGCCGCCACGGCGGCCAGCGCGTAAAGCGCGAAGCCGGCGGTGATGACCGGCTTGCGCCCCAGCGCGTCGGAAAGCGGCCCGCCGACCAGCAGGCCCAGCCCCAGCCCGCCGACGAAGGAGGTCAGCACAAGCTGCGCGCGGTTGACGTTCTGGGGCGTCAGGGTGGCCGCGATCTCGGGCAGGGCCGGCAGCATGGAATCGATCGAAAAGGCGATGACGGCGAAGATCAGCGCCAGCATCGCGATGAACTCCGGCAGGGGCTGGCCGCGGGTCGGTTGGGGATTGGGCATGATGTCTTCCATCGGTGGACCTCCGGGGCGTAACCTCGCAAGCCCCGGGGTTCAACCCCTGCGGGCACCCCGCCTGATCCCGTCCCTTTCGCCTACAGGAAGCGGATTTCCCCCGTGGCGGTGCCGTGCATCGCGGCCACCACCACGATTTCGGCGGCATGGCCATGTCCTTCAGCGTCGGGCTTTCCGCAAGGATCTTGGCCACGGTCAGTTCGGCATTCTTCTCGGCCACCTGCTGCACCAGCGCCTTGTCCTTCGAGGTGCGATTGGCCTGGGCGACGGCCGCAATGGCCGGTTCGATCCTCTGCATCACATGCGTCAGATAGCCCAGCTCGACCTTGTCGATGGCACCCTTGGCCGCGCCGCAGGCGCTGTGCCCCCAGCACGACGATGGCCCTGGAGCCCGAGACCTTGCAGGCAAATTCAAGGCTGCCTATGATGTCGGTGTTCACATAATTTCCGGCGATGCGCGCGGTGAACAGGTCGCCGACCTTCTGGTCGAAGACCAGTTCCGGCGGCACGCGGCTGTCGATGCAGCCCACGACCGCGGCAACGGGATATTGCCCTTCCGAGGTTTCGCGCGCCATCGCGTTCAGGTCGCAATGCTGCACCGCCCCGGCGGCAAAGCGGGCATTGCCCTCTTGCAGCGCGGCGATGACATCGCGGGGGTCATGTCGGCCTGGCGCTCCTTCGTCGGCATGACGCAGGCGGTTTCCGCCATGCCCGCGCCGGCGGAGGCCGGCGTGAACGAAGCGGTGGTGCAAAGAAACATGCGGCGGTTCATCATGGGGTAACCGCCCGGTTGCGACCATCTGCCTGAGTTTGGGCGGATCGGCTATGGGACGTGCATAACGACGTCGTTAGCGACGTCTCTTATGCGGGGTTGAGGATGCGTGGCGATGTCCTTGGGTTGGAGCGGCGGCGGTGGGATGACGAGGAGAAGCTCGGGATCGTGCTGTCGGTTGGCGCCGATGGCGCGACGGTCACGCAGGTGGCGCAGCGCCATGATGTGACGCGCCAGCAGATCTACGCCTGGCGGCCCGAGCTGAAGAAGAAGGGGCTGGTGTTTCCGACCGCCGATGCGCTGTTCCTGCCGATCTCGGCGCCCGAGCCGATAGAGACGGCCCTGCCAGAGGCAACTGTCCGCTCGACCGCACCCGATCCGCAGATTGAGTTGGTGCTGGCCAATGGCCGCTGCCTGCGCTTCATGCCAGATCTGGAGCCTGCTGTTCTGGTGCGGCTGATCCGGGTGGTCGAGGCGGCATGATCGGCCCCGGAACCGGTGTCAGGGTCTATCTGGCCTGCGGCGTGACCGACATGCGCAAGGGGATCGAGGGGCTGGCGGCGCTGGCCCGGGACGTGCTGCGCCAGAACCCGACCTGCGGCGCGGTCTTCGCCTTCCGCGGCCGTCGCGGCGACAGGCTGAAGCTGCTCTATTGGGACGGCCAGTGCTTCTGCCTCTACTACAAGATCCTGGAGCGGGGCCGCTTCCCTTGGCCCGGCAGTAGCGAAGGATCGATGCGCCTGACTTCGGCGCAGCTTGCCATGCTCTGGGAAGGAATTGATTGGCGCAGGCCGGATTGGGGCGCGCCGCCTGCGCGGGTCGGATGAACCGGAAGACGTTGTTTTTATGGCTGTTCGGACCGATCCGTGTTATCAGATCGCATGTCGAGCATGGCCGAACACCTGCCGGATGATCCTGCGCTTCTGAAGGCGCTGATCGCGGCCTTGCAGGCCGGGAATGCGCAGATATCGGCGACCCTGCGCGCCCCTGACCCTCTGATCCAGACCCTGCGGGCGCGGATCGCCAAATTGCGCAAACAGGTCTTCGGCCAGTCATCGGAGAAGATCGAACGCGAGATCGCACAGCTGGAACTGGCGCTTGAAGACCTCATGGTCGCGACAGCCGAAAGCAGCGCGGCCGCCGCCGAGGATGCCCCGGAAGTCAAGACCATCGCCGAGCCCGATACAGAGGACCGCCCCACACGCCGCCGCCCGCGGGTCTCGGCGGATACGCCGCGCGAGCGTCAGGAACTCGACCCCGGCAGCTGCTGCCCCGATTGCGGCGGCGACCTACGACTGGTGGGCGAAGACACCAGCGAGATGCTGGATCTGGTTGCGGCGCAGCTGGAGGTCGTGCAGATCGCCCGGCTCAAGAAGTCCTGCCGCCGCTGCGAGCACAGGGTGCAACCGCCCGCGCCCAGCCGTCCGATCCCCGGCAGCATGGCGGGCGCGGGGCTGCTTGCGCATGTGCTGGTCTCGAGGTTCGACGATCATCTTCCCTTGTATCGCCAGAACGAGATCTTCGCCCGCATGGGTGCGGACATCCCCGACAGCACTCTGGTCGACTGGTGCGGCCGGGCGATGCGGGTGCTGCAGCCGCTGATCGATCGCATCGAGATGTCGGTGATGGCCAGCGATCTGCTCCATGCCGATGACACCCCGATCCGGGTGCTCGACCGGTCCTTGCGCGACCGCGGCCTCGGCAAGGGGGTGAAGAAGGGTCGGATCTGGGCCTATGTCCGCGATCAGCGGCCCTGGTCCGGCTCAGCGCCACCCGGCGTGACCTGTCACTTCGCGCCGGACTGGAAGGAAGAGCATGTCCGCCATCACCTGCGACGGTCCAGCGGCATGCCTCACAGGCAGATGGCTACAAGGGCTACGCCAAGCTCTACCTTCCCGAACCGGACGGCAGCTCGGCCCGCTTCCGCGAGGCCGCGTGCTGGGCGCATCTGCGACGGGACTTCCATGACGTCTGGCAATCCACCAAATCCGAGATCGCCCGCGCAGCCCTTGATCGGATCGGGGCGTTCTACGACATCGAGCGCGACATCACCGGCCAGACTGCCAAGGCGCGCCATGCGGCCCGCCAGACGCTGAGCAAGCCGCTGGTCGAAGCGTTCTTCGACTGGTCCGGGGTGCAGCTACGCCGGCTCCCCGGCAAGAGCGATCTCGCGAAGGCCTTCCGCTATGGCCTTAGCCGCCGCGCGGGCTTCAGCCTGTTCCTCGACGATGGCCGCGTTGCCATCGACAACAATCCGGCCGAGAGGGCCCTGCGGCCCATTGGAATCGGCAGGAAAAACTGGCTCTTCGCGGGTGCCGAGACCGGCGCCGAGACTCTCGCCGGCGCCATGACCCTGATCGAGACGGCCAAGATGAACGGCCTCGATCCGCAGGCCTATCTGGCCGACATCCTGGACCGCATCCACGACCACAAGATCAACCGGCTCGACGAACTGCTCCCCTGGAACTGGGCGCCACCGGCAGCACCGCGGGCGGCAGCCGCCTGATCATCGGCAAGCCGAGGCGGTAGAAACCGAGCGGTTACATCATAGGTTACTCCTCCCGTTGTGTTCATGGGTTCACAGCCCAAGGAGGTCGGGCGCGCAGACTGCACCGGACCAGACTGCACCGGACCAGACTGCGTTGCTTTGCAAAATTTTTCCTGAATGATCGCTTTTTGGCCAAAGAATCGGATTCGGCCTGGCGTCCATGTTGTCGCAGGGTGGTCATCGCCTCGGGGGAAACAGCACGCCCCCGCCCGTCGCTGGGCCGGTCCTGTTTGCCCGGCCGCTGCACTGCGGTCATGGCGGCTTGGCGCACAGGTCCATTGCGCCCGCCCGTCACAGAGCTATATCTGGCGCATGAGCGCGTCCCTGAACCTGATGAAACTCTGCGTCGGCTGCGACGATCCGGCCGAACTCGCCGCCTGGCAGAAGCACCGTTTCGGCGGCGGCCCGGCCCGCCATGTCACCCGCATGTGGCCCAAGCGCGAGGCCGAACTGCTGGACGGCGGCTCGATCTACTGGGTGTTCAAGGGCGTGATGCAGGCCCGCCAGCGCATCCTGGAGCTGCATGAGGTGCAGGGCGAGGACGGCATCCGCCGCTGCGCGCTGGTCCTTGCCCCCGAGCTGGTGCGCGTCGCGGCCGTGCCGCGCCGTCCGTTCCAGGGCTGGCGCTATCTGCCCGGCGCCGAGACCCCGCCCGACCTGCCGGCAGGCCGCGGGGCCGAGCCGGACCTGCCCCCCGAAATCGCCAGGGCGCTGGCCGAGATGGGCCTGCGCTGAGCCATCCGGGAAGGCATGCCGAAAGCCGGCAATGCGCTTTCCCTAGGTGGCGCGGCAAAAATTTCCCATGGCGGGGTGGAAAACCCTCTCGACAGGCGCGTCGGGCTTTCGCAGTCTCCAGGTCTCCAGGTCTCCAGGTCTCCAGGTCTCCAGGTCTCCAGGTCTCCAGGTCTCCAGGTCTCCAGGTCTCCAGGTCTCCAGGTCTCCAGGTCTCCAGGTCTCCAGGTCTCCAGGTCTCCAGGTCTCCAGGTCTCCAGGTCTCCAGGTCTCCAGGTCTCCAGGTCTCCAGGTCTCCAGGTCTCCAGGTCTCCAGGTCTCCAGGTCTCCAGGTCTCCAGGTCTCCAGGTCTCCAGGTCTCCAGGTCTCCAGGTCTCCAGGTCTCCAGGTCTCCAGGTCTCCAGGTCTCCAGGTCTCCAGGTCTCCAGGTCTCCAGGTCTCCAGGTCTCCAGGTCTCCAGGTCTCCAGGTCTCCAGGTCTCCGAGGCGGGCTGCTGTATCCCTTTGCCCCAGCTTCCTGCGAGACTAGGCCGTGCCAGCACATTCCAGTGTCATGGGCACCCGGAAACCTCACCTCGGATCCCGCGCCGAAGGGCCTGACCGGCAGAGACTAGCCGTTTCCGATGGCGTGGCGCTGGAATCCGCTGCCAAATCCCGCGGCTGCAAGCCCTGGCGGGTGTTCCCTGCCGGGCAGAGCGTGCCAATCCGACGCAAGCGGGCACAGAAACCCCACCGGGCGCAGTGGCGTATCGCCCATCGCGGCCGAGGCGCGGTCCACGGCATGGCTCTGCAGGGGCCGGCAACCGGCTGGGGAACCCTGATCAGCGTCTCGGGCGGTCCGCCCATCGCGGTTGCCGCGCCCGCACCCGGCGCGGTCGGGCCTGGTGCCGGTTTTCGCCAGCAGGGCGGCCGCGATCCGCGCGTCCGGCCGGCTCGGGTCGTCCCGGCGCGCGGAAGCCGCCGAAGCCGCCGAAGCCGAGGACCAGGATGTTCCACAGGCAATGCAGCGCCATCGCCGGGACAAGCGACCGGCACCGGATGCGAAGGGCCAGCCAGCCGGTCCCGGACAGCACGGCCGCGACGGACTGCACGATGCCGCCCTGCATGTCCCCGGTGCCGGCGACATCGGCCATGTGGGCGATTCCGAAAATCCCGGAAACGGCCAGAAAGGCCGGCCAGAACGGCATCGCCCGGCGCGGCGCGCCCCATAGCACGCCCCGAAAGGCAAGCTCCTCTGCGATGCCGATGGCGATCACGTTGACCATCACATGGATCGCCACCGCTTGCATTCCCTGGCCCGCCGCCCCGACCAGGGCCGCCATGGCGGCAAGATGCAGAAGCGGAAACCAGAGGAGCCGCCCGAGGGTGCGCCAGTCGGGCCACCGCAGCCCCAGGCCGATCCCGCGCAGCAGCCGCACGGCAAGCAGCAGGAATGCCAGCGCCGCAAGGTTTTTCCACGCCAAGGTGGTGGTCGTCGCCTGTTTCAGCGAAACCGGGGCATCGCGCGGCATCAGGCCGATGCTGGTCGTCAACACCAGCCGGGCCGCAACGACGCAAAGCGCGACGGCAAGGCGGTCGAGCCCGCCGGATCGCGACCCGATCTCAAAAGCCTGGGTCAATCCTTTGTCCTTTCCCCGATCCGCCCTGCCGTGGCCGGTCGATCCGTCCCGACCTGCATCGCATCCGTTCTCTCCCGCCTGGAAGTCGACCCGCCAGTCGCCCAGCGGTCCGTCGAGCCCAAGAAGCAGCCTCTCGCTGTCCTGCTCAAGCGCGGCGGCATTGCGCCCGCCCTGCCGATCGGCCGATGATCCATGGCCCCGCGCCCAGAACGCGCTGCCGGGATCCGTGCCGGCCGCAAGGCGGAACCTGTCGGCGAAGGCGAGGCGGGGAAAACGGCCCTCCTCGAACAGCAGGTCCAGCGCCGAGGCATGGATTTCCCCCGACAGAAGGTCCAGCCCGCGGCGCACTGCATTCTCGTTGCTCATCAGCGCGACCGTGTTCCATACCGCGTAGCCGCGGGGCAGGGCATCGATCCCCCGGCCGGTCGAGGACTGGTTGGCCCTGCGCGCGAGCGATGCGAAGGAGACGTCGCACCAGCTCCAGCGTGACGTCATTGCCGTCCCCGCCGGCATGGTTCAGCTGCGGGTCAAGGAACAGGAGGTTCCTGTTCACCGCGGCGAAGGTTCCGCTTACGGCGCCGGTCCCCTGGTTGTCGATGATGGTGAAGGGGTGGGCGATCGCGCTCCAGCCCTCGGCCGCAACGGGCGAGAAGCGCAGATCGAGGGTCGATCCGGCAATGTCGACGCGGCCCTGCACCACCAACCCGCCCACGGCCTCCGGCGCGCCGGCGATCTGCAACGTGCCGCGCAGGACATAATCGCCCAGGACCGCCTGCCGGCCCAGGCGGTCGCCCGGAGCGTGGACGCCCCCGGGCGGCGATGGTGACGGCGGCCCCCGCGTCGCCGAGCGTGCCCGATCCGCCCAGCGTCCCGCCCGATTGCACGCTGATCGGGCCGCCCAGCCCGCCGGCGCCCACGGTCAGCCGGCCATCCGTGACCGTGGCGCTGCCGGCGAAGCCCGCATTGTCGCCGGCCAGCGCCAGCGTGCTCGCGCCGAGCTTGTAGAGCTCTCCGCCGCCAAGGATGCCCCGGCCCAGGGTAAAGACGTGGCCGGCCGCGGCGATGTCGAACCCGCCGCCGTCGACGCCCACCAGGACGGTGCGGTTCGTGGCCCGGTAGCTGTCGCCGGTCACGCGCAGGACGCCGCCGTCCAGAGTCAACGCGCCCCCGGCCTGGCCAAGCGCGTCGTCGGCAGCGACCGCGACCACGCCGTCCTCGATCCTGGTGCCGCCGGCATGGGTGTTGGCCCCGGTCAGGACCAGCGTTCCGCCCTGGGTCTTGACGATGGCGTACCTTAGCCACAGGGTCATTTCGCATCGTAATGGACCGTAACGTCCAGTGGAACTTGGAGTGACAGGCATGGCCTGGGATTTTCAGAGCCTTTTCCGGCGGCACGCGCCGGGGATCGCCCGCTCGCTGCGCAGGCGCGGGCTGGATGCCGAAGCTGCGGCGGACCTGACCTAGGACACCTTCGCGAGGGTCATCGCCAGGGGGCCCGCCCAGGATGTTTCCGACTACCTGTCGAGGGCCTATCTTTACCGAGTGGCGCGCACTGGGCATCAACCACGCAAAGCGGCAGGCCTTGGTGCTTTCGCTGCCGCTGGAGCAATCTGAAGCCCAACGGGCACTCGCCCGCGAGCCCGACGCAGAAACGATCCTGGCCTCTCGTGAGCAGTTGCGGCTGGTGGCTGCCGTCCTGGCCGAGTTGCCGGAACGCCAGCGGTGCGCATTCCTTCTGCATCGGGTCGAAAATTGGCCCATCGCGCGCATCGCCGAGGAGATCGGGTTGTCCCCAACCCGCACATGGGAGTTGGTCCGTGATACCTATCGCCGGATCGTGCTGCGGACAGGGGGGCTCTAAGATGGCCTCCGCATCCGAGAAACGGCCGGAACTGGACGACCGGACATCCCGCCTGCTGGACGAGGCCATCGACCTGGTGATCCGACGGCAGAACGCGCCGGAGAACTTTGTGACGCTTCAGACGATTTCGGCCTGGCGCGGGCGCAGCGCAGAGCACGGGCGCGTCTGGCAGTGCGTGGCCGAGGCGCATGGGTTGAGCGGTGCCGCCTTGGCCGAACCGGCGAAGCCCCGGCTGACCCGGCGCAATCTGGTGCTTGCGGGGACGCTCGGCCTGGGGGCTGGAGTGTTGGGTGCCTGGGGCTTGCCTTATATGCGATTGCGGTTGCAGGCGGACCAGTTGACCGCCACGGCCGAATTGCTGCCCGTGGAGTTGCGCGATGGCACGCGGATCACCCTGGGTCCGGCCAGTGCCATCGCAATGCCGGACCATGGCGAAACCCGCGCCGTGCGCCTGTTGCGGGGCATGGCCTGGTTCGATGTCGCACCCGATCCGACGCACCCCTTCGTCCTGGAATTGAACGGCGGCGTCGAGACGCGGACGGCAGGGGCATCCTTCGAGGTCTCGCAGGATGCGGGTGTCGTCAACCTTGCCGTTGCAAGGGACGAGGTCGAGTTGATCGGCACATCCCGTTACGGTATCGGCGCCGGGCGCTGGATCCGTCTGGATACCGAGACCGGCCACCCGGAGACCGGCAGCCGCGACGGGGCCATGGCTGGGGCTTGGCGGACGGGGATGGTCGTAGCCGAGGCCGAGCCGCTGGAAACGCTTGTCGCGCGGATCGCACGCTGGTTGCCCGGCCGTGTGATCGTCGCGGACGCTGCGATCGGTCGCGCGCGGATCAGCGGCCTTTTCGACATCTCCGACCCCGAGCGAGCGCTCGAGGCCGCCGTCCGCCCGACCGGCGGCCGGTTGCGCCGGGTCTCGGGTCTGTTGGCGGTCATCTCCAGCGTCTGAACTTTTTTCGATAATCGACCGAATGAATCGCCTGCCCGATTGTATCAGTCATAGGGTCGGGCAATACCCAATGCGCTCCGGCGAGCGAAGGCACGGCACATCCTCCAGTCCAGTTTGACCGAAGGAGAGGCTCGCCATGGCCGAAAGTTCAGTTTATTCAATGCTATATCCAACCGCGATCCGGCCGGCGCGGATGCTGGGGGCACTGTTGCTTTCCACGCTGGTCCTGGCGGGCGGAACCATCGTGATCAGCCAAGCGGCATCGGCGCAGGAAAGCGCGCAAAGCGTGGAGTTCTCGATTCCGGCCGGGCCATTGAGCCAGGCGCTGATGGTCTGGGGACGGCAGGCGGGGGTCCAGATCTCCTATCTGGATGCCGTCACGTCCGGCAAGAGCACGTCGGGCCTTACGGGCAACCTGCGACCGGAACAGGCGCTGGCGCGGCTGCTGTCGGGCTCGGGCCTGCATTACAGCTTTTCCGATCCCCGCAGCGTCGTCATTTCAGGCCGTTCCGCCTCCGCCGGCATGACGGTGAGAATGGCGGTGCGAAATTAGTCCACGTTAGCGGCGGCATGGTGCTGCTGCGGGCGGCGTAAAAGTCGTCCACCTTTTCCCTTTCTGCGGCTGCAGGGAGGATGGGAGGATCTACAGCGTGGAACTCTATCTCAAGGTTCGTCAGGCCTGTGCTGCTGGTATGAGCCAGCGTCAGGCGGCGACGACATTCAACATATCGCGCGACACGGTCGCAAAGATGATGACGTTCTCGGTTCCTCCGGGCTACCGGCGGACGGCCGAGGTCAGGCGCCCGAAGCTCGATCCGTTCATCCCGATCATCGAGGGTTGGCTGGAGGCGGACCGGACCATGCCGCGCAAGCAGCGGCATACGGCGAAGCGTGTGTTTGACCGTCTGCGCGAAGAATGCGGTTTCACCGGCGGCTACACGATCATCAAGGATTATATCCGGGAACGTGAGCGGCGGGGCCAGGAGGTGTTCGTGCCGCTGGCGCATCCCCCAGGACACGCGCAGGCCGACTTCGGCGAGGCAATGGTTCGGATCGGAGGTGTCGAACAGAAGGCGCATTTCTTCGTGCTGGACTTGCCGCATAGCGACGCCTGCTACGTCCGTGCCTATCCGGCGGCGGTTGCCGAGGCCTGGGTGGACGGTCATGTCCATGCCTTTGCCTTTTTTGGGGCGGTTCCGCAGTCGATCGTCTACGACAATGACCGCTGCCTGGTGGCGAAGATCCTGCCGGATGGCACCCGCAAGCGGGCGGCGCTGTTCAGCGGGTTTCTGTCGCATTACCTGATCCGGGATCGCTATGGCCGCCCTGGCAAGGGGAACGACAAAGGCAATGTCGAAGGCCTGGTGGGCTATTGCCGCCGCAACTTCATGGTGCCGATGCCTGAGTTCGCCAGTTGGGAAGAATTCAACCTCTGGCTGGAGGAGCGCTGCAAGCGGCGTCAGCACGATGTCCTTCGCGGCGAGAGCGAAACGATCGGCGAGCGACTGCAGCGCGATCTCGCCGCGATGCGCCCGCTCCCGGCGGCGCCCTTTGATGCCTGCGATCAGGCGACCGGCCGCGTGTCGTCGCAATCGCTGGTGCGCTACAAGACCAACGATTACTCGGTGCCCGTCGCCTACGGCCATCAGGATGTCTGGATCCGGGGCTATATCCATGAGGTGGTGATCGGCTGCCGGGGCGAAGTGATCGCCCGCCATCCCCGGTGCTGGGATCGCGACGAGATCGTCTTCGACCCGCTCCATTACCTTCCGCTGATCGAGCAGAAGATCAATGCGTTGGATCAGGCGGCACCATTGCAGGACTGGGACCTGCCAGAGGAGTTCGCCACCCTGCGCCGGCTGATGGAGGCACGGATGAACCGGCACGGCCGACGCGAATATGTCCAGGTCCTGCGGCTTCTGGAAACCTTCGATCTGGCCGATCTGCATGCGGCCGTGAGGCAGGCGCTGCAGATGGGGGCGATCGGCTTCGATGCGGTGAAGCATCTCTTGTTGTGCCGGGTGGAGCGCCGGCCACCCCGGCTGGATCTGGACTGCTATCCCTACCTGCCCAGGGCAACGGTCGAGAAGACCGAGGCCCGCTCCTACATGCGGCTGCTGTCTGTCAATGCGGAGGGCGTGGCATGAGCGACGCCCCGGAAATCCTGCTTGCCCATCACCTCAAGGCGCTGAAACTGCCGACCTTCCTGCGAGAACACCAGAAACTGGCCCGGCAATGTGCGGCGGAAGGCGTGGACCATGTCCGATATCTCGCCCGGCTCGTCGAACTGGAACTGATCGACCGGGAACGGCGGATGGTCGAGCGGCGCATCAAGGCCGCCAGGTTCCCGGCCGTCAAAAGCCTGGACAGCTTCGACTTCACGGCCATCCCGAAGCTCAACAAGATGCAGGTGCTGGAACTGGCCCGGTGCGAATGGATCGAGCGGCGCGAGAACATTATTGCTCTCGGCCCCAGTGGCACGGGCAAGACGCACATCTCGCTCGGCCTTGGTCTGGCCGCCTGCCAGAAGGGCCTGTCCGTCGGCTTCACCACCGCCGCGGCCCTGGTCAGCGAGATGATGGAGGCCCGCGACGAGCGCCGCCTGCTGCGCTTCCAGAAGCAGATGGCAGGATACAAGCTGCTCATCATCGATGAACTCGGCTTCGTGCCGCTGTCGAAGACCGGCGCCGAGCTGCTGTTCGAACTGATCTCGCAACGCTACGAGCGCGGATCGACCCTGATCACCAGCAATCTGCCTTTTGACGAATGGACCGAGACATTCGGCTCCGAACGCCTCACCGGCGCGCTTCTCGACAGGCTGACCCACCACGTCAGCATTCTCGAAATGAATGGCCAGAGCTATCGTCTCGCCCAAAGCCGCGCCCGAAAGGCCGGCTGACCCCTTTCAAAAAATACCAACGGCACAAGCACGGAACTCTGGTCGGGCTACGCCCTCCCGACGTTCCGTGCTTGTGCCGCTAACTGGCAGACTTTTGCGCCGCCGCGTGGCCGGGTTTTACTCCGCCGTTGACAGCTGGGCGGGAGAGACCCAATAAACGGCGCAGACAAGCATCGCCTCGGGAGGCAATACCGCGTCGGGATCAAAGAGCCATTCCTCGACACGGGAATGGCCCCACAGCCACGCTTGCGCTTCCTCGTAGCTCGACACCGACTGTGGCGCAAAGACACGACCACGACGCATGTCAGCCCCCGAGTGGGAAGGAGATGCCGGGAAGGACAACACCGCCACAGACGGCGGCATGATAGGCCGGGAACATGGTCGCGGCCACGGCACCAGCCGCACCGAGGACGGGCGGCAGAACCGCTTTGACGATCAACGGGATAAGGGGTTTCACTGTGGACCTCGCAACTGAAAACGACGGAAGGCCCGTCGCAGCCAGTGTTCCTATGTCGAACCACTGAAATAATGGCCAACTCGCACCGGTCCATTACATATAACCCATTGATTTCAATTCATCCAAGAATCGCGCGTTTTCCCGCTTTGACCATTCTACGCGCGATTATTGACCATCGAAATGTTGCGTGATGGCCAAAGAAAAGGCCGCCCGAAGGCGGCGTGACGAAGTCTGGCATCTTATGGAGGGCAGGGCCGGACTGGGCCTGCCGATAGCGGGTCAGGTTCCACCAATGCTCTCGAATTGCTCTTCGAAGATTCTGCGGAACGGGCTGCCCGGTGCGGGATGGTGGAGTTCGTCGAGCAACGACCCGAAAGCTCCCCAGTTTTTGATGCGGCAGGGAGAACGCTCGGGGTCAAACCCGGTCTGAAGGATCTGCAATGCGCCGCGGATTCCCGCCACCCCTTTGGCGGTGTAGATCCAGCCACAAGTGGTTGCAGCATCTGATCCTGGACTGATAGGTCGTCGAAAGCGGCATATGGCCCGAACTCCATAGCGGTGCCCAGCAGATCCGTCACCCGGATGCTTTGTTCGAGCGGCAGGCTGTCCAGCCATACCGGACCGGGGCGTTCTGCAATCCTGTCAGCGATATAGGTCTGGAGCGGGGATCCGGGGCAGGGCGCAGCGCAGCCTGCAAGATCCTGCAACCTAGCGGTGTTTTCCGGAACGCTGTCTGCAAAGACGCCCTTGCCGTCCGCTCCACCAGGCCGATCCCGGCGGATCAGGGGCAGCCTATGTGTCGGGCAGGACCGGATCGGCTTCAGCCGCCAGATCAGCCGTTCGCGCCGGTGGATGGCAATATCCTGACCTACCGCCATAGCGATCGCATCGTCCTCGGCCAGGCAGGCCGGACAAAAGCGCAGATCCTGCTGCGGGCGCAGGCTGTCGATCAGGATCTCCTCACCGAGCCGCCAGCTCCGGCAGGTGTTCCGCATCAGGGTGTTGCGCAGCACCGGTCCCGGATCCTGCCCGGCGGTTGCGCACAGGCGGGCCACCTCATCCGGATCGCCGATGGACAGAACGAAAGGATCGAGGCCGAGATCACGCAGGAAGGTTCCGATGGGGCCGCGGATATGGAAAGCGGCCATGCGGGCCGCCCAGGACCAATGGGTCTCATCCGCCCGGAACGGCAGCAGGGGGAAAAGGCGGGCCATGCTCATGCCCCGCCGCCGCCGGGCCCGCGCGCGAGCAGGCGGATCGTCGGCCTCGTTCCGGTCGGGGTCGATCTGCGGCCAATCCGGGGCGAGGAAGACATTGCCGCCGGGCGGGCAGCCCTCCTGCATCGCCCAGAATTCCGCAAAATGGGCGATGTCCAGACGGGATGCCCCCGCCTCCAGGGCAAACTCGATCGCACCGACCAGGGTCTCGATGCAGCGGCCAAAGCGATAGCGCGCGCCATGAAACAGGCGCAGGATCAGATCACCGTCAAGCGGCGGCTCAAGCCCCGCAATCCGGCAATATTCCCGGACTACCCCGGAGAAGCTTGCCCCATCCGTCACCTCCGAGACCGGCGGCAGGATCAGCGTCGAAAGCCGACGCTGGACCTGAGGATCGGAACGGACGATCTCGTGCAGCCTCTCGGTGCCGGACAGGATCGGGATGACGGCCTCGTCCCCCTGCATGAGGGATTTGAGGGCGCGCAGGATCAGGTGGCGATCGGCGCAAAACAGGTCATGCGCCTCGTCGATCCACAGAACCGTGATACCCAGATCCTTGAGCCGACCCCGGAGGGTTTCCCAAAGGCCCCAGCCTTCGCGGTTGGCGGTGATCACCGGGTAACCGCTGCGCTGCAACAGCGCAGCGGTCATGCTCTTGAAGGTGGCGGGGCTGGGCACGCTGGCATCGAGATAGTGCCGCCCCGTCGCTCCGGACAGAACCGGGTGCCGTTCCAGGGCGCGGGAGATCAGCGTGGTCTTGCCGCCACCGGCACCATCCACCACCATCACGCCGTGGGTCTCTCGCCCCGCGGAAAAGCGCTGCGGCTCGGGCAAGAGGTTGCCCGCCTCATCCCGACACAACAGCCGGTCGAGATGGGTGATGAATGCGGCGTCCCTTGGCGTATCGACGCGGAGTTTGCGCAGTTTCTGAAGGATCCGGGCGGCCTCGGTGGGATTGGGCATGGGGTTACTCCATGATGGACCAGGGTTGCGCTGCGGGGGCCGCATCGGGCAGGTCGGGTTGCGTGGGGGCAGGATCAGTGGCCGGCATCACCGGCAAGGTCGCCGGGCGCGGCGCCTGCGCTTCCGGGTCCGGAATGGAACGGCCAAGGCCATCAGCAGCCGCAGGCCGAGCCGGTTTGTCGCCACCCGCATTGAAGCCGATATAGAGGCTGGCCTCCAAATCCCGGATCCGCTCGGGCGTCCATTCGTCAACGAGCAGCCCGGCCATCCGGGTCGCCGCGGTGCTGCGCCCTTCGATCGCCGTGATCGCGGCATGGTTCAGCACGCCGAAGGTCTGGCCCATATGGGTGTTGATCCCCCATTCCAGCCATTTCCCCAGCGGACCGTAATCGGCATAGCCCATGTCCAGCAGCGGCTGCCCGCTATATTGGTCCAGGTGCACCACACGCTGCTGAGTGAGGTCGTCGGGATAGACCGAACCGCTGAACATGTCTTCGGGCTTCTGCGGCAGGTTGACGGCATAGCCGCGATGCAGACCCAGCCGGTCGAAGGACGCGATCGCATCGTCCAGCGTGATCGGGGTGCCGCCGGGCACCGGGCTTTCAGGGATCTGCGCCTGTTCCAGCGACCACGAGGTCTTGGCAATCTGATCCAGCTTCTGCTGCGACATTGGCACGTTCACCCGCACCCCGTCGGGATAGCCGAAGTTGTTGCCGTTGGCCCATTCGTTCACCTTGCTGCCCCAGACGCCCGACCAGGGCATGCCGGTGACGGCCAAGAAGACGATGAAGAAGCCCACGAGCAGCCCCGTCACCGCATGCAGGTCGCGCCAGAACACCCGGCGCTGCGGCTTGCCCCGAACGGAGACGATGCCGCCCTTTTGCCCGCGCGGCCACCACCGCCAGGTGCCGGTGCCGACCAGCAGGATCGACCAGCCCGCCGCGATCTCGATGACATAGCGCGTCCAGGTGCCGAAATACTTGAAGCTGTGCAGCGTGCGGATCGTCCACATGATCGTCGAACGATCCGGCATCGCGCCCAGCACCAAGCCGTTATAGGGGTTCACATAGACCGCCATCTTGCCGCGCTCCGTGCTGACGGTGATCTCGGTCGAGGCGCCGGGGTCGGCCGGATCGGTGTATTTGACCGCCGTGCCCGGAACCGCATCCAGGGCCGAGGCGACCTGCGCGGTCGGTGCCAGCCTTTGGCTGTCCTGCACCTGCACGCGCTTGAGGTCGGCGTGATACCAGTTGTCGATCTCGTTGCGGAAGACATACATCGCGCCGTTGATCGACAGCGTGATCATGAAGGGCAGCACCAGCAAGCCCGCGTAAAATGCCAACGCCAGGCGGCGCGATAAAGGTCGCCCACACCCTGGCGAGCGGTATTGGGAATTGCAGACATGGAGTCCTCGCATGCGTTGGCCCGCCGAGGCAGGACCGATGTTGGCTGGGAACGGGCGCTCAATGGCCCGAATGATCCGAAGCATGGCCCTGGTCGGCGGCGGGTGTGGCATTCATGGCGCGCACCTCGAACGGCAGGGCGATTTCGCCCGCTTTCTCGAAGACCAGTGTCGTCTCGACGATCTCGCCCTCGGCAAAGGGGGTCGGCACCTGCATGAACATCAGGTGATAGCCGCCGGGCTTCAGCTCGACCGAGCCACCGGCCGGGACTGGCAGGCCATCGGGCAGTTCGCGCATCTTCATCACGTCGCCCTTCCTGGTCATCTCGTGGATATGCAGCTCGCCCGCCCGCGTCGAGCGGGCCGCGACCAGCCGGTCCTCCTGGCTGCCCTTGTTGGCGATGGTGACATAACCGCCGGCCACCGGGGCATTGGGCGGCATGGCGCGGACATAGCCGTCCGAAAGCAGATCTCCATGCGTTACGGGATCGGCCGAGGCCGAGGCGGCAAGGAGGCCAAGGAAAAGCGCGCCCAGCATCGGGGCGGCCAGAATTCTGGATTTCATGGTTCTATCTCGTGTCTGAACTGCATTCACCGCCCCGATGGACGATGGCGAGGTTCAGACTGCGGGCGGTCCCCGAGCCGAGGGGGCAAGCACCTGCGCGCAGGGCGCGATCTCGATAAGGATGTATGATCCGGGTTACTACACCACCTATCGGCTGTCCTCTCCTCTGCGGATCGCCGGCCGGCAAGGATGCGAGATCCGGGTAAGGCGGGCAGACGGCGAGGCGGCACGCCGTCGCCATGCCGACGAACTGGCGCTGCTGGATGCGCTTGTCGCGATGGGACAGAAGATTACGTCGAATGTCGGGGCAGCCTTCGCCGACGAATGGATGCTTTCATGTCGTGCGGCGCGCTGAGACCGCTGCGCGGGGATTTAACGGCTCTTCGTCTTGCGTTGTCAGGCCTATGGGTCCAGAAAAAGCAGGATCGCACGTAATAACATCACTGCCGCTCTTGACATGTAATAGCATTACATTGTCTTCCTGAACGCCGGACAGCTATCGACGCGGATGCAGGTGCGGGTATGGACAGAACGGCAATGCTGGAGGTCGCGGGGCTGCGGATCTCCTTCGGTCCGCGCGAGATCGTCGGTCCGCTCAACTTCACCGTCGCGCGCGGCGAGCGGATCTGCCTGCTGGGAGCATCAGGCTCCGGCAAATCGATGACGGCGGCGGCGATCCTTGGGCTGATTTCGCCGCGCGCGCAATGCAGCGGCAGCGTGCGCGTGAACGGCCATGAGGTGCTGAACATCCGCGTGCCGCAGCGTCCCGCCGATGCGCGAGTGGCGATGGTGTTCCAGGATACGCAATCGGCGCTGAACCCACTGGTCTCCATCGGATCGCAGCTTGAGGAACCGCTGCGGCGGCATGGCGGGCTGGATGCTGGCGCGGCGCGGGAGGAGGTCCGTGCCCTGCTGGCCTCCATCGGCCTGCCGGGCACCGACGCCTTCCTGCGGACCAGCCCGGCCGAGATTTCGGGCGGCCAGCGGCAGCGGGTTTGCATCGCGCTGGCGCTGGCCTGCCGCACCGGGCTGATCGTCGCGGATGAGCCGACGACGGCGCTGGACGTGGTGACGCAGGCGCAGGTGCTGGAGGTGCTGAAGCAAAAGACCAGCGCGCCCGGCAGCCCCGGCTTGTTGCTGGTCACGCATGATCTGTCGGCGGCGATGCGGGTCTGCGACCGGGCGCTGATCCTGGCCGAGGGGCGGATCGTCGAGGATGGTCCCATCGACCAGATCCTGAATCGCCCGCGTCATTCCTTCACCTGCGAACTGGTCGATTGCGCCTGCGAGGGGCTGCATATCGTCCGCGAGGTTGCTTGATGAACGCCCTTCTCATGAACGAGGATGGCTCTTTCCTGTCGGTCAGCGGGCTTGAGCGCAGCTTTCCGGTCCCGGCGGGCCTGTGGCGCAAGCCCGAACGCCGCATGGTGCTGCGCGGGGTCGATTTCGCGCTGTGGCCGGGTGAGCGGGTGGCGCTGGTGGGCGCCTCGGGTTCAGGCAAGACGACGCTGCTGCGCTCGCTGCTCGCCATCGACGCGCCCGATTGCGGGCATATCCTGTGCCAGTGCAAGCCGGTCCGACCGGCGGGCATGGCGGAACTGCGCTGGTATCGGCAATCGGTGCAATACATCCCGCAGGACCCGGCGGCCTCGCTGGACCCGCGTATGACGGTGCGCCAGCAGATCGCCGAGCCGCTGCGCCGCCTTGGTGTGGATTGCGAACACGATGTCCGCATCCGTGAATCGCTGGAACGGGTCGGGCTCGGGCCGGAGCTCCTACTGCGCCGCCGCAATGAACTCTCCGGCGGCCAGGCACAGCGGGTGGCCATCGCCCGCGCCATCGCCACGCGCCCCGCTTTCCTGCTGGCCGACGAGCCGATGAGCGGCCTCGACCTGCCGATCCGCCGACAGGTTGCCGCGGTGCTGCGGGATCTGTCGGAGAACCAGGGCACCGGGCTGCTGATTGTGTCGCATGACATCGTGGATGTGTCGCGGCTCTGCACCCGCACGGTGGTGATGTATGACGGCGCCATCGTCGAGGATCGCCCCAGTGCCGAGTTGCTGGCCGATCCGCACCACCCCGCCGCCCGCGGACTGGTCGCGGCGGCATTGCCCGATGCCGCAAGGCTGCCCGCGCCGCAGGCGTAGGCCCCCCGCCTGAAAACCAACCGCTGTCCGGCGGCGCCTGCGTCCGCCATGAATGGAGTGCAACCGATGCTCGCAACCCGAAAACCCCTCGTCCTGTCGCTGCTGGGCGCGCTGATGCTGTCCGCCGGCCCTGGCCTTGCACAGGACGCCGCCCCGCATGACGACAACGCCCGCATCCGGCTGGCGATGTTGCAGCCGCCGCGTTCGGGGCTGACGCCGCTGTCGGACGATGCCTTCAAGCTGTCGCGCTGGCGCGCGGCGGAAACCCTGATCCGGCTGGACCCGGACGGGCTGCCGCAGCCCTTCCTTGCCACCGCATGGGCGCAGGTGGACGACCACACCTGGCGTTTCGTCATCCGCAAGGACGTCAAGTTCCATGATGGCACCGATCTGACGCCGGAACGGGTCGTCGCCTCGCTGGTTGCCGCCAAGCAGGCCGCGCCGAAGCCGCGCATCCTCGACGGGGTGGAACTGGAAATCACCGCCGATGGCGACGACGCCGTGCTGGTGCGGTCGCGCGATGTCGATCCGCTGATCCCGAACCGGCTGTCCAGTCCGCAACTGGCGATCCTGGCCGAGCGTGCCTATGGGGCGGACGGTCGCGTGAACCCGATCGAGGCGGGCACCGGGCCCTTTGTGCTGAAGGAGATCAACGGCACCACCAGCGCGAAGCTGGACCGTTTCGACGGCTACTGGGGCGAACGCGCGCAGGTCGCCGGGATCGACGCCGATTACGTCCCCGACGGTACGGCCCGCGCGGCGGCGCTGCGCACCGGCACCGCCCATGTCGTCGAGGCGATCCCGGTCTCGCAGGCGGCGCTGCTGGACCAGAACCTCATCCACGAGGTGCCGATGCCGCGCACCAACACACTGTATCTGAACACGAAAAACGGCGCCTTCGCCAACCCGGAAATGCGCCGGATCGCCGCCGCCGCCATCGACCGCGAGACCATCGTGCGCATGGTCTATGAGGGCCGCGCCGACGTGGCGCGCGGGCTGCTTGGCCCGGCGCTGCCTTGGGCGGACGGGCTGCGGGCGGCGGTGGGCGCCCCCGAACCGGGTGACGCGGGCGGGGCCAAGATCGTGCTGGCGACCTTCACCGACCGGGCCGAACTGCCCGAAGTCGCGGTCTTCCTGGAACAGCAACTGACGCAGGCCGGGTTCGACGTCACTATGGAAGTGCGCCAATACGCGCATATCGAGGCCGACGCGCTGGCGGGGCGGTTCGACGCCTTCATCCTGTCGCGGGCGACCGTCCTCGATTCCGGTGATCCGGTGGCCTATATGTTCAGCGATTTCGCCTGCGAAGGCTCGTTCAACATCTCGCAGCTTTGCGATCAGGACGTGGATGCCGCACTGCGCCGCGCTGCCGAGGCCGCCGCGGGCGAAGAGCGCCAGCGAGCCATCATTGAGGCCGAGGCTGCGATCCTCGCCACCCATGCCGCCGTGCCGATGCTGCATGAACGGGTGATCCAGGGCGAGGCCGCTGGCGTCGTCGATGCCGTCCGCGACCCCCGTGAACGGGAACTGGTCAATACCCGCACCCATATCCGGGCCGAATGATGGCCGGGGTGGTCGCTCCGGTGCGGCACGGCGTGGGCTGGCGGATTGCGCCTTTCGTGCCGGCCCTGTCGCGGGCAGTCACGCTGTTGGCGGTGCTGGTGCTGGTCGGGCTACTGCCCTGGCTGACGGATCGCGACCCGGCGCTGTCGATCCTGCGCGCCCGCTCCGGCGATCAGGAAGCCACGCCCGAGGCGCTGGCCGCGATCCGCGCGCAACTGGGCCTCGATCAGGGGCAGGTCAGCTATCTGCTGCGCTGGTTCGGTGGGCTGCTGCAGGGCGACGCGGGCACCTCGTGGATTTCCGGCGCGCCGATCCTGCCGGGGATGCTGAAGGCCACGGGCGTCTCACTGACGCTGATGGGTTGCGCGATCCTTGTGGTCGTGCCCATCGTCGCGGCGTTCTGCGCGCCGGTGGTCCGTTCGGGCCTGAGGGGAGAGCCGCGACGATCCTCGGGCGCCATCGCCGCCGCCTTCACTGCGCTACCGGAATTCCTGCTGGCGACGCTGCTCTTGGTAGTCTTTGCAGTCTGGCTGGGCTGGTTCGCGCCCTATGGCTGGACGCGCTGGCAGGATGCCGTGCTGCCCGCCATCGCCATGGGCATTCCGGCGGGTGGGCTGCTGGGGCGGCTGTTCTCAGACGCGCTGGCCGTCACCTTCTCGGAACGCTGGGTCGCGACGTGGAGCGTGGCGGGCTTCTCGCAGCCCAAGATCGTGCGGGCGATCATTCGCCGGGCCATGCCGGGGCTGTTGCCGCAGGTCGGCATGGTGATGATCGGGCTGACAGGCGGTGCGGTCGCGGTAGAACAGGTGTTTTCCATCCCGGGCCTTGGCCGCGCGACCCTTGGCGCGGCCTCGGCGCAGGACTTGCCTGCGCTGCAAACCGGGATCCTGATCCTGCTGCTGATCGCCGTGACGCTTGGCAGCCTTGCGAACCTGTCCAGCGCGGCCCTGCTTGGCCCGGCGCTGCGGACGGGGGCCTTGCCGGTGGCGATGCCCGATACCGCGCCCACAAGGCGCGCGCTGATCGTGCCGGTGGTGGCCTTCGCGCTGCTGGTTGCGCTGGTCCTTGCGGGCCTGCCGCGCGACCCCTTTACCTCGGCCCATCTGCGGCTCGAGGCGCCCAGCCTTGCCCTGCCGCTGGGCGCGGACGGGATGGGCCGCGACGTGCTGGCGCGGGTGGCGCATGGGGCGGTCTCGACCATCTCAATGGCGGTGATCACGACCTTTCTTGCGCTGTGCATCGGGCTGGTGGCGGGCACCGCGCCGCGGCTGATGGCCGGTCCCATCGAGATCACCAAGGCCACGCCCCCGGTGATCGCGGGGCTTGTCGTGGCGGCGCTGATGGGGCCAAGCTCGGGCGGGGCGATGATCGCGGTGCTGGCGGTAGGCTGGGCGCCGCTGGCCGCCCATGTCGCGGCGCTGGTCACGCAGGCGCGCGCGCAGCCTCATGTGCAGATGGCGCCGCTGCTGGGGGTCGGGCCGCTGCGGTTGGCGCTGCGCTATATCCTGCCCGCGGTTTTCGGTCCGGTGCTGCGCCATGCCACCCTGCGTCTGCCCGGCATCGCCCTGGCGCTGGCGGCGCTCGGCTTCCTGGGCCTTGGCGCGCGTCCGCCCACGCCGGAATGGGGCCTCGTTCTGGCCGAGGGGATGCCTTACCTTGAACGCGCACCCTGGGCGGTGTTCATCCCGGCGCTGGCGCTGGTTTTGCTGGCGGTTCTGGCCGTCTCGCTGGCCAATCTGGAACGCAGGCGGTGAAGCGGGCTCGACTGGTTGTTTGAATCACTCTATCAATCTAAAAAATCATAGATTGATAGAGTGAAACTCGCCATGGTGGACCGGCATCAGCTTGAAGAGACCGCCGCCATGTTCAAGGCGCTGGCCGATCCGGCCCGGCTGCGCACGCTTATCCTTCTGGCTGAACAGGAGCGCAATGTGGGCGAGTTGGCCGAGATCGAGGGTGCCCAGATCGGCACCGTCTCGGCCCGGCTGAAGCTGTTGCTGCAAGCGCGGCTGGTCGCCCGGCGGCGCGAGGGCAAGGCCGCGATCTATTCGATCGCCGATGCCCATGTGCTGCAGCTGGTCGAGAACGCCATCGCCCATATCTGCGAAGAACATTGAACGAAAAGGAAAAACCATGTCGAACTGCACCCATCCCCATCACGAAAACCACGACCACCAGCACGGCGCGGGTTGTGGCCATACCGCCGTCCGCCACGGCGATCATGTCGATTACCTGCATGACGGCCACCTGCACCATCCCCACGCCGACCATGTCGACGAGCATGTGATCGAGGTCAGCTCGACGAACCCCGATACCTGCACCCCTGATCACCGATGCGCCGGCCATGAGCCGGACCACGTTCACGGGCCGGGCTGCAGGCATGAGGCCGTGCCCCATGGCGGTCACGTCGATTACCTGGTCGACGGCCACCTGCATCATCCGCATGGCGATCATTGCGACAACCCCGGTCCCCTGGAAGTCGTCATTCGTTGACCGGGCGTGACGCCTGACGATACGCTCTCGGTTGCCATCGCAACCTGCGCGGCCTGGCCCGATCCCGGGCCGGGCCTTCTGCCGTTGATCGAGGCCCTGACCGCAAGGGGTTTCGACGTGACCTGCCTGCCCTGGCAGAGCGTCGATGAGCAGGCCTTCCTGACCGCGCGGGTCATCCTGCCGCTTTGTGCCTGGGACTATGCCGCCGCCCCGCGGGCGTTCCGCGACTGGATCGCCCGGATCGCGGCAGGGGGTGGCCGCTTTGCCAACGCGCCGGACCTGATGTTGTGGAATATGGAGAAGTCCTACCTGCTGGACCTTGCCGCGCGCGGCGTTCCTGTGCCCCGGACCCATGTGATCGCCGATCCCTCTGCCGGGACGGTCGCGGCGCGGATGCGGGAAGAGGGCTGGGGCAGGGCGGTCCTGAAACCCGCCATCGGGCAGAGCGGGAACGGCGTCACGCTGCTTGAACTGGCCCGGATCGGGAACTGGCCGCAGATGCCGCCGGGCGCGCATGTCCTTCAGGAGTTTCAGGCCGATATCGGTGAGACGGGCGAGACCACGCTAACCTTTTTCGGCGGCGCATTCTCACATGCCGTTCTGCGCCGTCCCGCTGCAGGAGAGTGGCGGGCGAACTCGCAATATGGCGTTGCGCTGGAACGGATCCGGCCCGACAAGGCCGTCATCGAGGTGGCCCGCCGCGCGCTTGCGGCGCTGCCCACGCCCCCGGCCTATGTGCGGGTGGATGGCATCGCCCGGCCAGGGCGTGAATTTCTGGTGACCGAGATCGAGCTGATCGAACCCGCGCTGTTCCTGCATCTCTGCCCCGGAAAGGCGGAAAGGATCGTGGATCTCCTCTGCTGCGCCGCCTGACGTCGCGGATCGCGCTGATCCTGGTCGCTACTTGCCGCCATTCTTGTCGTCTCTCGGCCTGACGTAGATCTCCAGCCGGTGGCCAACGATTTCGAAACCGTGTTCGCGGGCGATCCTGTCCTGCAACTGCTCGATCTCGTCGCAGCGGAATTCGATCACCTCGTCCGTCTCGACATTGATGAAATGGTCGTGGTGTTCCGAGCCGCTGGTTTCGTAGCGCGCGCGCCCGTCGGCGAAGCTGTGGCGTTCGATCAGCCCGCAGCTTTCGAGCGTGCTGACCGTGCGATAGACCGTGGCGATCGATATCCCCGGCGCGATCTTGCTTACCCGCCGATGAAGTTCCTCGGCGTCGGGATGGTCGGCTGAATCGCTCAGAACCTGCAGGATCACCCGGCGCTGGCCGGTCAGGCGCATGCCCTTTTCCTTGCAGAGCTCGGCCAGCTTCTTTTCGAGATTCACGGTCATTCGCTCGATTTCGCCCTGTTGGTCCCCCGGCGGGTGAGCAGGCACGATAGCAGTTCGGCCTGCGGGGGTCATCACCCTATCCCGCCCGGCATCCGGGACCGTTTCGGCCGGCTTGGGTTGGGGGTGTTCGCACCTACCGCCGCTGGGCCGGATTACGAAGCACGACGCGGCATAGGGCGACTGCCGCCGCGAATCCGTCGCTGGCGGTAAAGGTTAGCCCGGCGCCTGCCTTCAGCCCTTGGAGGCGCCGATCCCATCTCGGCCGCGATCAGGCCGTCAGGTCATCCATCCGCCTGCCCGCGTCGGGTGAGCAAATCGTCTCTATGGACCAGAACGGCGCATTTCGGCGCCTTCATCCCGTTTCCGGCGAATGCCACGGCATTGTCGAAGGGGGCGTCCGCGCCGACGATCTGGGGCGTGCCGAGAAAGCGATAGTCGTCCAGCTTTTCGTGGTCGATCACCGCCACGGCGATCTTCGATCCGCTTTGCGTCGTCTTCGGCGTCTGGCCGCCGGTTTTTCGTCGAAGATCGGCGTGTCGTCATGGACCCACAGGCTGCGCTTGGGTCGATGGTCGGGATGCCGGTTTTCGTCACCGTCGCCTGGATCGGCGTCTGTTTCGCCAGCATGTCCTTCATCGCATCGGTCAGGGCCTTCATGCCCCTCGACCCTTCTGGCTTGGGTCAATGGTTCCCGGCCTGCATCCTGCGGGACGTGCCGTCCTGGTCCGGCAATCCCGATGCCGACCGGGCGGATCAGTTGAGCAGGCGGCAATGCCCGCAGGCCGATTGCGCGATGCGGCGCAGATGCTCGACGGCATGATGCACCGAAAGCGCGGCGGCTTTCGCGCGGGCGACATGGCTGTCGATTTCCGCCCCGGTCGCGCCTTGCTTGCCGATATGCGCCGCCAGTTCGGCCAGGGCATATTTCAGATGCTGCGTACAGCTGATCCGCAACGCTATCGGGGCGGAGCGCCGGCTCGCGGTCCCGGTCAGCAGGTCGAAGGCGCGGGCAAGGGGTTCCGTCGCCTCGGCGTCCTTGCCCTCATGGACCAGAAGTGCGGCCAGGTTGTGGCACGAGACATTGACGATCACCGGCAGGGGAACGGTCAGCGCCTCGGGTCGTTGCAGCGCGAAAAGCCGCTCCGCCTCGGTCAGGGCCCGCATGTAGAGCGTCCTGGCCGCAGCATGTTCTCCGGCTGAAAACGCCTTGTTGGCGATGGCTGTCAGTTCGAGCCAGAGGTGGTCGCGGCCGGCCGGCGTCGCGGCGGCGGCGTTCATGGCATCGAGGTCTGTAAAGGCATTCATCGTCTTCTCCTTGGGAATGACCATGCCGGCGGCGCGACATCGCTCGGGCGGCGGGCGCCCTTCGGATCGGAAGGGGCGTCACCGTGTCTGTGCGCCGCGGCTTGCGCCCGGTCCGGCTTCCGACGCGGTGCGGCGGATGCGGCACAGCACGTCGATACCCGCAAGCTCATAGCCCGGCGGGGCAGGGGGAAGCTCGGCGAGGTGGATTATCCCGGCCGGGATGTCGAGCAAGCGATCTTCTTCCTCGATATAGAAATGATGGTGATCTTCTCCCTTCATCTCATACCAGACCGTGTTGCCATAGGCCGGCACGCGCCGCACCAACCCGGTTTCGCAGAAGCGTTTCAGGCTGCCATAGACCCTGCTCAGGGATCCCGGTGCGCCGCGGCTCTGCAATGCGTCGAAAAGATCTTCCGCCGAGACATGGCGCGGTGGCTGCCCGGACAGGATATCCACGATGGCGAGCCGCTGGCGCGTCGCCCGCAGGCCCGCTTCGGCCAGGATGCTGCGGGCGCGGTGGGAACCGAATGGGCTGTCATCGCTGGCGGTCATTGGCGGCTCCGACATTGTTGCGAGCAAGTCGCAACAATGGATGGCGAAAGCGCCGTCATTCGTCAAGCACAGATGCAAGTGAATTGCACTTGCAATATCGTTTTGAATCGATATTCCTTACTGCGACTCGCTCGCAACTATGCTGCGGCTGGCCTTGCAGGCGGGCTTTCGACCATGGAAACAGGAAAGGAATTCCCATGTCTTCGACACTGGCGCGCCTGCTTGGTGCGGTGACGGCAACGGCGCTGATGGCGGGCGCCGCGACGGCCGAGGACAAGATGAAGGTGGTGACGACCTTCACCGTGATCGCCGACATGGCAAGGCAGGTGGCGGGGGATGCCGCCGAGGTGGTGTCGATCACCAAGCCGGGGGCCGAGATCCACGGCTATGAGCCGACGCCGCAGGACATCATTGCCGCGCAGGATGCCGACCTGATCCTCTGGAACGGCATGAACCTGGAACTCTGGTTCGAGAAGTTCCTGGTTAACCTGGGCGATGTCCCCTCGGCCACGCTGACCGAGGGCATCGACCCGATCCCGATCGCCGCCGGCGCCTATGAAGGCAAACCCAATCCCCATGCCTGGATGGGTCTCGACAACGCGCTGATCTACATCGACAACATCACCGAGGCTTTCAGCGAACATGACCCGCAGAACGCGGCAAGCTATGTCAGGAACGCCAACGCCTACAAGAAGCAGCTTCGCGCCACGCTCGAGCCGCTGAAGGCCGAGATCGCCCGCATCCCCGAGGACCGGCGCTGGCTGGTGACCTGCGAAGGCGCCTTCAGCTATCTGGCCCGCGATTTCGGGATGCAGGAACTGTATCTCTGGCCGATGAACTCGGACCAGATGGGCACGCCGCAGCAGGTGCGTGCGGTGATCGACGGAGTGAAGGAGCATCAGATCCCCACCGTCTTCTGTGAAAGCACGGTGAATACCGCGCCCGCCGAACAGGTCGCGCGCGAAACGGGGGCGCATTACGGCGGCGTTCTTTACGTGGACAGCCTGTCCGAGCCGGACGGGCCGGTGCCAACCTACCTGGACCTGTTGAAGGTCACGTCCGAGACCGTGGCGAAAGGGCTCGCGGCCGGCGCGAGCTAAGGCCTGGCTTGCAAAAAGGACTGCCCTGCCGCGGCGCCTTCCGCGCGGCGGGTTTCCCGTTCAAAGGGCGGCCGTCCCGTTCCGGCAGAAAGCGATGACCATGATGCGCGACGACAGAATGACCATGAGGGACAGCGATCCTGGGACGGACCCCGGCGGTGGCATCGTGGCGCGCGACGTGTCGGTAACCTACCGCAACGGCCTGACCGCGCTACGCAATGCCAGTTTCGCGATTCCCACGGGGACCGTCACCGCGCTGGTCGGCGTGAACGGTTCCGGGAAATCGACGCTTTTCAAGGCGATCATGGGTTTCGTGCCGGTGGCCAGGGGCGAGATCAGGCTGCTGGGCATGACGGTCCGCGAGGCGCTGCGCCGCAACCTGATCGCCTATGTGCCCCAGGCCGAGGAGGTGGACTGGTCCTTTCCGGTTCTGGTCGAGGACGTGGTGATGATGGGCCGCTACGGCCACATGGGTTTCCTGCGCCGCCCGTCGCAGGCGGATCGCGACGCGGTGGATCGGGCTCTGGCCCGCGTCAACGTGCAGGACTACCGCCATCGCCAGATCGGAGAGCTGTCCGGCGGCCAGAAGAAACGCGTCTTCCTGGCCCGCGCGCTGGCGCAGGACGGCCGCGTCATCCTGCTGGACGAGCCCTTCACCGGCGTCGACGTCAAGACCGAAGAGCAGATCGTGGCGCTGCTGCGCGAATTGAGGGACGAGGGGCGGGTGATGCTGGTCTCGACCCACAACCTGGGCTCGGTGCCGGAATTCTGCGACCGGGTGGTGCTGGTCAAGGGCACCGTGCTGGCCCATGGCCCGACCGAGACCACCTTCACCCGCGAAAACCTCGAGGCGGCCTTCGGCGGCGTGCTACGCCATTTCACCCTGGGCGGGCAGGTGCTGCATGACGACGAGGACAGCCGCCACGTCACCATCCTGACCGACGACGAACGCCCGCTGGTGCAATATGGCGACCGCACCCACACGCGCGAGGGCGTCCGATGAACCTGCTGCTTGAACCCTTCGGCTATCACTACATGACGAACGCCATGTGGGTCTCGGCGCTGGTCGGCGGGGTCTGCGCGTTCCTGTCGGCCTACCTCATGCTCAAGGGCTGGTCGCTGATCGGCGACGCGCTGTCCCATTCGGTCGTGCCGGGCGTGGCCGGCGCCTATATGCTGGGCCTGCCCTTCGCGCTTGGCGCCTTCATCTCGGGCGGGCTGGCGGCGGCGGCGATGCTGTTTCTGTCCGATCGCTCGGGGCTCAAGGTCGATGTGGTGATCGGCCTGATCTTCACCGCGTTCTTCGGGTTGGGGCTGTTCATGGTCTCGATCAACCCGATGGCGGTTTCCGTGCAGACCATCACCATGGGCAACATCCTAGCCATCACGCCCGAGGATACCTTGCAACTCGCCCTCATCGGCCTTGTTTCGCTGGCGGTGCTGGCGCTGAAATGGAAGGATCTGATGGTGGTCTTCTTCGACGAGGCCCATGCGCGTTCCATCGGATTGCGGCCGGGGCTGCTGAAGGGCGTGTTCTTCGTCCTGCTGTCGGCCTGCGTGGTGGCGGCGATGCAGACCGTGGGGGCGTTCCTGGTCATCGCCATGGTGGTGACGCCCGGCGCCACGGCCTATCTGCTCTGCGACCGCTTCCCGCGGCTGATCGCGCTTTCGGTCGCCATCGGCGCGGCCACCAGCTTCCTCGGCGCCTATCTCAGCTATTTCCTGGATGGCGCCACGGGCGGGATCATCGTCTTGCTGCAGACGCTGGTCTTTCTTAGCGCCTTCGTCTGGGCGCCCAAGCACGGGCTGCTGGCCGCCCGCGCCAAGGCCCGCGCGGAGCTTCTGGCAGAGGGAGGCGCGCAATGATCGACACGCTTCTGATGCCGTTCCAGTTCGGCTTCATGCAGAATGCCTTCCTGATCGCCGCCATCGTCTCGGTGCCGACGGCGCTGCTCTCGTGCTTCCTGGTGCTGAAGGGCTGGGCCCTGATGGGCGACGCCGTCAGCCATGCGGTGCTGCCCGGCGTGGTGCTGGCCTATATCTTCGGCTTTCCGCTGATCCTCGGGGCCTTCGGCGCCGGGATGGTGACGGCCCTGGCGACGGGCTATCTGTCGGCCAACAGCCGGGTCAAGCAGGACACGGTCATGGGCGTCGTCTTCTCGGGCATGTTCGGGCTGGGGATCGTCCTTTACACCTCGATCACCTCGGACGTGCATCTGGACCATATCCTGTTCGGCAACATGCTGGGGATCGTGCCGGCGGACCTGCGCACCGCGCTGTGGATTGCCGTGCCGGTTTCCGTCGTGCTGGCCCTGAAGTGGAAGGACCTGATGCTGCACGCTTTCGATCCGGTGCAGGCGCGGGCCTCTGGCCTGCCGGTCGGGCTGCTGCATTACGGGCTGCTGACCATCCTGTCGCTGGCCATCGTCGCCACGATGACCGCCACGGGACTGATCCTGGCGGTGGGCCTCTTGATCGCGCCGGGGGCCATCGCCTTCCTGCTGGTGCGCAGCTTCGGACGGATGCTGATCGTGGCTGTCGCGGTCTGCATGGGGGCGATGCTGGCCGGGGTCCACGCCAGCTTCTTCCTGGACAGCGCACCGGCGCCGACCATCGTCCTGATCCTGACCGCGGCCTTCGTCGCGGCCCTCGTCCGGCGGACCTGGCAGATCAGGCGCGCCACGGCATCATTTGAGCTCACTTGAGTGTATATAGGGAAACGGCGGCGCACGAGGCACCGCCGTCACGGGGGCTTTCGGCGCGAGGGGTGGGACCGCCCTGCCGCGTCAGAAGGTCGAGGTCAGCCCGATATAGAAGGCGCGCCCCGGTTCGTTGAAGGTGTTCGTTCCGTCGCTGGTATTGGTGCGCAGGATCCGTTTGTCGAAAAGGTTCGTCACCCCGGCCGACAGCCGCGCCGACTCGCTTACCGCCCAGTTAGCACCCAGGTTGACCAGCGTATAGCTGCCGCGGGTTTCGGGATCCTCGATCTCGTTGCCCATGCTGTTGCCGATCGTCGCCGGCTCGATCTTGCCGTAGTGGGTCGCACCCAGCGTCAGGGTCAGGTCAGGCGTGGCATACCAGTCGAGCGAGGCGTTGATCGTATAGTCCGGCACCAGGCTCAGCGGCTGGCCGTTCTCGTCCTCGGACTTGATCATCTTGGTGAAGTTCGTGTTGAAGGCGAAGCTTTCGCCCAGCGGGGTCGAGAAATTGCCCTCGATCCCCGAGATCACCGCGTTCTTCTGGTTTTCCCAGCGGAACAGACGGTTTGTCGTCGCATCCGGGTTGTGCTGGATCCGGCCCGAGGCGATGCGGTTGTCATAGTCGTTGTGGAACCAGGTCAGGCTGGCACTGATGTCGTTGTGACCGGCATAAGCGACGCCGATCTCCTTGTTCAGGCTGCGCTCGGCCTCCAGATCCGGGTTGCCCAGAACGTAGCAGGGACCGCTGAGGCGCACGCCGTCGACATAGGGGCAGCCATTGCCTCGGGTGACATAGACGTAGTTCGGGTTCAGCTGATACAGGTTCGGCGCCTTGAAGGCCCGCGCCACGCCCAGCTTCATCGTCCATTCGTCGTTGAAGGCATAGGTCGCGTTCAGGCTGGGCGACCATGCGCTGCCGAAATTGTCATTATAATCGAAGCGCAGGCCGGGGGTCAGGGTCAGCTTGTCGTTCCATTGGATGTTCGCCTCGGCGTAAAGGCCGATGGTCTGCTGGTCGGTCTTGGGATCGCGGTTCTCGCCGTCGGGATCGACGCCGGTATCGGGCACCAGCGACGGGTCGAGCCCGCCGCGGATCGACACGCCGTCCTCCATGAACTCGCCGCGATATTCGGCGCCGAAGGTCACGCGGCTGTCCCGGCCGGCAAGCTTCATCGGCAGGATCCATTCGCTCTTGGCGGTGATGTTGTCCAGCGTGATGGTGCTGAACGCCATCGCGTCGTTTTCCCCGTCGCCATCGGTATCGACGCAATTGGTGATGGCACCTTCGCCACCGCCGGCCGTGCCTTCGCAAAGCCGGGCATTGCGGGTGTTTTCCCATTGCAGATAGCTGAACGACTCGCCGAAATCATACTCGCCGCGATGGGTCAGGGACAGGGCGCGGCGATACATGCGGTTGGTCTCGGTGCCGATCAGGTTGACGCCGTCCTGATCCTCTTTCACGCTGCCGAACATCGTGTCGCCGGCATAGATGTTGCCCTGGCGCGAGAAATTCGCCTCGAAGTCGATGACATGACCGGGCGCGACCTGCCAGCTCAGCAAGCCGCCCAGATCCTTGTTCACCACGCCTTCGCGGCCCGCGAGGTTGAGATATTCCGGGTTGCCGTCGTCGTCCAGAACCGGACTTCCATCATCATCCAGCAAAGGAACGCGGTTGATGTCGGGGGCGTCGCCGTCGGTCTTGTTGTAGTTGCCGAACAGACGGAAGGTCAGGTTTTCACCCACGGGCCCAGCCAGCATGAAATTGCTGCGCACCGTGTCGCCTTCCTTGCGGCTTTCGGGCGAATTGTAATGCATCCCGACCTGGCCCGAGAAGGTCTCGGGGCGCTTAGTGATGATATTGACCACCCCGCCCGACGAGCCCGAGCCATAGCGCGCCGCCGCCGGACCGCGCAGCACCTCGATGCGCTCGATCATTTCGGCGGGCACCCAGTTCGAATCGCCGCGCGAGTCGCGTTCGCCATTGCGGCTCATACGGACCGAGTTGCGCGACATGACCGGCTTGCCGTCGATCAGGATCAGGGTGTTTTCCGGCCCCATGCCGCGAATGTCGATCTGGCGCTGGTTGCCGCGCTGGCCGCTGGCGGTGGCGCCGGTCAGGTTCACGCCGGGCATCTTGCGCACGACTTCGGAAATATCGTTGACCGGAGGGGCTTTCTCGATGTCCTCGGCTGTCACGGTCGAGGTGCCGAGCGCCTGCTTGGCCTGTTCCTCGGCGGTGATCACGACCGTTTCAAGGACGACCGTGTCCTCGGTGGTTGTCTCCTGTGCCAGGACGGAACCGGCGAAGACCGGCAGTGACATCAGCAGACAGAGTGCGGTGCCCGTGGTCGGGCGCGGGAAAGGCGTCGCCATCGCATGCTCCTGTTGGAAAGGGTCAGGGATGGCTGGCGTCTCGCGCGCTTGCCGGCTTCAACCATTTGTGAATTAAGTCTTCAACGCAAAGAATGCCGAGGCTGCGGCAATCGCGCCGCATCTGTGGCTGTTCTGCCACGGCCGAGCCTGCAAGAGCAGAGCTTTCGAAGTCTGGCCCCTGATTTTCGCAGCGTGGTGTCCGGCAGGAAATCGGTTTACAGGATTGGCGGCGAGGCAGGCAGCCTTGGACCGTTCGACCAAGGACAAGCCCTCCACCAGACGCAGCCCGGGCGTGCGGGCACTGCGGGTATTCTGGAAGCCTCGCCGTAACTGCGCGAATTGCGGCTTGAGGGCGATGAGGTCGCGTGGCGGAAATATGCAGGCGGCCACGACTATCTGGTCTGGCGTGGGGTGCCGGCGGATGGGCTGATCGCCCTCTTCGGCGCGGAGGGGGAGGTGGAGTTGCCCCGGCTGCCATCTGAGCAAGGCGGCCTGCGTTGTGCGAACTGCAGAGGTCAAGACCGACCGGATCGACCCGCCGTCGGCACGAATCTTTCGGCCGGCAATGCAGCCCCGCAGGGTTGCCAGGCGGGCCGCCCGCCGCCATCACGCGATTGACACAAGCGCCGAACAGTTGCAGTGCCATCGTAAGCGGGAGCGGCAGCGACAGGGGAGCACCCGTGCCGCCGATCCGGGTGCCGATGGTGGCCGTCGCCCCCGCAAGGACGCGCAATTCGCCGCCGCCCGCCTCTGTCTTCAGCATCCCGCCGCCGGCCAGGGCATAGCTGTCGGCGACGAATTGCAGGCCCTTGAAGGACAAATCGCCCTGGACCTCGACCAGCCCTCCGGTCCCGTTGAAGGCGCCGTGGCCGCCGGCCCAAGGCCATGGGGATGTCGCCGCCACGGTCCCGCCAGGCTAGGTTCGCCGCGCTCCAGACGCCGCTGCCGCCGCGCCAGATCTTCACCGCCGCATCGCCGCCGTGCCGACCACCAGGTCGACATGGCCGCCGCCGGTCACGATTTCATAGGTGCTTGTTCCCAGTGCCGGCGTCGTCGCGATCCCAAGGCCATGGTCGGTCAGCCCGCCATAGCTCAGCAGCCGGTAATAGCCCAGGCCCGCGCCGCCCGCATTGGAAAGCCTGAGCACGCCGTCCAGGGTCAGCTGCCCGCCGACGGCGACGTGATCGCTTGTGCCGCCGCCGCTGGCCGGGCCGGAGGCGCCCAGGTCAAAGCCGAGGACGGAGCCGGTGCCGAGTTCCAGGTCGTCCGCGATCATCAGGGTGCCGATGCTGCCGCTTCCCAGTTGAAGCACGCCGCCGGCCACCAGGATGTCGCCGCTGTGGGTGTTGGTGCCACTCAGGATCAAGGTGCCGCCGCCCTCTTTCACCAGCCCGCCCGTGCCCGAGATCGTGCCGCCGAAGCCCGTGTCGCTGCCGTCCCCGCCCGTGGTCAGCGTGCCCTGGCCAAGCGTGACGTCCCCGGCCCCGGAAAGCGAGCCGATGGTCTGGTCGAACCCGTCCAGGTCGAGCGAGGCCCCGGCATCGACGGCATGCGCGCCGAGGGTCGCAAAGCTGCCGGCAGCCCCCGCCCGCAGGCTGCCCCGAGAGGCATAGGCGCGGCCATGGCCGTTCGATCCGTCGCCCATGACGTTGACTCAGCCGGACTTGCCGGCCTCGCTGCCGATGACGCCGGACCCTGTGTCCAGCCGGCCGCCCGCTTGGATCGCCAGCGTTCCGCCGCCGCCGTCGATGTCGATTGCATCCTGGGCGTTCACGCCCACGCAAGGTTCCAGGCCGCAAGCGGGGGCGGCGGGATGCCGGGAAGCATGTCGCCGCTGGCGGCCACGGTCTGCGCCAAGGCGACGGGGCTGCCCATGACCCTGCCGAGGACGAGGGCCAGCGCGGTCGAATATAGCGGATCGTGGACGGCCGATGCCCTGCGCAGGCGGGCATTCGGGGCAACCCTCGCCAGCAGGGCCGTCGGAAGGGCATGTCGCGATGCCATCTGGCGGGCTTTCCCCCATCGTGTCGCCATTCATTGCGACCTTTCTGGCAAAGGAACGTTAAGAGAAGGTTAAGCGGCATGCCGAAGCCCCGAGGCATTTCCGAAGGATTTGATCGATTCCGCACCCGCAGGGGCTTGCCGGGCGAGCCTCAGCCCGGCCCGGCATGGCCGAGGGGGCGGGACAGTTCGTGGCCGCGCTCGGCCAGCCTTGCCGACAGAAAGCCGATCACCGCGCGCACCCATTGCATCACCCGCAGGTCGCGGTGGCAGGTCAGCCAATAGGTCCGGGTCAGGCGGACCCGTTCAGGCAGCACGATCTGCAATTCGGGATATTTCGCGGCGATATACCAGGGCAGCACGCCGATCCCCAGCCCGCCCCGCACCGCCGCAAGCTGGTTGAAGATGCTGGAGCTTTTCACCCCGGCCCGGATCGCGGGATGGATCTCGCCCAGGTAGTCGAGGCCGGGGGCGAAGATCATCTCCTCGATATAGCCGACGAAGCGCAGCCGGGGCAGATCCTCGGGGCTGGCGATCGGCGGCAGGCTGCGCAGATGCTCGCGCGTGGCGTAGAGGTGCAGCGTATAGTCCACCAGCCGCTCGGAGCGATAGGGGCCGCTCGTGACCGGGTCCAGCGTGATCGAGATGTCTGCCTCGCGCCGCGACAGCGACAACACCTGCGGCATGGTGATGAGTTCCAGCGAGATCAGCGGAAATTCCGCGGCAAAGGCCGGCAGCAGATGGGTCGAGAACAGGCTGCCGAAGCCCTCGGGCATGGCCAGCCGCAGCGGCCGCGCCTGGCCGGTGGCGGCGGATTGCTCCAGCGGGATCAGCCCGGCGGCCTGCTCCATCCGCTCGGCCGCCTCGATCAGGCGCTGGCCGGCGGGGGTCGGCTCGTAGCCGCGGGGATTGCGCTCGAACAGGCGGGTGTTCAGCGCCTGCTCCAGCCGGTCGATGCGGCGCGAGACGGTGACATGCGAGGTGCCCAGCTGTCGCGCCGCGCGCGAAAGCTGCCCTTCGCGCACAACCGCCAGAAAGAATTGCAGATCGTCCCAGCTGAGATTGGCCATCTGTTCGAAAACGCACACGCCCTGTAAGAAATTAAACCTCTCTGAACACTTGTGTCAAAGCCGAATTGCCTGCATCGTTCCATGCGGGAGGGGCAAGGCGAGAGTCGCCCCCTCGCGGGTAACAGGACAGTATTCCCACCCGGCAGGCAGAAGCGGCCGGTGGAAGGGATGCGCCTTTGGGAGGACATAATGCGAAAGATTCTGCTGTCGACCGCCGCGGTCGGCCTTATTGCCACGCCTGCCCTGGCCGAGGTTTCGGACGGGGTGGTCAAGATCGGCATCCTGAACGACCAGTCCGGGGTCTATGCCGATTTCGGCGGCAAGTATTCCTATGAGGCCGCGCGGATGGCGGTCGAGGATTTCGGCGGCAAGGTGCTGGACGCGCCGGTCGAGGTCGTCACCGCCGATCACCAGAACAAGCCCGACATCGCCTCGAACATCGCCCGGCAATGGTATGACACCGAGCAGGTCGATGCGATCATGGAACTGACCACCTCGTCGGTCGGCCTGGCGGTGCAGGCGCTGAGCCAGGAAAAGAAGAAGATCACCGTCAACACCGGCGCGGCCACGACCGAGCTGACCGGGCCGCAATGCACCCCCTATGGCTTCCACTGGGCCTATGACACCCATGCGCTGGCCGTGGGCACCGGCGGCGCGCTGGTGAAGGAGGGCGGCGACAGCTGGTTCTTCCTGACCGCCGACTATGCCTTCGGCTATTCGCTGGAAGAGCAGACCGGCAATTTCGTCAAGTCGCAGGGCGGCACGGTCGCGGGCGCGGTGCGCCACCCGCTGGCGACGACGGATTATTCCTCGTTCCTGCTGCAGGCCCAGGCTTCGGGGGCCAAGGTCATCGGCCTGGCCAATGCCGGCATGGACACGCAGAACGCCATCAAGCAGGCGGCCGAATTCGGCATCACCGCCGGCGGCCAGCGCCTGGCGGCGCTGCTCTTCACCCTGGCCGAGGTGCATGGCATCGGACTGGATGCCGCGCAGGGGCTGACGCTGACCGAAAGCTTCTACTGGAACCGCACGCCGGAATCGCGCGAGTTCGGCGAACGCTTCAAGGAACGCACCGGCGTCATGCCGAACATGGTCCATGCCGGCACCTATTCCGCCGTCACCCAATACCTCAAGGCGATCCAGGAGGCAGGGACCGACGAGACCGAGGCCGTCGCCGCCAAGATGCACGAGATGCCGGTGGACGACATCTTTGCCCAGGGCGGCAAGGTCGGGCCCAACGGCCGGCTGATCAAGGACGTCTACCTGATGGAGGTCAAGGCGCCCGGCGACGTGACCGAGGACTGGGATTATTACAACGTCCTGGCCACGATTCCGGGCGATCAGGCCTTCCTGAACCCGGCCGAAAGCGGCTGCCCGCTGGTCCAGTGATGGCGGCGACGCTTGCAACGCAGTCCCAGCCGCGGGTGGTCTTGTCCGCCCGCGGCCTCGGCCGGGACTTCGCGGGCTTCACCGCCGTCAACAACGTGGATCTGGACGTGGAGCATGCGCGCATCCACGCGCTGATCGGGCCCAATGGCGCCGGCAAGACCACGGTCTTCAACCTCTTGACCAAGTTCCTGCAGCCGACGCGGGGCCAGATCACGCTCCTGGGCCAGGACATCACCAACACCCGGCCCGACAAGGTGGCGCGGATGGGGCTGGTGCGGTCCTTCCAGATCTCGGCGGTGTTCCCGCACCTGACCGTGCGCGAGAACGTCAAGGTCGCGCTGCAACGCCCCAACGGGCTTTCGACGCAGTTCTGGCTGCCGCTGTCCGCGCTCGACCGGCTGGATGCGCGCGCCGACCAGCTGATCGAGCAGCTGGGCCTGGCGCAATACCGCGACCACCGCGCCGCCGACCTGTCCTATGGCCGCAAGCGCGTGCTGGAGATCGCGACCACCCTCGCGCTCGACCCCGAGGTGCTGCTTCTGGACGAGCCGATGGCCGGCATGGGGCAGGAGGACGTGGCCATGGTCGCGGGCATCATCCGCGACGTCGCCGCCGAACGCGCCGTGCTGATGGTCGAGCACAACCTCAGCGTCGTCGCCGACATCTGCCACCACGTCACCGTGCTGCAGCGCGGCGAGATCATCGCGCGGGGCGACTATGCCACCGTCTCGGCCGATCCGCGCGTGCGCACCGCCTATATGGGGTCCGAGGCATGAGCGCGCCGCTTCTGAACGTCCGCGACCTGCAGGCCTGGTATGGCGAAAGCCACGTCCTGCACGGCGTGAACCTGCATGTGAACGAAGGCGAGACCATCTGCATCCTCGGCCGCAACGGCATGGGCAAGACCACGACGCTGCGCAGCATCATGGGCATCCTGCGCAAGCGCACCGGCCGCATCCAGTTCGCCGGGCGCGACATGATGGCGCTGCCCCTGCACCAGACCGCCCGCGCCGGGCTGGGCTTCGTCCCCGAGGAACGCGGCATCTTCGCCAGCCTCTCGGTCGAGGAGAACCTGATGCTGCCGCCGAAGGTCGCCGAGGGCGGCATGTCGGTCGAGGAGATCTACGCGCTGTTCCCGAACCTCGAGGAGCGCCGCAATTCGCAGGGCACCAAGCTGTCGGGCGGCGAGCAACAGATGCTGGCCATGGCGCGCATCCTGCGCACCGGCGCGCGCTGCCTCTTGCTCGACGAGCCGACCGAGGGGCTGGCCCCGGTCATCATCCAGGCCATCGGCGAGGTGCTGCAGAAGCTGAAGGGCCGCGGCATGACCGTGGTGCTGGTCGAGCAGAACTTCCGCTTCGCCGCCAAGGTCGCCGACCGCTTCTACCTGATGGACCACGGCCGCATGACGGCGGAATTCCCGGTCGCCGAACTGCCGGCGCAGATGGACATGCTGCATCGGGAACTGGGGGTGTGAGATGACGATGATTTTCGGCGTGCCCCTCCAGGCCCTGATGGGGCAATTGCTGGTCGGGCTGATCAACGGCAGCTTCTATGCGCTCTTGTCGCTGGGCCTGGCGGTGATCTTCGGGCTGTTGCGCGTGATCAACTTCGCCCATGGCGCGCAATACATGCTGGGCGCCTTCGCGGCGCTGCTGCTCCTGACCGTGGGCGGCATCAACTACTGGCTGGCGCTGATCCTGGCGCCGGTGATCGTGGGGGTGTTCGCGGCGCTGGTGGAAAAGACCATGCTGTCGCGGCTCTACAAGCTCGATCCCCTTTACGGGCTTCTCTTCACCTTCGGCCTGGCGCTGGCGATCGAGGGCACCTTCCGCTATTTCTTCGGCGCCTCGGGCAAGCCCTATGCGCCGCCCCCGCAGCTGACCGGGGCGGTGAACCTGGGCTTCATGTTCCTGCCGATCTATCGCGGCTGGGTGGTCATCGCCTCGCTGGCGGTCTGCATCGGGGTCTGGCTGCTGATCGAAAAGACCAAGCTCGGCGCCTACCTGCGCGCGGCGACGGAAAACCCGGTGCTGGTGCAGGCCTTCGGCGTCAACGTGCCCTTGCTCTTGACGCTGACCTATGCGCTCGGCGCCGGGCTTGCGGGCTTTGCCGGCGTGCTGGCGGCGCCGGTCTACCAGGTCAGCCCGCTGATGGGCTCGAACCTGATCATCATCGTCTTCGCGGTGGTGGTCGTGGGCGGCATGGGCTCGATCCTGGGCGCCATCGTCACCGGCTACATGCTGGGCGTGGTCGAGGGGCTGACCAAGGTCTTCTACCCCGAGGCCTCGAACATCGTGATCTTCGTCATCATGGCGATCGTCTTGATCCTGCGGCCCGCGGGCCTTTTCGGAAAGGATGCCTGACATGGCCGCAAAATCCGAAACCGTCGCCTCGGAACATGTCGCGGCCCATCCGCGCGCGGGGCAGGTGCAGCTGGTGCTGGTCGCCATCGCCCTGGCCGGGCTGCTGGTGGCGCCGATGTTCCTCTACCCGATCTTCCTGATGAAGCTTCTGGCCTTCGCGCTGTTTGCCTCGGCCTTCAACCTGCTGCTGGGCTACACGGGGCTTCTGTCCTTCGGCCATGCCACCTTCTTCGGGGGCGCGGCCTATTTCACCGCCCATGCGGTGAAGGTCTGGGGCTGGTCGCCCGAGGCCGGCATCCTGCTGGGCGTCGCCGGCGCGGCCCTGCTGGGGCTGGTGATGGGCGCCATCGCCATCCGCCGCCAGGGCATCTATTTCGCCATGATCACGCTGGCGCTGTCGCAGATGTTCTTCTTCTTCTGCCTGCAGGCGCCCTTCACCCATGGCGAGGACGGCATCCAGTCGGTGCCGCGCGGGCACCTGTTCGGGCTGATCGACCTGAACCGGCCGATGAACATGTATTACTTCGTGCTGGCGGTGTTCGTGATCGGGCTCCTGATCATCCGGCGTTTCGTGAACTCGCCCTTCGGCATGATCCTGAAGTCGATCCGGGAAAACGAGCAGCGCGCGATCTCGCTGGGTTATTCGGTGCAGCGCTACAAACTGGGCGCCTTCGTGATGTCGGCGGCGCTGGCGGGGCTGGCGGGGGGCGTCAAGGCGCTGATCTTCCAGTTCGCGACGCTGACCGACGTGACCTGGCAGATGTCGGGCGAGGTGATCCTGATGACGCTGCTGGGCGGCATCGGCACGCTCCTGGGGCCCATCGTCGGCGCAGGCCTGGTGGTCACCTTGCAGAACTACCTGGCCACATCGGACTTCCCGGTGACGATCATCACCGGCCTCGTCTTCATGGTCTGCGTCCTGCTGTTCCGCCGCGGCCTCGTCGGCGAGTTCTTCGCAACCAGGCTGGGCAGAAAAATGGGGTTCCGTTCCGAATCGTGATGGTGCGGCCCCCGCGCCGGCGGGGGCCATCATGGAGTGTCCGATGGAAAGCTACGACTATATCGTGATCGGCGCGGGCAGCGCCGGCTGCGTTCTGGCCAACCGCCTCAGCGCCGATCCCGGCAACCGGGTGCTGCTGCTCGAGGCCGGGGGGCGCGACAATTACCACTGGATCCATATCCCGGTCGGCTATCTCTATTGCATCGGCAACCCGCGCACCGACTGGGGTTTTCGCACCCAACCCGAGCCGGGGCTGAACGGCCGCGCGCTGCTTTACCCGCGCGGCCGGGTGCTGGGCGGCTGTTCCTCGATCAACGGCATGATCTACATGCGCGGGCAGGCGGCGGATTACGACCATTGGCGCCAGCTCGGCTGCACCGGCTGGGGCTGGGACGACGTGCTGCCGCTGTTCAAGGCGCAAGAGGACCATTATCGCGGGGCCGACGACATGCATGGCGCCGGTGGCGAATTGCGGGTCGAGACGGCGCGGGTTCGCTGGGCCGTGCTCGACGCCTTCATGGAGGCGGCCGAGCAGGCCGGCATCCCACGGACCGAGGACTTCAACCGCGGCGACAACGAGGGCGGCGGCTATTTCGACGTGACCCAGCGCCGCGGCTGGCGCTGGAGCGCGGCGAAGGCCTTTCTGCGCCCGGTGCGCCACCGCCCGAACCTGCGCATCCTGACCGGGGCCGAGGTCGAGCGGCTGGTGATCGAGGCGGGCGAGGTCGCGGGCGTGGTCTTTCACCACCAGGGCCAGCGGCGCGAGGTCCGCGCCGCGCGCGAGACGGTGCTGGCCGCGGGCGCCATCGGCTCGGTGCAGATCCTCGAACATTCCGGCGTCGGCCGCGGCGAGGTGCTGCAGGCGGCCGGCATCGCGCCCCAGGTCGAGGTGCCGGGCCTGGGCGAGAACCTGCAGGACCACCTGCAATTGCGGCTGGTCTACAAGGTCCGCGGCGTGCCGACGCTGAACGAAAAGGCCTCGCGCCTGATGGGCAAGGCGTCGATCGGGCTGGAATACCTGCTGAAACGCTCGGGCCCGATGTCGATGGCGCCCAGCCAGCTTGGCATCTTCACCCGCTCGGGGCCGGACAAGGCGACGCCGGACCTGGAGTTCCACGTCCAGCCGGTCAGCCTCGACAAGTTCGGCGACCCGGTGCATCCCTTTCCGGCGATGACCGCCTCGGTCTGCAACCTGCGGCCGGAAAGCCGCGGCTCGGTCCATGTCGCCGGGCCGGATTTCCGCGCCCATCCCGCGATCCGGCCGAATTACCTGTCGACCCAGGCCGACCGTGACGTGGCCGCGCGTGCCATCCGCCTGACCCGCAGGATCGCCGCGCAGCCCGCCTTCAACCGCTTCGACCCCGAGGAGCATATCCCCGGCATCGCCTTCCAGAGCGACGAGGATCTGGTCCGCGCCGCCGGCGCCATCGGCACCACGATCTTCCACCCGGTCGGCACCTGCCGCATGGGCGCCGACGACGCGGCGGTGGTCGACCCGCGGCTGCGGATGCGCGCGCTTGGCCGGCTGCGCATCGCCGACGCCTCGGTCATGCCGACCATCACCAGCGGCAACACCAACGCCCCGGTGATGATGATCGCCGAAAAGGCCGCGCGGATGATGCTCGAGGACGCCAGGGCCTGAGCCCGGCTTTGACTTTTCGCGCCCCATGCCCATATCTTGGCACAGGGCTGGAAGCGCGGAGGCAAGCCATGCTCAGGACCATCTGCCTGTCCCTTTCCCTGGCGCTCGCCGCGCCTGCCGCCATGGCCGGGCCGGACGCATCGGCGGGGGGAAACGTCACCGTCACCTATGTCGCGCCCGAGAGCTTCCGCGACCGCGAGTTCCGCCGCGAACGCAGCCGGACCTCGGTGCTGGCCGAATTCGACCGCTGGTTTGCCGAGCTTGGCGCGCGCTACCTGCCCGCCGGGCAAAGCCTTGCCATCGAGGTGCTGGACATCGACCTTGCCGGCGAGTTCGAACCCTGGCGCAGCGGCTTCAACGACGTGCGCTTCCTGCGCGACACCACGCCGCCGCGCATCCACCTGCGCTATCGGCTGATGCAGGGCGACACCGTCATCCGCGCGGGCGAAGAACGGCTGACCGACATGAACTATCTCTCGGACCCGCGCGGGCATGGCGACAGCCGGCGCTTCGTCTATGACAAGCTGATGGTGCAGGACTGGTTCCGCAAGACCTTCGCCACGCCGCGGCAACCCGCCCGTCCCGATCTTTCCGGCTGACCGGCAAGCCCCCGGCAGGCCGCAAGCGGCCCGCCCTCAATCCTCGATCATGCGGCGGCTGCCGTCGATGTCCAGCCCGCCGGAAAACACCCGGCTCGCGCGAATGTCGCTTTCGGTGATGGTGGACAGCGCCCGCGCATCGACCGGCACCTCGCCGGAAAACAGCCGGTTCGCCTGCCGCAGCCGCGCCCGGTCCAGCGCATTGCGGATCGAGCGGGCATTGGCGAAATGCGGCTGATCGCGGCGCAGGCGGATATATTCCTCCATCGCCGCCCGCCCGGCCTCGTCGAAGACATAGCCCTGGTTCACCAGCATCGAGGCCGAGATCCGCCCCAGCTCCTCGTCGGTATAGTCGGGAAACTCGATGTGATGGGCGATGCGCGAGCGAAAGCCGGGATTGGCCGAGAAGAAGCGGTCCATCCGGTCGGCATAGCCGGCCATGATGACCACCAGGTCGTCGCGGTTGTTCTCCATCACCTGCAGCAGGATCTCGATCGCCTCCTGGCCATAGTCGCGCTCGTTGTCGGGCTTGTAGAGGTAATAGGCCTCGTCGATGAACAGGACGCCCCCCATGGCCTTCTTCAGGACTTCCTTGGTCTTGGGCGCGGTATGGCCGATATATTGCCCGACCAGGTCGTCGCGGGTCACGCTGACCAGGTGGCCCTTGCGCACATAGCCCAGCCGGTGCAGCAGCCCGGCCATCTTCAGCGCCACCGTGGTCTTGCCGGTGCCGGGATTGCCGGTAAAGCTCATGTGCAGCGTCGGCACCTCATGGGCCAGCCCCAGGTCGCGCCGCGCCCGGTCTACCAGCAGCAGCGCCGCCGTCTCGCGGATCCTCTGCTTCACCGGCGCCAGCCCGATCAACTCGCGGTCCAGTTCGTCCAGGATCTCGCGCACGCCCGAGGATTCATACTCGGCCTTCAGATCCACGGTCGCCAGCGTCTCGCCCATATCGCCGTCCATCAGCCCTTCTCCGTTGCGAAAATACCTTCGGGGGGTCCGGGGGGCAGACAGCCCCCCGGCAGCAGCAGTCCGCTTAGCCGACCATCTCGTGGGTATAGCGGATATGGCGGCCATCGGCCTCCATGCGCCAGGTCTTGAAGCTCGGCTCGTTTTCCGGGCGGTTGACGATGAAGGACATCATCACCGTCTCCCAGCCGCGCGTGCTGTCGAAGGCGTTGATGCGGATATACTTGTCGCCATGCGCCTTGCGGCAGTCGTCCAGCTCCATCATCACGCCCTTGGCGTCCTTGAGGTCGAACATCGGGTTGCCCCACATCTCCCAATAGGTGTTGCGGGGATGGGGCTCGGAGGTCCATTCGATCCCGACCGCCCAGTCGCGCGACAGGATGTATTCCACCTGGTCGCGGATCTGCTCGTCGGTCAGGTCGGGCAGGAAGGAAAAGCAGCCCTGAGTGATACGCATCTGATCTCTCCCTTAGCTGACGGACGCGGTCGGAACGAAGTCCGAGGTGTCGGTCGAGGTATAGTTGAAGGTGATGTTGCCCCAGGTATCCAGCGCCGCCTCCAGCGGCTTGCACCACTTGGCCGCCTTGCGCAGCACCTCGGGACCCTCATTGGCGATATCGACGCCCTCGTTGCGCGCCAGAACCATGGCCTCCAGCGCCACGCGGTTCGCGGTCGCGCCGGCCTGGATGCCCATCGGGTGGCCGATGGTGCCGCCGCCGAATTGCAGCACCACGTCGTCGCCGAACAGGTCCAGCAGCTGGTGCATCTGCCCGGCATGGATGCCGCCCGAGGCGACCGGCATCACCTTTTTCAGGTTGGCCCAGTCCTGCTCGAAGAAGATGCCGCGCGGCAGGTCCACCGCGTTCACCGTCTCGCGGCAGACGTTGTAATAGCCCTGCACGGTCATCGGGTCGCCTTCCAGCTTGCCGACGGCGGTGCCGGTATGCAGGTGATCGACTCCGGCCATGCGCAGCCACTTGGCGATGACGCGGAAGCTGATGCCGTGGTTCTTCTGCCGGGTATAGGTGCCGTGGCCGGCGCGGTGCATGTGCAGGATCATGTCGTTCTGCCGGCACCAGTTGCTGATCGACTGGATCGCGGTCCAGCCGACGATCAGGTCCACCATGACGATGACAGAGCCCAGCTCCTTGGCCAGTTCCGCGCGGCGATACATCTCTTCCATCGTGCCGGCGGTGATGTTGAGGTAATGGCCCTTGGTCTCGCCGGTGGCGGCGGTGGCCTTGTTCACCGCCTCCATGCAGTAGAGGAAGCGGTCGCGCCAATGCATGAAGGGCTGCGAGTTGATGTTCTCGTCGTCCTTCATGAAGTCGAGCCCGCCCTTGAGCCCCTCGTAGACCACGCGGCCGTAGTTCTTGCCCGACAGGCCCAGCTTGGGCTTGGTGGTGGCGCCCAGGAGCGGGCGGCCGAACTTGTCCAGGCGCTCGCGCTCGACCACGATGCCGGTGGGCGGGCCGGCGAAGGTCTTCATGTAGGCGACCGGAAAGCGCATGTCCTCGAGCCGCGCGGCCTTCAGCGGCTTGAAGCTGAAGACGTTGCCGATGATCGAGGCGGTGACGTTGGCGATCGAGCCTTCCTCGAACAGGATCAGGTCATAGGCGACATAGCAGAAATACTGCCCCGGCGTGCCCGGCACCGGCTCGACCTTATAGGCTTTCGCGCGATACTGGTCGCAGGCGGTCAGCCGGTCGGTCCAGACCACGGTCCAGGTCGCGGTCGAGCTTTCGCCGGCCACGGCCGCCGCCGCCTCGATCGGGTCCACGCCCTCTTGCGGGGTGATGCGGAACAGCGCCAGCACATCGGTGTCCTTGGGCTGGTAGTCGCCGTCCCAGTAACCCATCTGGGCGTATTTCAGCACGCCGGCGGCGTAGCGCTTTTTCTTGTCCGTGATTTCGGACTTGCTCATCTCGTTCATCGGGCTTCCTCCTCCTCAGGCGGCTTTCGCGCCAGTGATTGCCGGGTCCAGCGCCCCCGACGCATAGCGTTTGGCCATCTCGTCCATCGGGATGACCCTGATCTTGCTGGCGTGGCCCGCGGTGCCGAAACGCTCGAAGCGGTCGCGGCACAGCGCCGTCAGCTCCTTCATGGCCGGGATCATGAACTTGCGCGGATCGAACTCTTCGGGCTTGTCGCGGGCGATCTTGCGGAACTGCCCGGTCATCGCCATGCGGCAGTCGGTGTCGATGTTCACCTTGCGCACGCCGTGGCGGATGCCGCGCTCGATCTCCTCGACCGGGACGCCATAGGTCTGCGGCATCGCGCCGCCGGCATCGTTGATCAGATCCTGCAGGTATTGCGGCACCGAGCTGGAGCCGTGCATGACCAGATGCGTGCCGGGCAGGCGCTCGTGGATCGCCTCGATCACATGCATGGCCAGGATGTCGCCATCGGGCTTGCGGCTGAACTTGTAGGCGCCATGGCTGGTGCCGCAGGCGATGGCCAGCGCGTCGCAGCGGGTGCGCGAGACGAAGTCCACCGCCTGGTCCGGGTCGGTCAGCAGCTGGCTGTGATCCAGCTTGCCCTCGGCGCCCGAGCCGTCCTCGGCCGCGGCCTCGCCGGTCTCCAGGCTGCCCAGCACGCCCAGCTCGCCCTCGACCGAGGCGCCGACGGCATGGGCGGCCTCGGCCACCTTGGCCGTCACCGCGACGTTATAGTCGTAATCCGCGGGCGTCTTCATGTCCTCGTGCAGCGAGCCGTCCATCATCACGCTGGTGAATCCGTGGCGGATCGCCGACATGCAGGTGGCCAGGTTGTTGCCATGGTCCTGGTGCAGGCAGATCGGGATGGTCGGGTTCATCTCGGCCAGGGCCTCGACCATGCGGCGCAGCATGATGTCGCCGGCATAGGAGCGGGCGCCGCGGCTGGCTTGCAGGATCACCGGGGCATCGACCTCGGCCGCGGCCTTCACGATGGCCAGGCCCTGTTCCATGTTGTTGATGTTGAAGGCGGGCACGCCGTAGCCATGTTCGGCGGCGTGGTCCAGAAGCTGTCGCAGCGTGATGAGGGCCATCACTTTCCTCCCTGGATAAGCTGGTTGGCAAGGTCGGCGGCACGTTCGGCGGTGATGCCGAAATGCCGGTAAAGCGCGGGGGCGGGGGCCGAGGCGCCAAAGCCCGCCATGCCGATGAAGCCGTCGCCGGGGCGCAGGAACAGCCCGTCCCAGCCCTGGCGGATCAGCGCCTCGATGGCGATGCGCGGGGCGCGGCCCAGCACCGCCTCGCGCTCGGCCTCGGGACGCCGGGCGAACAGCTCGAAGCAGGGGGCCGAGACGACGGCGGCGCGCACGCCCTGTGCCGCCAGCAGGTCGGCGGCCTCCAGCGCGATCTCGATCTCGGAGCCGGTGGCGATCAGGGTCACGTCGCGCGCGCCCTCGGTCTCGCGCAGGACATAGGCGCCCTGGCGGCTCAGGTTCTCGTCATCGGCCTCCAGCCGCACGGCGGGCAGGTTCTGGCGCGACAGGCACAGGACCGAGGGCGTGGCGGGCGCGGTCAGCGCGATCTCCCAGGCCTCGGCGGTCTCGACCGCATCGGCGGGGCGAAAGACCATCAGGTTCGGGATCGCCCGCAGCGCCGCGACATGCTCGACCGGCTGGTGGGTCGGGCCGTCCTCGCCTAGGCCGATGCTGTCATGGGTCATGACATGGACCACCGGCACCCCCATCAGCGCGCCCAGCCGGATGGCCGGGCGGGAATAGTCGGAAAAGGCCAGGAAGGTGCCGCCATAGGGGATCAGCCCGCCATGCAGCGCGATGCCGTTCATGATCGCGGCCATGCCGTGTTCGCGGATGCCGTAATGGACATAGCGGCCCAGGCGCTCGGCCGGCGTCACCGAGACCATGCCCTTGCTGCGGGTGTTGTTCGAGCCGGTCAGGTCGGCCGAGCCGCCCACCGTGTTCGGCAGCGTGGCGTTCACCACCTCCAGCGCCATCTCGGACGCCTTGCGGGTCGCCACCTTGGGCCGGTCGGCGGCCAGTCTGGCGGTATAGTCGCGGATGGCGCTGCGTAGCGCCGCCGCATCGGGCGCGGCCAGCATGGCGTTGAAACGGCCCTGATCTGGGGACGTTTCCAGCCGCTTCTGCCATGCTGACCGCGCCTCGGCCCCTCGCGCGGAGACATTGCGCCAGGAGTCCAGGATGTCTTGGGGAATTTCGAAGGGCGGATGGCTCCAGCCCAGATGCGCGCGCGCCGCGGCGATCTCGTCGGCGCCCAGCGGCGCGCCATGCACGTCGTGGCTGCCCTGCTTGTTCGGCGCGCCATAGCCGATCACCGTCTTGCAGGCGATGAGCGAGGGGCGCTCGTCCGCGCGCGCGGCCTCGATGGCGGCGGCCACCGCCTCGCGGTCATGGCCGTCCACCGCCTGCACATGCCAGCCCGCGGCGGCAAAGCGCGCCAGTTGGTCGGTCGAGGTGGACAGGTCGGTATGGCCGTCGATGGTGATGCCGTTGTCGTCCCACAGCAGGATCAGCCGGCCCAGCCGCTGGTGGCCGGCAAAGTCGATGGCCTCGTGGCTGATGCCCTCCATCAGGCAGCCGTCGCCCGAGATGACATAGGTCCAGTGATCGACCAGCCCGTCGCCGAAGCGGGCGTTCATCATCCGCTCGGCCAGCGCCATGCCGACGGCGGTGGCGATGCCCTGGCCCAGCGGGCCGGTGGTGGTCTCGATCCCCTTGGCATGGCCGTATTCGGGATGGCCGGCGGTGCGTGTGCCCAGCTGGCGGAAATTCCGCAGCTGCTCCATGTCCATGTCGTCATAGCCCAGCATGTGGTTGATCGCATAGACCAGCATCGAGCCATGGCCGGCCGACATCACGAAACGGTCGCGGTCGGGCCATGCGGCATCCGCCGGGTCGATCTTCATGAAGCGGTTGAACAGCACCGCGGCCACGTCGGCCATGCCCATGGGCGCGCCGGGGTGGCCGGATTTCGCCGCCTCGACCGCATCCATCGCCAGCGCACGGATGGCATTGGCCATCTGCGCCTCCATGCCGGTGTCGATCCTTGCCATCTGGTTCATGTTCTTCCCTCCCTTCAGGCGCGCTTCGATTCGTTGACCAGACGCAGGATCATCGGCGTCAGGATCAGCTGCATGGCGAGGTCCAGCTTCGGCCCCGGAATGACGATGGAATTGGCGCGGCTCATCCACGAGCCCTGGATCATCGAGGTCAGATAGGGGAAATCGATGCCGCGCGGGTTCTTGAAGCGGATCACCACCAGGCTTTCGTCCGCGGTGGGGATCCAGCGCGCGATGAACGGGTCCGAGGTGTCCACCACCGGCACGCGCTGGAAGTTGATGTCGGTTTCGGTGAACTGCGGGCAGATCACATGCACATAGGCATGCATCCGGCGCAGGATCACGTCGGTCACGGCCTCGGTCGAATAGCCGCGGCTGGCCTTGTCGCGGTGGATCTTCTGGATCCACTCCAGGTTGATGACCGGCACCACGCCGATCTTCAGGTCGGCCTGGCCGGCGATGTCGATGCCGTCCGACCTGACCGCGCCATGCAGCCCCTCGTAGAACAGCAGGTCCGAGTCGGGGGCGAAATCCTCCCATGCGGTGAACTGGCCGGGGGGCGTGCCGTATTTCTCGGCCTCGCGGTCGTCGTGGACGTAATGCCGGGTCTGGCCGGTGCCGGTCTCGCCGTAGTGGCGGAACACCTGCTCAAGGCGCTCCAGCTCGTTGGCCTCGATGCTGAAATGGCTGAAGGTGTGGTCGCCCGTCTCGGTCCGGCGCGTCAGTTCCGCCTTCATCGCCGCGCGGTCGAAGCGGTGGAAGGCGTCGCCCTCGATGCTGACGGCGGTGATGCTTTCGCGGCGGAAGATCTGGTCGAAGGTGTTCTTGATCGTGGTGGTGCCTGCGCCCGACGAGCCGGTGACAGAGATGATCGGGTGTTTCTTGCTCATGGTGTCCCTTCTTTTTCCAGATCAGGCCCGGAACAGGCCGCGATGGCCGAACAGTGCCGAAACCTCGGTCTCGGGCAGTTCGTGATAGGCGGCGATGCGGGCGACCTTCTCGGCCGAGCCGAAGACGAAGGGCGTGCGCTGGTGCAGGCTCGCCGCGCCCTGGTCGAGGATCGGGACCAGCCCGTTGGTGGCGCGACCGCCGGCCTGTTCGACCAGAAAGGCGATGGGCGCGCATTCGTAGAGCATGCGCAGCCGGCCCGAGCCGTAGCCCTTGCGCGCGTCGCCCGGATACAGGAACACGCCGCCCCGGATCAGGATGCGATGGGTTTCCGCCACCAGCGAGGCGATCCAGCGCATGTTGAAGTTCTGTTCCCGCGGGCCGTCGCTGCCGGCCAGGCAATCGTCGATATAGGCCCGGATCGGCTGCGGCCAGTGCCGGTAGTTCGAGGCGTTGATGGCGAATTCCAGGGCGCTTTCGGGCATCTCCTGCCGGGCCGTGACCAGCCGGAAGCCGTCGCTGTCGGGGTCCAGCGCGTAATGCTGCACGCCGTCGCCGAACGTCACCATCATGGCGCAGCGCGGGCCGTAGATGATATAGCCGCCGGCGATCTGCTGGCGCGCCGGGCGCAGGAAGCTGGCCTCGGCCGTCGCCTCGGCGGGGTAGATCGAAAAGATCGTGCCGATCGAGACATTGGTGTCGATGTTCGAGGAACCGTCCAGCGGGTCGATGGCGACGGCCAGGCGCCCCGCGGGGTCCAGCGCCACGGCCTCGTCCTGTTCCTCAGAGGCGAGCCAGCGCACCCCCGCGCCGGCCAGCGCCTGGCGGAACAGGTCGTCCGCCATCACGTCCAGCGCCTTCTGCCCGTCGCCATCCGCATTGGTCCCGACCGGCGAGGCAAGGTCGCCGCCCCGGCGGATGATCGCGGCAAGCCGGGCGCCGGCCTCGGCCATCGCCTGCATCACGGGCCGAAGCTCCTCGGGAATGCGGTCGGTCTGGATTGTCTCGGCGGTCATCTGCCCCTCCTCTGGCGCGTCCCGTCTTCTTGTTGACATGTCCAGATTTTAAGGAACATTTAATAATGCAAAAAAGTATTTCGGAAATTCTGAATGAAGCGGATCAGTGCCATTACCCTGCGCCAGCTGCGCGTGCTGCGCGCGGTGATCGACAGCGGCTCTCTGACGGGCGCCGCGGGGCAGCTTAGCCTCAGCCCGCCCGCGATCCACAGCCAGCTGCGCGCGCTGGAAGACCTGATGGGCGCGCCCATGGTGATCCGCGGCGAGCATGGCGCCTTCCTTGCCACCGAGGAGGGGCGGACGGTGCTGGAGGCCGAGGCGCAGATCGCCATCGCCCTGGAAACCTGTGCGCGGCGGGTGGCGGCACTGCAAAGCGGCCATACCGGCAACGTCTCGCTGGGGGTGGTCTCGACCGGCAAGTATTTCGCGCCGCGCCTTGTCGCCGACCTGCGCCGCGCGCTGCCCGAGGTCGAGGTGACGCTGCGCATCGGCAACCGCGACACGGTGATCCAGTGGCTGACCTCGCGCGCGCTGGACCTGGCGATCATGGGCCGGCCGCCGCGCAACCCGGCGGTGGTGGCCGAGCCCATCGGCCCGCATCCCCATATCATCGTCGCGCCCCCCGATCACCGGCTGGCCACAGCCGATCCGGCGACGCCGCGGGATCTGCTGGCCGAAACCTATCTGGCGCGCGAGCCGGGCTCGGGCACGCGCATCCTGATGACGCGCTTCCTGGACCGGATCGGCGACGGCACGCCCTGGCGCATGGTCGAGATGGGCACGAACGAGACCATCAAGCAGGCGGTGATCGCCGGGCTGGGGATCGCGCTGATCTCGCAGCATACCGTGACCGAGGAATTGCGCGCCGGCCGGCTGGTGGCGCTGAAGGCCGAGGGGCTGCCGATCCAGCGCAACTGGTTCCTGATCCGGCGCGAGGACATGGCGCTGTCGCCGGCGGGGCGGCGGGTGCATGACCATATCCTGGGGCTGAAGGGCACCTTCCTGCCCGCGGTCGAATCCTAGGGGCCGGCCGCGGCGGATCGCCGGCGGCCGGCCCCCTGGGCCTTGCCTTTGACCTTGCGCGATCAGTCCTCCAGCGGCTTGCCGGCGGTCTCGCGCGCCATCAGCATGGCGACCAGCGCCAGCGCGGCGGCGCCGACCAGGTACCAGGCCGGCGCCAGCTTGCTGCCGGTCACGCTGATCAGCCAGGTCGCGACGAAGGGCGCGGTGCCGCCGAACAGCGCATTCGCCGCGTTGAAGCTGAAGGCGAAGCCGGAATAGCGCACGCGGGTCGGAAAGATCTCGGACAGGAAGCAGGGCAGGGTGCCGTCGTTGATGGTCAGCAGCGCGCCGAAGGCGATCTGGATCAGCACGATGGTGAGGAAGCTCGCGCCGTCGAGCATGCTGAACAGCGGCACGGTCAGCGCCATGAACAGCACCGAGGCGGTGATCAGCGCCGTCTTGCGCCCCAGCCGGTCCGACAGCATGCCCATCAGGAAGATCAGGAAGATGTAGCTGGCCAGCGAGATGCTGGTGGCCAGGAAGGCCTGCGCCTTGCCCATGCCCATCTCGGTCGAGAGATAGGTGGGCATGTAGCTGAGGATCAGGTAGAAGCCCACGGCGTTGAGGCAGGTGACGCCGAAGGCGATGGCGATCTGCCGGCGATGGTTGCGAAACAGCTCGCGCACCGGGGTGGCCTCGACGTGATGGGTCTTTTCCAGCTCGCGGAATTTCGGCGTATCCTCCAGCCGCAGCCGGATATAAAGGCCGATGAAGCCCAGCGGCAGCGCCAGCAGGAAGGGGATGCGCCAGCCGAAGCTTTGCATCTGCGCCTCGTCCAGGAAGGCGAAGAGCCCCGCCGACATCAGCGAGCCGGCCAGCAGCCCCGCGGCGGTCGAGGCCGGCACGATGCTGGTGTAAAGGCCGCGGCGGTGGGTCGGCGAATATTCGGCGATGAACGAGGTGGCGCCGGCATATTCGCCCGCGGCGGAAAAGCCCTGCACCATGCGCACCAGCAGCAGAAGCACCGGCGCCAGCAGGCCGATCTGGTGATAGGACGGCAGCAGCGCGATGACGGTGGTGGCGCCCGACATGATCAGGATCGACCAGGACAGCGCCGTGCGCCGCCCGACCCGGTCGCCGATCGCGCCCCAGATGATGCCGCCGACCGGGCGGATGATGAACGAGATGGCGAAGACCGCGAAGGTCGCCAGCAGCGCGCTGGTCGGCGCGATCTCGGGGAAGAAGGCATGGGCGATGACGGTGGCGAAATAGCCGTATGAGGCATAGTCGAACCATTCGACGAAATTGCCGACGAAGCTGGCGCCCAGCACCTTCCTGACGACATCGCGCGAGACCTCGGCGTCCGGCGCCGCATCCTGCGGCATGCCGGCCGCCGCGGCGAGCGTTGGATTGGACATTGATTACCCTCCCTTGGGTGTTCCTGCCGGCCTCCTCTGCCGGCAATGGCCTTTCGGCCCGGCCCGCGGGGGATGCGGGCCGGTGGCGGCGGTCGGAACCGCCGTTACGCGATCCGCCCGCCGGGTGGTCCGGCGGGCGGCGGGGGTCAGGCGGCCTTGGCCTTGCCCTTGACGATCAGATGCTCGGGTCCATAGGGGAAGCCGGTGATGTTGCGGTTCCCGCCTTCCTCGATCACCAGGATGTCATGCTCGCGATAGCCGCCGGCGCCGGGCATGCCCTCGGGGATGGTGATCATCGGCTCCATCGAGACGACCATGCCGGGCTCCAGCACCGTCTCGCAATCCTCGCGCAGTTCCAGCCCCGCCTCGCGGCCGTAATAGTGGCAGAGCACGCCGAAGCTGTGGCCATAGCCGAAGCTGCGGTATTGCAGCAGGTTCTGGGCCGCATACATCTCGTTCAGCTCGGCCGCGATCTCCGAGCATTTCTTGCCCGGCACCAGCAATTCCTTGCCGCGGTCGTGGACCTTGCAGTTGAACTCCCACAGCCGGATGTGTTCGTCGCTGGCCTCCTCGGCGAAGAGCGTGCGCTCCAGCGCGACGTAATAGCCCGCGACCATGGGGAAGCAGTTCAGCGACAGGATGTCGCCGCGCTGGATCTTGCGGCTCGTCACCGGGTTGTGGGCGCCGTCCGTGTTCACGCCGGACTGGAACCAGGTCCAGGTGTCCAGCAGCTCGGCATGCGGCCAGGTCTTGGCGATCTCGCGCACCATGGCGGCGGTGGAATGCAGCGCCACCTCGTGCTCGGGCACGCCGACGGCGGTCGCTTCGACGCAGGCCGCGCCGCCGACATCGGCGATGCGGGCCATCTCGGTGATATGGGCGATCTCCTCGGCCGACTTGATCATGCGCAGCCGCATGGCGGGGGCGGCGATGTCGACGAACGCGACGCCGGGAAATTCCGCCTTCAGCAGGTCGAGCAGGTCGATGTTCACATGGTCGAACTCGATGCCGATGCGCTTGGCGCTGCCGGCAAGCTGGCGCAGGGCATGAAAATAATTGTCCTTCTGCCAGTCGGTATAGGTGACGTTGCCACCGAAGCTTCGCCGCCAGGGCTGGCCGCCGTCGATGCCGGCGCTGATCGTCGTCGCCTTGTCATGGTCGATCACCAGCCCGTAGCGGCGGCCGAACTGGCAATAGAGGAAATCCGCGTAATAGTTGATGTTGTGATACGAGGTGAACAGCGCCGCATCGACGCCCGCCTGCGCCATATGCGCGCGGATCGCGTCCTGGCGGCGCTGCATTTCCGTGACCGAGAAGGTCGGGGCCGCCTTCTCGCCATTGCCGACGAAACTTTGAAGCCTGTCGCGTTGCATGGGATGTCCTCTTTGTTCTTTGGGGGTTCGGATGGCGTCAGGATCGGGCGTGCAAGGGGTCTTGTCAAAAGACCGTTTCTCATGCTTCGCTTGAGAAAATCTCAACTTCTGCGGATCGCTTCCCATGTCGCTTCTGCCGCTCAATGCCCTGCGTGCCTTCGAGGCCGTCGCCCGGCTGAAAAGCTTCAAGGAGGCAGCGAAGGCGCTGTTCGTCACCCAGTCGGCGGTCAGCCACCAGGTCCGCCATCTCGAGGAATTCCTGGGGGTTGCGCTGTTCGACCGCTCGGGGCCGCGGCCGCGCCTCCTGCCGCGCGGGCAGGAGCTGGCGCGCACGCTGAGCCTGTCGCTGGCCGAGATCGAGGCGGCCTGCAAGCGGGTGCGCATGGCCGGCGGCGCGCAGCCGCTGGTGATCGCCGCCATCCCCTCGGTCGCGATCTGCTGGCTGATCCCGCGGCTTTCGCGCTTTCGGCAGGCGCATCCCGACCTGGCGCTGCGCGTGGTCTATGCCATGCACGGGCAAGAGATCGACTTTCGCAGCACGCATTTCGCCTTCGTCTTCTCGGATGGCCCGCCGGTCATGCCGGGGGTGCGGGTGCTGGCCTTCCTGCCCGGCGAAAGCGCGCCGGTCTGCAACCCCTCGCTGCTGTCCGGCCTGGGCGAGGCGCCGCCCTCGGCCGCCGGGATCAGGGCCGCCGGGCTGCTGCACGACACCGACACATCCGCCTGGCGCGCCTGGCTGGCGCGGATGGGCGAGGGCATCGGCCCGGACGAGGCCGGGCCGGTCTTCGAGGATTTCAATCTGCTTCGCGCCGCCGCCCTGGCCGGGCAGGGGGTGGCGCTATGCCCGCTGGCGATGATCCGCGATGACCTGGACAGCGGCCGGCTGGTGCAGCTGTCCCCGGTCACGGTGCTGGAAAACTATGGCTATTACCTGCTGGCCAACGATCCGCAGCCCGCCGACCTGGCCGAGAACGCCCAGGCGTTCCAGGACTGGGCGTTCCGCGAAAGGGATGCCGGGCCGGACGGCTGATCCGGGTCAGGACCGTGCCGGTTCGCGCGCCGCGACCGGGTGCAGCAGATGCGAGAAATCCGGCCGCCGCGCCAGCACGTCGGCCAGGCTGTAGCCGTCCAGCACCGCCATGAACCCCGCCATCGCCTCGTCCAGCACCGAGGTCAGCCCGCAGGCCGGCGCGATGATGCAGGTGCCGCAGCCGACCAGGTCGAAATCGTCCTCGGTATGGCGGACCAGCGCGCCGACATTGATCTCGGCCGGCGGACGGGCCAGGCGGATGCCGCCGTTGCGCCCGCGCAGGCTGGCCAGGAAGCCGGCATGCACCAGGTCGTTGATGACCTTCATCAGGTGGTTTTGCGAAATGCCATAGGCCTGCGCGATCTCGCCGATCGAGCAGAGCCGCTCGGGCTCGCGGCCCAGATACAGCAGCACGCGCATGGCATAATCGGTATAGCGCGTCAGGCGCATCGCAGGCTCCGATAAAACATGTATCCTGATTGCATGTTTCTGGCGGCAAAGATACATGTATCCACAATACATGTTTTGAGTCGCGGCCGATCCCTTGCCGCGCCCCCTTGCAGGAGAAGCCGAATGCCGCAGCCGCTGAGCGCGCAGACCATCGCCCTGGTCAAAGCCACCGTCCCCGCGCTTGAGGCGCATGGCCTTGACATCATTCGCGAAATGTATGCGCGCATGTTCCAGAACCCGGACATCCGCGACCTGTTCAACCAGACGCACCAGGGCGGTTCGGAATCGCAGCCGCGCGCGCTGACCGGGGCGATCCTGGCCTATGCCAACAATATCGACAACGTGACGGCGCTGGTTCCCGCGGTCGAGCGCATCGCCCAGAAACATGTCGGCCTGCAGATCCTGCCCGAACATTACCCCCATGTCGCCGAGGCGCTTCTGGGCGCCATCCAGGCGGTTCTGGGCGATGCCGCCACCGACGAGGTGCTGGATGCCTGGGGCGAGGCCTATTGGTTCCTTGCCAATATCCTGATCGCGCGCGAGCGGCGGATCTATGACGAGCAGCTGGCGGTCGAGGGCGGCTGGAACGGCTGGCGCGACTTCCGCATCGACGAGGTGATCCGCGAAAGCAGCACCATCGCCTCGTTCATCCTGCGCCCGGTCGATGGCGGGCCGGTGATGGCGCACAAGCCGGGCCAATACCTGACCTTCTGGCTGGAGATCCCCGGCCATGCCCCGGCCAAGCGCAACTATTCGATCTCGGCCGCGGCGAACGGCCAGACCTATCGCATCTCGGTCAAGCGCGAGCCGCAGGGGCTGGTCTCGGGCTGGCTGCACCAGCAAAGGCCGGGCACGGTGCTGAAGGTGGCCGCGCCCGCGGGCGAGTTCTTCCTGCCCGACCGGCCCGAGCGGCCGGTGGTGCTGCTGTCGGGGGGCGTGGGGCTGACGCCCATGGTCGCCATGCTGGAGGCGCTGGTGCAATCGGATGCGCCGGTGCCGGTGCATTACATCCACGGCACCCACGACCGCGACACCCATGCGATGCGCGCCCATGTCCGCGCGCTGGCCAAGCGGCGGCCGCAGATCACCGTCACCGATTTCCACCAGACGCCGCTGGCGGACGAGGTCGCGGGCCGCGACTACGACCATGCCGGGCTGATCACCGAGGAATGGCTGCTGGCCAATACCCCCTCGGAGGCGGCGGATTACTATATCTGCGGCCCGCGCCCCTTCCTGCGCGCGGCGGTGGCGGCCTTGTCGCTGGCGGGCGTGCCCGCGGACCGCATCCATTACGAGTTCTTCGGCCCGGCCGACGAATTGCTGGCCGCCTGAGGCGGCCTTGGGCCGACGCTGCCCGGCCCCTTGCCAAGGGGCTTGGCAGCGCGCCGCGGCTTGTGGCAATGCGGAACGGACGCCCGGTCCCCCGGCCGGGTGCAGCATCCGGGAAACCATCGTGCCGCAATCTGTTGCTGACGACAGCGAACGCTATATCGCGCGGGGCATTGCCCATGTGAAGCTTGCGACGCCGGTCCGGGCGCCGATCACCGTGTCCTTCGTGCTGATGCCGCGCTTTACCATGCTGGCCTTCACCTCGGCGATCGAGCCCTTGCGGGTGGCCAACCAGCTGACCGAGCAGGTGCTGTTCAAATGGCGCATCCACAGCGAAAGCGGCGCGCCGATCACCTGCTCGAACGGGGTGCCGCTGCTGCCCGACGCGCCGCTGTCCGAGGCGCTGGCCTCGGATTACGTGCTGGTCTGCGGCGGGGTCGAGCCGGATGCGGGGTGCAGCGCCGAGCTGACCGACTGGCTGCGCAAGCAATAGCGCCATGGCGGCACCGTGGGCGGGCTTTGCACCGGCGCCTATGCGCTGGCCCGTGCCGGCATCCTCAACGGCCGCCGCTTTACCCTGCATTGGGAAAACATCCCGAACTTTACCGAGAAATATCCCGACCTGGTGCCCGAGCGGCGCATCTTCTGCATCGACGAACGCATCGTCACCTGCGCCGGCGGCGTCGCCTCGGCCGAACTGGCGCTGAAGCTGATCGAGGATTACTACGGCGCCGAGCTGGGCCAGGCGGTGATGAACATGTGCCTGCTGGGCCAGATCCGCCGCGGCGAGGACGAACAGCTGAGTTCGCTTTCCGTCCGCCTGGGCACGCGCAACGACCACCTGATCCGCGCCGTGGCCTATATCGAGGCCCATGTCGAGGACGAGATCGACCTGGCCGAATGCGCCCGCCACCTGGGCATCTCGCGCCGCCAGCTCGAGCGGCTGTTCCAGCGCTACCTGGACACGACGCCGCTGCAATACCTCAACAGGGTGCGGCTGCAGCATGCCCGCTCGCTGCTGACCGAGACCAATCTCAGCGTCATGCAGGTGGCGGTGGCCTGCGGCTTCGGCTCGTCCTCGTATTTCTCCAAGGTGTTCCGGGGGCAATACGGCATGTCGCCCTACAAGTTCTCGCTGACGCGCAAGCGGCCGGGTTAGGGCCTGGTCCGCGCCCTGCGCTATGATCGGCCGAATCGCCAGCGCAGGAGGACGGGGGATGGACAAGGGCAGGGCGGCGGCGGGACGCATCCGCATCGGCATCGGCGGCTGGACCTATGAGCCCTGGCGCGGCAGCTTCTATCCCGAGGGGCTGGCGCAGCGGCGCGAGCTGGAACATGCCAGCCGCCGGCTGACCTCGATCGAGGTCAACGGCACCTATTACGGCGCGCAAAAGCCCGAGAGCTTTCGCAAATGGCATGACGAGACGCCCGAGGATTTCGTCTTTTCGCTGAAGGCGCCGCGCTATGCCACCAACCGCAAGGTGCTGGCCGATGCGGGCGAAACCATCGCGCGCTTCCTGTCCGGCGGGGTCATGCTCTTGGGCGACAAGCTGGGGCCGATCAACTGGCAGTTCATGGCGACGAAGAAATTCGAGCCGGCGGATTTCGAGGCCTTCCTGAAGCTGCTGCCCGCCTCGGCCGAGGGCAGGGCGCTGCGCCATGTGGTCGAGGTCCGCCACGAGAGCTTCCGCACGCCCGCCTTTACCGAGATGCTGCGCGAGCATGGGGTGGCGGCCGTGGTCGCCGCGGACGGCAAGTATCTGCAGATCGCCGATCCGACCGCGCCCTTCGTCTATGCGCGCATCATGGGCACCAGCGCGGACGAGGCGCTGGGCTATTCGCCGGCCGCGCTGGATCTTTGGGCGGAAAGGGCGCGGATCTGGGCCGCGGGCGAGCTGCCCGAGGGGCTGGATCATGTCGGGCCGAACGCGGTCCCGGGGCCGCGCGACGTCTATCTTTACGTCATCGGCGGCCACAAGGCGCATAATCCGCAAGCCGCGATGGCGCTGATCGAGCGGCTGGGCTGAAGGCCGCGGAGGGTCCGGCCGCGGACCGGGGGTCTTGCCGGCAAGGTCCGGCCCTGCCAAGCTGCAAGGCAGGGAGAACGCGCATATGGACGGACAGCAGAACAGCCGCAAGTCGCTGGACACGGCGGAAATCGGCGCGCTTGCGCATCTTTACCGGGCCGAAATCTATCGCTCGACCATCTGGCGCACGCGGCTCGACACCACGACGAACTGGTCGGTGGTGACGCTGGGGGTGGCGCTGTCGATCACCTTTTCCTCGCCCCAGGCATCGCCGTTGCCGCTGGTTCTGGTCGGCATCCTCATCATCTTCTTCCTGATGCTGGAGGCCCGGCGCTATCGCTATTTCAACGTCTGGCGCGCGCGCTGCCGCTGGATGGAGCTGAACTTCATGGCGCCGATGCTGCGCGACGGCGATTTGCGGCTGGAAACCGGCTGGCAGGACCGGCTGGCCGAGGATTACCGCCGCCCCGCCTATCACGTCAGCCTGCGCACTGCCATCGGCCGGCGCATCCGGCGCAATTACTTCTGGATCCTGCTGATCCAGACCGCGGCCTATCTGGGCAAGCTGGGGGTGCATCCGACCCCGCTGCAATCGGCGGGCGAATTGCTGGAGCGCGCCGCCATCGGCCCGATTCCGGGTTGGCTGGTGCTGGCCTTGGGGCTGGCCTATTGCCTGTCCTGGGGCGCCATCGCCCTGTGGAGCCTGCGCGAGGACCGCCAGCGCGCCCGCTGGCGCCAGGATCCGCTGGGCATGGGGTGAGGGCCCGTCGGGCCGATGCAAGCGCGCGCTTTTCCTGACGCATTCCCCCGGCTGAATGCAGGATGTATGGCGGGGCGATCCAGGATCGAGGGTGTGGCCGGGGCGGCCGGTGTTTGTGTCCCGGCGGTGCGGCCGGGTGCCGGACGGCCGCGCCGGGATCGGCTGCGCCGCTGGCGTCGGGGGGCGTTGCCCCCCGCGTTTCCTCCACCCCTCGACGGGGTGGAGGAAACGTCCCCCCAGGATATTTGGGCACGAAAGAAGGGCAGGCGCCGCCGCCGGTGGTCGAGGCGGCCAGGCCTCGGCAGGCTGGAGCCGGCGCAATGCCACCCCATCGGCCCAAGGCGCCGAGGGATATGGCGCCGGCAGCCGCGCTGCACTAGGCTGGCGGGATGCTGGTCGATCCCAAACACCCGTTCTTCCGCCCGCTCTGGGTCCGCGTCCTCTGCGTCCTGCTGCCCCTGCTTTGGGCGGCGTTCGAGGCAGCGGGCGGCGCCTTCTTCTGGGCCATCCTGTTCGGTGCGGCAGGGATCTATCTTTTCGTGGCGCTTTTCCTGGGGCGTGGCGACGGCGGATGATGTCCCGCCGCCGGCGCGGACCTGCCCGCTGCGCCGATCCGCAGATGTCGGGCCGAGAATCATCCCGCCCAGGGCCGGAACCGGCGGCGCGGCAGCGTCTGAACGGTCCGGTTCTGTCTGTTTTTGCGGCGGGGGCCCTCCCATGGCTGCCCGGTGGAACGCCAAGATTCGCCCGATGATTCTGGCGTTTCGCAGCGTCATTGCGGCAAATCGACGATCAGACCCGGCAAAGCACTTGACCTGTCAGGCAGATTCGTTTGCATCGGGACAGGGAATATCTCTAGACATGGGAGGCATTATGTCACTCTTCTCCACCCGGATGCTTGCGGCATCGGCTTTCGCCTTGATGGCTGCGGCGCCGCTGCATGCCAAGACCTTCGTCTATTGCTCGGAGGGCTCGCCGGAAGGGTTCGACGCCGCGCCCTATACCGCGGGCACCACCTTCGACGCCTCGGGCCATGCGGTCTACAACCGTCTGGTGCAGTTCAAGCCGGGCACCACCGAGATCGAGCCGGCCCTGGCCGAAAGCTGGGACGTGTCGGAGGACGGGCTGGAATACACCTTCCATCTGCGCCAGGGCGTGAAGTTCCATTCCAACGACAAGTTCACGCCCTCGCGCGACTTCAACGCCGACGACGTGATCTTCACCTTCGAGCGCCAGGCCAGCGCCGACCATCCCTGGCACGAATACATCCCCGGCATCACCTATGAGTATTATTCCTCGATGGAGATGGACAAGCTGATCAAGTCCATCGAAAAGGTCGACGACCATACGGTGAAGTTCACCCTCAACCAGCCCGAGGCGCCGTTCCTGGCCAATGTGGCCATGCCCTTCGTCTCGATCGTGTCCAAGGAATATGCCGATGCGCTGGACGCCGCCGGCACCCGCGAAGACCTGAACAACGCCCCCATCGGCACCGGCCCCTTCAAGTTCGTCGCCTACCAGAAGGACGCGGTGATCCGCTATCAGAAGAACGCCGACTACTGGGGCGAGGCGCCCAAGATCGACGACCTGGTCTTTGCCATCACCCCCGACGCCTCGGTGCGGCTGCAAAAGCTCAAGGCCGGCGAATGCCACCTGATGCCCTATCCCGCGCCCGCCGACCTGGACGAGATCCGCGCCGATCCGAACCTCAAGCTGGACGAGCAGCCCGGCCTGAACGTGGGCTACCTGGCCTATAACACCACCGTCGCGCCTTTCGACAACCCGCAGGTCCGCAAGGCGCTGAACATGGCCATGGACAAGCCGGCGCTGATCGATGCCGTCTACCAGGGCAATGCCGAGGTCGCCAAGAACCCGATCCCGCCGACCATGTGGTCCTATAACGACGCCATCGAGGACGACAAATACGATCCCGAGGCGGCCAAGGCGATGCTGGAGGAAGCCGGCGTCAAGGACCTGACCATGGAAGTCTGGGCCATGCCGGTGCAGCGCCCCTACATGCCCAACGCCCGCCGCACCGCCGAGATGATCCAGAGCGACTTCGCCAAGGTCGGCGTCAAGGTCGAGATCGTCAGCTACGAATGGGGCGAATACCTGAAGAAGTCGATGGAAGAGGGCCGCAAGGGCGCCGTCATCCTGGGCTGGACCGGCGACAACGGCGATCCCGACAACTTCCTGTCGGTGCTTCTGTCCTGCGCCGCGGCCACGCCGGGCGGGGCGAACCGTGCCTTCTGGTGCAACCAGGAATTCTCGGACCTGCTGGCCAAGGCCAAGGCGACCTCGGACCATGACGAGCGGGTCAAGCTTTACGAAGAGGCGCAGGTCATCTTCAAGCGCGAGGCACCCTGGGCCACGCTGGCGCATTCGACCCAATACGTGCCGATGGCCAAGAACGTCACCGGCTTCGTGCAGTCGCCGTTGGGCGACTATGTCTTCGACACCGTGGACTTGACCGAATAAGGTCGCGCCCGGATTGAAACTCTCGCGGCCGTGCAGGGAAATTTCCTTGCACGGCCCTTAGGTTAGGGTTCGATGCTCAGATTCATCCTCAAGAAACTGCTTTACCTGGTCCCGACGATGATCGGGATCACGCTGGTGGCCTTCGGCTTCATCCGCCTGCTGCCGGGCGATCCGGTGCTGCTGATGGCCGGCGAGCGCGGCGTCTCGCCCGAGCGCTATGCCCAGATCGCGGCGCAGCTTGGCTATGACAAGCCGGTCTGGCAGCAATACCTGCATTATCTCGGCAACCTGCTGCAGGGCGACCTGGGCAATTCGCTGGTGACGAAGAAGCCGGTGCTGACCGAGTTCCTGGCGCTGTTCCCGGCCACGGTCGAGCTGGCGCTGGTGGCCATCATCATCGCCACGGTGATCGGCGTGCCGGTGGGCGTGATCGCGGCGATCAAGCGCGGCAGCTGGTTCGACCAGGTTTCGATGACCGCGGCGCTGGTCGGGTTTTCCATGCCGATCTTCTGGTGGGGGCTTCTGCTCATCATCCTGTTTTCCGGCGTGCTGGGCTGGACCCCGGTCTCGGGCCGCATCTCGCTGATGTATTTCTTTCCGCAGGTCACGGGCTTCATGCTGATCGACAGCCTGATTTCCGGGCAGAAGGGCGCCTTCGCCTCGGCGCTGAGCCACCTGATCCTGCCCTCGATCGTGCTGGCGACCATTCCGCTGGCGGTGATCGCGCGGCAGACCCGCTCGGCCATGCTGGAGGTGATGGGCGAGGATTACGTCCGCACCGCCAGGGCCAAGGGCCTGTCGACCCGCCGGGTGATCGGGGTCCATGCGCTGCGCAATGCCATGATCCCGGTCATCACCACCATCGGCCTGCAGGTCGGCGTTCTGATGGCGGGCGCCATCCTGACCGAGACGATCTTTTCCTGGCCCGGCATCGGCAAGTGGATGATCGATTCGATCTCGCGCCGCGACTATCCGGTGGTGCAGTCGGGCCTGCTGCTGATCGCCGCCATCGTGATGATCGTGAACCTGATCGTCGACCTGACCTATGGTCTCATCAACCCGAGGATCCGGCACAAATGACCGATACCACCGTCAAGATTTCGGACGCGGCCATCCGCCGCCGGATGCTGCGCGAGTTCTGGTTCTATTTCAGCCAGAACCGCGGCGCGGTGATCGGCCTCGTCGTCTTCGTCCTGCTGGTGCTGACCGCGATCTTCGCGTCGCTGATCGCGCCGCATGACCCGACGCAGCAATATCGCGACGCGCTGCTGGTGCCGCCGATCTGGCAAGAGGGCGGGCGCGCGGGCTTTCTGCTGGGCACCGATGCCGTGGGCCGGGACATGCTGTCGCGGCTGATCCATGGCGCGCAATATTCGCTGTTCATCGGCATCGTCGTCGTCGCCATCGCCCTGACCGGCGGCATCATCATCGGGCTGGTCGCCGGTTTCTTCGGCGGCTGGGTCGATACCGTCATCATGCGCGTCATGGACGTGGTGCTGGCCTTTCCCTCGCTCTTGCTGGCGCTGGTGCTGGTCGCCGTGCTGGGGCCGGGGCTGACCAATGCGATGATCGCCATCGCCATCGTCTACCAGCCGCATTTCGCACGCCTGACCCGCGCCGCGGTGATGGGCGAGAAGGCGCGCGAATATGTCACCGCCGCCAAGGTGGCGGGCGCCGGCAACCTGCGGCTGATGTTCAAGACCATCCTGCCCAATTGCCTGGCGCCCTTGATCGTGCAGGCGACGCTTTCCTTCAGTTCGGCGGTCCTCGACAGCGCCGCGCTGGGTTTCCTCGGCATGGGCGCGCAGCCGCCGGCGTCCGAATGGGGCACCATGCTGGCCGAGGCGCGCGAGTTCATCCTGCGCGCCTGGTGGGTCGTGACCTTCCCCGGCCTCGCCATCCTGGTCTCGGTGCTGGCGATCAACCTGATGGGCGACGGGCTGCGCGACGCGCTCGACCCGAAACTGAAGCGGAGCTGACCGATGGCGCTTCTGACAATCCGCAACCTGACCGTGCGCTTCGCCACCTCGACCGGCAGCTTCACCGCCGTGGACGGCATCGACGTGACCGTGGACAAGGGCGAGGTGCTGGCCATCGTGGGCGAGTCGGGCTCGGGCAAGTCGGTGTCGATGCTGGCGGCGATGGGGCTTTTGCCCGACACCGCCACCGTCACCGCCGACGAGATGACCTTCGACGGGCAGGATCTGCTGCGCATGACCCCGCGCCAGCGCCGCCGCATCATCGGGCGCGAGATCACCATGATCTTCCAGGAACCCATCGCGTCCCTGAACCCCAGCTTTACCACCGGCTACCAGATCGAGGAGGTGCTGCGCTTCAACGCGGGCCTGTCGAAACGCGCCGCCCGCGCCCGCGCGCTGGAGCTGTTCCGCCAGGTCGGCATCCCCGACCCCGAGGAAAAGCTGAAAAGCTATCCGCACCAGATGTCCGGCGGGCAATGCCAGCGGGTGATGATCGCCATGGCCATCGCCACCGGCCCGCGCCTCTTGATCGCGGACGAGCCGACGACGGCGCTGGACGTGACCATCCAGAAGCAGATCCTCGACCTGCTGATGAAACTGCAGGAACAGACCGGCATGGCGCTGATCCTGATCACCCACGACATGGGCGTGGTGGCCGAGACGGCGGACCGCGTGCAGGTGCAATACAAGGGCCGCAAGATGGAAGAGGCCGACGTGCTGACGCTGTTCGAGGCACCTTCGCATCCCTATACCCGCGCGCTGCTTTCGGCCCTGCCCGAGAACGCGACGGGCGACCGGCTGCCCACCGTCGGCAGCTTCCTTGAACCGGAGGTGCAGCCATGAGTGTCGTCGAAGGGCGCAACCTGATCCGCGACTATTACGTCCCCGGCTCGCTGACCCGCGCCGCCAAGATGGTGCGCGCGGTCAAGGGCATCAGCTTCTCGGTCGATCGCGGCAAGACGCTGGCCATCGTCGGCGAATCCGGCTCGGGCAAGTCGACGCTGGCGCGGATCATCGCGCTGATCGACCCGGCCTCGGGCGGCGAGCTGCTGATCGACGGCAAGCCCGTGGACATCGGCAAGGCGCGGCTGACGCGCGAGATGCGCTCCAAGGTGCAGATGGTGTTCCAGAACCCCTATGGCAGCCTGAACCCGCGCCAGAAGATCGGCGACGTGCTGATGGAGCCCCTGCTTCTGAACACCGACACGCCCGCCGCCGAGCGTCGCCGCCGCGCCGAGGAGATGCTGGCCAAGGTCGGCCTGCCGCCCGAGGTGTTCAACCGCTATCCGCACATGTTCTCGGGCGGGCAGCGCCAGCGCATCGCCATCGCCCGCGCGCTGATGCTGAACCCGACGCTGCTGGTGCTGGACGAGCCGGTCTCGGCGCTGGACCTTTCGGTCCAGGCGCAGGTGCTGAACCTGCTGGCCGACCTGCAGGACGAGTTCAACCTGGCCTATGTCTTCATCAGCCACGACCTGTCGGTGGTGCGCTATATCGCCGACGACGTGCTGGTGATGAACAAGGGCGAGGCGGTCGAGCAGGGCAGCCGCGAAGAGGTCTTCGCAGACCCCCGCCACCCCTATACGCGCGAGTTGTTCGCCGCGACCCCGGTGACGGACATCGAGGCGATCCGCGAGCGCGTGGCGCGCCGCAAGGCGCTGCGCGCGGCGATGGCCTGACGCGACGAGGATGCCGGGGCGCGCAGGTCACAGGCGTCCCGGCAATGCCTTGGCCCCTGGCAGGCTGCTGGAAAAGGATCTTGGGCCTTTTCTGTAAAGGAATTGGTCCCCGATCTGGCGCAACTGGTCCAGGAATTTGAGGTTTCCGGGTCATTTTGCGGCGAATTTCCCGGCGTCCAGAGCCGGATCTAGACACCCGGGCCGTTTTTCCGTAGCCCGCCTAGGTCGACAGGCTGGGGCCGGCGCAGCGCTTGGGGTGCATGTTGCGGAAGGTCTCCCATGCCTCGTTCAGCGCGCGGGTGCGCGCCTCAGCCAGGCGGATCGCCTCGGGCGGCAGGCCGCGGGCCAGGGCGCGGTCGGGATGGCTTTCGCGCACCAGTTCGCGCCAGCGCCGCCGCGCCTCGGGCAGCGGCGTGTCGGGCGTCACGCCCAGCACCTCGCAAGAGGGGCAGCCCTGCCGGCGGTCGTGGCGGGCGCGGATCGCCGCCACCTGCGCGGCGGGCAGGCCGAAGATGCGCGCCACCTCGTCGATGAAAATGATCTCGGCCTCGTGCAGGTCGCCATCGGCGACGGCGATGATGAACAGCCCCTCGACCACATCGGCCAGCACCGGGTCGCCCGCCGGGAACATGGCCGCGATGCGCCGCGCCCAGGCGTCGAAGCCCGCCACGTCCTGCCGCGCCAGGTCGAAGACGCGGGCGGCGTTCTTTTCCTCGGACCGCGGGATGATGAAGACGCGGCGAAAGGCCGCCACCTCGGACCGCGCCACGGCACCGTCGGCCTTGGCGAGCTTGGCCCCCAGCGCGATCACGGCGATGGTGAAGGCCACCGATTTCTCGGGCGGGGTGGCCGGGCGGCGCGCGCCGACGATCGCCGCCAGCCGGTCGGCAATGCGCTGCCAGAAGCTGCGGGGCTTCGGCAGTTCGGGGCAGGGCTGTTTCTGGTCCTTGATCGCGGCGTCCATGGCCTGCAGCCTAGGCGGGGTGGCGGGTCAAGTCCACTGACATTCCCGCCAGTTACGAGCCGTCATCTGCGGCTTTCCAACGCGGCCTTGACGACCAGCACCACCAGCGCGATCACGGTCAGCGTCGAGGCGGCGGCAAAGGCGCCGGTGGTGTTGAGGTCGTTGAACATCAGCTCGATTTGCAGGGGCAGGGTGTTGGTCTGCCCGCGGATCGAGCCCGAGACGACCGAGACGCCGCCGAACTCGCCCACCGCCCGCGCCGTGCAAAGCACCGCGCCGTAAAGCAGCGCCCAGCGGATATTGGGCAGGGTGACGCGGGAAAACACCTGCCAGCCGCGCGCGCCCAGCGTGACCGCCGCCTGCTCCTGTTCCGAGCCCTGCGCCTGCATCAGCGGCAGCACCTCGCGCACGACGAAGGGGGCGGTGACGAACATGGTCACAAGCACGATGCCGGGCAGGGCGAACATGACCTTCAGGTCATGCGCGGCCAGCCACGGGCCCAGCAGGCCCTGCCGGCCGTAAAGCAGCAGGTAGCAGATGCCGGCGATGATCGGCGAGATCGAGAAGGGGATCTCGATCAGCACCATCAAGAGCTTGCGCCCCGGAAAGCGAAAGCGGGCGATGGCCCAGGCGGCGGCGATGCCGAAGGCGATGTTGACCGGCACCACGATCACCGCGACCAGCGTCGTCAGCCAGATCGCATGCAGGACCAGCGGATCGGCGATGTTCTTCAGATAGACCGCCCAGCCCTCGGCAAAGGCGCGCCAGAAGATGAAGGCCAGGGGCGCCACCACGAAGATCGCGGTCAGCGCGAAGGCCAGCCCGATCAGCAGCCGCGGCACCGCGCGGCTTTGGCCGGGGGCGTGGGTCAGCGCGACGGTGCTCATCAGCGGGCCTCCAGGTGGCGGGCGGCGCGGAACTGGATCAGGTTCGAGACCACCAGCAGGATCAGCGCGAACAGCAGCAGCACCAGCGCGATGGCGGCGGCGCCCTGGTAGTCGTATTCCTCCAGCCGGATGAAGGCCAGCAGCGCCGCGATCTCGGTCTTGAAGGGCAGGTTGCCGGCGATGAACACCACCGCGCCGAACTCGCCCAGCGAGCGGGCGAAGGCCACGGTCGAACCCGCCAGCCAGGCCGGCAGGATCGCCGGCAGCACCACGCGGCGGAAGATGGCAAAGGGCCGGGCGCCCAGCGTCATCGCCGCCTGCTCCAGCGCCGGGTCCAGATCCTCCAGCACCGGCTGGATCGCGCGCACCACGAAGGGGATCGAGGTGAAGGTCATCGCCAGGATCACGCCGCCCAGCGTATAGACCAGCTCGATCCCGGCGCCGGCCAGCGGCGCGCCGAACCAGCCGTTCGCCGAATAAAGCGCGGTCAGCGAGATGCCGGCGACGGCGGTCGGCAGGGCGAAGGGAATGTCCATAAGCGCGTCCAGGATGCGCTTGCCGGGAAAGTCGTAGCGCGTCAGCACCCAGGCCATCAGCAGGCCGTAGAAGGCGTTGAAGACGGTGGCCGCGGCGGCGGCGGTCAGCGTCACCCGCAGCGCCGCCAGCGTGCGCGGCGCGGTGACGATGGCCCAGAACCGCGCCGGCCCGATCTCGGCCCCCTTCAGCACCAGCGCCGCCACCGGGATCAGGATCACCAGCCCGACGTAAAGCAACGTGGTGCCGAGGCTCAGCGAGAACCCCGGCAATACGCGTTTCGCGCGGATGGGCGCGGCGGCGGCGCTCATTGGTTGACGAAGACCTTGTCGAGGATGCCGCCCTCGGCCAGGTGCTCATCCTGCACCTTCTGCCAGCCGCCGAAGACCTCGTCCACGGTCAAGAGCTTCACCTCGGGGAACTCGGCGGCGTATTTCGCCGTCACCGCCTCGTCGGTGGTGCGATAGTGGTTCTCGGCTAGGGTGTCCTGCGCCTCGGGCGAGTAGAGCCAGTTGAGATATTCCGTCGAAACCTCGGTCGAGCCGTTCTTTTCGGCGTTCTCGGCCACCACGGCGACCGGGAAGGCGGCGAAAAGGCTAGTCGCGGGGGTCACGGCCTCGAAGCCCTGGGCCTCGTATTGCTTGGCGATGCCCTTGGTCTCGGCCTCGAAGGTGATCAGCACGTCGCCGATATTGCGCTCGGCGAAGGTCTGGGTGGCGGCGCGGCCGCCGGTGTCGAAGACCGGGACGTTGGCAAAGATCTTGCCGACGAATTCCTGCGCCGTCTCGGGCGTGCCGCCCGCTTGCGTCAGGGCATAGGCATAGGCGGCCAGATAGGTATAGCGGCCGTTGCCGCTGGTCTTGGGGTTGGGGAACACCGCCTGCACGTCGTCGCGCGCCAGGTCCGACCAGTCCTTGATCCCCTTGGGATTGCCCTTGCGCACCAGGAAGGCGGGCAGCGAGTAATAGGGCGAGGCGCCGTTCGGCAGGGCCTCGCGCCAGTTCTCGGCCACCAGGCCGTTCTGGGCCAGCACGTCCACGTCGGTTTCCTGGTTGAAGGTGACGACATCGGCCGGCAGCCCTTCGAGGATGGCGCGCGCCTGTTTCGACGAGCCGCCATGGCTTTGGTCGATGGTCACGTCGCGGCCGGTCTTTTCCTTCCAATGCGCCTGGAACTCGGGGTTCAGCGCCTCGAACAGCTCGCGGGCGATGTCATAGCTGACGTTCAGGATCTTGTCCTGGGCCAGCGCCGGGCTGCTGCCCAGCATCAGCGCCAGCGCGGCGACGTGAAGCTTGCGGATCGTCATAGGCTTTTCTCCTTGCGGGGGAATGCGGCGGTGGCGGCCTGCGAAGCCAGGGCGCGCGGGCCGGGAAAGATCGTGCCCGCCTCGGGGCGCAGGTTGACGCGGGCGCCGGGGACCAGCCCCTGCGCCTCGGGCGCGCGGCGGGGCAGGTCGATGCCGAACTGGCCGGTGCCGTCGGTCAGCTCCAGCCGCAGCAGGGCGCCGTTGCTGGTGCGATGGGCGACCTGCCAGCGCCCGGCGGGATCTGCCAGGGGCGTCACGTCGGCGGGGCGCAGGAACAGCGTGGCCGGCCCGTCGGGCAGGGCGCGGCGCGGCAGGCGGCTGGGGTCCAGCCCCTGCGCCTCGGCCCGGCCGGCCTGCAGCATCACCGGCAATTCGATGGTCGCGCCCATGAAGCGGGCGACGAAGGGGCTGGCGGGATGATCGTGGATCTGGTCGGCATTGCCGATCTGCTCGATCCGGCCCTCGCCCATCACTACGACGCGGTCGGCCAGCTCGAAGGCTTCCTCCTGGTCGTGGGTGACGAAGATCGTGGTCGATCCGGCCTCGTCATGCACCTGGCGCAGCCAGGCGCGCAGGTCGCGGCGCACGGCGGCGTCGAGCGCGCCGAAGGGCTCGTCCAGCAAGAGCACCGTGGGCTCGATGGCCAGCGCGCGCCCCAGCGCCACCCGCTGGCGCTGGCCGCCCGAAAGCTGAGCCGGGTAGCGGTCGCCCAGATGCGCGATCTGCAGGAACTCCAGCAGCTGGTCCACCTTGGCCGCGATCACCGCCTTGCCCGGCCGCTGGGCGCGCGGGCGCACGGTCAGGCCGAAGGCGATGTTGTCGCGCACGCTCATATGCGGGAACAGCGCGTAATGCTGAAAGACGAAGCCGATGCGGCGGTCCTGCGCCGCCAGGTGCAGCCAGTCGGCGCCATGCACCACCAGCCCGCCCGAGTCCGGCCATTCCAGCCCGGCGATGATCTTGAGAAGCGTGGTCTTGCCCGAGCCCGAGGGTCCGAGCAGCGCCACCAGCTCGCCCGATTCGATGGTCAGGTCGATGCCGCGCAGGACAGCGGTGCCGTCGAAGCTTTTGGTCATGTGCTCGATGACGATGGACATGGGCGCCTCCGTTTCCGCGCCAGAGGTAGCGGGCGGGTCGGGGCCGGGCAAGCCGGGCGGGCCCCGGCCGCCCCGGCGGGCGGCGAATGTTTTCCCAAGGCTGGCCGGGCGGCGGACCGCTGTTCCCCTGCCGCCGGCCCGGCGCGGAAAGCGTCCGGGCCGCAAGGGGCTGGCGCGCGCATTCTTCCTTATTTTTCATGCCGCCTGGCCGCGCGGGGCTTCGCAATCGCGCCGGCCGCTGCTAGGGTCCGGCGCGCAGCAGCAAAGGGACGGTGCGATGGGTGGCGGGGATCTGGTGATCGGGCGGGAAAGCCCCCTGGGCGAGGATCTGGCGCTGCTGTTTCGGCGCCATACCGCCGACATGCATGCCGACACGCCGCCGGAATCGATCCACATGCTGCCGCGCGCCGCGCTGGAGGGCCCCGAGATCGCCTTTTTCGTGCTGCGCGAGGGCGGCGTGCCGGTCGGCATGGGCGCGGTCAAGCGCATCGCCCCCGATCATGGCGAGATCAAGTCCATGCATGTGCTGGCCGAGGCGCGCGGGCGCGGCCATTCCCGCCGCATGCTCGGGGCGCTGGTCGCCCATGCGCGGGCCGAGGGCATGGCGCGGCTGAGCCTGGAAACCGGGGTGCAGCCGACCTTCATCGCCGCGCGCGGGCTTTATGCGCGGGCGGGTTTCGTCGAATGCCCGCCCTTTGGCGACTACCACCCCGATCCGAACAGCGTCTTCATGACGATTGCGCTGCGCGGTTCGGATTGAACGGTTGATTCAGCCGCCGTCCTGCGCCATGACTGCCGCCATGCGGCCCCGTAGCTCAACTGGATAGAGCAAGCGCCTTCTAAGCGCTAGGTTCCGGGTTCAAGTCCTGGCGGGGTCGCCATCCTATCAAGAAATGCTTTGAATATCAGGCGCTAGACGCCCGGTTTCCATTCTGGCTCTGATCGGTTCCCCGTTTCCATGCCTGATCCGCCGCGCAGGGGATGCGCTTGCGGCCCGCGCCTTGCTTTGCGTCGCCGGGCTTCGGGCGGGCCCGCCTGGCCGGCCGGGCCGCGATCCGATGCGCCTCAGCGCGGCGCAGCCTGCCAAGGCGGCAGCGGCGACTTGCGGATCATGTCCGCGGCCTTCTCGGCGATCATGATGGTCGGGGCGCTGGTGTTGCCGCGGGTGATGCGCGGCATGACCGAGGCGTCCGCCACGCGCAGCCGGCCGATGCCGTGAACGCGCAGCTGCGGATCGACCACCGCCATCTCGTCCCTGCCCATCTTGCAGGTGCTGGTCTGGTGCCAGCCCGTGCTGCCGGCCTGTTTCAGATGATCCAGCAGCTGGTCGTCTGTGACGGCATCGGGTCCGGGCGCCAGTTCGCTGACGATCCGCCGCGACAGCGGCTCGGTGGCGAGGATCCTGCGAAACAACCTCATGCCGATCAGGGTGCGGCGGATGTCGTCCTCGTCGCCCAGATAGTTCGGGTGAAAGGCCGGTGCCGCCAGCGGGTCCGCGGATTTCAGTGCCATATGGCCGGTCGATTTCGGGCCGACCAGCACCGTCGCCCCGCTCATCCCCGGCTCGGGGTCGACGACGACCTGGCCGCTGGGCAGGAAGTTCGAGGTCATCGGCCGGATCGCCAGTTGCAGGTCGGGCTGCGGCTGGTCGGGCGTGGACCGGACATAGGCGCTGACCGCCGAGGATCCCATCGCCAGGTAGCCGCGACGGGTCAGCAGGTAGCGCATCCCCTCGACATATTTGCGCCATCCGACGAGGTGGCCGTTATAGGAGCTGTCGGGCGTCACCCGCATCAGGAAGGGCGCGAACCAATGGTCCTGCAGGTTCTGCCCGACGCCGGGCAGGTGCCTTGCCGCCTGGATGCCGAACTTGCGAAGCTGCCCGGCATCGCCGATCCCCGAATGCATCAGCAGATGCGGCGAGGCCAGCGCGCCGGCGGACAGGATGACCTCGCGCGCGGCGTGGATGATCCGCCTGGCGCCGTCCTGGATCACCTCGACGCCGGTCGCCTCGCCGTTTCGGAGGACGATGCGCAGAACCTGGACCCCGGTCAGCACGGTCAGGTTGCGGCGATGCAGGACCGGCTTGACGAAGGCGGTATAGGCGGATTCCCGGCGGCCGCCGCGAATGGTGAATTGCTGATACGAGACGCCTTCGTAGGGCGGCGCGTTCAGGCCGCGGATCTCGGGGATGCCGTTCCTGACGGCGGCGGCGACGAAATCCTGGGTCGAGGGGTGGCGGATCACCGGGTCGCTGACCGCCAGCGGGCCGTCGCCGCCGAAAAACGCGTCTGCGCCCCGCTCGTTGCACTCGGATTTCCTGAAATAGGGCAGGACATCGCGGTAGCTCCAGCCCTCGTTGCCGAGGCTGGCCCAATGGTCGTAATCCATCGGATGGCCGCGCGAATAGACCATGCCGTTGACGGAACTCGATCCGCCCAGCGTCTTGCCGCGGGGCCAATAGACCGTGCGCCCGCCAAGGGTCGGAACGGTTTCGGTGGTAAAGGCCCAGTTGTAGCGCTTGTTGAGGAAAAGCGGGCCCATGCCGGCGGGGGTGTTGATCCAGAAATAATCCGCCGACGGTCCCGCCTCGATCAGCAGGACGCTTTTCCTGGAATCCTCGGACAGGCGGCTCGCCATGACGCAACCGGCGGAACCGGCGCCGACAACGAGATAATCGTATGGTTCCATATCAATCCCCTCCCGGAATGGCGGACGCATGGGGATGCGTCCGGGCTGTCCTGTTTCGTCCCGTCAGTTGGTTTCGCCGGCGGCGATATGGGGCTCGAGCCTCTGGCTGCCGGAGGCGGCCCTTGTCGTCCAGCCATCTGGCCCCGTCGATCTCGATCGACGCGATGCGCGCGTTCCGGCGCCCCTTCACGCCCGGCGGCGCGGTCGCGAACAGCGCATGCATGCCCAGCAGGCCGCCTTCCTGCGCCGGCGACCGCAGCCGGCCGAGCCTGTCGCAGGTGTCCCTGGTGATCCGCGGCCGGTCGAGGCCGCCGCTCGGCGGCATCCTGTCCGGGCTGGAGGGCGCGGGAGCCAGGGCGATGTCGGCCATGCCCGACGGCCGCACCGAAAGCTGGCCCTTGCCTAGCCGCCCGGTATGGAACCCGGCCCGGCCGCCGGTCGCTTCGGCCACGGTATCGACAAGAACCTGGCCGCATGGAGTTGCTTGCCGGCCACGGATCGGAGACCTTAAGCGCTTGCGCCGCCGCATTTCCGGCGGTCATGAGCGGCAAGAGGCCCAGGGCGGCAAGCTTCGCCGGTCTTTTCATCGCCTTTTCCTCCCGCTGGTTACAAATTCGCCGGGCCAGGACAAGCCGGCCCGCCAAGGGGTTGTCGCTGCGGCCGGATCGCCGGGTTCAGCCGGCCGGGCCCTGGGGCGCCCTGGGGTCGAGATAATCCGCCAGGCCCAGGCGGCGCCGGGCGAAATACTGCATCTCGATCATCAGGCAGCCGGACGCCGAGACCAGCGGCCCGTGCGGCGTTCCCGGCGGGCGGATGACATAGGCCGGGGCGCGCAAGGTGATGCCGCTTTCCTTCTGCGTCAGCGCGCCCTCGATCAGCAGCGCCTCTTCCCAATGCGGATGGGTGAAGGCCGCGAAGGTCTCGCCGCCCGGTTCGAAGCGGACATAGCGGGTGCGAAACCCCTCGGCTTCCGCCTCGTTCCAGGCGCCGCTGAGCGGCTTGACGAATATGCCGGCGGTGCCGGCGACCGGCTCCCAACCCGTGGCCAGATCGACTTCGAACATGCTGCGCCTTCCTTTTTCCCGGCGGTTCCGGGACGGGATGCCCGTCCCGGAGCGCATTCATTCAGCCTGCCGGAACGCCTCGAGGATCTCGGTGCCCGGCTTGCGGTTGTCGTTCATGCGCGCCGCCCAACCCTCGGCCACCGTCGCGGTTTTTTCGTTCCACAGCGCGATCTCCTCGTCGCTCAGGACCGCCGGCTGATAGCCGTATTTGTCGATCATGTCCTGGCGGACCCTGGCCTCTTCGCCCTCGGTCCATCGGCACAGGTTCTCCTGCGCCTCGGCGGCGGCGGCGGTGATCTCTTGCCGGATGTTTTCGGGCAGGGATTGCCATTTGCTTTCCGCCATGGCGAAGACGATGGTCGCGGAACCCAGGTTCGGCCCCTCGGCGCCGTATTTGAACAGCGATTCAAGTTCATAGGGCGGCGCGGCGTGATAGGGCCAGATCGCGCCGTCGATGGTGCCGCGGCGCAGGGAATCGTTGATCTCGCTGGCCGTCAGCTGGATCGGAACCGCACCCAGGGCACGGACCGTCTGCTCCATGGCGGCACCCGAGGCCCGGATCTTCAGGCCCTGAAGGTCGGCCAGCGACCGGACCGGCTTGGTGGTGGTGGGAACCTTGTAGCCGGGAAGGATAGTCACGAACAGCGCGCGCATGCCCTGGGGCTTGTATTCCGCTTCGGAAAGCACGCCGCCGGGCCTGGCGATTTCCCAAAGCTTGCGCGTCGCATCGCAGGCGTCCTCGTATTTCACCGGCAGTTCCGCCACGGTCGTCAGCGGCATCTTGTCGGATGCATAGGACGGGATCAGGACCACGATATCCGCCAGCTTGCTGTTGAGGACCGAGACATAGTCCTTGCCAAGCTGACCGGCGGGATAGACCTCATAGGACACCCTGCCGTCGCTGGCCTTGACCACGGCATCCGCCATGCGCCCCAGCCCCTCGACCCAGGCGTAATGGGTCGAGGAAAGCGGATGCGCAAAGCGCAGCTTCACCTCTTCCTGCGCCTGCAGCGGTTGCCCCAGCGCCAGGACGCCCGCCATCGCGACAGCGGCCATTTTCGTTGTCTTGTGCAGCATTTCTCCTCCAATCTGCTGGGATGAAGCCGTTTTCGCTCAACGGTCTGTCTGTTGCCCGCCGTCCCCAGGGGGCGGCGTCGCGGTCATTGCCGGCTGCGATACGAGGAAACGGCAGGCATTTCGCATCACGCCATGCGATGCCGTCTCACAAGGATGGCGCAGGCCGGTCCTGGTGCCGATCAGGCGCTTTTCCGAAGCTCGGCTTCGGTGGCGTCGCGGCGCGTGTTCAGGGCAGGGCGGCTGGACGCCGCCCGCATTCGCCGGGGCGCGCTTAGAACGAGGCGGCGCCGGCGGTGATCCCGCCATCGACGGGAACGACGGCCCCGGTCATGAAGCTGGCATCCTCCGACAGCAGGAAGGCGATGACCGAGGCGACTTCCTCGGGGCGCCCCTCGCGCCCGATCGGATGGGCGGCGCGCATCTTGCGGGCGCGTTCGGGGTCGGCGAACATCGCCTCGGTAAAGGGCGAGTTGATGATGCCGGGCGCGACGCAGTTCACCCGGATGCCGCGCGGCGCCAGGTCCATCGCCGCGGCCCGCGTCAGGCCGATGACCCCATGTTTCGAGGTCACATAGGGCAGGCGGGCGGGCAGCCCCTCGAGCCCGGCCTGGGACGAGATATTGACCACCGCGCCGCTGTCGCGCCCCTCGCTGGCCTGGGCATAGGCGCGGCAGGTATGGAAGGAGCCGTCCAGGTTCGCTGCCATGTTGCTGCGCCACAACTCGTCCGTGGTGTCCGAGGCGCTGCCCCAGCCCTTGATGCCGGCGGCATTGACCAGATAGTCCACCGCGCCGAAGCGCTGCCTTGCCGCCTCGAAGGCCGCGACCACCTGGCCGTCGTCCGAGACATCCACCGCCACCGCCAGCAGCCGGTCGCCGCCGCCCAGTTCCGCCACCACCCGGTTCGCGTTTTCCTGTTGCAGGTCGGCGACGACGACATTGGCGCCCTCGTCGAACAGCCTGCGGGCCGTGGCCGCGCCGATCCCGCTGCCGCCGCCGGTGATGAATACCGTCTTTCCTTCAAACCGTGCCATTCTCGTCTCCTCTCCGAGAGTTCTGGTCTTTCGCGATGCGTCGGGGAAAGCGGCCGGACCGAGTGCGCCGTCATCCCGCCGGCCGGAAGTCCCGCAGCGGAACCTCCAGCTTTCCGGCCAGCCCGGCGGGGATGCCCACCGACTTGACCTCGACATAGGAATCGAAGGCCTCCAGCCCCGCCTCGCGCCCGATGCCGGATTTCTTGAAGCCGCCCACCGGGCAGTAATATCCCGGCCCCACGCCGTTGATGTCCGTGGCCCCGGTCCTGATGCGGCGGGCGATGCGCAGGGCATGTTCGTCCTCGGCGGCGAAGATCGCGCCATGCAGCCCGTATTGGGTGCCGTTGGCGATCTCGACCGCCTCGTCCTCGCCGTCGAAGGGGATCACGGCGATGACAGGGCCGAAGATCTCTTCCTGCGCGATGGCCGCCCCCGGCGCCACGTCCGAAAAGATCGTCGGCTCGACGAACCAGCCGTGGTTCAGGCGGCCCGGCCGGCCGCCGCCCAGGACCAGGCGCGCGCCCTCGGCCTTGCCCTTGGCGATATAGCCCTCGACCCGGTCGCGCTGGCGGGCGCTGACCATGGGGCCGATCTCGGTCGCCGGATCCATCGGATCGCCCACCGGCATCGAGGCGACCATGGCGGAAAAGGCGTCCAGGAACTCGGCCTTGCGGTTGGCCGCGACCAGCACGCGGGTCTTGTTGCTGCAGATCTGGCCCGAATTGCGCAGCGAGGCGACGCGCAGCGATTCCACCGCCTTGGGAATGTCGGCGCCGTCCAGGATGATCGCCGCCGACTTGCCGCCCAGCTCCAGCGTGATGCGGCGGATCTCGGCGCCGCAAAGCCCGCCCAGGCGCTGCCCGGCCGCGGTTGAGCCGGTGAAGCTGACCTTGTCCACGCCCGGATGCAGGCACAGGTATTCGCTGGTCTCGCGGTCGGCGGGGACGACGTTCACCACCCCCTTGGGCAGGCCCGCCCGCTCGAACAGCTCGGCCAGCAGATAGGCGTCGACCGGGGTTTCCGGCGCCGGCTTGAAGACGGCGGTGTTCCCCGCCAGCAGCGCCGGCGCCAGCTTGAGCATCGCCACCACCAGCGGGCCGTTCCACGGCGCCACCGCCGCGACCACGCCCAGCGGCTCGCGCAGGACCAGCCCGTAGCCCGAGGGCGACTGGCGCAGTTCCTCGAACGGATAGCGGTCCACGACATCCAGCGCGATGTCCAGCATCGCCCGCGCCCCCGCCGACTGCATCCATCTCGACAGCGTGATCGGGCTGCCCATCTCTTCGGTCACGAGCTGGGCGATCAGGTCTTCCTGCGCCTTGAGCCCGTCGCTCAGGCGGCGCAGGATCTCGCGCCGCTCGGCCAGCGACATGCGCGGCCAGGGGCCCTGGTCAAAGGCGTTGCGCGCCGCCGCCACCGCCCTGTCGATATCGGCGCGATCGGCCGTGACGACGCTGGTCAGCCTTTCCTCGGTGAAGGGCGAGATCACATCGACGAATGCCGTCGAATGCGGCCGCACCCATTCCCCGCCGATGAAAAGCCGGTCGTGCCTTCCTTCCCAGATCATGATTTCCTCCTCCCATTCCTGCGGCGTCCCCGACCAGCCTGCCGGAAACGCTCATGTTCATTCTGCGCATCGGAAGACGGGCAGGGTGTGTCTGCCGCGCTTGATGAAGGCGACCTCGACGGGGCGGCCGATGCGCATGTCCTCGGGCTTGCCCTCGATCTGGGTGAAGAGGTGATAGCCCTCCTCCAGCACCACGAAGCCGACGGTGTAGGGCGCGATCGCCTGCCAGGCCGGGGTCGGGCCGCGGCCCACCGTGCTGTGGGAATAGATCCGCCCCTTGCCCGAGGAGCGCCGCCATTCCAGGGCCTCGCCGTCGCATTCCGGGCAGAAGGACCGCGCCGGCCACACCACCGCGCCGCAGCCGGTGCAATGCTGGTAGGTCAGCTCGCCCCGCGCGCAGGCCTGCCAGTAGGGCGCGGCGTCCATCTGCGCATAAGGCTGCGGAAAGCCGTCGACATATTCGATTTCCATGGCGTCTCCCCTTAGGTCCGGTTGCCGAGGATGGCGACGGCGCCGGCCGCCAGCATGCCGCCCGAGCCCTGCACCAGCACCGTCTGCGGCCGCTTCGACGGCGCCGCCCCCAGCGCGGTGCCGCGCAGCTGGCGGATGGCCTCGACATAGCTGTCCATGTTGCACGAAATCCCCGGCTGGCCAAAGGACAGCCAGCCGCCGTTGGTGTCCAGCGGCAGGTCGCCGTCGATGCCGGTGCGCCCCTCGCGGTAGAGCCGCGCGCCCTTGCCCTTTTCGGCAAAGCCCAGGTCCTCGAGGAGGATCGGCCCCATATGCGCGAAATTGACCGAGATCTGCGCCATGTCGATGTCGTCGCGGCCGATGCCGGCCTGGGCGAAGGCCTGGCGCGCCGCCTCGGCCGTCGCGGTATGGGTGATGTTGGGCAGCGGGCCCAGCGTGTCGAAGCGCGCCCGGCGCATGTTCATCCGGTCGCCCAGGTATTCATGGGTCGAGGCCGAGCCGTAGCCCAGCAGGTAGACCGGCGCCGCGAAGTTGCGGGCGTTCCCGGCCGAGGTCACCACCAGCGCCCCGCCGGTGCCGCCGCCCCAGGTCGAGCACATCCAGCGCCGCAGCGGGCTCGAGACATAGGGCGAGGCCAGCACCTTCTGCGCGTCGATCTCGCCGAAGCGGGCCTTGGCGGCATGGGGGTGCTTCACGCCCCATGCCTGGTTGGCGATGGCGACCTGGGCGAAATCCTCCTCGGTCACGCCGAACTCGTGCATGTAGCGGCAGGCCGCCTGGGCATAGAGCGAGGGGATGGTGGGGCCGTAGGGGATCTCGAACTGCGGGTCGGCATCGGCCTCGGCGCCCATGGCCACCGCGTCGACGAAAAGCTCGGTGGCGTCGCTTTGCAGGCAGAGCACGTATTCGGCCTTGCCGGCGGCGATCATCTGCGCGGCCATGCCCAGGCTGGCGGTCAGGCCCGCGCCGTGCATCGTCAGCTCGCTGTTGATCGTCACCGGCATCTGCATGTGCGAGATGAAGATGTTGGACCATTGCGAGCGCTTGTCGGCCCAGGGCGAGCGGCCGGTGAAGACCGCATCGACCTGCTGCCGGCCGATGCCGGCGTCCTTCAGCGCGGCGCGGGCGGCCTCGACCGCCAGCCGCATCGGATCCTTGCGGTTGTCGCGGCTGGCATAGGCATCGCCCATGCCGACGATGGCGGCGACAGGGCCGGTGGCGGGGCTGGGGCTCATGGCGTCAGTCCTTGAAGATCGGCGTGGCCTGGGCCATCAGCTCTTCCAGGTCGGCACGCTTGCGCAGCATCAGGATCGACCATTCGCTGCGCTGAAGCACGTCGCCGTTCTGATTATAGGCCTTGATCAGGAAGGTGCCGACACCGAACTTGTCGTCCTTGTCCTTCTTGGCGATGACCTCGCCGGTGGCATAGACCGTGTCGCCGATCTTGACCGGGTGCAGGAAACGCAGCTTGTCGACGCCGTAATTGGCCTGGATCGCCGGGCCGAACTGCAGGAGCCCCGAGATCAGCGAGAAGGTCAGCTGGCCCTGCACGATGCGTTCGCCCCAGCGGGTCTTGGACGAATATTCGGTGTTCGAGTGGATCTCGATCCAGTTGCCGGTCAGCATGCAGAAATTGACCACATCCGTTTCGGTCACGGTGCGGCCAGGCGAGCGGAAGACATGGCCGATTTCCAGCTCGTCCAGCGGGGTGTTGACGCGATTGTCCGCAATCATGGCTTCATCCTTTCAATGGGTTGCATCCTCCTTGGGGGAGGCGGCGCCGCGGCGGGGAGGCGACCGGCGGCGCCGCGCGACGCGGGTCAGAGCCGCATCGACTTCGAGATGATCGTCTTCTGGATCTGCGAGGTGCCGCCGCCGATCGTGGACTGCACGCTTTCGCGCAGGTAGCGCTCCATGTCGGCCTCGGGCAGGTTGGCGTGGCCGCCCAGCACCTGCATCCCGGTCAGCGCGCATTGCTTCAGCGTCTCGGAGCCATAAAGCTTGGCCATCGACACCTCGCGCGAGCAGGGGATCTTGGCGGCCGCCATGCGGGCGGCGCGATAGCACAGCAGGCGGGCGGCATCGACTTCGGTCTGGCGCTCGGCCAGCATGTGGCGCAGCACCTGGAAGTCCCAGATCGGGCGGCCGAACTGGATGCGTTCATGGGCGTATTGCGTGGCCTTGTTGACCGCGGTCTGGGCGTTGCCGACATAGGCGGCGGCGACCGAGCAGCGTTCCAGCTCCAGATGCGCCAGGATGATTTCCCAGCCCTGGCCTTCCTTGCCCAGGAGGGCGTTGCCGGGCACCTTGACCTCGTCGAGGAAGATCTCGGTGGTGCCGGTGGCGTGGCGCGACAGCGTCGGCAGCTTGTTGATGACCATGCCCGGCGTGTCGTTCGGGATCAGCAGGATCGACAGCCCGCCATGCTTGTCGTCGGCATCGGTGCGCACCAGCATGGCGATGACGGTGTTGTTCGCCGCCGCGCCCGAGCACCACAGCTTCGAGCCGGTGACGATCCAGTCGCCGTTCTCGTCGCGCCGCGCCCGCGTGGCGGTGTTCGAGGCGTCCGACCCCGCGCCCGGTTCCGAGATCGAGACCGAGAAGCGGATCTTGCCGTCGATGAAGGGCTTGATGTATTGCGCCTTCTGTTCTTCGCTGCCGTATTTCTGGATGTTCATCGCGGTGAAGGTCGGCACCAGGATGGCGGCGGCGAAGTCGAAGCCGTATTTGCCCAGGCCCTCGGCCATCAGCGTGTAGTCGAAGATGTCGCCGCCGGCGCCGCCGTCCTCTTCCTTGAACAGCAGCCCCAGCCAGCCCTGCCTGGCGATCTTGTCATAGGCTTCATAGGGATAGTCGCGGTTCATGTCGCATTTGCGGATATATTCGACAGTCACCTCGTCATCCATGAAACGGTTCACCGTCTCAAGCCAAAGCGCCTGCCCCTCGTCCAGAAAATTCCTGTCCATTCCATCCTCCTAAATCCACAGTAAGGCGGGCCATTATTCCGGTATGCAAAATCAGATTCTGCTTTTTACGTTAGGATCGGGGCAGTGCGAAGCCAATTGACATTTTCCCAACCGCCGCTTCGGCAGAGCCGAATTGACGCGTTTGGCCGGCCGGCATTCCGCATGGGGCTGCGGCTGCGGGGCTCCATGCCCGGCGCCGATGGCTGCTCTTGCGCCTTGGGCCGCGGGCCGCGACCTTCCGGGCAGGGTCGGCAGGGTCGGCAGGGTCGGCAGGGTCGGCAGGGTCGGCAGGGTCGGCAGGGTCGGCAGGGTCGGCAGGGTCGGCAGCCCCGCGAGATCGTCCGGGTTCTGCCGTGGTGCGCATGTGTTCGCGACCGGCCGCGGATGCCTGGTCGAACCATTTCGGCGGCGCGGCACAGGCAACCAAGCTCGGCGCGAGGCGGCGATGCCGGTCGGGGCGCGCCGCCGCGGCGGCAGGTTCCGGGGCTTTCGGCCCCCCATGGAAAGGCCGCCCAGGCATGATGCCAGGGCGGCGCCGGTGTTTCAGAGCCTGGCCCTGAAGAAGGGGCCGAGCTTCGCCATCGCCTCGCCCACCAGGTCGGGCTTGTCATAGAGGCCCAGGTGCGACGCGCCCGGAACGATGTGCAGGTGCTTGTCCTTGCTGGCGGCGCGGCGGAACAGGTCTTCGCTGATCCAGCGCGTGCCCGCATCCTCGCCGGCGACGATCTGGATCGGCTGGGTCAGGAACAGGTCGACCAGGTGGAAGGCGTCGAAGGTGGCGAGCTGCGCCAGGCTGCGCACCGGCGCGATGCTGGGCGAGCTGGCGCATTGCGCGCGCGGGGTGCGGTAATACTCGACCGCCTCGGCCAGGTCGGCGTTCGGGGCGTCCTCCGGCTGCTGCGGCACGATCGGATAATAGCCGGTCTCGGCGCCGTTCGCCTCGGCGGTGCGGGCGTTGGCTGCGTTTTCCAGCATGGCGAAGGCGCCGGTCAGGTCGTCGCGGCCTTCCCAGCCATTGCGCAGGATCGCGCCGTAATTGGTGGCGCTGACCGCGCCCACCGCCTTGATGCGGCGGTCGCTCATCGCCGCTGTCACGGTATAGGCGCCGCCGGCGCAGATGCCCATGGCGCCGATGCGGCCGCGGTCGACATAGGGCAGCGTCGTCAGGTAATCCACGGCGGCGCTGATGTCCTCGACCCGCGCATGGGGGTTTTCAAGCTGGCGCGGCTCGCCGGTGCTTTCGCCCTGGCAGGAGGCGTCGAAGGCGATGGCGACGAAGCCCTCGGCCGCAAGCTTGCCGGCATAGATGCCCGCCGTCTGCTCCTTCACGCCGCCGGCGGGGTGGGTGACGACGATGGCGGGATAGGTCTTGCTTTCGTCGAAGCCGGCGGGAAGGTGCAGATGCGCGGCCATCTCGAGCGCGCCGTTCCTGAAGGTCACGGATTTCATCTTCGTCTCCTCTGTCATGCGATGGGGACGAAGATAGCGCCGGCGACGAGTCGCAATTAGACCGCTCAATCGGGATGCCGTGATTAGCCGGCCTTATGAATGCGCCCTCGCCGCGCCGAAGGGACGAGGGCCCAGGGCCGGGCTCAGACCCGGACCGGATGCACCAGCAGTTCCGCCTCGATCCGGCTGACCATGACGGCCAGGCGCGGGCCGACGTCGCTGCGAATCATCTCTTCCGTCAGGTGGAAGGACGGGCCCGAGCAGTTGAAGGCATAGACCCCGCCGTCGCGCGTCTTCAGCGCCGCGCCGACGCCGTTCACCGTCCGCTCGTAAGTGCCCAGCGAGACGCAATAGCCATGCGCGTCGAGTTCCTTGAACGCGGTGGCGAGGCGTTTCTTGAACTTGGGGAAGTCGGCCTTGTCGTGTTTCTCGATGGCCTCGACCAGGAAATCCCGCTCGCTTTCCGGCAGGGCGTGCAGATAGGCCATGCCCATGGCGGACCGCGCGATCGGGATGCGGGCGCCGACCTCGAGCCGCAGCGACACCGTCGCGCTGCCATGCGCCAGTTCCAGATAGGCCAGGTTCAGCCGGTCCCGGTTGCCGAGCGCCACCGAGATATTGGCGTGATTCGCCAGCTCCTGCATGTGCGGGCGGGCGACGCGGGTCAGGCTCATGCTGCCGAGATAGGCGTAGCCCAGCGACAGGACCGGGGTGCCCAGCGAATATTTCTCCAGCCGGGCGTTGTATTCCAGATAGCCCAGCGTGGTCAGCGTATGGGCGATGCGGGCGACGGTCGGCTTGGGCAGGCCGGTGCGCTGCGCGATCTCGAGGTTGCCCAGGAAGCCGTCGCCCGGTTCGAAGGCGCGCAGGACTTCCAGCCCGCGCGCCAGCGCGGTGATGAACTGGCGGTCGGTCTTTTCCTCGTCGGGACCGGGCAGGGACAAGAGGGTTTTGAAAGACCTGGCCAAGCTGAACTCCTGCTTTGTTGCGGGCTTCTGTCCCACGTTAGTCGGTTTTCTGCCAGAAACAAGCTTCTGCCAGGCGAAAGACGCAGCCGGGGGCCGCGGGCTGCGCCAGTATGCAAAATGTAATTCTGCATTGCAAAACCAGATTGGTTGGTTTAAACAGCCTGTCAACATCAACCCATGCTGCGGGAGGCGCGATTTGTTCAGCAGGCCGGAGGAACCCGACCACAGGCAACAGCTTCGGGAAAGCGTTGCGGATTTCGCCAATCGAGAGGCCACGCTTGCCGCGACTCGGGCGGGGCTGGCCACGCAGGCGGGCTTTTCGCATGAACGCTGGAAGACCATGGCCGAGCTGGGCTGGACCGGCATCCTGGTCCCCGAGGATGACGGCGGCCTGGCGATGGAACATGCGGATCTGGCGGCGCTGCATCACGAGGCCGGGCGCGCGGCCCTGCCGGAGCCGCTTGTTTGCGTTGGCATTCTTGCGATGCAGGCGCTGGTCCTGGGCGGCAATCAGGCGCTGAAGGACAGGCTTCTGCCCGGCCTGATGGGCGGCGACCTGCTGGCGACGCTGGCCTGGCAGGGCCGCGCCGGGGCGATGGGTTCGGGCGCCGTGGGGCCCAAGGCCGCGCCCGAGGGCGAGGGCTGGACCCTGTCGGGCCAGGCGCTGTTCGTGCCCCTGGCGCAAGAGGCCGGCGGCTATGCCGTGGCTGCCGATACCGGCGCGGGCATCCTGCTGGCCTGGATCGACCAGCCGCCGAAGGTGGTGCAGACCACCGCCCACACCGACGGATCGCGGCAATCGACGGTCGATCTCGACGGGGCCAAGGTCGATCCCGGCGCAGTCATCGCCTTTCCCGACCGCGGGGCGGCGATCCTCGACCAGCTGCTCGACATCGCCCGGCTGGCCGTCGCGGCCCAATTGCAGGGGGTGATGGAGGCGGCGTTCCAGATGACGCTGGACTACATGAAGCAGCGGGTGCAGTTCGGCAAGCCCATCGCCTCGTTCCAGGCGATCCAGCACCGGGCGGTGAACCTTTACGTCCATATCGAGATGGCGCGCTCGGCCTTGCTGCGGGCCGCGGCGGCGATGGACGATCCTCATGCCGATGCGGCCAGCCGGGCCACCCATGTCTCGGCCGCGAAAAGCCGGGCGGGCGATGCCGCGCAGCTGGTGGTCAAGGAATGCATCCAGCTGCATGGCGCCATCGGCTATACCGAGGAATGCGACCTCAGCCTTTACGTCAACCGGGCGCTGGCGCTGGCGGCATGGCTCGGCAATCCGCGCGCCCATCGCGCGCGCTGGTTCGAATTGCACAACGCCGGGGGGCAAGCCAATGGCCATTGATTACAATGCGATGGACGAGCAGGATTTCCGCAGGATGCTGCGGGATTTCATCGCCGCCGAATGCCCGCCGCACCTGATCAACCAGGCCCGCCGCGTCAACTGGCACGAGGCGAGGGACTGGTTCCTGAAGCTGTCGGCCAAGGGCTGGCTGGCGCCCGCCTGGCCGGTCGAGCATGGCGGCATGGGCCTGAACGTCGAGAAGATGCTGGCCTATCACGACGAATTCGACAGCGCCGGCGTCGCCCGCCATCCCGACATCGGCATCGTCATGCTGGGGATGCTGCTGGTCCGCTTCGGCACCGAGGCGCAAAAGGCGCATTACCTGCCGCGCATCCTGGCGGGTCAGGATGTCTGGTGCCAGGGCTATTCCGAACCGGGCGCCGGCTCGGATCTTGCCAGCTTGCGCACCTCGGCGGTGCTGGACGGCGATCACTGGGTCATCAACGGGCAAAAGATCTGGACCACGCTGGCGCAGGATTCGACCGACATCTTCATCCTGGCGCGCACCGATCCCGCGGCCAAGAAGCAGCAGGGCATCAGCTTCTTCCTGGCGCGGATGGACACGCCCGGCATCACCGTGCGCCCGATCAAGACCCTGGCCGGCGATGCCGAGTTCTGCGAGGTCTTTCTCGACGACGTGCGGGTGCCCAGGGACAATATCGTCGGTGCGGTCAATGACGGCTGGACCATGGCCAAGGCGCTGCTGGGTTTCGAACGCCTGACCCATGGCAGCCCGAAATTCGCGCAGATGGCACTCTTGCGGCTCGAGACGATGGGCCGCGAGCTGGGCATTTTCGACGACCCGTCCTTTGCCGCGACATATACCCAGCTGGCGCTGGATGTGGCCGACCTGACCGCCACCTATGCCCGCTTTGCCGAGACGCTGAAGGGCGGCGGCGCGCTGGGGCCCGAGATCTCGATCCTCAAGCTCTGGGGGCCGGACCTCTACCAGCGCATCTCGGAATTCATGCTGGACGTGGCGCAGGAAAACGGCTCGGCCCTTGGCCCGACCCGGTTCGGCGGGGCCGAGGTGGACCCGCTTGGCTATTACTTCCTGTCGCGGCCGACCACGATCTACGGCGGCGCCAGCGAGATCCAGCGCAACATCCTGGCCAAGACCCTGCTGGGGATGCCCGGCTGACACCTTGCGCGAAGGCCGTGAAATGACCTGCCGGGGCCGCGTCCAAGGCCCTGCGAAGCCTGTAGAGGGAGGATTTGGATGCAGGACGTCATTCTGAGGCAGAGCCCTGCCGACCAGCAGCATTACCGCGCGACCGGCGTCTGGCCCGACGAGACCTTCGCTGACGTCCTGCGCGCCCGCACCGCCGCCCATCCCGACCGCGAGGCGGTGACGGACGGCAAGGCCCGGCTGACCTATCGCCAGCTGGAGGATGCGATCATCCGCGTCGCCGTCCTGCTGGCCCGCAGCGGCATCCGTCCCGGCGACATCGTGGCGGTGCAGCTGCCGAACTGGATCGAGTTCATCCCGGCCTATTTCGCCATCGAGCGCATCGGCGCCATCGGCGTGCCGGTCAGCATCGAGTTCCGCGCCCGCGAGGTCGATTACGTCCTGCGCACCACCGGGGCGCGCGGCATCATCACCTGCGCCGAATACAAGAAGTTCGACCATCAGGCGATGGTCCAGGCCCTGCGCAAGGATCTGCCCGAACTGACATTCCTGGGCGTGGTGCGGGGGCAGCCGACCGGGGACGCGGTGGCGCTGGACCCGGTGATCTCCGCCTCGGGCCGGCCCCAGGGCTTTGCCGAGGTCGGGACCGACCCGAACGCGATGATGCGGATGATGTTCACCTCGGGCACCACCGGCAGCCCCAAGGGGGTGACGCATAACCACAACACCTCGCTGTGGCCGGCGCGGATGCTGAACATGGACATGGAGGTGGGCGAGGACGACGTGATGCTCCTCTACCTGCCGCTGGCGCTGAACTGGGGCTATCTCTCGGTGCTGCAGACCGTGCTGGCGGGCTGCAAGCTGGTCATCATGGAGAAATTCGCCGCCGAGCCCGCGCTTCAGGTGATCGAGGCCGAGCGCGTGACCTATGTCGCCACCGCCCCGGCGTCCATCGTGGCCATGCTGAACGTGCCGGGGCAGGAGCGATACGACCTCTCCTCGCTGAAGACGGTGATCTCGGGCGGCACCTCCTGCCCGCTGGAAACCATCCGCGCCTTTCGCGCCCGCATCCAGGGCGACCTGATCGAGCTTTACGGCATGCTGGAATGCGGCGGCTATCATACCTATACCCGGCGCAGCGACGACCCGGAAAAGGTCGCGGGCTCGGTTGGCAAATGCGGCACCGAGATGCGGCTGCGCATCTCGCCCATCGGCGGCACCGGCGCGGTGCCGCAGGGCGAGCCGGGCGAGATCCAGAGCCAGGGCCCGGCCACGCAGATGGGCTATTACAAGCGCCCCGAGGCCAATGCCGAGGCCTTTACCGAGGACGGCTGGTTCCGCAGCGGCGACCTGGGCATGATCGACGCGGACGGCAACCTGCGCATCGTCGGGCGGCTGAAGGAGATGATCAACCGCGGCGGCAAGAAATACTATCCGCGCGAAGTCGAGGAGATCCTCTACACCCATCCGAAGGTGCTGCATTGCGCGGTGATCGGCCTGCCCGACGAACGGCTGGGCGAGTCGAACTGCCTTTGCCTGGTGCCGCGTCCGGGCGAGAGCGCCACGCTGCAGGAATTCGTGGATTTCCTCAAGAACGAGGTGGCGATCTACAAGCTGCCCGAACGGCTGGAGATCTTCGAGGAATTCCCGATGACGCCCACCGGCAAGTTCCAGCGCCATGAGCTGATCAAGCAGGTCGTCGCCCGCGACGGCTAGGCCAGGCGCATCCCATTGCAACCCGCGCCGGCGTTTGCCGGTGCCCGTCATGGAGACAATCCCGGACATGAAAATCCTTGTCCCCGTCAAACGTGTCGTCGATTTCAACGTCAAGGTCCGCGTCAAGGCGGACGGCTCGGGCGTCGATACCGCCAGCGTCAAGATGTCGATGAACCCCTTCGACGAGATCGCCGTCGAGGAAGCCATCCGCCTGAAGGAAGCCGGCAAGGCCGATCAGGTCATCGCCGTCTCCGTCGGCCCCGCGCAGGCGATGGAAACCATCCGCACCGCGCTGGCCATGGGCGCCGATCGCGGCATCCTGGTCAGGACCGACGAGGCGGTCGAGCCGCTGGGCGTCGCTCGCGTGCTGAAGGCGCTGGCCGAGAAGGAGGGCCCCGGCCTGGTCATCCTGGGCAAGCAGGCCATCGACGGCGACAACAACCAGACCGGCCAGATGCTGGCCGCCCTGCTGGGCTGGGCGCAGGGCACTTTCGCGTCCAGGGTCGAGATCGGGGACGGCGAAGTGACCGTCACGCGCGAGGTCGACGGCGGGCTTCAGACCGTGCGGCTGAAGACCCCCGCCATCGTCACCACCGACCTGCGGCTGAACGAGCCGCGCTATGCCAGCCTGCCGAACATCATGAAGGCCAAGAAGAAGCCGGTCGATGAGACGACGCCCGAGGCGCTTGGCGCGGACATCTCGCCGCGCCTCAGGGTGGTCAGGACCAGCGAGCCGGCGCAGCGGCAGGCGGGGATCAAACTCGGCTCGGTGCCCGAGCTGGTCGGCAAACTCAAGGAAGCGGGGGTTCTCTGATGGCCATTCTTCTGATCGCGGATCACGACAATTCCACCCTGTCCGATGCCACCGCCAAGGCGCTGACGGCCGCGGCCAGGATCGGCGGGCCGGTGCATGTGCTGGTCGCCGGCTCGGGCGCGCAGCCGGTGGCCGATGCCGCCGCCGCGCTGGCGGGCGTCGACAAGGTGCTGCTGGCCGATGCGCCGGCTTACGCCCATGCGCTGGCCGAGCCGCTGGCGGCGCTGATCGTCTCGCTGGCCGGTGGCTATGACGCCATCCTCGCCCCGGCCACCACCACCGGCAAGAACGTGCTGCCGCGGGTCGCGGCGCTGCTCGATACGGTGCAGGTCTCGGACGTGGTGGCGGTGCATGGGCCCAAGAGCTTCGAGCGCCCGATCTATGCCGGCAACGCGCTGCAAGTGGTCGAGGTGCTGTCGGCGAAGATCGTCGCCACCATCCGCACCACCGCCTTCGAGGCGGCGGGGCAGGGCGGCTCCGCCCCGGTCGAGCCGGTGGCGCCGGCCGACGATCCGGCCGTGTCCAGCTTCGTCGGCCAGGAGGTCGCGGTTTCCGAGCGCCCCGAGCTGACCGGCGCCAGGATCGTCGTGTCGGGCGGCCGCGCGCTCGGCTCCAGGGAAAAGTTCGACGAATTCATCCTGCCGCTGGCCGATGCCTTCGGCGGCGCGGCGGGCGCGTCGCGTGCGGCGGTCGACTCGGGCTATGCCCCGAACGACTGGCAGGTGGGCCAGACCGGCAAGGTGGTGGCGCCCGAGCTTTACGTGGCCGTCGGCATCTCGGGCGCGATCCAGCACCTGGCCGGGATGAAGGACAGCAAGATCATCGTCGCCATCAACAAGGACGAGGAGGCGCCGATCTTCCAGGTCGCCGACCTGGGCCTGGTGGGCGACCTGTTCAGCGTCCTGCCCGAACTGACCCAGGCCGTCGCGGCCGCGCGCGGCTGAGGCTGGAGGGGGAAGATGACCGACCAGCCCGCCGTCGACATCGAGGATCTGCGCAAGGCTATCGGCCGGGAAAGCTCGGCCTCGGAAATCGTGACGGTGCAGCATTGCCTTGCGCTGAACGCCACGCTGGACAAGGACGCGCCCCCGCCGCAGCCGGGGGACGCGGCGCCGCTTTCGATCCACTGGTGCCTTGCCCCGCCCACCGTGCCGATGCGCGCCATCGGCGCAGACGGCCACCCCGAGCGCGGCGGCTTCCTGCCCGCCGTGCCGCTGCCGCGCCGGATGTGGGCCGGGGGGCGGCTGGAGTTCCTGGACCCGATCCGCGTCGGCGACCGGGTCACGCGCCTGTCGCGGATCGAGGATGTCAGGCTGAAGCAGGGCAGCACCGGCCCGCTGTGCTTCGTGACCGTGTGGCACCAGGTCTCGACCCCGCGCGGCCCGGCGATCAACGAGCGCCAGGATATCGTCTATCGCGGCGCCGAGACCGGGGCCGCGTCCGCGAAACCGGCGGTCCCGCCGCCCGGCCCCAGAGCGGAATGGAGCCGCAGCGTCATGGCAGACCCGGTGCTGCTGTTTCGCTATTCCGCGCTGACCTTCAACGGCCATCGCATCCATTACGACCGCGCCTATGCGATGGGCGAAGAGGGCTATCCCGGCCTTGTCGTGCATGGGCCGCTGCAAGCCACGCTGCTGCTGACGCTGGCGGGCGAGCTGCGCGGGATGCCCAAGACCTTCGATTTCCGCGGCACCAGCCCGCTGTTCGACGGCGCCGCCCTTACCGTGAACGCCGCGCCCTCGGAAACCGGGCTGGAGCTGTGGATCGCGGGCGCCGACGGCCGCACCACCATGTCGGGAAGCGCGACATGGTAGAGGCGCTGTCCACGATCACCGCGCCGCTGTTCGTGCCCGCGTCTAGGCCCGAGCGGGTGGCCAAGGCGGCCGCCTCGGGCGCCGATGCCATCGTCATCGACCTGGAGGATGCCGTGGCGCCGGCCGACAAGCAGGCCGCGCGCGATGCGCTGGCGGGCCTTGCCCTGCCGGATATCCCGGTGATCCTGCGCCTCAACGCCATCGGCACGCCCTGGCACGAAGGCGACCTGGCGCTGGCCGCGCGGATCGGCCTTGCCGGGATCATGCTGCCGAAAAGCGAAGACGCGGCGCAGACCCAGGTGGCGCATCAGGCCGCGGGCCACGCCGTCCTGGCGTTGGTGGAAACCGCGCGCGGCATCGCCAACCTGCCCGCCATCGCCGCCGCGCCGGGCGTGGCGCGGCTGGTCTTCGGCTCGGTCGATTTCTCGGCCGACATCGGCTGCGCGCATGAGCCCGAGCCGCTGCTGCTGGCGCGCTTGCAGATGGTGCTGGCCTCGCGCGTCGCGGGGCTGGCCGCGCCCATCGACGGCGTGACGCTGGCCATCGAGGACGAGGCCGCCGTCGAGGCCGCCGTCGAGGCCGATGCGCGCCGCGCGGTGTCCCTGGGTTTTTCGGGCAAGCTTTGCATCCATCCGCGCCAGGTCGCGCCGGTGCTGCGCGGCTTCGCGCCCTCGGCGGCCGAGGTCGAATGGGCCGCCAGGGTCGTGGCCGCCGATCGGGGCGGCGCGGCGATGGTGGACGGGGCGATGATCGACCCGCCCGTGCGGATGCACGCCGAACAGATCCTGCGCCGGAGCGGCAGAAAAGACGGGGTGAACCATGTATGACATTCTGAAGGGCCTCCGCGTCATCGAGGGCTCGTCCTTCGTCGCCAGCCCGGTTTGCGGCCAGCACCTGCTGGGGCTGGGGGCCGAGGTCATCCGCTTCGACAATATCGGCGGCGGGCTGGATGCCAGCCGCTGGCCCATCGACGGGGCGGGCCGCAGCCTGTTCTGGGAAGGGCTGAACAAGGGCAAGAAATCCATCGCCATCGACCTGAACAGTCCCGCCGGGCGCGAACTGGCGACGCAGATCATCACCGCGCCGGGCGAGGATGCGGGGCTGTTCGTGACCAACTTCCCGGCCGCGGGCTTCCTGTCGCATGAACGGCTGGCGGCGCATCGCCCCGACCTGATCACCGCCCGCGTCATGGGCTGGGCCAGCGGCCGCAACGCGGTCGATTACACGATGAACGCGATCACCGGCCTGCCGCTGATCACCGGCCCCGAGGATCTGCCGCCCGACGTGCCGGTCAACCACGTCCTGCCCGCCTGGGATCTGATCACCGGCGCCTATGCCGCCTTCACCCTGATGGCGGCCGAGCGCAACCGCCGCCGGACCGGCCAGGGCGGCGAGATCCGCATCCCGCTGGTCGACATCGCCGCGACCACGCTGGGCCATCTGGGCCAGATCGCCGAGGTAACAGCGGACGGCCCGCCGCGCATCCGCAGTGGCAACGACCTTTTCGGCGCCTTCGGCTGCGACTTCTTCACCGCCGACGGCAAGCGGCTGATCCTGGTGGGCATCACCGCGCGGCAATGGAAGGGCGTGATCGAGACCTTCGGCATCGGGGCCGAGGTGGCGGCGCTGGAAGACCGGCTGGGCGTGTCCTTCGACCAGGAAGGCCCGCGCTTTCTCCACCGCAAGCCGCTGTTCGACATGGTGCAGAAGGTGATCGGCGCGATGAGCTATGCCAAGGCCGCCGCGCTGCTGAACGAAAAGGGCATCTGCTGGGAGACCTATCGCAGCCTTCAGGAATCCATGGCCGAGGAGCCCGGCTTCATCAGCGGCAACCCGGTCTTCAACCAGCAGACCCATCCGTCCGGCCACAGCTACCCGACGGGCGGCGCCCCCGCGACCTTCCCGGCGCTGCCGCGCCATCCGGCCCCGCGCGCACCGCGCCTGGGCGAGCATACCGAAGAGATCCTGGCCGAGCTGCTGGACCTTCCCGCCCATGAAATCGCCCGGCTGCACGATCAGCGGATCGTCGCCGGCCCCGAGAGTTGAGGAAACCGCCATGTCCGACACCGCCGATCTTGCCGATCTTCTGGACCGCGCCGCCGCTGCCGTTGCCGCCATGCGCCTCTATCTCGACCGCGTGAAGGAGGGGGTAGCCGGCCGCGTCACCGTCGACGGCCGCCCGCAGGCCGCCCGCGTCGACCAACAGCAGCGCGCCGTCCACGGCTTTGCCTGGGCCGCCACCGTGGTCGAGGCGCTGGCCCAGACCGAATCCTGGGGCCGCCGCCTGCAAGCGGCCGGCACCCTGGGCGAGGCCGAGCGGCTGGTGATCGAGATCGGCTTCGGCGAATACCTCGCCCAGCTTCTGGGCGGCATCCCGATGGGGCCGAACGAGATGCTGCGCCCCGCCGACCTGGGGGTCTCAAACGATGCGCTGGCGCAGGACGCGGCGGTGGCCGGGTTCATCGCCGGGGGCAACACGCCCGCCAATCGCGCGCGGCTGGTCGAGCTGATCCAGTCGGGCGAGCAGGTCTCGGACGCGCTTGGCGACGCCGACCTGGACATGATCCGCGAAACCTACCGCCGCTTTGCCGAGGAGCGCATCGCCCCCTCGGCGCATCAATGGCATCTCGCGGATGTGCTGATCCCCGACGATATCGTGGCCGAAATGGCCGAGCTTGGCACCTTCGGCGTCTGCATCGACGAGGAATATGGCGGGCTCGGCATGGGCAAGCTGGCCATGTGCGTCGTGACCGAGGAACTGAGCCGCGGCTGGATCGCCGCCGGCTCGCTGGGCACCCGCTCGGAAATCGCGGGCGAGCTGATCCTTGGCGGCGGCACGCCCGAGCAGAAGGCGGAATGGCTGCCCAGGATCGCCTCGGGCGAGGTGCTGCCGACCGCGGTCTTCACCGAGCCCGACACCGGCTCGGACCTGGGCAGCCTGCGCACCCGCGCCAGCCGCGACGGCGAGGGCTGGGTGGTCAACGGCAACAAGACCTGGATCACCCATGCCGCGCGCAGCGACGTGATGACCATGCTGGTGCGCACCAACCCGGACAGCAAGAGCTATGACGGGCTGTCGATGCTGCTGGCGCCCAAGCCGCGCGGCACGGACGACAACCCCTTCCCGGCCGAGGGCATGACCGGGGGCGAGATCAAGGTGCTGGGCTATCGCGGGATGAAGGAATACGAGCTGTCCTTCGACGGCTTCCGCGTGCCGGCGGACGGCGTGCTGGGCGGCGAGGAGGGGCAGGGCTTCAAGCAGCTGATGCGCACCTTCGAGGGCGCGCGCATCCAGACCGCCGCCCGCGCGGTGGGCGTGGCGCGCTCGGCCTTCGAGCTGGGCTTGCGCTATGCGCTCGACCGCAAGCAGTTCGGCCGCGCCATCGCGGGCTTCCCGCGCATCTCGGACAAGCTGGCGATGATGCTGGTCGAGATCGTGCTGGCGCGCGAGCTGACCTATTTCTCGGCTCGCGAAAAGGACAAGGGCCGGCGCTGCGACATCGAGGCCGGCATGGCCAAGCTGCTGGCCGCCCGCGTCGCCTGGACCAATGCCGACGCGGCGCTGCAGATCCACGGCGGCAACGGCTATTCGATGGAGTTCGAGATCAGCCGCGTGCTGTGCGACGCGCGCATCCTGAACATCTTCGAAGGTGCCGCCGAAATCCAGGCACAGGTCGTCGGCAGGGGGCTGCTGGCGACGAGGAATTGACGATGCTGCCGCGCTCCTGCGGCGGCCGGATGGAGGACCAACTGATGATGAGGAAACTGATCGCCACGACCGCCCTTGGCGTCCTGGCATGCACCGCGCCCGCAATGGCGCAAGAGGAGATGACGCTGAAGCTGGCCCATATCGCGCCGGCGACGCATTACCTGTGGGAACAGGGCGCGAAGCCCTTTACCGAGGCGGTGACGGAAAGCACCGGGGGCCGCGTCCGCTTCGACGTCTACCCGGCCGGGCAATTGGGCAAGGATTACATCTCGATCCTGAATTCGGGCATTGCCGACGTGGTGTTCTTCGTGGCGAACTATGCGCCCGACAAGTTCCCGCTGACCTCGGTGGTCGAGCTGCCCTCGCCCTACAAGACCTCTTGCGAGGCGACGGCGCGGTTCTGGGACCTGGCGCAGGACGGCGGGCTGCTGAACGAACAGGAATACAAGCCCCAGGGCATCCATGTGCTGTTCGTCTCGTCGCTGCGCCCCTATACGGTGATGACCACCGGCAAGCAGGTGACTGGGCTTGGCGACGTCGCCGGGCTCAAGCTGCGCGCCAACGGGGCGGCGATGGACAAGGCGGTGCGGGCGCTTGGCGGCGTGCCGGTGCGCGTGCCCTCGCCCGAGGCCTATGACGCGCTGACCCGCGGCACGGTGGACGGCGGCGTCTATTCCTACCTCAGCCTGCCGGAGTTCAAGCTGGACCAGGTCTTCCACCACGCGGTCGACGGGGTGCAGATCGGCTCGCCCGGCATCGTCTTCGCCATGAGCGAACGCGGCTGGGAGCGGCTGCCCGAGGACGTGAAGGCGGCGATGACCGAGGCGGCGCTGCCCGCGCAAGAGGGGCTTTGCGCCTGGCAGGATGCCGAGGAAACCAAGGTCCGCGACAGGCTGGTGGCCGAGCAGGGCTTTACCGTGAACACGCTTTCGGCCGAAGAGGCCGCGCAGTGGAACGAGCGGCTGGCGACGGTCGCCAGCGTCTGGCTGGACGAGCTGAAGGCCGTGGGCAAGGACGGCGAGGCGCTGTTGCAGGCCTATATGGGCGATCCGGCCACGAACTGAGCCGGGCCGAGAGCCGCAGGAGAAGGCCGCGACCCGATGGTCGCGGCCTTTTTCCTTTGCCGGTCGCAAGCCGCGATCCCCGGCTTTCCCGGCCCGCCTGGACGGGTTGGCCGCTGGTATCCTTTCGGACGCCAGCGGCCTTTTTCCACGAGAGAGAGAGATTGATCGGGCCTATTTTCAGAAGCTGTATTGCGCGGCGAACTGGATCCTGTCGTTGTCGAACCTGGCGCCGTCGAACTGGCGGCGCTCGGCCCTGATGTATTCCAGGCCCAGCGTCACCGGCTTGACCGGCTTGTACTTGACGTTCAGATGCACCGCGCTCAGCTTGTCGGTGCCGTCCGCGGCCGCGCCGGCATGATCGTCGTAGTCGTTGACGCCATAGCCCGCGCCGATCTCGAATTGCGGGGTGATCGCATGGCTCAGCGCGATGCCGTAGCCCTTGGCGCCGATGGCCTGGCCATTCGCGTCCAGCTCGGGGGCATAGGTCGCGCTCCAGGCCGGCAGCAGCGAGGAAATGCCGTCGCCCTGGGTGTAGGAGGCCTGGATCAGCCCGCCCTGCCACAGCTTGGCATTGGCGCTGATCGTCGCGCCCCAGCTGGATTCGACGCCGTTGACCGGATGCTCCAGGCTGCGCGAGATCGCGGCCAGCTTCACGCTGCCCTGCGCGAATTTCTGCGTCACCGCGGCGGCGATGGCGACGCGGTCCTTGAGCGCCGAGTTGTCCTCTTCGAGCGAGAGCGCGGCCGAGGTGTCGCCGAACTCGGCGGTATAGCGGACCTGGCCGACGCGATAGGCCGGGGCGCCGGTCTGGCCGTTGGCGTCGATGAAGGCCGGCAGCTCGCCCACCGGGGTGAACAGGCTCCAGGTCTGGCCGGCGAGCAGGCCGTTCAGCTCGCCGAAGGCGTGGCGCAGGCGGAAGGTGCCGCCGCCGCCGCCCAGGAAGTCGCCCTCGAGGTTGAACTTCAGCTCGCCCATGTCGGTGGATTGGGCGCCGCGGATGCCGATGCGGCTTTGGTAGGCATGGGCGCGGCTGGCGGAATCCTCGGTGCTGGCGGCGGTGATGCCGGCGATGCCGCCCGAATGGATGCCGAGGTCGTGGCTGTTGTCGTAGATCAGGTCGCCCTTGACGTAGCCGTAGAAGTTCAGCGTGAAGCCGGTGGGCGTGGTCAGGCCGGCCGGCTGGGCCTGGCGCGCCTCGAGCGCGGCGACGCGGTCCTCCAGCGTCTGCGCGGCGGCGGGCAGGGCGGCAAGCCCGGCCGCCAGCGCGGCGAGGCCAAGCCCGCCGATATGGGTCTTCTTCATGGTGCTCCTCCCTGAGCCTGGTGATGCATCGCGCCGCACGGCAGGTGCGGCCGGTTGCGGGATTTCGAACGATGGGCTGTGCCGGCAGGCGACCCGCGGCGATCCCGTGGGGAAGGCCGGACAGGGTGCCGTCCTGCGGCGGGCCGGGCGCTTTGCCTGCCCCCGTCATTCCCCGCGGCGGGGAAGCGTCCGGGACAGGCAGGCCTGGCCATGCGGTCCCCCTGGCCCCGGAAGGGTCGGGGGGACCGCGGTTTTCAGAATTCGGGGCTTGCGGCGCGATAGGCTTCCAGCGCCTGCGAGCCTTTCTTGCCCTGCGCGTCCATCCGCGCCGCCCAGTCCTGGACGACCGGCTCCAGCGCCGCGTCCCAGCGGGCGCTTTCCTCGGCGGGCAGGTCCATCGCCTTGAAGCCGGCATCGGCGACGATCTGGTCGCGGATCTGGCTGTCCTCGCGATCCTGCGCCGCGCAGGCCGCCTCCTGGGCCATGGCGGCCGCCTCGGTGAAGATGGCCTTCATGTCCTCGGGCAGCCGGTCCCAGCCCTTCTTGCTCATCGCGTAGATCACGATGCCCGAGCCCAGCCGGGGGCCGCCGACGGCGTTGTGCAGCACCTCTTCCAGCTTGTAGGGCGTGACGCCGCCAAAGGGGTAAAGCGCGCCGTCGACCGTGCCGCGGCTGATCGAATCATACATCTCGCTGGACTGGATGCGGACGGGCACGCCGCCTAGGGCGCGCACGGTCTTGTCCATGGCCTCGCCGGTCACGCGCAGCTTGAGGCCGGCCATGTCTTCCAGCCGCTCGACCTGCCTTTGCGAGGTCATGACCTTGTAGGGCGACAGCGTCAGCACGAACAGCGGATGGATGTCGAGCGCGTCGAACTCTTCCTGTGCCAGGAAGCCGCCGGGCTGGCTCAGGTGCCAGAATTTCGCGGTGCCTTCGCAAGAGGTGGAATAGCCGCCGGGAAGCTCGACCACCGCGCTCAGCGGGAACTTCTCCTGCGCATAGGAGGGCGCGATCAGCGAGACATCGGCCAGGTTCGCGCTGAGCACCGCCAGCGAATCCTTGCCCAGCTGGGCGGCGGGATAGACGTTCCATTTCACCGTCCCGCCGCTTGCCTCGACCACCGCATCGGTAAAGATCCTGCCGCCTTCCTCCCACATCAGATGGCTGGCGGGCAGGAAATGCGCGAACTTGAAGGTGGTTTCCTGCGCCATGGCCGGTGCGGACACCGACATCATGGCTGCGACCATGAAACCGAAACACTTGTGCGACATGACGACCTCCCATTGTTGTCGCGATGCGGCCCCTTTTCAGGGCTCTCTGGTTGTTGAGCCTGCGATGTCTTCCCAGCGCTCCAACTCGGCCAGGACCTGGGCGATGTCGGCGCGGATGTAGTCGAGCGCGTCCCGGCCCAGCGGCAGGCGCAGGGGCGGCTCGGCCTCGGCGGCGATGCGGCAGAGCGCGGGGCCAAGCAGCGCCGGATCGTTGGGCTGCTTGCCGTGCCGCGCCGCGGTATAGCCGCGCAGCGCCGCGCCCAGCTCGGCGTAATCCTCGATCTGCGAGAATCTGGTATCCAGCGACGGCCCGGCGAAATCGCTGCGAAAGCCGCCCGGCTCGACGATCGTCACCTTGATGCCCAAGGGCGCCACCTCCTTGGCCAGCGCCTCGGAATAGCCCTCGACCGCGAATTTCGCCGCGCTGTAGAACGAGAAGCCCGGCGCGGCCGCGAAGCCGACCATCGAGGAGAAGTTGATGACATGGCCGCGCCGGCGCTTGCGCATGCCGGGCAGCACGGCGCGCACCATCTCGGTGGTGCCGAAGAAGTTCACGTCGAAGAGCGGGCGGTATTTCTCGGCCGGGGTTTCCTCGGCGGTCGAGGCCAGGCCGTAGCCGGCATTGTTCACCAGCACGTCGATGCCGCCGAAGGCCGCCTCGGCCTTGGCGACGACGGCGGGAAAGCGGGCATGGTCGGCGGCGTTCAGGTGAAAGGACCGGCAACGGTCCGGGAATGCCTGGGCCAGCGGGCTCTGGCCGTCTGCGGCCAGGACGGTGACGACGACATTGTCGCCCTGCGCCAGCGCGGACTGTGCCAGCGAATGGCCCAGCCCCTTGTCGGCGCCGGTGATCAGCCAGGTTTTCATTTCATCCCTCCCCGAGGCGTGCCGAGGCGTTTCCAGCCGGCTTGCGTCCCTGGACAGATTGATTAGCAGAATCGTTTCGCGAATCAACAGTTAATTTTGCTGTGCAGAATTTGTTCTTGCAAATTGGCGGGTGAGGAAACCTAGCCGGCACGACGGCTTGCCCTCTGCCGCCGGGGTCGGAAGCAGGAAGCGGCGGCCAGCGCCAGGCTGCTCGGTTTCATGTCGTTTCCTCCCGCTTCGCGGATCGTCGCGATTTTCATGTACAGGGGCCGGTCCCGCCCCTGCGTCTGGTATCGCCACCGATTTTCGTGGAAATGCCGCGCTGTAGGCCAGAACAATCTCGGCAGGCCGAAGCGATGCAGGCTATCGGGAAAACCTGGAGGCCGCGATCAGGCCGAGGCGGGCGATCCAGAGGCTGCGCCATCAGCCGCGCGCCCCGGCACCCTGCCCTGGGCGGGGGTGATCAGGATCGGGCGCTTGGCCCAGGGCTCGTCCCGCCGCACGACCGCGACCTCGCCAAGCCTGTCGCGATAGATCAGGCATTCGGGCTGGATGGTCATGCCCAGCCCGGCCTGCACCGGGCTGGTCGCCACCCCGCCGCTGCGCACCATGCGACCCGGTTGCGAAGGGCCGAAAGGCGGGCGAGGCGCGTGGCCGGGCCGGTAATCTGGGCCTGCGGCGGCCGCCTTCTCAGCCGACCGCATCCTGCAGGAAGGCGGGCGGGGTGACGGCGCGGCGCCGCTCCAGGTCGACGGCAAGCATGTCATGCGCGATATGGGCCAGCGCCGTGCCATCCGCGGCTTCCAGGCAATGCCATGTGGAGAAGATCTTTGCGCCCACCTGCGAGATGCGCGAGCGGACGCGCAGGACGGTTCCGGGCGGGCAGGGCCGGTGGACGGGCCGGACCGAGCTTTGCGCCGCCATCCGGCCGATCCCGGTGTCGCGGGTGAACTCCGGCGTCAGGCCGGCAAGGGCCAGCCGGTCATACATGCCGTGGCCGACCCGCCGGATGATGGTTTCGTAAAGCAGCGCGCCCCTGTGGTCCAGGTCGTCGGGACGCACCGGGCCGGACATGGTCAGGTGGTCGCCCGGCCGGCTCGTCGCCGCCAGCTTGGCCAGGATGTCGCCGCGCGGCAGGGCCGTGGCCAGCAGGCCGGACCGGATGGCCGGCAGGCGGCTTGCGCCGGTGCCGGGCAGGTCGAAGGCGGTGGCCGAAAGCGCGCCGGCGCTGGACAGCAGATGGACCGCGGCACCGGCATGGGGGCCATCCGCCACCCGCAGCGAGCGGATTTCGACCGCGGCGCCGGCGCGAAGTTCCCGGTGAAAGCGGATCACGCGCAGGGCGATGGCCGCCATGCCGGGATTTTCGCCGCCGGCCAGCGCCGCGACGGTCTCGGCCGCCATCTGGAAGCTGCGGGAATAGTAGCGGGCGTTCCAGTGGTCGTTGAAGTCGCATTCCCAGCTTTCGACGCGGGTCTGCAATGTCGGGACGGCGAATGCGGCCGGGTCGGTGTTGTCATCCATGCCGGTGTTTTCCAGCCTTTCCTCGGTTCTCGGGCAGTGTGCGCGCGCCCCGGCATGCCGGGGCGCCCGCGGTTTCGGTTTCGGGCCCTCGTCACATGTGGTTCGGCAGCCACATGACCATGGCGGGGAAGGCCAGCATGATGGCGATGGCGATGAGATGGGCCCAGACATGCGGCAGCACGCCCCAGAACACGTCGCCGGTCGGGATGCGGGCGTATTTCGACACCACGAAGCAGTTGAGCCCCAAGGGCGGCGTGACCAGCCCGACCTCGGCGGTGACGATCAGCACCACGCCGAACCACACCAGGTCGAAGCCCATCGAGGTCAGCAGCGGCGCCAGCACCGGCACGGTCAGCACCAGGATCGCCATCTGGTCCATGAAGCAGCCCAGGATCAGGATGACCACGATCAGCAGCACCATGATGACCCAGCGGTTGACCTCGAGCGCGCCGACCCAGTCGATGATCATGGCGGTGGTCTGGGTCAGCGCGAAGAAGGTGGTGAAGACATGCGCGCCCAGGATGATGATCGCCAGCATGCAGGAGGTGCGGGTGGCGCGGGCGATGATGGCGTAGATCTCGGCGAGCGAGGTGTCCTTGTGGCGGCGGCTGAGATAGAGCAGGCCCGCGGCGAAGGCGCCGACGGCCGAGGCCTCGGTCGGCGTGGTGATGCCGGTGTAGATGGCGCCGGTGACGACCAGCATCAGCAGCACCATGGGCAGGATCAGCCGCAGCAGCGCCAGCTTTTCGCGCAGCGGGAAGGCCTGGCTCAGCGGCGCGTGCTCGGGGTTGCGCGCGGCCAGGACATAGACGGTCAGCGCGATGGTGAGGGTGACGAGGATGCCGGGCACGACGCCGGCGATGAGCATCTTGGCGACGCTGACATCGGCCAGCAGCGCATAGACCACCATGGCGATCGAGGGCGGGATCAGCATGGCGAGCGTGCCCGAGATGGCGACGACGCCCGATGCCATGCGCTTGTCGTAGCCGTATTTCAGCATGGCCGGCAGCGAGGTCGAGGCGAGCGTGGCGGCGGATGCGGTCGAGGATCCGCAGATGGCGCCGAAGCCTGCGCCGGCGAGCGCGGTTGCGATGCCGAGCCCGCCGCGGACGCGGCCGAACCACGCGGCCGCGGCCTGGAACAGGTCGTCGGCGACGCCCGAGCGCAGCACGAATTCGGCCATCAAGAGGAACATCGGGATGGCGAGGAATTCATAGGACGAGGCGCTGTCCTTGGGCATGCTGGAGAGGATGCCGAGCAGCGCCGATCCGCCGCCGATCCAGTAGATGCCAAGCGCGCCCGAGGCGATCAGGGTAAAGCCCACCGGCATGCCCGCCGCCAGCAGCACGAACATCAGGAGCAGGATGGTTCCGGTGATCATTCGTGATGCTCCTCGAGTTCGTTGCCATGTTCGATGACATGGGGGTCGCGGCCATGGACGATGAGCAGCGCGGCATGCAGCGCCATGCGCACCACCAGCAGGGCAAAGCCCAGCACGATGGGCAGGTAGGACATCCAGGCCGGCCAGGTGATGTAACCGGGCAGGAATTCGTTGCGGCTGTAGGCATGGGCCATCTCGCTCCACGACCCGTAGGCGACGATGCCGAAGATCACCACGCCCAGCAGCGACCACAGCGCATCCAGCCGCGCCCGCAGGCGCGGGGCGATGAGATGGCGGAACAGGTCGATATTGATGTGGTCGCCGGCGGTGAAGGTGGCCGAGACCGCGAAATAGGTGCCGGCCAGCATCAGGTAATAGGTGATCAGCTCATAGGCCCAGGGCAAGGGCGCGTGCAGCGCATAGCGCGAGAACGCATCATAGGACACGATGAACATGATCAGGGTGACGGACAAGACTGCGAGCGACAGGCTAAGTCGCTCCAGCCAAGACAAGACGTTTCCCAACGAAACTCCCCCCTTGAAGCGGCCAGGCGCGGGGCATGGCCGGGTGATTGTGATTGATGCAGGGCTCCGATCGACTGGTCGGAAGGCAGCGGCCTCCGGTTCGCGGGCTGACGTCGTCCTGCGTCAGTTCCTTTCAAAAGCATGGAATGGCACGCCGGCGCCTTGCCGATCCTCCGACGGGCTGCGATCCCTTGCGCGATGCCACGCTCTCCCTGCTGCAAAAGCTACATGCGGGCAAGGTAATCCGTCAAGCAGAAATAAGTATCGCATAGCGAAATTACTTGCTGCCCGGACAAGCTGTCAGCCGACGGCCGCGGCGCGGCGAAGCCCGTCGATCTCCGCGGCCGAAAAGCCCCAGTCGCCGAGGATCTCGTCCGAATGCTGGCCGGGCCGCGCGGGCGGGCGCTGGATCGCGCCGGGCGTGCGGCTGAACCGCGGCGCCGGGGCGGGCTGGGTCACGCCCTCGACCTCGACGAAGGTGCCCCGCGCCCGCAGGTGCGGCGCCTGCGGCGCCTCGGAGAGCGACAGGACCGGCGTGATGCAGGCTTCCTTGCCGGCGGCCAGCGCCACCCATTCGTCGCGGGTCCGGGTCTTGAAGGCTTGGGCGAATTTCTCGCGCATCAGGGGCCAGCCCGACTGGTCGTGCTGGTCGGGCAGGCCGGCATCCTCCAGTCCCAGCAGCCTGACGGCATTGGCATAGAACCGTTCCTCGTTGGCGCCGATGCTGACATGCCTGCCGTCCGCGGTCTCGTAGACGTTGTAGAAGGGCGCGCCGCCGTCCAGCCGGTTCACGCCGCGGCGGTCCTGCCAATAGCCCGCGGCATGGATGCCGTAGATCAGCCCCATCAGCGAGGCCGAGCCATCGACCATGGCCGCATCGACGACCTGGCCCTTGCCGGACCTGCGGGCCTCGATGATGCCGCTGAGCAGCCCCAGCGCCAGGTAGAGCGAGCCGCCGCCGAAATCCCCGGCCAGGTTCAGGGGCGGGACCGGCGCCTCGCCCGCACGGCCGATGGCGTGCAGCACGCCCGTCAGCGAGATGTAGTTGATGTCGTGCCCCGGCTCCTGCGCCAGCGGGCCGTCCTGGCCCCAGCCGGTCATGCGGCCGTAGACGAGGCGGGGGTTGACCGCCAGGCAGGCGTCGGGGCCGATGCCCAGCCGCTCGGCCGCGCCGGGGCGAAAGCCCTCGATCGCGGCATCGGCGCCGGCCACCAGCCGCATGACCGCCGCGATCGCCTCGGGCTTTTTCAGGTCCATGGCGATGCTGCGCTGGCCGCGGTTGAGCAGGTTGAAGCGCGGATCGACCGGCAAGCCGCCGTCGGTCGCGGTGAGGCGGTCGATGCGCACCACGTCGGCGCCCAGGTCCGACAGCAGCGCCCCGCAGAAGGGCGAGGGCCCGATGCCGCCCAGCAGAACGATCCTTACCCCGGCCAGCGGCCCCTTTGCTTGTGTCATGTCGCTATTCCCTTTGCTTTGCCGCAGGCAGCCAGGCCCGCGGGGTCAGATCACGTTGCGCGCGCGCAGTTCGGCGATGCGGGCGTCGTCCACGCCCAGCCAGCCATGCAGCACCTCGTCGGTATTCTCGCCAAGCGCCGGGGGCAGGCGGGTCTCGATGGGCGGCACGCCGGACATCTTCACCGGGTTGCCCACCACCTGCACCTTGCCCCAGACCGGATCGTCCAGCGTGACCAGCATCTCGCGCGCGGCGGCATGCGGGCAGTCGAACACGTCCTCGACATCGTTCACCGCCGCCGCCGGAACCCCCGCCGCCAGCAGCGTGTCCAGCGCCTCCCGCCGGGTGCGGGCCAGCAGCCAGGGCGAGATGGCGGCCGTCAGCGCCGCGTTCTCGCGGTTGCGCGACACGCCGTCCTTGAAGCGCGGATCGTCCTTGAGGCCGGGCATGCCGATCGCCTCGCAGAAGCGGTGCCAGATATGCTCGCCCAGCACCGCGATGACGATATAGCCGTCCTTCGTCTCGTAGCTGCCGAAGGGGGCAGTCACCGCATGCAGGCCCGGCGCGGATTTGGTCTTCTGGCCCGAATACATCGCCACCGAGATCTCGTTCAGGATCAGGCAGGCGTCGTAGAGCGAGATGTCGATCATCTGTCCCTTGCCGGTGCGCCCGCGCTGGATGAGCGCCAGAAGCGCGCCATAGGCGCCCAGGATCCCGGCTTCGATGTCGGCCAGCGAGAAGCCCAGGTAGGTCGGGCGGTCGCCCTGGCGCTCGGGCCGGTTCATCAGCCCGCTCAGCGCCTGGCCGACGATGTCGAAGGCGGGATAGTCGATAAAGGGGCTGGGCAGGACATGCTTTTGCCCAAAGCCGGAGATGGCGACATAGATCAGCTTGGGGTTGATCCGGCTCAGCTCGGCATAGCCGATGCCCAGCCGGTCCATCACCCCGGCGCGCAGGTTCTCGACCACGATGTCGGCCTCTTTGGCCAGTTCGGTGAACAGCGCCTTGCCCTCGGGGTGCTTGAGGTCCAGCGTGATGCTTTTCTTGTTGCGGTTCGAGCGCAGCAGCGACAACCCGCGTGGGTTGCCCTGGGCGTCCTGCCGGACCGGGCTGGTCCGGCGTGCCATGTCGCCGCCGTCGCGGGTCTCGACCTTGACCACCTCGGCCCCGGCATCGGCCAGCCACATCGAGCAATAGGGCGCGGCCAGGAAATTCTCGACGGTCAGCACGCGGATGCCCTCCAGCGGGCGCATGCCCAGCATCGAGGACAATCCGGCGGCGGCGGTGTTCAGGTCGGTCATGGCGTCGTCTTTCGTTCTCTGCGCCCCTTGCGGGGCGGTTCAATCCGGCGGCGGTTTGCGGCCGTCAGAAGCGGACCTGCACCGATTTCGTCTCGGTATAGGCCATGATCGAATCGATGCCGAACTCGCGCCCGATCCCCGATTGCTTGAAGCCGCCGAAGGGCATCACCGGGTCGGTCTCGCCGAAGGTGTTGATCCAGACGCGGCCGGCGCGGATGGCGCGGGCGACCTTGTGGGCGCGGCCGATGTCGCGGGTCCAGATACCGGCGGCCAGGCCATAGGTGCTGTCGTTGCCCTGGAAGACCGCGTCCTCTTCGTCCTTGAAGGGGATGATCGCCACGACCGGGCCGAAGATTTCCTCGCGCGCGATCTTCATCCGGTTGGTCACGCCGGAAAACACCGTGGGCGCGACGTAATAGCCGCGCTCGCCCAGGGTGCAGCCGCCGGTCATCAGGCTGGCGCCGTCCTGGTTGCCGGAATCGACATAGCCCATGATCCGCTGGCGCTGCGTGGCCGAGATCACCGGGCCCAGCTTGGTGTCGGCGTCGAAGGGCGAGCCGACCTTCAGCCCGCCGGCGATGCGGCTGATCTCCTGCGCGACCTCGTCATGGATGCTTTCATGCACGAAGAGCCGGCTGCCGGTCGAGCAGATCTGCCCGGAATTGCGGGTGAACCCGTTCACCGCCGCCGCGATCGCCTTGTCCATGTCGGCATCGGGAAAGATGATGTTCGGGGACTTGCCGCCCAGCTCCAGCGTCACGCGCTTGAAGTTCCCGGCCGAGGCCAGCAGGATCGAGCGCCCGACCGCGGTCGAGCCGGTAAAGGACACCTTGTCGATGCCGGGATGTTCGGAAATCGCCGCGCCGACGGTCTGGCCATAGCCGGTCACGACGTTCAGCACGCCCGGCGGCAGCAGCCCGGTTTCCTGAGCCAGTTCCGCGATGCGCAGCGAGGTCAGCGAGGCCAGTTCCGAGGGTTTCAGCACCACGGTATTGCCGCAGGCCAGGGGCGGCGCGATCTTCAGCGCGACCAGCAGCAGCGGCACGTTCCAGGGGTTGATCTGGCCGCAGACCCCCACCGGCTCGCGCAGGGTATAGATGAAGTTCGAGGCATCGGTCGGGTTGGTGGTGCCCAGGATCTTGCTGGGCCAGCCGGCGTAATAGCGGATGGCGTCGATGCACATGTTCACCGCCGCGCCGCTGAACCAGGTCGGCATGCCGTTGTCGAGCGTCTCCAGCGCAGAAAGCTCGTCCTTGTGGCGCTCTACCGCATCGGCGATGGCCAGCAGCACGCGGGTGCGGGCATGGGGCGAGATGCCCTTCCATTCCGGCGCGTCGAAGGCGCGGCGCGCGGCGGCGACGGCGGCATCGACATCGGCCTTGTCGCCCTCGGCGATGCGGGCCAGCTCTTCCTCGGTCGCGGGGTTCAGCACCTCGATGGTCCTGCCCGATTGCGCCTCGACCCAGTTGCCGTCGATCAGCAGCTTCTTGGCGCCGCCGGCAAGCCACCGGCGCGCGGCCTTCATGCCGGGGTGTTCGGTTTGCAGATCGGCTTGGTTCGCGAGTGTCATCCTGTCCTCCCATGTTCGGATGCGGGGCCTTGGCCGCCGCGGTGATCAGCGGGCCGGGGCGTCGAAGGCGGCTGCCTTGCGACAGATCCATGATCCCTCCCCGAGATCCTCCGGCCTGCTGCGAGCCGCGCCCGCCCGTGATCCTTGGCCGTAATCGGCGCGCAAACGGATGCGCCGGCGCTTGCGTTCTTGCGAATCGCATGCCCGACGATTTCCGCTTGATTGCAAGATTGCCTGTAGATATTCCGCTATGCAATACTAAATTCTGCAAAGTGAGGCGGGATTTCACTTGATCTTAGTTTTGCATTGCAGAAGATGATTTCGAAATATATGGTGATGAACGGGCGCCGGAATGATCCCGCGTTCCCTGCGGCCCGGATGGGATTCACCGGAAAAGTGACCCCGGAAAACGAAAGGGGCGTCTTCGGCGCCTCGGGGGCGTGGAGGTTCAAGCGGAGGCATCATGTCCGAAGTGCAAGTCGAGAAACTGGAAGGCAGGGTGGGGCTGGTCCTGCTGAACCGTCCCGCCCGGCGCAACGCGCTGAGCATTTCCCTGCGCAAGGGCGTCGCGGATGCCGTCCAGGCGCTGGATGCCGACGACGACATCCGGGCCATCGTCATCGGCGGCGATGAAAGGGCCTTTGCGGCCGGGGCCGATCTTGGCGAACTGGCCGACATGGTGCCGCTGGACCCGCGGTTCGAGGATCTGGCGGTGATGCGCCGCGCCTGCGACGCCTGCGGCAAGCCGCTGATCGCGGCGGTGCGCGGCTATGCCCTGGGCGGCGGCTGCGAACTGGCGATGATGTGCGACCTGGTCGTGGCCGGGCAGGGGGCGATCTTCGCCCAGCCCGAGGTGCGGGTGGGCATCATGCCCGGCGCGGGCGGCACGCAGCGCTTCCTGCGGGCGGCCGGCAAGGCGCGGGCGCTGCGCTGGCTGCTGACGGGCGAGGCCTTCACGGCCGCGCAGGCCGAGGCCATGGGCATCGTTTCCGAAGTCGTGCCGGACGATCAGGTGATGGAACGCTCGGTCGTCCTGGCGCGCAAGATCGCGGCGCAGCCCGCCAAGGCGGTGACGGCGATCCGCGAGGCGATCCGCGCCGGCGACAACGCCCCGCTGGAAACCGCCCTGATGATCGAGAACCGGCTGTTCCAGATGCTTTTCGCCACCGCCGACCAGCGCGAGGGCATGGGTGCCTTCCTTGAGAAGCGCGAGCCGAGCTTTACCGGAAAATGAAGGGGTTGCGATGACTTATTCTGTTTCTGGCCTGTCCGTCGTCGGGGTGATCGGTGCCGGCATCATGGGCGCCGGCATCGCGCAGGTGCTGGCGGCCAGCGGCTTTCAGACCGTGCTTTACGACACCCGCCCCGAGGCCCTGGCCAAGGCCCAGGCCGACATCCATGCCCGGCTGGACCGGCTGGCCGAAAAGGGCCAGATGGGCGCGCAGGACGCGGCCCATGCCAAGTCCCGCCTGCGCATCGCAAGCGACCTGGCCGATCTGGCCCCCGCGGGCCTGGTGATCGAGGCCATCGTCGAGAACCTCGAGGTCAAGCAGGCCCTGTTCCGGCAGCTGGAAGAGGTCGTGCCGGAAACGGCGGTGCTGGCCTCGAATACCTCGTCGCTGTCCATCGCCGCCATCGGCCGGGCCTGCCGGCATCGTCAGCGCATCTGTGGCATGCATTTCTTCAACCCCGTGCCGCTGATGAAGCTGGTCGAGGTCATCGCCGGCCCCGCGACCCGCCCGGAGGTCATGCAGCTGGCGACCGACCTGGTCGGCCGCATGGGCAAGGTCGCGGTGGTGGCCAAGGACGGGCCGGGCTTCCTGGTCAACCTGGGCGGGCGTGCCTTCTATACCGAGGCGCTGCATATCGAGGCCGAAGGCGTGGCCGCCCCCGAGCAGATCGACCGGATCATGACCGCGGGCTGCGGCTTTCGCATGGGGCCCTTCGCGCTGATGGACCTGACCGGCATCGACGTGAACTTTCCCGTCACCGGCTTCATCCACCAGGGCCATCAATACGACCCGCGCCTGAAGACCGCCCCGCGCCACGAGCGCATGTTCGAGGCCGGGCTTTACGGCCGCAAGGTGGGTCGCGGCTTCTACGACTATTCCGAAGGCGCGGCGAAGCCTGCCGCGCCCGAACCGCCCGAGCCGGGCCGGGCCCCCTTCCGCGCCCATGTCGCCGAGGCGCATCCGGGCTTCGATGCGCTGGCCGCGCGCGGGCTGGAAAGTGCCGCTGACGCCGACCCGATCCTCGTCAGCCCCTGGGGCGAGGATGCGACCACCGTCGCCGCCCGCCTGCGCCTGCCGGCCGAGCGGGTGGTGGCGGTGGATTTCTCGGGCGCCGAGCGCGGCGTGCTGACGCTGATGACGCCGCCGGTCGCCTCGACCGCGCTGCAACCCGTCGCCGAGTGGCTGGCCGCCGTCGGCTACCGGGTCGAGATCGTGCAGGATTCGCCGGGCTTCGTCGCGCAGCGCATCCTGGCGATGATCGTGAACCTGGGCTGCGAAATGGCCCAGACCGGCGTCGGCTCGCCCGCCGACATCGAGACCGCGATGAAGCTGGGGCTGAACTATCCCTTCGGCCCCCTGGAGCTGGGCGACCGGATCGGTGCGGGCAAGGTGCTGGAGACGCTGGAAAACCTGCAAGCCGTCACCGGATCGGACCGCTATCGCCCCAGCCTGTGGCTGCGCCGCCGCGCATTCCTGGACCTGCCTTTGCAGGCCCGGCCGTAAACCGTCATTCAGGAGGAGACCCGAATGAAACCCATCCGCTCGCTGCTTTTCGTCCCCGGCAACAAGGAATCCATGCTGGAGAAAGGCGCCAAGGCCGGCGCCGACGCGCTGATCCTCGATCTCGAGGATTCGGTGCCCCATGCCGAGAAACAGGCCGCCCGCGCCCTGGTCGCCGGCAAGATCCCGGAGCTGGTCGCGCAGGGCCATCGCATCTGGGTGCGCATCAACCGCAGCGCGCATATCTACGACCTCGACGACATCCTGGCCGTGGTGCAGCCCGGCGTCGAGGGGCTGGTGATCTCGAAGCCCTGGGGCCCCGAGGACATCCACATGGCATCGTGCATGATCGCCGAGGCCGAGGCGCGGGCGAATATCGAGATCGGCACCGTCAAGCTGATCCCGCTGCTGGAGACCGCGCGCTCGATGCAGCTGTGCTTCGAGATCGCCGAGCATCCGCGCGTCGCGGCCATCGTCGGCGCCACCGCCAAGAATGCCGACATGGCCCGTGCCCTGCGCTTCGTCTGGACCGCCGACGGGCGCGAGTCGGATTACCTGAAATCGCGCGTCGTCATGGCCGCCCGCGCCGCCGGCAAGCAGCCGATCGGCGGCATCTGGCAGCAGATCAAGGATCTGGAGGGGCTGGAAAAGGCCTCCAGGCTGGACCGCCAGCTGGGCATGTCGGGCGAGCTGGTGCTGCACCCGATGCAGGTCGAGACGGTGAACCGCACCTATACCCCCGATGCCGACGAGGTCGCCTATTACCAGGGCATGATCGACGCGCTGGACGCGGCGATGGCGCAGGGCCGCGCCTCGGTCATGTATGACGGCGAGCATATCGACATCGCCCATGTGAAAACCGCGCGCGAGATCATCGAACTCGCCGGCTCGTTCAAGTAATCCAACGAAAGGAACCCACCATGTCGCATCAAGTCGATTACGCCGCCCTCGCCACCGGGAAATGGTATGAGGATCTGGAGCCGGGCCTGGTGATCAAGAGCGCGATCACCCGCACCGTGACGGAAACCGACAACCTGCTGTTCAGCGCCCTGACGCATAACTCGGCCTGGCTGCACCTGGACGAGGAATATTGCAAGACGCAGATGTTCAAGACCCGGATCGTGAACAGCATGTTCACGCTGTCGCTGCTTTGCGGCATCCAGGTCGCCGACGTCACGCTGGGCACGACGCTCGCGAACCTGGGCTTTTCGGACATCAAGTTCCCCAAGCCCGTGTTCTTCGGCGACACGATCTATGTCGAGACCGAAGTCCTGGGCCGGCGCGAATCGAAGTCGCGCCCCGATGCCGGCATCGTCGATTTCGAGCATCGCGGCATCAATCAGCGCGGCGAGACGGTCGCCGTCCTGCGCCGCCAGGGCCTGATGTCCAAGCGCCCGGCAAAGGCCGCCTGAGATGGGCGATTACCGGGACATCCTCTATGAGGTCGAGGCCGGGGCGGCCACCATCACCATCAACCGCCCCGAGGTGATGAACGCGTTTCGCGCCCAGACCGTCGAGGAGATGATCCACGCCTTCACCCGCGCCGGCGCCGACAGGAATGTCGGCGTCATCGTGCTGACCGGCGCGGGCAGCCGCGCCTTTTGCACCGGCGGCGACCAGTCGGCGCATGGCGAGGGTGACAGCGACGGCTATGGCGGGCGCGGCGTGATCGGCGTGCCGGTCGAGGATCTGCAATCGCTGATCCGCGACGTGCCGCAGCCGGTCATCGCCAAGGTGCGCGGCTATGCCATCGGCGGCGGCAACGTGCTGGCGACGCTTTGCGACATGACCATTGCGTCCGAGAACGCGGTCTTCGGCCAGGTCGGTCCCAAGGTCGGCTCGGTCGATCCCGGCTTCGGCACCGCCTATCTGGCCCGCATCGTGGGCGAGAAGAAGGCGCGCGAGATCTGGTACATGTGCCGCCGCTACAAGGCGCAGGACGCGCTGGCGATGGGGCTGGTGAATGCCGTGGTCCCCGACGACCAGCTGGACGCCGAGGTGCGCCGGTGGTGCGACGAGATCATGGCCCACAGCCCCACCGCCATCGCCATCGCCAAGCGCAGCTTCAACGCCGACAGCGAGAATATCCGCGGCATCGGCGCGCTGGGGATGCAGGCGCTGAGCCTTTACTACCGCACCGAGGAATCCAAGGAGGGCGGCCGCGCCTTTCGCGAAAAGCGCAAGCCGGACTTCCGGCAATGGTAGGGCGGTAAAGGCGGCGCATGACGGCGATGATGGATGAGAGCCTGCCGCCCATGGCCTCGCGGCAGGGTGGCGGGCCTTGGGGCTTCCTGCTGACGGTGTTCATCGGCTGCATGAACAACGCGCCCTTGATGACGGCCCGGCTGATCCTGCCGATGATCGCCATGCAGGCGGGCGCGAGCCCCGGTTTCGTGGGGCTCATCGCCGCCATGTTCACCGCCCTGCCCATCGTCTTCAACGTGGGTTTCGGGCGGTGGGTGGATCGCTCGGGAACGCTGGTGCCGATGGTGCTGGCCTCGTTGCTGATCGGCGTCGCCAGCCTGCTGCCGATCCTGTGGGGCCGGCCGGCGATGCTGCTGGCCATGGCTGGGCTGATCGGCTGCGGCACGGTGTTTTCCCATGTGGCCACCACCCGCGCCGTGGGCGAGATCGGCCCGCCCGAACAGCGCACCCGCAACCTGGGCCTGCTGATCGCGGCCTATTCGGTGTTCCAGTTCGTCGGCCCCATGGTCGCGGGCGTCACGCTGGAGCATTACGGCAAGGACTGGGCGGTGCTGTCGATCGGCACCTTCGCCGTCCTGGCGCTTTGCGGGCTGATGCTGCCGGGGCATCTGTTCACGTGCTGGACCACCTTGCGCGACGCGGCCGCGGCCCGGCCCCGCATCCGCGAGCTGGTGCGGGTGCCCAGCCTCATGCGCTGGCTGGCGGTCAGCAGCGTGACCAGCAGCGTGGTGACGATCTTTCCCTTCATCGTCGCCCTGCACGCGGCCGAGATCGGCATGTCGGCCTCGCAGGCCGGGCTGGCGCTTGGCGCCTTCGCCATCGGCACCGTGGTCTCGCGGCTGCTGACCGGGCCGATCAGCCGCCATGTCCGGGCGCATGTCGCGATCTCGGCCATGCTGGGGGTCGGCGCCATCCTTTACGCCGCGCTGCCGGCCATGGCGGGCTTTGCCTCCTTTGCCGCGCTGAATGCCGCCCTGGGCCTGGTGCTGGGCATGAGCGTGCCTTTCGTGCTGAGCGTGATCTATTCCGTCGCGCCGCCGCGCCGGGTGAACGAGGCCATCGGCCTGTCGATGACCCTGACCAATGTCATCCAGACGCTGATGCCGCTGGGGCTGGGGTTGCTTGCGGCCCGGCTGGGCGGCGCGGTCATGTCCTGGATGCTGGCCCTGCTGATGCTGGGGGCGATAGGGCTGTCGCGAAAGCCATGAGGAACCGCCCGCATCCACCTGATCTTGCGTGAAGGACACGCAGACATGACGACCATTCTCGACGGTATCCGGGTGCTGGATTTCGGCCGCTACATCGCCGGGCCGTTCTGCGCCGCCATGCTGGGCGACATGGGGGCCGAGGTGATCCGCATCGAGCCCCCTGCCGGCGCCGACGACCGCTACCTGATGCCGGTGACGCCCGAGGGCGAGGGCGCGCTGTTCCTGCAGTCGAACCGCGGCAAGCGGTCGCTGACGCTGGACCTGACCAGGGACGAGGGCCGCGCGCTGGCCCGCCGGCTGGTCGAGACGGCGGACGTGGTGATCGCCAACGCCCCGCCCGCCGCGCTGGCGCAGCAGGGGCTGGACTACGACAGCCTGCGCGCCGTCAAGCCCGACATCATCCTGACCGTGGCGACGGCCTGGGGCCTGACCGGCCCGAACCGCAATGCCAGCGGCTTCGACGGCACCGGGCAGGCGGTCAGCGGCGCGATCTGGCTGTCGGGCCAGCCGGGCCAGCCGTTCCGTGCCGCGACCTCCTATGTCGATTACGGCACCGCGATCAGTTGCGCCTATGGCACGCTGGGCGCGATCATCCGCAAGCTGCGCACGGGGCAGGGCAGCCTGGTCGAGACCTCGCTGATCGGCACGGCGCTGACCATGACCACGCCGATGCTGATGGAGGAAGCCACCGGCGCCCGCAGCCGGGTGCCGACCGGCAACCGCAGCCCCATCGCCGGGCCCTCGGACCTGTTCGCGACCAGGGACGGCTGGGTGCTGACCCAGGTGATCGGGCAAGGCATGTTCCGCCGCTGGGCCAGGCTGGTCGGGCGCCCCGAATTGCTGGACGATCCGCGCTTTGCCACCGACATCCTGCGTGGCGACAATGGCGAGGAACTCAGCCGCATCATGGGCGCCTGGTGTGCCACCCGCACGGTCGAGGAATGCATGGCGGCGCTGCAGGCCGCGCGCATCCCGGTCACGCGGCTGCTGCGCCCGGCGCAGGTGCTGGAACCCGAGTTCGGCCTGGCCGAAGGGTTCCTGAACTGGATGGATCACCCGGCCTTGCCGGGCCCGCTGCCCGTCGCCCGGCCGCTGGCGACGGTCACGGGCATGGATGCGACCGCGGTCCGCCCCGCCCCGGCGCTTGGCGCGCATACGGATGAACTGCTGGGCCAGCTGGGGATTTCCGAAGCCGAGATCGCCCGGCTCAGAGGCGACGGCATCGTCTAGGAAGGGGCAGGGCGGCCGGCCCTGCCCGATGCTTCAGCGCTGGCCCGGCAGGATGCGGTTCACCGCCGACACCACCGCGGCCAGCGAGGCGGCGACGATATTGCTGTCGATCCCGACGCCCCAGGTTTTGCCCTGCGGATGCTCGATCACCATGTAGCACACCGCATTCGCATCCGACCCGCCCGAGATCGAATGTTCGGAATAATCCGCCACGGTGATCTCGGTGCCGAGCCAGGTCGACAGGGCATGCACGAAACCATCGACCGGCCCCGTGCCCGAGCCCGAGATCTTGACCGGATTGCCCCGGTCCAGGATCGTGGCCTCGACCAGGCGGCGATGCCCCTTGTCGGCCGACATGGCGGGGATGGTGACGTGGTCGACGAATTTCAGCCGTCCCGCCGGCTGGTCGACATAGTGCCGGGTGAAGAGGCCGTGGATCTGCTCCGAGGTCAGCTCGGTCCCCTCGGCATCGGTCACGGCCTGCACCTCGCCGGCGAATTCGACCTGCAGTCCGCGCGGCAGGTGGAAGCCATAGTCGGCCTGCATGACATAGGCGATGCCGCCCTTGCCCGATTGCGAGTTGATGCGGATGATCGCCTCGTAGCTGCGGCCCAGGTCCTGCGGGTCGATGGGCAGGTAGGGCACCTCCCATTGCGGCTTGTTGGCCTTGCGCAGCGCCTTCATCCCCTTGTTGATCGCATCCTGGTGTGAACCGGAAAAGGCGGTATAGACCAATTCGCCGACATAGGGGTGGCGCTCGCCCACCGGCATCTGGTTGGAATATTCGTAGACGTCCTTGAGCCGGTTGATGTCGCTGCAATCCAGCCCCGGATCGACGCCCTGCGTGTACATGTTCAGCGCCAGCGTCACCAGGTCGACGTTCCCCGTCCGCTCGCCATTGCCGAAGAGCGTGCCCTCGACCCGCTCGGCCCCGGCCATCAGCGCCAGTTCCGTGGCGGCGACGGCGGTGCCGCGGTCGTTGTGCGGATGCAGCGACAGCGTGATCGAATCGCGCCGGTCGAGATTGCGCCCCATCCATTCGATGGCGTCGGCATAAAGGTTCGGCGTCGACATCTCGACGGTGGCGGGCAGGTTCAGGATCAGCTTGCGCTCGGGCGTGGGCCGGACGATCTCGGTCACGGCGTTGCAGATCTCCAGCGCCACCTCCAGTTCGGTGCCGGTGAAGCTTTCGGGCGAATATTCGAACTGGAAATCGCCGCCGGCCTTCGCCGCCATGTCGGTGATCAGCTTGGCGGCGTCGGTGGCGATCTGCTTGATGCCGGCCACGTCCTTTTCGAACACCACCCGGCGCTGCAATTCGCTGGTCGAGTTGTAGAAATGCACGATGGGCGATCTGGCGCCTTCCAGCGCCTCGAAGGTGCGGGCGATCAGTTCGGGCCGGCACTGGACCAGCACCTGCATGCGCACGTCCTCGGGCACGTTGCCATGCTCGATCGCCCAGCGGGTGAAGCCGAAATCGGTCTCGGAGGCCGAGGGGAAGCCGATCTCGATCTCCTTGAAGCCCATGTCGAGCAGCAGGGCCAGCATCCGCGCCTTGCGGTCCTGGCCCATCGGGTTCACCAGCGCCTGGTTGCCGTCGCGCAGGTCGACGGAACACCAGGTGGGCGGCTGGGTGATCCGCTTGTCCGGCCAGGTGCGGTCGGCCAGTTCGATGCGGGGATAGGGCTCGTATTTGACCGGGGCGTTGGCCATGCCGGCCGGTGCGCTTGCTGGCGCGGTCATCTGCATTCCTCCGAGGCGGTATTCATCTTTTCCCTTGCGATCATACGCCAAGACCGGCGTTTTGCACGGCGGAATCGACCCAAGGCCGTCGGCGCGATCCTGCCGGGTAACGCGGCCGTTTTCAAGGACATGGCCGTAATCCGCAAGGGAAAGCGCGATTTCGGCATTCTGTTCGATCAGCAGGGTGCCACGCCCATGCCGGCGATCTCGCGGATCGGATGCGCCACCCCGTCGGCTCGTCCAGCGCAAGAGCCACAGCGCCGAGATCAGCGCGCGGACGATGGCGACCATCTGGCCGCCGCGGAAGATGCCGGCCACGGTCGAAAGCCGATTGCGCAGTTCGCGAAAACGGCTCCTGCGCGCTGGACATCCCGCGCCACGTCCTCGCGATCCGGCGCAATCTGGCGCTGGCCAGTGTGGTCGCCGAGCAGATCGGCGGCCGGTTCATCGCAGGCCGAGCCTGGGGGGCCGGGGCGAAGATGCCGCCCCGGCTTGCGGTTCACGCGACCCGCTTGAAGATCGCGGTCAGGCCCTGGCCGCCGCCGATGCACATGGTTTCCAGCCCGTATTGCGCCTCGCGCCGGCGCATCTCGCGCAGCATGGTGGTCAGGATGCGCACGCCGGTCGCGCCGACCGGATGGCCCAGCGAAATGCCCGAGCCGTTGACGTTCATCCGCTCGAAATCCGCCTTGCCGAAGCCCCATTCGCGGGTGCAGGCCAGGGCCTGGGCGGCGAAAGCCTCGTTCAGCTCGATCAGGTCGATGTCCTTCATCTCCAGCCCGGCGCGGGCCAGCGCCCTGGCGGTCGAGGGCACCGGGCCGATGCCCATGCGATGCGGCTCGACCCCGGCCACGGCCCATGTCACCAGCTCGCCATAGGGGCGCAGGCCCAGCTTTTCGGCGGTGTCGATGTCGGTGACGACGCAGACCGCCGCGCCGTCGTTCTGGCCGCTGGCATTGCCGGCCGTCACCGTCGATTCAGGGTCCGAGCCCAGCATCACCGGCCTGAGCGAGGCCAGCTTTTCCAGGGTCACGTCGGGGCGGACATGTTCGTCGCGGTCCAGCACGATCTCGCCCTTGCGCTTGTCCTTGTCCTTGACCGTGACCGGCACGATTTCCTCGGCGAAGCGGCCGTCATCGGCCGCGGCGGCCGCGCGCAGATGCGAGTTCACCGCCAGCTCGTCCTGCTCCTCGCGCGGGATCGCATATTCGCGGCGCAGGTTCTCGGCCGTCTCCAGCATGCCGCCCGGCACCGGATAGCGATAGCCGCCCGAGGTGACGCGGCCGCGCGCCAGCCGGTCATGCAGCTGCGCCGGGCGGCCGCCGGTGCCCCAGCGCATGTCCTCGGTGTAATATTCGGCGCGGCTCATGCTTTCGCAGCCGCCGGCCAGCACGATCTCGGCCGCGCCGGTCTGCACCCGCATGGCTGCGTCGATCACCGCCTGCAGGCCCGAGCCGCAGCGGCGGTCGATCTGGATGCCCGGCGTGCGGATCGGCAGGCCGGCGTCCAGCGCCACGACCCGGCCGATGGCCGGCGCCTCGCCATTGGGATAGCACTGGCCGAAGATCACGTCGTCGATCCTTTCCGGGTCGATGCCGGTGCGGGCCAGGACCGCCTCGATCACCGTCCGGCCCAGATGCGTGGCCGGAACGCCCTTGTACATGCCGCCATAGCCGCCCACCGCCGTGCGCACCGGCTCGCAAATCACAACCCGTTTCATCGCTTGTTCTTTCTCCTGACGCTTGTCTGGCCTGCGATTGCCGCCGCAAGCCGTTGCCGCTTCCGAATTCCCTGGCCGCGATGGCGGGGCGCCCTTTTCCGTCTGTCCGGCGGCAACTGCGCCCTTGCCACGGCTCGAGGAATAAACTATAGAACGAAATCATCTTCCGCAATACGAAATATAAATCGTGCCGCGGAGGGCATGATCGCGGCATTTCCGGCAGAGAATCGGGCGCCTTGCGCCGGTGCATCCGCCAAGCCGGGCCGCGAAGCCCGGATCGTTCATCGCGGCCCCGCGCCGCTTCTTTTGGGAGGATTCGTCCTATGGCGAACAAGAAATTGCGCACCCCGCTTTGCGACCTGCTGAACATCGAGGTGCCGATCCTTCAGGCCGGCATGGGGGGGGTCGCCTTCGGCCCGCTGGCCGCGGCCGTGTCCAAGGCGGGCGGGCTTGGCACCATCGCCGCGATCTCGCCCACGCCGGCGCGGGTCGAGGAAGAGATCAAGCTGGTGCGCAGCATCACCGACAAGCCGCTCTGCGTCGACATCGGCTTTCCCGCCCGCGCGCCCAAGGATCTGTCCGAGGTCCAGCTGGACAAGATGCCCGAGCCGCTGGAACGGCTGCAAAAGGAGATCGAGGAACTGGGCGTCGAGGTGAAGCCGGTCGACGACCAGGCCATGAGCATCGAGGACGCCAAGGAAAAGCTGGAGATCTGCTTTCGTCACAAGGTCGAGGTGGTGGCCTGCGCGCTCGGCACGCCGAAATGGGCGGTCGAGGCCTGCCATGAAAACGGCGTCAAGGTGATCAGCGTCGTCGGCTCGGCCCGCCATGCCCGCTCGGCCATCCGCAACGGCGCCGACGTGGTGGTGGTGCAGGGCACCGAGGGCGGCGGCCATACCGGCGACGTGGGCCTGAACACCCTGCTGGCCGAGGTGCTGGAATTCGCTACCGTGCCGGTGGTGGCGGCGGGTGGCATCGTCAACGGCGCGCAGATCGCCGGCCTTCTGACCGCGGGGGCGCAGGGCGTCTGGGTCGGCACCCGCTTCATCGCCACCCCGGAATCGAGCGTGGGCCCGAACTACAAGCAGTCCATCGTCGAGGCCGATTACGACCAGACCATCCGCTCGCTGCTGTTCGACGGCCTCTATGTCCGCCAGATCAAGAACCGCTACACCGAGGTCTGGGAAGGCCACGAGGACGAGATGCTGCCCTATCCCTTGCAGCGCAAGGCGCAGGGTCCGGTGCGCTTTGCCGCCGCCGCCGCCGACCTCAAGGACCACCAGGCGCTGCCGGCGGGGCAGGGGTCCAGCGTGATCCGCGACATCCTGCCCGCGGGCGCGGTGCTGGAGCGGCTGGTCGAGGAAACCGTGGCGCAGCTTTCGAGCCTGCAAAACCGGGTTCAGTTCGGCTGAGAAACAGGCATCGTTCCGGCCGCGGGGATCGCGCGGCCGGAACGGGCATCGAGCGAAGGGGGGATTATCTTGACCGAACAGACTGCGACCGCGCCGCGCCCGCTGGAAGGGGTGCGGGTTCTCGACCTGACCGTTGCGCTGGCGGGGCCTTACGGCACGCTGCTGCTGGCGGGGCTGGGGGCCGAGGTCATCAAGATCGAGGCGCCGCAGGGCGGCGACATCGCCCGCTTCAACCCGCCCTTCTACGGCAAGGACGGCATCCATTTCGACGCGCTGGAGGATGGCGACATCTCGCTGTCGATCCTTGCCCGCGCGCGCTCGAAGAAATCGGTCTCGCTGGACCTCAAGACCGACGACGGCCGGCGCATCTTCCACGAACTGGTCAAGCATGCGGATGTGGTCTTCGAGAACCTCAGCGACGGCGTGGTCGAGCGGCTGGGCGTCGACTACGAGACGCTGCGCAAGATCAACCCGCGCATCGTCTACGGTTCCGTCACCGGGCTGGGCCGGCCCAGCCTTTATCCCGGCGTCAAGGCCATGGACATCACCGTGCAGGCGCTGAGCGGGGCGATGGACACCACCGGCTACCAGGACGGCCCGCCCATGCGCTTCGGCCTGCCGATCAGCGACCTGCTGGCGCCGCTTTACGCGGTGATCGGGGTGCAAGCGGCGCTGCGCCAGCGCGACCGGACGGGCAAGGGCCAGCATGTCGTCGTCTCGATGCTGGAATGCCTCAGCTCGCTGCTGGCCTTCGAGCATTTCGACGTGTTCCAGCGCCACGGCTTCCCGGCGCGGTCCGGGAATTATCACAACCGGCTGACGCCCTTCGGCGTCTATGCGACCCGCGACGGCCATGTCTCGATCGCCGCGGCCAACGATGCCTGGACGCGCTCGATCTTCGAGGCGATGGGCCGGCCGGAGTTGATCGAGGATCCGCGCTTTGCCTCGCGCGGGCCCAGGGCGACGAATGCGGACGTGCTGAACCGGCTGATCGAGGACTGGACCAGCCAGCACAGCTCGGAGGAGGTGATCCGCATGCTGGCGACCGAACGCAGCGTGCCCTGCGTGCCGGTGCGCACGGCGCTGGAAAGCCTGTCCGACCCCGCGCTCTTCGCCGCCGGCACCCTGCAGCAGCTGGAACATCCGGTGGACGGCAAGATCGACGCCGTCGGGGGCGGGGTGCCGATCCACATGTCGGGCTCCGCCGTGGGGCTGGAACGGCCGGCGGCGCTGCTGGGATCGGACAATGCCGGGGTGCTGGGGCAGTTGCTGGGGCTGGATGATGCCGCCCTGGCCGAACTCAAGGCGCGCAATGTGATCTGATCTTGCGCCAGGGGGGGCGCGCCGGCTTGCGAGCGCCCCCATGGCGACCATCCCGGTCCCGGACCAGCAGGCGATCCGGGACGCGGAGTTGCGGATCGCGTCGAAATTCGACCCCGACTGCTGGCCGGAACGCGACCGCGAGGGCGGCTTTCTCGAGGCGTTTTATTACGCCTGCGTGGGCGGCGGCTGGCTGGGCATCGCCATGCCCGAGGCCTATGGCGGGACCGGGATCGGCATCACCGAGGCGGCGGTCTTCTTGCAGGCCATGGCGGAAGCGGGCGGCGCGGTGCAGGCGGTCTTTGACCGGCCCATCGGCCAGAACCAGGGCATCCGGCATCCCTTGGCGCAGAACTGGGCGAAGCTGATGATGCTGCATGCCGCAAGGCTGTGGGACGAAGGCAAGCCCTGCCGTTTCCGAAGCGAAAGCGGCCAAGCTGCTGGCCTTGCAGGCGGCGGTGGCGACCTGCCAGAACGCGATGCTGACCCATGGCGGCTAGAGCTATGCCAAGGAATACCATGTCGGGCGCTTCCTGCGCGCGGTGATGATCCTTTATATCGCCCCGATCATCCCGCAGCTCATTCTGTCCAACATCGCCGAGAAGAGACTCGGCCTGCCGAAGTCGTATTGAGGGCACCGCCCGCCGGGGCGGCCAGCGGGATTCCCAGGGCATACCATAATTTCGTATTGCAAAATTAAATTCCTAAAAGTAGATTTGCGCGAGGGCGCGGCGCAGGGCCGCGCATGGGGAATTCGCAAGATGGATGTGCTGGCCGCGGGGGTGTCCCCCGGTTGACCGGGCATGGCTTGCAGGGGGGAAGGGGAAGCCATGTCTTTCAGTCTGTTGGATGTCCGGGACCGGCTTGGGGTGCAACCGGGGCGCATGTTCATCGGCGGCAGGTGGGTGGACTGGGACGGTCCGCGCTTCGACCAGGTCAGCCCCGCGACCAACGAGGTGATGACCAGCTTTGCCGAGGCCGGTCGGCGCGGCGTGGACATGGCCGTCGCTGCCGCCCGCCGGGCCTTTGACGAAGGGCCCTGGCCGCGCATGGCGGCGCAGGACCGCAAGCGCATGCTGCAGCGCATCATCGAACGCATCTACGACGCCGAGGAGGAGCTCGCGCAGCTGCAGACGCTGGACAACGGCATTCCCTATCATTTCAGCCGCAACTCGCGCCTGTCGGGCAAGGCCTGCGCCGACATCTTCGACCATTACGCCGGCTGGATCGACAAGATCACCGGCGAGACCTATCCGCAATTCTCGGACGCCTCGAACTTCCATTACATGAGCTTTCGCGAGCCGGTGGGCGTCGCCGGGCTGATCACCGCCTGGAACGCGCCGCTGGCGATGTTCGCGATGAAGGCGGGGCCGGCGCTGGCCTGCGGCTGCACCGTGGTGCTGAAACCGTCCGAGAACACCAACCTCGCCGCCACGCGGCTGGCACAGATCCTTGCCGAAAGCGACCTGCCCGAGGGCGTGTTCAACTTCGTCACCGGCGCGGGCGGGACCGGCGCGGCGCTGGCCGGCCATCCCGGCGTGGACAAGGTCAGCTTCACCGGCTCGGCCGCGGTGGGCGAACGGATCGCCAATGCCAGCGGGCTGAACATGAAGCGGCTGTCGCTGGAGCTGGGCGGGAAAAGCGCGGGCATCGTCTTTCCGCAGGCGCGCAGCGTCGCGGGGGCGGCGACCACGCTGATGGGGCTGTGTTCCACCTTCCTGTCGGGGCAGGTCTGCTCGACCTCCAGCCGGGCGCTGGTGCATGTCTCGGTGCTGGACGAATTTGTCCACCACGCGACCGAGCAGGTCAGGAACGTCCGCTTCGGCAATCCCTTCGACGCCGCCACCACCTCGGCGCCGATGATCACCAGGGCGCATCTGGAACGCGTGCTGGGCTTCGTCGAAAGCGGCAAGGCCGAGGGCGCGATGCTGGCCTTCGGCGGCGACCGGCCCGGCGGCGATCTGGCGAACGGCAACTGGGTCAACCCGGCCATGTTCGTGGGCGTGACCAACGACATGCGCATCGCCCGCGAAGAGATCTTCGGCCCGGTCCTGTCGGTCATCCCCTTCGAGACCGAGGAAGAGGCGATCCGCATCGCCAACGACAGCGAATACGGGCTGGCCGGGACGCTCTGGACCGCCGACGTGACGCAGGCCTTCCGGGTGGCGCGTGCCATCCGCTCGGGCTCGGTCGGCATCAACGGCTATGCCAGCATCCCCAACGCGCCGATGGGCGGCGTCAAGCGTTCGGGCATCGGGCGCGAGGGCGGCTGGCCGGCCATCGAGGCCTTCACCGAGCTGAAGACCATCAATTTCAATCTCGACATCTGACGGGGAGAACCGGGACATGCGCCTCAAGGACAAGCGCGCCATCGTGACCGCCGCCGCCTCGGGCATGGGCGCCGCCGGCTGCAAGCTTTTTGCGCAGGAAGGCGCCACCGTCGCGGTGGTCGACATCCACCCCGAGCGGACGCAGGCCGTGGTGGACGAGATCCTGGCAGCGGGCGGCAAGGCCAGGGGCTTCGTCGCCGACCTGTCCAGGCCCGAGGAATGCGGCCGGGTGATCCGCGAGGCCGCCGATTGGCTGGGCGGGCTGGACCTGCTCTGGGCCCATGCCGGCACGCCCGGCCCCGCGCAATTCGAGGAGATGGAGAAGGCGGATTACGACTTTACCGTCAACCTGAACCTGACCTCGGCGGTGCAATGCGCCGCGGCGGCCGGCCCGCTGATGCGCCAGCGCGGCGGCGGCTCGATCCTGTTCACCTCGTCGGTGGGCGGGCTGGTCGGCTCGATGATGGCGCCGATCTATTCCATGGCGAAATTCGGGGTGATCGGCCTGACCATGTCGCTGGCGCAGCGCTATGCCGCGGACGGCATCCGCGTGAACGCGATCTGCCCCGGCCCGGTGGACACGCCGATGCTGCCCTTGTTCTTCGGCCGCAAGGGCGACGAGGACAAGACCGAGGAGAACCGCCAGAAGCTGATGGCCATCGTGCCGATGGGCCGCGCCGCGCAACCCATCGAGATCGCGCATGGCGCGCTGTGGCTGCTGTCGGACGACGCGTCCTTCGTCACCGGCATCGCGCTGCCGGTGGACGGCGGCTACACCTGCCGCTGACGGGATGGGGGACGACATGATCTGGCAAGGACGAACCGACAGGCTGTTCATCGGCGGCGAATGGGTGGCACCCAGTTCCGGCACCTTCGTCGAGGTGATCTCGCCCATGACCGAAGAGCCGGTCGCCAGCGTGGTCTCGGGCGACAGGGCCGATGCCGACCGCGCCGTGGCCGCCGCCCGCATGGCCTTCGACCACGGCCCCTGGCCGCGCATGGCGCTGCCCGAGCGGATCGAGGTGCTGGCCCGGCTGCGCGACCTGATCGCCGAGCGGCAGGATCTGATCGCCAGGCTGGTCACGGCTGAGAACGGCTGCCCGATCAGCACCTCGCAATGGATGCAGGCCGCCGGCCCCAGGGTGCTGATGGACGTGTTCTTCGAACTCGCGCCGCAATACCCGTTCAGCGACCTGCGCCGCACGCCACTTGGCAACGGGCTGGTGCTGCGCGAGCCGATGGGCGTGGTCGCCGCCGTGGTGCCCTGGAACGCGCCGCTGCTGCTGGCAATCCTGAAGATGACTCCGGCGCTGCTCTGCGGCAATACCGTCATCCTCAAGCCGGCGCCGGAAACCCCGGTCAACGCCTATCTGCTGGCCGAGCTGGTGCAACAGGCCGGGCTGCCGCCGGGCACGGTCAACGTGCTGCCCGCCGACCGCGAGACCAGCGAATACCTGTGCCTGCATCCGGGCGTGGACAAGGTCAGCTTCACTGGCTCGACCGCCGCCGGGCAGCGCCTGGGCGGGCTTTGCGGGCAGGAGATCCGCCGTATCACGCTGGAGCTGGGCGGCAAGTCGGCGGCGATCATCCTCGACGATGCCGATATCCCCAAGGCGGTCGAGAACCTGCGCCTTGCCTCCTTGCGCAATTCGGGGCAGGTGTGCAGCAACAAGACCCGGATCCTGGTGCCGCGGCGGCGCCGCGACGAGATCCTGGATGCCCTGGCGGCCATGGTCGGCACCATGCCGGTAGGGGACCCGATGGACCCGGCGACCGAGATCGGCCCGATGGTCAGCGCCCGCCAGCGCGACCGGGTCGAGGGCTATGTCGCCAGGGGCAGGGCCGAGGGCGCGACGCTCGTCCTCGGCGGCGGCCGCCCCGGCCACCTGGGCCGCGGCTGGTTCGTCGAGCCGACGATCTTCGCCGACGTGGACCAGAACGCGACCATCGCACAGGAAGAGATCTTCGGCCCGGTCCTCGCCGTGCTGAACTACGACAGCGAGGACGAGGCGGTGGCCATCGCCAACAATTCGCAATACGGGCTGCACGGCTCGGTCTTTTCGGGTGACGACGGCCATGCGGTCGCGGTCGCACGCCGCATCCGCACCGGCTCGGTCGACATCAACGGCGCCGGGGCGGGGTTCTATTCTCCGCTCGGCGGCTTCAAGAAGTCCGGCATCGGCCGCGAGGCGGCGATCGAGGGCTTCGACGCCTATGTCGAGATGAAATCCATCGGCCTGCCCGCAGCTTACGCGGAAACCTTCGCCTGATCGCGGCATTTTCGGAAGAGACGACCATGCCCCGCCTGACCCCCTCGACACCGGCCCCGACGCGTGCCGTCCCGGCCGCCGGCGCCGCGGATAGGATCCCGCGGAAGCTGGCGCATAGGCAGATCACCGCCTTTCCCGCGGGCCCTGGCGCTTTCGATGCGGACCCGGCCGCAAGATGCCCGTGCCGCAATGGCCCAGGCGGGCGCCAGCGGTCGGCGCCATCCCTGCCGATGGTTGGACGCCAAGATCCAGGCCATGAGCGACAGGCTGGTCATGGGGGATGGCTTCAGCATCACCGGCCTCTTCGCCGAGCGGGCCGCGTCATGGAAAGGGCAGGCCGACAAGGTCGCCGACTACGGGTTGGTGGGCGACCTGTTCAGCCTGGTGCCGGAACTGACCGGCAAGCTCTGAACTTCTCTGTTCCGCAAATACTCCGGGGGGAGCGCCCCTGCGGCCCCATCGAGGGGCCGCCGGGGCGCGGGGGGCAGAGCCCCCCGCCCCACCCCGCAACCGCCACCAGCCAGCCAGGGAGGCCGAGCCATGTCCGAAATTGAACGCGAGTCGATGGAATACGACGTTGTGATCGTCGGCGGCGGCCCGGCGGGGCTGTCGGCGGCGATCCGGCTCAAGCAGGTGAACCCCGACCTCAGCGTCGTGCTGCTGGAGAAGGGCTCGGAGATCGGCGCGCATATCCTCTCGGGCGCCGTGCTCGACACCGCCGGCCTCGACAAGCTGATCCCGGACTGGAAGGACAAGGGCGCCCCGGTCAGCACCGAAGTCACCCAGGACAATTTCTACATCCTCGGCCCGCAGGGTCAGGTCCGCGTCCCGAACTGGCCGATGCCGCCCCTGATGTCGAACCACGGCAAATACATCGTCTCGATGGGCAATGTCTGCCGCTGGCTCGCCGAGCAGGCCGAGGCGCTGGAGGTCGAGATCTTCCCCGGCATGGCCTGCTCGCAGCTGGTCTACGAGGGCCAACGCGTCGCGGGCGTCGTCGCCGGCGAGATGGGGCTGAATGCCGACGGCACCCCCGGCCCGGCCTACGAGCCCGGCATGGAACTGCGCGGCAAATACGTGCTGATCGCCGAGGGCGTGAGGGGCTCGCTGGCGAAGGAACTCATCCAGAAATACGACCTCTCCGCCGGCCATGAGCCGCAGAAATTCGGCCTCGGCATGAAGGAGATCTGGGAGATCGACCCCTCCAAGGCCCGCCCCGGCACCGTCACCCACACCATGGGCTGGCCCTTGGGCAAGAACGCCGGCGGCGGCAGCTTCATCTATCACCTCGAGGGCAACCAGGTCCTGGTCGGCTTCGTCGTGCACCTGAACTATGCCAACCCCTATCTCTATCCCTACATGGAGTTCCAGCGCTTCAAGCACCACCCGATGGTGGCGGAGCTGCTGGAGGGCGGCAAGCGCGTGGCTTACGGCGCCCGCGCCATCTCCGAGGGCGGCTGGCAGTCGATCCCGAAGCTGGCGGTGCCCGGCGCGGCGCTCTTGGGCTGCTCGGCCGGGCTGGTGAACGTGCCGCGGATCAAGGGCAACCACAACGCCATGCTCTCGGGCATCGCCGCGGCCGAGGCGGCGGCGGCCGCCATCGCCGCCGGCCGCGCGGGCGACGAGCTCACGGACTACGAGGCCGACCTGCGCTCCGGCCCCATCGCCCGCGACCTCAAGCCGGTCCGCAACGTCAAGCCGCTGTGGTCGAAGCTGGGGCTGTGGCCGTCGCTGGCGCTTGGCGGCTTCGACATGTGGGTGGCGAACCTGACCGGCTGGAACCCCTTGGGCACCTGGAAGCACGGCAAGACGGATGCCGAGGCCACCGGCAAGGCCGCCGATTTCCAGCCCATCGACTATCCCAGGCCGGACGGCAAGCTGTCGTTCGACCGCCTCACCAACGTGGCGTTTTCCTTCACCAACCACGAGGAAAGCCAGCCCTGCCACCTGAAGCTGAAGGACCCCGCGATCCCGATCGCGGTGAACCTGCCGCTTTATGCGGAACCCGCGCAGCGCTACTGCCCGGCCGGGGTCTACGAGGTGCTGGAGGGCGAGGGCGGCCCGCGCTTCCAGATCAACTTCCAGAACTGCGTGCATTGCAAGACCTGCGACATCAAGGACCCCAGCCAGAACATCAAATGGACAACGCCTCAAGGCGGAGACGGGCCGAATTACCCGAATATGTGACAAGGGAAACTTGTCGATCGCCAACCCTTCTTGGCGGTCTGATCGCCGAGGATAGGGAATAATCCTGCCAGTTTCTTGAGGCAAATCCTTGCCCGACAGCAGGAGGCAGGCATGCAGGACTGTAAGCGCAACTTGATCGGCGGCGAATGGGTTTTGCCGCAGGGAGGCGCGAGAAATACACGGCGAAATGCATCTGGCTGTCGTCGAACTGGATAAGCTGGCGCTTTTCCCATCGGCCGTTGACCCATCCTGGGAATCGTTCGGATTTTTCCTTTGCTGCAAGGATCTCGGCGGTGTTGTCCTTGTAATAGTCGTCGCGCGTGTCCCAGATCTTGGTGCCTTGATTGGTGATCCGAACGTGGGGATAGTGGTTTATATCGGCGAACTTTTCAGCATCGTTTCCGATGAACGCGGCGAGAATCTCATCAAGAAATGCACAGCCTTCCTTGAGATGCGGCTCGACCGGATTCGCGCAGTCGTCGCGGATCGGGAACTGTTCCGGTTGCGTTCCGTCCTGGGCGCAGGCGGCGCCGATGCTCAACATCGAAACAAGCGATACCGCAGCGATTAGCTTACCAAGCATGATGGTTTATTCTCCTTGCTATGGGTAATGTTTTTCGAATCGTGCAGGCTATGGCCGCATCGTCGGGTTGTTCAGATTGTTCGTCCCCGGCCGTCGGGTGAATGGCTCGCAAAGCCATCTCGCCCGCACAATCACATTGCTAACGGGTTTCAGTTGATAGGAAAAGATTATTATATCTTGCTATATGATAGGAAAAATTTAGCTTTGATTTCCTGCCGGATCTGGCTGGAAATCAGCGCATCGGCTTCCGGCGGCCCGGAGTCCTCAGCCGATTTTCTGCCGCGCGGAGTTGGACATATGCTCGATGAAGGCTCGGGCGGCGGGGGACATGCGCCTGTTGTCGGGAAACAGGATGCTGATGCGGCCCCAGAGGGAATGCCATTCCGGCAGGATCTGCTTCAAGGTGCCTTGCGCCAGGGCCGTTTCGCAGGTCTGGAGCGACAGCAGGCCGATGCCGCCGCCTTCTATGACCGCGTCCCGGATCATTGCCGAATCATTGCTCACCAGCACCGGCCGGTGCCGCAGCGTGTAGCTTGCCCCCTTGTCGTTGCGCAGCTTCCAGCTGCCCGCCCAGCCGGCCGAAAGATAGTCGCCGCCGACGCTGACGGTCGGCAGCTGCTTTATGCCCTCCAGCGTGATTCCGGGATGGCGGGCAAGGAACGCCGGCGAGGCCACGAGGATGCTGCGCGTCTCGCCCAGCTTGCGCGTCAGAAGCGAGGGATTGCTGCGCTCATTGACCTCGGCCATGATCGCCAGATCGAAACGCTTGTTGATCAGGTCAACCTTTTCCGTCGTCACGTGCAGTTCCAGCCGCACCTCGGGGTAGTCGCGGAGGAAGTCCGTCACGAATTTCGGGCCAAGATAGCGCGCTAGCCCCGGCAGGCAACTGACCCGCAGATCGCCCGACACGCGCGACCTGAACTCGACGGCGATGGCTTCGGCGTCCTCAAGGCTGCTCTCGACGATCTGCCATTGCTCATAGATCGCCCGGCCGGCTTCGGTCAGGCGCAGGCTGCGGGTCGAACGAAAAAGCAGCTGGGTTTCCAGGTCGCTTTCCAGCCGCTGGATATGGCGGCTGAGCTTGGCCTTGCGCTCGCCCGTGGCGCGTTCGGCAGCGGTAAAGCCGCCATGCTGCACGACCATGCCAAAGCTGCGCAGATCCTCGAAATTCATTTCCGCAGCATAAATTGGAACCATTTATGAAACAATATGCATCTTCCGGGTTGCGCGGAGAGGACGAGGGCGCCCCGTCGCTTTGACGGTTTCGATGCCGGTGAGCGACCTGCGGGATCCCGCCATGCAGATCGTCACGCAGGATGTCAGCGCTGAAGGTGCGCGCATCGTTTGCGGGGGGAAGACGGCCATCCGACAGGACCGCGGTCGTTTCGTCGAACGGGCGCCTTTCATCGCTCCAGCCTGCGGGTCGCGCCGCAGGGGGGGCAGCAATCCACATCCGCCGCCCCCTGTCCGGTCTTATCGAGCGGGAACGCCGTTCTACCGGATGTTGCGCTTGAACCCTCCGAGTCCGCTGGCATAACCTGCCCCGGACGCGACGAAGCCGGTCTGTCTGCTGGATGCTGCGGCTGTCGTCGGACCGGGGCCTTGGCCGCTCCGACCGACCGGCGTTCTGCATTTTCACCGCACATTGGGAGATTGCCTTGCTTCGGTTCACCTTGAGACAACTTTCCTATTTCCGCGCGACGGCCGCACTGGGCAGCATTGCCAGCGCGGCAAAGGAACTGGGCGTTTCGACTGCGGCGATCTCTGCCGCGATCGACAATCTCGAAGCGATCGCCGGCACCAGGCTGTTCAACCGATTTCCCGCGCATGGCGTCAAGCTGACCCCTTCCGGCGAAATCCTTGAGCAGATGGCACGCGGCGTATTGGCCGAGGCCGAGAAATGGGCGCAGGGCGCACGCAACTTGCGCACCGATGCCGGCGGCAAGGTCCAGATCGGAACCTATCTCGCGCTCGTCTATGTCTTCGCCATTCCGATCCTGATGCGGAACCGGGAAATCTGGCCCAAGGTCGAACTGGACTTTGTCGAGAGCAGCCACCCCAATCTTTTGGAGCAGCTGAACAAGGGCCATATCGACATCATGATGCTCTACGATCTCTGCTTCGAGCGTGAGGGCTATGACGTGGTCGATCTGGCCAAGGTCGAGGCCAAGGTGGTCTTGCCCGCCTCCAGTCCCTTGGCGGGCAGGAAACGGCTTGCGCTGGGGGATCTGGAGGGGCTGTCCTATGTGCGGCTGGACCGGGAAATTCCCGGACGGACGATGCTGGATCTGCTTTACGCAAGGGGGATCAAGCCGCCAATAGCGTTTTCGTCCTCGTCCTATGAGCTGGTCCGGTCTGCGGTCGGCAAGGGCCTCGGTTTCACCTTCAGCATGTTCCAGCCGCATAATGCGATCACCTATCAGGGGGACAGGCTGGTCTGCATACCGCTGGAAGAGCCCCTGCAGCAGGTCAGGATCATTGCCGCCTGTCGCAAAGGCCGGCTGCAGGAGGACATCATCCGCAACGTGATTTCCAGTTGCCGCCACGTGCTGGAAGCGGCGGATAGCCGCAACTGATGCAATTGCAGGCAATCCGGCCTCGTTGAAGGGCTCTGGATCAGTGCCTTGAATGCGCCCTTTGGGGTGATCATGCAGAGAAATGGACCGGCTTGTCGGGTTTTCGGAAAGACGCCCCATCCTGGGCGCTTTTATCGGCATCTTTGGATTGTCGGGTCCGCCTTGGCCAAGCGCAGGTTGCGGGTCGAATAGGCTAGGCAGTTGGCCTCCAGATTGTAACTGCTGAACTTCCCCCGTGCGCGCGCCCGAATGCCGAGAACCTGCCATGCCGGCCGACAAGATCGAAGCTGCGCAAGGCGTGACGTCCCTGTCCTTGATCGGGCCTGTCCTTGATCGGGATTGGGACGATTTGCGAGACAATCTGTATTTGCATAACCGACTACAGCCAGCGCCTGACCCGGACTAGCCTGATGAGGGGAGCATGAAAAGGGGGGAGGACTGGACATGGACAAAGAGGCCCGCACCTGGCTGATCACCGGGGCCGACAAGGGCCTGGGGGCGGCGGCGGCGCGCGCAGCCCTGGCCCAAGGCGACAATGTCGTGGTGACGGTCCTTGCGAAGGATGGCGATCACGGCCTTGCCGCGGAATTTCCAGACCGGATGCGGTCGCTGCACCTTGATGCGCGCGATATCCACCGCACCGCTGATGTGGTCGCCCGCGCCCTGTCGTTCTTCGATCGCATCGACGTATTGGTGAACAACGCCGGCTATGGCGTGGCTGCGCCGGCCGAGGAAACGCCCGCCGACACCTATCGCGCCTTGTTCGAGGTGGGCTTCTTCTCGCTTGTCGAGATGACGCGCGCGGTGTTGTCGATCATGCGGCGTCAACGCGCAGGCCACATCATCAACCTGTCCTCTATCGCCGGTTTCAGCGCATATCCGGGCTTTGCCTTCTACAGTGCCGTGAAATTCGCGGTCGAGGGCTATTCGGAGGCGCTTTCCAAGGAGGTGGCCCCCTTCGGCGTCAAGGTGACCATCGTCGAGCCGGGCGCCTTCCGCACGGATTTCCGTGGCCCATCCCTGGTCAGCGCGATCAATCCAGCGTCGGACTATGCCGATCTGAACCGTGCCCTGGCCGGCGTGTCGCAGGCAAGCGGGCGGCAACCCAATGATCTGGAAAAATTCGGCGCGGTGTTGTGCAAGATCGTCGCGCAAGAGAAACCGCCATTGCGCCTGCCCTTGGGCGAGGACGCGGTCGAAGCCCGCCGCACCACGGTGGCCGCGGTAGGGGACGAGTTGCAGGCCTGGCTCGACCTGTCGCGTTCAACCACATTCGCCAATTGAGAGCGGCGGCAGGCAAGGCCCGCCGCATCATTTCCCGTCTACCGAAGCATGTGCCCGGATCGCTGCCGATCCGCCGTGCTTCGGCAATCCCAAACAGGAGCAAACGCATGTGGCAAGGTCGATACGATCAGCTTTATATCGGTGGCCAGTGGATCAAGCCCGCATCGGACGGGCGTATCGAAGTGATCTCGCCCTTCACCGAAGATGCCCTTGGTTCGGTGCCCGACGGAACCCGCGAGGATATGGACCGCGCCATCGCCGCGGCCCGCGAGGCTTTCGACCACGGTCCCTGGCCCCGCATGCCGCTGGCCGAGCGCAAGGCCGCCGTCGCCAGGCTGGGGGCGCAGTTCCGGGCCCATGAAGATACGCTGGCCGAGCTTGTCTCCACCGAAATGGGCTGCCCGATCACCATGTCGAAAGGGATGCAGTCCATCGGCGCGCGGCTGTTGATCGACAGCTATCTCGAGATCGTGGACGACTACCCGTTCCGCAGCTTCCGCCGTTCGCGGACCGGCAATGCGCTGGTCACCCGCGAGCCGATCGGCGTGGTGGCGGCGGTCGTGCCCTGGAACGCCCCGCAGCTGGTGACGATGATCAAGATCATCCCGGCGCTGCTTGCGGGCTGCACGGTGGTTCTGAAGCCGGCGCCCGAGACGCCCTTCGATGCCTATCTGCTGGCAGAGATGGCCGCGGCGGCAGGCTTTCCCGCGGGTGTGATCAACATCGTCCCTGCGGGGCGCGAGATCGGCGAATACCTCGTCACCCATCCTTCGGTGGACAAGGTTTCCTTTACCGGCTCGACCGCGGCGGGGCGGCGGATCGCCAGCCTGTGTGGCCAGGATCTGCGCCGGGTTTCGCTGGAACTGGGAGGGAAATCGGCGGCGATCATCCTGGACGATGCCGATTTCGACCAGGCGGTCGAGATGCTGCGCACCGCCTCGCTGCGCAACAACGGGCAGGTGTGCAGCGGCAAGACGCGGATAGTGGTGCCCGAACGGCACGCCTCGGAACTGATCGACCGGATCGTCGCCCTGATGGATTCGATGCCGATCGGCGATCCGCTGGACCCGGCCACGCAGATCGGGCCCTTGGTCAGCAAGCGGCAAAGGGACAGGGTCGCGGACTATCTCGCCATCGGGCAGGCCGAGGGTGCCCGGATCGTTCGCGGCGGCGACCGCCCCCTCGGGCTGGATCGGGGCTGGTTCATCGACCCCACGCTGTTCGTCGATGTCGACCGCAAGATGCGGATCGCGCAGGAGGAGATCTTCGGCCCAGTGCTGACGGTGCTGACCTACAAGGACGACGAGGACGCGATCGCGATCGCCAACGATTCGGCCTATGGGCTGAACGGTGCGGTCTTCAGCGGCGATTTCGACCGGGCGCTTGGTGTCGCCAGCCGCATCCGCAGCGGCGTGGTCGAGCTGAACGGCAATCTGGTTGGTTTCCATGCCCCGATCGGCGGCTGGAAGTGCAGCGGCATCGGCCGCGAGGCCGGGCTCGAGGCTTTCGACGCCTATGTCGAATGCCGCTCCATCGGCATGCCGCGCGAAATGGTGGATGCGCTGGAGAAATAGCGGCGCAATCAAAAAGGAAAGCCCGCCCGGCCATCTTGGCCCAGGGGGACATAATGACCGCACATCAGTCTTCAAAATCGGGAGGAAGGAATGGTCCATGGAATTTGCCGGCTTCTGGCAGCAGGTCTGATGACCTCTGCCCTGGCGGCCACCGCACAGGCGGAAACGCTGAAGTTCGCGCATGTCTTTCCCGCAGATCATTATCTGTGGACGCAGGGCGGCAAGGTTTTCGCGGAAGCGGTCACCAAGGCATCCGAAGGCCGGATCGCCTTCGAAGTCTATCCTGCCGGTCAACTGGGCAAGGATGTCATTGCGGTGCAGCGGTCGGGCCTGGCGGAACTGGCCATGGTGATCCCGGCCTATTCGCCCGACAAGCTGCCGCTTTCCTCGGTGGCCGAACTGCCAGGGATGTATGCCTCCGCCTGCCAGGGAACGCGGATGTTCTGGAATGTGGCCAAGCCGGGCGCGATCCTGGACGAGCTGGAACTGAAGGGGCAGGGAATGCGCGTCCTTTTCGCCTCGACCATTCCGCCGCTCAAGATCGCGACCAAGAACAGGCCGGTGGGGGGGCTCGCGGACCTGAAAGGGTTGAAGCTCCGCGCGGCTGGGTCGGCCATGAACAAGACGGTTCGTGCATTGGGGGCGACGCCGATCCAGCTGACCGCCGGCGAAATGTTCGACAGCCTGTCGCGAGGCACCGTCGATGGCGCCTTGTGGTATTATCATTCGACGCCGACATTCGGGCTCGAGGATGTGCTGAACAACGCGGTCGAAGGGGTCGAACTTGGCGGCGGCACGTTGCTTTACACCATCAGCACGACGGCCTGGGATCGGCTGAGCCCCGAGGACCAGGAAATCTTCGCCACCGCTGCCGCAGATGCTCAGACCGCGCTTTGCGAATGGCTGGACGCCGAGGAAAGCCGGGTGCGCGACGACCTGGCTGCCAACCACGACTGGCAGATTTCCACCCCGCCGGCGGAGGAGATGGAACAATGGCAGGCGCTGATCAACGACGTCACCGTTTCCTGGGCCAAGGAAATCGAGGACAATGGGCAGGCGGGCACGCAGGTGCTGCAAGCCTTCCGGGACAGCGCCGAATAGGCACGACGCATCGGAGCGGCATCTCTCCAGGTGCCGGTTCCTTCGTCGTTCGATGGAAAGCTTCGGCGGACCGACATCCATCCTGAAAAGCCGATAGCCGCGAGCGGCTGGCAGCAAGGTATTGAAAATCCATGGAGAGTTTCGACTACATCGTAATCGGCTCTGGTTCGTCTGGGAGCGTGGTTGCGAGCCGTCTGTCGGAGGATGGTCGCAACCAGGTTCTGCTGCTGGAGGCTGGGGGCCATGCCGACCGCTTCTGGGTGCATGCGCCGGCCGGGATGGGGCGGCTGTTCCTGGAAAAGGCGATCAACTGGGCCTATTTCACCGAGCCGGGCGCCGAGATCAACGGCCGCAGCATCTACTGGCCGCGCGGCAAGACCGAAGGCGGCACCGGCGCCGTCAACGGCATGGTCTACATGCGCGGCCACCCGCTGGACTTCGACCGCTGGGCCGCGCTGGGCGCCGAGGGCTGGGGCTGGGACGAGGTGCTGCCCTATTTCATCAAGTCCGAATCGAACAGCCGCGGCGCCAGCGCGTTCCACGGCGGCGACGGCCCGCTGCGGGTCAGCGACCCGCGCCAGAAGCACCCCACGATCGAGGACTACCTGCGCGCCGCCGAGAATGCCGGCGTCCCGCGCGTGGCCGACCTGAACGCCCCGCCCTACGAGGGTGCGGATTTCCACCAGCACACCATCCGCGACGGCCGGCGCGAGACCAGCTACACCGCCTTCGTCAAGCCGGTCCTGCACCGGCGCAACCTGACCGTGATGCGCAAGACCCGCGTGCTGCGCATCCTGGTCGAGCGGGGCGAGGCGACCGGCGTCGAGATCCTGCAGGGCGACCGGCGCCATGTGATCCGCGCCCGGCGCGAGATCGTGGTCTCGGCCGGGTCGCTGAATTCGCCGCATCTGCTGATGCTGTCGGGGATCGGCGAGGGGCGGATGCTGGCGGCGCAGGGCATCGCGGTCGCGCGCGACCTGCCGGGCGTGGGCCGGAACCTGCAGGACCACTGGTTCGGCCCGATGATCTGGGAGGTGACGCGGGGCAGTTCCTACAACGACGCCCTGCGCGGGCTGGGGAAATACGTCGAGGGGGTCAAATACCTGCTGGCGCGGCGCGGGCTGCTGGCCCTGTCGGTCTCGGCCTCGGCGGTGTTCGCGCGCAGTTCGGACGCGCTGGCGCAGCCGGACCTGCAGATGGTGCTGCGGCCGGTGTCCTACACCTTCCATCCCAAGGGGGCGGTGATGGTGGACGGCTTTCCCGGCGTCAGCGCCGGGGTGGTGCTGCTCAACCCCGGCTCGCGCGGGCATGTGTCGCTGAGATCGCCCGACCCTCTGGCGGCGCCGGCCTTCCAGCCGAACTACCTTTCCGACCCCGACGACGGGCGGCGCACGGTCCTGGGCCTGCGGCGGATGCGCGAGATCATGTCCCGCGACCCGGTGGCGGCCCGCGTGGTGGCCGAGCGGCTGCCGGGGCCGGCGGTGCAGGAGGACGAGGCGCTGCTCGAGCACATCAGGGCCCACGGCAATTGCGGCTGGCACCAGGTCGGCACCTGCCGGATGGGGCGCGACGCGTTGTCGGTGGTGGATCCGCGGCTGCGGGTGCATGGCATCGGGCGGCTGCGTGTGGCGGACGGGTCGGTCATGCCCACGATCACCTCGGGCAATACCAACGCGCCCTGCATCATGATCGGGGAAAAGGCGGCGGACATGATCCGGCAGGACGCCCTGCCGCGCCGCGACACAAGCTGAACATCGGGAGGGACCAAGATGACGGCAGATTTCACCCATCCGGGACGGGAAACCGCGCGGGACTGGGCGGTTGAACCGACCTCCACCAGGTTTCGAGAGGAAGAAATCCCCTGCCAGGACGCCACCGAAACTTCTGCATGAATTCAGGCGCCAGATCCTCGCGGAATACCATGTCGGCCAAAGCCAGCATGCACTCTGCCCGACGAACCGGCGGAACAGATCCTGCATCTGTGCCATCCATGGTCACGCGGATCGGGCCGAGGCCCCGCGGTGATGAGCGGACGGGTTGTCTAGCCGCAGTTGGGACGTCAAGCGGGAAGCTGTCGAGATGACGCTGCCGGGCGCGGGGTCGTCTTCGCGGTCGACATCGGTCGCCGCATGATCGAGCCGGTGACTGCGCCGGCTCGGCGCAAGGCGCCTCGGTGGTCGAGAAGCTGTCGGTCCCGCCGCGTGGATCGGTATCGAGATAACCGGCGCGATCCGCTCCAGCGCCGCGACTGGCGCGCCGATGCCGAAAGCGCCGAGGAACAGGTCGGGCGACAGGGCCTGCAGCGATTCCGAGTGCGGTGCGTGGAAGAAGCCGAGGTTCATCGTCTCGCAAAGGCGCTGCATCGCGGATCAGCATCCATGTCTGCGTCGTCGACAGGCCGATGCGCTGCCCGATCTCGGCATTGCCGAGCCCCTCCCAGCCGATGCTGTTCGAAGGCCAGCCGCGTGCGCGGCGGCAGGTCCGCCCGCGCGCACCTGACGATGCGAAGCGCTGCCGGTCATGGACGATGGTTTCCGCGCCCGGCGACGGGTCGGGGACCTGCCGCCGCGCGTCGTCGCCGACCTGGTGGATGGTGACAGAGTGCCGCCGGCACTCGTGGTCTATCACCAGATTGCGGGCGAGCGCACTGTCATGACCCACTCCGGGAGCGCAAGCCGCTTCCCTGGCATTCTTGTCGGATGTCGTTCGCGGCGTTTCAGCCACATTGCGCGCCGGTCATGATCATCCCGCGGCCATGGGCGGGATGGGCCGGGCGGTCCCGCCGGCCCGCCCGCGCTGCGTCGCGAAAATACACCAGCCTGGCCCGGCCGAAACGACGTTGGGGCCCGCCATATTGCCAAGGCGGGCCGTTTCCCGCATCATGCGTGGTCGACAATGGATCGCTTCCCAGAGATGACGCCTCGCGCCCTGCTGCGCCGCGCCTGACAGGCATGCCATCTGGAATACTCAGCACGAGCGGGGCTTTCGGACGATGAGCTATCGTCACTCGATGATCTGTTATACCCAAGGCATCAGCTGCGTATCGCCGGTGCAATGGCGCGGGCTGGACGGGCTGGTCAGCGTCTATTGGCAGGCCGAAGGCCAGGCCGGCGCGCATGGCTATTACCTGTCGCCCGACCCGCGCATCATGTTCTTCTTCGACGACGTGTCCTCGCATATCCTGATCTCGAACCGCGACGACGAAATGCGACGCAGCGGGCGACCGATGATGCGGGCGCTCTATGTCCCGGCGGGCGTGCCGATGTGGTCGCGCTTTACCGGCCATCACGTCTTTGCGCATCTGGACCTGCATATCCACAAGGACCGGATGATGCGCTTCCTGACGCCGACGGTGGGGGCATCCGCCGCACTGGCCGCGCTGCGCCGCCCGGTCGAGATCCAGGACGCCGATGCGATCCACACCCTGGCCGGGCTGCTGGTCGGAGAGGTCGCGCAGCCCTCGCGCCACGGCGTTTTCGCCGAAAGCCTTGTCGGCAGCATCGTGACCGGGCTTCTGGACATTCCGCACGAGGGGGCCGAGCGTGCAAGCGGCGGGCTGACCCCGGCGCAGATGAACCGTCTGGCCGCGCGTCTTGAAAAGGCGGGCGATCACCGCCTGACCGTGGCCGAGATGGCGGCGACTGTGGGGCTGTCGGAAAGCTGGTTTGCGACGGTGTTCAAGCAGACGACCGGGCAGACGCCGCTGCAATGGCAGATGGCGCAACGCATCGGCCAGGCGCAGAAGCTGCTGGTCGAAACCGACCTGACCGTCGCCGATGTCGCGGCCCAGGTCGGCTTTTCCGATCAGGCGCATCTGACGCGCGTGTTCCGCCAGGTCGCCGGGGAAACGCCCGCCGCCTGGCGGCGGATGCAGCTGGTCAGCTAGGGGCCCGGCCGTCGCGACGACGGCCGGGCCGTCGGCTTACCAGGTGCGGCGCAGCGTCACCGCGACGGTGCGGCCCGGATTGTAGTAATCCGCCGTGCCCCGCCCGACGACATGCTGTTCGTCCAGCAGGTTGCTGATATTGACCGCCAGGTTGGTGTTTTCCAGCACCTTGTAGTTGAAGGCCGCATCAAGCGTGACCGAGGCATCGGCCTTGCCCGTATTGTTCGAGATCGTGTGGAAATACGAACCGACGTAGCGCGCGCCCAGGCCGAAGGTCATGTCGCCGCGGGTCTCATTGCCCTCAAGGGTATAGTTCAGCCACAGCGATGCCATGTGGTTGGGAACCTCGGAGAACTCGTTTCCTTCCACGTCCACGCCCCGGATCGGCCCGGATCGCACGACTTCCGAATCCATGTAGGAATAGGACGCGATCAGGTCGAGGTTGTTCGCCAGCTCGGCCTTGCCTTCCAGGTCGAAGCCGCGCACGCGCTGCTCGCCCACCAGTTCGCGGGTGATATTGCCGTCGGGCTGGACCACGGCGACAGTGACGTTGTTCTTGCGCAGGTCATAGACCGAGGCCGAGATCAGCGCATTGGTGCCAAGCGGTTGGTATTTCACCCCGACTTCGTATTGCTCGCCCCGTTCCGGCTCGGCGCCGACGCCCGGAGGCGCGACGGATTCGACATAGCTGGCATAGGCCGAGATTTCGCTGTTGATCTTGTAGGTCAGCGCGCCGCGGATCGAGGTTTCCGAGTAATCGCCGCTGGAGCGCACGCCGTTCAGCGTTTCCTCGATGTCCAGCCAGTCGTGGCGCAGGCCTACCGTTGCGATGATCTTGTCGTCGAAGGACAGGTTCTGCTGCACGAACAGCGATTGGGTCTTGTAGTCGTTGTCGCGCAGTTCGTAGGGCGCTGCCAGCGCGCCGGGTGCGCCCGAATAGACCGGATTGGCCACGTCGATGGGTGTGTAAAGCCCATAGAACGGGGCGCTGGTGGTCGATGCGTCGCGGAACTCGATGCCGCCCACGGTGCTGCTGTCGAAGGCTTCGAAGCTGCGGTCGTATTGCAGGATGACGTTGCCGATCAGTTCCTTGGCCGTGGAGTTGCCGCCGAAATACCAGCGGTCCACCATGGTGCCGGTCCGCGCCGCGCTGTCCGACAGATAGACATAGCCGAAATCGCTTTTTAGGTCGCTGTAGCGCAGGTTCGCACGCAGGCTGAGGCCGCTGTCGAACTCATGCTCGAACAGGGCGCTGATGCTCGAGCGCTCCACGTTCTGATAGTTGAAATCCGGCTCGCCGAAGAAGTCGCTGCGGTCGTATTCGCGGTCCAGCGGATAGCCGCCGCTGTTGGGCGTGTTCTCGCGCTTCAGGTAATCCGCGATCACGCTGAGCTTGGTCGCCGTGGTGGGCTGCCAGGACAGGCCGCCCATGACGAAGGTGGAATCGTTGCGCGAATAGTCGTATTCCCGCTCGCCGTCCTGCACCCTGGCGGTCAGGCGCCAGGCCAGCGTCTGGTCGGCGTTCAGCGTGTCGCCCACGTCGAAGCCGTATTCCGCGTTCCGCGGCGATCCGATCGAGCCATAGACCTCGCCGAAACGCTCGAAGCGCGGCTGCTTGGTCACGAAGTTGATCGTGCCGCCCGGATCCGAGGTCCCGAAGAGCGTCGAGTTGCCGCCGCGGATGACCTCGACCCGCTCATAGGCATAGGGCTCTTCGCGCGTGGCGCGCATCGAGCCCAGGGTCAGCCCGTCGCGATAGGTCGTCGCCTGGAAGCCGCGCACGAGATAGTATTCGTTGCGGTCGTCCGTCCCCCAATAGTCGGTGTGGATGCCCGCCGAATAGCTCAGCACCTCTTCCAGCGTGGTGGCCCTGCGGTCGCGCATCTCCTTTTCGGTGATCACCGAAACCGAGGCCGGGGTGTCGAGGATGCTGGTCGCCACCTTGCCGCCGACCCACAATTCGCTGGCGACGATGGTGTTCGCGTCGTCGTCGAACGGGCCGCTGGCGTTGATGATGATCGGGGAAAGGCGATAGGGCGATTCCTCGGTTCCCGCCCCGGAATCCGGCGGCGCGGGATCCTGGGCCAGGGCCGGGGATGCGATCAGGGCGGTGCAGCCCAGCAGAAGGGCGGTAAGGTGGCGGCGGGGGCCGCGCCGGATGTCATGTGCCATGGTTCAAGGTCCCGCATGGATGTTGTTGTTGTTGCTGCTGGCTGCCTGCGGATCAGAGGAGGGGCCGAGGCTGGCTGGTCTTGGAATGACGGCAGCCCCCCGGTGCCCGAGGCTGGGGCAGGGACGGCGTGGCGGTCATGCTGGCGGGGCTTCTAGGGCCGATGGCGCGAACCTGTCTTGTAGAATCCCACTTTTTTTGTCGGAATCTTTGGGAAAAAGCGGATACCTTGGTCGGCACGGGTTGACGCATGCCCGCTTGCGCGGGAAATCCGCAGGCGAACCTGCCAGGAAAGGCCATGACGATGCGGATTCTGCGCCCTGCGATGCTGGTCCTGATGACGGCCGCCGCCCCCGCCCTTGCGGATGAGGCCGGGTTTCCCGTCAGCATCCCGCACGCGTTCGGCACCACGACGATCACGGAAAAGCCGCGCCGCGTGGCGACGGTCGCCTCGGGCAATCACGAGGTGCCGCTTGCGCTGGGGGTCGTGCCGGTGGGCATGGCGGCGGCGAATTACGGCGACGACGACAGCGACGGCGTGCTGCCCTGGGTCGAGGAAAAGCTGGCCGAACTGGGCGCGGGCACGCCCGCCTTGTTCGACGAAGGCGACGGTATCGATTTCGAGGCCGTCGCGGCGGTGGACCCCGACGTGATCCTTGCCGCCTATTCCGGGCTGACGCAGTCCGATTACGACACGCTGAGCCAAATCGCGCCGGTCGTCGCCTACCCGGATTCGCCCTGGACGACCGATTGGCGGCGGATGATCCAGATGAACAGCGCCGGCATGGGCATGGGTGCCGAAGGCGATGCGCTGATCGCCAGGATGGAGACGCAGATCGCCGACACGCTTGCCGCGCATCCCGCCCTGCAGGGCAAGACCGCGATGTTCGTGACCCATCTGGACACCACGAACCTCAGCGTCGTGAATTTCTACACGGCCAACGATACGCGGGTGAAGTTCTTCCAGGATCTTGGCCTGTCGATGCCGAAAAGCGTCGCGGATGCCACGCAGCCCGGCAAGTTCGCGGGCTCGGTCAGTGCCGAGAATATCGACGCGTTCGAAGATGTGGACATCGTCGTGACCTATGGCAACCTGCTTTTGCTGGCCGCGATGAAGGCCGATCCGCTGGTCAGCCACATGCCCGCCGTCGCCCATGGCAGCATCGTCATGCTGAAGAACGATCCGGTCGGGAACGCGGCGAATCCCACGCCCCTGGGCATCGCATGGGTGCTGGACGATTACGTCGCCATGCTGGCCGAGGCCGCGCAGAAAGCCGAATGACCGAATCCGCGACCATCTTGCCGCGGCGCGCCGCGCGGGCGCGGCTGCTGTGGCTGGCGGTGGTCCTGGCCGCGCTGCTGCTGCTTGGCGCGCTGTCGGTGGCCATCGGCACCCGGCAGGTGGGGCTTGACGACATCCTGGCCGGGCTGCGGGGTGAGACCGGCACGATCGCGCAGGCCGCCGTCTCGGCCCGCATTCCGCGCACGATGCTTGCGGCGCTGGCCGGGGCCTCGCTTGGGCTTTCGGGCGCGTTGATGCAGGGGGTGACGCGCAATCCGCTGGCCGATCCGGGCATCCTGGGGGTGAATACCGGGGCGGCGCTGGCCGTGGTCATCGCGGTCGCGTGGTTCCAGATCAGCGCCGCGCACAGCTTCATCTGGGTCGCGATCTGCGGCGCCGGCGCGACGGCGGTCTTCGTCTATGCCATCGGCTCGCTCGGCCGAGGCGGCGCGACGCCGCTGAAGCTGGCGCTGGCGGGGACGGCGACCTCGATCGCCTTCTACTCGCTGGTGGTGGCGGTGATGCTGACGCGCGGCGACATCGCCGGGGGCTTGCAGGCCTGGCAGATCGGCGGCGTCGGCGGGGCGACATTCGCGCGGATGCAGCCGGTGCTGCCTTTCCTTGCCGTCGGGCTGCTGCTGGCGATGGCATCCGCGCGCAGGCTGAACTCGCTGGCGCTTGGGGATGAGATGGCGGCGGGACTGGGCGAGCGTGTCGCGGTTGCGCGCGCAACGGCTGCGCTGTCGGCGATCCTGCTTTGCGGGGCGACAACCGCGGTCTGCGGCCCCATCGGCTTCGTCGGGCTGCTCGTGCCGCATCTGTGCCGCCTGCTGGTGGGGGTCGATCATCGCTGGCTGCTGCCGTTCTCGGCCCTGACCGGCGCGGCGCTGCTGGTCGCGTCCGACGTGGTCGGCCGCATCATCGCCCGCCCCGGAGAGCTGGACGTCGGCATCGTCACCGCCTTCATCGGCGCGCCCTTCTTCATCTGGATCGTCCGTCGCCAGAGGGTCCGCGAGCTATGATCGCCGATGCCGTCACCGCCGCGCGCCTGCGCCGCGCGCGTTATCGCAGCCGGGTGATCTGGACGGCGCTCGCGCTGCTGGCGGCGGGGTTCGCCGTCACGCTGATGCTGGGCCAAAGCTTCACCCCGCCGCAGGACGTGCTGCGGGTGCTGGCCGGGCACGAGGTGCCGGGCGCCTCCTTCACCGTCGGGCAGTTGCGCCTGCCGCGCGCGGTCATGGCGATCCTGGCGGGCCTGTCCTTCGGCCTTGGCGGCGCGGCGTTCCAGATCATGCTGCGCAACCCGCTGGCCAGCCCCGACATCATCGGCATCAGCTCGGGCGCCAGCGCCGCGGCGGTCTTTGCCATCGTCGTGATGGGCCTCGACGGCGCGGCGGTGTCGGTCTTTGCCGTCCTGGCCGGGCTGGGCGTGGCGATTGCGATCTATGCGCTGTCCTTTCGCGGCGGCGTCGCCGGCACGCGGCTGATCCTGGTCGGTATCGGCGTGCAGGCGATGATGCAAAGCTTCATCTCCTACACGCTGTCGCGCGCGCCCTCGTGGGATCTGCAAGAGGCGATCCGCTGGCTGGCGGGCAGCCTCAACGGCGCGCAGCTGGCGCAGGCCGTGCCGGTGCTGCTGTCGCTGCTGGTCTTCGGCGGGCTGCTGGTCTTGCGCACGCGCGATCTCGAGGCGCTGCGGCTGGGCGACGATGCGGCCTCGGCGCTGGGCACCGATGTCGGACGGACGCGCGCCCTCGTGGTGGTCACGGCGGTCGGGCTGATCGCGGTGGCGACGGCGGTGGTCGGGCCGATCTCCTTCGTCGCCTTCCTTGCCGGGCCGATTGCGGCGCGGATCGTCGGGCCGAACGGCTCGGCCCTGCTGCCCGCCGCGCTGGTGGGCGCGGCGCTGGTGCTGGCCGGCGATTACGCCGGGCAGTTCCTGCTGCCGGGGCGCTATCCCGTGGGCGTCGTGACCGGGGCCCTGGGCGCGCCTTACCTCATCTATCTCATCATCCGCGTCAACCGCACCGGAGGCTCGCTGTGACCGCCCATACCCTTTGCGTGCAGCAGCTGTCGGCCGGATATGGCGACCGGCTGATCCTTGAGGGGCTGGACCTCGACGTGTTGCCGGGCCGGATGACGGCGATCGTCGGGGCCAATGCCTGCGGGAAATCGACGTTGCTGCGGTCGATGTCGCGGCTGCTTGCGCCGCGTGGCGGGCAGGTGCTGCTGGACGGCAAGGCGGTGCATCGCATGGCGCCGCGCAAGCTGGCGCAGGTGCTGGGCCTTCTGCCGCAATCGCCCACGGCGCCCGAGGGGATCACCGTGGCCGATCTGGTCAGCCGGGGCCGCCATCCGCATCACGGCATCCTGTCCCGCTGGAACCGCAGCGACGACCAGGCCGTCGCCGCCGCGCTGGAGGCCACGCGCACCGCCGACCTGGCCGAGCGCGCCGTGGACGAGCTGTCGGGCGGGCAGCGCCAGCGCGTCTGGATCGCGATGGCGCTGGCGCAGGAAACCGACCTGCTGCTCTTGGACGAGCCGACGACATTCCTGGACATTGCCCATCAGGTCGAGGTGCTGGACCTGCTGACCGACCTGAACCAGCGCCGCGGCACGACCATCGTGATGGTTCTGCACGACCTCAACCTTGCCGCGCGCTATGCCGATCACCTGGTGGCGATGGCGGCGGGGCGGCTGCATGTGTCGGGCAGCCCGGACGAGGTGCTGACGGCGGCGAATGTGCGGGCGGTGTTCGGGCTGGACAGCCGGATCATCGCGGACCCGACCTCGGGGCGCCCGATGATGCTGCCCATCGGGCGGCACCGGATGGCGGGCGCGTGATCCGCTGCATCGCGGCGTGCCGACCGGCAGCGCCTCCGGCCTGCCCCGCCAGGCATCAGGTCAGGCACCAGGCCCGGTTGGATCAGGCCGCCGTGGCCTGCCGAACCGGGATCAGGGCAGAAAGATCTCCTCGATCTTCCGGTCGAAGAGACGTGCGATCCTGAAGGCAAGTTCGAGGCTGGGATCGTATCTCTCGCGCTCGATCGCATTGACGGTCTGGCGCGAGACATTCAGTTTCGCGGCGAGTTCGGCTTGCGACCAGCTTTTCTCCTGGCGCAGCTGCTGCACGCGGTTGTTCATTTGTAGCGCAGCCGGCCGATGACCAGTCCGAGGGTCCAGAGCGCGCACATCAGCGGCCAGACCGCGAACATGGACAGCCGAGGCATGCCGGCATTTTCCAGGAACCCGTAGCTGAAGGTCAGCAATGCCGTGCCGGCAAAGGCCAGCGCGAATGCCTCGAACTGGATGCGCCTTTGCAATTCGTCCAGTGCGCGGATGGCGCGAACGACCGACCAGCACAGAAGGACGGCCGGAACCATGGGCGCCATCGAAACGACGATCTGCATCGTCTGGCCCCGGTCGTTGCCGTTCAAAAGGCGCAACGAGACTGCCAGCGTGACCATATAGGCCAGCATGCTCAGGATGAAGGATGGGGCTATCCGGGTCATTTCATGTCCTCGATGTAAAGCACGCTTTACAGTCGGGCCGCAGGCTGCGGATGTCAAGTATGCTTTACATCGGCATCGCAGGCGGCGACCGCTGCGGGCGGATTGCGCCCCAGGCGCACAGGCCGTAAGGCTCCGGGTTCTCATCGCCTTGCAACGGAGACGACGCCTTGCCCCTTGCCGCCGCAATGAACAGCCTCGGGTCGCTGGCCTTCATCCTGCTGGTCGCGCATACGACCGCCTATCAGGAGGCGAACTGGCCCGCGGGGCGGGTCGTCCATGTGCGCGACTGGGTGGTCCATGCCGCCTATGCGCTTGGCGCGGCCCTGCTTTGGCTGACCCTGGTCCCGGCAAGGGATGCGCGGCGCAGGGTCTTGCTGGCCATATGGTTCCCGCGCGCCTGCTGGGCGCTTCTGCTGGTCGGGATCGTCGTCCTGCCGATGTTCTTTCCGCTCGAACCGTGACCGGCGGCAAGGCGGCGGGCCGGGAAACCGGAACCCTGCGAAAGGGGAAAGCCCCGCCTCTCCCGCAGCTGCCATCTGCGGAAAGGGGCGGGGCCGCCGCGGCCTGCCAGGAGATTCAGGCAGCGGCAAGCTCGGTAACCAGAACCTCGTCAACAACAGGCGCTTCCGACCCGGCGTTGGTCGCAAGGACCAGACCACCGTCGCCATCGGGTCGGAAGCTTTCGGTCACATCCAGCGTCCGCACGGTGAAATTGACCGTATGGACCGCCTTCAGCGTCCCCAGCAGGGAAATGCGCCCCTGCGTGGGATCGGTGGGATCGCAGCCATAGCTCCAGGACTCGTCGGCCGCCGAGCCATGGCGGTTGATCCATTCGCACAGCGTGCCGGCATCGGCCTGCCAGATCCTCTGGCCACGGATCGGCGACAGGAAATTCGCCACCGTGCTGCCCTTCAGGATGATGTCGGCGCGATAGGGCATGCTGAGTTCCTTCTTGTTGGCCATCAGCACGACCTGCCAGACCCGGCCGGCAGGCACGTTGCGCACCGGCACCGAGACGCTGAAGCTGCGCGACTCGGATTTCGACACGGCGGTCGCATCCGTCCAGGAATGCGAATATTCGGCGGTGAAGCTGATGCCGAATTCCTTCTTCACCACCTTGGCGTCGATGGTCCCCTTGATCGAGACCGTGGTGCCCGTCTTGACCGCCTTGCTGACCGAATGCGTCGTCGTCACCGTGTCCTGGAAGGTGCAGGACAGGCCGACCGTCTGCTCGGGCGTCAGGCCGTTGCGGTTGTCCACGATCCCGGTCGCCGCCGCCGACTGGTAGACGCTGAAGGTCTGCGCCGGCACGTCGAAGACCAGTTCGGATGCCAGCGTGTCCGTCAGCTTGCCGAACAGCCCGCCGTTGTTGCCGGGACCGTTGGCGAACCATTGGCCGCCGGCCGGGTCCTTCTCGGTTTCGAGGTGATTTTGCCAGGCATCCACGATGATGGCGCCAAGCCCAAGCGTGTCGAGATATTGCAGCGTCATGGAAAATCCTCCTGAAGGAAGGGCTCAGCAGTTCACGTCGATCAGCCCCAGCGTGTTCGACAGCGTCGTGCCGGTGATCGTATAGGCCGCCGTGCAGGTATTGCCGCGCTCGTAGGTGAAGGCGCGCGCGGCCTCGTTGTCCTTGCCCCAGACCACGTCGACATGCAGATAGACGAGCGCGCCGTCCGGGATGTCGAACTCTTCCAGTTTCGCGGTCTTGGTCTGGCCCAGAAGGATGTCGCCGGTTTCCCGCGTGCTCTTCTTCTGGCCCTCGTCGTCGATATAGGCGAACTTCATCCGGGCGACGAAGCCGCCGCCATTGTGCAGGCTGAAATTGCCGACTTTCTGCAGAGACATGATTTTCCTCCGAAATCGCGGGTCTGAAATGGTCCGCGGCGTTGCCGCCTTGGGTAAGACCTGTTTCGCGCATTCCGCGAATCGGCGCAGTGGCATTTGCCACAGCGCCGGGGAATAATCGCGCCGGTTGTGGATCATTCGCGCAATGGGAGAGAGGCGATGCAATTGACCGGCGAGGCGCGGGCGATGTTCATGGCGTCCGCGCACCAGCGCAGCCACCCGGCCGGCGCCGAACTGATCCGCGAGGCCGACCGGGACCGGCGCGTCTTCCTGATGCTGGCGGGCGAGGCCGACGTTCTGGCCCATTCGCCCGAGGGGCGCATGGTCCTGTTTTCCCGTGTCGTGCCCGGCGACCTGGTCGGCATCCTGGCCGCCATCGACGGCGGCGCGCGCTCGACCAGCGTGGTGGCGCGGGATGCGGGGCGCACGGCATGGGTCTCGCCCCAGGATTTCCAGCGGCTGATGCGAGAGCCGGATTTTGCCGGTGCGATCCACCTGCATTTCGTCGGCCTCATCCGCGGCCTGTCCGAGCGGGTCTATGAATTCGGCACGCTCCTGGTGCGCGAAAGGCTGGTGCGCGAATTGCTGCGCCTGCTGGCCGCGCCGGGCGACGGGCCGCATCTGCTGGACCCGGCGCCAAGCCATATGGAGCTGGCCGCCCGCATCGCCACCCATCGCGAGGCAGTCTCGCGCGAGATGAGCCGGCTTGCCCGGCTGGGGGTGCTGGAAAGGCGGGGCCGCAGCCTGCACGTGCCCTCGCGCGCCAGGCTGGCCGCCGCGCTGGACACGGGCGAGCAGATCAGGCCAGAGCCGTGATCTCCACCGGGTCGTCGATGCCCTTCAGCGTGACCTGGCGCAGCGGCGGGGGCGCCTGCCGCGCGGCGTCGCAGACGGCCCTGGTGGCCAGGATCTGCCCCGGCTCGGCCAGGGCCGAAAGGCGCGCCGCGATGTTCATCGCCTGGCCGAAGGCGCCGACCTCTTGCAGCAGGCCGCTGGCCGCCGAAAAGGTGCACAGGAAGGCCGTGCCGGTATGCAGGCCGATGCCGGCGCGGATCGGATCGTCGCCGGCATCCTCCTGCCGCGCCAGCGTCCGGGCCATGCTGCGGGCGGCGGCGACGGCCTTGAGCGCATGGTCCTTGCCGGAAAAGCCGGGCGGCCAGACGCCGATCACTGAATCGCCCTGGAACTCCAGCACGAAGCCGTCATGCTGCCACAGCGCCGCGACCACCGTGTCGCGCATCCGCGCCACCGTCGCGGCATAGGCGGCCGCGCCCAGCCTTTCGCCCAATGCGACCGAGCCGCGCAGGTCGCAGAACAGGATGCTGATCGGCACCTCGGCGCCGCCGGGGAATTGCTCGATGAACCTGTCGCAGGCGTTGCAGAAGCGCGGGTTGCGGTTCGACGGGCGCAGGCCGATCCGCCGGGCCACCCAGCCGCCCCAGCCGCCGAAGGGCGCGAAGCACAGCTTGCAGCGCGGCAGGCCCGGCAGCCGCCGGTAGCGCCGCTGCTTGCCCATCAGCACCGGGTGGCCGTCGCGAAAGATCTGCAGCCAAAGCTGCTCGTTGCCGAATTCGGGCTGCGAGGCGCTATCGGACATCGGGCCTGACCAGGTATTCGTCGGGGGTTTCGGAGGCGTGCATCGACTGATCCTCGGGGCAGACGTCCAGCCCCTCGCTGTTGCAGACCGCGGTGGCGCAGAAGAACGAGGGGCCGGCGACGGCGGTCAGGGGCGGGTCGCGCGGCAGGCCGCGATAATCCAGCACCACCGCCTCGCCCTCGGCCATGGGGATGGCGCAGGGGATATGCGCCCGCCCGTCCGGGCCGCGCAAGGGGATCGAGGGCACGGTGACGACGATCCCCGCCTCCAGCATGTCCGGCGCGATCCAGTGGGGCGTCCCCGCCAGGCTCAGCACATGGTCGTAGCCGGGGCCGAAAAGCATGCCGCCGTCCGCGGCCAGGGCGACGGGCGCGGTCTGCAGGTCGGTCATATGCGCCTCGGCGCCGCGGCCGAACATCAGGTAATGCGCGACCTCGGGCAGGGGCTCGGCATGGGAGAAGGGCCGGAAATATACCACGCGCTCGACCGTGACCGGGATCTTGCCGAAGACCGGGCGCACCCGCGTCAGCTGCCAGGGAAAGAAATGCGGATCCTTCTCGTCCTCGGGACCGAAGGGCGGGATGCCCTGGAAGATGTTGCCGGTGAAGGTGGGCTTCAGCCCGGCCGCGACCGAGGGGATGTTGAACTCGTCGCTTTCGTCGTTGGCCAGCACGAAGATGTCGCGCGGATAACGCGCCCGGATCTCGCGCAGGGCGGCGGCGACCTCGGCCGGGACCGAAAAGCGCAGCACCAGCTGATACTTGTGCATCTCGGTATGGTATTGCGTCATGTGGACGCCGAACAGCGTCTGGGCGCCGACGATGGTGAAGGCGTGCTGATGCGCCATGTTGCTGATCGGCGGCCCGGCCGGATCGTGTTCGGGGCAATGATCCATCTTCATCCTTTCTTCAGACGCAATCCGGCGGCCCGGCAGATTTCCCCGGCAGCCTCGGTGGCGGTTTCGCGCAGGATCGCGATCAGCCGCGGAATGAAATCCCCGTCCTCGGTCGCGGTCAGGAACGGGTTCTGCTGGGTCGAGATCAGGAAGCGCACGCCCATGCCCGGCTGCGGCTCGACCCCGGCCCGCCGGGCGAAGCGCGCGACGAACCCCTCGCCATAGACGGCGGGATCGAATTCCGAGGCGGTGACGAACATCGGCTTCGGCGGCGGTCCCGAAACGGGCGCCTCTTCCAGGCTCAGCGCGCGGAAGATGGCGTCGTTGAGCCGGTTCATCAGCCCCAGGTCCGTGTTGAGCCCGCGCTCGCTGCGGAAGTTGAAGGCATAGGGCACGATGCTGGTGTCCGAGCCGATGCTGCGAAACAACGCCATCAGCGTCGGATCGGCCAGCAGCCGGTCGACCAGCGCATCGTTGTCGAGGCAGGCGATCTCGTCGTGCAGCCGCCGCTCCTGCTCGGCCACGGCCTGGGGGTCGAGGCCGCGGCGCTCGGCCGGCAGGCGCTGGAAGGGGGTGACGGCGACCGGCCCGTCGGCCGGGAACCCGGCCCGCAGCGCGGCATAGAAGCGGCGGCTGGCAAAGATGCATTTCGCCAGCAACCGGCCATAGCCCGACTGGTCGGGCGGGATCACCCGATGCGACAGCCAGACCGAGGCCGCCGCGGCGCCGGGCTTCGAGCCCTCGATGCCATAGATGCCGACCGTCGGCACCACGCCGTCGTGAAAGACCACCGGCGCGGCAAAGCTGACCAGATCGCGCATCGCGCCGTCGCGATAGCAAAGCGCGCCGGCGGGGTAGGGGATGAACCCCGCCTTGTGCGGGTCCACGGTCAGCGTCTCGCAATGCCGCGCCGCCTCGAGGCGCGCCTCGACCCGCGGGTTCAGGTGCATGCCGGGCGGCGCGTCGTCGTCGTCGATGTCCAGCATGTGGTTGGGGTCCGAACTGCCCAGCGGCGGCTGGCGCAGCATGGACATGAAATAGCCGCCCCAGGCGGCGTCGGCATGCAGCGCAAAGCCCAGGCCGCGGCCGCCGAACGCCTCGCGCAGGGAGACGATGCGGTCCAGCGGATCGACCGCGCCCTCCTCGGTGGTGCCCAGCACGGCGACCGCCAGCATGACCGGCCGGCGCTGGTCCAGGCATTCCGCCAGCATCCGCTCCAGCGCGCCGATCTCCATGCGGCCGTTGTCGTCCACCGGCACGCTGCGCAGCGCGGCGCGCCCCAGGCCCAGCAGCGCCGCGCCCTTGGGCCAGGAATAATGCGCCGTCGCCGGGGCAAGGATCAGAGGCACCGGCAGGTCGGGGGCATGGCGGCGGTGCATCTCGGCCAGGCCCAGATCCTGCACGGTGCGGCCTGCCAGCGCGGCGACCGCCGCCTCGGGCTCGACCCCGGCCGACCGGGCAAGATCGCCGGTCAGGTCCAGCACCGTCCGCACCGGCAGGTTCATCAGCCCCCAGGCGTCCAGCTCCAGCAGCCGGGCCTGCCCCTGTCCGGTCCGCACCTCCAGCCCGCGGGCCGCGGCCAGGGCCGGCACTTCGCGCAGCGCCTCCGCCGCCGCGAAGGGCAGGTATTTCAGGTTGCGCGCCGCCCAGATCGCCTCGGCATTGGCCACGCTGCCGTCGCAGGTGACATGGCCCCAGGGCGGGCGCTGCGCATCGTCAAAGCCGGCCATCCGGCACAACTCGCGCCCGACGGTGATCTCGAGCAAGGTGGTGACGGGCGAGGCCTCGGCCGCGACATTGTTCTGGTTGAAGAGCAGCGCCGCGATATAGCCCGCAACCCCCGGCAGGGTGATGTCCCAATACATGTGCGACTGGTTGCGATAGCTGGAAAGCGGCGTGGACCCGGCCAGCTTGCCGATCATCTCGGCAAGACAGGCGCGCATGCGCTCGACCGTGGCGCGATAGGCGTCGCTTTCGAAGACGCGGTCCGGCCCAAGCCGGGGATCCTGCGGCGCATAGTCCCGCCGGGCGGCGACATGGCCGGAAATCGCCATCCCGACCAGTTCGCGCAGCACCGCCTCGTTCTCGGCCTTGGGGCCAAGGAACCATGCTGGCAGCGCGCCCGCCCGCGCGACCCCGGCCGCGCCCAACAGCCCCGTCCCCTCCCGCGCGATCCGGTCCAGCGAATCTATCAGGTCGGGATTGGCCTTGCCGGTCATGGACGCCTCGCAGGATCGCCGGGAGCAGGAAGATGGGACCACCATGGCCCGAGCGTTCGGCCTTTTCAACATGCAGTTGCATGAGCCGCGCCGTTTTCCCCAATGTTTGGACGGGCTTCCGCGGGCCGCATCGCCCGCGGCCGGGGCAGGAGCCGGGCAGGAACCGGGCAGGGCGGCGGCCGCATATTTTCCGAAATGTCGAATTCTCAACATTCCGGCCATCCGCCGTCCGCTTATACCCGGAGACGGCGCCCACGGGCGCCCCTTGTCCCCACCAGATTTGCACAGGCGCGATTATGAGCAAAAACCTTCGCCATACCCGGAATCCCGACATGATCGCCTTTACCATCGGATGGGTCGTGCTGCAGCTTATCCACGACGACCTGCCCACCGACATCAAGACCATCAAGGGAAGGCTGCGCCAGATCGCTGCGGGCCGCGCCGAAGGCCGGGTGACGCCCGAGATGGCCAAGGACGCCCTTTCCGGCACCGAGGGCCTGGAGCGCGGGCGAATGCGCGACGTGGCCTGAAAGGACAGGGCCTGAGAAGGCCCGGCCGAGAGCGGATGGCCGGGGTATCAGCCCTCGGTCCCGGTGACATAGGCGCGCAGGCCCTGTGGCCTCAGCACGGTTATCCGGCCATAGCCGACCTCGATGCAGCCGAGGGCCTCCAGCTTCTTCAGCGTCTCGTTCACGATATGGCGCGAGGCGTTGGCCATTTCGGCCAGGTCGTTCTGCGTCAGCCGGCAGGTCTCGGGCGCGTCCTCGCAGGGGCCCGTGCCGGCCACGCGCAAAAGCACCGCCGCCGTCCGGCGATCCGCCCGCCGGATCAGCAAGTCGGCCATGCAGCGGACCGCTATGTCGAGGTTGTATTCCGAAAGAGAGCCGAAATGCAGCGCCGCCTCGGGCAGGCGCCGGCAAATCCTGTCCACGGCCGCAAGCGAGACGTAAAGCACCGCGGCAGGCTCCATGGCGCGAAAGGACAGGGTCCGCGGCTGGCGAGAGACCATCGGCCCTTCCCCCACCCAGTCGCCGCGCCGGAAGATATGCCCCATGGCGATGCCGGCATCCGGGGTTGGGCCCAGCCCGGCAAAGCTGCCCCGGACGATCCCGTAGAATCCGCCCAGGCCGTCGCCGATGTGATGGGTATACTGGCCGGCCTCGTAATGGCGCAGCCTCGCCTCGTCGAGAAGGGCGGACTGGAACGCGCCCGGCTTTTGCGCCAGCCAGCCAAAGGACAGCAGGGTCTGCCGGCACTCGGCCATGGAAACAGCAACTTGCATGAAATTCCCGGTATCGAACGGCGCGCAGGGCGCCCGCCACAGGCTTGTCCATCATCGAGAAAGGGTCAAGCCTTGCTGCAACGGCCGCGCGCGTTGCCCGCGCCTCGTGCATGAGGAGATCCCCTGTTTCTGCGGATGGCCGGACAAAGGTTCACCGCTTGCCGGCCCCCGCGCCACCCTGTCCCAGCAGCCAGACCAGGTAGAGCCCGCCGCACAATCCGGTCATGCTGCCGATGGGCAAGAGCAGGCCAAGCGGCGCGCGCTGCGAGATCAGGTCCGCCGCCAGCAGCAGCGCCGCGCCGGTCCATGCGCCGGAAAGCAGCGGCACCCCGGGCGCGCGGGTCAGGCGGCGGGCGATCTGCGGCCCGGCCAGCGCGATGAAGGCGATGGGGCCGGCGCTGGCGGTGGCCACAGCGGTCAGCCCGACGGCGGCGATGACCAGCAGCACGCGGGTGCGGGCGATGTTCAGGCCCAGCTGGGCCGCCATGCCCTCGCCCAGCTCAAGGACGGCCAGGCGGCGCGCGTTCAGCACCAGCAGCGGCGCGAACAGCGCCAGCCCCGCCAGGGCCGGCCAGACATGCGACCAGCTGCGCGCGTTCAGCGATCCGGCCAGCCAGATCTGCGCCGACATGGCGCGGTCGAGGTTGCCCATCACCATCAGCATGTTGTTGACCCCGGTCAGCACCGCGCCCACGCCGATGCCGACCAGGATCAGGCGATAGCCGCCCTCGGTCCCCCGGCGTCGCGCCAGCGCCAGCACCACCACCGCCGTCGCCAGGCCCGAGACCACCGCCGCCGAGGCGACCTGGAAGGTGCCGGCGTTGAACAGGACGATCTGCACGATGGCCCCGGTCGCCGCCCCGGTGGTGAAGCCGATCACGTCGGGCGAACCCAGCGCATTGCGCGACAGCGACTGGAACACCGCCCCGGCCATGCCCAGCGAGGCGCCGACCAGCGCCGCCGTCAGCACCCGCGGCAGGCGGATGCCGCGCAGCACCCGCGTCACCGTGGTCTCGCCCGAGGTGCCGGCCAGCCCCTCGACCACCTGCGCCGGCGACAGCCGCACCGTGCCGGTGCCCAGAAGCAGCAGCGCCAGGACCAGGCACAGCAGCAGCAGCGCCAGGCAGACCGCCAGCGCGCGCGGCCGCCACAGCAGCGAGGCGCGGCCCAGTCGCAGGACGCGGGTCTCGGGCAGGATCATAGCCGCGCCAGCCGGAAGCGGCGCACGACATGGACGAAGAACGGCCCGCCCAGGATCGCCGCGACGATGCCGGCCGCGACCTCGGCCGGCGGCGCGACGACGCGGCCGATGATGTCCGCGCCCAAGAGGACCGAGGCCGCGAACAGCGCCGAAAGCGGCAGCACCCGGCGGTTGTCCGGCCCGGTGACGGCGCGCGCCAGATGCGGCGCGACCAGCCCGACAAAGCCGATCGGCCCGGCCGCGGCCGTCGCGGCGCCGGCCAGGATCATCACCGACAGGCAGGCGAGCGCCCAGAACCGCTGCGGCCGCAGCCCCAGCGCCCGGCCGCTGTCATGCCCCAGCGCCATGGCGTTCAGCCCCGGCGCCAGCGCCAGCGCCAGCCCGCCGCCAAGCGCCAGCGCCACGCCCATGGTCGCCGCCACGGCCCGCCCGCGCCCCTCGAGCGCGCCCGAGCCCCAGTTGCGGAACAGGTCCAGCACCTCGAGCCCCGAGTTCAGGATCACCAGGCTCGCCGCCGCGCCCAGCAGGACCGAGATCCCGGCCCCCGCCAGCACCAGCCGGACCGGGTCGGTGCCGCTTTCATGCGCCCGGCCCAGCAGGAAGACCGCGACCCCCGCCAGCCCGGCGCCCAGGAAGCCGAACCAGACATATTGCGCCATCTGCGTCAGCCCGAAGGCCGAGGCCCCCAAGACGACCGCGATGGCCGCGCCCGAATTCACCCCCAGCAGGCCCGGTTCGGCCAGCGGGTTGCGTGTCACCGATTGCATCACCGCCCCGGCCAGCCCCAGCGCCGCGCCGGCAAAGATCGCCAGCAGCGTGCGCGGCAGCCGCAGCGCGCGCACCACCAGATGCAGGTCGTTCGCCGGGTCGAAGCCGAACAGCGCCGAAAGCACCTGCGAGGGCGGCACCGGGCGCGAGCCGACGGCCAGGCTTGCCAGCGCCAGAAGCGCCAGCACCGCCGCTCCGGCCGCGTATTGCCGCCCTGCCGGCGCCGGGCGCAAGAGCGGCGTCATTTGGCGAAATAGGGCGCGACCGTCTCGATGATCTGCAGGCCCGAGTAATAATCCACCCGGAACGAGTTCGGCCCCAGCGGATAGACCCGGCCCTCGCGCACTGCGGGCAGGTTGGCCAGCACCGGATCGGCGCTGAATTCGCGCACCGTCTGCTCGGTCCCGTTCAGCAGGAAGACGCTGTCGCCGGTGATCGCGGCGGGCAGGTTCTCATGCGAGACGAAATCGAAATCGGCCGAGCGCGAGACCTCGCCCCGCATCTCGTCGGGAAGGCCCGCGACCGAGAACCCCAGCGCCGCCAGCACCCGCGCCTGCGGGCTTTCGGGCTTGCCGACCGAATAGGTGCCCGAGAAATTGTAGGACACGATGCTGACATCGCCCGGCGGCAGGGACAGCCCCGCCTTCGCCTCGGCCGCCCGGCGGGCGAAATCCTGGGTCATGCGGGCGGCGTCGGCCTCGTGCCCGGTGGCGCGGCCCAGGCTGTGGGCCAGTTTCTCCCAGCCGTCGTTGGCATAGTCCAGCACGATCACCGGCACCTCCTGCGCGCGCAGCTGGTCGAGATAGGGCAGGATGCTGTCGCCGCCGACGGAGGAGGCGACGACGAGGTCGGGCTCCTGCACGATCAGCGCCTCGATGTCGAAATTCAGGTTCGGATACAGCAGCTCGACCCCGCGTTGGTCGGCGGTGGCGGCCCATTGCGTGAAGAAGCCCTTGTGGTCGGTCAGCGGCCCGACCATGGCCGAGGCGGTGGCCGCAAGCGGCGCGTCGATGGCCAGCAGGATGCCGGTCAGGCTGGGCGAGGTCGAGACGATGCGCTGCGGAGGCGCTGCCACCTTCGCCTCGCCCAGGGCGTCGGGAATGCTGCGCGGCCAGCCTTCGTCGGCAAGCGCCGCGGCGGGCAGGATCAGCGCAAGGAGCAGCGGGGCGAGGCGTGTGGGCATGGGCATTCCTCAGATCGGCAGTTCGGCGTCGTCAAGGTCTTCCAGCCGCAGCCCGCGTTTGCGGATCTCGGCATATTCGCGCAGCCGGATGCGGTCGATCTCGGAGCTGCTGGCGCCGTGCTTCCAGTAGCCGAAGACGCGCACGTCCTCTCGGGCCAGGCCGAGGGCGCGGAAATGGCTGCGCAGATCCCGCATCTCCTGGCGCTCGCCGGCGGCCCAGAGCGTCCAGCCCTTGGGCGTGGTGATGGCGTTGCGCGCGGCGGCCAGCAGTGCGCCGGTGGTGCCCGCGGGCCGGTCCCGCCGGATCAGGTAATAGTCGATGCCGGGCAGGCGCGGCAGTTCCTCGAATGCGCCGCGCTCGGCGGTCTCGATCCACAGGCTGCCGGGGGTGCCCTGCGGCCATGCGCCCAGGATGGCGTGGACGGCGGGGATCGCGGTTTCGTCGGCAAAGATCGCCGCGCGCTTGCCGGGGGCGTGGCCGGGGACCAGGTGCTGGCGCGGCCCGATCATCCAGGCGCGCGTGCCGGCGCGGGCGGCCTTCAGCCAGCGCATCGCCGGGCTGTCGTCGTCATGGAGCACGAAGTCGATCTCGACCGTGCCGCTGGCGGGCTCGAAGCTGCGGACCGTGTAGATGCGCGAGACCGGCCGCTGGTCCTGGGGCGTCTCGACCTCGATGCGGACGGCCAGGTTCGCGGGCAGCCAGGCGGCGGGGTCCGCCGCGTCGATGCGGCCGACCACCCGCGCGACCGAGGGAAAGGGGCGGCGGATCTCGGCCACCTCCAGCTGGACGCGATCCATGTCGCGCATGTGATCCTGCTGCGACAGCAGGTCGTCAGGATCTTCGACGGATTCCGTGTTCGGGCTGGCCATGGCATCCTTTCCGCCTGCAGCATGTCGCGGGCGCTGGTCTGAAAAGCAGGGATGGCTGATCGCCGGACCGGGCTCCGGCGCAATGGCTGAAACCATATTGCAGAGCGCATTCCGCAATGCAATACACATGCCGCCGGAAAAAGGCGGCCCAAGGGAAGGAACGGGAATGTCCCATCGCCTGCATGCCGATGCGGTGACGCTGCGCTACCAGGCGCGGGTGGTGTCGGAAAACCTGTCGCTGGCGATACCGGACGGGTCGTTCACCGCCATCGTCGGGCCCAACGCCTGCGGCAAGTCGACGCTGTTGCGCGCCCTGGCGCGGCTGCTGGTGCCCGATGCGGGGCAGGTGGTGCTGGACGGCAAGGCGATCCTGGGCCTGCCCTCGCGCGAGGTGGCGCGGCGGCTGGGGCTGCTGCCGCAGTCGCCCGTGGCGCCGGACGGGCTGACCGTGGCCGAGCTGGTGGCCCGCGGCCGCTTTCCGCACCAGGGCTTCCTGCAGCAATGGTCGCCCGAGGACGAGCGCGCCGTGCGCGCGGCGCTGGAAACCACCGGCACGCTGCCCCTGGCCGGGCGCCCGGTGGCCGAGCTGTCGGGCGGCCAGCGCCAGCGCGTCTGGATCGCCATGGCGCTGGCGCAGGAAACCGGCATCCTGCTGCTGGACGAGCCGACGACCTTCCTGGACATCGTGCATCAGGTCGAATTGCTCGAGCTTCTGTCCGGGCTGAACGCGCAGGGCCGCACCGTGGTCGCGGTGCTGCACGAGTTGAACCTGGCCTTTCGCTATGCCTCGCATCTGGTGGCGATGAACGATGGCGCCGTGGTGGCCGAGGGCGCGCCCGACCAGATCGTCACCGATGCGCTGATGCGGCAGGTCTTTGGCCTCGATGCGCTGGTGCAGCCCGATCCGCTGACCGGGCGGCCGATGGTGATCCCGCGTCCGCGCGGCGAATTGGGCGGCGGCTGATCAGTCGAAGGTGCTTTGCCCGCCGGTCGCGCGGTTGATCAGCCGCGCCGCGTCGCGCAGCGCCAGCCCCGCCTGGGGCGAATCCAGCTTGCCCAGGTTGCCGGCCGTGGTCACGACGCAGACCAGCTCGCCCTGCGCATCCAGGACCGGCGCGGCCTGGCCGGTGACGTTGGACAGAAGGTGGCTGGTCAGTTCCGCCCAGCCCTCGGCGCGAATGCGGTCGATCGCCGCCTTGCCGGGCGGCGTGCCGCGGAAGCTGGCCGGTTGCAGGCGGCGTGCGGCCTCGATCTGCGCGCGGGGCAGGAAGGCCTGGAAGACCAGGCCGCAGGCGGTGTTGTCCACCGGCAGCACGTCGCCAAGGCTGACGGCGGTGATGGCGAAATGCGCGCTGCGATACCAGCGCACGATGGTCGGGCCGCGCTCGGTCCAGATGCAGACGCCGGAGCTGAGCCCGTGATTCTCGGTCAGCTGCTTCATCTGCGTGCCCGAGATCTCGACCGCATCGACCCGGCGCAGCGCGGCGACGCCCAGGCTCAGCGCCGCCGGGCCAAGGTCATAGCGGCTGGAGGCGGGATCCTGCACCGCCAGCCCCTCTTTCACCAGGCTCTGCATGTAGCGATGCGCGGTCGAGCGGCCGGTGCGCGACAGCTGCGCGATCTCGGCCAGCGGCAGGGCGCGTTCCGCCCCGGCCAGGATGTTGAGGAAACGCATGGCGATGGTGATCGACTGGATCGTCCCCGACCGCTTTTGCCCCGAGAGCTTCGCATCCTCGTCAAGGAAGGGCTCGAACTCCATCATGGGCGGTTTCTCCTGCGCTTGCGGCTGGCTCGCGGATCGGGCGTGCGGCAGCGGCGCAACACTAGCGCGGCGCGGCGGCGATGGCAAAGGGGCGGGCGCGCTATGTGATTGACATGCGGAATGCATTGCGCAATGTGGCACGCATGCCGCCAGCAAGGTTCCCCTGCCAGCCCGCGCTTTTGCCGACAAGCCCGAGGAACCCATGCCCAAGAATCATCGCAGGCGGCTGACGCAAGGGGTCAGCCTGGTCACGCTTCTGGTCGCAGCGCCGCTGCAGGCGCAGGAAGCCCCCGCCGAAGCCATCACGCTGGAGACGGTCATCATCACCGGCGACACCATCACCCGCGACCTGATGGAGACCCCCAGTTCGGTTTCCGTGGTGACGGCCGAGGAGCTGGAAAAGGAAAAGCCCGGCAAGGCCGAGGTCCGCGGCGTCATCGCCGGCACGCCGAACGTGCTCTATACCGACAACGTCAGCACGCCGGTCATCCGCGGCCAGGACGCGCAGGGGCCGCATACCGGCGCCAACGCCTTCTTCGCCGGATCGGTGCCGCGCGCGACCATCAACCTCGACGGCCATTATCTCAGCTATAACGAGCTTTACTTCGGCGCGACCTCGACCTGGGACGTGGACGGCGTCGAGGTGTTCCGCGGCCCGCAGACCACCGCGCAGGGCGCGAACGCCATCGCCGGCGCGATCATCGTCAACACCAAGGATCCCAGCTTCACCCCCGAGGGCGCGTATCGGCTGGAAGGCGGCAACTACAACCAGCGCGCCGCATCCTTCATGTGGTCGGGGCCGATCACCGAGGAACTGGCCGCGCGGGTCTCGCTGGACTATTCGGCCCGCGACACCTTCATCGACTATGTCGGCTCGAACTTCATCCAGAACGAGATCGGGCAGGACTTCCTGAACGCCAATGCGCGGCTGAAGCTGCTGTGGCAGCCGGCCGAACTGCCGGGCCTGTCCGCCAAGCTGACCTACAGCCACAGCCGGATGAAGCGCCCCAGCGCCGAGGGGGCCTCGGAACCCTATGACGAGCTGGAATCGATCGCCACCTGGATGCCGGGCTGGGACCAGGCCACCGACACCGCGATCCTCGACGTGGATTACGACATCGGCAACGGCATGGTGCTGAGCAGCAGGACGCAATATTCGACCTCGGATGTCGAGCGCCGCGTCGGCACGCCGACCATGGGCGACGCGAATGTCGCGCAGGACAACTACTCGAACGAAAGCAAGCTGACCTTCGGCACGCCGGCCGACGGGCTCAGCGGCGTGGCCGGCATCTATGTCGCCTTCACCGACCAGGACGAATGGCTGAACCAGGGCGGCATCTCGACCTTCCGCGACGAGAAGTCGAACCTGGGCCTTTACGGCGAGGTGAACTGGCGCATGGACGAGCGTTGGACGCTGTCGGCGGGCCTGCGCTATCAGCGCGACCACATCCGCCGGCAGGGCGACGTCTCGCCGCTGTTCGCCAACAGCGACGTGGATTACGACCACACCTTCGACGCGCTGCTGCCCAGGCTGACCCTGGCCTATCAGGCGACGCCGGACTGGAGCGTCGGCGCGCTGGTCAGCAAGGGCTATAACCCCGGCGGCATCTCGCTGGACTTCGGCTATTCCAAGGAATGGACCGAGTTCGACGCCGAGACCGTCTGGAACTACGAGCTGTTCACCCGCGCCGAACTGCTGGAAGGGCGGCTGATGCTGACCGGCAACCTGTTCTACATGGATTACAGCGATGCGCAGCACAATATCGCGCATCTGGTCAATGGCGTGACCTATCTGCAGACCGTGAACGCGCAGGATGCCCGCGCCTACGGGCTGGAGCTGGCCGCGGACTGGCGCGCGACCGATGCGCTGACCCTGCGCGGCAGCATGGGCCTGCTGCATACCAAGTTCGAGCGCTTCGACCAGATGCCCGCCTACGAGGGCAACGAATTCGCCCGTGCGCCCGGCAAGATGCTGACGCTGGGCGCCAGCTGGGATGCGACCGACCGGCTGAACCTGGGCGGGCAGCTGCGCTATATCGACGGCTATTATTCCAACACCGCCAACACCCCGGCCTATGCGGTGGACGGCTTTACCCTGGTCGACGTCAATGCCAGCTACCGTGTCAACGACCGGGTCGAGCTTTACGGCTATGTCAACAACCTTCTGGACGAACGCACGCCGACGCTGCTTGAAGCGGCGCGGGGGAATGTGGTCTTTACCCAGGGCAGCATGACCTCGCCGCGCATGGTCGGCATCGGCATCCGCGGCACCTTCTAGGCGGCTGCACCGCGCAATTCCGGCCGGCGCCCCCGTGGCGCCGGTCTTCTTTGACAGGCAGGCAGGGCGAATGATGCTCCGACCAAGACTTTGCATCGGCATGTCCGTTGCGCCCACATGGCTCAGCGGCGAAGGCTGGCGGCACAGGGACAGCGGCATCGAGGGGCTTTATTCCAGCGACCTGGCGCTGGACGTGGCCCGGCGGGCCGAGGCGGCGCATATGGATTTCGTCTTTCGCCCCGACGCCAGCTTCCTGCCCCTGCCGGTGATGGCGCAATCCTTCGGCTTTTCCAGCTTGGACCCGACCCTGCTTCTGGCCTCGATCGCGCGGGAAACCCGCCGGATCGGGCTGGTCACGACCATCTCGACCACCTTCGGCCATCCCTATCACGCCGCGCGCCAGCTGATGTCGCTGCATTGGCTCAGCCGGGGCCGGGCGGGGTGGAACGTCGTCACCGCCTTGCAGGGCAACGAGAATTTCGGCCTGCCCGAGATGCCCTCGTCCGAGGCGCGCTATGCCCGCGCGGCCGAGTTCACCGAGGTGGTGCGCCGGCTCTGGGCCAGCTTCCCGGCCGAGGCGCTGCTGGTCGACCGCGAGAACGGCCGCTATGCCGATACCGACCTGATCCTGCCCATCGACCACCACGGCCCGCAGTTCCAGGTCAGCGGGCCGATGAACCTGCCGCAATATCCCGGCCCGGACATTCCGCTGATGCAGGCCGGCGGATCAAGCCTGGGGGTGGATTTCGCCGGGCAGGTCGCCGACATGGTCTTCGGCATGACGCCCGACATGCCGACCGCGCTGGAGATGCGGCGGCAATTGTCCGAACGCGCGCTGGCCCATGGCCGCCAGCCCCGCGACGTGCGGCTGCTGCCGGGCCTGAGCCTTTACCTGGGCAAGACGCGGGACGAGGCGCGGGCGCTGTTCCTGGCCACCCACGCCCGGATCGACCGCCGCCAGCGCATGCGGCTGGCCCAGGAATTCCTGGGCCTCGACCTGCGGGACTGGCCCGAGGACCGGCCGATCACCCCGGCGGACCTGCCGGCCGACCACCGCTCGTCCCGCTGCGCCAGCCATTGCGAGGCGCTGCGCCGCATCGTGCGCGACCAGCGCCCGACGCCCGCCGACCTGCTGGCCCGGCCCGAGATCCTGGCCTCGGTGCATTGGCAGGTGATCGGCACGGTCGAGGATGCGGTCCGGGAGATCGCCGCCTGGTTCCGCGCCGGCGCCATCGACGGCTTCATCGCCGTGCCGGGCGGCTCGATCCGCTCGCTGGACCTGCTGCTGGAGGCGCTGATCCCGCGGCTGGTGCAGGAGGGGCTGTTCCGGCCGCGATACTCGGCCGATACCCTGCGCGGCCATCTGGAGGAATGACCGGCCGCCCGGCCGCAAGCTGCGCGAGTGCAGGATCGGGACCATGCGATCCGCTCCCGCTGGCGGTTTCGCGGGCCTGGCTGCCTGTCACGGTCGTGCCCCGTGCAACTTCATTGCCCGGTGACAGGCCGCCCGCGCCGCCTATAGTGGTCCAGCGCAGTGCAGGAGGATGAATCATGCATGTTGTATCGCTGCTTCGCACCGACATGTTCGCGATCCGCATCGGCGGCAGGCCCGCAGGGCTGGACGAGCTTTTCCCCGGCTGGACCGAGCTTGACCGTTTCGGCCTGGTGATCGACGAGCCCGTGGGCGGGGTCGGCGCCACCCACCTGCTGCAATCCGCGATGATGGCCTATTACGACGCGAAACCCTCGCGCCGCAGCAGCCGCGCCGTCTATCCCGAGATCTATGCCTTCCATATCGGCAAGTGCCACGGCGCCCATGCGCCCTATGATTTCTGGCCCGCCCGGCGCGAGGTGATCCTGCGTACCGACGATCACCGCGAGGTGCTAGATGCGATCAACGACCGCGGCATCACCCGCCTCGCCGTTCCCGACCGCCCCTTGCGTGAGGTGGTGCATCGCCCGAAAGAGGTCGAGGCCGCGCTCGACCGCATCGCCTCTGCCTTCGTCTATGACGCCACGGGGCGGGTGACGGGCGGCGATGTCGAGATCGCGGGGACCGACAAGCGCACCGAGTTCAATCCTGCGCAGGTGCTGCGCCCGGTTTCCGAGATCGTCGCGATGCGCCGTTCGCCCGGCGCGGTCTCGAGCAGCGGCATCCCGATCAAGGAAGCCGATGACGATTATGCGCATTGGCTGGTCGCCTGCGACGCCGAGATCGCCCCCGAAGAGCGGGAAAGGGCGCTGCAGACCCGGCAGGCCCTGCGCTCGCCCGAGGGGCTGGCGACCGAGACCTATCGCCGGGTGGAGGTGTCCGAGGCGCTGAAGCGCCTGGCTTCCGCAGGACAGCCCCGCCGCGCCGCTTCGGCGGAATGAGGGTCGCAGGACATTCGCCATGACCCACCGGCCCAGCGGCATGGTGTGACGCTTCCCCAATCAGCCGCGCAGCATCCGGGCGATCCGTTTCGCCGTGGCCTTGGCCGAGGCGCTGAAGCGCCTGGCTTCCGCAGGACAGCCCCGCCGCGCCGCTTCGGCGGAATGAGGGTCGCAGGACATTCGCCATGACCCACCGGCCCAGCGGCATGGTGTGGCGCTTCCCCATTCAGCCGCGCAGCATCCGGGCGATCCGTTTCGCCATGGCCTTGGCCGAGGCGCTGAAGCGCCTGGCTTTCGCAGGACAGCTCCGCCGCGCCGCTTCGGCGGAATGAGGGCCGCAGGACATTCGCCATGACCCACCGGCCCAGCGGCATAGCGTGGCGCTTCCCCAATCATTCCCGCAGCAGCCGAGCGATGTGCCGGGCAGTGGCCTTGGCCGAGGCGGGGTTCTGGCCCGTCACCAGCCGCCCGTCGGCGACGACATGCGGGACGAAGGGCAGCCACGCCTTGCGGTAGAGCGCGCCACGGCGGATCATCTCGGCCTCGGCATCGAAGGGCATCGCCTTGGCCACCCCGGCGAGGATCTCCTCGCGCCATGAAAACCCGGTGACGCGGCGGCCCGCCACCAGAAGCCGGCCGTCCGAAAGCCGGGTGTTCAAGAGCCCGCAATAGCCGTGGCAGACCGCGCCGACGATGCCGCCCCGCTCCCATATCTCGCGGGTGATGCGCTGCAATCCGGCGCTGTCGGGGAAATCCCACATCACCCCATGCCCGCCGGTGAAATAGATGGCGTCGTAATCGGCCGGGTCGATCCGGTCGGGCGCGGCGGTCTCTTCCAGCAGCGCCATCCGGGCCGGATCGTCCCGCCAGGCCCGCGCCGAGGCGTCCAGCAGCGGCCATCTCAGCGCCCGCGGTTCCAGCGGCGCGCGGCCGCCTTGCGGGCTGGCCAGGTGCTGGGCATGGCCCTGGGCGGCAAAGATGTCCCAGGCATGGGTCAGTTCCGACAGCCACAGCCCGGTGGGGTGGCTCGGGTCGTCGTAATGCGCGGTATTGGTCACGACATGCAGGATGCGTTTCATGGGCTCTCGCCTCCTTGCTGGCGGGCCTGCAACCAGGCGCGATAGCGGCGGCTGCGCCAGGCGGTCCTGACCTGGTCGAGGACTGCCACGCCGGGCGCCCAGGCGCGGGGCGTCGGTGCCTTGCCCGCACCCATGCGGCGCAGTTGCAGCTTGGCCAGCGCCATGGTGGCGAGGCTCGCCAGCGGGCGGCTTTTCCAGCGCACCCCTGGCACCTCGGCCACCGCCTCTCCCGCGCGCCAGCGGTTCGGCAGGTCGGGCGCCCAGGCCAGCGCCTGCGCAAGGCCGACCATGGCCACGCCGGGGCGGCCGTCCTCGGGGGCCAGCGCGGCCTCGGCCGTGGCGCGGCGGCGGATCCCGCCCGTGACCAGCACCGGCATATGCGCCACCGCCACCACGTCGCGGGCGAAATCGACGAAATAGGCCTCGCGCGCCACGGTGCTGGCGGCGGCGGGCCGGCCATGCATGGCCGGGCTTTCGTAGCTGCCGCCCGACAGCTCGACCAGGTCGACGGGCAGGTCGTTCAGCATCCGCACCACGGCGACCGCATCCTCGGCCCCGAACCCGCCCTTCTGGAAATCCGAGGAGTTCAGCTTGACCCCCAGTCCGAAGCCGGGCGAGACCCGCGTGCGCACCGCCCGGACGATCTCGACCAGCAGCCGGGCGCGGTTCTCCAGGCTGCCGCCCCATTCGTCGGTCCGCAGGTTGGTCAGCGGCGACAGGAACTGGCTCAGCAGATAGCCATGCGCGGCATGGATCTGCACCCCGTCGAAGCCCGCCTGTTCGGCCAGCGCGGCGGTTTCGGCAAAGCGGCGGATCACCTCGGCGATCTCTGCGCCGGTCATGGCGCGGGGCTGCGCGAAGAGGCGCGAGGCGCCCTCCATTCGCATCGGCACCGCCGAGGGGGCGATGGCCTCGGGCGCGGTGCGGGCAAAGACCTGGCGGCCGGGATGGTTGATCTGCATCCAGAGCCGCGCCCCGTTCACGCGCCCCGCCGCCGCCCAGTCCTTGAACGGCGCCAGCGGCTGGCTTGCGTCGAGGATAACCCCGGCAGGCCCCGTCACCGCATCGGGCGCGACCATAACATTGCCGGTGACGATCAGCCCGGCGCCACCCTCGGCCCATTGTCGGTAAAGCCGGCCCAGGCGCTCCCCCGGCAGGTGGCGTAGGTCGGCCATGTTCTCCTCCATCGCCGCCTTGGCGATGCGGTTGGGGATGGTCTGGCCGCTGGGCAGCGGAAGCGGCTGGAACAGCGGGGATTGGGACATATCCGGCATGCGGCGCGATCCTTTCTTGTCGTGTCGCATCGGGATATAGGGTTTGAACCTAGGTTTAAGGTCAAGGGGCCAGAATGAAGATCGGTGAGATCGCGAAAGCAGCAGGCTTGACGACCTCGCGCATCCGCTTCTACGAGAGGCGCGGCATCATCGCGCCTGCCGCACGCGGGCCGAACGGCTATCGGGACTACCCCGAGGAACTGGTCGCGCTTTTGCGTTTCATCGAGCAGGCGCAGGGGCTGGGCTTCACCCTGCGCGAGATCGCCAGCGTCGAGGTCCGTTCCGGCCCGCATCCGATCTCCTGCGCCGAGGCGATCCGCCTGCTGAGCGCAAAGCGCGATGCGGTGGACGCGCTGATCGCCGAGGCGCGGCAGCGAAAGCGCAGGATCGAGGCGCTGATCGGGGAATTGCAGGCGAGCCAGGCGGGGACCACGGGATAAGGGCGGGGGTGGCCCTTACCCCGTCGGTGTCGAGTGTCGGGCCAAGCCGGCTTGCGATTGCCTGCGACGATCTCGATCGTCCTGCTGTTCGCGCAGGGCGGCCGGATCGTTGACGAGAAGCCGCGTCTCGCCTCGGTGCGTGAGGCGGAGGTCGGTGCCCCAAGGGGGCTGCTGGGAAACGGTGCCTTGGCGGCGATCCGTCGGCCTCGGCACCGGGACGGGTTCAGAGGAAAGGCTGGCCGCGGTTTCTCGCCTGCGGCGCGGGGCGGCATCTGGGGGCTGTTGGGAAACGCGGTCTCGGCGATGCGATCCGTCGGCTCAGGCGCGGGGACGGGTGCAGAGGAACGGCTCGCCGCGGGCGGCAGACCGTGGTGCCGAGCGGCGATCCCGCGGGCGGCTATGCGGGAAGGCTGGCGATCCCGGTCGATTTCGCCGCCAGGCGCGGCATGGGCATGGCGCGGCCACCCGGAAACGGCTGAGCCGCGCGGTGCGGGACAGACCCCTTTGGCCCGGCCGGGCCGGGCACGGCGCGCCTGGATTGATGCGGATCAAGGACGGCAAGGGCGAATCGGGCTAGGATCAAATAATCCGGGCAAGCCGCCGCCAGCTCGTTTCCTCCTTGCCAACGAGGTCATCCATGTGCGCGGTATCCCTTGACGAAGCCCCGGACGGCGCGCTTGGGGTGCGCGCCATCGAGGCCCCGCCCGAAGAACAGCTTCGCCTGTCCGATCTGGGCCTGCATGTCGGCTGCCGCCTGCGCGTGGTGCAGCGCAGCGGGGCAGGGCTGCTGGTGTCCATCAACGAGGATGCGCGGCTGACGCTGGACCTGGACACCGCGCGGCGGGTCAAGGTGCGGCTGCTGGAGCCGGCCATGCCGGCGCTGACGCTTTCCGACCTGGTGCCGGGGGACAGGGCGCGGATCCTCGGGCTGGGCCGTGGCGCCGCAGGCTATCGCCAGCGGCTGATGTCCATGGGCCTGACGCCCGGCGTCGAATTCGCCATCACCCGCGTCGCGCCCCTTGGCGATCCGGTCGAGATCAGCCTGCGCGGCTTTGCCATGAGCCTGCGCAAGGCCGAGGCCGCCCTTCTGTCGGTGGAGAAGCTGCAATGACCATCGTCATCGGCGTCGTCGGCAACCCCAATTGCGGCAAGAGCACGCTTTTCAACATCCTGACCGGCGCGCGGCAGGAGGTGGGCAACTGGCCCGGCGTGACGGTCGAGAAAAAGACCGGCCGCTTCCGCCACCAGAACCGGGTCTATGAGCTGGTCGACCTGCCCGGCGTCTATTCGCTGGGCGCGACCGTGCAGGTGTCCGAGGACGAGCGCGTCGCGCGCGACTTCGTGCTGTCGGGCGCGGCGCAGGTGATCGTCAATATCGTCGATGCCTCGAACCTGGAGCGCAACCTCTACCTCACCACGCAGCTGCTGGAGATGCAGGTGCCGATCGTGGTCGCGCTGAACATGGTCGACATCGCGGCGCGGCGGGGGCTGGCCATCGACCGGGCTGGGCTGGAGCGCGCGCTCGGCTGCCCGGTGATCGAGGTCGTGGCCTCGCGCGGGACCGGCATCGAGGCGCTGAAGCGCGCGATCACCGCCGCCCCCGGCCCAGGCACCGAGCCGCGCTATGCGCCCGAGATCGAGGCCGCCGTCGCCGCGCTGATGCCCCATGCCGGCAGCCGCTGGCGGGCGCTGAAGCTGATCGAGGGCGACCCGCCGACGCTGGCCGGGACCGGGGGCGAACTGGAATCGCAGATCGCCGCCGCCCGCGACGGGCTGGAGCGCGCGCTGGGCGAGGACAGCGACATCCTGATCGCCGATGCCCGCTTCGGCTTCGTGACCGGGATTGTCTCTGCGGTGCTGACCCGGCCGCATGACGTCTCGCGCACCATGTCGGACCGGATCGACCGGGTGGTGCTGAACCGCTGGCTGGGGATCCCGATCTTCCTGGCGATGATGTATCTGATGTTCTTCTTCACCATTTCCATCGGCGGCGCCTTCATCGACTTCTTCGACATCGCGGTGGGCGCGGTGGCGGTCGACGGCTTCGGCCGGGCTCTGTCCTCGATCGGCCTGCCGGAATGGCTGGTGGTGCTGCTGGCCGACGGGGTGGGCGGCGGCATCCAGACGGTGGCGACCTTCATCCCGATCATCGCCTTTCTCTACCTGTTCCTGTCGGTGCTGGAGGATTCGGGCTACATGGCGCGGGCGGCCTTCGTCATGGACCGGGCGATGCGCTTCATCGGCCTGCCGGGAAAAAGCTTCGTGCCGCTGATCGTCGGTTTCGGCTGCAACGTGCCCGCGATCATGGCCACGCGCACGCTGGAAAGCCGTCGCGACCGGCTGCTGACGGTGATGATGGCGCCCTTCATGTCCTGCGGGGCGCGGCTGCCGGTCTATGCGCTGTTCGCCGCCGCCTTCTTTCCCGAAACCGGGCAGAACCTGGTCTTCCTGCTATACGTCATCGGCATCGCCGCGGCGGTGCTGACCGGGCTCTTGCTGAAGAACACGGTGCTGAAAGGCGATGCCTCGCCCTTCATCATGGAACTGCCGCCCTATCACCTGCCGACCTTCACCACGGTGATCCTGCGCGCCTGGGACCGGCTCAAGGCGTTCATCGTCAAGGCCGGGCGGGTGATCGTGCCGGTGGTCGTGGTGCTGAACTTCCTCAATTCGGTCGGCACCGACGGCAGCTTCGGCCACCAGGACGAGACGGATTCGGTCCTGTCCGCCATCGGGCGCGGCATCGTGCCGGTGTTCCGCCCCATGGGCATGACCGACGACAACTGGCCCGCCGCCGTGGGCGTCTTTACCGGCATCCTGGCGAAAGAGGCGGTGATCGGCACGCTGAACGCGCTTTACACCCAGCTTGGCGTCGCGGAAGCCGGCGGCGAGGCGGCCGAGGAAGAGGCGCCCGGCATCGGCGAACAGATCGCGACCGCCCTTGCCACCATTCCCGCGAACCTGGCCGATGCCTTCGGCTCGGCCGGCGATCCGCTGGGGATCGACGTCTCCTATACGGCCGAGGGCGAGGATGCGGCGGCCGAGGAGCTTGAGGTCGCCCCCGCCGCCTTCCGCGCGATGGAGGCGCGTTTCGACGGGCAGGCCGGCGCCTTCGCCTATCTGCTGATGATCCTGCTCTACATGCCCTGCGTGGCCGCGGTGGGCGCGATCTGGCACGAGGTCGGCTGGCGCTGGACCGCGTTCTCGGCCGGCTGGACCACGGGGCTGGGCTGGACGGCGGCGACACTGTTCTACCAAGGCGCGCGCTTTGGCCGCGACCCGGCGCAGGCGACGCTCTGGATCGCCTTCTGCCTCGCGCTGCTGGCCGGGTCGATGGCCGCGCTTTGGGTGGTGGGCCATTCGGTCGCGCGCAGGCGGCTGCCCGAGCGCCCGCCGCTGCCGGACCGGATCGGAGGTGCTGCATGACCACGCTGGCCGCCCTTCGCGACTATATGGAGCGCGCGCATCGCGCCAGCCTGACCGACCTGTCCATCGCGCTGGAGACCAGCCGCGACAATGCCCATGCGATGATGCAGATCTGGGCCGCCAAGGGTCGCGCCCGGCTGGTGGCCGATGCTTGCGGTTCCTGCGGCAAGGGGCCGGTATGCTGCACCTGCCCGGTGGCCGAGATGCTGCCCGAGGTCTGGGAATGGATCCCGCGCGAGGTGCCCCATGGCTGATCCCATGCCCGATCTGGCCCCCTTCCTGCACCTGCGCCGCCATGTCACCGTGGCCCATCACGTTGCCGGCCGCATCCGGCTGAAGCTGGCGCCCGCGGCGCTCAGGGACATGCCCTCGGCCGATCCGGCGCCGTTCCTCGACCTGTTGCGCCGCCTGCCGCTGCGGATCGCGCGGCTCAACCCGGCGGCGCTGTCGGTGGTGGTGGAATACGATCCGCAGGTGATCGGCGCGGCGGATTGGCAGGTCATCTTGAACGGAGGGGCCGCGGAGATCGCCGCGGCCCTGAACCGCCAGCTTGGGGACGGCGCGTCCCCGCACCAGTCGCAAAGGAGCATCCCATGAGCAACGATTATCAATCCGGCCCCGGCCAGCCCCACGGCTGGGGCTATGGCCAGGGGCCGCAGGGCGGGCCCTATGGCTATGGTCCGGGTCCGGGACCGGGTCCGCGCCGGGTCGATCTGCTGGACGTGCTGGAGGGGGTGATGCAGGACGGGCTCAGCCTGTCGAACCTCGGCCGGATCGCGCGGGCCAGCGGCTCGAAATTCTGGCTCGGCGCGGCCATCGGCGCCGGCGTGGTGGTCCTGGCCCGCAAGCCGGAACTGCGCGAGGTCGTCTCGCAGGTCTTTCACAAGCCCGGTCAGGAGGGGTGAGCATGTCGAGCAAGGATAACGGCGGGGTGCATTATCACTATCACTTCTACGGCAGCCAGGGCTGGCCGGCGCCCGATCCGGCCCAGCAGATGGCCCCTCAGCCCCAGCCGCAACCTCAGCCATGGGCCGGCCCGCCGGCCTTTCCCGGCTATCGCGGCCAGCCCGGCCAGCCCGCGCCGGGCATGGCCAATCCGCACCCGCATCCGCAGGCGGATTCGCTGGTCAAGGGGCTGGCGGTCGGCGCCGGCGCGGCCTGGCTTCTGACCAGCGAGCCGGCGCAGCGCGTCATCATGCGCACCGCGGTGCAGCTTTGGGCGACGCTGCAGGGCGGGATCGAGGAGTTGAAGGAACGCTATCACGACGCCGAGGCCGAAGCGGCCGCCGAAGCCGCGGCGACGCCCGAAGCCCCCGCCGAGGCCCCCGCCGAGCCCCAGGCGGCGGTCGATCCCCAGGCCGACCGCAGCGGCCCGCGCCCGGTGAACGGCTAGGCCATGCGGATCGCCCATGAACTGCCCGGCCGCCTGCGCCTGCGGCTGCCGGCCGATGCCGCGCTGATCGCGCGGGCGGGGGCGGCGATCCGCGCCCTGCCGGGCGTGACCGGGCTGCGGGTGAACCGGCGGGGCGGCTCGGTCGTGGTCCTTCATGACGGCCGCCCCGGTCTGCGCGCACGCATCCTCGCCACCGCCGCCAACCCGCCCGCCCATGCCGAGGGCTTCGTGCCGCCCGAGGGGGCGGACGGGCTGGACCTGGCGCTGGCGGCTGGCTCGGTCGCCGGGGCCTTCGCCCTGCCGCGCCCCCTGGCCGCGCTGGCCACCTGGGCGAATGTCGCCCGCCCGGTCCTGACCGGCGCCGGGGCAGCGCTGACCCAGGGGCTGAAGGTCGAGGTGCTGGACGCCATCGCCATGGGCCTGCCGGCGCTGCGCGGCGAATACGGCACGGCGAACTTCACCCGCTTCCTGATGGAGCTGGCGAATTACATCGAGGCGGGCACCGAGCAGCGCTCGGACGAGCTGTTGCGCACGCTGCTGCACCGCCGCCCCGACGACGTCTGGGTCGAGCGCGGCGGCCAGACCGTCCGCGTCCCCTTCGACAGCCTGCAGGGCGGCGAAAGCGTCGTGGTCGGCATGGGCGAGACCGTGCCCGTCGACGGGCTGGTGCTGGCGGGCGCGGGCTATGTCGACCAGTCGGCAGTGACGGGCGAAAGCCTGCCCCTGTCGCGGATGCCGGGCGAGGTGGCGCTGTCGGGCGGCATCGTCACCGACGGCCGGCTGGTGATCCGCGCCGACCGGGTGGGCGACGCCACCACCACCGGCCGCATCACCCGCTATATCCAGGAGGCGCTGGAACGCCCGGCCGAGATCGAGACCGTGTCCGAGCAGCTTGCCGACAAGCGCATCGGCATCACGCTGGCCTCGGCCGCCGGGGTCTTTGCCGCGACGCGCGACTGGCGGCGGATGGAATCGGTCTTCATGGTCGATTATTCCTGCACCGTGAAGCTGGGCACCCCCATCGCCATCAAGAGCGCGATGTATCGCGCCGCGAAACAGGGCTGCCTGATCAAGTCCGGCCAGGCGCTGGAGGCGCTGGCGGGCGTCGATACGCTGGTCTTCGACAAGACAGGGACGCTGACCCACAATACGCTGCAAGTCACCGACATCGTGCCGCTGGCCAGGGGCGTGGACGAAGAGCGGGCCGTGGCCATGGTCGCCTCGCTGGGGGAACACACCGCCCATCCCATCGCCCGCGCGGTGGTGGAACTGGCGCAGGCCCGGCATCTGGCCCATGTCGCGCATGAAGAGGTGAACTTCATCGTCGGCCACGGCGTCGAGGGCAGGATCGGCGGCAACGTGATCCGCTTCGGCAGCCGGCATTTCCTGGAAGACGACGAACATGTCTCCTTCGCCGCCGAACGCGCGCGGGTCGAGGCGCTGAAGGCCGAGGGCAAGTCGATGCTCTATGCCGCGCAGGACGACCGCCCGCTGGCGATGTTCGCCCTGCGCGACCGGCTGCGGGACGAGGCGGCGCCGGTGCTGGCGCGGCTGCGGGCGATGGGCATCCGGCGCATGGTGATGATCACCGGCGACGCGCGCGAAAAGGCGCTGGCCTTCGGCCGCGTGCTGGGCATGGACGAGGTGCATTACGAACAGCAGCCCGAGGACAAGGCCAGCCTGATCGCCGCGCTCAAGGCGCAGGGCGCCAAGGTCGCCTATGTCGGCGACGGGGTGAACGACGGGCCGGCGCTGATGGTGGCCGATGTGGGCCTTGCCATGCCGCGCGCGGCCGACATCGCGCGGGCGACCGCCGACGTGCTGCTGGTCGAGGACCGGCTGGACGCCTTGGCCGACGTGCTGGAGATCGCGCAGGACACGATGGCGCTGATCCGCTCGAACTTCCGCGTCGCGGTGGGGGTGAACTCGGCAATCCTGGCCGGGGCGACGACGGGCCTGCTTGCGCCCGCGACCACGGCGCTCTTGCATAACGGCACGACCATCGCGGTCCTCGTCCGCTCGATGCGGCATCGGCGGGCGCTTGGCATGACCCGCAGGCCCGTCGGCGCCTGAGCGGCGCCAGGCCCGGCCGTTCCGCAGGCTTGCCGCGACGGCGATCCGCCTTGCCTGGCCGGCATCACGGCCGCGCCCGGCCGCGGTCGGCTTGCCGTGCGGATCACCCGGCCGCGGCCGGCGACGGCCCTAGTCGATCCCGGCCAGGGCGGCCCTTGTCGCCGCCGCCACCGCCACGACCAGCGGAACCTGGAACTTGTCCTGGATGCGCATCGCGGGGGCCGACAGCGGGCCGCCGCCCATGATGATCGCCGCCGCGCCCTTTTCCGCGATGGCCCGTTCGACCGCATCCGCCAGCGCGGCGTCCAGCGCATCGGCATCCTTGACCAGCTCGTTCGGATCCCCCTCCGTCACCGTGACGCCCTGGTATTGGTCGGCATAGCCCAGCTCCTCGGCCCGCAGGCGGAAGGATTCGAGCAGCCCCTCGTCGGGGGTGATGGTCACGATGGAGAAAGGCCGGCCATCCCGCGCCGCCTCGTGGAACGCCTCTTCGCCGATGCCGAAGACACCGATCCCGGTCACGGCCTGGCGCAGCTCCGGCAGGCCCGGATCGCTGAAGGCGGCCACGATGACCGCGGCGACGCCGGGCTCGGCAGCAACCTCCTGCCCGATGGCGGCGACGCCCCTGGCGGCATTCGCCATGTCCTCGGGCGTGGTCAGCAGCGCGGGAACGCCTGCATTCGTCCGCTCGACGATGGTGGCGCGGTCGCCGGCGACGCCGCGGGCCAGATCGGCCATGCTTCTGGTCGCCTCGGCATTGGAATTGGGGTTGATCAGCACGATGGCGGGCGTTTCCGCCAGCGCCTGGGGAGCAGTCGCCAGGGTCAGCATCAGCGCGGCCAAAACCGGATGGGTGCGGTGTTTCATCTGTCTTACCTCCGTGGGATCAGGATGCGCGGGGCGCGCCAGGGTCAGGCCGGGGCCAGCTTGTGTTGCGGCACCGGGGCATAGCCGCCCAGGCGGGACGTCCGCAGCTTCAGCCGCACCATCGCCTCGCACAGGGTCACGGCACAGCTGACCCCGTCCAGGACGGGGACGCCATGTTCGGCGGCCAGCCGCTCGGTCAGGTCGGTCATCCCGGCGCAGCCCAGCACGATGGCCTCGGCCCGGTCGTCGGCGATGGCGCGGGCGATCTCGCGGCCGATGCGGGCGCTGGCGTTGCTGCCCGGCTCTTCCAGCTCCAGCACGGCGACCTCGGACGAGCGCACCCGCCCGCATCGCGACCACAGGCCATAGCGGTGCAGGTTGTGTTCCAGCGCCGGGACCGAGCGCGCCAGCGTCGTGACCACCGAGAACCTGTTCGAGATCAGCGAGGCCATGTGATAGGCGGCCTCGCCGATGCCGACCACGGGAATGTCGGTCAGGCAGCGCGCCGCATCGAGGCCGGTGTCGTCGAAACAGGCGATCACCACAGCATCGACATCGGGGGTCTCGCGGATCACCTGCAACAGGCCCGACAGGCTCATCGCCTCGTCATAGAAACCCTCGATGGAGGCCGGGCCGCGGGCGGGGTTGGCCGCCACGATCTCGGTTCCGGGCGAGGCCGCGCGCCGGGCGGCGGCGGCGATCTTTTCGGTCATCGAAGCGGTGGTATTGGGGTTCAGAACCAGAATGCGCATGTTTTCCTCAGACATCCCCGCCCAGATAGGCGGCCTTGACGCGCGGGTCGTTCAGCAGCTCGCGCGAATTGCCCGACAGGACGACCTGTCCCAGGGACAGCGCATAGGCCCGGTTCGAGATGGACAGCGCCATGCGGCTGTTCTGCTCGACCAGCAGGACCGACACCCCCTCGTCGCGGCTGATGGCGACGATGGCGCGGGCGATGTCCTGCACCAGCTTGGGCGCGATCCCCAGCGAAGGCTCGTCCAGCAGCAACAGCCTGGGCTTGGCCATCAGCGCGCGGCCGATCACCATCATCTGCTGCTCTCCGCCCGAAAGCGTGCTGGCCTGCTGGTTGAAGCGTTCGCGCAGGCGGGGAAACCGCGTCAGGATGCTTTCCAGCGTCTGTTCGATGCCGGGCTTGTCGCTGCGGGTGAAGGCCCCCATCAGCAGGTTGTCCTTGACGCTCATCAGCGGAAAGACGCGCCGTCCCTCGGGGACCATGGCGATGCCTTTCCTGACGACCTCGGGGGCGGAGGTGCCGTCCAGCCGCTCGCCCATGTAGGTGATCTGGCCGGACTTGATCTTGCGCAGGCCGGTGATCGCCCGCAGGATCGAGGACTTGCCGGCCCCGTTCGCGCCGATCAGCGCCACGGTCTCGCCCTCGTTCAGTTCGATGGACACGCCTTTCAGCGCATAGACATGGTCGTAGTAAAGCTCGACATTGTCGAAGCTGAGCATCCTGGTCATGCGCTTACATCCCGATGGCCGCGTCTTCCGAGCCGAGATAGGCTTCGATGACGCGGGGGTTGGCCTGAATCTCGGCGGGGCTGCCCTCGGCGATCTTCTCGCCGAAGTTGATGCAGACGATCCGGTCCGAGATCTTCATCACCGCGGGCATGTCGTGTTCGACCAGCAGCACGGTCACGCCGCGTTCGTCGCGCAGCCTGCGGACCAGGGCGACCATGCGCATGGTTTCGTCGTGGTTCATGCCGGCGAAGGGTTCGTCCAGCAGGATGACCTGCGGCTGCGTGGCCAGGCCGATGGCCATGCCAAGCGCCCGCAGATGCCCCTGCGGCAGGTTCGAGGCCAGTTCGTCGCGGATGGCGCCCAGGCCCAGGAAGTCGATGATCTCGTCGGCCGAGCGGGCGAATTCTGCCTCGTCCGCGCGCGCGGTGGCGGTGCCCAGGAAATAGCCCAGCAGGCTGGCGCGCGAGCGCAGGTGATGCGAGACGATGACGTTCTCGCGCACGGTCATCGACCGGAAGATGGTGGTTTCCTGAAAGGTGCGCACCACGCCCAGCCGCGCCACCCTGTGCGGGGCCAGCCCCGAGATGCGTTCGCCCTTGAAGCGGACCTCGCCGGTGGTCGGCTTCTCGAAACCGGCGATCTGCTTGAACAGCGTCGATTTCCCGGCGCCGTTCGGCCCGATCACCGACAGGATCTCGCCGGGTGCGACGTCGAAGCTGATGTCGTTGTTCGCCGTCAGCCCGCCGAATTTCTTGGTGACGTTGCGGATTTCCAGGATCGGGCTCATTTGCCGCCCCCCTTCCGGTCAAACAGGCTCAGCACGCCGTTCGGCAGCACCAGCATCAGCGTGATCATCGCCCCCGAATAGATCAGCAGCTGGTATTTCCCGGCCACCGACAGCAGATCCCAGCCGAAATACAGCAGCAGCGTGCCCAGCATCGGGCCGAAGACATAGCCCAGGCCGCCGAGGAAGCAGTAGAGCATGAAGTTCACGCTGTCCTGCACCACGAAGGACGAGGGATAGATGGATTGCGAGATCGACACGAACATCGCCCCCGCGACGCCCCCGAAGAAGCTGGAGATGGCATAGGCCATGATCCGCAGCCATGCGGTGTTGACGCCGATGGAGGCCGAAAGCTCTTCGTTCTGCTGCAGGCTGCGGCACAGGTGGCCCAGGCGCGAGTTCACGATCCGCCACAGGATCACGTAGACCAGGATCATCAGGCCGATGGCGGCGAAATAGAACGCCTGGCGCGGGTTCTGCAGCGTGGCGAAATCGGGGATCAGGGTGATGCCGAAGACCGAGACGCCCCCCGGCAGCGGGATCGAGGTGATGCCCTTGGCCCCGTTCGTCACCGGCAGGGCCAGCGCGGTCAGCCGCGCCACCTCGGTCAGCACCAGCGTGACCATGGCGAAATAGACGCCGCGCAGCCGCAGGATCGGTAGGCCGATCAGCACCGAGATCAGCGCGCAGAACAGCCCCGCCAGCGGCAGGGTCAGCCAGAAGCTGACGCCCGCCTGCGTGATCAGCACGGCCGAGACATAGCCGCCGGCCAGCGCATAGGCCCCCTGTCCGATGTTGATCCGCCCGATATAGAAGGTCAGCCAGACCCCCGCCGCCCCGATGGACAGCAGCGCCACCGAGGTCAGCGTATAGTAGAAGTCCCAGCGGCCGGTCGCCGCGATGAACATGGGCACGGCTGCGAAGACGAAGGCCAGGAAGGCGGCCACGCCCAGCATCTTGGGCATCGTCAGCCCCTTGCCGGCCGCCAAGGGCGCGGCGTGCGGTTGGTTTTGCATCGTCATCGCCTCAGCCCCAGGGTTTGCCCATCAGGCCCTGCGGCCGGATGGCAAGGAAGATCATCAGGGTGGCGAAGATCACCAGATAGGTCACGTCGCCATAGGAGGACAAGACCGACAGGCCGACGCTTTCCATCATCCCCAGGATGAAGCCCCCGGCGATGGCGCCCGAGATCACCCCGGCGCCGCCGATCATGATCATCAGGAAGGCCTTGATCGAGGTGGGCCCGCCCATGCCCAGGTTGACGCCGGTGATCGTGACCAGCAGCGCCCCGACCAGCCCGGCCAGCATCGCGCCCATGGCAAAGCCGATCATGGAATAGCGGTCCACGTCGACGCCCATCAGCTGCGCCGCCACCCGGTCCTGCGCCAGGGCCCGCATGGCGCGGCCGGCCTTGGAATATTGCATGAACAGGATGAAGGCGACGATCAGGCCGATGGCCAGCATCCCGATCAGGATGCGGTCATAGGGCATGATGATGCGGAAGTCCCAGTTGAAGACCCCGTTGACCACCTTGGGCACGCCGCGCTGCTTTTCGCCGAACAGCAGCAGGATCACCGCATCCAGGAAGAAGGCGATCCCCGCCGCCAGCAGCATGGTGGATTCGTCGCGCTTGGAGCGGCGGATGACGGGGCGGAACAGGAACCGCTCGATCAGCCCGCCCAGCACCGCCAGCACCAGGGCCGAGGCGACCAGCCCGACGATGAACGGCATCCCCAGCTGCGCCACGACGGTGTAGCAGACGAAGCCGCCCAGGACATACATCTGCCCATGCGCGAAGTTCAGCACGTTCATCAGTGAAAAGATAAGTGTCAGGCCCAGGGCGATCAGGGCGTATTGCGCACCCAGATACAGGCCGTTTGCGATGATCTGTTCCATCCCGTCCTCGTGTGTGAAACCGGGGCCATGCGGTCGCAAGGCCCCCGACGCGATGCGGCGTCAGTCGACCTCGGCCACGAACAGGGTCTCGAACTTGCCGCCGCGGTATTCGTTCACGACCAGCGGCACCGAAACCTGCCGCTTCTGTCCGAAGGAACTTTCGCCGACATAGCGCAGCTTGGCATCGCCGACCATGAAGGGGTTGGGCGCCTCGAAGGTGTCGATGGTCTTCTTGAACTCCTCGACGTCGCTGATCGCGGCGGGGTTCGCCTTCAGCGTCTCGATGATGTATTCCAGCGCATAGATCTTGGTGTTCGACTCGTCGTTATATTCGCCGAACATCTTGGTATAGCGCTCCACGAATTCGCGCATCGCGTCCGAGGCCAGCTCCTCGGTCGAGGCGCCGCCGACCGAGATGAAGCCCTCGGCCAGGTCGCCCGCGCCCTCGGCCAGCACGCTGGCATCCTGCGCGGTCTCGGTCGAGATCAGCCCCTCGTAGCCCAGTTCGCGCGCCGAACGGATCAGCTGCGGCGCGTTGGCGGGCGACACGCCCGACAGCACCAGCAGGTCGGGCTGCGCCTGCAGCACCGGCAGCAGGACCGGGGTGAAGTCGGTGGTGTCCACCTGGTAGGTCACCTTGTCCGACACCACCTCGAGCCCCAGCGCCTTGGCCGCCTCGATGCCGGAATCGCGTTGGCTCAGCGGGTCGGATTCATTGGCGGCGACGAAGGCCACCTTCTTCACGCCCTTGTTCTCCATCAGGTATTTGTAGATCGCCGGGCCGGACTGATAGTTCGCGACCATGCCCAGGATGGCGTTCGAGGCGGGGGCGACATAGAGCGTCTTGGGGAAGGCATAGGGGAAATAGATGATGCCTTTCTGCTCGGCGACCGGGCGGACGGCGGCCGCGCCGTCGTCGACATTCGGGCCGACGACGTAATGCACGCCGTCCTGCGCCATCTTTTCCATCCCGGCGATGGCGCGCTTGGGATCCTTCTGGTCGTCGAAGGCGACGATCTGCACGTCATAGGTCGTGTCGCCGATCTGCACCCCGCCCAGTTCGTTCAGCCAGGCCGCGCGGGCCTCCATCGAGCGCTGGTTGGAAATGCCCCAGGCGGCCGCCGGGCCCGAGGTCACGCCCACGAAGCCGATCTTCAGCTTGGCATTCTCGGCATGGGCCGCCGGGATCAGCGCCAGGGTGGCGACGGCGGCCAATGCGGTGGATTTCAGAAAGCTACGACGCAGCATGAGTTCAGTTCTCCCTGTCTGTTGACTGTCCGGGCAGCGGCTCCAGGCCGCCGCACGGGTGCTTTTGCGATTTTCGACAAGGCCCATCGTGAACCCGTTAACAGATATGTCAACAATTATGTTAACAATCTGGATCGCGTCGGATTCTTGTTGTAGCCTGGGTTAGACCCTATTTTCGGGGGAACAGAAGGGCATTGCCGGGGAATTGACTGTCGATGGAGTTCGCAGCAGCACAGGACGAAAGCACCGAAATTGGTGAAGAAGACATCGTCGAGCATATTTTCGAAGCAGTCATAGAACAGCGCCTGCCCCCCGGCACCAAGCTTTCCGAATCGGCCCTGTGCGATGCATTCGGCGTCGGGCGGATGCGGATCCGCCGGGCGCTGCTGCTGCTGGCCAGCCGCCAGATCGTCGATCTGCAGGCCAATCGCGGGGCCTTCGTCGCCAGCCCGACCGCGGAACAGGCGCATGAGGTCTTCGAGGCGCGGCTGATGCTGGAACCCTCGATCACCCGCCTTGCGGTGCAGCGCGCGACCGATGCCGAAATCGCCATGCTCGCCGCCCATATCGAGCGCGAGCACGAAGCCCACCACATCGGCAGGCGCCGCGACGCCATCCGCCTGTCGGGCCAGTTCCACGGCCTCCTGGCGCAGGTGGCGGGCAATTCGGTGATGCTGCGGATGATGCGCGAGCTGATCACGCGCACCTCGCTGATCATCGGGATTTTCGGCGCGCAGGACATGACCGATTGCCGCGACCACGATCATTCCCGGATCGTCGATGCGATCCGCCGGCGCGATGCCGAGGAAGGCGCGCGCCTGATGCAAGAGCATCTGGCCCAGATCAAGCGCGACCTGGACCTGTCCGGCCGTGCCACGAACGCGCTTGACCTCGTGTCGATCCTGAAGCGCCAGGGCACGTCCTGAGCCAGCCCCCGGCAAGGCCGCGCGGGCCGGCCGCCGCCGGCTCGGTCCGGGATCGCCGCGTCAGGCCCGGCTGCGATGCGCGATGTGGAACGACAGCTGCGCCAGGATGCCCGCCGCCGTCAGCACCAGCGCCGCGGCCAAGGCCGGATTGCCGCCGATGCCGCTGAGCGCGGCGCAGGCCGCGCCGATCACCATCTGGATGAAGCCGTAAAGCCCCGAGGCCGAGCCGGAGGCGGCCGGATCGAGGCTCAGCGCCTCGGACAGCGCCATGGGCGAGGCGAGCCCGGCGCCGAAGCTCAGCACCAGCATCGGCAGGACCGCCAGGGCCACGCTCAGCGTGCCGCTCAGGACCGCCAGCAGGAACAGCACGGCCCCCAGGCAGCTGATCAGGTTGCCCGCCACCATCAGGCGCCCCATGCGGATGCGGCCCGCCAGCCGGCTGGCGGCAAGGCTGCCGAACCATACGCCCAGCACGTTGAAGGCCAGGTAGAAGGCGACCTCGCTGGCCGGGCGGTGCAGCTGGTCGACGAAGATGAAGGGGGCGGCGCCGAGATAGGCATAGATCGCCGTCGTGGCGAAGCCGCCGCCGATGGCATAGCCCAGGAAGCGGCGCGAGCCCAGAAGCCCGGCATAGCTGCGCATCACCCGACCCAGATCCCGGCCGTGCAGGTCGGGGCCATGCGGCAGGCGGCGCCAGACCAGCAGCAGGTTTACCAGCCCCAGCGCACAGAGGACCAGGAAGATCGAGCGCCAGCCGGTCGCCTCGGCCAGAAGCGCGCCGACCAGCGGCGAAAGGCCCGGCCCGACCATGACCATCAGGTTCATGAGCGACAGCTTCCTTGCCGCCTCTTCGTGCGAATGGCCGTCGCGCAGCATCGCCCGGCCCAGGACCAGGCCCGAGCCGCCGCCGATCGCCTCGAAGAAGCGCGCGACGATCAGCATCTCGATGGTCGGGGCCAGGAATGCCGTCGCCCCGGCAAGGGCATAGATCACCATGCCCGCGATCAGCACCGGGCGGCGCCCGAAAAAGTCGGCTATCGGCCCGTAGACGACCTGCGCCAGCGCCAGGCCGACGACATAGGCGCTGAGCGTCATCTGCGCCGCGCCGGCGGTGGTGCCAAAGGCCGCGGCCACCATCGGCAGCGCCGGCACGAAGATATGGATCGCCATGGTGCCGCCCAGGGTAAGCATGGCCAGCAGCCACAGCGGCGCGGGCGCCGGGGCGGTTCGCCAGCCTTGCGGCTCGTGACAGGTGGCCATGGTCATGGGGCGTTGCCTTTGTCGGTTCGTTCCGGCGCCAGCCGGTCAAGGATGCGTTGCAGGACGTCGCGGGCGGCGGCGATCCGGTCCTCGTCGATGCCGGCCAGCACCTCGGCCTCCAGCTCGCGCGAGACGGCAAGGGCGCGGCGGCCCAAAGCCTCTCCGGCCGGGGTCAGGCTCAGGGCCTTGGCGCGGCCGTCCCGCGGGTCGGGCGCGCTGCGCACCAGCCCGTCGGCCTCGAGCCGGGCAAGGATGCGGACCAGGGACGAGCTGTCCAGCGACAGCGCGGCGGCCAGTTCCTTTTGCCGGACCGGCTCGCCTGCGCGGGCCAGCTGGACCAGCGGCGCCAGGCCGGCATCGGTGACTTTGCAGCCCTGCAGCCTGTGGTCGATGGCTTGCCGCCAGCGGCGGCTGGCCTGGCCGATCAGCCTGCCCAGTCGGGGCGGCCGGCCCTGCTCGTCGTCTTCGGACATCGGGAGATCCTGCTGTGATGCAGAAATAGATGGCATCCAAACCAATTCGCCGCAACGCATGAGATTGCAAACGAGCTATGCGCTGACGGGGCAGCCGTCGGCTGGGCCTGGGGGCAGGCGGACGCAGCGCACCGGCAGAAAAGCCAGGACCGGCGGGGCGGGGTGCTTGCCCGTCCCGATCGCCTCAGAACAGATCGACACGGGGCGGGTTCTGCGCCCACCAGGCGCGGGCTGCCATCAGCAGCCGCTCCTGCGGGCCGGCGCCGGGCGGCAAGGCTTCCAGCCCCGCGCGGCTGCCCGCCCGCGCCAATGCCGCGATGGTGGCGGGCCCGGCCCGCCCGTCCACGGCGACCGCTTCGCCCAGCTCGTTCAGGATCATCTGCGCCGCCCGGTCCAGGTCGGCGGCGGCCACCCCCTCCAGCAGCTCGCGCGCGCGGGCGGCCGCCTCGGCAGAGGGCAGGTGCAGCGCCTTGGCGGCGCGCAGGGCGGCATCGGCCGGACCCAGCGGGCGGGCGTCGCCCCCCAGGATGATGCCGGCGCCATTGGCCCCGCCCCAGCCGTCGCCCCGCGCCAGCCCCATGTCATACCAGCGCAGCGCCGCGCGCGGATCGGGCTTGCCCAGCTGGCCGCGCATGATCATCCGGCCCAGGTTCGCGGGCGCAAGGGGATGCCCTCCCTGGGCCGCGCGCTCGAACCAGTCGCGGGCGGCGGCGGGATCGGGCTTCACGTCGCCATGACCGCGCAGCGCCACCAGCCCCAGGTTGTTATAGCCGTAGATGTCCTTGCGCTCGGCCGAGGCGCGCAGATAGGTCAGCCCGCGCTCGGGCCGGAACCAGCGGCTGTCGGGGTCCAGGAAATAGGCGCCCAGCTCGTTCATGGAATAGGTATGGCCAAGCTCTGCGGCGCGCTCCAGCAGCTCGAAGCCGCGCTGGCGGTCGGCTTCGGCGGGGCCGTTGCGCAGCAGGCGCAGGCCGCGGCTGTGCATGGCAAAGGGATCGCCGCTGGCGATGGCCTGCTCCAGCAGCGCGTTGCCCTGCGCCTCGTCCAGCGGGATCGGCACCGCGGCGCGGTCCACGCGCGGGCTCAGCAGCAGCATGGCGGCGGCATGGCCGGCGCGGACATGGCCGGCCGCGGCGGCGGCGCGAAAGCTGTCATAGGCCGCTTTCAGGTCGCCCGACGCCTGCTGCGCGCGGCCCAGCTGGTAGAGCAGCCGCGGGACGCCGGGGTTTTCGGCCACGGCCTGCGTGCAATCGGCCAGCGCGCGCCGGGGCTCGATCTGGTTCGGCAGCCGGTAAAGGCCCACGCCCTGAAGGTCCAGCGCATCGCCCGCCTGCACGTCGCAGGCCAGGGCGGGCATCTGGACCGAGACCTTCAGCACGCCGGGCTCGGCGCCGCCGATGCCAAGGGTGAAGCGGTCCCGGACGACATGCTCGGTCCTGCCGGCCATCGGGGTCTCGGCCAGGTGCGGGCGATAGGTCGGGGCGCCGCCGGCAAGGTCGATCTGCCCATGCTGCGGCGCCTCGATCACCGAGACATCGCCCAGAGGGCCGCCGATCCCTTCGGCCAGCCGCTCGCCCAGCGGCAGTTCGCGCGCGAAGGGCAGGGTCAGGTCGACCGCCTGTTCCCGCGCGGGCGCGGCGCTGCGGTTGGGCTGCGAGACGGCGGAATCCGCGGACGGCGGGGTGGCGACGGTCCCGCCCTGGACCAGGTAGAAGGGCTGCACCAGGGTCGAGCTTTCCCAGGGCACCTGCCGGCCGCTGGTCGATTGATAGACGCGCTGGCGCACGTCGGCCAGCATGGTCAGGATGTTTTCATCGGAATATTGCCCGGCCGCGTCCAGGATGGCCTGGGCATAGGGCCCGTTCCCGCCCGCCTCGCCGTCATAGGCCACCTGTCCGGGCGAGGTCGAAAAGGCGACCAGCGAATTGATCGGGGTCGAGAAGACCTCGAAGCCGGATTTGGTCTCGAACAGCGTCGCATCAAGATTGGCCGCCAGGCGCAGGTTCGGAAAGGGATTTTCCCGACAGGCGTCGATCATGGCGACATGGGTCGAGCCGCGGGCCGACAGCAGCTCGACCACCCGGTCCAGGGTGATGGACTGCACCGGCAGGTCGTAGATGCTTTCGAAGGCCACGTCGGTCGGCAGCAGATAGTTGCGCCGCCCGATCTGGATGCCGTGGCCGGCATAGAAGAAGACCAGCTCCGATCCCTCGGGGATGTTCAGCAAGGCCGTGCGCAGGAAGGATTCGAAGCCCGTCCGGTCGAGGTCGTGGGATTCCTGCACGGTAAAGCCGAAGCCGCGCAGCATGTCGGCGATGTCGCGGGCGTCGCGCACGGCATTGTCCAGCGAGGGCGCGCGCTGATAGTCCCCGTTGCCGACGACCAGCGCGATGCGGGCGTCTTCGGCCCCGGCCAGGGTGGTCAGGCCCAGCGACACCGCCGCAGCCAGCAGCAGAGACCTAGCTGGTCGCCCGGCCGACATCGCTAGCCCCAGCCCCCTCCGCCGTCATCGCCGCCATCGCTGCCGCCACCATCGTTGCCACCATCGTTGCCGCCATCGCTGCCGCTGTCGCCGCCGCTGTCGCCACCGTCACTGTCGCCGCCGCCCGAGCCGTCACCCGAGCCACCGCCTGAACCGCCGCCGCCGGTTCCGCCACCCGAGCCGCCGCTGTTGCCGCCGCTCGAGCCACCGCTGTTGCCGCCGCCGCCGGATTCATTTGCCCGGCCGCCGCCGGTTCCGCCCGTTGACCCGGCCGAGGAAACGGCCGGCTGCGCCTGCTGGCCGGTTGCGGAGGGAGTGGGAACCTCCTCACAGCCGGAAACGAGCGCGATTGCTGCTGTCGAGAGAGTTAGGGCCAGGATACGCATCTTTGCCGCCCCCGTTGCAATGGGACGATGATAGTCCAAATCACGCAATCCAGCCAGAAATTCCTGCTCATCCCGACGCCTTTCCCGGCCGGCCGGAACGCCGTGCCGGTGGGTCCGGCCTGACTGCCACGTCCCGAAACCGCGCGTCTTGCGCAGGACGGCCGGCGTTGGTGCTGGAGGACCGGAACACCTTTGCAAAACCGCGCCGGGCATGTCGCCGCGAACCCCGTCCCATGGCGCCGCATGGACAGGCCGGGCGACCCTGGACCCGTCAGGCGGCCGCGTGGCCGGCCAGCCGCGCGTGCAGATCCTCGCGCCGCAGCCGCGCCTTGGGGCCCTGCGCCACCGCCCGGCCGCGCTCCAGCACCAGGAAGTCGTTGCCCAGATCCCAGGCGAAGTCGAAATACTGCTCGACCAGCACGATGGCCATGTCGCCGCGGTCGCGCAGCGCGGCGATCACCCGGCCGATCTGGGCGATGATGTTGGGCTGGATGCCCTCGGTCGGCTCGTCCAGCAGCAAAAGGCGCGGCCGGGTGATCAGCGCGCGGGCTATGGCCAGCTGCTGCTGCTGGCCGCCCGAAAGGTCGCCGCCGCGCCGATGCGCCATCTCGGCCAGCACCGGGAAGCTGTCGAAGATCTCGTCGGGGATGCGGCGCTCGGCGCGCGGCAGGCAGGCGAATCCGGTCTCCATGTTCTCGCGCACGGTCAGCATCGGGAAGATCGCCCGGCCCTGCGGGACGTAGCCCACGCCCATCCGCGCCATCTGCTGCGCGCTGACGCGGCCCAGCTCGCGCCCGTCCAGGCGGATCGTGCCGCCCGAACGCGGATGCCGCCCGGCCAGCAGGCTGAGCAGCGAGGTCTTGCCCACGCCGTTGTTGCCCATCACGCAGACCACCGCGCCGGGGCGGGCGTCGATGTCGATGCCGTGAAGGATCTGGCTGCCGCCATAGTGAAGGGTCAGGTTCCTGGCTTCCAGCATCTCTCAGCGCCCCAGATAGACTTCGATCACGTCGGGATTGCGGGTCACGTGGTCCAGCGTGCCCTCGGCCAGGACCGAGCCCTGGTGCAGCACCGTCACCTTGCAGTCGAGCCGGCGCACGAAATCCATGTCATGTTCCACCACGACCACGGCACGGGTCCGCGCCAGCCGCACCAGAAGCGCGGTGGTCTGCTCGCGCTCGGCCAGGGTCATGCCCGCCGCCGGCTCGTCCACCAGCAGCAGCCGCGGCTCTTGCGCCAGGAGCATGCCGATCTCCAGCCATTGTTTCTGGCCGTGGCTCAGCTCGCCCGCCTTGCGGCCGGTGTGTTCGGCCAGCCCGACCTCGGCCGCCAGTTCCGCGACCCGCGCCACCGATGCGGCCGAGGGTTTCCAGAACAGCACCGCAAAGGGGCCGCGGCCCGCCTTCAGCGCCATGGTCAGGTTGGCGGCGACGCTCTGGTCCTCGAAGACGGTGGGGCGCTGGAACTTGCGGCCGATGCCGGCGCGGGCGATCTGCGCCTCGTTCATCCGCAAGAGCGAGCGCGAGGTCTCGCCGAAACGGACATCGCCGGAATCGGGCCGGGTCTTGCCGGTCACGATGTCCATGAAGGTGGTCTTGCCGGCGCCGTTCGGGCCGATCACCGCGCGCAGTTCCGCCGCGCCGATGGCGAAGGACAGGTTGTTGATCGCCCGGAACCCGTCGAAGCTGACCGAGATGCCGTCGACCTCCAGAAGCGCGCTCATGCCTTGGCCTCCTTTTCCTGCAAGGCGCCCTGGCCGGGGCCAAGGTCGCGGCCGTGCCGGCGCGGCGGCAGCACGCCCGCCAGCCGGTCGAAGATGCCGGCGATGCCCTTGGGCGCGAACAGCGTGACCAGCACGAAGCTGAGGCCCAGCGCCACCTGCCACCAATCCACCCATTTGACCGTATAGCCCGGCAGCGGCAGGTCGGGCGCGCGGCCGCCGGTGAACCAGCTGGACAGCAGCGACACCGCGATGGCGCCGATCATCGCGCCGTAAAGCCGGCCGCGCCCGCCGATCGCCACCCAGACCGCCAGGTAGATCGAGGCGATGGGCATCAGCTCGGCCGGGTTGATGATGCCGGCCTGCGGGTAATAGAGCGCGCCGGCGACGGCGGTGATCATCGCGGCCAGGGTAAAGACGACCAGCTTGAAGCCCTCGACCGGATAGCCGAGGAAGCGCACCCGCGTCTCGTCGTCGCGGATGGCGCGGATGACGCTGCCGAACTTGCCGCTGACCAGCCAGGCGGCCAGCACGTAGCAAAGCGCCAGCGCCGCGGCCGAGGCCCAGAGGAACCAGACCGACAGCGTGGCCTGCGGGACGCCGTCCAGGCCGGGGATGTTCTGCAGGCCCGACAGCCCGTTGTTGCCGCGAAAGCCGCTGTCGTTCTGGAAGAGCCACAAGGCCAGGGCCAGCGTCATCGCCTGGGTCAGGATGGACAGGTAGACCCCGTTCACGCGCGAGCGGAAGGCAAGCCAGCCGAAGGCCAGCGCCAGCAGCCCCGGCACCGCGACCACCAGCACCAGCTGCGCCGTCAGGCTGTGGGCGAAGGCCCAGGCCAGGGGCAGCTCGGACGAGCCGACGACGCCGAAGATCTGGTTGGCGACGGCCTCGCGCAGTTCCTGCGCGGTGGGCGGGATCGGGTTGCCGGCCATCGCGGCCGCGACGATGGCCTCGGTCCTGGCATACATCAGCCATTGCCCGATCATGTAGCCGCCAAGCGCGAAGAAGGCCATCTGCCCCAGCGACAGGATGCCCAGGTAGCCCCAGACCAGGTCCATCGCCAGGGCGGCCAGCGCCAGGCACAGCGTCTTGCCCAGGATCTTGACGGTCGAGGTCGGCACGACGCCCGAGCCGTAGGCCTGGCTCAGCAGCGTGACGGCAAGGGTGAAGACGGCCAGCAGCGCCAGGACGACCAGCACCGAGGGGTTGCGCAGGATCAGGGGTTGCCGGGTCATGTCAGGCCTCCGCCGCACGGCCGCGCTGCGGGATGATGCCGCGCGGACGGAACTGGATGAAGATCACGATGAACAGGATCATGAAGGTCTGCGCCGCCAGCGTGTTCGAGGGGTTGAAGGATTCGATCACCTTCGACAGCACCCCGATCAGCCCGGCGCCCGCCAGCGTGCCCCAGATATTGCCGACGCCGCCCACCACCACGGTCATGAAGCTTTGCACGATGTATTGCTGGCCCAGCTCGGACGTGACCTGCGCGAAAAGGCCGATGGCCACCCCCGCGATCCCGGCGATGCCCGAGCCGAGGCCAAAGGTCATCATGGCGATGCGGTCGGGGTTGATGCCCATGCTGGCGGCCATGCCGGGGTTTTGCGTGACCGCCCGCACCTCGAGCCCCAGCCGCGTGCGCTTCATGATGAACAGGAACAGCCCCAGAAACAGCACCGCAAGCACCAGGATCGCCACCCGGATCGAAGAGATCGAGATCACGTCGTTCACGGTGATCGCCCCTTCCAGCCATGCCGGCGCGGTCAGCGGCCGGGCCTGGGTGCCGAAGATGTTCTTGGCCAGCTGTTGCAGCGCGATGGACACGCCGAAGGTCGCCAGCAGCGTCTCCAGCGGGCGATGCGCCAGGTGCCGGATCACCAGCCGGTAAAGCGCCACCCCGGCCGCGAAGGTCACTGCAAAGGCCAGCGGCAGCGCCACCACCAGCGACAGGGTGCGATCCGCGATCATGGTCTGGGTGACATAGCCGGCATAGGCGCCCATCATGATGAATTCGCCATGCGCCATGTTGATGACGCGCATGACGCCGAAGGTGATCGCCAGCCCGATGGCGGCCAGGAAATAGATCGAGGCCAGGGACAGCGCGTCCAGCCCCAGGTCGATGCCGGACATCGCCGCCAGCCGCCATTCCGCGCCCCTTTGCGCGGCGCGGGCGGCGTCGGTCACGTCGGGGTCGGCCTCCGCATAGACCTCGAAGAAGCGGGTGCCGGCCAGCGCCGCCTCGGTCTCGGCCTCGGTCGCGGCGGGGGGGACGGCGCCCGCGGCCTCCAGCGCCTCATAGGCGCGGTCGCGGGCCTGCGGGTCGGACAGTTCTGCGACGGGAACGCCGCCCACGCGGCCCTGGGCGACATGCGCGGCCAGCGCGGCGCGCTGGTCGGCGGGCGTCAGGCGCGGCTGGATCAGCCCCTCGGCGGTCAGCAGGGCGACGGCGGCCTCGCGCGGGAAATCATCCGAGCCTGGGCGCAATTCGCGGGCGATATTGGCTTGCGGCTCCTCCGCCGCGGCCAGGCGGCGCGTCGCCAGCAGCGGGTTCAGCGCGGCGCGGAAATCCAGCCCGACATCGCCCGCCATCAGCTGGATGGCGGCCACGCGGGCGGCGGGGTCGGTATCGAAGCGGATGGTCAGCAGCCTTTCGATCCGGTCGCGGCGCGCGGCCAGGACGGGATCGACCTCGGGCGCGGCCGAGCGCAGGGCGGCCAGATGCGCGGCGGTGCCGTCGCGGGCGATGCTGGCCAGCGCGGCGGCGCGGCGGGCGCGGTCGGGGCTGGCGATCTCGCCCGCGACCAGCGCCGATTCGATGACGCCGCGCACGCCGGAATTGGGCCGCAGCATCCTGGGCTCCGCGTCCGCGACAGGCTGTCCCGTCACCGCGTCGGTGGCGCCGTCGCCGTCCACGATCACCAGCCGCCCGCCGGCCAGGCCAAGCGCGCGGCCCGCCCAGGCCGACAGCAGCGCCAACCCCTCGGGGCCGGTGGCGGCGATTTCGGCGACCAGCGGCTCGACCGTGCGGCGCGAGGGCTTTTCGATCTGGTCGAGGTTGTCGGCGACGACGGCTTCCAGCGCCGGGTTGGCGGCGGCAGGCAGGGCCAGAAGCAGCGTCAGCAAAAGGGCGATCAGGCGGCAGGTCATGGGCGCTCCCGTCCAAGGAAGGGGGCGGCGGAACCGCCCCCGCAATCTGTCAGTAATTCGACTGGATCTGCACGCAGCTGTCGGTCTGCGTGTTGAACATGCCGCATTTCCTGTCCTGCCAGTCGGCCTCCAGCACCGCGGATTCGGGCAGGAAGTCGGTCCAGGCGTCGCCCGGCACCGGCTCGGTCTGGCTGACGATGTCGAACTGCCCGTCCTCGCGGATCTCGCCGATCAGCACCGGCTTGGTCAGGTGGTGGTTGGGCAGGACCGTCGCCGTGCCGCCGGTCAGGTTCGGCACCTCGACGCCGACGATGGCGTCCAGCACCGGATCGACATCCGTGGTCCCGGCCTTTTCGACCGCCGCCACCCAGGCGTTGAAGCCGATCACCGTCGCCTCCATCGGGTCGTTGGTCACGCGCTTGTCGTCGCCGATGAACTTGTGCCAGTCCTCGATGAACGCGGCGTTTTCCGGCGTGTCGGCGGATTGGAAATAGTTCCAGGCGGCCAGGTGGCCCACGAGGTTCGTGGTATCCAGCCCCGAAAGCTCTTCCTCGCCGACCGAGAAGGCGATGACCGGGATGTCCTCGGCCGAGACGCCCGCCGCCGCCAGCTCCTTGTAGAAGCCGACATTGGCGTCGCCGTTGATCGTCGAGACCACGCCGACCTTCTTGCCGTCGGCGCCAAGCGCGACCACGTCCGCGACGATCTTGGACCAGTCGGAATGCCCGAAGGGCGTGTAGTTGACGAAGATGTCGCCCTCTGCCACGCCCTTGCCCTTCAGATAGGCGTCGAGGATGTTGTTCGTCGTGCGCGGATAGACGTAGTCGGTCCCGAGCAGCGCCCATTTCTCGACGCCCAGCTCCTCGGTCATGTAATCGACCGCCGGGATCGCCTGCTGGTTCGGGGCGGCGCCGGTGTAGATGACGTTCTTCGAGCTTTCCTCGCCTTCATATTGAACGGGATAGAACATCAGCCCGTTGAGTTCCTCCAGCACCGGCAGCACGGACTTGCGCGAGACCGAGGTCCAGCAGCCGAAGATCACGTCCACCTCGGACACGGTCAGCAGTTCGCGCGCCTTCTCGGCAAAGAGCGGCCAGTCCGAGGCGGGATCGACCACCACCGCCTCCAGCGGGCGGCCCAGAAGGCCGCCCTTGGCGTTCTGGCGCTCGACCATCATCAGGACGGTGTCCTTCAGCGTGGTTTCCGAAATCGCCATCGTGCCCGACAACGAATGCAGCACGCCGATCTTGATCGGCTCGCCTTCCTGTGCCTGCGCGGCGCCGGCAAGGCCGGTCGAAACGGCCAGTGCGGCGGCTGCGCTGATAATCCTCTTCATCCCTGTCTTCCCTTCCCTGTGTCATTGGCAGCGGGTTCAGGGGCACTAGAGGCCATCGGCGGCACCGCGCCAAACCCCATGCCGCGGCGCGGCGCCGGGCGACATGCGGTGATGAAGTTTCAGCCAGTTCCGCGGGAGATCGCTTGCCGAACGGGCAGAAATGGATCGAAGCAGGGCCGGGGCGGTCGGTTTTCCCGGCCCATGTCCGGCACCGGCGGCCAAAGGGCGGCAGGCGTTCGGCGATTGCCCAAAAACCCGTCGCCGTGGCGAATATCCGGGCAGGTTGCCGGGCGTTTTGTCCCGGCCGCTTGGCGGCGGCTGCCCATCGGTTGATCGCCGCCCTGTTTCATGGCCGAGGTCGGGGCAACGCATCGGGATCCGCTCATGGCTTTGGACATCTCCAGTTCGGTTCAGGCATTGCCGCGCAGCCACGGCGCGGCGCAGCTGTCGCGTGCCGAAGGGCGGCTGCGGCGCCTGCACCAGCAAGGCTGCCTCAAGATCCTGATGCCGCGGAACCGCTGCGAGGCGGTGGTGGTCAATACCGCCGGCGGCATCACCGGCGGCGACCGGCTGGCGCTTGGCATCCATGCGGGCCGGGGCGAAAGCCTGACGGTGACGACGCAGGCGGCCGAGCGCGTCTATCGCAGCGCCGGCGGGGCAGGGCAGGTGTCGAACCTCCTGACGCTTGACGAAGGCGCCCGCATCGACTGGCTGCCGCAGGAGACGATCCTGTTCGAGGGCTCGGCCCTCGAACGGCGGCTGACCGTGGATATGGCGCCGGGCGCGACGCTGCTGGCCGCCGAAAGCGTGGTCTTCGGGCGCGCGGCGCATGGGGAAACGCTGCGCCGGTTCCATCTGCGCGACCATTGGCGCATCCGCCGCGGCGACCGCCTGATCCATGCCGAGGCGATGCGGCTGGACGGGATGCCCACGGGGCCCGCCACCCTGGCGGGGGTGCGCGCCGCCGCCACCATGATCCTTGCCGCGCCGGGGGCCGAGCATGGGCTGGACGCGGCCCGCGCGGCGATCCCCCAGGGCGCCGAGGCCGGGGTCAGCGCGCTGCCGGGCCTGCTGGTGGCACGGTTCCTGGCGCCCTCGGCCCAGGCCCTGCGGGCGGCGCTGGTGCCGCTCATCGCGCATTTCCGCGCCGGCCCGCCGCCGCGCATCTGGCAATTGTGAGGCAAGAGATGAACCTGACACCCCGCGAAAAGGACAAGCTGCTGGTGGCCATGGCCGCCATCGTCGCCCGCAACCGCATGGCGCGCGGCGTCAGGCTGAACCACCCCGAGGCCGTCGCCATCATCACCGACGCCGTGGTCGAGGGCGCCCGCGACGGCCGCTCGGTCGCCGACCTGATGTCCTGGGGCGCCGAGATCCTGCGCGCCGAGGATTGCATGGAAGGCGTGCCCGAGATGATCCCCGAGATCCAGGTCGAGGCCACCTTTCCCGACGGCACCAAGCTGGTGACGGTCCACCATCCCATCCGCTGAAGGACTTCGCGATGAAAAAGCTTCTTGCCGCCCTGCTGCTGGCACCGACCGCGGCCCTTGCCCATACCGGCCACGGCGGGGGCGCGCCCCTGGTGGCGGGCCTGTCCCACCCGCTGGGCGGGGCCGATCACCTGCTGGCCATGCTGGCCGTGGGCCTGTGGGCGGCCGGCATCGGCGGACGCGCGATCTGGGCGCTGCCGCTGGCCTTCGTGGCGGCGATGGTCGCGGGCGGCGCGCTGGGTGCGGCAGGGGTCGGCCTGCCGCTGGTCGAGCCGGTGATCCTGGCCTCTTCCATCGTCATCGGCGCGGCGATCGCGCTGGCCCTGCGGCCGGGCCTGGCCATGGTGCTGCCGGTGATCGCGGTCTTCGGCATGATGCACGGCCATGCGCACGGGATCGAAGGCCCGGCGCAGGGGCTGGCCGCCTATGCCGCGGGCTTTGCGCTGGCGACGGCGGGCCTGCACGGCATCGGCATCGCGCTGGGGCGCCTGCCGCTGGCGCGCTGGCTGGGCGCTGCGACCGCCGCGGCGGGCCTTGTGCTGGCGGTGGCCTGAGATGATCCCCGGAGAGATCATCCCCGCCGAGGGCGAGATCGTGCTGAACGCCGGCCGCCCCCGCCTGGTCCTGACCGTCGCCAATACCGGCGACCGCCCGGTGCAGGTCGGCAGCCATTACCATTTCGCCGAAACCAACCCGGCGCTGGATTTCGACCGCGCGGCTGCGCGGGGGATGCGCCTCGACATCGCCGCCGGCACCGCGATCCGCTTCGAGCCGGGTCAGACCCGCGACGTGGGCCTGATCCCCTTTGCGGGCGACCGCCGGGTCTTCGGCTTTCGCGCCGCCGTCATGGGAGAGCTGTAGGATGCCCGCCACGCTGTCCCGCGCCGATTACGCGGCGATCTATGGCCCCACCACCGGCGACCGCGTGCGCCTGGCCGATACCGAACTGGTCATCGAGGTCGAGCGCGACCTGACCACCTATGGCGAGGAGGTCAAGTTCGGCGGCGGCAAGGTCATCCGCGACGGCATGGGCCAGTCGCAGAAATCCCGCGCCGAGGGCGCGATGGACACCGTCATCACCAATGCGCTGATCGTGGATGCGACCGGCATCTACAAGGCGGACGTGGGCCTGCGGGACGGGCGCATCGCGGTGATCGGCAAGGCCGGCAACCCCGATACCCAGCCCGCCGTCACCGTGCTGATCGGGCCGGGGACCGAGATCATCGCGGGCGAAGGCCGCATCCTGACCGCCGGCGCCATGGACGCGCATATCCATTTCATCTGCCCCCAGCAGATCGACGACGCGCTGCATTCGGGCATCACCACCATGCTGGGCGGCGGCACCGGCCCGGCGCATGGCACGCTGGCCACCACCTGCACGCCGGGGCCCTGGCATATCGGCCGGATGCTGCAAGCCGCGGACGCCTTCCCGATGAACCTGGCCTTTGCGGGCAAGGGCAACGCCTCGCTGCCCGCCGCGCTGGAGGAACAGGTCCGCGCCGGCGCCTGCGCGATGAAGCTGCACGAGGACTGGGGCACCACCCCCGCCGCCATCGACTGCTGCCTTTCCGTCGCCGACCGCATGGACGTGCAGGTGATGATCCACACCGACACGCTGAACGAAAGCGGCTTTGTCGAGGACACCATCGCCGCCATCGCCGGCCGCACCATCCATGCCTTCCATACCGAGGGCGCGGGCGGCGGCCATGCGCCCGACATCATCCGGGTGGCGGGGCTGGCGAACGTGATCCCGTCCTCGACCAACCCGACGCGGCCCTTCACCGTCAACACGATGGAAGAGCATCTGGACATGCTGATGGTCTGCCATCACTTGGACCGCTCGATCCCGGAAGACATCGCCTTTGCCGAATCCCGCATCCGGCGCGAGACCATCGCGGCCGAGGACATCCTGCACGACATCGGTGCCATGTCGATCATCTCGTCCGACAGCCAGGCCATGGGCCGGGTGGGTGAGGTGCTGATCCGCACCTGGCAGACCGCCCACAAGATGCGCGTGCAAAGGGGCGTGCTGGGCGATGGCCCGGCCGACAATTTCCGCGTCCGCCGCTATGTCGCGAAATACACCATCAACCCGGCCATCGCGCATGGATTGGCGCATGAGATCGGTTCCGTCGAGCCGGGCAAGCGCGCCGACCTGGTGCTGTGGAACCCCGCCTTCTTCGGCGTCAAGCCCGGGATGGTGCTGCTGGGCGGCACCGTGGTCATGGCGCAGATGGGCGATCCCAACGCCTCGATCCCGACGCCGCAGCCGGTGCATTCGCGGCCCATGTTCGGGGCCTTCGGGCGCTCGGTCGAACGCAGCGCCGTGACCTTCGTCAGCCGCGATGCCGAGCTGGGCCATCTGGGGCTGGCCAAGGACACGGTCGCCGCGCGCGGCACGCGCGGCATCGGCAAGGCGCAGATGGTGCTGAACGACGCCACCCCCGAGATCCATGTCGACCCCGAAACCTACGAGGTGCGCGCGGATGGCGAGTTGCTGACCTGCCAGCCCGCCGAAAGCCTGCCCATGACGCAACGCTATTTCCTGTTCTGACGATGAAAGCCACCGCCGTCCTTCACCCGCCGCTTGCCGCCCGGCCCATCGACCGGGTCGAGCTGGACTATGATGCCCGCTTCCTGCGCCGCAAGCTGCTGCGCACCCGCTCGGGCGCCGACCTGCTGGTCGATCTGCCGAAAGTCACCGCGCTGGCCCATGGCGACGCGCTGCTGAGCGATGCCGGCCCGGTCGAGGTCGTCGCCGCAGCCGAGCCGGTGCTGATCGTCACCGGCGACCTGCCGCGCCTGGCCTGGCATATCGGCAACCGCCACACGCCCTGCCAGATCGAGCCCTTCCACCTGGTCATCCGCGCCGATCACGTCCTGCGCGCCATGCTGCAGGGCCTGGGCGCGACCGTGACCGAGGCGCGGCAGCCTTTCATCCCCGAAGGCGGCGCCTATGGCCCGGCCCAGGTCATGGGCCATGGGCATGGACATGGGGACGGGCACGGGCACCAGCATGCGCATGGCCACCCCCACCCCCATGGCTGAGCTTGCCGCGCTGCAACGGCTGTTTGCCTGGCTGTCGCCCGCCTGGCCGGTGGGCAGCTTTGCCTATTCGCACGGCATCGAGCAGGCCATCGCCGATGGCTGGCTGACCGGGCCGGACGCGGTGCAGGACTGGATCGCCGATCTTTTGCGCCATGGGGCGGGCCGCAACGACGCGATCCTCTTGGCCCATGCCTGGCGGGGCGAGGATGTGGCCGAGCTTGCCCTGGCGCTGTCCGGTTGCGCCGAGCGCCGCCGCGAGGCGGCCGAGCAGGGGGCAAGCTTCGCCCGCGCCCTCTCGGCCGTCGAGGGCGCGCTGCCACCCGCCCCCTATCCCGTCGCCATCGGCATGGCGGCCGCCCGTGCGGGGGTGCCGCTTGCCGAAACGCTGGCGCTCTTCCTGCAGGCCTTTGCCTCGAACCTGGTTACGGCCTGCGTCAAGTCCGTGCCCATCGGCCCGACCCAGGGCCAGCGCGTGCTGGCCGCCCTGATGCCGCTGATCCGCGAGATCGCCGCCGAGGCCGAGGTCGCGACGCTGGACGAGCTGGGCGGCTGCACCTTGCGCGGCGACCTGGCCGCCATCCGCCACGAAACGCTGCAACCAAGGATCTATCGCACATGACCAGCCCGAACGGCCCGCTTCGCATCGGCATCGGCGGCCCGGTCGGCGCGGGCAAGACCCGCCTGACCGAGGCGCTTTGCCGGGCGCTGTCGCAAGACCTGTCCGTCGCCGCGATCACCAACGACATCTATACGCGCGAGGATGCCGAATACCTGATGCGCGTGCAGGCCCTGCCGCTGGAGCGCATCCGCGGCGTCGAGACCGGCGGCTGCCCGCATACGGCGATCCGCGAGGATTGCTCGATCAACCTTGCCGCCGTCGAAGAGCTGACGGCGGCCTTTCCCGACCTCGACGTGATCCTGATCGAGTCGGGGGGCGACAACCTGTCGGCCACCTTCTCGCCGGAACTGGCGGACCTGACGGTCTATCAGATCGACTGCGGCATGGGCGACGACATCCCGCGCAAGGGCGGGCCGGGGGTCACGCGCTCGGACCTGCTGGTCGTCAACAAGATCGACATCGCCGAGGCGGTGGGCTGCGACCGCGACCGCATGGCGCGCGACGCGGCCCGGCAACGCGGCGCGCGCCCGGTGCGCTTCTGCTCCCTGCGCACCGGCGAGGGCGTGGCCGAGGTCGTGGCCGAGATCCGCCGCCTGGGCGGGCTGGACGGCGCCTGACCCGCCTGCCGCAGCGCGACCCTGGGGCAGGGCGGCCCGGTCGCTGCCGGGGCACCCTTCGCATCAGAACGTCATCTTCAGGCCGATGCCCAGCTCGCGCGGCTCGACCACGGTGGCCTCGAAGCCGCCGATCGAGCGGCTGGCCCGCAGAGAGGTCACCGAGCGGTCGTCGAACAGGTTGCTGACATAGGCGAAGGCCTGCAGGTTCTCGTACGGCTGCCAGGTTAGCCGGGCATTGGCGACGGTATAGGAAGCGACCCAACTGTCGCGGTCCTCGTTGTCGTCGGAATAATAGCCGTCGGTATGGCGCAGCTGGCCGCTGAGCCGCCATTGCGGCGTGATGTCCCAATCGGCCGCCAGCGAAAGCGTATAGTCGGGCGCGCGGCCGAAGCGGTGGCCCTGGTATTCCGCCGCCGCGCTGGTCAAGCGGCCGATCTCGGCATGCAGCAGGCCCAGCCCCGCCTTGACCCGCAGGTTGTCGCGCAGCAGATCGTCCATCCCCAGTTCCAGGCCATAGGATCTGGTGCGCTCGGCATTGACGGTGATCGAACGGCCTATGTTCTCCGGCAGCCTGGTCATGACATAGCGCTGCGCATCGTGCAGTCGGGTGTAGAACAGGTTCCCGGTCAGCCCATCCGGTCGTCGAGCAACCGGATGCGGCCGAAGATCTCGTAGTTCCACGAGATCTCCGCATCGAAGGGCACGTATTCGCCGCTGTTCATGCTCAGCGTCGCCCCGCCGGGGTTGTAGCCCTTGCTGACCATGACGCCGATGCGGCTCGACCGGTCGAGGTCATGGGCCAGCGCCAGCTTGCGCAGCCAGGCGTCGAAGCTTTCGTCGTAGTCCAGCAGGTTGGGGGTAAAGCTCGACACGCCGCACCGGGTGATGTCGTCGCGCTGATAGCGCAGCCCGCCGGTCAGGTTCCAGCGGTCCGCCAGGTGGCTTCGGCGAACAGCCCCAGGCTGTCCTTGCGGTCGTCATAGGGGGTGGTGCCGTGGTAATCCAGCAACTCGTCCGAATCCGTGTGCGAGACGAACAGCCCCGTCACGCCGCTGATCCGGTCCTCGGGCGTGCCGAAGGTCGGGTCTCGTTCGAGGTCACGTCCTGGTCCAGGACCACCGTGCCCGAGTTGACCGGCTCGGTCGAGCGCTTGATCCGGATGTCGGAATATTGCAGCTGGTTGAACAGCGTCCAGCCGTTGCCGAAATCATGGCTCAGGTCCAGGATCGTGGTGTTGGTGCGCAGCCGCCAGCTGGGGTTCGAGGCGGTGGCGCTTTCCAGGTCCTCATAGGGTTCGGTCACGGCCTCCCAGTTCGGCCGGTTCGTCATGCCGTGCAAGAAGGTCAGCTTGCCCTGGAATCCGGGGATCTCTTGCGGCTGCCACAGCAGCTTGGCGCGAATGGTGTGCGATTCATGGTCCCGGTCGGTCGAGCCGACCGCGAAGGCGGGATTGGTATAGTCGATGTAATTGTCGCGCGCCCAGTCATCGACGGCGATGCGCCCGGCCAGATCCTCGGACAAGGATCCCGAGGCCATCAGGCGGCTGTGGCTGCCGTATTCCATCTGCGCGGCGCCCTGGGGCTGGAAGGTCGGATCCTTGGTCCTGGCGATGATCGCCCCGGCGATCGAAATTCGCGCCCTGGGTCGCCGTCTGCGGGCCGCGGAAGACCTCGATGGATTCCACGTCCCACAGCGCCTGGCTGCCCCAGACGATTTCGTTATAGCCTAGGGAATGGCCGTCGAGGGTGAAGGCCAGCCGCGGCGCGGTGCCGCCGAAAAAGGCCACCGCGCCCGAATGCGCGCCTTCGCTGTCCTGGCCGCGGATGGTGGGCGCGCCGCCCTGTCCGCCCGAGGCGACATAGGTCACGTTGGCGATGCCCGTCGCCGCATCGGCGACGCTGTCCTGCCCGCCGTTCTCCTCAAGGTCGCGCGCGGTCAGGATCGCCACGGAAGAGGCGGTGTGCTTGACGCTGCGCGCCTGCTTTTCGCCGGTCAGGACGATTTCGTCCAGCCGCATCGTCTCGGTCGCGCCCTGGCCGTCCTGGGTAAGCGCCGGGGCGATGGCCAATGCCAGCAGGGTGCCCGTGCCGACCCATGCCGGGATCTTGCGTCCATTCATCTCCAAACCCTCTTGAGAAGCTGCGGGCTGGCGGGTGCTGGCTGCCAGATGTGATTCGCATCCGGCCCGGGCTGGGCTGCCAGTTGCAGCAGGTCTTCGGCATGGCCGAGGGGCTGGTCTGCTTTACCGCGCCGCCCGACAGCGAAGAGCGCATCGTGAACACCCAGGGCCGGCCGATGTCGCCCTGGGACGAGCTGCGCATCATCCGCCCCGACAGGCGCGAGGCCGCCATCGGCGAGCCGGGCGAGCTGCAGGTCCACGGCCCCTATACGATCCCGCGAGGCCCATGCCGGCGGGGCGCTGGCCGCGCCACTGGGGTCTGCCAGGCCGGCGGCCAGCGGCTGATCGTCCTGGGGTTGCGCAAAGTGGGCCAGCATCGCCTGGACCGCCGCGGTGATCTGCCGGATCTTGGCCGGGCCGTAGCGGTCGGCGCGATGGCTCATCATGATGCGCAGGCCGACGGTCTCGCCCGCCACGTCCTCGACGATCTCGAATTGGAGGCCAAGAAGGGTCTCTGCCTTGTCCGGGTCGATCTGCCGGTATTCGACGCGACTTGCCGTCCATCAACGCGATGGCGCCGTTCATCCGGTTCCGGGCGTGGATCTGGATGAAGACTTCGAACATCTCGTCCAGCCGGGTGACGGGATTGCCGGTCAGCGCTTCGGCCACCTGATCCAGCGGAATCTCGGAGTGCGGCAGCGACCGGGCGATGCGGTCGCGCACCTGCGCGATCAGCGCGGCGGGCGTGTCCTGCGCCCCCAAAGCCAGGCGATGCGCGGTCATGGTGGTGAAATAGCCCACGGTATCGAACCAAGCCGGATCGTTGCGCCCCGAGGCTGAGGTGCCGATTACCAGGTCGCCGATGCCGCCCAGGCGCCCCAGCGCCACGCCGATCGCCGCATAGGCGGTGGCGAAGAGCGAAGCCGCGTTTCGCCGCGCCGTGGCATAGAGCCCGCGCGCGATTTCCGCCGGCAGGTCGATCCGGGTCCAGCCGCCCTGCGGATCCCGTCCGCCCGGCGCATCGCCCAGGATCGGCCGGGCGCGGGGCGCGCCGCGCAGGTGATGCAGCCAATAGTCCAGATGCGCGCGGTCCGCCTGCGCCGCCCTTTGCGCGGTGGCGAAGCGGTGGAAGCCCGGCGGCTGGTCGGGCCATTCCGGCGCCAGCCCCGCCCGCTGGCGATAGGCGTGGCCAAGCTGGTCCATCAGCAGGCTCAGCGACCATTCGTCCAGCACGACATGGTGGAACAGCATGGACAGCACCTGCTCGTCCCCCTCGCGGAAGAAGCGCAGCCGCAGCGGCAATTCGCGGGCAAGGTCGAAGACATGGCCGGCCTCGGTCCGGCGGCTGGCATCGCCGGCCTCGGCGCTGGTCCAGAACCCGCGGTCGTCGCCCAGCCGCTCGACCGGGACCACCTCTTGCAGCGGCTGGCCGTCCCGTTCGCGGAAATGGCTGCGCAGGACGGGATGGCGGCGGATCAGGTCGCCGAAAGCCAGGCCGAAGACCGTCTCGTCCACCGGTGTCGGGAAACGCAAGGCGAAAGGCAGGTTGAAGATGCCGCCATGGCCGAAGGCGGCATAGGCCTTCCGCAGCGATTGCTGGGCCAAGGACAGCGGCGCCGCCTGGGCCTTGGCGGCGTCCTCGCCGGCTGCGGGCATCGGTGCGGCCGGCGCGCTGCGGGTGGCGATATCCGCCAGCGCACGGGCGGTCGGATGGCGGAAGATGTCGATGAAGTGCAGGATGATGCCGTATTCGGCCTGCAACTTGCCGATGATGCGGGTCGCGACCAGCGAATGCCCGCCATGGTTGAAGAAATCGTCCTCGGGCCCCATCCCCGGCGCGCCGAGCGCCTCGCGGAAGGCGTCAAGGATCAGGCCCGCCAGTTCGTCCGCGTCCGCGGGCGCGTCGCCCGGTGTCCGGCGCGGCGCGGCGGGCTCGGGGCCGGGCTCGGCTGCGATCTGGCGCGCGCGGCGGCGGTCGGGTTTGCCATTGGCCGACAGCGGCAGGGCCGGGACCGCAAGGATGCGGTCGGGAAGGTGCGATTGCGGCAGCCGCTTTCGCAGGAAGGCGCGCAGCGCGCGGCTCGGGCAGGGCGCGGCCGGCGACCAGAGCGGCCAGCACCGTCTCGTCCCGCGCGTCGGGCAGGTCCACGACCAGCGCCTGCGCGATGGCGGGATGGGCGGCCAGCTCGGCCTCGACATCCGCCAGCGAGATGGGCACGCCGCGCACCTTGACATAGCCGTTCACCCGGCTGTCGATCAGGATCGTGCCGTCGCCGCGCAGCCGACCCAGGTCGCCGCTGCGAAAGGCGCGGGTGTCCTCGACCTCGGTGAAGTCGGTCTGTTCCAGCGCGCCGTCGCGCAGATAGCCCAGGGAAAGGTTCACGCCGGTGGTGTGGATGCTGCCGGCCACGCCCTCGGGGCAGGGCTCGCCCTGCGGGTTCAGCAGCAGGTAGCGGTTGCCGGGCAAGGCGCGGCCATAGGGGATGATGCGGTCGTCCTCGGGGCCGATCCGGTGCCAGACGCTCCAGATCGTGGTCTCGGTCGGGCCGCCCAGCGACCACAGGGCAGCATCTGGCCGCAGCCGGCGCAGCCGGTCGATCACCGCGGGCTTGATGTAGTCGCCGCCCCGCGCCACCAGCCGCAGCGAGCCGAGCCCGTCCTGGGGCGCGCAGGCCAGCAGCATCTCGACGATGGCGGGAACCGAGCACCAGACGGTCACGCCGTGGTCGCGCACCAGGCGGTTCCAGGCGACCGCGTCCTTTTCCTCGGTCGGCAACGGCATGACCAACCGCGCGCCGGCGGCCAGCGTGCCGAACAGGTCGAAGACCGACATGTCGTGATGCAGCGGCGTGACCGAGATCACCACGTCCTTGGCGCGGATCACCCAGGCGTCCAGCGTATGGCCGACGACGTTGGCGGTGGCGCGATTGTTCAGCACCACGCATTTCGGCCGCCCGGTGGTGCCCGAGGTGTAAAGGTAATAGGCCGCCGCCGGCGAGCGGGACAGCGCTGCAAGCCCCCGCGAGACCGGGGGGCATGCTTCCAGCGCGTCCATCTTGACCAGCAGCGCTTGGTCATCCGCCTGCGGCATGTCCACCAGCACCAGCCGCCACAGCAGCCCGTCCAGCGGCAGCGGCGCGTGGGCGAATTCGTCCCGCAGGGCCGAGAGCCGCACCTCGGCCGCGTCCAGCACGCGCAGCGCGGAATGGGCGGGGTCGAGCCCGCTGCGCCGCGCCTCGTGCCGGGCGATCAGCGCCCTGGCCCGGATCGCCAGGGCCCCGGCATCCAGCAGGCCGCGATAGCAGCGATATTCCTGCATGGCGGTGCGGCCCAGGGGCACTTCGCCCTCGCGGCCCAGCAGATAGGCCTTTTGCAGATCGCCCAGCCGCCGCATCCGCGTCGGCGCCGGCAGCCAGTCCGACAGCGGCGACGCCGCCAGGGCGGGCGCATCGGCCAGCCGGCACAGCGCCGCGTGGCAGGCATCGAAACCGGCGCGGACCCAATCCTCGGGCAGCGCGTCAAGCCGCAGATCCCAGTTCAGCAGCACGCCTTCGGCCAGCGCGGCCACCTGCACGTCCAGCGCCACCTGCGGCGCCTGCGAGACGCTCCAGACCAGCCCGCCCGAACAGCCGGCCGACGCGGGGGCTGAGCAGCTGGCGCTGCGCCCCGTCCAGGTCGAGCCCGCTGGTAAAGACCACCGGCGCGGAGTCCGCGCCCTGCCCGCCGCGCGGCATCTCGCGCAGCACGGCGACGCCGGGGCAGGCCTGGTGCGACAGCGCCTCGGCGATCTCGCGCGCCAGCCCGGCCAGCGTGGCCCCCGGTCCCACCCGCAGGCCGAGCGGCAGGATATTGGTGCAATCCCCGACCAGCCGCGAGGCGTCGCGCATCACCAGGGTGCGGAAAAAGCCCGGCAGCGTCAGGCGAAAGGCCCGGTCGCCCGTCGCCCGCGCCAGAACGGCGGCAAAGACCACCAGGTAAAGCGAGGTTTGCGTGACCGGCAGTTCCCGCGCCAGGCTTCGCAGCGCCGCGGCCGGGGCCGGCGAAAGCAGGGCCGAAAGCCGGGTGCTTTCCGGCGCCGGCGCAGCGTCGTTCAGCGGCAGGGATGGCGGGGGCGGCAGATCGCGCAGCCGCGCGCGCCACCAGCCGCGGTCCGCCGCCTCGGCCGGGACGGGGCCCAGCCGGCCCAGGTAGTCGAAATAGCAGCCCTCGGGTTCCTCGACCGCGCCAAGCCCGGCCGACGAGAACCTGCTGTTTCCGGGCCTGGATTCGCTTTCCGTGATGACGCTAGTGGGGAACTGAAGCAGGCGGGCATCACGCTTGGCGCGCGGGAACTGCTGCAGGAGCCCAGCATCGAGTGCTGGTGGCGCCTGATCCAGGCGCGGCTGCCCTAGATCGCGCCCGGCGCGTCGATTGTCGGGCTAGGCGGCCAGCCGCTGCAGAAGCAGCCGCAGGTTTTCGCGCATCTCGGCCAGATCCCCCGGACCCGGCTTTTCCCCCGGCAGCCGTTCCAGCATCGCCTTGTGCAGCGCGCCGCAGATGAACGAGCGGATCAGTTCCGCAAGCATCCCCGGATCGTCCCGCCCGGCCAGCAGGCCGTCCTGCTGCGCGCGGGCGATCAGCCGCTGCATCAGCGCGATCACCGCCTGCTCGAAGCGGGTGACGCGGGCGTTCTTTCGCAGCGCGCCCAGCGTCGGCGAATGCAGGGCCAAGAACACGCCGGGATGGTCGATGGCCCAGTCGATATAGGCGTCGGCCAGGGCCTTGAGCTGCGCCATCGGGTCGGCGCCGTCGATCACCGTCGTCGCCCGGATGCAGCGGTCGTGCAGGCGCAGCAGCGCGCTTTCGACCGCCATCTCCATCAGATGCGCCTCGTCGCGAAAGACGGAAGCCAGGGTTTCGGGCGGGATCTCGAGCGCCGCCGCCACCTCGTCAAGGCTGGGCGGGCGGCCGGTTTTGGTCAGCAGCTTGCGAAAGGCGCTGGTCGCATCGGTGCAGAGATTCCTGCTGCCGCGGTTTTGGTAGGTCATGGTCTACTCCAATAACAGCCAGTTCGCGAGAATCGGAAACCACGACACGGTGAAACGGAGCATAATGAATAGATCCATTATGCTCCCGTCTCCCGAAGCGTGTAGCTGGCTAAATGTATATCTTTCCGGTTGTATTGGGATCGGCGGGATTCGGCGCGATCCAAGGGCGCCATCCGCCCGTCATCGCAGGGGGGCGATTATCCGGCCCGTCCCAGATCGTTCATCGGGCCGCATTCCGGCGACCCGGTCCGGCCATTTGCCCAGGACGGGACCGCCATCCGCGGCAGCGCCGCCAGGGTAAGCCCGGCAATGCCGAAGCCGACGTAACACAAGAGTGCCGCAACCCACGCGCAGCCGAGTGCAAGAGTGATGACCGCCGACGTCATGCCTCCGATGACGCCGGCCAGGATGTATGCCAACATATGCTGAGAGTTTCCGCTAACAGTTCGGGGTGCCGAATACCATAAATGCCAGGTTCGATCCACCGAGTGGTTCAGGCGTGACGTCAAGTAAACATCGCCCTTGCGCATCCTGCGGCCCCCTGGATGCCCGCCCGGCTATCGCCTGGGTTGTGCCGGCATGAACATTTTCCCCCAACCTTGCGCGCGACTTGCCTTTTTCTCCAGGTTTCCCGGCATTCAACATGGTTGCCTTGGATGAATGGATTGGCAAACATGCAACTATAGATTGGTTCTCGCTTGGGGATTCTTTGCAAGCGGTTGACATTATTGGGAGGGTGACGATTTGCTTTACACTAATAACCCTGACATGATTGCCTTCACGCTCGGCCGGGTGATTCTGCGTCTTGCGCGGGCCGGAACGCCGATCGGCGCGGATACCATCACCCAGGCGCTGATCCGAATTGCCGGTGGCGATTCCACCGGCCGGGTTTCCCCCGAAATGGCGAAAAGCGCACTCGCGGCGCTGAGACGGCTCGACATCGAAGACCATATGACGCCCCCAGCCCTTGGCCGTGACCGCCGCCCGGCAGCGGCGCAGAACTGGCTGGCGTCGTAGAAGCCGGTTTCCCAGGGCGGGGCGGGGCGGCCGGGCTGTTGCCGAACCGGCCCGCGGCGCTGGTCGCAGCGCCATATCCAGGGGCGTCCCCAGGACGGGACTTTCGGCGCTGATCGGCTGGCGGCCCCGGATCCGGCGGGCGCAAGATCTTCATCATCTTCGCCGCCGTTTTGGTGCCGGTCCATGTCGACGCCCATGGCGGCATTGCGCGGCATCGACATCGGCCATGTCGAGCTGGCCCGCACCCATGCGGCCAAGCCGAATTCTGTCCTGCAAAATCGCGGCTTTCGGAAAAGGAAATTGAAGAGACCGGGGCCGGGCAATAGCCTGACCGCCGTAGATGATGCCTGGGATGGCGCAAGGGCGCCGAAAGAAGTCAGGACATCGCGGAGGAACCGGCCACCCCTCTGCGATCTCGTCGATCCTGCAATGCGTTTGCATCGCTTAGCCACAGCGGAGGAGTGATTCATGCTTCCATTCTGGATGATGGATGCGGCTGAACTGTCCGACCGGATACGCCGGCGCGAAATCTCTTGCGCCGAGGCCGTCGATTCGGTCCTGGACCGGGTGCAAGAGGTGAACGCGGCCCATAACGCCCTGACCTCGGTCGAGGCCGACGAGGCCCGCGCCATGGCCCGCGACGCCGACCGGCGGCTGGCCCAGGATGGGCCGGCGGGGCCGTTGCACGGGGTTCCCTTTACCGTCAAGCTGGATACCGACGTGGCCGGCAAGATCACCGATTTCGGCTCGGCGGCGATGCGCGACAACCTGGCGGCCGAGGATGCCCCGGCTGTCGGCCACCTGCGCCGCGCCGGTGCGATCTATATCGGGAAAAGCAATGCGCCGTGCTTCTCGATGCGCGGCTTCACCGATAACGAGCTTTACGGCCGGACGCTGAATCCCTTCGACGCGACCGCCTCGGCGGGCGGCTCCAGCGGCGGGGCGGCCGCGGCTGCGGCGCTGGGGCTGGGGCCGATCCATGTCGCCAGCGACCGGGGCGGTTCCATCCGGCTGCCGTCCTGGTCCTGCGGCGTCGTGGGCCTGCGGCCGACGGCCGGGCGGGTCGCGGTCCGCAACGCCAGCGAAAGGGCCGAGCGGAACCTGACCAACCAGCTGACCTCGGTCTGGGGGCCGATCACGCGCACGGTGCGCGATGCGCAACTGGCGCTGGCGGTCTTCGGCCAGCCCGATCCGCGCGATCCGCAATGGGTTCCGGCGCCCCTGGAGCAGGCGATCCCCGCGCCCCTGCGGGTGTCGCTGTTCCGCCGCTGGGGGGACCGCGGCGCCGACCCGGCGGTGGCGGCGGCGCTGGACCAGGCGGCGGCGGCGTTGAGCGAGGCGGGCTGCATCGTCGAAGAGGGGATGCCGCCGCATTTCGACGAGCTGGAAGAGATGCGCAACCGCATGGCCGTCGACGACAGCCGGCGGGCGCAGGCCGGCATCGACAAGACCGGGGACCGCATGGCCCGCAAGGTGTTCGACAACATCCTGCAGATGTCGGCGCCGCGCGACACCGACGAGGCGCTTGCCGCCTACCAGCGCAAGCTTGCCATCGCGCGCGCCTGGTCGCTGCATCTTGCCGATCATGACCTGATGCTGACCCCCGTCTCGTGGCGCCACCGCATTCCGCTGGACGAGGACCAGCACACGCCCGAGCGCTATCGCGAAATGATCCGCGACCTGTCCTGCCTGACCACGGTGGCCACGCTCGGCCTGCCGGGCCTGGCGGTGCCGACCGGCCTGGCGGATGGCATTCCGGTCGGCGTCCAGCTGGTCGCGCGGTGGTTCCGCGAGGACGTCCTGCTGGCTGCGGGCAAGATCATCGAGCGCGCAAGCGGCTTTTCCGTGCTGCGCTCGCTTGACCACAAGACCAGCTCATAGGGAGGAATGAATGAGATCGGTTGTTTTCCCCGCCTTTCGCGTCGCGGCGATGGCCCTTGCCCTGGGCGGCACCCCCGCCGTGGCGCAAGAGACGATCACGCTGAAAGTGGCGCATCCCTTGCCCGAGACCCATTATTCCTGGGAACTGGGCATCAAGAAGATGCTCGATTCCATCACCGAGGCGACCGACGGGCGCGTGCAGTTCGAGGTCTATCCCGCCAACCAGCTGGGCCGGGATGCCTATGGGCTGCTGCGCTCGGGGATCGCCGACATGGCGATGATCGTGCCGCTTTACGCGCCCGACAAGTTCCCGCTGACCGGCGTGACCGAGTTCTCCAGCTTCTACGACACCACCTGCGAGGCGGCCGAGAAATATTGGGAACTGGCAAGGCCCGGCGGCGCCCTGGATGCGGCCGAATATGGCGCGCAGGGCCTGCGGGTGGTGTTTGCGATGACCACGGCGCCGCAGCGCTACATGACGTCATCGAAGCCGGTCGCCTCGCTTGGCGACGCGGGCGGGCTCAAGATCTATGCCGCGGGCTCCGCCCTGCCCAGGGCGCTGCGGGCCGTGGGCAGCATCCCGATCAGCATCACCGCGTCGGAGCTTTACGATTCCGTGTCGCGCGGAACCGTCGACGGGGCGCTTTTCCCCTATTCCAGCACCAACGCCTACAAGCTTGGCGGCAAGCTGAGGCATGAGGTCGGCGGGGTGAAGTTCGGCGTCTCCAGCTGGTTCGTCGGGATGAGCGAAAGCCGGTTTGCGGCCTTGCCCGAGGACGTGCAGCAGGCGATCACCGCGGCCGGCCTTCCCGTGCAGCAGAGCTTTTGCGCCTGGACGGACGAGGATGACGAGAACATCCGCCAAAGCCTGATCGCCAGCGGCGAGCTGACCGTGTCGGAACTGCCCGAGGCCGAGGTCCAGCTATGGCGCGAGCGGCTGCTGAAGGCGGCGCAGGAATGGGCGGCCGAGATGGATGCCGCCGGCAAGAACGGCACCGAACTGCTGGAAGCGATGGCCCAGGCCGGCGCAGGCGAATGACGGCGGCGGCCGCGCGCCCCTCCGGCCGCGCCGGCCCCAGGCCCTGGGGATCGGGCGGAGCCGCCGGCCCCAGGGCGCTCGCGACACCATGCCGCGGAATGCGGGCGCCCGTTCACCTTATCGTGGCTGGCGTCCCGCGCGGCATGGCGGAAGAATGCCATCCGCAAGCGAGGTTTGACGATGCGAAATCACACCCTGAGCCGGCGCGCCGTCCTGATGGCCGCGGCCGTCCTTCCCCTGGCGTTCGCCCTGCCTGGCCGGCTGCGGGCCGAAACGCTGCCGCTGGTGACAGTGACCAAGGATCCCGGTTGCGGCTGCTGCGGCGGCTGGATCGACCACATGCGCGCCGCCGGCTTTCCGGTCCGCGCGGTGAACTCGGACGAGGTCTTCGCCCTCAAGGAACGGCTGGGCGTGCCGCCCGACCTGGCCTCTTGCCACACGGCCGAGGTCGCGGGCTATGTGATCGAGGGCCATGTCCCGGCAACGGCCATCCGCCGCCTTCTGGCCGAGCGGCCGCAGGCCATCGGCCTTGCCGCGCCGGGAATGCCCGCCGGCTCGCCCGGCATGGACCTGCCCGGCACCGAGCCCGAATCCTACGACGTGCTGCTGTTCGACGCCTCGGGCCGCAAGACCTATGCCCGCTTCCACGGCGCCAAGGAGATCTGATCGAAGGCCGCCATGATCGCCCGCCCCGTGACCAGACCGCCCCGATCCTGTTCCGGCCCGCGCCTGCGGGCGGCGTTCCGGTTGCGCCTTCTGTCGGTCGCGCTGCTGCTGCTGGCCTTGGGCGGCGTCCTTTTGCTGCCGGTGGCGCATGCCGGTCCGCACGGGTATTCCCTGCATCATGACGTCGCCGCCGCGGCAATGGCGCAGCCTTGCCCGCATGCCCATGGACCGGGCGACGGGGCTGCCGCCGATCATTGCGATCCCGACCCGGCCGGACCGGGCCTGTTCGATTGCTGCCAGGCCTGCTTGGCCGCTGCCATCCTTCCCGAAACCCAGGCCCTGCCGCCCTCGCCGGAAAACGGCAACCTTGGCGTCAGAGGGCCGGATCGCCAGGGGCGCATCCCCGCGGGCATCCTGAGGCCGCCACGTCCGATTGCGACTGCCTGAATCGCGCATGGCAGAGGGCGTCCCCCCTCTGCCGGTCCAATCGACGAAGGCGGAATCCCGCGCCCCAAGGCGGCGCCGGTTCCGCGCTGCCAAAGGATGACAACAATGAGACAAGCCGCAATCGCCCTTTCCGTCGGGCTGCTGGCCGGGCTGCCCGGCCTTGCCCTGGCGCAAGCCGGGCATGACGCCCACCACTCCGGGAACCCCCCGGCGCAAATCGGGCAGGCGCCCCAGACCGCGGTGTCGCCCGCCGCCGCCGACCTTCCCGATTTCACCAAGGCCAATGTCGCGGCGATGAACGACATGCATGGGCCGATGATGGAGGGGATCATGGCCGATGACCCCGACCTGGCCTTTGTCCAGGGCATGATCCCGCACCATCAGGGTGCGATCGACATGGCCCGGATCGTCCGGCAATACGGGGACGATCCGCAGACGCAGGCATGGGCCGCCCAGATCATCGAGGCGCAGGAACGCGAGATTGCCGAGATGCAAGCCTGGCTGGAGGCCAGGGCAGGCGGGGAAGCGGCCGCCGCCGCGCCTCTGGGGGGCGCCGTCTATTCCGCCAACGAAGGCGGCAATTCCATCAGCGCCGTCGACCTGGGCACCGGGGCGGCCGCCACGGTCTCGCTTCCCATCGCCCCGCATAACGTCGATCTGACGCCGGACGGCGGGCTGCTGCTGGCAGTCGGCGATCCCGCGGCCCAGGGCGACCACGGATCGCAGGGCCACGGGCATGGCGCGGGCGTTGGCGCAGACGCAGGCGAAGGGCTGCTGGTCATGATTGATCCGCAAGACCTTGCGGCGCCGGTGGCGGCGGTCGCGGTGGGGCCGCATCCGGCCCATGTGGTCGCCGACCGGCTGGGGCGCGCCTATGTGTCCCTGGCCGGCGGCGACGCGATCGCCGTGGTCGATCTGGCGCGGGCCGAGGTGGTCGCGCGCATCGCGACGGGCGGCTATCCGCACGGCCTGCGGCTCAGCCCGGACGAGGCGCAGCTCTACGTCGCCAATGTCCGGGACGGGTCGGTGTCCGTGATCGATACGGCCGGGCTGGCCGAACTCGCCCGCATTCCGGTCGGCGCCGGGCCGGTTCAGGTCGGCTTCACGCCTTCGGGCGACCAGGTCTATGTCTCGCTTCGCGACGAGAACCGGGTGGCGGTCATCGACACCCGGTCCCGCCAGGTCACCGGCAAGGTGGATGTGGGGCCGGGTCCGATCCAGGTCCTGGCGACCGCGGACGGCCGCTGGGTCTACGTGGCCAACCAGGGCAGCGAGGCAGAGCCGAACGACACCGTCTCGATGATCGACACGGCGACCGGCCGGGTGGTGCGGACCGTCACCGCCGGCAAGGGCGCCCATGGCGTGTCGGCCTCGGCCGATGGGGCGCATGTCTTCGTGACCAACACCGCCGAGGACAGCATCTCGGTGATCGAGGCGGCAAGCGGCACGGTCATTCGGACGATCCCGGTCGGTGATCGGCCCAACGGCATCGTCCACGGGCGGTCGCACTGACGGGGACTTGGGATGGCGCCGGCGTGATCCGGCGCCATCGCGACCCATGGGCCGGCTGTCGCCGTTGCCCAGGGGCGACTAGCCCCTTGCGAAGGCCTGCATGAAAGCTGCCGGCCTTCCTGCCGCGCTTGCCGCCGGCACGCGGACGTGGTGGAACTGGCCTTCGGAACCAACATCGGATGGAGGCCCCCATGGAACGTCGCGATCTGGGCAGGAGCGGGCTGAGGATCATGCCGCTGGTCTTCGGCGGCAATGTCTTCGGCTGGACCATCGACGAGGCGCAGAGCTTCGCCGTGCTGGACGCTTTCGTCGATCACGGCTTCGATGCCATCGACACGGCGGATTGCTATTCCGCCTGGGCGCCCGGCAACAGGGGCGGCGAATCCGAGACGATCATCGGCAACTGGCTGAAGGCCCGCCCCGGCATGCGCGACCGGGTGACGATCTTCACCAAGGTCGGCTCGATCACCGGCGCCCCGCACGAGGGCGGCTTGACCGAGGCGCATATCCTGCCCGCCTGCGACGCCTCGCTGCAGCGGCTGGGGATCGAGGCCATCGACCTTTACTTCGCGCATTGGCCCGACCCGCTCGGCACCAGCTATCAGGAAACGCTGGGGGCCTTCGACAAGCTGCGGCAGGCCGGCAAGATCCGCGCCATCGGCGTGTCCAATGTCGATGCGGCGCAGCTTGGGGAGTCGCTCAGGGCCGCGCGGGATGCCGGCCTGCCGGGCTACCAGGTGCTGCAGCCCGGATACAATCTCTATGACCGCGACGGGTTCGAGGGGCGGCTGCGCGATCTCTGCCTGGCCGAGGGGATCGGCGTCGTGACCTATTACAGCCTCGCCGCCGGGTTCCTGTCGGGGAAATACCGCTCGGCGGCCGACCTGGGCCGATCCGCCCGCGGCGGCGGGGTCGGGAAATACCTGACGCCCAGGGGCATGGCGATCCTTGCCGCGCTGGACGAGGTCGCCGGCGCCCATGGTGCGAAGCCCGCCGAGGTGGCGCTGGCCTGGCTGATGGCGCAGCCCGGCGTGACCGCGCCGATCGCCAGCGCGACGACGGTGGCGCAGGTCGAAAGCTTCGCCAAGGCCGCGGCGCTGACGCTGGGCGCGGATGAGATCGAGAAGCTGACGCGGGCAGGGGCGTGACTTCGCCGCGAGGGCCGGGCCTTCGACCTTCGCGATGGTGATGCGCCGCGGATGGCCCCGCCGGACGGCCGGCGGGACCAGGAACCGCCCCGCGACGGCCCGCTTGCCGGTCAACCGCGGCTTTCGGAGCTTTCGCGCAGCGCCTCAAGCAGGGGATGTCGCTCTGGAGGGCGTGGGAGGCTCAAGCAGGCGCGGCGGGCAGGATGATTTCGGCCTGCTCGCCGCCGCCCTTGCGCGGCGACAGGCGCAGCTCGCCCCCCAACGCCTCGACAGCCGCCGCGACGATGGCGAGGCCCAGCCCGCTGCCGCCGCCCGAAGGGCTGGCCGCGCCGCGGTAGAAGCGCTCGGTGATATGGGGGCGGTCGGCCTCGGCGATGCCGGGGCCGCGGTCCAGCACGCTGAAGCGGATCCTCTCGCCCTCGCGCGTCAGCCGCGCCTCGACGCTCGCCCCCTTGGGCGAGGCGAGGATCGCATTCTCCAGCAGGTTGCGCAGCGCCGGCGCCAGCAGCGCCGCCTGCGTGCTGCGCCAGGCGGTGCCGGTTTCCAGCCGCAGCGCGACGCCGCGGGCCTGCGCCAGCCCGGCCAGTTCGCCGGCCACATCGGCAAGGATCCTTGCGCCGTCCTCGGCCGGAGCCGTGCCGTCGACGGCATTCTCGGCCGCGGTCATGTCCAGAAGCTGGCGCACCATGCGGTCGGTGCGGTCGACGCCTTGCGCGATCTGCGCCAGCGCCCGGTCGCGCGTCGCGGCATCGGGGGCCAGCGTCGCGACCTGCGCCTGGGTCTTCAGCCCGGCCAGTGGCGTCTTCAGCTCATGCGCGGCAAAGGCGGTAAAGCTGCGCTCGCGCTCGCGCAGCCCCTCGACCCGGTGGAAGAGGCCGTTCAGCGCCTCGATCATCGGGCGCAGTTCGGCGGGCGCGCGGGTCTCTCCCAGCGGGCTCAGGTCGGTCGCGGGGCGGCGCGACAGCGCCTGCGCCAGCCGGTCCAGCGGCGCAAGCCCGCTGCGCACCGCCAGCCAGATCAGCGCCGCCAGCAGCGGCAGGACCAGCATGGCCGGGGCCAGAAGCCCCATCGCCACGCCATGCACCAGCCGGTCGCGCATGGACCGCGCATCGCCGACCATGACGCGGATGCCCAGATCCCGGTCGACATGGGTATAGACGCGCCAGACCTCGCCATCGACCGCGCGCTCGCTGAAGCCTTCCTGCCGGGCCAGCCGCCCCGCGGGCGCGCCGTCGGATTGGCTTTTCAGCTGGCCGTCGAAGCCCCAGACCTGGCAGATCAGCTGGCGGGCGAAACCGCGCCCGGTCTCGGCCAGGGCCGGGGCGGCCTCGGCCAGCGCCGCCGCCTCCGGCCCGGCGATGCCGCCGCCCCGGCGGATCAGCGAGGCGACCATCTGCGCCGATTCCTGCAGGCGCCGGTCCAGCACATGGCCGACCTCGGTGCGGGTCGAATGCTGGATCCAGATGACGGCCGACAGCCAGATCGCGCCGGTCGCCAGCAGCAGGATGGTCAGCAGCCGCCTGCGGATCGAGATCATGTCCGCTGCCCTTTCCCTGCCGCCGCCAGCCGGTATCCCGCGCCGCGGACGGTTTCGATGAACGCCCGGCCCAGCTTGGCGCGCAGGTGGTGGACATGGACCTCGACCGTGTTGCTTTCGACATCCTCCTGCCAGCCGTAAAGCCGCTCTTCCAGCTGGGTCTTGGACAGGATGCGGCCCGGATGCTCGGCCAGGGCGTGCAGGATGGTGAATTCTCGGCGCGAAAAGCGCAGCTCGCGCCCGCCGATCCGCCCGGCCTGTGTGGCGGGGTCGAGGCTGAGCCCGTTCCACTCGATCACCGCCGCCGCGCGGCCTTCCTGCCGGCGCAGCATGGCGCGCAGCCGGGCGGCGAGTTCATCGAGGTCGAAGGGCTTGCCCAGGTAGTCGTCCGCCCCCGCGTCCAGCCCCAGGACCCGGTCGCGCACCCGGTCGCGGGCGGTCAGCAGCAGCACCGGCAGCCGTTCGCCCGCCCGTCGCAATTCGGCCAGCAGCTCCAGCCCCGAGCCGTCGGGCAGCATGATGTCCAGGACCACGCCCGCGAAACCGCCGCCCGCCAGCGCCGCGCGGGCATCGGCAAGGGTGCCGACCGCATCGGCATTGAAGCCCGAAAGCCCCAGCCCGACGGTAAGCCCATCGGATAGGACCGGGTCGTCCTCGACGATCAGCAGGCGCATGGCGTTCTCCCTTGGCTTGACGATCACGCTTTCGTCGGCGGAGCTTAAGCTGGGCTTAAGGTCGCGTCCCTAGCCAGCCCGGCATGATGACGAGATTGTTTGCTTTCCTGATGGCCGCGCTGCCGCTGCTGCTCGCCGGTTTTCCGGCGGCGGCGCAGGCCCGGCCCCTGCAACCCCAGGACGCCTTTGCGCTGAGCGTCAGCCCGGCCGAGGATGGCGCGCTGGTGCTGAACTGGCGCATCGCCGAGGGCTATTACCTCTATCGCAGCGGCTTCGCGGCAGAGGCGGGAGATCGCAGCCTGCCGCTGTCCCTGCCCGAGGGCGAGAGCCATGACGATCCCTATTTCGGCGCGGGCCAGATCTATCGCGGTGCGGTCGAGGCGCGGCTGGAACGCGCGGGCCAGCCCGTCACCCTGCGCTGGCAGGGTTGCCAGCAGGACGGCATCTGCTATGCGCCGCAAAGCGTGCGGCTGGATGCGGAGGGCAGGGTGCTGGCGGATAAGGGTGCCGGCGGCTCGGGCTGGAGCCCGCGGCCCGCGGATGGCGTGGCGGTTTCTGATGGCGGGCTGACCCTGGCGCAGGATCAGGGGCTGGTGCAGGGCCTGGCCGCGCGCGGCGGCGGGGCGCTGGTGATCGCCGGTTTCCTGGGCTTCGGCCTGCTGCTGGCCTTTACCCCCTGCGTCTTTCCCATGTTCCCCATCGTTGCCGGCATGCTGGCCGGGCAAGGAGAGAGCCTGACGGCCCGCCGCGGGCTCATGCTGGCCGGGGCCTATGTGCTGGCGATGGCGGCGGCCTTCGGCAGCTTGGGCGTTGCCGCGGCATGGTCGGGGGCGAACCTTCAGGCGGTGCTGCAATCGCCCGCCGCCACCGCGGTCGTCGCGGCGCTTTTCGTGGCGCTGGCCCTGTCGATGTTCGGGTTTTACGACCTGCAGCTGCCGCAGGCGCTGCAAGCCCGCCTGGGCCGTATCGGCGGCCGCCGCGGCTCGGTCGGCGGGGCGATGCTGCTGGGGTTCACCTCGGCGCTGATCGTCGGGCCCTGCGTGACCGCGCCGCTGGCCGGGGCGCTGCTTTATATCGCGCAGACCGGCGAGGTGATGCTGGGCGCGGCGGCGCTGTTCGCGCTGGGGCTGGGGCAGGGGTTGCCGCTGCTGGCCATCGGGATTTTCGGCCCGCGCATCCTGCCCGGCAGCGGCGGCTGGATGGAGGGTGCCAAGCGCGCCTTCGGGGTGATCTTCCTGGGCTTCGCGATCTGGCTGGCGGGGCGGGAGCTGCCGGGGCCGGTCACGCTGGCGCTCTGGGCGGTCTTGCTCGTGGGTACGGCGGTCTTCCTCGGCGCACTGGACCGGTTGGAGGGTGACGCGCGCCGCAACCGCCGCCTTGGCGCGGCGCTCGGCATCCTGCTGCTGTTCGCCGGTCTGGTGCAGGGCCTCGGCGCGGCGCTTGGCGGGCAGGATCCGCTGCGCCCGCTGGCGCCGCTGGTGGGCGGTGCTGCCCCCATACAGACGCAGGCCGAGGCGCAATTCGCCGAGGTCACGACGCGGGCCGGGCTGGATCAGGCGCTGACCTCAGCGGGCGACAGGCCGGCGCTGCTTTACGTCACCGCCGACTGGTGCGTGACCTGTCGCGCCATCGAGCGCGGTCCGCTGGCCGATCCGGCGGTTCATGCCGCGCTGGCCGGTCTGGCGGCGATCAAGCTGGATGTCAGCACCTTCGACGCCGAGGCGCAGGCGCTGATGCGGGATCTGGCCGCCGCCGGGCCGCCGACCATGGTCTTTCTCGACGCCAGCCGCGCCGAGGCCGCGGGCAGCCGCCTGGTCGGCGCAATGGACAGCGGCGCGCTGCTGGCCTCGATCGGGAAGGTGGCCCGATGAACGCGATCTCGATCGGCCCGCTGGTCTTCGACGGCGCGCGTTTCGCCGCAGTCGTGGCGTTGCTGCTGTTCTTCGCGGTAATCGAGATCGCGGCGCGGCTGCAAAAAGGCGACGCGGGCCGATGGGCCGGCATCGCCGTGCTGGCCTGGATCGTCGGTGCGCGCGTGGGCTTCGTCATCGCCAACTGGCCTGCATTCGCCGCGCATCCGCTGGACGCGCTCAAGCTCTGGCAAGGCGGTTTCCTGCCCGCTGCCGGCTGGGCCGGGGGCATCGCCGTCCTGTCGCTGGCGCTGCTGCGCCGGGTGCGGGGCGCAGCCCTGCCGCTGGTCCTGGGTGGCGCGGCGGCGCTGGCCGGGCATCAGGCCGTCATCGCCGCGTTGCCGCGCCCTTCCGTCACCATCCCCGACATGCAGCTGATCGCGCTGGACGGGCGCGGCGTGCACCTGGGCGGACGCGACTGGCCGGTGGTTCTGAACCTCTGGGCGACCTGGTGCCCGCCCTGCCGGCGCGAGATGCCGATGATGACCGACCTGGCTGCGAATATGCCCGGCGTCGAGTTCGTCTTTGCCAACCAGGGCGAGGAAGCGGCCCGGATCATGGCGTTCCTGCGAGACGAGAACCTGCCCCGCGAAGGCATGATCCGCGATCCGCATGGCCGGCTGATGGGGGTGCTGGGCGCGGTCGGCCTGCCCTCGACGCTGGTCTTCGACGCCAAGGGACGGCTGGTCGCGGCGCAGACGGGCGAGATCTCGCGCGCCGCCCTCGCCCGGATGATCGCGCAGGCGACAGGAGATTCGCGATGAGAGGACATGCCGCATGGGCGGGCGCGATGCTTCTGGCCCTGGCCGCCTGCGCCTCGACCGAGCCGCCCGCCGAACCGACGCCTGCCATCCGCCCCGAACTGGCGGCCATGTATGGCGCGATGGAGGATAACGGCCACCACATCCCCGCCGTCTCGCCGCGACTGCTGGCCGAGGACAAGGCGCGGCAGGTCGTGGACTACTGGACCGACGAAAAGCCCGGCACGATCATCGTCGATCCCCATGCCCGCTATCTCTACCAGGTCCGGCCCGGCAACCAGGCGATGCGCTATGCCGTCGCCGTGGGCGCGGCCGGCTATGGCTTCACCGGCGAGGCGCATATCCCCTATCAGCGCGATTGGCCAAGCTGGAAGCCCACCGACAACATGGTCGCGACCCAGCCCGAGCTTTACGGCCCGGTGGAAAAGGGGCTGGAAGGCGGCATCGACAACCCGATGGGCGCCCGCGCGCTCTATCTGCACAACGGCCGGGGCGATACCTATTACCGCATCCACGGCACCATGGACCCGGCCTCGATCGGGCAGGCGACCTCGGCGGGCTGCATCCGGCTGTTCAACCAGGACATCATCCACCTGGCCGGACAGACCGGCAGCATGACCAAGGTCGTCGTGCTGAGCGAGGCGGAATCCGGCAAGGGCACGGTGCCGCCGGGCCAGCCCTTGCCGCAACCCGCGCCCGCGGATGCGCTGGCTGCCGGCCCCGTTCAGACAGGAGGAACGACATGAGCATCACCCGACGTCACGTCCTGGCCGGAACAGCCGGCCTTGGCCTGGCGGGCCTTGCCGGAGGAGCCGTCCTGCTGACCCGGAGCAGGGGAGGCGGGAACGGCGCCAGCGGCACCGCCGCGGCCGAGATGACCGCCGACGACGTGCTGCACGACCCCGACAACCCGGTCCTGGGCAACCCCGCGGGCACGCTGACCATCGTCGAATATTTCGACTACCAATGCCCCTATTGCAAGATGGGCCATTCGATGCTGACCCGCGTGGTCGGCGAGGACGGCGACATCCGGCTGATGATGAAGGACTGGCCGATCTTCGGCGCGCCCTCGGTCCTGGCCAGCCAGCTGGTCCTCGGGGCAGCGTCGATGGGCGATTACGCGCAGGCCCACAAGGCGCTGATGGCGACCGAAGCCAGGCTCTCCGAGGATCGGATCCGGCAGGTGCTGGGCGACGGCGGCATCGACACCGGCGCGGCGCTGGCCGCCTATCGCGCCGAGCGCGACAAATGGGACGGGCTGCTGGCGCGCAACTCGGCGCAGGCGGCGGCGCTGGGGCTGCGCGGCACGCCGGCCTTCATCATCGGAGAGAGAATTTATCCCGGCGCGCTGGACGAGGCCCGCCTGCGCGGGGCCATCGCCGAGGCGCGGCGGACGTCCTGAGCAGGATGGTCTACAAAGGGCGGGACATCCCCGCCGCCATCGCTTCCCGGCGCACCCGCCGGGGGCGGAACCATGAAGGAGAGATCATGCAACGCCGTCACCTCGTCCTTGCGGGCGCGAGCCTGCTGGCCCTGCCGGTCCTGCCCCGCACGGGCCTGGCGCAAGAGCGCGCCAACCCGATGCCCGAGGCGCTGCGCCAGTCGCTGGAACGCGACCCGACCGCCCCGGTTCTGGGCAACCCGCAGGGCGACATCACCCTGTCCGAGTTCTTCGACTACAACTGCCCCTTCTGCCGCAAGATGGTCGAGCCGATGCACCGGCTGATCACCTCGGACCCGAAGCTGCGGGTGGTGTTTCGCGAATGGCCGGTCTTCGGCGAGGATTCGGATTTCGCGGCACGGGCCTCGCTGGCCTCGTTGCAACAGGGGCGGTATTGGCAGTTCCATACCGCGCTGTTCCGCACCAGGGGGCGAGTGACCGAGGCCGCCACGATGCGCGCCGCCCGCGACATCGGCCTCGATACCGCACGGCTGGAGCGCGACATGGCAGCCAAGCCGGTCGAGCGTCACATCGCCATGAGCCATATGCTGGCCGAGCACATGGGGCTGATCGGCACCCCCACCTTCGTCGCCGGCGATGAAGGCGCTTTCGGCGAATACAGCCTCGACGACCTGCGCGGGCTGGTCCAGCGCGCAAGGGAAACGATGGCGACCTAGAGCCGCCCGTCGGAACGGCCGGTTGTCGAGAGCCTTGCCCCAGGCTTGTCGCCGGCAAGGCGCATGAGCTTCGGGGCGTCGCGGCCAATCCGCCACGCAGGGAGCGGTCGTGCCGATCGCGCAGGGCCATGCTGACCCCGAACTCATCCGGGCCATCGCTGCGGGCTGGACCCCATGCCGCGCCGATCTTCTCCGCCGCCGGGCGCAGGATCCGTTGCCTGTCCGCAAAGGAGCCCCTTGCCCTCCCTCGGCACCTCGGACGGAAACCGTAGATTCCGTGGTCATCACGATTGGGTATGAGCTTGACGGCGGTGCTTCGGAAGCGAAGCGATGGCAGGTTGGGACGCGGCACGGGAACAGGCGGGCAAGGCCTTCGCCGGTTTCCCCGCTGCTTGCCTCCGGCGGGGATATTTGTCCACGGAAGACCGGGGCGGGGGCTGGGGGTGGGGGGCGCTGTTTCACCCCATTCTTTCGGATGCGTAGCTTCCTGGCGAGGCGGGAAAGACCACGGTCTTGTTGCCGTTGAGGAACACCCGGCGGTGGATATGGGCGTGGATGGCGCGGGCCAGGACCTGGCTTTCGACGTCGCGGCCGAGGCTGACGTAGTCCTCGGGCGATTGCGCATGGGTGACCCGGACGGTGTCCTGCTCGATGATCGGGCCCTCGTCGAGGTCGGCGGTCACGTAATGGCTGGTCGCCCCGATCAGCTTCACCCCGCGCTCGAAGGCCTGCTTGTAGGGGTTGGCGCCCTTGAAGCTCGGCAGGAAGGAATGGTGGATGTTGATGATCCGCCCCGACATCTTCTTGCACAATGCATCCGACAGCACCTGCATGTAGCGCGCCAGCACCACCAGCTCGGCCCCCGAATCCTCGACCACCGCCATCAGCTGCGCCTCGGCCTGCGGCTTGTTCTCGCGCGTGACCTTGATGCAGTGGAAGGGGATGTCGTGGTTCACCACCACCTTCTGGTAGTCCATGTGGTTCGAGATCACCGCCACGATCTCGATCGGCAGCGCGCCGATGCGCCAGCGATAGAGAAGGTCGTTCAGGCAATGGCCGAAGCGGCTGACCATGATCACCACCTTCATCTTCTCGGCCTCGTCATGGATGGCGTAGTCCATGGCGAAGGGCTCGGCCGGGCCGGCCAGGCCCGCACGCAGCGCCTCCAGCCCCACGCCCTCCTCCGAGACGAAGCTCACCCGCATGAAGAAGCGCCCGGTCTCGGTATCGTCGAACTGCGAACTGTCGGTGATGTTGCAGCCATGCTCGGCCAGAAAGCCGGCCACGGTGGCGACGATGCCGCGCGTCGAGGGGCAGGCGACCGTCAGCGTGTATTTCTTCATCTGGCTCTCCACTGAAAGGGCAAGCGCCCTGGTTTCTTCCGTGTGCAAATATCCCGGGGGGACGCTCCTGCGGCCCCCTCGAGGGGCCGCAGGAGCGGGGGGGCAGCGCCCCCCGCCGTCCCGCGCCATCCCTCAGGCCGCCGCGCCTTCGGCCCGGCCCGGGTCCGGCTCGGGCAGGCCATGCGCCCGGCAGCAGGCCACCAGCGTATTGGCCAGCAGGCAGGCGATGGTCATCGGCCCCACGCCCCCCGGCACCGGGGTGATCGCGCCCGCCACCTGCGCCGCGCCCGCGAAGTCCACGTCGCCGACCAGCCGCGACCGGCCCTCCTCCTCGATGCGGTTGATGCCCACGTCGATCACCGTGGCGCCGGGCTTGATCCACTCGCCCCGGATCATCCGCGCCCGGCCCACCGCCGCCACCAGGATGTCGGCCCGCCGGCAGACCGCCGCCAGCTCGCGGGTGCGGCTGTGGGCGATGGTCACCGTGCAGTTCTCGGCCAGCAAGAGCTGCGCCATCGGCTTGCCCACGATGTTGCTGCGCCCCACCACCACCGCCTCCAGCCCCGACAGATCCCCGAGCGTCTCGCGCAAGAGCATCAGGCAGCCCGAGGGCGTGCAGGGCACCAGCGCCTTCTGCCCGGTCCCCAGCAGCCCCACGTTCAGCGCATGGAACCCGTCCACGTCCTTTCGCGGGTCGATGGCGGCGATCACCGCCCCGGCGTCCATATGCGCGGGCAGCGGCAGCTGCACCAGGATGCCGTGCACGGCCGGGTCGGCATTGAGCCGCGCGACCAGCGCCAGCAGCGCCGCCTGCGGCGTCTCGGCCGCAAGCCGGTGCTCGAAGCTCGCCATCCCCGCCTCGCGCGTCTGGACCGCCTTGTTCCTGACATAGACCTGGCTCGCAGGATCCTCGCCCACCAGAACAACCGCAAGCCCGGGCACCAACCCGTGCGCAGACCGCAGCCGGTCCACAGCCTCGGCAACACGCGCCCGCACCCCGGCCGCAAAGCCCCGCCCGTCGATGATCCTTGCACCCATAAGCCATTCTCCTTGCAATGTCCGCAGCCCGCCCCAAGGCAAAAGCCCGGCACCCACACGCGCGGCGCGGCAGATCAGACCGCCGCCACCATCTGGATTTCGACCGGCGCATTCCCCGGCAGCGTCGCCACGCCCACCGCGCAGCGGCTGCCGATGCCGCTTGTGCCCAGCTGTTCCTTGAGGAACTGCGAGGCGAAATCGGCAAGCGCGGAATGCGCGGCAAACCCCGCTTCCGCGGCGACATAGACGGTCAGGCTGAGGACGGCCGCCAGATCCTCGCCCGGCGCCAGGGTCGCACGCGCGGCCCGCAGCGCGTTGCTGCAGGCCAGCACCACCGCCTCGCGCCAGGCTTCCAGCGGCTGGTCCCTGCGGACCGGGCCGCTGAACATCAGCCGGCCGTTCGCGCGCGGGGTCATCCCGGCGGTGAAGATCAGCGATCCATGCCGCGTTGCCGCGACGTAATCGCCCTGCGGCACCGGGTTGCCCTGTCCGGGAGCCGCGCTCATGCGCGATACCGTTCGACCAGCGCCGCCAGGCGCTCGACCGCGGCCGTCGCCGCCGCATGGTCCTGCGAGAAGTTCAGCCGGATGCTGTCACCGGAATGCGGGCCTTCACGTTGTAGTCGATCACGCGCTTCACGGGGACCAGGAACGTCATGGCTTCCGTCCTTCCACGAGTTCGGTTTCAGCCGCGCACCCGCGCCGACTTGGGATCGTAGAGGGGCGCCAGGCTGGCCTCGGCAGCCACGATCCGGCCTGCCACGTCGATGGTATAATCCGACGCCAGCATCTCGGCCGCGGTCTCGTCCCCCCGGCAGGGCACATAGCCCAGGCCGATCGCGGCGCCGAGCGCGTGGCCGTAATTGCCCGAGGTCAGGAAGCCGACGATCTTGCCGTCGCGCAGGACCGGCTCGTTGTGGAACAGCAGCGGTTCGGGATCCTTCAGCTGGAACTGGACCAGGCGGCGCTCCAGCCCGGTTTCGCGCTTCTTCAGCACCGCGTCGCGGCCGATGAAGTCGCCCTTGTCGGTTTTCACCGCGAAGCCCAGGCCCGCCTCCAGCACATGATCCTCGTCGGTGATGTCATGGCCGAAATGGCGATAGGCTTTCTCGATGCGGCATGAATCCATCGCGTGCAGGCCGCAGAGTTTAAGGCCGACGGCCTCGCCCGCCTCGGCCAGGGTTTCGAACACATGCGCGGCCTGGTCGGTGGGGACGTAAAGCTCCCATCCCAATTCGCCGACATAGGTCACGCGATGGGCGCGGGCCAGGCCCATGCCGATCTCGATCTCGCGCGCGGTGCCGAAGGGATGCGCCTCGTTCGAGAAATCATCGGGCGAGACCAGCGCCAGAAGCTCGCGCGAGCGCGGGCCCATCAGCGGCAGCACGGCTTCCGACGCGGTGATGTCGGTGATGGTGACGAACTCATCGCCCAGATGCCGGCGCAGCCAGGCCAGGTCGCGCTGCAAGGTCGCGCCGGGCACGACCAGGAAGAAGGCCGTTTCGGAAAGCCGCGTCGCCGTGAGGTCGGACTCAATGCCGCCGCAGTGGTTCAGCATCTGCGTATAGACGATGCGGCCCGCGGGCACGTCCATGTCGTTCGCGCAAAGCCGCTGCAGGAAGGCAAGCGCATCGCGCCCCTCGACCCGGATCTTGCCGAAGCTGGTCATGTCCAGCAGGCCCACGCCCTCGCGCATCGCCATATGCTCGGCGCGCTGGTTGTCGAACCAGTTCTGGCGCTTCCAGCCATAGCGGTATTCGCGCTCTTGCCCGTCCGCGGCGAACCAGTTGGCACGCTCCCAGCCCGCGACCTCGCCAAAGACCGCGCCGCGCGCCTTGAGATGCTCGTGCAGGGGCGAGCGGCGGATGCCGCGCGAGGTCGCCATCTGCCGATAGGGGAAATGATCGGCGTAAAGCAGGCCCAGCGTCTCGCTGACCCGTTCCTTCAGATAGCGGCGATTGCGCTGGAAGGGCTGGGCGCGACGGATATCGACCTCCCACAGGTCGAAAGGCGGCTCGCCGTCCTCCATCCATTGCGCCAGTGCCATGCCGGCCCCGCCGGAGGACACGATGCCGATGGAATTGTAGCCGGCCGCGACCCAGTAGCCGGCAAGCTCGGGCGACTCGCCCAGGTAATAGCGGTCGTCGGGGGTGAAGCTTTCCGGGCCGTTGAAGAAGGTGTGGATGCCCGCCTGGCCCAGCAGCGGCATGCGGGCCACCGCCTTTTCCAGGATCGGCTCGAAATGATCGAAATCCTCGGGCAGCTGGTCGAAGCAGAAATCCTCGGGAATGCCGGACATGCCCCAGGGCTTGGCCTTGGGCTCGAAGGCGCCGAGCAGGATCTTGCCCGCGTCCTCCTTGTAATAGGCGCATTCGTCGGGCACGCGCAGGACCGGAAGCTGGGCCAGGTCGGGGATGTTCTCGGTGACGATATAGAAATGCTCGCAGGCGTGCAGCGGCAGGGTGACGCCGTTTTGCGCCGCAAGGTCGCGGCCCCACATGCCGCCGCAGTTCACCACGTTTTCGGTGGCGATATGGCCCCGTTCGCCGCCGGCTTCCCAATCGACGCCGGTCACGCGGCCATTGGCGGTGGTGATGCGCGTGACCTTGACCTGCTCGACGATCCGGGCGCCGCGCATCCGCGCGCCCTTGGCCAGCGCCAGCGCGATATTGCCCGGATCGGCCTGGCCGTCCAGCGGTAGGTGGACGCCGGCAACCACATCCGAGATCTCCAGATGCGGATAAAGCTCCAGCACCTCGCGCGGCGAAAGCTCGTTCACGTCCACGCCGAAGGCGCGGGCCAGCGCCGCTTGGCGCAGGATCTCCTCGCGCCGCTCTTCGGTCAGGGCGACGGTGATCGAGCCGCATTGCCGCAGGCCGGTGGCAAGCCCGGTCTCGGCCTCCAGCTTGGTGTAGAGGTCGGCGGAATATTTCGCCAGCCGGGTCATGTTCTGGCTGGCGCGCAGCTGGCCGATCAGCCCCGCCGCGTGCCAGGTGGTGCCGGATGTCAGCTGCTTGCGTTCCAGCAGCACGATGTCGGTCCAGCCGAGCTTGGCAAGGTGATAGGCGACGGAACAGCCCGAAATGCCGCCGCCGATGATGACGACGCGGGCTTGGCTGGGAAGTTCGACCATGATGGTTATCCGCTGTTGGACTGGGTGAGCTGTGCAGGGCCGGGAGGTCGCCAGGGAAGGAGGGGCGATTCCGTTCTTTCCGATAGGGTGGAACTATCCATGGCGAGAATGAAATTTCAATTAAAAATTTCATTTTTAGGCAGAGCCATCCAGGAATTTCATTTACCGGCTGCGGTCGTGTTGAGATTTCAGCGGAATTGCTGCACCTTGCCGGCATCCTCTGAAGGAGAGCCGATGAGCCATCATGTGGGTGAAGACATCCGGTCGCTGCGCAAGTCGCGGGGCATGACGCTGCTGGAGCTTGCGGGCGATGTCGGGCGCTCGGTCGGCTGGCTGAGCCAGGTCGAGCGCGGGCAGACCACGCCGTCGGTCCATGACCTGGGGCAGATCTCGGACCGGCTGGGGGTGAACATCAGCTTCTTCTTCCGCTCTGCCAGCCGGGCGCCCGAGGAACGCGGGCTGGTCCTGCGCGCGGCGGACCGGACGCCCATCGGCTCGCAGGAAAGCGGGCTGGTCGAGGAGCTGCTGTCCCCGACGCTCAGCGGCTCGTTCGAGATGATCAAGTCGACCTTCGCGCCGCGCTCGTCCAGCGGCGGACGGCGAAAGGCGCGGCCGAAGGAGGACGGCGGCGTCCTGATCTCGGGCCGCCTGACCCTGATCATCGGCGACCGCGAGATCCGGCTGGAGCCCGGCGACAGCTTCCAGTTCCGCGAGACGGACTATGCCTGGCGCAACGATGGCGACGAACCCGCCATCGCCATCTGGATCGTCTCTCCGCCGATCTACTAGCGGCCAGTTCTGCCGGGGTGCGCGTTGGCCGCGATGCGGCGACCCCTGTCCATGCAGGGAGCATTCATAAATCCATTCTATACGGAGCGGGAAATTTCCAGCATCACGCCGGCTGGCCCGTTGATGTAGGCCCGGACCAGAAACATCATCCCGGTCCTGCTATGAAAATCATGCCTGTCCATATGGAGCCAACCCGTTCCGGTTGGTTCGCCGCCCTGGGTCCGCGGCCCGCAGCCAATCAGTTGAATACTGATATCGCATGCGATTATCTCGTCGTCGGAGGCGGCTGGATGGGGCTCCACTGTGCCCGCCGGCTGGGCGAACTCGCCCCCGACGCACGCGTCGTTCTTGTCGATGCCGGTCGCATCGGCGATGGCGCGGCCGGCCGTTGCGCCGGTTTTGCGATCGATCTGGCGCATAATCCGCGCAACAAGCACTTCGCCGAGGATAAAAAGGGCAACGAGGAAGAGTTCCACGTCAACAGCGAGGGGATCGACTATCTTCGCCAGGCGGTCGAGGAACTGGGCGTCGATTGCGACTGGGACCCTTCGGGCAAATACCACGCCGCAGCGACCGAGCGCGGGCAGAAATGCCTCACCGAGATGTCGGTGGCGCTGAAGCAGATCGGCAAGGAGCACCGCTGGCTCGGCCGGGAGGAAATCCAGGCCCGCACCGGATCGAAGCATTATTTCGCGGCGATCCACACTCCCGGCACGCAAGCCTGGCCGAGGTGGCGCAAGCGCTTGGCCATCCGCATCGTCTGGAACTGCCGGAATACCTGGCGCAGGGCCGCCGTCCGGTCGAGGAACTGTCCGCGCTGTCGGGCATGTCCTTTGCCAACACCTCGCGGCGTCTGCAGATCCTGCGGCGCGCGCGGCTGGTCGAGATCGAGCGGCGCGGCAAGCATGTGATCTACAGCCTTGCCGGCGATGCCGAGGCGGTGGCGCTCGTCAGCGCGCTCAGCCGGGTGGGAGAGCGCAATATCGCCGAGGTCAACCGCCTGCTGGACGACTATTTCCATGCGCGGGACTCGATGGAGGCGGTGTCGCGCGAAGATCTGGCCCAGCGGATCGAGGCCGGTCTGGTCACGGTGCTGGACGTTCGTCCCGCCGAGGAGTTCGCGCAGGGCCATCTTCCGGGCGCGCGCAATATCCCGTTTTCGGAACTGGACCGGCGGCTGAACGAGCTGCCCAAGGATACCGAGATCATCGCCTATTGCCGCGACCCCTATTGCGTCTTTTCGGTCGAAGCCGTGGCCGCGCTGCGCGCCAGGGGCTTCAGGGCGATGCGGTTGGAGGATGGTTTCGCCGAATGGAAGGCGGCGGGGCTGGCCGTCGAGACGCAGGTTTGAGGACGACGCGGGCCCAGGTGCCTTCATCCTGGCGGATGAACGGGGCAAGCCGCCGGTTTCACGGTTCGCGGCCTCGGTCCCGCTGGCTATCCCGTCGGCGGTGTTTTCCACGGGCCGGCACTTGGCGATGCGGACGGCCTTGCCCAAAGGCGCCTGATCGAATGCGGAAGCTCGGATGACGCGGGGCGCAATGCGCTACCCCGAAACCGCTCGAAACGATCTCGCAATCGCCGCGGAGGCGGGCCTCATCCCCGGCGTCGGACAACTTTCCGCAACACCTGAAGGACGCCCTTCATCACCTTGATTTTTATGGCTCCGGCGGTAGGGATCGAACCTACGACCAATTGATTAACAGTCAACTGCTCTACCGCTGAGCTACGCCGGAACACGGGGCGGTGTATAGCCGCGCTCTTCGGGGTCGTCCAGAGGGGTTTGCGCATTTTTTTCATCCATCCGGAAAATCCCCCGCCGGTCCCGGTCAATGCGCGGAAAAGACCGAATCCGAGCCGATCGGGCCGGGGGTCGAGACCGCGCCAAGCTCGGACAGGGCGATCAGATGCGCCAGCACGTTGCGCATCGCCGCCGGAATCATCGCCGGCGGGATGCGGTAGATTCGCCGTGCCAGCGCCTCGGCCGTGGCCGGGCCGTCGCGCAGCGCGGCAAGGATCTGCACCGTGCGCTCGCGCCGATGCGCGGCAAGCTCGGCCAGCCGCGCCGTCGGGTCGCGCACCGCATCGCCATGCGCGGGCAGCAGCACCCGCGCCCCCGCCGAATCGAGCCGCGAGAGCGAACGGAAGTAATCCGCCAGATCGCCGTCCGGCGGCGAGATGATGGTCGAGGACCAGCCCATCACCACGTCACCGCAAAAGATCGTCTCGTCCTGGCGAAAGGCCAGGTGGCCGGCGAAATGGCCCGGCGTGTGCAGCGCGGTCAGGCGCCACTCGTCGGTCTCGACCGCCGCGCCGTCGGCCAGGGCGATATCGGGGGCGAAGCCGCGGTCCAGCCCCTCGCCGCCGTCGATGGCGCCTTCGCGCGCTAGCCGCTCCATCACCGCCGAGCGGCCCGATTCGGCGGGGCCGAAGCCCAGGATCGGCGCGCCGGTCGCCTGGGCCAGGGCGCGGGCGCCGCCGGAATGGTCCAGATGCGCATGGGTGACGAAGATATGGCTGATGCGGCCCGGCCCCGCGGCGGCCAGGATCGCCCGGCGATGCGCGGCCAGGTCCGGGCCGGGGTCGATCACCGCGATCCGCTCGCGTCCCAGCAGGAAGGTGTTGGTGCCCGGCCCGGTGAAGGGCGAGGGATTGTCGGCGGTGATGATCCGCAGGGCTTTCTCGGCGCTTGTCATGGGGCTAACCTAGCCATGGCAGGGCCCGTATTCCAAGGGCCGGGTGGGGCATGAGGCAATGAATTTCGACTGGCTGAAGCGGACCATGCCGCGCGGGCTTTACGGACGGGCGGCGCTGATCCTGTTCCTGCCGGTCGTGGTGGTGACAATCGTCGTCACCATCATGTTCCTGCAGCGCCATTTCGAGGACGTGACGCGGCAGATGACCTCGGGCATGGCGCATGAGGTCGCGCTGGTCGCGGCCCGGATCGAGGCGGCGCCCGATGTCCAGGCGGCGCGCGATTCTGCCGGCGAGGTGGTCGTGCCGCTGGGGCTGGAGCTGCAGCTGCCGGCCGAGCCGGGCGTGGAATGGCGGGCCTTCTACGACCTGTCGGGCCGCATCGTCATCGCCGAGCTGCACGAGCGCGTGCCCGCCGTGCGCGCCGTCGACCTGAGCCACCGGCGCGAGGTGCGGGTGACGCTGCAGGGCCGCTGGGGGCATTACCAGCTGGTGTTTCCGCGCCTGCGGGTCAGCGCCTCGAACCCGCATCAGCTGCTGGTGCTGATGGTGGGCACCTCGCTTCTGATGACGGCGATCGCGACGATCTTCCTGCGCAACCAGCTGCGCCCGATCCGGCGGCTGGCACGCGCGGCCGAGGAATACGGCAAGGGGCGGATCATTTCCTACCGCCCGGCCGGCGCCAGCGAGATCCGCAGCGCCGGCACCGCCTTCCTGGAGATGCGCGCCCGCATCGAGCGCCAGAACGAGCAGCGCAAGCAGATGCTCTCGGGCGTCAGCCACGACCTGCGCACGCCCCTGACCCGGCTGCGGCTGGGCCTGTCGATGCTGAGCCCGGACTATCCGCCCGAACCCGAGGAGATCGCGGCGCTGGAAAGCGACGTGGCGGCCATGGGCACCATGGTCGACGCCTTCCTGGACCATGCCCGCGACGCGGCGCAGGACGCCCCACCCGAACCGGTGCCGGCGCTGGATTTCGTGCGCGGCATCGTCGCCGATGCGCAGCGCGGCGGGCAGCGGGTGGTCCTGCATTCGGTCGCGGGCGACGGCGCCGGCCGCGCCACCTTTCGCCGCGACAGCCTGCGCCGCGCCGTCGAGAACCTGATCGGCAATGCCGTGCGCTACGGCGAGCGCGCCGAGGTCGAGGCGGCGCTGGGGCCGAGCTATTTCCGCATTTCGGTCGAGGACGACGGGCCCGGCATCCCGCCCGAGAGGCGCGAGGAGGCGCTGAAACCCTTTACCCGGCTCGACCCCGCGCGCAACCAGAACCGCGGCCAGGGCGTGGGGCTGGGCCTGTCCATCGCCGCCGACATCGCCCGCGCCCATGGCGGGCAGTTGCGGCTGGGCCAGGGCGAGCGGCTGGGGGGATTGCGGGCCGAGATCGTGATTCCGCGCTGACGGCCGCGGTTGCGGCAAGGGGCGTCGCGGGCTAAGGCTGTCGCAAGGACATAGGACAGAAGGGATTCCGCGATGCGGGCATTCGTATTTCCGGGGCAGGGCGCACAGGTCGTCGGCATGGGGCGCGAGCTGGCCGAGGCCTATCCGGCGGCGCGCGAGGTCTTTGCCGAGGTCGACGAGGCGCTGGGAGAGAGCCTGTCCGACCTGGTCTGGAACGGCGACATCGAGACGCTGACCCTGACCCGGAACGCGCAGCCGGCGCTGATGGCGACCTCGATCGCGGCCTTCCGGGCGCTGGAGGCCGAAGGCTTCGGCATCCGGGACGCGGATTTCGTCGCCGGCCACTCGCTGGGCGAATATTCGGCGCTTTGTGCGGCGGGCGCGCTGAGCCTGGCCGACACCGCGCGGCTGTTGCGCCTGCGCGGCCAGGCCATGCAGGAGGCGGTGCCGGTCGGGCAGGGCGCAATGGCGGCGATCCTGGGCCTGGATTTCGCCGCGGTCGACCAGATCGCGCGCGACGCGGCCGAGGGCGAGGTCTGCCAGGCCGCCAATGACAACGATCCGGCGCAGGTGGTGATCTCGGGGCACAAGGAGGCGGTCGAGCGCGCCGCGGCGCTGGCCAAGGAGCGCGGCGCCAAGCGGGCGCTGATGCTGCCGGTCTCGGCCCCGTTCCATTCGGCGCTGATGCAGCCCGCGGCGGCGGTGATGGCCGAGGCCCTGGCCGCGGTCGAGATCGCCGCGCCGGCCGTGCCGCTGGTGGCCAATGTCCGCGCCGAGCCGGTGACCGAGCCCGGCGCCATCCGCCGGCTGCTGGTCGAGCAGGTGACGGGTGCCGTGCGCTGGCGCGAGTCGGTCGAGTTCCTGGCCGGCGCGGGCGTGACCGAGTTCTGGGAGATCGGCGCCGGCAAGGCGCTGTCGGGCATGATCAAGCGCATCGCCAAGGATGCGGCGGTGCGCAATATCGGTGTCCCGGCGGATATTGCGGCGCTGAAGGCATGAGGGGGCTCTGCCCCCATCCCTGCGGGATTCCCCCGGGGTATTTGGACAACGGAGAAAGAGCGTGATGTTTGATCTGACGGGCAGGAATGCGCTGGTGACCGGGGCGTCGGGCGGGATCGGCGGCGCCGTGGCCGAGGCGCTGCATGCCGCCGGCGCCACCGTGGCGCTGTCGGGCACGCGCGAGGCGCCGCTGCGCGAACTGGCCGAGAGGCTGGGCGGGCGGGCGCATGTGGTCACCGCCAACCTGGCCGATGCGGCGGCGGTCGAGGCCCTGCCCAAGGCGGCGGCCGAGGCGATGGGTTCGGTCGACATCCTGGTCAACAATGCCGGGATCACCCGCGACAACCTGTTCATGCGCATGTCCGACGAGGAATGGGCGCAGGTGCTGGAGGTCAACCTGACCTCGAGCTTCCGGCTGTGCCGGGGCGTCCTGCGCGGCATGATGAAGGCGCGCTGGGGCCGGATCGTGAACATCGGCTCGATCGTCGGCACCACCGGCAATCCGGGGCAGGGCAATTACGCCGCCGCCAAGGCCGGGCTGGTCGGCATGTCGAAGAGCCTGGCCTATGAGGTCGCCTCGCGCGGGATCACCGTGAACTGCGTCGCCCCCGGCTTCATCGAGACGGCGATGACCGGCAAGCTGAACGACGAGCAGAAGGGCCGGATCCTGACGCAGATCCCCGCCGGGCGCATGGGTTCCGCCCAGGAAATCGCCGCCGCCGTGCTGTATCTGGCCAGCCCCGAGGCGGGCTATGTCACCGGCGCCACGCTGCATGTCAACGGCGGCATGGCGATGATCTGAACGTGGTTTATGCGGGTTGCAAGATCACGTTCCCGTGCTATATCCCGCAAACAAGGCCGCAGGGGAACCGCCCTGGGCTCTGACCGGCAATCGCTGGAACATCTGGGCGGATTGCCCGCGAAAACGAGGAAGAGACATGAGCGATATCGCTGATCGCGTGAAGAAAATTGTCGTCGAGCACCTGGGTGTCGATGAAGAGAAGGTCACCGAGACCGCCTCGTTCATCGACGATCTCGGCGCCGATTCGCTGGACACCGTCGAGCTGGTCATGGCTTTCGAGGAAGAGTTCGGCATCGAGATCCCGGACGATGCGGCCGAGACCATCCAGACCTTCGGCGATGCCGTGAAATTCATCCAGGGCGCGGTCTGATCCTGCTCTGACCTGCTTTCGGGGCGGTGCTTTCGGTGGAAAGCGCCGCCCTTTTTCTTTGCCTGCGGCGGTTTGACCCAGCGTCGCGGGGAACCGCCGCAAGGCCCATGTCGTTTCAAGGGCGGACCTGACGAAGGAGAGTTTCATGGCCGTGAATGTCAAAGGGCTCAGCGACAATGCCCGCAAGACCGCAATCGCCGAGCTGAATGCCCGCCTGGCCGACGCCCTGGCGCTGTCGGCGGCGATCAAGCAGGCGCATTGGAACGTCAAGGGCCGCAACTTCATCGCCGTGCATGAGCTGTTCGACACCGTGAAGGCGCGGCTGGACGAGCATGTGGACATGATGGCCGAGCGCGTGCAGGTGCTGGACGGCGTCGCCGTCGGCACGGTCGAGAAGGTGGCCAAGGCCAGCACGCTCAAGGAATACCCGACCGACCTGACCAAGGCCGAGGACCACATCAAGGCCGTCTGCGAGCGCATGCGCGATTATGGCGAGAAGGTGCGCGCCGCCATCGACGCGACCGACGAGGCCGGCGATGCCGATACCGCCGACCTGTTCACCGCCGCCTCGCGCACGGCGGACAAGGATCTGTGGTTCCTGGAAAGCCACCTGGAATAGGCTTTCCGCCAGGTGAACCGGGGCCGAGGCCCCGGTTTGCCGCTTGAGCCGCGGCCTATTTCGGCATCGGCGCGGTGATCCCCTCGACATAGAAGTTCATCGAGGAGAGTTCCTGGTCGCTGGCCGTCTGCCCCTCGGCCAGCCAGGCCGAGCCGTCCTGCTTGTTCAGCGGCCCGGTGAAGGGGTGGTATTCGCCGGCGGCGATCTTGTCGCGCAGCGCCTCGGCCTCGGCCTTGACCTCGGCGGGGACGGCATCGGTGATCTCGCCGATCACCACCTCGCCGTCGCCGATGCCCAGCCAGACGCCCTGGGATTTCCAGGTGCCGTCCAGCACCTCGCCGACGCGCTTGATGTAATAGGGCTCCCAATTGTCGATGATCGAGGCGAGCCGGGGCTGGGGCGCGAAATTCGCCATGTCCGAGGCCTGGCCGAAGCCGAAGGCGCCCGCTTCCTGCGCCTTGGCCAGCGGCGCGGTCGAGTCGGTGTGCTGCATGAACACGTCCACGCCCTCGGCGATCAGCGCGGCGGCGGCATCGGCCTCTTTCGCGGGGTCGAACCAGGTATAGGCCCAGACCACCTTCATCTCGACATCCGGGTTCACCTTCCTGGCGTGGATATAGGCCGAGTTGATGCCCTGCACGACCTCGGGAATCGGGAAGGAGCCGATATAGCCGATCTTGTTCGACTTGGTCATGCGGCCGGCAATCGTGCCCAGCACCGCGCGGCCTTCGTAGAAGCGGGCGTCGTAGGTGGCGACGTTTTCGGCGGTCTTGTAGCCGGTGGCGTGTTCGAATTTCACATCCGGGAACTTCTTGGCGACGTTGATCGTGGCGTCCATGAAGCCGAAGCTGGTGGTGAAGATCAGCTTATGGCCGGACAGCGCCAGTTGCGTGATGGCGCGCTCGGCATCGGCGCCTTCGGGGACGCTTTCGATATAGGTGGTCTCGACCCGGTCGCCGTATTCGCGTTCCACCGCCTGCCGGGCCAGGTCGTGCTGATAGGTCCAGCCGCCGTCGCCCACCGGGCCGACATAGATGAAGCCCACCTTCAGCTTTTCCTCTTGCGCGAAGGCGGGCAGGGCCGTGCTGGCCACCAGCGCCGCGGCGCTGCCAAGAAGGGTTCTGCGTTTCATGTCATGCTCCTTGCAGGTTGTGCCTATTTCAATGCGTGGAAGGGCCGGCCCAGGCTGGCGGGGGCCGCGCCCGCGCCCGTGCGGCCGAATTTCTGCCGGGCCGAGATCAGCACCAGCACGAAGATCGTGGCGAGATAGGGCGCCATGGACAGCAGCTGCACCGGCACCGCGACCCCGGCCGCCTGCAGCCGCAGCTGCAAGACGGTGACGCCGCCGAAGAGCCAGGCCCCGGCCAGCACGCCCCAGGGGTTCCATTGCGCAAAGACCACGATGGCCAGCGCGATCCAGCCGGCGCCCGCCGTCATGCCCTCGGTCCATTGCAGCACGGTGCCGATCGAGATATAGGCGCCGCCCATCCCTGCCAGCGCGCCGCCGAAGCCGATGGCAAGGACGCGCATCCGCCGCACCGGATAGCCCAGGCCATGGGCGGCGTCGTGGTTTTCGCCCACCGCGCGCAGGATCAGGCCCGGCCGGGTGCGGGCCAGGAACCACCAGACCGCGGGCACCAGCGCGATGCCCAGCCAGATCATCCAGTTCAGGCCCAGCGGGCCGGGCATCATCGCCGGGGCCTTCATCCCCTCATAGGGCTTGCCGAACATCGCGGTCAGGCCCAGGCCGAACAGCGTCAGCGCCAGCCCCGTCGCCACCTGGTTCGACAGCAGGAATTGGGTTAGCGCCGCGAATGTCATGGACACCGCCGCACCGGCCAGGGCCGCGGCCAGAAAGCCCAGGGCGGGGCTGCCGCTGGCATGGGCGGCGGCGAAACCGGCCAGCGCGCCGGTGATCATCATGCCCTCGACGCCCAGGTTCAGCACGCCCGCACGCTCGACCACCAATTCGCCAAGCGCGGCGAACAGGATCGGCGTCGCGGCGCCGAGCAGCAGGATGAAGACGGAAAGCGGGTCGATCATCATGCGCGCCTCCGAATGCGGTAGCGGGTCAGAAGGTCGAAGCCGAGCAGGAAGAACAGAAGCATCCCCTGAAAGACCTGCACCGTCGCCGCGGGCAGGTTCAGCATCATCTGCGCCAGCTCGCCGCCGATATAGGTCAGCGCCATGAGCAGTCCCGCCAGCAGGATGCCCAGCGGATGCAGCCGGCCCAGGAAGGCCACGATGATCGCGGTAAAGCCGTAGCCCGAGCCGAAGCTTTCGGTGATCTGCCCGGCCGGGCCCGCGACCTCGAAGAGACCCGCCAGCCCCGCCAGCGCGCCCGAGACGCCAAGGCACAGCGCCACCAGCCGCTCGGGGCGGACGCCGGCAAAGCGGGCGGCGCGGGGGGCGGCGCCGGCGGTGCGGATGTGAAAGCCCAGGACATGGCGCGACATGACGAACCAGGTCGCCGCAAGGGCCAGGATCGCCGCCACGCCGCCCCAATGCAGGCCGGAATTGGCGATGAGTTCGGGGTTCGAGGCGGGCTCGTATTGCTGCAGGTTGCGCGAGCCGGGAAAGTTGAAGCCCTCGGGGTTCTTCATCGGGCCGAAGGCCATCCAGGCCGCGATGCGCTGCGCGACATAGACCAGCATCAGCGAGACCAGGATCTCGGACGCGCCGAACCAGTTGCGCAGCATCGCCGGGACCATGCCCCAGGCCCAGCCGCCCGCCGCGCCGGCCAGGATCATCGCCGGAAAGATCCAGAAGGCGTCCAGCGGATAGGCGGCCAGCGCCACCGCCGCGCCGCAGATGGCGCCGATGATGTATTGCCCCTCGGCGCCGATGTTCCAGATCCCGGCGCGGAACCCCAGCGCCAGGCCCGAGGCGATCAGGATCAGCGGCCCGGCCTTGACCAGAAGCTGCGGGCGCGAATAGCCGGCGGCGGGGCCGAACAGCGGATCCCAGAAGATGGTGCGGATCGCGGCCAGCGGATCGAAGCCCATGGCGGCGAACAGCCCGCCGCCAACCACCATCGTGGACAGGACGGCCAGGATGGGCGTCGCCACCTGCCAGAGCAGCGGGGCGCTGGCGCGGGGCTCAAGCCGGAACATGCGCCACCTCCATGCCATGGGCGCCGCCCAGCATCAGCCCGATCTCCTCGACCGTCAGCCCCTCGGTCGGGCGGGGCGCGGACAGCCGGCCCTGGTTCAGGGCGCAGAAGCGGTCCGAAAGCTCCAGCAATTCGTCCAGGTCCTGGCTGATGACGATCAGCCCCGCGCCCTGCGCCGCCAGGTCCAGCAGCGCCTGGCGGATGGCGGCGGCGGCGCCGGCATCGACGCCCCAGGTCGGCTGGTTGACGACCAGCACCCGCGGCCGGCCCAGCACCTCGCGGCCGATGACGAATTTCTGCAGATTGCCGCCCGACAGCGCGCCGGCTGCCGTATCCGGGCCGGGGGTGCGCACGTCGAAGGCGCGGATCACCTCTTGCGCGAAACCCGTGGCGGCCTTGCGGTCGATCAGCCCGCGGCGGATCAGGCCCTGCCGGGCGCCTGCGGTCAGCAGCGTGTTTTCCGCCAGGCTGAACTCGGGCACGGCGGCATGGCCCAGCCGGTCCTCGGGCGCGGCCAGCAGGCCGGCGCGGCGCCGCGCCTCGGGGCCGGCGCGGGACAGGTCGCGGCCCTCCAGCGCCACGGTGCCGGGGGCGGTCAGCGTCTCGCCCGACAGCGCCGAGAGCAGTTCCTCCTGCCCGTTGCCGGCGACGCCGCCGATGCCCAGGATCTCGCCCGAGCGCAGGGTCAGGCCGATCTGCTTCAGCGCCATGCCCTCGCCGCCCGGCGTCGAAAGGCCGCGGACCTCCAGCACCGGGGCAGCGGGCTTGCGGCCGGAACGGTCCACCAGCCGCATTTCGGCCCCGACCATCATCGCCGCCAGTTCGCGGGCGGAATGGGCGCGCGGATCGACCGTGCCCACCAGCTTGCCCTGGCGCAGGATGGTGGCGCGGTCGCAATGGCTGCGGATCTCTTCCAGCTTGTGGCTGATATACAGGATCGCCGTGCCGGCCCCGGCCAGTTGCCGCAGGGTGGCGAACAGGATCTCGGCCTCCTGCGGGGTCAGGACCGAGGTCGGCTCGTCCATGATCAGCAGCCGCGGGTTCTGCAGCAGGCAGCGCAGGATCTCGACCCGCTGCCGCTCGCCCGCCGAAAGGCTGGCGATGCGGCGGGCGGGGTTCAGCGGCAGGCCGTAGCCCTGCGACAGCTCGGCGATGCGGCGGGCAAGCTCGGGCCGGGGCGGCGGATTCTCCATCCCCAGCGCGATGTTTTCCGCAACCGTCATCGCGTCGAACAGGCTGAAATGCTGGAACACCATGGCGACGCCCGCGGCACGGGCCGCGCGCGGGTCATGCGGCGCGTAAGGCGCGCCCAGCAGCGCCATCTGCCCTTCGTCCGGCCGCACGAGGCCATAGATCATCTTGACCAGCGTGGACTTGCCCGCGCCGTTCTCGCCCAGAAGGGCGTGGATCTCGCCCGCCTCGACCCCGAACGAGATGTCGTCATTGGCGCGCACGCCGGGATAGGTCTTGCCCAGGCCCTCGGCCCGGAAAACATTCGTCACTGTCGCGCGCCTCGCTGCTTTTTGCGCAAGATTAGCGGTTTTCCGCCGAGGGGCAATTGCACAGTTGGGCAGGTCGCCCCTAGATTGGCGCCATGCCTGAAAATTCCCCCCGATTCATCCACCTGCGCACCCATTCCGAACATTCGCTGCTGGAAGGCGCGGTGCCGGTCAAGAAACTTGCCGATCTCGCGGCGCAGAACGGCATGCCCGCCGTGGCGCTGACCGACAGCAACGCCTTGTTCGCGGCGCTGGAATTTTCGGTCAAGGCGCAGGACGCGGGGGTGCAGCCGATCATCGGCTGCCAGGTCACGCTGGCGGCGGATGTCACCGGCCCGGTGGTGCTGCTGGCGCAGAACGAGGCCGGCTGGCTGAACCTGATGGCGCTTTCGACCTGCCTTTACCTGCGCGACGACCACGCCTTGCCGCATGTGACGGTCGAGGAACTGGAAACCCATGCCGAGGGGCTGATCTGCCTGACCGGCGCCGCCGGCGGCCCGCTGGGCCAGCTGGTGCTGCAAGGCCGGCAGGCCGAGGCGCGCGCGCTGGCGGAAAGGCTCGCCGCCGCCTTCCCGACCCGGCTTTACGTCGAACTGCAGCGCCATCACGACGCCGAGGGCCAGCCGGTCCCCGAAGAGGCGGGTTCCGAAGGCGGCATGATCGACATCGCCTATGCGCTGGACCTGCCGCTGGTCGCGACCAACGACGTCTATTTCCCCAAGCCCGAGCTTTTCGACGCCCATGACGCGCTGATCTGCATCTCAGAACGCGCCTATGTCGACCAGACCGCGCCGCGCCGCCGGCTGACGCCGCAGCATTACTTCAAGTCCGCAGCCGAGATGGCGACCCTGTTCGCCGACCTGCCCGAGGCGGTGCAGAACACCGTCGAGATTGCCCACCGCTGCGCCTTTGCCGTCAAGAAGCACAAGCCGATCCTGCCGCGCTTTGCGGATGACGAGGTCGAGGAACTGCGCCGCCAGGCCTGGGACGGCCTGCGCGCCCGGCTGGCGGTGATCCCGCATTCCGCCCCGGTCGAGGAATACGAGGAGCGGCTGCGCTTCGAGCTGGGCATCATCGAGCAGATGGGCTTTCCCGGCTATTTCCTGATCGTGGCCGATTTCATCAAATGGGCCAAGGAACACGGCATCCCGGTGGGGCCCGGCCGGGGCTCGGGCGCGGGTTCGCTCGTCGCCTATGCTCTGACGATTACCGACCTTGATCCAATACGTTACAGCCTGCTCTTCGAGCGGTTCCTGAATCCGGAGCGGGTGTCGATGCCCGACTTCGACATCGACTTCTGCATGGATCGCCGCGAGGAGGTGATCCAATACGTGCAAGAGAAATACGGCCGCGACAAGGTGGGCCAGATCATCACCTTCGGCGCGCTTTTGTCCAAGGCGGCGGTGCGCGACGTGGGAAGGGTGCTGCAGCTGCCCTTCGGACAGGTGGACCGGCTTTCCAAGATGATCCCGGTCGAAGGGGTCAAGCCGGTCAGCGTCACCAAGGCGCTGGCCGACGAGCCGCGCCTGCGCGAGGCGGCGCGCGAAGAGGTGGTCGGCCGCCTGCTGGACTATGCCGCCAAGATCGAGGGGCTGCTCAGGAACGCCTCGACCCATGCCGCCGGCGTGGTGATCGGCGACCGGCCGCTGCACCGGCTGGTGCCGCTTTACCGCGACCCGGCCTCCGACATGCCGGCCACGCAGTTCAACATGAAATGGGTCGAGCAGGCGGGGCTGGTCAAGTTCGACTTCCTGGGCCTCAAGACGCTGACGGTAATCCAGAACGCCGTGGACCTGATCAACGCGGGCGGCCGGCCGCTGCATGTCGCGGCCGACGGTCGGATGCTTTACGAGCCGGCGAAAAGGGCCGAGAACCAGATCAACGCCATCCCGCTGGACGACAAGCCCAGCTACGACCTGTTCGCCAGCGCCCGCACGGTCGCGGTGTTCCAGGTCGAAAGCTCGGGCATGATGGACGCGCTGCGGCGCATGAAGCCCACCTGCATCGAGGACATCGTGGCGCTGGTGGCGCTGTATCGCCCCGGCCCGATGGAGAACATCCCGACCTATTGCGAGGTGAAGAACGGCCTGCGACCCCTTGAATCCATTCATCCTTCCATCGACCATATCCTCGCCGAGACCCAGGGCATCATCGTCTACCAGGAACAGGTGATGCAGATCGCGCAGGTCATGGCCGGCTATTCGCTGGGCGGCGCCGACCTGCTTCGCCGCGCCATGGGCAAGAAGATCGCCGAAGAGATGGCCAAGGAGCGGCCCAAGTTCGTCGAAGGCTGCAAGGCGCAGGGAATCGACGCGAAGAAGGCCGGAGAGGTCTTTGACCTGCTTGAAAAATTCGCCAACTACGGCTTCAACAAGTCCCATGCCGCGGCCTATGCCGTGGTCAGCTACCAGACCGCCTGGCTGAAGGCGAACCACCCGGTCGAGTTCATGGCCGCGGTGATGAACTGCGATATTCACCTGACCGACAAGCTCGCCGTCTACAAGCGCGAGGCCGACCGCATGGGGATCGAGACGGTCGCGCCCTGCGTCAACCGCTCCGAGGCCATGTTCAGCGTCAAGGAGGGCAAGATCGTCTATGCCCTTGGCGCGCTGAAGGGCGTGGGGGTCGAGGCGATGAACCTGATCGTGCAGGCCCGCGGCGACCGGCCCTTTGCCGACATGCAGGACTTTGCCCGCCGGGTGGACATGCGCCGCGTCGGCAAGCGGCCGCTGGAGATGCTGGCCCGCGCCGGCGCCTTCGACGCGCTCGAGCCGAACCGCGCCCGCGTGCTGAAGGCGCTGGACGGGCTGGTGGCCTGGTCGGCGGCGGTGCAGGAGGCGGCGGCCTCCAGCCAGTCCTCGCTTTTCGGCGGGGGCGAGGATCTGCCGCCGCCGCGCCCGGTCGCCGCGCCCGTCTGGATGCCGGCCGAGAAACTGGCCGAGGAACATGCGGCCGTGGGCTTCTACCTGTCCGGGCATCCGCTGGACGACTACCAGCCGGCGCTGCGCCGCAAGGGGGTGCAGACGCTCGCCGAGGTGACGCAGGCGGCGCAGGACGGCGCGCTGGTGGCGCAGCTGGCCGGCACCGTGGCGCACCGGCAGGAAAAGAAATCCGCCCGCGGCACCCGTTTCGCCTTTGTCGGCCTGTCCGACCCGACCGGGCTTTACGAGGTCACGGTGTTTTCCGACACGCTGGATGCGCATCGCCAGCACCTGGAGCCGGGCGAGAACGTGGTCTTGCAGGTGCAGGTCGAGCCTTCGGGCGACCAGGTCAAGCTGCTGGCGCGCTCGGTCATGCCGCTGGAGCAGGCGGTGGCCGATGCCGGCGCGAACCGCCTGGCGGTCGAGATCGCCGGGCTGGACGCCGTCCCCGCCGTCGCCGAGGCGCTGGAACGCATCCTGGCCGAGCTGAACGTGCCGCCGCGCGCCCGCGGCCCCATCGCGCTGCGGCTGAAGGACGGGGCCGACCTGGTGGATATCGAGATCGCCGAGGACGTGCCGCTGACCACGCCCGCCCGCCAGGCCCTGCGCGTGATCCCCGGCGTGCTGGAGGTGCTGGAGGAATAGGCGGCCGAAGCTGCCGGGGCGTTCCCGGCCCGGCCATGTGCAAGCCGTGCCGTGGGCGTCAGCTTGCGCCCTTGCCGGCCGGCAGGTGGTGCAGCAGCGAGGAACAGGCGCCCATGATATGGGCATAGACCAGCTCGCCCGCCCTTTCCGCATCGCCGGCCCGGCAGGCGGCAAGGATCTCGCGATGCTCGCGGTCGGCGGTGCCTTGCCCGTGCGACAGGGACAGCTGGATGCGCAGATAGCGTTCCAGCCGGTCGTTCACCGCGCGGATCGTGCCGACCAGGAACGGGCGCTGCGCATCCAGATAGAGGCGGCTGTGGAACTGCCAGTTCAGCGCCGACCATTGCGCCACATCGGTTTCCCCGGCGAAGGCGTCGCAGAAAGCCTGGGCCTCGGCAAAGGTTTCGGGCGTCATATGCGGCACCGACAGCCGGATGGCGTTCGATTCGAGGATGGCGCGGGTTTCGAAGATCTGGGCGATCTCGGGTTCGGAGACCGCGGTGACGATGGCGCCCTTGTTGCGCTGGAACTCGACCAAGCCTTCGGCCTCCAGCCGCTTCAGCGCCTCGCGCACCGGGATCTTGCTGACGTTGAACATCCTGGCGACATCGTCCTGGCGGATCGGCTCGCCCTCGTCCAGCGAGCCGTCGGCGATGGAATCGCGGATGAATTTCAGGATGATGTCCGAGGCGGTGGGCGCCTTGCCAAGGTTGGGAACCTCTGCGTCCTTGAATGGCATTCCCCTCTCCCGCAATTCCGCGGCCTCGGCCGCCCGCGAAAGATATGGTAGCCGATATTCGGCCGCAAGGGAGGGGCGCGCCCCAGCCGCTTGACAGGTCGGGGCGGAACCGGCAGGCTGGGTTTGGAATATGGTATACGAAATATAATCCCAAGCCCGTTCCCCGGATCGAGGAAAAGATGCGCAGCTCCAGACTCGTGCACGTCGTGTCCTGCCATGCGGAAGGCGAGGTCGGCGACGTCATCTTCGGCGGGGTGGCCCCGCCGCCCGGCGAGACGGTCCGGGACCGAGTTCCATTGCCGCATCGACGGCGAAACCGAGGTGAACGGCAGGCCGGCGATCAGCCCGACCATCTCGGGCCGCGCCTGGGTGGTGGGCACCCGGCAACTGATGGTCGATCCCGCCGACCCCTTCCAGGGCGGCTATCGCCTGTCGGATACCTGGCCGATGGGCATGTGACGGAGGCATGACACGATGACGGGCGCGAAGGTTCCGCAATTCCTGTCCTACGCGGCCGCGATCGGCCGGCTAAGGTGGCGCGATGCCGTCGAGGCGCTGCGGCAGGGCCATGCGCTGCCCCCGGCCGAGATCCGGGACGTGTTCCTGGGCCCGCCCACCGGCACGATGATGAGCCGCTCGGCCTTCATCGAGGGGCTGGGCTACGGGGCCAAGACCTTCACCGTCTGCGACGGCAATGCGGCCAAGGGGCTGCCCACGGTCCAGGGGGCGATGCTGGTCTTCGACAAGGATACGGGCGCGCTGCAGGCCATCGTGGACAGCCCGCTTGTGACCGAGATCAAGACCGCCGCCGATTCCGTCCTGGGCGCCAGCCTGCTGGCGCGGCCGGACAGCCGGCACCTGCTGGTCGTCGGCGCGGGCACGGTCGCTGCCAGCCTGGTCAGGGCCTATACAGCGGTGCTGCCGGGGATCGAGCGCGTCTCGGTCTGGTCGCGCCGGCCGGAACAGGCGCAGGCGCTGGTGGCCGGGCTGGGCGGCGTCGCAGCCGATCTCCAGCCGGTGCCGGACCTGCGCGCGGCGGTCGGGCAGGCCGACATCGTCTCGGCCGCCACCATGGCGCGGCAGCCGGTGATCCTGGGCGACTGGGTCCGGCCCGGCACCCATGTCGACCTGATCGGCGCCTTCAAGGCCGACATGCGCGAGGCCGACGATGCGCTGATGGCCAGGGCCGCGCTGTTCGTGGACAGCCGCGCGACCACGCTAGGCCATATCGGCGAGCTGACGATGCCCATCGCCTCGGGCGCGATCACGGCCGAAAGCGTGCTGGGCGACTTCTACGACCTGCTGCGCCCCGGTGCCCGCCGGCGCCGCTCGAATGACGAGATCACCGTGTTCAAGAACGGCGGCGGCGCGCATCTGGACCTGATGATCGCGTCCTGGATCGCGCGGGTGATGGCGGCGTAAGCGGTCAGCCCAGGCGGAAGTTCTGCTCGACCACCGCCTCCATCGAGACATGGCTCGAGGTGTTGCTGACATGGGGCAGGGTCGAGATCTTCTCGGCCAGGATGCGGCGGAAATCGGCCATGTCGCGCGAGCGGACCTTCATCAGGTAGTCGCAGCCGCCGGCGATCATGTAGCATTCCTCGACTTCGGGAATGGCGCGGACGGCGGCGTTGAACTGCTGCAGCGCATGTTCGCGGGTGTCGTTCATGCTGACCTCGACATAGGTCACATGGGTCAGGCCCAGCTTCAGGGGCGACAGGATGGCGCGATAGCCGGTGATCAGCCCGATCTCTTCCAGATGCCGGATGCGCTGCGCCACCGGGGTCTTGGACAGCCCGACCCGGCGCGCCAGTTCGGCGATGGGGATGCGCGCGTTCTGCGTCAGCTCCGCCAGGATCTTGCGGTCCTGCGTGTCCAGATCCGGGTCCATACTGAAAATCGCCTCGAATTTGTTCCATCGGCCTACCTGCTGGCCGATATTCAGGCGCACCGCCTGGCAGCCATCTGGTATTCCTGTCCTATCGAATAAGGAGATCGGCATGATACGTGTCAACCCCACCGAGCTTTCCGACGCGTTTTCCACCCAGGCGAAATTCGCCGACGAGGCGGAACTGCTGAACCGGCTGGTCGCGCAGGCCGCGCTGAGCCCCGAGGCCCGCGCCGCCATCACCGGTCGCGCCGCCGAGCTGGTGCGCCGCATCCGCGCCGAGGCCAAGCCGACGATGATGGAACATTTCCTGGCCGAATACGGCCTGTCCACGCGTGAAGGCGTGGCGCTGATGTGCCTGGCCGAGGCTATGCTGCGCGTCCCCGACCGCATGACCATCGACGCGCTGATCGAGGACAAGATCGCGCCCTCGGACTGGGGCCGGCACCTGGGCGAGGCGTCCTCGTCGCTGGTCAATGCCTCGACCTGGGCGCTGATGCTGACCGGCAAGGTGCTGGACGACGACCAGGGCGGCATCGCCGGCACCCTGCGCGGCGCCGTGCGGCGGCTGGGCGAGCCGGTGATCCGCGCCGCCGTCGGCCGGGCGATGAAGGAAATGGGCCGGCAGTTCGTGCTGGGCGAGACCATCCAGAAGGCGCTGGAGCGCGCCAGGCAGCGCGAGGCGCAGGGCTTTACCTACAGCTACGACATGCTGGGCGAGGCGGCGATGACCGGGCTCGACGCCGCGCGCTATGCCCGCGCCTATGCCGACGCCATCGCCGCCATCGCCAGGGCCTGCGACAAGGGCTCGGTCGAGATGAACCCCGGCATCTCGATCAAGCTTTCGGCGCTGCATCCGCGCTATGAGGTGGCGCAGGAAACCCGCGTCATGGCCGAGCTGGTGCCGGTGGTGCTGTCGCTGGCCCGCCAGGCCAAGGCCGCCGGCATGGGCATGAACATCGACGCCGAGGAACAGGACCGGCTGGTGATCTCGCTGAAGGTGATCGAGGCGGTGCTGTCGGACCCCTCGCTGGCCGGCTGGGACGGGTTCGGCGTGGTGGTGCAGGCTTACGGCAAGCGCGCGGGCCAGGTCATCGACTGGCTTTACACCACCGCCGAGCGGCTGGACCGGCGCATCATGGTGCGGCTGGTCAAGGGCGCCTATTGGGACACCGAGATCAAGCGTGCCCAGGTCGAGGGTTTCGACGGTTTCCCGCTGTTCACCAGCAAGGTCGCGACCGACGTCAGCTATATCGCCCATGCCCGCAAGCTGATCGGCTACGCCGACCGCATCTATCCGCAATTCGCCACCCATAACGCCCAGACCGTCGCGGCGATCCTGGAAATGGCCGGCGACATCCCCTTCGAGTTCCAGCGCCTGCATGGCATGGGCGAGCGGCTGCACGACATCGTGCTGCGCGACTATAACGGCCGCTGCCGCATCTATGCCCCGGTCGGCGCGCATCGCGACCTGCTGGCCTATCTGGTGCGGCGCCTGCTGGAGAATGGCGCGAACAGCAGCTTCGTGCATCAGATCGTGGACGAAACCGTCTCGCCCGAGGAGGTCGCGCGCGACCCGTTCGAGGCGCTGGCCGGCGCCCGTCCGCCAGCCGGGCTGGCCGCGCCCGCGGCGATCTTCGGCAAGGTCCGGCGCAATTCGCAGGGCTTCGACCTGAGCGACGAGGCGACGCTGGCCCGGATCGAGGCCGCCCGCAACGGCCCGGTGCCGGATGCCGCGCCGCTGACCGTCTCCGCCGGCTCGGGCACGCGGGTCGCGGTCGCGAACCCGGCCACGGGCGAGTTGGTCGCCCATGTGACCGAGGCCGATGCCGAGACCGTCGCCCGCGCCATCGACGACGCCCGGCCCTGGGACGCGCCCGCCGCCACCCGCGCCGCGGTGCTGCGCCGTGCAGCCGACCTCTACGAGGCGCATTTCGGCCCGATCTTCGCCGCCCTGGCGCGCGAGGCGGGCAAGACCCTGCCCGATTGCGTGGGCGAATTGCGCGAGGCCGCCGATTTCCTGCGCTATTACGCAGCCGAGGGCGAAGGGGCGACCGGCCGGCCGCGCGGGGTGATCGCGGCGATCAGCCCCTGGAACTTTCCGCTGGCGATCTTTACCGGCCAGATCGCCGCGGCGCTGATGGCGGGCAATGCCGTGCTGGCGAAGCCGGCCGAGCAGACGCCGCTGGTCGCCGCCATCGCCGTGCGGCTGCTGCACGAGGCCGGCGTTCCGGCCGGCGCGCTGCAGCTGCTGCCGGGGCAGGGCGGCACGGTGGGGGCGGCGCTGACCGCGGATTCGCGGATCAACGGCGTGGTCTTCACCGGCTCGACCGAGACGGCGCAGACCATCGCCCGCGCCATGGCCGAGCATATGGCCCCCGGCACGCCGCTGATCGCCGAGACCGGCGGGCTGAACGCGATGATCGTCGATTCCACCGCACTGCCGGAACAGGCGGTGCGCGACATCGTCGCCTCGGCCTTCCGCTCGGCCGGGCAGCGCTGCTCGGCGCTGCGCTGCCTTTACGTGCAGGAGGACATCGCCCCGCATCTGATCGCCATGATCAAGGGCGCCATGGACGAGCTGCGGCTGGGCGATCCCTGGCGGCTTTCGACCGATGTCGGCCCGGTGATCGACGCCGAGGCGCAGGCCGGCATCGAGCGCTACCTGGAGAGCAAGGCGAACCGCATCCTGCATCGCATCTGGGCACCGAAGCAGGGCCATTTCATCGCCCCCGTGCTGCTGCGGGTCGAGGGCATCGACGACCTGGAACGCGAGGTCTTCGGCCCGGTCCTGCATGTCGCGACCTTCCGTGCCGGCGAGCTGGAGCGCGTCGTCGCCGCTATCAACGCGCGCGGCTTCGGCCTGACCTTCGGGCTGCACACCCGCATCGATTCGCGCGTGCAGGAGGTATCGGACGCCATCCATGCCGGCAATATCTACGTCAACCGCAACCAGATCGGCGCCGTGGTGGGCAGCCAGCCCTTTGGCGGCGAGGGGCTGTCGGGCACCGGGCCGAAGGCGGGCGGCCCGCTTTACCTGCCGCGCTTCTTCGCGCCGGCCGAGCCCGCGGCCCCGGCGGGCGGCTGGCAGGGCCCGGCCGACGAGGCGCGGCTGCGCGGCGCGCTGTCCGCCACCGTCCCAACAAGGATCGAGGAGCGGCTGATGCCCGGCCCCACGGGCGAGTTGAACCGGCTTTCCGCGCATAGCCGGCCGCCGGTCCTCTGCCTCGGCCCCGGCCCGCAGGCGGTGGCGGCGCAGGTGGCGGCGGTCCAGGCGCTCGGTGGCCAGGCCGTCGGCGCCGAGGGCGAGTTGCCGCCCGAGGCGCTGACCCGGCTGCCGCAGCTTTCGGCGGTGCTGTGGTGGGGCGACGAGGCGCAGGGCCGCGCCTATGCCCGCGCGCTGGCTGGGCGTGCAGGCGCCATCGTGCCGCTGATCGGCGCCATGCCCGACCTCGCCCATGTCGCGCATGAACGCCACCTTTGCGTGGACACCACCGCCGCGGGCGGCAACGCCGCGCTGCTGGCCGGCTGAGATGACCGCAGGGGGCCCGCCGCGGCCCCCTGTTTTCCAGAAAGAGCCCGGAGGAGGCGTTCCATGAGCAATCAATCATTCCTGGCCGATGTGAACGAGATGTTCGACGTCGCGGCCTCGCGCTGCGACCTGCCCGAGGGGCTGGCCGAGAAGATCAAGGTTTGCAACGCGACCTATGTCACCCGCTTCGGCGTGCGGCTGCGCGGGCGCATGCATACCTTCACCGGCTGGCGCGCCGTGCATTCGACCCATAGCCGTCCGGCCAAGGGCGGCATCCGCTTTGCCCCCAACGCCGACCAGGACGAGGTCGAGGCGCTGGCGGCGCTGATGACCTACAAATGCGCGCTGGTGCGGCTGCCCTTCGGCGGCTCCAAGGGGGCGCTGAAGATCGACCCCGCCGACTGGACCGAGACCGAGCTGGAAAAGATCACCCGCCGCTTCGCGCAGGAGCTGATGGCGCATGAATTCCTCAGCTCGGCCGCCAACGTGCCGGCACCGGACATGGGCACGGGCGAGCTGAACATGATGTGGATCGCCGACGAATACCGCCGCGCCCGCCCGCAGGACATCAACGCGCTGGGTTGCGTCACCGGCAAGCCGGTCGGCGGCGGCGGCATCGAGGGCCGCACCGAGGCCACCGGCCGCGGCGTGCAATACGCGATCCGCGAATTCTTCCGCCATCCCGCCGACCGCGCCCGCGCCGGCTTCCAGTCCGAGATCCTGTCCGGCCTGACCTGCGTGGTGCAGGGCCTTGGAAACGTGGGCTTCCACGCCGCCAAGTTCCTGTCGCAGGAGGACGGGGTGCGCATCGTCACGGTGATCGAGCGGACGGGCGTGGTGCGCAACCCCGACGGCATCGACATCGACGCGCTCAAGGCGCATCTGGTCCAGACCGGCTCGGTCGAGGGCTTTGCCGGCGGCGCGGTCAGCCCGCCCGACATGGGGGCGCTGGCCGACGATTGCGACATCCTGATCCCCGCCGCGGCCGAGGGCGCGATCACGGGCGAAAATGCCGCCGCCATCAAGGCGGCGCTGATCGTCGAGGCCGCCAACGGCCCCACGACCAAGGCCGCCGACACCATCCTGCGCCAGGCCGGCAAGATCATCCTACCCGACCTCTTCGCCAATGCCGGCGGCGTGGTGGTGTCCTATTTCGAATGGGTGAAGAACCTCAGCCACATCCCCTTCGGCCTGATGGAACGGCGGCTGGAAGAGGACGAGCACCGGCTGCTTGCGCGCTCGCTCGAGCAGATGACCGGCCGGGACTTTCCCAGCGAGCATGCCCGCTTCCTGGAGGCGCGCAGCGAGATCGCGCTGGTCCGCTCGGGCCTCGACGACATCATGCGCGCCGCCTATCGCCGGATGAGCGCGCTGTGGAACCGCCCCGACGGCAGCTACCCGGACCTGCGCACCGCCGCCTATGTGCTGGCCATCGACGAGGTGGCACAGGCCTACAAGGCCATCGGGCTTTAGCCGCCGGGCCGGGGTGTCCATCGGCCCGGTCCTGCGGCCAAGGGGGAAACCGGCAGCGATAGGCGGCCGGTCCTTTCGCGCCCATACCGCCCGACCCGGCGAATGATCGTGGCCTTTGCGACAGAACCGGCAGGCGGCCGTATGAGCTGCTCGTGAAACCGCATTCAAGGCCATTGGGCTTGGCCACCGGGCTTAGGCATTCATCGGCCGGGCCTGTGGCCAATGGAGAAACCGGCCGCAATACGCGGCCGGTCCTTTCTCACGCATATCCCCCACCCGGCGAATGATCGTAGCCCTCGAGACATGACCGGCAGGTGGCCGCGCGCGTCGCTGGTGAAACCGCTTCAGGAAAAGAATGCAACCGGCGGGTTGAACAGGCTTTCTTCGGGAATGACCCCAAGGCCCGGACCCTTGGGCAGGTCGATATGGCCGCCCGTGATGCGGATGCCGTTCTCCGGGTCGTAGGGCTGCGCGATATAGGGCTGGGCGACCCAGACGCCCTCGTTCAGCCGCGGCTGGACGGTGGCGCCGACATGGGTGCAGGCAGCGGCGATGATGTCGCCGCCCCAGGCGTCGTCGCAGGTATGGGGCAGGGCGCGCGCCTCGCAGATGTCGCGGAACGCCGCCATCGGTTGCAGCCCGCCGATGCGCGTCACCTTCATGCCGAACCCGTCGCAGAGCCCCTGGCCGGCGGCGCGGATCACCGTGGACAGATCCTCGCCGCTCTCGTCCAGGTAGATGCCGTGCTGGACGCGGCCGCGAATGGCCGCGATCTCCTCCAGCGTGTTGCAGGGCTGTTCCAGCACGAAGGGGATCTCGGGGCATTCGCGGCTGAGCCGCAGCACGTCGCGGGCGGGCAGGCTGCGGTTGCCGTCCACCGCCAGCCGCGTGCCGGTGCCGCGGATGCGCTCCCAGACCTTGCGCACGGTCTCGATGTCGATCTCGACCGGGCGCGCGCCGATCTTGATCTGCAGGCGCGGGAAGCCCTCGGCGACCTTCTCGGCGGCGATGCGGGCGATCTCGTCGGGCTGGCCGATGCCGGTGGCGTAATAGGAGGGCAGGCGCTCGGCCGCGACGCCGCCCAGCAGGTCCGCCACGCGGACGCCGTAATGCTTGCCCATCAGGTCATGGGCGGCGATGTCGATGGCCGCCTTGGCGTAGTTATGCCCGCAAAGCAGCCCGTCCATGCGGCGGCGCAGGACCAGCGGCTGCAGCGGGTTCGCGCCGATCAGGCCCGGCGCCATCTCGGCCAGCGCGGCACGGGCGCCAAGCGCATGGCTGGGCGCATAGGTCGGGCCGACCGGGCAGGTCTCGCCCCAGCCCGCCAACCCGCTGTCGGCGACGATTTTGACCAGCGTGCTCTGCAGCGACCAGACCGTCGAGCTGGCGATGGTATAGGGCCCGTCCTTGACCGGCAGATCATGGGCATAGACGTGTATTTCGGCAATCTTCATGGCCTGTCCCTGTCATATTGCTTGTTGCTTGAGCGATGCGTTTCCGGGGACCGGCGGCCCCTGAACGCGTCACAGATCGATGGTAACGTTTCCGATGGGCCTTGAGCAGCAGGCGAGGATATAGCCCGCCTCGACATCCTCGTCGGTGATGCCGCCGTTGTGGACCATGTGGACCTGGCCCGAGAGCCTGAGCACCTGGCAGGTGCCGCAGATGCCCATGCCGCAGCCCGAGGGGATCGGGATGCCCGCCGCCCGCGCCGTGGCCAGGATGGTCTCGGTTTGCGCGCAGCGGGCGGTCTTGCCGGATGCGGCGAAGCTGACCTCGGCCAGCGCGTCCTCTTGCGGCACCACGTCCTCGGGCACCGCCTCGGCCTCGGCCGGCGGGGCGCCGAAGCTTTCCTGGTGATAGCGGGCCATGTCGTAGCCCAGCCCGTGCAGGATGTCGCGCACCGCCTGCATGAAGGGCTCGGGGCCGCAGCAATAGACGTCGCGCTCCAGGTAGTCGGGCGCGACCAGGCCCAGCACCAGCTGGTTGACCATGCCGCGATAGCCGGTCCAGGGCCGATAGGGGTCGGGTTCCTCGACGATCCATTTCAGGTCGATGCCGGCGACGCGCGTCGCCATGTGCTCCAGCCGCTCGCGGAAGATGATCTCGGAGGGGCGGCGGGCGCAGTTGACGAAGACGATGTCCGGCGCCCGCCCGGAATCGTAAAGGAAGGTCGTCATCGACATCATCGGCGTGATGCCCGATCCGGCCGAGATGAACAGGTATTTCGCGGCCGGATCCCGCATCATCGAGAACTTGCCCGCCGGTCCCCTGGCGCGGATGCGCATCCCCGGCCGCAGGTGGTCGAACATCCAGCGCGTGCCGATGGAATCCCTTTGCGCCTTGACCGTCACCGTCAGCGAGGTCGGCCGCGAGGGCGAGGACGAGATGGTATAGGTGCGATGCAGCGGCCCGCCGGGCAGGGGCAGCTCCAGCGTCAGGAACTGCCCCGGCTCATGGCTGAAGAGCGCGCCCGAGGGGCTGCGGAAGCAGAAGGTCATCACCTCCGGCGCCTCGGGCAGGAACGAGACGCATTCCAGCTCCTCGGCGTCGGTCCAGAAGGCCAGCGTCGGTTTCAGTGCTGCGTTCATCGTCACTCGGCCGCCATGCGGCTGGGGCCGAGCGCACGCTCCATGGCATCCGCATACCAGTCCACGAACTGGATGACGCCGCTTTCCCAATAGTCCGAATAGGGACCGGGGACGAAGGCGGGCGTGCTGACGCCAAGCTGGTTGGTCTCGACCACTTCGCGATCCTCGTCATTGGTGGCGATCCAGACCTCGGTCAGGCGCTTGAGGTCGTAGTCCACCCCCTCGACCGCATCCTTGTGCACCAGCCAGGTGGTGGTCACTTCGGTCTCGGTCGGGCTGATCGGCATCACCCGGAAGGTCAGCGAGTGATCGGGCAGGAAATGGTTCCAGGTGGTCGGGTAGTGGAACACCATCAGCGGGCCGGCGTCGGCAAAGGGCACCCGGCCCAGGTTCTTTTGCACCGCGACCTTGCCATCCATGGTATAGCTGACCGCATCGCCTTCCAGCGGGGCGCGGGTCAGGCGGAACTGGCCGTGCTCGCCCAGGTAGAACTGCGCGGGTGCGCCCGCGGCGGTGCAGCGGTCGAAATGCGCCTGCAGTTTTTCCGAGACGCTGCCGTCGGGCATGATGCCGGACATTTCCGGGTCCAGCGGGAAGGATCGGCACAGCGACGGATGGTTCGCGCTGCAATGATAGCATTCGCGGTTGTTTTCCCACACCAGCTTCCAGTTGCCCTTCTCGATGATCGAGGAGGTATAGGCCACCTTGGCGTCGCCGAGGTCGTGCACGTCCAGATAAGGCGCCGCCTTTTGCGCGAATGTTTCGAAGTTCGGCGGGTTCTCGGCCAGGCAGATATAGACCAGGCCACCGACCTCGCGCAGATGGACGCTGCGCAGCCCGTGCTGCGAGGGGTCGAAATCGGCATTCATCTTGTCGGCCCAGACCAGCCGGCCGTCGAGGTCGTAGGTCCAGGAGTGATAGGGGCAGACCAGCTTGGCCACCTGGCCCTCGCGGGCCTTGCAGACGATCGAGCCGCGGTGCCGGCAGGAGTTGTGGAAGGCGCGGATCTCGCCGTCTCGGCCCTTGACGATGATGACGTTGTAATCGCCGATCTTCAGGGTGACGTAGCTGCCCGCCCTGGCCAGCTGGCAGGCCGGGATGGCATAGAGCCATTCGCGATACCAGATATTCTCCAGGTCGAGCTGATAGATCTCGGCCGAGGTGTAGAAGGGCTGTTCCAGCGCATGTCCGGGCCGGCGGCGCGCAAGCAGGTCATGGATGTTCGGTTGGGTGGCTGTCATTGTCGGCTTCCACGCTGAGGTTGAACTGGCCTAATATTCCGCCGACTCGTTTCCCATTGACAACGGCATAAAAATTCATCCTGGATTAGGTGAAGTAACCTGAATACGGCCCGGCATGCCCAATCCCCATGACTTCGCCTCGATGACCGCGCTGATCTGCTTCGAGGCGGCGGCCCGCAACATGAGCTTCAAGGCCGCCGCGCAGGAGATGAACGTCACCCCCGCCGCGATCAGCCACCAGGTCAAGGCGCTGGAGCAGAACCTGGGCTGCGCGCTGTTCATCCGCCGGCACCGCGGGGTCGAGCTGACCGAGAAGGGCGCCTTCCTGCTGGTTGCGCTGCAACGCGGCTTCGAGACGATCTCGGACGCCGTCAGCCGGCTGCGCGACCGGCCCGATGCCGTGGACGTGACCATCCGCACCACCACGGCGGTCAGCGCCTTGTGGCTGACCCCCAAGATCACCGCCTTCTGGAAGATCCACCCCGGCATCACCGTCTCGCAGATCATCAGCGACGTGGCCACGGCGGCCAGCCGGCACGACCTGCACATCGGCTATGCGGTTCCCGGCGATGACGGCGACGAATGGCGGGAAATCTTCCGCGACCGCATCCTGGCCTATGGCACGCCGCATTTCGCCAGGGAACACGGCATCCGGGGAATCAAGGATCTGCTGCGCGCGCCGCTGGTCCACATGAACGACGACCACAATGCCTGGACAGGCTGGGCCGACTGGTTTCGCGAGCTCGGCCATCCGCCGCCCTCCGGGCGCAGCCTGTTTGTCAACAACCACATGATCGCCCTGCAGGCGGCCGAGGACGATGTCGGCGCGGTGCTGGGCTGGGAGGGGCTGATGGCCCGCGTCCTGCAAGCCGGCCGCCTGGTCAGCCTGGTGCCCGAGAGCATCCCCTCGCCCGCCGCCTTCTCGCTCAGGATCAATCCCCGCGCCTCCGCAAGGGCAAGGCTGTTCGCAGACTGGCTGGCGGCGGGCTGAGCCGGGTCAGGGCTGGCGATAGACCCGGGCCGTGTCCTCCTCGAAATGGCGCAACTCGTCCTGCCGGCGGGCCTCGGACCAGCCCAGGCTGGCGGCGGCGATGCGTGACAGCGCCTCGGCACGGGCCCGGCCCAGGTCGGGCTCCAGCCCGTCGGGCAGCCGCCGGCGGATCAGGTCGGCAAGCCGCACCACATGTTCGGCGGCAGCCATCTGGCCGATGCCCTGGTCCTGCGGCGGCGAAATGATCCCTTCCGGCGCCGGGCCGCGTTTGCCCAGGCGCCTTTCGACGCGGCGCGCCACCTGCCGCGCCGCGTGGCGATGCAGCATGATGGTCGAGCCGGTGACGGCCAGCAGGCCGGGCATCGCGGGGTCTTCGGCCACCTCAACCGGCAGGCTGGTGGTGCGGCCGTCGCGGGTCGAGGTCGGCCGCACCCCGCACCAGCAATGCAGCACGTCGGCGCGCGTCAGCTGCAGGCCAAGGAACAGGTGGTTGGCCTCGCCCAGGATATAGTCGACCTCGGCCTCCTCGACGCGGATGTCGTCGGGGTTGGCGGTGACTTCGGTCTCGGTCGGGCCGATGAAGTGGAAATCGCGCCAGGGAAAGACGTAATAGGGCTCGCCCTTGCGGGAAAAGGCTTCCAGCCCCTGGCCGCGGAACGCCTCGGGCAGGCGCACCATGACGTTGACGCCCTTGATGCCGATCACCCGGCGCCGGCCCGAGCCGCCGCCCGGCACCCGGTCGATCCAGGGGCCGGCGGCGTTCACCACCATGCGGGCGCGGACCTGCGCCCGGCCATGCATCTCGGGCGCGCGTTCCTCCAGCGTGACCAGCCAGCCCTCGCCGTCGCGCGCAATCGCCGTCACCTCGGCATAGGTGCGGATGGTGGCGCCGCGCCGCTCGGCATCCAGGGCGGTATCGACGCAGATGCGCTCGGGCCAGGCATACATGTATTCCTCGAACACGCTCACGCCGCGCAGCGGTCCGCCCAGGGCCGCGGCCATGGCGCTGTCCGCGGCCGCCTGCGCCGGGGCGAGGCGGCGATAGGCCAGCGGCACCCGCCAGCCGTCCAGCGCCTCGACCAGGCGAAAGCCCAGGTCGACCAGCCAGGGCGGATAGCGGTCGCCCCTGCGGAACGGGTAGTGGAAGCGATGTTTCGTCAGGTGGCCCGGCATGTCGCGCACCAGCTCGGCCCGGCAGCGCATGACCTCGCGGGTATAAAGCAGCCGCCGGATCATGTCGGCGGGCCGGAAGGGCATCTGCCACAAGGGATAGCGCGCGGCGAGATAGCCGAGCCCGGAATAGAGCATCCGGCTGGAACGCGACGAGGTTCCTGCGCCGAAGTCTGCCCGATCCACCAGCAGGGTGCGAAAGCCGCGTGCTGCGAGTTGGCGTGCGGTGGCGCAGCCGACGGCTCCGGCGCCGATGACGATGGTGTCGTAGTCGGTGTCGTGGAGGGTTTCGATCGTCTTGCGGGTCATGTGGGGGCCGTGGTCTGCGTCATGGTCCGGGCCTTTTCGGTTGCGGCGGCGAGGGCGGTCTCGATGGCTTGGGGGAAGCCTGCGGCCTCGGCGGCATCGAGGCCGGCGGCGGTGGTGCCGCGATAGGCGCGGTAGGCGGCGAGCAGGGCGGGGGCCTCGGTGATGCGGTCTTCCAGCAGCCGGGCGCCGCCGACCACCGCCGCCTCGGCCGCGCGCCAGGCGATGGCCTCGGGGATGCCGCGCGCGCGCATGAAAGCGGCCATCGCCGTGGCCATCAGCGCCGGATAGGCCGCGCCCGAGCCGGGCAGGGCGGTCATCAGGTCGATTTGCGCCTCGGTCTCCAGCTCGTCGGTGCTGCCGATGGCCGAGAGCAGGCGGCGCACCGTGGCGCGGTCGGCGGCGGTCACGCCGGGCCCGGCCCAGAAGGGCGAATAGGAGGCGCCGATCTCGGCCGCGGCATTGGGCATTGCCCGCACGATCCGGCCGCCGCAGCACGCCAGCGTGGCTGCCCCGATCCCGGCCATGAAGGACAGGACCAGCCGGCCCGCGGCGCGCAGGTCCAGCCCCGGCCAGTCCTCGGGCCGCACCGAGACCACGATCACGTCGCTTTGCGCCGCCAGCTCGGCCGCGTTGCGCGCCCATGTCACGTTGGCATGGCCGTGGTAGTTGGTCTGCGGGGCGCTGCGATTGAGCAGCACCAGCTCGCCCGGCGCCAGGATGCCGCGCGCGAGCAGCCCCGCGCCGAGCGCCGAGCCGAGCCAGCCGGTGGCGCCGATCAGGCCGACCCTCATGCCTGCCGCCCGTCATGCTGCCCGTCATGCTGCCCGTCATGCTGGCCGCCATGCTGGCCGGTATAGGCGTTGATCGCGGCCTGGAAGGGGATGACGCCGATGGCCCGGCCCTGGGGATCCTGGACCCGCAGCGCCTGCAGCCGGCTGGCGGCCATCTGCTGCAGCGCCTCGGCGATGCTGGCCTCGGGGGCGATGGCGGCCTCGGGCAGGGCGGCGTCGGGCAGGGCGGCTTCGGGGGCGTCGAAACCGTGCCGGGCCTGCATCACCGCGCCGACCTTCAGCACCTTGCCGCGGTCGACATGCTGGACGAAATTCGCCACGTAATCGTCGGCCGGGCGCAGCACGATGTCCTGCGCCGTGCCCTGCTGGATCACCGAGCCGTCGCGCAGAAGCGCGATGCGGTCGCCGATGCGCAGCGCCTCGTCGAGGTCGTGGGTGATGAAGACGATGGTCTTCTTCACCTCCTGCTGCAGGTCCAAGAGCACCGTCTGCATGTCGTAGCGGATCAGCGGGTCGAGCGCCGAATAGGCCTCGTCCATGAGCAGGATCGGCGCGTCGTTGGCCAGCGCGCGCGCCAGGCCCACCCGCTGCTGCATGCCGCCCGAAAGCTGGCTCGGATAGCTCTTCTCGAAGCCCGAAAGCCCGACCCGCTCGATCCAGCGCATGGCGGTGCGGTAGCGCTCGGCCTGCGGGATGCCCTGCACCTCGAGGCCATAGGCGGCATTGTCGAGCACGGTGCGATGCGGCAGCAGGCCGAATTTCTGGAACACCATCGCGGTCTTGTGGCGGCGGAACGCGCGCAGCTCCGCCTGCGACATGGCGACGACGTTGCGGCCCTCGATCACGATCTCGCCGGCGGTGGGCTCGATCAGCCGGTTGATGTGGCGGATCAGCGTCGACTTGCCCGATCCCGACAGGCCCATGATGACCTGGATGCTGCCCGGCGCGACCTGGATGTTGATGTCGCTCAGCCCCAGGACGTGCTGGTGGCGGGCCTGCAGCTCGGCCTTGGTCATGCCGGCGCGGACGGCCGCGACATGCGCCTCGGGATTGGCGCCGAAGATCTTGTAGAGGTTCTTGATCTCGATGCCGATCGGATCAGTCATGGCTGGCCTCCTGGTGTTTTTGCAGCCGCTTGCCCCAGGCCTGGCTGATGCGGTCGAAGAGGATGGCGATGCCGACGATGGCGAAGCCGTTGAAGAGCCCGAGCGTGAAATACTGGTTCGAGATCGCGCGCAGCACCGGCTGGCCCAGCCCCTGCACCCCGATCATCGAGGCGATCACCACCATGGCCAGCGCCATCATGATGGTCTGGTTGATGCCGGCCATGATCGTGGGCAGCGCCAGCGGCAGCTGCGCCTTGACCAGCTTCTGCCAGGCCGAGGAGCCGAAGGCGTCGGTCGCCTCCAGCACCTCGCGGTCGACCTGGCGGATGCCGAGGTTGGTCAGCCGGATCATCGGCGGGATGGCATAGATCACCACCGCGATCAGGCCGGGCACCCGGCCGATGCCCAGCAGCATCACCACCGGGATCAGGTAGACGAAGCTGGGCATGGTCTGCATGATGTCGAGGATCGGGCTGATGATGCGCTGCACCCGCTGCGAGCGCGCCATCAGGATGCCGAGCGGCAGGCCGATGGCGATGGACAAAAGCGTCGCGGCCAGCACCATGGAGATGGTCTTCATGGTGTCGTCCCACATGCCGAAGAGCCCGATCAGCACCAGGGTCAGCACGGAGCCGATCACCACGCGCAGGCTGCGGCTGGCGCCCCAGGCCAGGGCGGCGACGACGGCCAGGACGAGCAGCCAGGGGGTGCCCAGAAGCAATCGCTCGAACCAGATCAGCATGGTCTGCAGCGGGCTGAAGAGGCCCTCGATCATGTCGCCGTGGCTGCGGGTGAAGCTGCGAAAGCCGTCGTCGATGACGCGCTGCAACTCGCGCAGCCAGGCGCTTTTCAATTGGGGGAAGGAGGTGAGCCAGGTCATGGGATCCTCGCGCATGGGGCTGGGGGCCGGCCTGGGCGGCCGGGACCGGGAAAGGGTGGCGGCATCGGGCCGGACCGGGGTCGGGGCGGTCCCGCGGACCGGCCCGGAGGCCGGACCGAGGGGTGGTCAGGGCCCGACCCGAGAGCCGGACCGAAGGGGTGTCAGGGCCCGGACCCGAGCGCCGGCTGGGCCAGGGACCGGAACCGGGAGCCGGAGCGGGCCCCCGAGCCGAGAGCCGGAGCGGGGCCAGTCCTGGGCCGAAACCGAAGCCCGAGCGGGTCCGCAGGCCCGAGAGCCGGAGTGGGGTCAGGCCTGGGCCAGACCTGGGTCCGACCTGGGCCGGAACCGGAGCCGGAGCCGGCCCGACGGGCAGCCAGGGCCCGGACCGAGAGCCGGACCGCGACCGCGGGCCCGAGAGCCGGAGTCTCGCCAGACCAAGACCGGACCGGAGAACCGGCTGGGCCAGGCCAGGGCCCGGACCCGAGCGCCGGCTGGGCCAGGGACCGGAACCGGGAGCGGGTCCGCGGGCCCGAAAGCCGCTCCGCGGGGCCAGGCCTGGGCCAGACCTGGGTCCGACCTGGGCCGGAACCGGAACCGGAGCCGGCCCGACGGGCAGCCAGGGCCCAGACCGAAGCCGGACCGCGACCGCGGGCCCGAGAGCCGAGAACTGGAGCCTCGCCAGACCAAGGCCGGACCGCAGAACCGGCTGGGCCAAGGCCCGGACCGGAAAGCCGGACCGACGGGCAGCCCGGCCCGGACCCGAGAGCCGGAGGGCGGGCCGGGGCGGACTTTCGGCCCACCCAGCCCGGCCGCGGGGCGCGCGGTCAGAGCGCGGCCTTGATCCTTTCGGCCGCCTCGGGCGTGACCCATTCGGTCCACGTCGCCTCGTTCTCGCGCAGGAACTGCCGCGCGCCCTCCTCGCCCTGCGCCTGGTTCTCGGTCATCCAGGCCATCAGCGCGTTCACCGTCGCATTCGTCCAGCTCCGCTTGGAAAGATAGTCCATCACCTCGGGCGGGGCGCTGTCGGCGAAGCGCTTGGCGACGACGGTCTGCACCTTGTCGGCCGGCCAGTCGTTCTTCCTGGGCTCGGCGCAATCGGCGTTCGAGGTGCAGTTCTGCCATTCGTCCCTGTCGAGCGCCACGCCGTGCTCCAGCTTGACCATCTCGTAGCGGCCCAGCAGCGCGGTCGGCGCCCAGTAATAGCCGACCCAGCCCTGCTGGCGTTCATAGGCGCGCGCGATCGAGCCGTCGAGCCCGGCGGCCGAGCCGGTGTCGACCAGGTTGAAGCCCGCCGCCTGGGCGCCGAAGGCCTTGTAGAGCTGGCTGGTGATCACCGTGCCGCCCCAGCCGGCCGGGCCGTTGAAGATGGCGCCCTTCGCGGGATCCTCGGGATCGGGGAAGAGGTCGGGGCGCTTGAGCACGTCCTCGATGGTCTTCAGCTCGGGGTTGGCCTCGGCGAGGTATTTCGGGATCCACCAGCCCTGCACGGCGCCGTCGCTGAGGATGTCGCCGGTGACGACGATCCGGTCCTCGGCCAGGCCGGACCGGATGACTTCGGGCACCAGGTCGACCCAGCCCTCGGGGGCGATCTCGGGCTGGCCCTTCTCGACCATCGAGGTCAGCGTCGGCACCGTGTCGCCCTGGATCACCTCGGCGCTGCAGCCGTAGCCCTCGTTGAGGATGAAGGCATCCAGCGCCGCCGCAAGCTCGGCGCTCTGCCAGTTCATGCTGGCAATCGTCGGACTGCCGCAATCCGCCCAGGCCGCACCCGAAAAGCCCACAAGCAAAAGCGCCGCACCGCAGGAAACAAACCGTCTTCCCATTCTCTTTCTCCCTGACGCGAACATGGCCCCCAAACCCCAGCCGTCGCGCAAACCGGGGGCTGGAAGGGGCGCGCGCGCCCCTTATCGGTGACGGACCGCTCTTATGACGGCGGGTTGGCCGAGCTTTTCACCCGAGCATTGAAGCGCGCGATCTCGCGCGGCTCGGCAGCCTGCCCGGTATAGATTTCGACATAGGTGGGGATGCGCGCGAGCCGGGTATCCACCTCTTCCTGCGCGCGCATCGAGATATAGCCGATCTGGGTCAGGTAGATGGTGCGCGCCCGGACGTCGGCGCCCTGTTCCTGGTGGCCCCAGCGCATCAGCATCTCGCGCAGGGCCGACAGCCGGGTTTCGTCCGCGGCGGCGACGCGGGCGCCGACCTTGTCGTCCTGCAAGGCCCAGCTGCGCACGGCGAATTCCAGCTTGCTGTCGAAGATGCCGCAAAGAAAGCAGGCCAGCACGTTCAGCATCGCCTCGGCCGGGCTCTCGGCATATTCCTGCGTCGCGCGGACCAGCGGCGCGGTCGTCCTTTCCTCCCAGCCGTCGATCAGCGCGGTCAGCAGCGCCTCGCGATCCTCGAAGAACCAGTAGAAGCTGGTGCGGGACAGGTTCAGATGCTTGGCCAGGGGCTGGATCTTGACCGCGTCGATGCCGCCGTCGATCAGCGCCTGATAGCCGGTTTCAAGCCAGCCCTCGCGCGACCCGCGCCATCCAGTTTCAGCCGTTGCTGCACGATTTCTCATGTCCCAGCCCTAGCCCGCCCCGCGATTCGCTGCAAGGAAAAATGTCCTGGAATGATCCCGTCATGTTCATGTTTGATTTTTTAATTGACGCAGATGAACATTACTTTGATCCTGAGATGCGACTCCCCACCTTTCACAGGCAGATCCGATGTCGAACGATCCCCTCCTGCAGCCCTATCGGCTGAAGCACCTGACGCTTCGCAACCGCATCATGATCACCAGCCACGAGCCGGCCTATCCCGAGGACGGCATGCCCAAGGACCGCTACCGCGCCTATCACGTCGAGCGCGCCAGGGCCGGCGTGGCGCTGACCATGACCGCGGGCTCGGCCTCGGTCTCGCGCGACAGCCCGCCGGTGTTCAACAACATCCTGGCCTGGAAGGACGAGGTGGTCGGCTGGATGAAGAAGCTGGCCGACGAATGCCACGACCACGGTTGCGCGGTGATGATCCAGCTGACCCACCTGGGCCGGCGCACGCGCTGGGACAAGGCCGACTGGCTGCCGGTGATCTCGCCGGGGCATGAGCGCGAGGCGGCCCACCGCGCCTTTCCCAAGAAGATGGAGGACTGGGACATCGAACGGGTCATCGGCGACTATGTCGATGCGGCCGAGCGGATGAAGGCGGCGGGGCTGGACGGGATCGAGATCCAGGCCTACGGCCACCTGATGGACCAGTTCTGGTCGCCGCTGACCAACGACCTGGACGGGCCCTATGGCGGCAGCCTGGACAACCGGCTGCGCTTCACCTTCGACGTGCTGCGCGGCATCCGCGAACGCTGCGGCGAGGATTTCATCCTGGGCGTGCGCTATACCGGCGACGAGGACCTGCCCGGCGGGCTGACCGCCGAGGACGGGATCGAGATCTCGCGCCGGCTGAAGGACAGCGGGCTCGTGGATTTCCTGAACGTGGTCAAGGGCCATATCGACACCGATGCGGGCATCACCGACACCATCCCGATCCAGGGCATGAGGAACGCCCCGCACCTGGAATTCGCGGGCGCCATCCGCAGGGCCACGAATTTCCCCACCTTCCACGCGGCCAAGATCCCCGACGTGCCGACCGCGCGCCATGCCATCGCCGCCGGGCTCTTGGACATGGTCGGCATGACGCGGGCGCATATGGCCGACCCGCACCTGGTCCGCAAGGTGATCGAGGGGCGCGAGGACGACATCCGCCCCTGCGTCGGCGCGAACTACTGCCTCGACCGCATCTACCAGGGCGGCATGGCCTTCTGCCTGCACAATGCCGCGACCGGGCGCGAAGAGACCATGCCCCACGCCATCCCCGCCGCGCCGGTCAAGAAGCGCATCACCATCGTCGGCGCCGGTCCGGGGGGCATGGAGGCCGCCCGCGTCGCCGCCGAGCGCGGCCATGCGGTGACGGTCTTCGAGGCCGCCGACCAGCCCGGCGGCCAGATCCGCCTGACCGCGCAGGACGAGCGCCGGCGCGAGATGATCTCGATCATCGCCTGGCGGCAGGCGATGTGCGACAAGCACGGCGTCCAGTTCCGCTTCAACACCTTCGCCGAGATGGAGGATGTGCTGGCCACCGAGCCGGACGAGGTCGTCATCGCCACCGGCGGCCTGCCGCATACCGAGGTGCTGGAGCAGGGCAACGACCTTGTCTGTTCCGCCTGGGACATCCTGTCGGGCGACGTGAAGCCGGGCCGCAACGTGCTGATCTTCGACGACGCGGGCGACCATGCGGCGCTGCAGGCCGCCGACCTGATCTCGGCCACCGGCGCCGCGGTCGAGATCGTGACTCCGGACCGCAGCTTCTCGCCCGAGGTGATGGCGATGAACCTGGTGCCCTATATGCGCAACCTGCAAAAGCGCGACACCACCTTCACCGTCACCTGGCGGCTCATGTCGGTGGCGCGCGAGGGCAACCAGCTGCGTGCGCGCCTGGGCAGCGATTACGGCGATTTCACCCGTGAGCGCATCGTCGATCAGGTCGTCGTCAACCATGGCACAAGGCCGCTGGACGACCTGTATTTCGAGCTGAAGCCGCTGGCCTCGAACCTGGGCGAGGTCGATTACGAGGCCCTGACCACCGGCGGGTTGCAAGAGGTCCGCAAGAACCCCGAGGGCCGCTTCCGCCTTTACCGCATCGGCGACGCGGTGGCGGCGCGCAACACCCATGCGGCGATCTACGACGCGCTGCGGCTGGTCAAGGATCTGTGAGGCGAGGCATCCGGCCGCGACCGGCTTCGCGGCGCGGCCGGAAGATGGCGACAGCGACGGGGGATATCAGCATGGCACGAGCCCAAGCCCTGCGGGACTTTCGCGATCCGGCCCTGCCGGCGATTCAGGCATCCGCATCGCTCTGCCGCATCGCCGGGGCGCTTGGGGCCGAGGGCCAGGCCGGCGCCGGCCCGGCAGCGCAGCCGGCCCGCAGCTGGCTGGCGCCGGCGCGGGACCACCCGTTGCCAAGGCGGACCTGGCCGTCCTCCGGGCGCTGTCGCCGCTGCTGTGCTGGCGCCGGCGCAACGGCGCCCCCAACGCCAGCGCGAATGTCGCGGACAGCCCCGCCAATGCCATGCGGCTGCGCCCCGGCAGCATCGACGAGCGCTGCGGCCTGTGGCCGGGCCTCGGCCTGGTCGCCCCGCACACGCGCCATCCCGACCACCGGCACGCGCCCGAGGAGACCTACCCGGTCCTCTCGCCCGGCCAGTTCCGCAAGGACGGCTGGGGCCGGGTCCGGCCGGGCGGCGGCTTCTTCGTCCCCCCGAACGCCCCCCGCGTCCTGCGATCGGGCGGGCAGCCCCTGTTCGCGGTCCGGGCCGGGTGACGTCGCAGGGCGGGCACGGTCCGGCGCCTTACTCGCCGCGCTCCTCAAGCCATTTGCGCATCATGGCGATCTCGGCCTCCTGGGCCTTGATGACCTCTTCGGCCAGCTTGCGCACCTCGGGGTCCGAGCCGTGCTCAAGCACGATCCTGGCCATGTCGATGGCGCCCTGGTGATGCGGGATCATGCCGCGCATGAAATCGACATCGGCATCGCCGGTATGCTCGATCATCATGTCGTCATGCATCCGCTCCATCGCCGCGACATAGGCCTGGGTCGCGGCGCCGTCGGCATCGGCGTGCATGTGATCGCCATGGGCGTCGCCATCCTGCGCAAGGGCAAGCCCGGCCGAGATCGCGAGGGCGCCCGCGGCAAGGATCGGTGCCAGCCGGTTCATCCGACCCTCCTGCGGCCGCGTCGGGTGGGGGTGATGGCCTTGACGCGCGAAGTTCATGAGAAAACCCTCCTGCGTTGCGTTCCAGCCTACAGGAATAGGGCTTTCCACCCCCGGAAGGTCAAGGGCCGGCCGCAGGGATCTGCGGCGGGCAGGCCGGAAAACGGCTTGACAGAATCACACGCGATAGCAAGGTTTCGTATCTGAAATATCGTATACGAAAATAAGGCCCCCAAAGAACCCGAGCCTGTTTGGGGAGATGCAGCCGCCCATACGGGACAGAACCAAGCGGCGCCCTGTCCCGATCAATCGCCGCATGCAGGGAGAAAGAACGTGCAAAGACTACTCGCTTCCACCGTTTTGGCCGCCGGTTTCCTTGGCGGGGCCTGGTCGGCCTCGGCGCAGGATTGCGGCAACGTGACGCTTGCGCTCCACAACGTCCAAAGCGCCGAGCTGCTGACCTATGTCGACAAGTTCATCCTTGAGAACGGCTATGGCTGCAGCGTCGAGACCATCCCCGGCGACACCGTGCCCTCGACCACCTCGATGGTCGAGAAGGGCTCGCCCGACGTTTCGTCCGAGACCTGGGTGGACCTGCTGCCCGAAATCGTGCCGCGCGGGCTGGAGGAGGGCAAGATCGTCTATGGTGCGCCGGCCTTGCCCGACGGCGGCATCCAGGGCTGGTGGATTCCCAAATACCTTGCCGATGCGCATCCCGACATCAAGACGGTCGAGGATGCCCTGGCCCATCCCGAGCTTTTCCCCGACCCGGAAAACCCCGACAGGGGCGTGATCTTCAACGGCGCCGAAGGCTGGGGCGCCACGGTCGTCACCGCGCAGCTGTTCAAGGCCTACGAGGCCGAAAGCAAGGGGTTCAACCTGATGCGGCCGGGCTCGGCCGCCGGCCTCGATGGCGCCATCGCCAGGGCCTATGAGCGGCAGGAGGGCTTCATCACCTATTACTGGGCGCCGACCGCGCTGCTGGGCAAATACGAGCTGGTGCTGCTGGAAGCCTCGCAGGAACACGATCCGGCCGAATGGAAGCGGTGCATCACCAGCCTCGACTGCCCCGATCCCAAGGTCACGGCCTGGCCGGTCGATACGGTGATGACGGTCTTGACCAAGGATTTCGCCGACCGCACCAGCCCCCAGATCCTGGACTATTTCAACACCCGCGGCTGGAGCAACGAAACCGTGGCCAAGCTGATGGCCTGGCAGGCAGAGAGCCAGGCCATGGGCGAGGATGGCGCGATCCACTTCCTTGAGGAAAACAAGGACATGTGGACGAAATGGGTGCCGGCCGAGGTCGCGGAAAAGATCGAAGCCGCGCTTTGATCGCTCCCGCCGCGCGGCCGCGCCGAGCGGCCCGGCGGATCGGGGGCCGCGAATGAAAACCCTCGGTTCGCCCGGACATTCCTCGGGCGAACCGAACCCTCTCTGTCCCAACCCATCCCGACACAATTGCCTCAGGAGAAACAGGAATGGCGTTCAAGCGAATGATCCATGCCGTCGATACGCATGCCGGAACGCCGATGCGGGTGATTACCGGGGGCGTTCCGCATATCCCTGGAAACTCGGTCTACGAGAAGATGAAATGGCTGGAGGCCAATGACGACCAGCTGCGCAAGCTGATGCTGCGCGAGCCGCGCGGCTATTCGGCGCATTGCTGCAACATCATCGTGCCGCCCTCGCATCCCCAGGCGGATGCCGGATACATCATCATGGAGCAGATCGAATATCCGGTCATGTCCGGCGGCAACACCATCTCGGTCGTCACGGTGCTGCTGGAAATGGGCCTGCTGCCGATGAAGGAGCCCATGACCGAACTGGTGCTGGAGGCGCCTGCGGGGCTGATCCGGGTCCGCGCCGAATGCGCGGGCGGCAAGGTCAAGAGCGTGACCTTCCGCAACGTGCCGGCCTTCGCCGCCCATCTGGACGCCGAGATCGAGGTGCCGCATCTGGGCAAGGTCCGCGTCGATGTCGGCTGGGGCGGCATGTTCTATGCCATTGCCGATGTCCGGCAGTTTCCCGGCCTCGAGCTCATCCCCCAGCATGGCCGTGAGATCGCCCGCATCTCGGCGATGATCCGGCAGGCGGCGATCGAGCAGCTTCCGGTCGAGCATCCCGATTATCCGGGCGTGGGCATCACCATCTCGCAGCTTTCCGAGCCGACGGACGATCCGAACGCGGATTGGAGGAACGCCGTCACCATGGCCTCGGGGGATTTCTCCTGGGACAATCCCGCGACCTGGACCGGCGCGCTGGACCGCTGCCCCTGCGGCACCGGCACCTGCGCCAAGATGGCGGTGCTGCATGCCAAGGGCGAGTTGCCGCTGGACCAGAGCTTCCGCCACCAGAGCATCCTGGGCAATGTCTATACCGGGCGGCTGGTCGAGGAGACCGAGATCGCGGGCCGGCGCGCCGTCGTGCCGGAAATCTCGGGGACCAGCTGGATCTACGGGCTCAACACGCTGGTGCTGGATCATGACGATCCCTTCACCGAAGGCTTCACCGTCGGCGATACCTGGGCATAGCTCCGGCCGCCGCGGAGGGCTCGATGCCCTTCGTCATTCGAGAGCGTCCATGGAGTGCAAGGCAAGAAGTAATATCAAGTTCTTGCCCTATAAACCCTCGAAACTCTTGCAATCGAGGGACCGATGCGCGGGTCCGCAAAGCTGCGGCATGGCGACGGTTCAGCCGATCGCGTCCACTGCGGCCGGCGGGTCCATATGCATGTCCCGGAACAGGCGCGGGGTGATGCCGAAGCGGCGCTCGAAGGCTTGCACGAACCGCGGGGCCGGGGACAGGCCGACCTGCGCGGCGACGGTCTTCAGCGGCAGCCCGCGGGACAGGAGCATGCGCGCGGCATCCAGCCGGGCGGTCTCGACGAAGCGGGCCGGGGTCTCGCCCGTCGCCGCGGTGAACTTGCGGTGGAAGCTGCGCTCGGACAGCCCGGCGCGGGCGGCCAGCGACGGCACGTCCAGGGGCGCGTCGAGGTTCGCCTGCATCCAGCCGATCAGATCCCCGAACGGGTTGTCGCCCCGCGCCTGGGCCCTGAGAAGGGGGCTGAACTGCGACTGGTAGCCGGGCCGCCGGGCATAGAGGACCAGCCGCTTGGCCACCTCGCCGGCGATCCCCGCGTCGAGGTCATGCGCGACCATCGCCAGCGCCATGTCGATGCCGGTCGTCACCCCCGCCGAGGTCCAGAGCCTGCCTTCGGCCAGGTAAAGCGCCTCGGGTTCGACCGCGACCCCGGGAAAGGCCCGCGCGAAGGCTTCGCAGGCGTCCCAATGCGTGGCGACCCGGTGCCCGTCGAGCAGCCCCGACGCGGCCAGGACGAAGCCGCCGGTGCAGACCGAGCCGAAGCGCCCGGCCTCTGCCGTCAGCCGCGGAAGCATGGAGCGCAGGACGGGGTCGGCCATCGCCTGCAGCAGGGGCTCCCGTTCGGCGCCCACCACCAGCACGGTCCCGGCTTTCCCCGGCAGTTCGGCGATGGGGCGGGTTTCCAGGGCGATGCCGCTGCTGCTGTCGACGGCCCCGCCCTGGGCCGACAGGGGCACGACCTTGTAGAATGCCGGCCTGCCGCGTTGGCCCAGGGCGCGATTGGCGCCGTTGAAGACCGATGCCGGCCCCGAAATGTCCAGCAGTTCGAAACCCGGATAAAGGATGAAGGCGACCTGGTGCATTGGCCGAAAATACGGCATTTCTGTCATTTCTGCCAGAGGCGCACCTTGCTATCCTTGCCCCATCGCCGAAAGCTGACCGCCACCGCGCAGGAAGGAGCAACCGGCATGAGCGACCTGCAGCCTGACCGCCCGGCACGGCCCAGCAAGCCGATGAAACGTCGCCTCGTCCTGGTGGCCATCCTGGGACTGGCCGTTCTCTCGACGGCGGGCTTCGGCCTCTGGATCGCCTCGCTGCCGCCCGCATCCGTGGCCCTGGCCCCGCCGGTGCCGCAAGCGGAAAGGGGCGCCCTGCTCGCGGCGCTGAAGCCGAAGCGCCCCCGTCCCCTGATCGCCATCGTCGGGATCAACGATGCGACCGAGACCACCGATTACCTGCTGCCCCCTGGCATCCTGAAGCGCGCCGATGTGGCCGAGGTGGTCTCGCTTGCCACCGGCCCCGGCCCGGTGCGGCTGTTTCCCGCGCTGACCGTGCAGCCCGACATGACCATCGCGGACTTCGACGCCGCGCATCCGCAGGGCGCGGATCACGTGATCGTCCCCGCCATGAGCCGCGACGACGACCCCGTGGTGACGGGCTGGCTGCGGGATCAGGCGAGGAAGGGCGCGGTGATCGTCGGCATCTGCGCCGGCGCCAAGGTCGTCGCTGCCGCCGGATTGCTGAAGGGCAAGCGCGCGACGACGCATTGGTATTACCTGGACCGGCTGCGGAAGATCGACCCGACCATCACGCATGCCCCCGACCGGCGGATGGTGGCGGATGGCGGCGTGGTGACGACGACCGGCATCACCGCCTCGATGCCGATGATGCTGACCCTGGTCGAGGCCATCGCGGGCCGGGCCAGGGCGGAAGCCGTCGCCCGCGATCTCGGCATCGCCCGATGGGACGCACGCCATGCCAGCGGCGCCTTCGCGCTGAGCCGGCCTTTCGCGGTGACAGTTCTGGCCAACCGGCTGGCTTTCTGGAACCATGAGGAGTTGGGCATCGCCCTTGCACCGGGCATGGACGAGGTCTCGCTGGCGTTGGCAGCCGATGCCTGGTCGCGGACCTATCGGTCGACGGTGACGGCATATGCCCCGAGCGGCACGGTCGAGACCCGGAACGGCATCCGCCTCATCCCCGACCGGCAGGGCACGGACGGACCGGAAGCGAGGCGTGTCCCCATCTTTCCCGAGAGCCCGCCCGCCGAGGCCCTCGACCGGACCCTTGCAGCGATCGCCGCGCGTTACGGTGCAGGCACCGCCGACGCGGTGGCCATGCAACTGGAATATCCAAGGTAGACACGGAGGACACCATGCCCAGCACCATCCGACTGCACCGCGTCATCGCGGCCAGGCCCGAAAAGCTTTATCGCGCCTTCATCGAGCCGGACGCGGTGGCAAGCTGGCTGCCACCCTACGGCTTTCTCTGCACCGTCCACGAACTGGAGGCGAAGGTCGGCGGCCATCACCGCATGTCGTTTCGCAACTTCACCACCGGCCAGAGCCATTCCTTTGGCGGCACCTATCTGGAACTGATCCCCGGCCAGCGCCTCGTCTATACCGACGGGTTCGACGACCCCAACCTGCCGGGCGAGATGAAGGTCACGGTGGACCTGAAACAGGTCTCCGTCGGCACAGAGATCACCATCGAGCAGCAGGGCGTGCCGGACGTGATCCCCGCCGAGGCCTGCTATCTCGGCTGGCAGGATTCGCTGCGCAAGCTGGCGAAGCTGGTCGAGCCCGAGATCAACCAATAGGCGCGGGCCGCCCGGCCCGGCGATCCCATCACGCGGAGCCTTCCGATGACGCCCACCATCACCGCCTTTGCGCAATCCCCGGATCGCGGCCAAGGGCTGGCGCGGGACATGCGCGTCCGCTGGGCGCTGGAGGAGGTCGGCCAGCCCTACCACACCCGGCTGGTGTCCTTCGACGAGATGAAGCGGCCCGCGCATCTGGCGCTTCACCCCTTCGGGCAGATCCCGACCTATGAGGAAGGCGACCTCGCGCTGTTCGAATCCGGCGCCATCGTGCTGCATATCGCCGGGCGCCATCCGGGCCTACTGCCCGAGGACGCGAACGCGCGGGCGCGGGCGATCATGTGGATCTTTGCCGCGCTCAACACCATGGAGCCGCCCATCGTCGAGCACGAACAGGCGCGTTACCATGAACACGACAAGCCCTGGCACCGGGCCCGCCTTCCCCTGCTGGAAAAACGCATCCATGGCCGGCTGGAACAACTGTCCAACCGGCTCGGCGATGCCGACTGGCTTGACGGCGCCTTCAGCGCCGGCGACCTGCTGATGGTGACAGTGCTGCGCAGGCTGGAGGGCAGCGGCATGCTGGACGCATTTCCGAACCTCTGCGCCTATGTCGCGCGCGGCAAGGCGCGTCCCGCCTATCAGCGCGCCTTCGACGCGCAGCGGGCGGTGTTCACGGCATCGAATGGCTGAGCAGGGACCGCTTGCGGCAGGATCACGGCGGGCTGAACCAACGGCCAGGGAGGATATGCAGCATGGCGAAATTCCTCTTCGGAATGAACCTGTCGCTGGACGGCTATGTCGATCACGACGCCTTCGTGCCCGATCCGGTGCTGTTTCACCATTGGACCGGGCAGGTGCGCGGCCTGGCCGGCAGCCTCTACGGCCGCCGCATCTACGAGGTGATGCGCTGTTGGGACGAGGACCATCCCGAATGGAGCGCCGAGGACCGCGCCTTCGCGGATGCCTGGCGGCGCCAGCCGAAATGGGTGGTCTCGCGCTCGCTGACCTCGGTCGGTCCCAATGCGACGCTGGTTGCGGATGACATCGAGGCGCGGATCCGCCGCCTCAAGGCGGAACGCGCCGGAGAGATCGACGTCGCCGGGCCGGAGCTGGCGCAAAGCCTGGGCGAGTGGGGGCTGATCGACGAATATCGGCTCTATTTCCACCCGGTCGTGCTGGGCCGCGGCAAGCCGTTCTTCGCCGGCCCCCGGCCCCCGCTGCGCCTTGTCGCCAGCGACCGCATCGGCGGAGAGGTGATCCGGCTGACATACGCGCCCGCCTAGCGCGGCGGGGAGTTGCCCCGGCCGGACACGCGTGCGTCGCCGGTCCGTGCCGGCGGAGCTATCTTGCCGCGATGGCGGCGCCTTGCGCCAGCCTGACGGGGGCGGGGCTGCTCTATTGGCCCGAGGCGACGCCGCCCTGGCCCGCCACCCGCTTCGGGCCGCTGCGGCCGGCCCATGCCACCGGCATCCTCTTCGGCTTTGGCGGCAATGCGCTGATCCCGGCCTTGTTCCATGTCGTCCAGCGCAACGCGCGCGCGCGGCTGCCGGGGGCCCTGGGTGCTGCTGCAGGGCTACAACCTGTTCTGCTGCCGGGGCGGTCACGGGCTGTCTGACGGGCGCAACCCACGCTGAACGGCGGCGGGCACAAGGTGCGCGACGACGCCACGCTGCGTTTCATGTTCGTCGCGGCGGCGTTCTACGGGCTCTTGGCCTTCGAGGGCTCGTTCCTGGCGATCCGGCCGGTCAACGCGCTGTCGCGTTGCACCGACTGGACTGTGGGGCACGTCCATTCCGGCACGCTTGGCTGGCTGGCGATGATCATCTTCGGCTCGCTTTATACGCTGGTGCCCCATCTGGCCGGGCAGGACGGGATGCGCTGGCCGCGGGCGGTCGAGCGGCATTTCCGACTGGGGGTGCCGGCGACGCTGGTCCATGTCGTCGCCATATGGAACGCGGGCGTCCCCCAGGGGCTGATGTGGCGCACCATGACGCAGGTGGCGCGCGGTCCCACGGCTTCCTGCAATCGGTGATGGCGATGGCGCCCTATGACCTGCTGCGCACCTTCGGCGGCGCGCTGTTCCTGCTTGGGGTGCTGATCTGCGTGGCCAATACCCTCGACCTTCCGCCAGCGCCGCGCGCGGGAGCAAGTCCACGCGACCATGGCGGCGGAGGAGCGCGATGCTGAGGCTGCATTGCAGCCTGGAAAAGCTGTCCATGGGGCTGGTGGCGGGGATCATCGTCGCGGCCTCGACCGGCGGCATCGTCGAGATCGCGCCGCTTTTCACCATCCAGCGCACGGTCGAGATCCCCGCGGATCTGCGCCGCCGACGCCGCTGGAACTGGGGCGCGAGATCCACATGCGCGAGGGCTGCCATTGCCTGCCACAGCCAGATGATCCGCACCCCGGCCGATGAGATCGACCGCCACGGCCCCTATTTCATCGTGGGCGAAAGCGCCTGGGATTTCCCGACGCCGTGGGGATCGAAACGCACCGGGCCGGATATCGTCCGGCTGGGGGGCAAGTATTCCGACGACTGGCGCGTCGCGCGCGCGAGGTGGTGCCGGCCTCGATCATGCCGGCCTGTCCCTGGCTGATGCGGCCGCTGGAGATCGCCGTGCTGGCGCGGCTCGGCGTGCCCTATGACGACGGGATGGTCGCCCATGCCGCCCGCGACGCCGCTGGGCAGGCCATGCCCGACGGCGACGCGGCGGGTTTCGCGGAACGCCACGGCGACCGGCCGCCCATCCGCGCCTTCGACGGCGATCCGGGGCGGCTGACGGAGATGGATGCGCTGGCCGCCTATCTGCAATCCCTGGGCCGGCTGACCGGGGTCGCCAGCGGGAAGGGCGGGTGATGGCGCTGCATGATTTCCTGGTCCTGATGGCCAAGACCTTCGGGCTTTTTGGATGATGGGTTTCTTCGGCGTGGCTTTGTGGCTGGCCTGGCGCCCCTCGGCGCGGCAGGGGGCCGGGGATGAGCGGCAAGCAAGAGATCGACCCCGTCACCGGCTACGAGACCACCGGCCATGACTGGAACGGCATCAAGGAGCTGAACACGCCCTTTCCGCGCATCGTGATCTGGGCGCCGGCGCTGAGTTTCGCCTATTCGGTCGTCGCCTGGGTGCTGCTGCCCGCCTGGCCCCTGGGCCGCGACTATACCCGCGGCCTACTGGGCATCGACCAAGGCCACCGAGACCGAGGCCGGCCATGCCTGCATGACCGCCCTGTGCGCGGGCTGGAAGGACCGCTTCGCCACGGGCGATTTCAAGGCGCTGGCGGCGGATGCCGGTCTGATGACCGTGGCCCGCCCGGCGGCAGCGCGGCTCTTTGCCGACAATTGCGCCGCCTGCCACGGCGCCGAGGGGCAGGGCAGGGACGGCCATGGCGGCACGGGTTTCCCGGCGCTGGACGACGGCGACTGGCTGCGGTCCACGGACCCCGCCGATATTGCCCAGCTGATCTGCGTCGGCGTCAACAACAACCACCCCGAGACGAATAGCGTCCAGATCATGGGTTTCGGCCGCGACGGGATGCTGTCGCGCGCGGAGATCGAGCAGCTGGTGCCCTATGTCATCGCCTTCGACGGCACCGCCGATCCCGACATCCCCGCCGCGACGCTGTTCGCCGACAACTGCGCCTCGTGCCATGGCGAGCGGGGCGAGGGCGGCATGAGCCTCGGTGCGCCCTCATAGGCCGACGAGCAATGGATCTATGGCGGCACGCCCGCCGCCATCTGCGCCACGCTGATGAACGGCCGCGCCGGGGTCTTGCCGGCATGGGAAGGCCGGCTGACCGAGGTCGAGCGCAACCTGCTGGCGCTTTACGTCGCCGGCCTGCCGGGGGCGCAAAGGCGGCTAGCGATCTGTGCCGCGGCCGTGGCGCTGCTGGTCTTTGCCGCCGCCAATGTCCATCTGGTCGCCGTGGCCTTTCGCTCGCAGCCGGAATGCGCCGCGATCTCGCCCGACCGGCACAACTGTTAGGGGCGTTAATGCTGGAACCCCTTCCCATGCGGCGCGCGTCCCCGCGGCCCCAGGACACGCTGGCCCGCAACCTGTCCGCGCGGGTGGCGCTGGACTGCCTTGCGGCGGGCTGGCGCGATTTCCGCCGCAACCCCCTGGCCAACCTTGGGGTAGCGCTGTTCCTGCTTTCGGTCGCGGCGGTCTGGACCCTGTGGCATTTCTGCCTGATATACTTGGTGCTGCCCGCGCTGGCGGGCGCATGATCCTGGGGCCTGTCCTGGCCATCGGGCTTTCGCGCGCTGGCACGGGGCGAAGGCGCGTATCTGGCCGACATGCGCCATTCCCGCGCCGCTGCGGGCGCGCAGCTTGCCTGTGCGGGACTGCTTCTGTGCCTGCTGCTGTTCTGGCTGCGCACGGCGGACCTGCTTTACGCGCTGTTCTTCTGGCTGCGATCCTATCCGGGGGCGGGCGAGGCGCTGGCCGACACCTTCACCACCCTGCGCGGCTGGATGCTGCTGCTGACCGGCAGACTGGTCGGTGGGCTGTTCGCGGGCTTCGCCTTCGCCATCGCCTTTATGCCCTGCCGATGCTGATGTCCGAGCGGCGCGATGCGCTGACCGCGCCGGGGTTCAGCTTTGCGATGCTGGCGCGCAATCCCGGCCCCTCGCTGGCCTGGGGCGCGATCGTCACGCAGGGCATCGCGCACAGCGTCGCGACCGGGCTTCTGGAGCTGATCCTGATCTTGTCCCGGGCCACGGCACCTGGCACCTTTTCCGTGCCATCCTGGGGGATCGGGCATGAGCCTGGCCCTGCTGATCCCGCTGTCGCTGGCCATGGGCCTTTCGGGGCTTGCGGCTTTCCTGGGGGCGCTGCGCAACCGCGAGTTCAAGGGTCTGGATGGGGCGGCATGGCGCGTCCTGATGACCGGCGACGAAGGGGGAAGGCGGGCACGGCGCCCCTGCGGCCGAAGCTGAGCAAGCCGAGCGGATCGAGATTGCCGACGGCCGCTTCGTCGTCGGCGCGGACCTGCTTGCCGCGGCTTTCGGCAGCCGGCCGAAGCCACGCGAGCCCTGATCCGCGACGGCGGCACCACCAGCCGCACCGAGCGCGGCACAGGCAGCGACATCGGCCTGCACCGCCTGACCTTCCATCACGACGGCCACATCTTCAGGATCGTCATCGATGCCGAGGACCGCATCGCGAAGCGCCTGCGCTTCGTCATGCCTACCCGCAAGCCAGCGGCCGGGAACGGGCGATAAAGTGCCTCTGGCAGAGAATTTTGCGTCTCGGCCATCGCGTTTCCCGTCGCGACCTGCCGGAGAGGTTGATGATTTTTAGGTAAATTGATTCATGCAAATAATATTTTGAGATAAATATCTTCAGTCATTTCGAGGATTTTTCACCCTCGTCTATCGGCGATCCCGACTGTCAGCCGTGCCTGGTCCTCCTCGATTGGAAAGACAAGGCGCGCGCATCGCCGGCACCGTCGGCCTGCCGCTGCCCGGCACCGAGATCATCGTCACCGACCCGGAAACCGGCGTGGAACTGCCGCGGGGCGAGATCGGCATGATCGAGGTGCGCGGCCCGAACGTGTTCAAGGGCTATTGGCGCTTGCCGGAAAAGACCGCCGCCGAGCTGCGCGAGAACGGCTTCTTCATCACCGGCGACCTGGGGAAATTCGACGAGCGCGGCTATCTGCACATCGTCGGCCGCGGCAAGGATTTGATCATCACCGGCGGCTACAATGTCTATCCCAAGGAGGTCGAGGCCGAGATCGACGCGCTGCCCGGCGTGGTCGAATCTGCCGTGATCGGCCTTCCGCATGGCGATTTCGGCGAGGGGGTTACGGCGGTCGTGGTCCCGACCGGCAGTCCGGCGCTGGCCGAGGCGGGGGTGCTGGCGGCGCTGGCAGGGCGGCTGGCCAGGTTCAAGCAGCCCAAGCGCGTGCTCTTCGTCGAGGAACTGCCGCGCAACACCATGGGCAAGGTGCAAAAGAACCTGCTGCGCCAGCGCTTCGCCGGGCTCTACGACCAGCCGGAAGGGTGCTGAAGGCCTGACAGGGCGCGGCCTGCGGTCGCCAGGCCGTCTCCGTCTTCCCGGGCATGAAAATCTTCGGGTAAAGGACCGGGGGAGGGCTGTGGCCTCTGCCAGGAAAAGCGCATGGCCTTGCATGGGCCCTGGGCCGGCCCGTCCTTTCCCGACAGGTTCCCGGCCCCACCCCGGCCCCAGCCCGGCCCGGTGCGGCCCCAGCCCGGCCCGGTGCGGCCCCGGTGCGGCCCGGTGCGGCCCGGTGCGGCCCAGAGCGGCCCCGGTGCGCGGCAAGGCCCTTGTTCTGGCGCGGTCCGCCCGCGAAAAAGGCCGCCCCCTGCGGGGCGGCCCGGTCTTTCGCCGCTTCGGGCAGCTTACATCATGCCGCCCATGCCGCCCATGTCGGGCATGCCGCCGGCGGGGGCCTTGGGCTCGGGCTTCTCGGCGATCATCGCCTCGGTGGTGATCAGCAGGCCGGCGACCGAGGCCGCATCCTCCAGCGCGGTGCGCACCACCTTGGCCGGGTCGATCACGCCGAACTTGAACATGTCGCCATATTCCTCGGTCTGCGCGTTGAAGCCGAAGGCCTTGTCCGAGGATTCGCGCACCTTGCCGGCAACCACCGCGCCGTCCACGCCGGCGTTCTCGGCGATCTGGCGCATCGGCGCCTCCAGCGCACGGCGGATGATGGCGATGCCGGCTTCCTGGTCCGAGTTCGCACCGGCCAGCCCTTCCAGCGCCTTGGCCCCCTGCACCAGCGCCACGCCGCCGCCGACCACGATGCCTTCCTGCACCGCGGCGCGGGTCGCGTTCAGCGCGTCGTCCACGCGGTCCTTGCGCTCCTTGACCTCGATCTCGGTCATGCCGCCGACGCGGATCACCGCCACGCCGCCGGCCAGCTTGGCCACGCGCTCCTGCAGCTTCTCGCGGTCGTAGTCCGAGGTGGTCTCCTCGATCTGCTGGCGGATCTGGGCGACGCGCGCCTCGATCTCGGCCTTCTCGCCGGCGCCGTCGACGATGGTGGTGTTGTCCTTGTTGATCGAGATCTTCTTGGCCCGGCCCAGCATGTCGATGGTGACATTCTCCAGCTTCATGCCCAGGTCTTCCGAGATCACCTGGCCGCCGGTCAGGATGGCGATGTCCTGCAGCATGGCCTTGCGGCGGTCGCCGAAGCCCGGCGCCTTCACCGCGGCGATCTTGAGCCCGCCGCGCAGCTTGTTCACGACCAGCGTCGCCAGGGCCTCGCCCTCGACGTCCTCGGCCACGATCAGGAGCGGCTTTTGCGACTGGATCACGGCCTCGAGCAGCGGCACCATCGGCTGCAGCGACGACAGCTTCTTCTCGTGCAGCAGGATATAGGCATCCTCCAGCTCGGCGATCATCTTGTCGGCGTTGGTGACGAAATAGGGCGAGAGATAGCCGCGGTCGAACTGCATCCCCTCGACGACCTCGACCTCGGTCTCCATGCCCTTGTTCTCTTCGACGGTGATCACGCCCTCGTTGCCGACGCGCTGCATCGCCTCGGCGATCTGCTGGCCGATGAAGGCCTCGCCATTGGCCGAGATGGTGCCGACCTGCGCCACTTCCGAGCTGTCGTTGACCGGGCGGGCGGCGGATTTGATGGCTTCCACGACCTTGGCGGTGGCCATGTCGATGCCGCGCTTGAGGTCCATCGGGTTCATGCCGGCGGCCACGGCCTTGAGGCCCTCGCGCACGATGGCCTGGGCCAGAACGGTGGCGGTGGTGGTGCCGTCGCCGGCCTCGTCATTGGTGCGCGAGGCCACTTCGCGCACCATCTGCGCGCCCATGTTCTCGAACTTGTCGGAAAGCTCGATCTCCTTGGCGACCGAAACGCCGTCCTTGGTGATGCGCGGCGCGCCGAAGGACTTGTCGATCACCACGTTGCGCCCCTTCGGGCCCAGCGTCACCTTGACCGCATCCGCAAGGATGTTCACGCCCTTCAGCATCCGGTCACGCGCGTCGCTGTTGAACTTAACTTCTTTCGCAGCCATCTGTTCTGCTCCTTGAATGGGTTATCGGAAGGGGACGATCAGGCGATGATGCCCAGGATGTCGCTTTCCTTCATGATCAGCAGTTCTTCGCCATCGACCGAGACCTCGGTGCCCGACCATTTGCCGAACAGCACCCGGTCGCCGGGCTTGACCGCGGGCGCGATCAGCTCGCCCGAATCCTTGCGCGCGCCTTCGCCCACGGCGATGATCTCGCCCTCGGCGGGTTTTTCCTTGGCGCTGTCGGGGATGATCAGCCCGCCCTTGGTTTTCTCGTCCGACTGGACGCGACGGACCAGAACGCGGTCGTGCAGCGGTTTGAAAGCCATTGTAGAACACTCCGGTGTTTCAGGTTGCAGTGTTGCAGCTGTTGGCACTCGGATCGGGTGAGTGCCAATGGCGAACCATCTAGGCGCCTGCCCGCGGCCTGTCAACGGTCTGCAATCGCGAAATCGGCCATGAAATCCGCTTGACGGGCTTTCCGCGGCGCGGCTAGGCCGAAGGGAAAGCAGCGGGGGCGGAGCTTATGGTGGAACGGCGTCTGAAGGCCCTTGTCATCGCCGAGGCGGCGAACCCGGAATGGGTCTCGGTGCCGCTGGTCGGCTGGTCGCTGGCCCATGCGCTGCGCGGGGTGGCCGATGTGCATATCGTCACCCAGGTCCGCAACCGCGAGGCGATCCTGCGCGCCGGCCTGGTCGAGGGGCGCGATTTCACCGCCATCGACAGCGAAAAGCTGGCCGCGCCGATGTGGCGGCTGGCCGAGCGGCTGAGCATGGGCAAGGGCGTGGGCTGGACGATGAAGACCGCGGTCTCGACCCTGGGCTACGGCTATTTCGAGCGGCTGGTCTGGCGCGCCTTCGGCCCGGCGATCCGCGCCGGGCAATACGATGTCGTGCATCGGGTGACGCCGCTGACGCCGACGGCGAACAGCCGCATCGCGCCGCTTTGCGCCCGCGCGGGCGTGCCCTTCGTCCTGGGGCCGCTGAACGGCGGCGTGCCCTGGCCCAGGGGGTTCGACAGCGAGCGGCGGCGGGAAAGGGAATGGCTGTCCTATGTCCGCGGCGCCTACAAGGCGCTGCCGGGCCGCGGCGCGATGCTGCGCCATGCCTCGGCCATCCTCTGCGGCTCGCTGCACACGCTGGGCGAGATCCCGGCGCGCTACCGGGCCAAGACCGTCTGGCTGCCGGAAAACGCCATCGAGCCCTCGCGCTTCAGCCTGACCGCGCCGCAGCCCGGCACATTGCCGCTGCGCGGCTGCTTCATCGGCCGGCTGGTGCCCTACAAGGGCGCCGACATGGCGATCGAGGCGGCGCTGCCCTTGCTGCGCGACGGCCGGATGGTGCTGGACATCGTCGGCGACGGCCCGCAGGCCGAGGCGCTGCGCGACCTGGTCGCGCGCGAAGCGGTGGGGCAGGCAGTGCGTTTCCACGGCTGGCTGCCGCATGCCGAGGTGCAGGGCGTCGCGGCGCAGGCGCAGCTTCTGGTGTTCCCCTCGGTGCGCGAGTTCGGCGGCGGCGTGGTGCTGGAGGCGATGGCGCTTGGCGTGGTGCCGGTGATCGCCGATTACGCGGGACCGGGCGAGCTGGTCGACGACGCGACGGGTTTCCGCATTCCGATGGGCCGCCGCGCCGATCTGGTGGCGGGGCTGCGGGCGCGGCTGGAGGCCATCGCCGCCGATCCGGCGGTGCTGCCCGCGATGGCGGCGGCGGGGCAGGCCCGCGTCATGCGCGATTTCACCTGGGCCGCCAAGGCCGCGCAGGTCGAGCGCATCTGGCGCGCCGTCGCGGCCGGGGCGCCCCCGCCGCAGGAGCTGCCCCTGCCGCGCTAGGCTGGCGCCCTGCGCGCGCCCGTGCCATGCTGCCGCCATCCTCGATGCCGGAACCGATCCCATGCGCCTCAAGCCGATCCTGACCGCCCTTTTCGCCGCCGCGACCCTGGCCTTGCCGGCGGCGGCGCAGGATTGCGTGGGCCAGAACCTGTTCGAGCGCATGCCGCCCGCGCGGCTGGCCGAACTGCACGCGGCCGCCGAGGGCGTGCCCTATCGCCAGGGCCTGTTCTGGCGGGCCGAAAAGGGCGAGCGGCGGGTGACGCTGCTGGGCACCTATCACTTCGCCGATCCGCGCCACGGCCTCGCCATGGACCGCTTCGGCCCCGAGCTCGACGAAGCCGCCCTGCTGATGGTCGAGGCCGGCCCCGAGGAAGAGGCGCGGCTGACCCAGGCCATGGCCGCGGACCCGTCCCTGCTGGTCGACCCCGAGGGGCCGACCCTGCCCGAGCGCTTCACCGATGCCGAGTGGAAATCGCTTGCGGCCGCGCTGGAGGCGCGGGGCCTGCCGGCGGTGATCGCCAGCCGGCTGCGGCCCTGGTATGTGGCGGTCATGCTGGGGGTCTCGCCCTGCATGATGCGGCTGATCGAGGAAAGGGGCGATCCCGGCGGGCTCGATCACCTGCTGGTGGAACGCGCCCAGGCCGCCGGGGTGCCGGTTCGCGCGCTGGAGCCCTGGGACACGGTCCTGACCCTGTTCGCGGACATGACCCCCAGGGAAGAAGAGGACATGATCCGCGCCGCCATGCCCGCCGCCGAATATGCCGACGATTACGCGGTGACGCTGGCCGATACCTATTTCGCCGGCGACAGCTGGCTGATCTGGGAGTTCGGCCGTTTCGACGCCTATGACCATTCCGGCCTGAGCCGGGCCGCGGTCGACGAGCAGATGCGGCTGGCGCAGGAAAAGCTGATGGACCGGCGGAACGAAAGCTGGATCGAACCGATTGAGCAGGCGGCGGCCGAGGCGGCCGGGCAGGGCAAGGGCGTGGTGATCGGCTTTGGCGCGCTGCACCTGCCGGGAGAGCATGGCGTGCTGCGGCTGCTGGAGGAAAGGGGCTGGAGCATCAGCCCGATCATGCTGGAGGAGGGGACGGGCGATGGCGGATGAGCTTTGGCGCGAGGAACGCGAATTCTGGCTGGCCGGGGTGGCCGAGGCGGCGCGCAAGCTTGACGGCTCCTGCCTGATGGCCTTTCAGCCCAGGGGCATCATGAACCGCGCCGCGGTGATCGCCGCGCTGCAATCCGCCCCGCGCTGGCAGGAAGTGACCATGGCCGACCGCGCCAGCATCGAGACCGACGAGGTTTGCGTGCTGGCCTATCGCGCCACCGCGCGCCGCGCCGGGGCCGAGACCTATCGCGCGCTCTGCACCACGACCTGGATCCGCCGCGCCGGCGACTGGCGCATCCTGCAGCACCAGCAGACCCCGGTCTGATGCTGCAAGACCTGCGCAGGCACCTGCGCTTCCTGCTGAGCTTTGCGCTTGGCCTTGCCGCGGGGCTGGCGCTTTACCGCATGCAGCCGGTGGACCGGCTGCTGGTCTTTTCCGTGCTGTTCTGCACCGGCTACCTGCTGCTGACCGGGCTTCTGATGCGGGGCATCAGCGCGCAGGATCTGCGCGGCCAGGCCGACCGCGACGACGAGGGGATGATCCTGATCGTGCCGCTGGCCGTCGGCGCGGTGGCGATCAGCCTGGCCGCCATCCTGCTGACGATCCGCGACCCCCATGCCGGGATCGCGCTGCGCCCGGTGCTGGCGCTGGCCTCGGTGCCGCTGGGCTGGGCGATGATCCATACCGTCATGGCCTTCCACTATGCCAGCCTGTGGTATGCGCCCGGCCCGGACGGGACCGAGGCGCGGGGCCTGGGCTTTCCGGGCCTGGCCCCGGACGCGGATGCGGGGATCTGGGATTTCCTCTATTACAGCTTCACGCTGGGCATGGCGGCGCAGACCGCGGACGTGACGGCGCTGAGCACGCGGATGCGGCGGGTGACGCTGTTCCATTCGGCCTTCTCGTTCTTCTACAACACCGTGCTGCTGGCGCTGGCGGTGAATGCGGCCGTCTCGCCGGGTTGATAGACATTGCCGGGCCGCGCCCCTATAACCCCGGCGAATTTTCCGCCCAAGCTTCAGGGGATCCCCATGATCAAGGTTTTCGGCCACAAGGCCCCCGACACCGATTCGACCGGCTCGCCCATCATCTGGGCCTGGTATCTGTCCGAGGTGCGCAAGACCCCCGCGCAGGCCGTGCTTCAGGGCGAGCCGAACACCGAGGCCGCCTGGATGCTGGCGAAATGGGGCCTCGACCAGCCCCAGATCATCGCCGACGTGGCGCCGGGCGAGCAATGCGTGGTGGTGGACACCAACAACCCCGCCGAGCTGCCCGATTCGCTGGCCGAGGCCGATGTGATCGAGATCATCGACCACCACCTGCTGGCCGGCGGCATCCGCACGCGCCTGCCGATCAACATCACCATCCGCCCGCTGGCCTGCACCGCGACGATCATGCACGACCTGATCGGCGACGAGGATCTGGCCCGCGCGCCCCGCGCCATCAAGGGCGCGATGCTGACCTGCATCCTGTCGGACACGCTGGAGTTCCGCAGCCCGACCACCACGCCCCACGACCGTTTCGTGGCCGAGAAGCTGGCAAAGGATCTGGGCGTCTCGATCCCCGAATACGCGGCCGAGATGTTCGCGGCCAAGTCGGACGTGTCGGCCTTTACCGAGGAAGCCCTGCTGCGTATGGACAGCAAGGAATACGAGCTGGGCGGCAAGCAGCTGCGCGTCTCGGTGCTGGAGACGACCGCGCCGCAGGTGCTGCTGGACCGCAAGGCGGCGCTGATGGCCGCCATGCCCGCCGTTGCGGCCGCCGATGGCGCCGACGAGGTGCTGCTGTTCATCGTCGACATCCTGAACGAGGAAGCGACCTTGCTGGTGCCGAACGATTTCGTCCGTCAGGTCGCCGAGAAAAGCTTCAACGCCACGGTTTCGGGCGACAGCGTGGTGCTGCCCGGCGTCATGTCGCGCAAGAAGCAGATCATCCCGGCCCTGGCCGTCTGACCGAAGGGCAGTTCCATGACGCAGATCATCCGCTCGCTTGACGAGATCGCACCGAATTACGACGTCCTGTTCTGCGATCTCTGGGGCTGCCTGCACAATGGCGTCGCGGCCTTCCCGGCCGCGGTCGCCGCCTTGCAGGGCTTTCGCGCCGGCGGCGGGCGGGTGGTGCTGCTGACCAATGCGCCGCGCCCGCGCCGCTATGTGGCGGCGCAGCTGGACGCCATGGGCGTGCCGCGCGACGCCTGGGACGCCATCGTCAGCTCGGGCGATGCGGCGCAGGACGCGATGTTCGCCGGCGCCGTCGGCCGCCGGGTCTGGGCCATCGCCCAGCCCAAGGACGAGGGCTTCTTCACCGACATCCCCGAGGAATGGCGCGATGCCCCGGCCATTTCCCGCGTCGCGCTGGACGAGGCCGAGGGCATCGTCTGCTGCGGGCTTTTCGACGACCTGGTCGAGGTGCCCGAGGATTACCGCGCCCGGCTGATGCTGGCGCGCGAACGCGGGCTCAAGCTGCTTTGCGCCAACCCGGACGTGGTGGTGGACCTGGGCGAGAAGCGGCTTTACTGCGCCGGCGCCCTGGCCGAGCTTTACGAGGATCTGGGCGGCACCTCGCTGTATTTCGGCAAGCCGCATCCGCCGATCTATGACCTTGCCCGCCGCCGGCTGGGGCTGGGCGAGGATGCCCGCATCCTGGCCATCGGCGACGGCATCGCCACTGATATCGCCGGCGCGACGGGCGAGGGGCTGGACGCGCTGTTCATCACCGGCGGCCTTGCCTTCGACCAGTTCGGCGCGGATGTGGAAAACCCCGACCCGGCCCAGCTTGGGGAATGGCTGGCGCTGCGGTCGCAGAACCCGGCCTATGCCATCGGCCGGCTGCGCTGAACGGTTCGGTAACAATCCGTCCTTTCGGATGGTGCCCGTGTTATTTTGTTGCGCGCCCATGCTTTTGCTGCTATGCAGCATGAAGCCACTCATCGGGAGCATTGAATGATGCTGGACAACCTTCCGCGCGGCACGATCGTCATCGAGGATCTCGAGGTCGGGATGATGCGCTACCTGCAGAAGGTAGTGACCGACGAGGATATCGAGATGTTCGCCCAGGTCTCGACCGACCGTAATCCGGTGCATCTGGACGAGGCCTATGCGCAGGACACCATCTTCGAGGGGCGCATCGCCCATGGCATGCTGACCGCCGGGCTGATCTCGGCCGTGATCGGCGAGCAGCTGCCCGGCCATGGCACGGTCTACCTGGGCCAGACATTGAAATTCATGGCCCCCGTCCGGCCCGGCGACATGGTGCGCGCCGAGGTCACGGTCGAGGCGATCGACCACGCAAAGCGCCGCGTGACCCTTGCAACCCGCTGCCTCGTCGGCGATACGGTCGTCCTGAAAGGCGAGGCGGTCGTTCTGGCGCCAAGCCGCAAATTCGACTGACAGGGCCGGCCGCCGGCCCACCGGGGGCCCGATTGCGCATCCATCACGACTGGAAAGCTCTGCCGCTCGATGCCCGCGGGGCCACCGTCGCCATGGGCAATTTCGACGGCGTCCACCTGGGCCATCGCTCGGTGATCGACGCGGCGCGCGCCGCCTGCGACGCGGCGCTCGGCGTCATCACCTTCGAGCCGCATCCGCGCGAGTTCTTCGCCCCAGACGCGCCGCCTTTCCGGCTGATGAACGTGGAATCGCGGGCGAACCGGCTGGCGCGGCTGGGGGTGGACCATCTTTACCAACTGCCCTTCGACGCGGTGCTGGCCGGGCTTGCGCCCGAGGCCTTCGCGCGCGAGGTGCTGGTCGAGGGGCTGGGCGTGCGCCATGTCACCGTCGGCTCCGACTTCTGCTTCGGCCGCAAGCGGTCGGGCGATGCGCAGACCCTGGCCCGGCTGGGCCGCGAGATGGGCTTCGGCGTCACCGTGGCACCGCTGATCGGCGATGGCGCGGTGCAATACAGCTCGACCGCGATCCGCCAGGCGCTGACCGAGGGCCGCACCCGCGACGTCGAGCGCATGCTGGGCCATTGGCACCGCATCGACGGCGAAGTGCTGCATGGCGACAAGCGCGGCCGCGACCTGGGCTATCCGACCGCGAACATGGCGGTCGAGGGGCTGCACCTGCCGGCGCTCGGCATCTATGCCGTGCTGGTCGACGTGCTGACCGGGCCGGACCGCGGCAGCTACAAGGGCGTGGCCAGCCTTGGCGTGCGGCCGATGTTCGGCGAGAACCGGCCCAACCTGGAAGTGCATGTCTTCGATTTCGCCGCCGACCTCTATGGCCAGCACCTGTCGGTCGCCCTGGTCGAATATCTGCGCCCCGAGGCCAAGTTCGACACGCTCGACGCGCTGGTCGCGCAGATGGACCGCGACAGTGCCCAGGCGCGCGAGATCCTGGCGACCCGCTGATGCGCGAACGGTTCTGGGAACTGCCGCTGGCGCGCCTCGACAAGGAGGAATGGGAGGCGCTTTGCGACGGCTGCGGCAAGTGCTGCCTCAACAAGATCGAATATGAGGATACGGGCGAGCTGGCCTTTACCCGCGTCGCCTGCCGGCTGCTGGACGGCGAGACCTGCCAATGTTCCAGCTATGCCAACCGCCATGATTTCGTTCCCGATTGCGTCGTCCTGACGCCCAAAAAGCTCAAGGAGATCGCCTGGTGGCTGCCCTCGACCTGCGCCTACAGGTTGCGCGCCGAGGGCAAGCCGCTTTACGACTGGCACTATCTGATCTCGGGCGATCGCGAATCGGTGCATCGCGCCGGCGCCTCGGTGCGCGGCTGGACCGTCAGCGAGCTTTCCGTGACCGAGGACGACTGGGACGAGCATATCATCGAGGATCTTTCATGAATTTCGCCTCGGACAATGCGGGCGGCGTGCATCCCCGCATCATGGCCGCGCTTGCCGCCGCGAACGAGGGCCATGTGCCCTCCTACGGCCAGGACAGCATCACCCGCGCCGCCCAGGACCGCCTGCGCGAACTGTTCGACGCGCCCGAGGCGGCGGTGCATTTCGTGGCCTCGGGCACCGCGGCCAATGCGCTGTCCGTGTCGCTGCTGGCGCCGGGCTGGGGCAAGGTCTTCTGCCATGCCGACGCCCATGTGCAGACCAGCGAGACCGGCGCGCCCGAGTTCATGACCGGCGGCGCCAAGCTTGTCCCGGTGCCCGGCGCCGGCGGCAAGATCACCCCCGAGGCGCTGGCCGAAGCGCTGGTGGTCCATGGCCGCGATTCGGTCCATGCCGGGCGGAACGCCGCGCTGACCCTGACCAACGCGACCGAATGGGGCACGGTCTACACCCCGGACGAGGTCGATGCCCTTGCCGCCGTCGCCCGCGATGCCGGGCTGGGGCTGCATATGGACGGGGCGCGCTTTGCCAATGCGCTGGCCGGGCTGGACGTGGCGCCGGCCGACCTGACCTGGCGGGCGGGCGTGGACATCCTGTCGCTGGGCGGCACCAAGGACGGCTGCATGGGGGTCGAGGCGGTGCTGATCTTCGACCCCGCGAAATCCGAGGAGTTCGAGTTCCGCCGCAAGCGGGCCGGGGCGCTGGTCTCGAAGCATCGCTATCTGGCGGCGCAGGTGCTGGCCTGGCTCGAGGGCGACCTGTGGCTGCAACTGGCGCGCCACGCCAATGCCATGGCGCATGAGCTGGCGCTGGGTCTGGCGCGGCTGCCCGGCGTGCGCATCGACCAGCGCGTCGAATCGAATGCGGTCTTTGCCACCATCCCGGCCGATCTGCATCGCCGCGCCTGCGCCGGCGGCCTTTGCTATCACCTCTGGCCGCACAGCCAGAAGGCCGGGGAAGACGAGCCGGTCGGCGTCCGGCTGGTCTGCGGCTGGGACACGCGGCTCGAGGACGTGACCGGCGCCTTGCAGGCCCTGGCCTGACGCCGCCCGGCGGGGGGTGGCGTCGCCTTGGCCTTGGGCAGCCCGGCGGGCGCGACCTGATCTTGCTGTGTGGGTGTACCGTCCGGCATTCGCCCCCGCATTGCCGCGCCCCTAGGTCAGCGCGGCCTTCAGCAAAGCCAGCGCGTGGTCCACGGTGGCGGCGCGCACCGCGGCGCGGCCGCGGGGGCCGAAATCCACCGTCTCGGTGCTGACGCCGCCGGCATCGGCGATGCCGAAGCAGACCCGGCCCTCGGGCTTGTGCTCGGACCCGCCGGGGCCGGCGATGCCGGTGACGGCGACAGCGACGCCGGCCTGCGAACGGGCCAGCGCGCCCGAGGCCATCTCGGCCGCGATTTCCTCGCTGACCGCGCCGTGGGCCTCCAGCGTCTCGGGGTGGATGCCCAGCATCTCGACCTTGGCGGCGTTGGAATAGGTGACAAAGCCCCGGTCCACCGCGTCCGACGAGCCCGGCACGTCGGTCAGCCGCCCGGCGATCAGCCCGCCGGTGCAGCTTTCGGCGGTGGCGATCATCACCCCGCGCCTGCGCGCCAGGTCCAGGACTTCGGCCGGGTCGGTCACAGCATCGGCTCCAGCACGGCATGGTAAAGCCCGGCCAGGATGACCGAGACCACGCCGGCGAACAGCCCCGCCCACAGGTCGTCCGCCATCACGCCCAGCGTGCCGCCGCGCCGGTCCGCGCGCCCGACCAGCCAGGGTTTCCAGATGTCGAACAGCCGAAACAGCAGGAATGGCGCGACGAAGCCCGGCCAGGCCGCCAGGATCGAGACACCCTTCTGCGCCAGCGGGATCACGGTGAAGCTCATGGCCAGCCATTGCCCCGCCACCTCGTCGATGACGACCCAGGACGGGTCGCCGTCGGCGCTTTGCGCCAGTACGCGCGGCACCGCCCAGAAGCCCAGCACGGTCGCCAGCACGAAACCCGCCGGCACCAGCATCGGGTGCAGCCATTCATAGGCCGCGACCCCCAGCACCACCGCGGCGGCCGAGCCCCAGGTGCCGGGCGCCGGCCGCAGGTGGCCGATGCCGAAGAATGTCGCGATCAACTTGTCCATGATTACCCCTTGACCAAAGTGACGGTGGCAATGGCGGCGATGCCTTCCTCGCGCCCGGTGAAGCCCAGCCGTTCCGAGGTGGTGGCCTTGACGCTGACCCGGTCGGGCTCGACCCCGACGATCTCGGACAGCCGCAGCGCCATGGCGCCGGCATGGGGCCCGACCTTGGGCCGCTCGCAGATCAGCGTCACGTCGGCGTTCGAGATCTCATAGCCCATCTGCCGCGCCAGCATCGCGGCATGGCGCAGGAAGATATGGCTTTCCGCGCCCTTCCATTGCGGGTCCGAGGGCGGGAAATGCCGGCCGATGTCGCCCTGCGCCAAGGCGCCATAGATCGCGTCGGTCAGCGCGTGCATCCCCACGTCGGCGTCGGAATGGCCCAGCAGCGCCTTGTCATGCGGGATCTTCACCCCGCACAGCCAGACATGGTCGCCTGTGGTGAAGGCATGCACGTCGAAACCATTGCCAAGCCGGATGTCCATCGCGTCCCCCAGGATACGCTCGGCCCGCGCGAAATCCTCGGGCCAGGTCAGTTTCAGGTTGTCCTCGTCCCCCGGCGTCACGGTGACGGGCAGGCCGGCGCGGATCGCCAGCTCCACGTCGTCCGCCGCGCCCTCGGGATGGGCGCGATGCGCGGCCAGGATGGCGTCCAGCGCAAAGCCCTGCGGGGTCTGGGCGCGAAACAGCCCCTCGCGGCTGGCGGTGCCGGTGACGCGGCCGTCCGCGGCCCGCCACAGCGCATCGGTGACGGGCAGGGCGGGGGCGGCGGCGGGCGCGCCGGCGGCAAGCGCCGCGACCACGCCGTCGATCACGCCGGGCGACACCAGCGGGCGGGCGCCGTCATGGATCAGCACATGGGTCACGCCGCTGCCTTCCAGGCTTTCCAGCGCCGCGCGCACGCTGTCGCTGCGCGTCGCGCCGCCGGCGACCAGCACCACCGGGCCGGCAAGCTCGGCGAGGCCGCGCGCCATGTCCTCGGGCGCGAGCGTCACCACGATGCGCGGGAAGCCGGAAAAGGCGGCGATGCTGCGCTCGAGCACGCTTTGCCCGGCCAGGCCGCGCCATTGCTTGGGCAGGCCCTCGCCTGCGCGGGTGCCGCGGCCCGCGGCGGTGATGATGGCGGCATATGTGGCGGGTATCGTCATGGCCGCCAGATGTAGGTCAGCCGCCGCCCCGAGGCAATCGCCGCCGGTCAGGCGTTTCGTCGCGGCCAAAAGACGCAGCCGGTAGTGGCCCATGGCGCGGCTTGTGCTTATAAGGACGGCCATGTGCCGCCTGCCATTCAGCCAAGGATTCCCGTCATGACCGATCCCGCCGTCACCGATCTTTCCAAGGATGCCGCCGCCCGCGCCGCGGTGGCGCTGGTCGAGCCGGGGATGCGGCTGGGGCTGGGGACCGGCTCGACCGCGGCGATCTTCGTGCGCCGCCTGGCGCAGCGGGTGCAGGAGGAAGGCTTTGCGCTGCGCTGCGCCGCGACCTCGAAGGCGACGGCGGAGCTGGCGACCGCGCTGGGGCTGACGGTCGAGGACCTGGACGCCATCGGCTGGCTGGACCTGACCATCGACGGCGCCGACGAGGTGGACCCGGACCTGAACCTGATCAAGGGCGGCGGCGCGGCGCATCTGCGCGAAAAGATCGTCGCCACCGCCTCGGACCGCATGGTGGTCATCGCCGACCAGGGCAAGGTGGTGGACCGGCTGGGCGCCTTTCACCTGCCGGTCGAGGTGATTCCCTTTGGCTGGCAGGCGACCAGGACGCTGATCCAGCGCGCGCTGGACCGGCTGGAGCTGACCCAGCGCCCGATCCTGCTGCGCAAGCGGGCCGATGCGCCCCTGCGCACCGACGAGGGCAACCTGGTGCTGGACCTGGCGCTGGAATCGATCCCCGATGCCGAGGCGCTGGCGGCCGAGCTGTCCGCGATCGCCGGGGTGGTTGAACACGGGCTGTTCCTGAATATCTGCGAGCTGGCGATCATCGGCTGCCCGGACGGGTCGGTGGTGGAGTTGCGGCGCGAGGACATGGCATGAAATTCGACTACGACCTTTTCGTCATCGGCGGCGGCTCGGGCGGGGTGCGCGCGGCGCGGATCGCGGCCAGCGAATACGGCGCCCGCGTCGGCCTGGCCGAGGAAAGCCGCATGGGCGGCACCTGCGTCATCCGCGGCTGCGTCCCCAAGAAGCTGATGATCTTCGCCTCGCAAGCCGGCGCCGCGGCGGCCGAATCGCGCGGCTACGGCTGGCAGGGCGCGGGCGAGGGCCGCTTCGACTGGGCCGAGTTCCACGGCAAGCTCCTGCGCGAACTCGACCGGCTCGAGGGCGCCTATACCTCGGGGCTGGTGAATGCCGGGGTCGAGGTCCACATGCAGCGCGCCCGGCTGCACGACGCGCATACGGTCGAGCTGGCCGACGGCCAGCGCCTGAGCGCCAAGCATATCCTGATCGCGGTCGGCGGCCGGCCGCAGCGCCCCGACATTCCGGGCAAGGAACTGGGGCTGATCTCGGACGACCTGTTCACGCTCGACAGGCTGCCGGGCCGGGTGCTGGTGGTGGGCGGCGGCTTCATCGCCTGCGAATTCGCCACCATCCTGCAGGGCCTGGGCAGCGCCACCGTGCTGGCCTATCGCGGCGATGCGGTGCTGCGCGGCTTCGACGCCGAGATGCGCCGCCATGCCACCGAGCAGCTGCGCGCCATCGGCGTCGACGTGCGGCTGGGCACCAACCCGGCGCGGCTGGACCGCGAGGGGGCGGGCGTCCGCGTCACCTTCGAGGACGGCGGCAGCGAGATCTTCGACGCGGTGATGTTCGCCACCGGCCGCGCGCCCTATACCAAGGGGCTGGGGCTCGAGGAGGCCGGCGTCCGGCTGGGCCGCAGGGGCGAGATCGCGGTGGACGAATGGTCGCAAAGCTCGGTGCCGTCGATCTATGCCGTGGGCGACGTGACCGACCGGGTGAACCTGACCCCGGTCGCGATCCGCGAAGGGCACAGCTTTGCCGACACGGTCTTCGGCGCCCGGCCGCGCAAGGTCGACCACCGGCTGGTGGCCAGCGCCGTCTATACCCGCCCGCATGAGGTGGCGACCATCGGCCTGACCGAGGAAGAGGCCGAGGCCTGCGGTCCCGCCGACATCTATGTCGCCAGCTTCAGGCCCATGCGCTCGCTTTTCGCCGGCTCGGATGCGCGGGCGGTGATGAAGCTGGTGGTAGACGGCGAGACCGACAAGGTGCTGGGCTGCCACATCTTCGGCCCCGAGGCGGGCGAGATGATCCAGATGATCGCGATTCCGCTGGGCATGGGCGCGACCAAGGCCGATTTCGACGCCGCCATCGCCGTGCATCCGACGCTGGCGGAAGAGCTTGTGACCATGCGCAAGCCTTCGCGCCGCGTGGGGGCGGCAAAAATGGACAAACCCGCCGCATCGGCTTGATTTTCCGGCCGAAGGCACCAGTTTCAACCAGACAGACATCAAGCGAGGCACGAGAGGTATGGCAGGACAAGGCCCCTGGGGCGGCGGCGGAGATGACGGCAAGGGCGGCAAGCAGCCGCCGCAAGGGGGCGGCCAGCCCCCCTGGGGCAGTCCGGGCGGCGGCAGGGACGACCGGCCGCAGGGTCCGCGCCGCGGCGACCAGATCCCCGAGATCGAGGAACTGGTGCGCAAGGGCCAGGACCGGCTGCGGGTGCTGATGGGCGGCAAGGGCGGCGGCGGTGGCAACCGCGGCGGCGGCCCGCGCCGGCCGCAGGGCCCGCAATTCCAGATGAGCCGCGGCACCTGGGGCATCGCGGCGCTGGCCGTGCTGGCGGTCTGGGCCTTTTCCAGCTTCTACACCGTCAAGCCCGAGGAACGCGCGGTCGAGCTGCTGTTCGGCAAGCCCGTGGGCACCGGCGAGCCGGGCCTGAACTTCGCGCCCTGGCCCGTCGTCACCGCCGAGGTGGTGCAGGTCTCGGGCGAGCGGACCACGGAGATCGGCACCGGCCGCGCCGGGCCGATGGATTCGGGGCTGATGCTGACCCGCGACCAGAACATCGTGGACATGGCCTATCAGGTGGTCTGGAACATCTCGGACCCCGAGAAATTCCTGTTCAACCTGGCCGATCCCGACGACACCATCCGCGCCGTCTCGGAATCCGCCATGCGCGACATCGTGGCGCGTTCGGAACTGGCGCCGATCCTGAACCGCGACCGCGGCGCCATCGCCGACGACCTGAAGCTGGCGGTGCAGAACACGCTGAACGACTACGAGGCCGGGATCAACGTGCTGCGCGTCAACCTGGACCGCGCCGACCCGCCGCGCGAGGTGATCGACAGCTTCCGCGAGGTGCAGGCCGCCCAGCAGGAACGCGACCGGCTGGAGAAAGAGGCCGACGCCTATGCCAACCGCGTGCTGGCCAGCGCCCGAGGCGAGGCCGCCGCCGTGATCGAACGCGCCGAGGCCTATCGCGCCGAGGCGGTGAACAACGCCGAGGGCGAGGCCGCGCGCTTCAACTCGGTCTATGACGAATATGTCAAGGCGCCGGAGGTCACGCGCCGCCGGATGTATCTGGAAACCATGGAGAAGGTTCTGGGCGGGGTGAACAAGGTCATCCTCGATGGCGAGGCCGGGCAGGGCGTGGTGCCCTATCTGCCGCTGGATCAGCTGCGCAGCGGGGCCTCGGGCTCCGGCAACACCAATACCGGCGGGGGGAACCAGTGATGAACCGTGCAATCTCGCTTCTGGCGCTGCCCTTCCTGGTCGTGGTGGCGGTCCTGGTCATCGCCGCGCTCTATATCGTCGACGTGCGCGAAAAGGCGCTTGTCCTGCGCTTCGGCGAGGTGGTCGAGGTGCGCGAGGAGCCGGGCCTGGGCATCAAGGTGCCCTTCCTCGACAACGTGGTGAAATATGATGCCCGCATCCTGGGCCTGCCGACCCCGCCGATGGAGGTCACGCCGCTGGACGACCGCCGCCTGGTGGTCGATGCCTTCGCGCGCTGGCAGATCACCGACGTGGTGCAGTTCCGCCGCGCGGTGGGCTCGGGCGGCATCGAATTCGCGCAGCGCCGGCTTGAGCCGATCGTGACCAATGCGATCCGGCAGGTGCTGGGCTCGGTGCCCTCGACCACGGTGCTGTCGGACGACCGCACGCCGCTGATGAACCGCATCCGCGACCTGGCCCGCGACGACGCCCGCGACCTGGGCATCCGCGTCATCGACGTGCGCCTGACCCGCACCGACCTGCCCGAGCAGAACCTGACCGCGACCTATGCCCGGATGCGCGCCGAGCGCGAGCGCGAAGCCGCCGACGAGATCGCCCGCGGTGGCGAGGCCGCGCAGCGCGTCCGCGCCGCCGCCGACCGCACCGTGGTCGAGCTGACCTCGGAAGCGCGCAAGCGGGCCGAGGTGGTGCGCGGCGAGGCGGATGCCCGCCGCAACGCCATCTATGCCGACGCTTTCGGCCGCGATCCCGAGTTCTTTGCCTTCACCCGCTCGATGACCTCCTATGAGCGGGCGCTGAAGGGCGAGAACAGCTCGCTGGTGATCCAGCCCCAGGGCGAGTTCTTCGACTACCTGCGCAATGACGGCGCGGACCGGGCCAATCCGGTGCCGGTGCCGCCGCCCGCCGCCACCGAGCCCGAGTCGGAGGAGGAGCCGCAGACCGAAGGCGCGCTGCAACCGGGCGAGACCCCGGCGCCGGCCGAAACCGACCGCACCGGCCAGCCCCTGGGCTCCAGCGCCGGGGTGACGCTGACGCCGCTGCCGGAATCGCTGGCCAGCCCGCCGCAGGAAGAGCCGGTGGTGCCGCCCGCCCCGACGCCGGCCCCGGCCGACTGATCCGCGGGACGAACAGCGCAAATGGAAAGGCGGGACGCGGCTTGCGTCCCGCCTTTTTCATGCCGGGGGCCGGCGGTCATTCCAGGCCGATGAGCTTGCTGTCCTGCCGCTGTTCCTCTTCCGACAGTTCGCGCTGCCATTCCCGCCAGATCGAGACCAGCAGCGCCATCAGCACCGGACCGACGAACAGCCCGACGATGCCCATGGTCTTGACCCCGCCGATCAACCCGAAAAAGGTCGGCAGGAAGGGCAGCTTGACCGGACCGCCGACCAGGACCGGGCGGATGGTCTTGTCCACCACGAACAGCTCGCAGGTGCCCCAGATGAACAGCGCCGCCCCGGCAAAGGGCGTGCCGCTGGCCACCAGATAGGCCGAGACCAGGGTGAAGGACAGCGGCGCGCCGCCGGGGATCAGCGCCATGAAGCCGGTGATGACGCCGAATGTCACCGGCGAGGGCACGCCGGCCAGCCAATAGGCGATGCCCAGGATCACCCCTTCGCCGATGGCGATCAGCGTCATGCCGGTCACGGTCGAGCTGATGGTGGCGGGCACCACGCGCGACAGCCGGCTCCAGCGGTCGGGCAGGATGCGGCGGCCGACCTGGTCGATCTGCGCCACGATCCTGTCGCCGTCGCGGTAAAGCACGAACAGCGTGATCAGCATGAACAGCAGCGTCAGCGCCAGATGGAAGGCCAGCGTGCCCGCCGTCACCGCACCGCGATAGATCGCGCCGATGTTCGAGCCGCTGACCAGCTGCACGATCTCGCTGATGCCGCCGGGGCGGCCGACATAGGTCTGCCAGTTCTCGTCCAGCCAGTCGCCGACCTGCGGCAGCTCGACCATCCAGCCCGGCGTCGGCGCGCCCGAGCTGTTGACCACGATCGCCCAGTTGATCCAGTCGCGCAGCTCGCGGAAGGCATAGATCAGCGCCATGGCGATGGGGATCAGCAGGAAGCAGACCAGCACCAGCACCAGCAGCGTGGCCGCGCCGGTGCGGCCCAGGTTCAGCTGGTGGGCCGCGCGCTCGCGCAGGGGCCAGCTGGCCAGCGCGATCACCATGGCCGCCAGCACCGGCACCAGGAAGCCGTGGAAGAAGTAGATCGAGGCCGCCACGATGGCCAGCAGCAGCCAGCGCGCGGCCGAGATATTGGTCAGCAGGGGCGGCCGGTGCAGGCGCAGACCGACCTGTTTCGGGCTTTGCTGCAGGGCGGCGGCGGCGGGGTTCGGCTCGGTCTTGGTCGTGGGTTTCGGCATTTCGCCTGTCGTCATGGTTCCCGGTCCTGACTGCGGGCGGCTCGCGCGCCCGCCCTGTCGCAACGAGATAACATCTGGCCCCCGGCTGCAAGACGGAATGCCGCCTCGGGCCCGGCCGCTCCCGGATTTCCCGGCTCACGATCCTGTGGGCGGCGCGTGACAGCCGCGGCCATCCGCGCTAACCTTGGCGCCACCAAGGGGAGCCCCGGCAAGGGGCTGAGAAACCGCTGGCCCGGTGCGACCTGCAACGGGCGGCGCGGTGACCCTTTGAACCTGACCCGGATCATGCCGGCGGAGGAATGGGAATGACGCACCTGCCTTTTGCCGGCCTCACCGCGAGGCCGCCGCACCGACGGTCTCGCCCCCAAGCCATGAGGGCATGATGACCGAAAGTTTCTTTGAGACCCTGCGCCGGGAATGCGCGACGGAATGGTCCGCCGCCGTCGGCCACCGCTTCGTGCGCGAAGTTTGCGACGGCAGCATCGCGGATGCGGCGATGGCGCGCTACCTGGTGCAGGACCACCGTTTCCTCGACGCCTTCCTGACGCTTCTGGGCGCCGCCATCGCCTCGGCCGACCGTTTCGAATCGCGGCTGCGCTTCGGCCGCTTCGCCGGCATGGTCTCGGGCGAGGAGAACGACTATTTCCTGCGCGCCTTTGCCACGCTTGGCGTAGGCGAGGCGGACCGCGCCGCCATTCCCGACAGCGCCCCTACCGCGGGTTTCCAGGCGCTGATGCGCGAGGCGGCCGAGACGCGCGCCTATCCCGCCGTTCTGGCGGTGCTGAACGTGGCCGAGGGGCTCTATCTCGACTGGGCCATGCGCGCGACCCAGCCGCTGCCGGCGAATTTCGTCCATGCCGAATGGATCACGCTGCACGACAATCCCTTCTTCCGCGATTTCGTCGGCTTCCTGCGCGACGAATTCGACCGGGCGGGCCCCGAGGCCGCAGAGCAGGCGCGGGACTTCTTCCGCCGCGCCGTCACGCTGGAACTGGCGTTTTTCGACAATGTTTTCGCTGCTTAGCGATCAATCCTCGATGATTTCTATCTCGGGCGGGCTGCCGGGCGGCCCGCTTTCGCGATAGTCCAGCACGATGCGCGCCAGTCCGGCCGGGGCCAGGCGCTGGGAGGTGTGGCGCATCTCGGCCAGGCTCCACCAGCGGAATTCGCGGATGGTGGCGGCTTCGGGCGCGTCCTGGATCGCCGGGGTGAAGCCGGGGGTCTCGACCAGGAAATAGTCCTCGGACTGCCGCCAGCGCTGCCGGTGCAGCGTCATGGTCACGCGGCGCCGCCAGACCAGCGGGCCCAGGGCGGGCAGGGCCAAGCCCAGCTCCTCGGCCAATTCGCGGCGCAGGGTCTGTTCCGGCGTCTCGCCCGGCTCGGTGCCGCCGCCGGGGGTGATCCACCAGTCGCCGCCGCCGTAATCGACCCGCATCAGCAGCACCCGGTCCTCGGGCGTCAGCAGAATGACCCGCACGGCCTGCCTGTCGATGATCCGCATGTTCCTTGCCCTGAAAACGCCCGGCCTGCCGGGCTAGCACATGCCCGGCCAAGGGCGGCGTGGCCTGCGGCCTCCGCGATCGGGAAAGCTCGCCCGACGCGATATGCCGGCTCCCGCCGCGCGCCTCTGCGCCCGCGAAATGGAAAAGCCCCGCCGGGGCGGGGCTTTCCATGGCATCGCGCTCAGTTGCGCTCCTTGTCCACCATCTTGCCCTTGGAGATCCAGGGCATCATGCCGCGCAGCTTCTCGCCGACCTTCTCGATCTGGTGTTCGTCGTTGATGCGGCGGGTCGCCTTGAAGAAGGGCTGGCCCACGGCGTTCTCCTGCATGAAGTCGCGCACGAACTTGCCGGTCTGGATGTCGGTCAGCACCGCCTTCATCCGCGCCTTGGTCTCTTCATAGGGCAGCACGCGCGGGCCCGAGACGTATTCGCCATATTCCGCGGTGTTCGAGATCGAATAGTTCATGTTGGCGATGCCGCCCTCGTAGATCAGGTCCACGATCAGCTTCACTTCGTGCAGGCATTCGAAATAGGCCATTTCCGGCTCGTAGCCGGCCTCGACCAGGGTTTCGAAGCCCATGCGGATCAGCTCGACCAGGCCGCCGCACAGCACCGCCTGCTCGCCGAACAGGTCGGTTTCGCATTCCTGGCGGAAGTTCGTCTCGATGATGCCCGAGCGGCCGCCGCCGATGGCCGAGCAATAGCTCAGGCCGATGTCCATGGCCTTGCCGGTGGCGTCCTGATGCACGGCGACCAGGCAGGGCACGCCGCCGCCCTTGACATATTCGCCGCGCACGGTGTGGCCGGGGCCCTTGGGCGCCATCATGATCACGTCCACGCCGGGCTTGGGCTCGATCAGGCCGAAATGCACGTTCAGCCCGTGGGCAAAGGCGATGGCCGCGCCTTCGCGCAGGTTGTCATGCACGTATTTGCGATAGGTCTCGGCCTGCAGCTCGTCGGGCATGGTGAACATGATCAGGTCGGCCCAGGCGGCGGCCTCGGCGATGCCCATGACCTTCAGCCCCTCGGCTTCGGCCTTCTTGGCCGAGGCGGAACCCTCGCGCAGGGCGACGACCAGGTTCTTGGCGCCGGAATCGCGCAGGTTCAGCGCATGGGCATGGCCTTGGCTGCCATAGCCCAGCATGGCGATCTTCTTGTCCTTGATCAGGTTCACATCGCAGTCGCGATCGTAATAGACACGCATCGGGATCTCCCTCGTTTCGATGCGAGGGTTCTAGCAGCGTTCCGATGGCAGTTCTGTGCAATCTTCGCGGATATGCTGGAGTTTTGGCGACAATCATGCCAAGAATGCCATAAAGGTGAAAAATTCATGCCCGACGCGACCGACCGCCGCATCCTGCGCCAGCTTCTGGCCGATCCCGACATCGCGAACGCCGAGCTGGCCGAGCGGGCAGGGGTCACGCCGGCCAGCCTGTGGCGCCGGCTGGAACGGCTGCGCCAGGCGGGGGTGATCTGCGCCACCGAAGCCCGCATCGACTGGCGCAGGCTTGGCTACGAGGTGCAGGTCAGCCTGCGCTTTACCCTGGACAAGACCCATCCCCGCGCCTTCGACGAGTTCATCGCCGCCGCCCGGCGCGTGCCCGAAGTGACCGAGATCCAGACCTTCCTGGGCTCGGTCGATCTGCGGCTGTCGGTGATCGCCCGCGACATGGCGCATTGGCAGCAGCTCTATCGCGAAAGCATCCTGACCCTGCCGCATGTGGCCGACAGCGATGCGCTGATGCTGGTCTCGACCATCAAGGACGTGCAGGAGCTGCCGCTGTGAGTTTTCACCCCGATGCGACGGATCTGGCGATCCTGCGGCTTCTGGCCGAGGATGCGACGCGCGGCGCGGCCGAGATCGGCCGGACCCTGGGCCTGACCCAGCCCGCGGCCTGGCGGCGCATCCGCCGGCTGACCGAGGCGGGGGTGGTCGCCGGGCGCCGGGTGGTGGTGGACAAGCCCGCCCTGGGCTTCGGCGTCACCGTGTTCCTGGGCATCCGGCTGGCCGCCAAGGGCCGCGTCAGCCTGGAGGATTTCGAGCGCGCAGTGACGGCGATCCCCGAGGTGCAGGTGGTGCAGCATGTGCTGGGGCAGTTCGACTACCGCCTGCGCATCCATGCCCGCGATATCGCCGATTTCGAGCGCATCCTGCGCCGCCGCATCATGACCCTGCCCGGCGTGGGCCAGGTCGAGGCCAATGTCATGCTTTCAGAAGAACGCCGGCTGGGGCCGCTTTAGCCCGGCGGCTGTCGGGCCCGCGCATCTGGAAACGCAAGCTTGCCGCGGGAATGTGACCGGCCGCGCGGCCTCGCACCCGCTATGCAGCGGTACAGGTTGCCCAAGCGGTCCGGCTTGCAGGGAGGGCGGAATGCCAAGGCGGAATGCCAAGGCGGAATGCCAAGGCGGAATGCCAAGGCGGAATGCCAAGGCGGAATGCCAAGGCGGAATGCCAAGGCGGAATGCCAAGGCGGAATGCCAAGGCGGAATGCCAAGGCGGAATGCCAAGGCGGAATGCCAAGGCGGAATGCCAAGGGCGCCTGGTCCTGCCGGACCATGGCGCCCTTGTTGCTTGGTGGCGGCGAACCCCTCGGCCGGTGAAGGTCGGCGAGGTCAGGGGCCGAGGACCCGGCAGCTTTGCTGCCGCGCGGCGATCCGGCCGCAGGCGAGTTCCGCGGTTTCCCGGTTCATCCCGACGAAATTCGCCTCGAATCCCCGCTTGGTATTGGCGACGCGGCTCAGCGCGCTGCCAAGCGCGCCGCTTTCCTGAAGCGCGGTTTTCAGCAGCATCTGCTCGGCCTCGTATTGCGAACGGAACAGGCCCAGCGAGACGCCCCAGCCCTTGCCGCCCGAATCCGATCCGCGGGCGACGATCTCGGTCGGCGCGGGCGCGGCATCCTCTTCGGGGTCGAGCGAGGCGAGGATGATCGTCTCGGACCGCTGCGCCGGGGCCGGCGAGGCCAGCAGCGCCATGCTTTCCGGCTGCGGTTGGGTCGCCTGCACGAACAGCGAGGGCGAGCCCGCCGCCGGCGCGGAAAGCCCGGCCGAACGGTCGTCGCGCGGCGCCGGGGCAGGGCGGACGGCATTCACCGGCACGGCCGCGGGTTCCGAGGCATCGCCTTCTTCCGGCCGCGCCTCGGGCCGGGCGGCGCGGGCCAGCAGTTCGGGATCGGTCGCGACATTGGCGAACTGGCCGGTGCCGGGCTTGCGCGCCGGCCGGGCGCTGGCGGCAAGGGAGCTGCCGCTGCGGGCAGGGGCCGGTGCCGCGGCCGCCTGGGCGCGCGAGACCGCGGCCGAGATCGCCGCCGGCGTCACCACCGCCACGGTCGAGGCTCGCGCCACCGGACGGTCCGAGCTGGCAAGCCGCACGGTCGTTGCCTGCTGCGGTTCGGTGCGGGCGACCTGCACGGTGCGGCGCACCTTCTTCTCGGCCACCAGCTGCGGCGGCGCGGGCTTCACCTCTCGCACACGAGTGGGGGCCTTTCCGAAGCCGGCGTCCAGCAGCTGGGCCATGACCTGGTTGCGATGCGCCGTCGAGGTGCCGCCCAGCACCGTGGCGATGATCCGCTTGGAGCCGCGCTTGGCCGAGGCGGTCAGGTTGAAGCCCGCCGCCCGCGTATAGCCGGTCTTGATGCCGTCCGCGCCCTCGTAGCTGTCGAGGAAGCGCTTGTTGGTGCTGGCGACGGTGGCGATCCCCGCATCGGCCGAGCGGCGCGAGAAGATCGAGTAATATTGCGGGAAATCGTAGAACAGTCGCCGCCCGAGGACCGTCATGTCGCGGGCAGTGGAATAATGCCCCTCGGCCGTCAGGCCGTTGGCGTTGCGGAAATGCGTGTTGCGCATGCCCAGGGCACGGGCCATCTGGGTCATCTGCGCGGCGAATTTCGCCTCGGATCCCGCCAGCCCCTCGCCGATCACCGTGGCCGCGTCATTGGCGGATTTCACCGCCGCCGCGCGGATCAGGTAGCGCAGCTCGATCCGCTGGCCCGGCTTCAGCCCCAGCCGCGAGGGCGGTTGCGCGGCCGCATGGCTGGACACCAGGAACTTGCTGTCCAGCCGCACCTGCCCGCGCTCGACGGCGCTGAAGGCCATGTAGAGCGTCATCATCTTGGTCAGCGAGGCCGGATGAAGCCGCGTATCCGCGTTCTGCGCATAGATTTCCTGCCCGGTGCGCGCATCCATGACGAAGGCCGCGAAGGGGGCGGCGGCCACCGCCATGGGCAATGCCCAGGCGAATAGGATCATCAGTCCCAAGCGGACTTTTCTGGTGATTCTGCTCACTGTCCCGGTCTCTTCTGCCTCTGAGGGTCCGTTCATTATGCGGGCCCTTCATTAATGAAATGACAATAACACGCATTCCCGTGTTCGGAAACCGCAAGTTTGCGCCCATGCCGCGCAATCTGCCGCAGGTTGCCGGGGCTTTCGCATCCCGGCGGCGGGGGCGGGGCTTATCAAGCGCGGGGAAAGGCTCTATATTCGGTCCCAGAACCGTCCATATCCTGATACGAGCGTCGTGACCAAACCGCAGATGACCAACCGACCTGGGGACCGCGAAGAGGTCGAACTGGGGGTCAAGACCAGACCCCGCACGCAGCGGCCTCCGATGTACAAGGTATTGCTGCTGAACGACGATTTCACGCCGATGGAATTCGTCGTGCATGTGCTTGAGCGGCTGTTCAACATGAACCACGCCCAGGCGATCGAGATCATGCTGACGGTTCATCGCAAGGGGGTGGCCGTCGTCGGCGTCTTCTCGCACGAGATCGCCGAAACCAAGGTGGCGCAGGTCATGGAACTGGCCCGCCGCCAGCAGCATCCGCTGCAATGCACCATGGAAAAAGAGTAGAAATTGGCTGGATCACGGCTGGAACTTGTCTTTGGCGGCACGCCGCCCGAAGGGCGCATGCTGCTGATCGGCGCGGGCGCCGCGACCGATCTTTCGTCCTTCGATCCCGCCCGCGTGCAGATCGTGCAGGGCTTTTATCCCGACCACCGGGCGCTGAAATCGCGTGGCTACGACGTCGAGACGGCGGCCTCGGGCGATTTCGACGGCGCCGTGGTCTTTTTGCCGCGGGCGCGGGCCGAGGCGCGGGCGCGCATCGCCGAGGCCGCGGCGCGGCTGGCGCCGGGCGCCTCGCTGTGGATCGACGGGCAAAAGACCGACGGCGTCGATGCGGTGATGAAGGAGATGCGCGCCCTGGCCCCGGTGGACGAGGTCCAGTCGCGCGCCCATGGCAAGATCTTCCGGGTGACGCTGCCCCAGCCGGGCTGGCTGCCCGAGGGCTGGGCGGCGCAGGATCACCCGGCCGCGCCCGGCATGGTGACGCGGCCGGGCGTGTTCTCGGCCGACGGGCCGGACCCCGCCTCGCAGGCGCTGGCGGCGGCGCTGCCCGAGAAACTGCCGACCCGCATCGTCGACCTGGGCGCGGGCTGGGGCTGGCTTTCGGCGCAGATCCTGACCCATCCCGGCGTCGAGCTGCTGCACCTGGTCGAGGCCGATGCCGCGGCGCTGGATTGCGCGCGGCGCAACATTGCCGATCCGCGCGCGCGCTTTCACTGGGCGGATGCGCTGGATTTCCGCCTGCCCGAGCCGGTGAACGGCGTGATCATGAACCCGCCCTTCCACGAGGGGCGGGCGGCCGACCCGAGGCTCGGCGCCGGCTTCATCCGCGCGGCGGCGGGGCTGCTGACCGGGGCAGGGCGGCTGTGGATGGTGGCCAACCGCCACCTTCCCTATGAGCAGGCGCTGCGCGAATGCTTTGCCGAAGTCACCGAGCTGGGCGGAGACGCGCGGTTCAAGATCCTGACCGCCTCGGGCGCGCGGCGCGGCGGAGCCGGGCGGCCCCAGTCGAAAGGCCCGCAGTCGAAAGCCCCCCTGTCGAGAGCGAGGAAAAGATGAGCCTGTCCATCCAGGGCAAGACCGCCATCGTGACCGGCGCCGCCCGCGGCATCGGCCTGGCCATCGCCCGCCATTTCGAAGAGGCGGGCGCCAATGTCATGTTCGCCGACAGCGACGAGGCGGCGCTGATGACCGAACTGGGCGACCAGGCCGCGGCCGAGGGGCCGGTGCGCGCCTTTGCCGGCGACCTGGGGCAGAAGCTGACGCTGGCGAACCTGGTCTCGGCCACCATCGACGCCTTCGACCGGGTGGACATCCTGGTCAATGCGCATCGCATGGTGCAGGGCTGCGACCCGCTGACGGTGAACGACGACCTTCTGGGCGACATGCTGCGCCAGAACATGAGTTCCGGCCTGCGCCTGTCGCAGATGGTCGCCAAGCGGATGATGGCCCAGGCCGAGGAGGCCGGCGAGGAGGCGATCCAGCACGGCGCCATCGTCAACGTCACCTCGCTGGCCGCCGACTGGCCGCAGCCGCAGATGCTGGCCTATTCCATCGCCAGCGCGGCGCAGGCGCAGGCGACGCGCTCGCTCGCCTCGGCCCTGGCGCCCAAGCGGATCAGGGTGAACGGCGTCGCCTTCGCCAGCATCATGTCGAACAACCTGCAGCTGAAGCTGCGCGAGGATCCGGGCCTGCGCGACCGCATGATCGCGGCGACGCCCCTGGGCCGGATCGCCGGGGCGGACGAACTGGCGGCGACGGTGCAGTTCCTGGCCAGCGAGGCGTCGAGCTTTGTCACCGGGCAGATCCTGCGCGTCGATGGCGGCCGCAGCCTGGGCGACCCGCTGGCGCCCGGCGTCTACTGAGCGTTATCCGTCCTTTTCGGGATAGGCGGCCTTGCAGGCGTCGACCGCGGCGCGGGCGGCGGGCATCAGCGCCTGCTTGCGCGCCAGCAGGTTGTCGCGCTTGCGCGTCTCGGCCGCCGGGTCGATCGGCACCCGGTAGCGCTCGGTATCGGCGACGTCGCGCAGGCAGGGGCGATAGCCCAGCCGGCGGTTGCCGTCCTTGTCCACCCAGACATAGCGGCAATCTTCCCATTGGGTGCGCATCACCGTGCGCTCTTCCCAGGCATAGCCGCGCGCCAGATTGGCCTCGACCTCGGCCAGCAGGTTCGAGACGGTGCGATATTCACGGGTGTTGCGGCTGATGCATTGCTCTTGCGGGGTTCCGCAGGATGCGACAACCAGAACAGGCATCAGGGCAAGCAGGATGTTGCGGGTCATGGCCGGGATCTCTAGTTGTTTCGTCCGAAGCATAAGCCCGTCCCCCAGGTGGGGCAATTCACGAATGCGGAGGCAAGCCCATGGAAATGCACGATGAGCGACAGAAGGCCGCGGCCTGGTTCCGCGAGCTGCGCGACCGCATCGTGGCCGCCTTCGAGGCGCTGGAGGATCGCGGCCCCGGCAGCGCCGCGCCCGGCCGTTTCGAGGTCCGCGAGACCCGGCGCGGCGAGGATGGCGGCGGCGGGCTGATGTCGGTCATGCGCGGGGGCCGGGTCTTCGAAAAGGTCGGCGTGAACTGGTCGGCGGTGCATGGCGAACTGTCCCCTGCCGCCCGCCAGGCCATGGCGGCCCGCGGCGTGCCGGGGATCGAGGCGGACCCGCGCTTCTGGGCCTCGGGGATCAGCCTGGTCGCGCATATGCAGAACCCGCATGCGCCGGCGGTGCACATGAACACGCGCATGTTCTGGACGCCGGGCGCCTGGTGGTTCGGCGGCGGCGCCGACCTGAACCCCTGCCTGGAATATGCCGAGGATACCGCGCATTTCCACGCCACCCTGCGCGCTGCCTGCGCCCCGCATGGCGCCGATTACTACGACCGCTTCAAGGCCTGGGCGGACGAGTATTTCTTTGTCCCGCATCGCGGAAGGGCGCGGGGCGTCGGCGGCATCTTCTATGACGACCTGAACAGCGGCGACTGGCATGCCGATTTCGCCTTTACCAGGGCGGTGGGCGAGGCTTTCCTGCCCGCCTTCCTGCCCCTGGCCGAAAAGCGCATGGCTCGGCCCTGGGACGAGGCGGACAAGGACGCGCAACTGATCCATCGCGGCCTTTATGCGGAATACAACCTGGTCTATGACCGCGGCACCAAGTTCGGCCTCGCCACCGGCCACGACCCCGAGGCGGTGCTGATGAGCCTGCCGCCCATGGCGAAATGGGCCTGATGCCGGACTGGCCGGACCTTTACCTGATGCGGCACGGCCAGACGGTCTGGAACGTCGAGGGGCGGATGCAGGGCCGGCTGGATTCTCCGCTTACCCCGCTGGGCGAGGCACAGGCGCGGCGGCTGGCCTGGCTGGTGCGCGATCTGCGCGGCATGGCGCGGCTTGCCAGCACCGCGGGGCGGGCGCAGCAGACCGCGCGCATTGCCTTTGGCGGGCAGGGCTTTGCCCTGGACGAGCGCCTGCATGAAATCGACATCGGCGAATTCAGCGGCCGGCTTTCGTCGGAACTGCACGCGGCGCACCCGGAAGCCTTCGCCCGAGGGCCGCTGGACTGGTATGACATGGCGCCGGGGGGCGAGCATTTCGCCGGGCTCGAGGTGCGGGTGCGCGCATTCCTGGACGACCTGGACGGCCCGGCGCTGATCGTGACGCATGGCATCACCCTGCGCATGCTGCGGCTGGTGGCCATGGACCTGCCGCTGGAGCGGTTGGCCGAAATGCCGGTCAGCCAGGGCGGGCTGCACCTGGTCAGCCGCGGCCGGCACCGGATGTTTCTCTGACGCTCAGGATTTCGCCGGCAAGGGACGGGCAGGGTTGCCGACCACGGTCGCGCCGGCTGCCACGTCGCGGGTCACGACCGCGCCGGCGCCGACGATGGCGCCGTCGCCGATGCTGACGCCCGGCAGCACGACCGCGCCGCCGCCGACCCAGACGTCATCGCCGATGGTGATGGGCTTGCCCCATTCGACGCCCTTGGCACGGCTGTCGCGCTCGCGCGGGCGGTCCTCGGTCAGCAATTGCACGGCGGTGCCGAACTGGCAGCGCGCGCCGATGCGGATTTCGCAGATGTCCATGAAGAAGCAGCCGTAATTCACGAAGCAATCCGGCCCGAAATGGATGTGCTTGCCGTAATCGACATGAAAGGGCGTGCGGATCACCGCGCCGTTCCAGGTGCCCAGCAATTGCGTCAGGGTGCGGGCGCGGGTCTTGTCGCCGATGATGGTGGCGTTGTAGTCGCGCATCAATCCCTGCGCGGCCTTGCGCATCGCCACCAACTCGCCATCGCCGGGATTGTAGGGCCGGCCGGCCAGCATGTCCTCGCGCGCCGTCAAATGAAGCCAAGCTCCAGGCGGGCCTCTTCGGACATCATGTCCATGCCCCATTGTGGCAGGAAGGTCATCTCGACATCGACCTGCTTGACGCCGGGCAGCGGCTCGACCGCATCGGCGACCCAGCCGGGCATCTCGCCCGCGACGGGGCAGCCGGGCGCGGTCAGGGTCATGACGATGCGCACCGCATTCTCGTTGTCGATGGCGATGGTATAGATCAGCCCCAGGTCGAAGATATTGACCGGGATTTCCGGGTCGTAGACCGTCTTGCAGGCCTCGACCACGCTTTCGTAAAGGGGATGGTCGGTCGTCGAAGGCGCGATCAGCGGGTCGCCTTCCTTGAGATTCTCGGTGCTCATGCGGCGTGTCCTGTAAAATCTTGGCAATGATATAGGACTTGTGCCTTCCGGGGTCCAGAGCCGCTTAGAAGCGGAAGTTCAGCCGCCGCGCCACGCCGATGCTGATCGAGGGCTGGCTGCGGGTCTGCACCAGGGGCGAATCGCCGGCATCGCCCAGCAGCCGGCCATAGGTCAGCCGCCCCATCAGCGCCGTGTCGGGCATGAATTCGTAACGCGCCTCGACGCTGACGCGGGCGATATAGGCGCCGCCGTCGGGGCTGTGGGCGGCGCGGCCCGGCCGCGATTCGTTCCCGTCGACGCCGAAATAGGTGCCGACGAAATCCTGGTCGCCCAGGCCCAGCTCGGCCCCGGTCCAAAGCGTCAGCCTGTCGTTGACCTCATAGCGGTATTTCGCGCCCAGTTCGCCCGCCACGCCGTGATGGCCGCCGAAGCCCTTGCGGATGGCGCCATAGCTGGTCATGTCGCCCATGCGCCAGGACAGCTTCACCCCGAATTCGCCGGCGCGGCCGATGTCGCGCATGCCGCGCAGATCCTCGTGATCGTCGGCATCGCGCTTGCCCACATAGTTCAGCGAGGGCAGGATCGAGATCCCGTCCTTCTTGCCGCGGTCGGCATCGCCGTTGCGCAGGATGATCCAGGGCGAGGCGTCCAGGTTGTCCGACCCCATGAACTCGGGGCTGTATTTCACCCCCAGCCCGGCATCGACCGAAAGCCCGCGCCCAAGCCCCAGCGACTGCGCCGCGGCGGGCGAGGTCAGGGCGGTGGCGGCAAGAAGCGCAAGCGCGGCAATCCGGGTCATGGCGAATCCTTATCAAATCGGTCGGCACCCTGCGTCGAAACCCGGCATCAGGGCAAGCGGAGTCTGGAGAATTTTAGACAATAATTCGCGGGTGTTGCGCTCAGGCCCGCTGGGCTTCCTCCAGCCGCTCCAGCGCCTCCATCCACAGCCCCTCGGCGCGCTGCATCGCCTCGCTGGCCTCGGCATGCTTGCGGCCCCAGGCCTCGGCCTTCTGCGCGTCGTCATAGGTCGCGGGATCGGCCATGATCGCATCCAGCTTTTCCAGCATGGCGGTCAGCTTTTCGACCCGCTCCTCGGCCCGGCGGGCCTCGGCGCGCAGCTCCAGGACCTTCTCGCGCGCGGGGCGTTTGGGCGCCGGTTTCGCCTCGGGCTTCGGCTCGGACTTCTCCTCGCCGGCCAGCAGCATGCGGCGATAGTCGTCCAGGTCGCCCTGCCAGGGGCTGACCCCGCCCTGGTCCACCAGCCACAGCCGGTCGGCCACCAGGTTCAGCAGGTGCATGTCGTGGCTGACCAGCACCACGGCGCCGGTATAGTCGTTCAGTGCCTCGGTCAGCGCCTCGCGCGATTCGATGTCCAGGTGGTTGGTCGGCTCGTCCAGGATCAGTAGATGCGGCGCGTCGATGGTTGCGAGCAGCAGCGACAGCCGCGCCTTCTGCCCGCCGGACAGCTGGCCGACGCGGGTCTCGGCCTGGGCCTCCATCAGCCCGAAGCCGGCCAGTCGGGCGCGCAGCCGGGCCGGCGGCTCGTCCGGGCGCAGCCGGCGGACATGGTCCAGCGGGGTGTCCATCAGTTCCAGCTCGTCGACCTGGTGCTGGGCAAAATAGCCGATGCGCAGCTTGCCCGAACGCGCGATCCGCCCCTCCATCGCCTCCAGCCGGCCGGCCAGCAGCTTGGACAGCGTGGACTTGCCCTGGCCGTTGCGACCCAAAAGCGCGATGCGGTCGTCCTGGTCGATGCGCAGGTTCAGCCGCCGCAGCACCGCGCGCCCGTCATAGCCGACCGAAACCCCGTCCAGCGAGACGATGGGCGGCGACAGCTGGTCGGGCTGCGGAAAGCCGAAGCGGTGGAACTTCGCCTCTTCCGGGGCGGTGATCGGCTCCATCCTTTCCAGCATCTTGATGCGGGCCTGGGCCTGGCGCGCCTTGGTGGCCTTGGCCCGGAAACGGTCGACGAAGCTTTGCAGATGGGCGCGGCGGGCGTCCTGCTTCCTGGCCTCGGCGGCCTGCAGGGCGCGCTTCTCGGCCCGGGTCCGCGCGAAGGTGTCGTAGCCGCCGGAGTAAAGCAGCAGCTTGCGATCCTCCAGGTGCAGGATATGGCCGACGGCGCGGTTCAGCAGGTCGCGGTCATGGCTGATGACGATGACGGTATGGGGATATTTCGCCAGGTAGCTTTCCAGCCACAGCGCGCCTTCCAGGTCCAGGTAGTTGGTCGGCTCGTCCAGCAGCAGCAGGTCGGGCTGGGAAAACAGCACGCCGGCCAGCGCCACCCGCATGCGCCAGCCGCCGGAATAGTCGCTGGTCGGCCGGGCCTGGTCCTCGGTCGAAAAGCCCAGGCCGCGCAGGATGGTCGCGGCCCGCGCCTCGGCGGACCAGGCATCGATGTCGGCCAGCCGGGTCTGGATCTCGGCGATGCGGGCGGGATCGGCGGCGCTTGCGGATTCGGCGATCAGGGCGGCGCGCTCGGCGTCCGCCTCCAGCACCGTCTCCAGCACGCTCGTCGCGGTGCCGGGCGCTTCCTGCGCGACGCCGCCGATGCGGGCGCGGGGCGGCAGGGTGATGGCGCCGCCGTCCAGGCCCAGCTCGCCCCGGATCAGCCGGAACAGCGTGGTCTTGCCGGCGCCGTTCGGACCGACCAGGCCGACCTTGTGGCCGTCGGGGATGGTGGCCGAGGCGTGCTCGAACAGCGGCCGTCCGGCGATGGAATAGGATATGTCGTCGATGCGCAGCATGCGCCCCCGCATGGCGCAAGCCGCGCGCGCCGTCAATGCCGTCATCAAAGCCCCGTGCCAAGGCGCGGGCCGGGGCCGCGCCGGCTTTTCAAGCGCCGCCGCCCATGCTAACGGGGCGCGGATTTCCGCGCCACCTGCGGCCGGAACAAGGAAAAGGACGATCCCATGGCCATCGAACGCACGCTTTCGATCATCAAACCCGACGCCACCAAGCGCAACCTGACCGGCAAGATCAACGCCAAGTTCGAGGAAGCCGGCCTGCGCATCGTCGCGCAAAAGCGCATCCAGCTGACGCTGGCGCAAGCCGGCCAGTTCTATGCCGAACACAAGGAGCGCCCCTTCTACGGCGAGCTGACCGAATTCATGACCTCCGAGCCGGTGGTGGTGCAGGTGCTGGAAGGCGAGGGCGCCATCCTGAAGAACCGCGAAGTCATGGGTGCGACCAACCCGGCCAATGCCGACGAGGGCACCATCCGCAAGGAATTCGCCCTCTCGGTCGGCGAAAACTCGGTCCACGGCTCGGACAGCCCCGAAGCCGCGGCGCGCGAGATCGCCTTCTTCTTCTCGGGCCTCGAACTGGTCGGCTGAGCCCGGCTTCTTCGTTCCCCAAATACCCATCGGAAAAGGCCGCCCACCGAGGCGGCCTTTTTCCTGCCGCGCCGTCACCGTTTCCCGAATACCCAAGGCAGGGCCGCCCGTCGAGGCGGCCCTTGCCCTATTGCCGCCTGGCGCTCAGCTCGAACCCCACGGCCACGGCAAAGCCCACGGTGCCCTCGTCGGCATAGCTCGCACCGATGCCGAAATCGCGGCGGTCGAGCTGCATCCGGCCCTGCGCCTGCGCCACGTCGCCCTCGATGACCAGTTCGAAGGGCAGGGCGGCCTCGACCGCCTGGCCGGCGACGGTCAGCCGGCCCTGCGCGACATGCGGCTGCCCCTCGGCCGCGGGTGGCAGGATCTCGGCCTCGAAGACGGCGGTCGGATGGGCGGCGGCATCCAGGAAATCCGGTCCCTTGGCGGCGTCGCTGACCGCGCCCAGCGTCAGCGAGGCGATGTCGACCTCGACCCGCACCTGCCCGGTCCGGCTGTCCGGGTCATAGGAAATATCGGCCTGCCATTGGCCGAACTGGCCCGCGACCGGATTGCCGGCCTGGACGACCTCGATCTCCAGCTTGCCCTGGTCCACCGCCCAGCCCGCACCCGAAGCGGTCGCAGGCACGGATGCCGCCGGCTGCTGCACCGCGGGCGCGTCGGCCGGAATCGAGGTCGACACCAAGGCCGGCACCAGGGCGATGCCGACCCAAAGCCCCAGCCCCGCCACGGCCGCCAGCAGATGCGGCAGGATGCCCGAGGCCGGGGCGGTCGGTTCGGGCGCGAGCGCGGGATCGCCGGCCATGCGGTGCATGGTGCCGTCGCGGTCGATGACCGCATGTTTCAGCGCGCCCAGGACATGCAGCAGGATCAGCCCGGCCAGCAGCCACCAGCCCAATTCGTGAAAGACCCCGAAACGCTCGGACAGGGCCACGTCCTCGGGCACGAAGGGCAGGCGCTGGCCGAAGGGCCAGAGGATGCGGGCAAAGCCGCCCGGCGCCGCCGAATGCAGGAGCCAACCCGACAGCGGCATGACGATCATGCCGATCCACAGCGCCCAATGCACCGCCTCGGCGCCAAGGGTCTCCAGCCGCCGCTCGGGGTGCAGGGGGCCGGGCTTCGGCTGCCCCAGCGTCCAGAGCAACCGCGCCGCCACCAGGGCCAGCGCCGCCATGCCCAGGGTCTTGTGCAGGGAATAGGCGGCGAAGATCGCCTGCATCTGCGCGTCGCCGCCCTCGGGCAGGTTGTCCGCGTAAAGCCCGACGGCGATCGCGGCCAGGATCAGGACGGCGACCGTCCAGTGGAAGAAGCGGGCGACCCAGCCATAGGCGCGGTCGGTATTGCTGGCCTTCATCGGATTTCTCCCATCGCTTCGCGCCAATGGCGCCGGCAGAGCGAGACATAGGTTTCATTGCCGCCGATCTGGACCTGGGCGCCCTGGTGCAGCACCCGGCCCCCTTCGTCCTGGCGCACGACCATGGTGGCCTTGCGCCCGCAATGGCAGATGGTGCGCACCTCGCGCAGGTCGTCGGCCAAGGCCAGCAGCGCCGCCGAGCCGGGAAACAGCCGGCCGCGGAAATCGACCCGCAGCCCATAGCACATCACCGGCTGGCCAAGATCGTCGGCGACGCGGGCCAGTTGCCAGACCTGGTCCTCGGTCAGGAACTGCGCCTCGTCGACGAAGATGCAGGCGGCATCGCGGCCCTCGGCCTCGATCAGGGCGAAAAGATCGGCCTCGGGGGTGAAACCCAGCGCGGGCTCGGCGATGCCGATGCGGCTGGCGATGCGGCCGCTGCCGGCGCGGTCGTCCAGCGCCGCGGTCAGCAGCAGCGTCGCCATGCCGCGCTCGCGATAGTTGTAGGACGCCTGCAGCAAGAGCGTGCTCTTGCCGGCGTTCATCGTGGAATAATGAAAGTAAAGCTTGGCCATGCCGGCAGATAGCCGCGACGGCCCGATGGTCGCAAGCCGCCGCGACGGGGCGGCGGCTCACGTTTGCGCGCATATCGGCGGGATCAGCCGCGCTGCGTCGATTTCGGCGCGCGCGAGGGGCGCCGGGCAGGGCGCTTGCGCGCCGCGCCTTGGGCCGGGCGGCCGGCCGGGCCGCCGCGCTCGCGGATCTTGGCCGCCTCGAAGGGTTCCTCGCCGCCGACCACGGCGATCTTGGCCTTCATCGCCTTTTCGATGGCGCGCAGCTCGCCGGTCTCGGTGGGCGAGCAGAAGGCGATGGCGCGGCCGTCGCGCCCGGCGCGGGCGGTGCGGCCGATGCGGTGGACATAGTTTTCCGGCACGTTCGGCAGGTCGTAGTTATAGACATGCGCCACCTGCGGAATGTCGAGCCCGCGCGCCGCCACGTCGGTCGCGACCAGCACCTTGGTCTCGCCGGCGCGGAAGCTCGCCAATGCCCGCTCGCGCTGGCCCTGGCTCTTGTTGCCGTGGATCGCGGCGACCTTGAAGCCCCATTTCTCCAGAAGCTTCGACAGCTTTTCCGAACCGTGCTTGGTGCGGCCGAAGACGATGGCCAGCTCGTCCACATGTTTCGACAGGTATTCCGCCAGCAGGGTCGCCTTGTCGCCCTGGTTGACGAAATGCACGCCCTGGTCGATCTTTTCCGCCGCCTGTCCGGGCGGGTTCACCGCCACGCGCAGGGGATCGTTCAGGTAGCTGTCGGCCAGCTCCTCCATCAGCTTCGGCATGGTGGCCGAGAACAGCAGCGTCTGGCGTTCGCGCGGCAGCATCTTGGCGATGCGGCGCAGCGCGTGGATGAAGCCGATGTCCAGCATCTGGTCGGCCTCGTCCAACACCAGATACTTGGTCTGCGACAGGTCCACGGCGCCGCGTTCGATCAGGTCGATCAGCCGGCCCGGCGTCGCGATCAGCACGTCGACGCCGCGTTCCAGCCGCTGGGTCTGCACGTTGATCGAGGCGCCGCCGACGACGCGGAACTGCCGGATCGGCGTGCCGATGGCATAGTTGTCGATATTCTCGGCGATCTGGGTCGCCAGTTCCCGCGTCGGCGCCAGGATCAGCGCCCGGCAGGTCCGGGGCTCGGGCTTGCGGCCGATGTTCAGCAGCCGGGTCAGCATCGGCAGGCCGAAGGCCGCCGTCTTGCCGGTGCCGGTCTGCGCCAGGCCCAGAAGGTCGCGGCCGGCGACGATGCCGGGGATGGATTTCTCCTGGATGGGCGAGGGGGTCTCGATCCCCAGGCCCGGCAGGTTGATCGCCACGCGCGGGTCGATCCCCATGCGGGTGAAGGCGGTGTCCATCTCGGGGATGGCGCGGCGGATGAACTTCTCTTCCGGCTCGGCGCGGTGACGGCGGTGGTTGGTGTTGGGCTTGTCGCTGCGGAAGCGCGGCTTGCCGCCTTGCTGGGCGCGGGGGTTGCCCGAACGGTTCGGGCGGGTGGTTTCGTTCGTCATGTCGTCTTTCGGCCAGGTCGCCCGCGTATCGGCGCGCATGGCTGGGGCCGCGCGGATCGCACGGCTGGTTGCGAGGGGCGGGCGTGGATACGGTGATGCCCGCAGCCTCCCCGCGTGAATGGGAAACTGGAAAATCGGTGCCGACCTTGGCGCAAGGGCGCCGGCTGCTCACGCGGCAGCGGGCGGCAACCCGTCGCAAATGAGGGTTCCGGCTGCGAAAGTCAAGCGCGGTCTGCGGAATCCATCCAGATCGTCACCGGACCGTCATTGACCAGCGACACCTGCATGTCGGCGCCGAAGGAGCCGGTCTCGACCGGCAGGCCGAGTGCGCGCAGCGCCTCGGCAAAGCGCAGATACAGCGCCTCGCCGCGCTCGGGCGTCTCGGCGGTGGAAAATCCGGGGCGGTTGCCGGTGCTGGTGTCGGCGGCGAGCGTGAACTGGCTGACCACCAGAACCGCGCCGCCGATGTCCTGGACCGATCGGTTCATCTTGCCGGCCTCGTCGCGGAAGATGCGCAGCTTGGCCACGCGCGCGGCCAGTTTCGCCGCCGCGTCCTCGGGATCGCCGCGCATGGCGCAGACCAGCACCAGCAGGCCCGGCCCGATGCGGCCGATGCTGCGGCCCGCGACCCTGACCTGGGCCTCGGCGACGCGCTGGACCAGGGCCCGCATCTCAGCCGCCCAACATGATGCCCAGGACGACCAGCATCAGCCCCAGGACCGACGCGGCCAGCGCGGCCATGTTCACGGCGACCACCTTGCGCATGGTGGCGCGCATCTGGTCGTCGTCCGAGATCCGCGCCTTGGCCCGCGCGGCCGTGACGATGCACCATGCCAGCGCAACGAGCCCGATCACCGTCAGCCCGGTTCCGCCCCAGATCAGCCCGTCCCAGATCGTCATCTTCCGCCTCCGTCTGCCAGCGACGGCCTAGCGGCGATTGCACCCGGCCGCAAGACCGCCTAGACCCGCGGCGGAAAGCATGGAGATGGTGTCGCGGCCTTGCGCGCCGCGCATCGCGATCCGCAACAGCAAATGGAGCAGCAAATGGATTCGTATCAGGTGACTGCGGACGAACTGCGTCAGTTCGTGGAGCGGATCGAGCATCTGGAGCAGGAAAAGAAGGACATCGCCGAGCAGATCAAGGAGGTCTACGCCGAGAGCAAGGGGCGCGGCTACGACACCAAGGCGCTGAGGTCCATCATTTCGCTGAGAAAGAAGGACAAGGACCAGGTCGCCGAAGAAGAGGCGGTGCTGGAAATCTACAAGCAGGCCCTGAACATGGCCTGAAGCCCTTGATCGGGCCGGCTTCCCTTGGCCCGATCCGTTCGCATGCGCTTTTGCGTCATGCCGCGCCTGCGCATCGATGCGGCCTGTCCTGGCCATCGGGCGCATGATGATCGGACTGCTGCGAGATGGTGCTTTTAGGAGCCGTCTGGTTGTAGCGGCTCCGACAGGGCCGCCCGCGCACGGGCATTCCTTGACAGCTCGAGCGGTTGCTTGCCGGGTGAGAATACGGCGCAACCGACGATCACGCCATCATGAAGGTGGATCAGCCGGGGAACGGCGGAATTTGCGCGGCTGAAGCCGGATGGTGATGGTGGGAGTTGGGGTATATTTGATTACATAACTCCGGTTATCGGGGAAATTCAACCATAGGGGGATCTAGGATGTCGAACAACCGAAATAATGACCATTCGGGCCCCTTTTTGTCCTTTCTACAACCAATTACTGTCCATCGCTTCGACTGGCTCTGCAATAAATTCGGCAATTTCAATGCATTACCTGGAAGCGCTCAATCGCCGCCCGTGATCGTGATCTGCTGCACAGGCCCGGATCCGACCCGTTGACGGTCGAGTCGCTGCCCGGCAAGGTCGTTTCAATCCGTTCCGGAGCGATGGCGCGGCCTGACGGCTGCCGGATCTCCGGAGTTTCCAAACCCTCACGATCCCGCCGGAAAGCGCCGCTTTTCCGAACGACGGAGCCGTGTCTCGAAAGCGATCACGATGCCGCAGCAACACGCGTTTCATCAAGGCTTTGCTGCAGGCTTCAGGGCCGACACGGCCCTCTCACGGTCCTGGCGCAATCACCGCCCTGCCCCGATCATGTTTCCGCTCACATGCGCTGAGTGAAAACCCGCCGGCGTTCGGTCGTGCGCCCCTTGCCCTGAACCCGCCCCTATCCTGCCTCACCGCACGGCCGGCTGACCCCGGTCAACGACCCGGCTTTGCCGAAAGGAATCCCGCATGCCCCGCATCCCGTTCCTTCTCGTCCGAACCTTCGATCCCGGAGAAACGCTCGCCTCGCTCGAGGATCGGTTCCTCCGGCATCTAGGTAAACTGCGCGGCGTGGACCCTTTCGCCGATGAGGGCTGGGAGCGCACCGAGAGCGCCTCGCCGGATTGCGCATCCCAGGCAAGGCAACTCTCGCCCTGATTGGCGAGCGCAATGGCATCAACCCGTCCTGCGGCAGCAAGGACCGCCCGGATGTTCTTCAACAACTCATCCGGATCGTGCTCCACCCATCCAGCCTCTGGATGGTGCTGGGAGTGCCTGCGGCTGGCAGCCAGCCCGCGAGCGGATCATGCAGGAATGGCGCCGCAAGGTGATTGCGCGCTGAATGAAGCCTCCGGGCCCCTGAGGGGCCCGGCCAGCTATCTGGCCGGACAGCCGGCCGCTTCAACCCATCCCAAGCGTGGCGCAAGCGCGATCCAGACAGGGGAATGACCCATGCCTTCAGACCAACCGAGCCCCTCGCGGACCGCGGGAACGGGTGTTCCGCTTCACCTTCGCGGGCTCACGAAGAAATATCAGGATTTCGTTGGGGTCGATAACCTGAACCTCGACATCCAGGGAGGCGAACTGGTCGCACTCCTCGGCCCGTCCGGCTGCGGGAAAACCACCACACTGCGAATGGTGGCTGGCTTGATCCCAGTGACCTCCCGCGAGATTCTCGTGGGCGGAAGGGACGTGACCTCTACCCCCACCTATCAGCGCGACATGGGACTCGTCTTTCAGTCCTATGCCCTCTTCCCGCACATGACGATCGCCCAAAACGTCGCCTTCGGTCTTGAGATGCGCGGGATCGGCAAGGATGAAATCAAGGCACGGGTGCGGGACGCGCTTCGGATGGTCCATCTGGAAGGCAAGGAAGACCGCAAGCCCACGCAGCTTTCTGGCGGCCAGCAACAGCGTGTTGCCCTGGCACGTGCGCTGGTGGTGCGGCCCTCGATCCTGCTCCTGGATGAACCTCTCAGCAATCTTGATGCGAAACTGCGGGATGAAATGCGCCGGGAGATCCGCGAGATCCAGCAGAAGACCGGTATTACGGCGCTGTTTGTGACCCATGACCAGGTCGAAGCGCTCGCGATGTGCGACAAGATCGTGGTCATGCAGGCTGGCAAGCTGATGCAGGCCGGCACCCCACGCGAGATTTATGAAGCCCCGGCCAATCCCTTTGTCGCTTCCTTCGTCGGTCGTGCGAACCGCCTGACCGCGCGCGGCGATGGCAGCGGCCGTTATGGGCTATCCGGCGTCGAGATCCGTGGGTCCGCAGGCATTTCGGGGAACGTGACAATGATGATCCGCCCTCACCGCATCACCATCAACGATCCGGCCGCCGCCGGCGAAAACGGCCTGAGCGGTCGGCTCACCGAGGTGACCTATGTCGGCGACCTGGTCCAACTGGAAGTCGCTTCCGGCGACCAGACCATAATGGTGGAGCGGTCGACCCGTTCGCAAGAGGCGCTCCCGACCATCGGTGAGTCGGTGTCGCTCAACTGGTCGGCCGCGGATATGCGCGCGCTTTGCGCCTGGTAACGGCCTGAGGACATATCATGGACAACAACCGCATGGGATTGCCGATGAAATTGCTCGTCAGCATCCTATTCCTTTACCTGCTGACGCCGGTAATCCTGGTCTTCCCGCTTTCCTTCAGCGATGACCAGACCCTGGCCTTTCCGCCCTCCAGCTGGAGCCTGCGTTGGTATCGCGCCATCTTCGGGGATGGCCGGATGATGGATGCGTTCATCACAAGCCTCGGCCTCGCAACGGTGGTGACATTGCTTTCCATCGTCGTCGCCCTGCCTGCCTCTTATGCGATCGTCCGGTTTCCGTCCAAGGTAACCAACGCGCTGTTCAACCTGTTGACCGCGCCGTTGCTGCTGCCCACGATCGTGCTCGGCCTGGGTATCCTCATCGTCTTCGCGTCTCTGGGGGTGATGGGCAGCTTCAGTGGTCTGGTGATGGCGCATATGACGGTGACCCTGCCTTACGCGTTGCGTGTTCTGACCACCTCTCTCACTGGGTTGAACCTGACTGTTGAGGAAGCGGCAGCGACCCTGGGTGCGCGGCCGATGGTGGTATTCCGCCGCATAACCCTGCCGGCAATGACACCCGGCCTTATCGCGGCGACGGCACTTTGCTTCCTGGTATCCTTCGACGAGGTGGTGATCACCCTGTTTCTCGCGGGCCCTCGCATGACGACCCTGCCCGTCGAACTTTATCATCGGGTCTGATCGTGGATCGGTCCCTTGGTCTGAACAAAACCTTCGTCAAGTGAACAACGCCCGCCGGGACTGGTTGACCGGTCCCGGCTTGGTTCAGGCTTGTCTCGGGAAGACTTCTGCGTTTGATGGAGAGAGACCCTGATCTTCGAGCAGACCTGGAGCTGAATAACAATGCATCCTACTGAAAGGCGTGCGCGAATTGTCGAGTTGGTTCAGCGCAATCACAGCCATAGCGTGGATGAGCTCGCGGAGGCGTTGGACAGCTCACGAGAGACGATCCGGCGGGATCTGGTTGCCCTGGATCGCGACGGACTGCTTCGGCGCTACCACGGCGGCGCCAGATCCCTGACGGACGCAGCCAACTTCCAGGTAGCAGAAGAAAGCTTCAGCGTCCGCCTGACCCGACATGGCGAGGCGAAGAAGAAACTGGCTCGCCTGGCCGCGACCCCGTTCGAGCCGGGCTCCTCCCTTTTCGTCGACACCGGCACGACCACTCTCGCCTTCGCACAAGAATTGGCCCCTCTTCGCCAATGCACCGTGATCACCAATTCACTGGGGATTGCCTCCATCTTCGGGGCCGTGCGCGATTTCCGCCATAAGATTCACGTGCTTGGTGGCGAATTTGTGCCTGATGCACAGGAAATGCTGGGAAGAACCACCCTCCGGCAGATTGCTGATTTCAGGGCTGAGCATGTGGTGCTTACGGTTGGCAGTCTCCAGGTCGGCGGCATTCTCGATTTCGATGAACGGGAAGCAGAAGTGGCTCAGGCCATGATCGAACATGCCCAAAAAGTTACGGTTCTCGCAGACAGCAGCAAGATGGGACAGCCTGCCGTATTCCCGGTAGTTCCCCTCTCCCGAATTGATCGCCTGGTGACGGATGCTCCACCGCCCAACGATATCGTAGACGCGCTTCGGCATGCTCGGGTCGAGCTTCTGGTCGCAACAGAGTGATTATCACCCCGCCGAAGTCCTGATCGCCTTGACCAGCTCTCCATCGTAAAGATCGCGCGGGCATCGGTCCTCGCGTGAGCGTGACGCGGTGCCGTCGCTCACCAGCGACACAGGACATCTCCCGATCCTCCACGAGCAGGTGGAGTCTACATCACCTCTTTAATGGCGAAGGGTGCCGATGGATGTGCATGGCCACTCTGGTCTGCCCCCTGCAAAGTGATCCTCTCCATCACCTCGATAAGCTGCGGTAATCAACCCAGGAATCCTGAATAGATCGGTGGTGTAGCTAGTGACGCTGCTTGCAGAGCGGCCTTCATGCTCCACTGCCTGGACGCCTTGAACGCTCGCAAGAGCGAGGGCCTGCCGCTGTCAACCGGAATATTTCCAAAGAAGCGCGATCTTTGGTTTTTTGGGGGCTGGAAGATGCTGAGCGGATGGTTTCCACCGCCGCTGCTGGCCGGTCCCTTCCTTACTTATTCCTTTTAGACCGTTAGGAAGGGAAATCCGCAACCCACTGCCAGGCAAAGAAAATAAATAAATTCATTCTGTGATATTTTTGCAACAAACCTACTATTCGACCGATCTACGTCCAAATTTTCACAGTTGCGGAGCTCCCTCGCCCGCCGATAAGCTGTGCCCATGATGCTGAACACGCTCCCTCATATCGCCCCTGCCGCTCTGCGGCTCATACGCTGATCCTTCTCGGATTGGACGTAGGGCTCGTTCAGCTGGATGTTCCCGGACCCTCGCAACAGTCACCGAATCGCTCGTCTTTGGACAGGCCGTGCCGGGACATTCCGATGGCTCCGAGACGCCACCCTCGCTGACTGTGCTTGAAACTTTGTGAACCGGCCCCGCCGTTTCGCAAAGCTCTGCGTCCGCTCCCGAACGGCGTGGAGGAACCGGCTGTCGTGGGTTGGAAGTGCCTGTCTACAAGACCTTCCCTTCCTGGTCGGAAGGGTTGTGCGAAAATCGGGGGAGTTCCCAGATTTCCAGTAACGCGTTGTAATAATTGATATTATTTTACATGAATGCGAAATGCGATAGAGTGCCGCCGCTTTCGGGCTGCAAACGAAGGGACAAAACCATGAAGAACTAATCCTGGAAAAACGAGCACCGGAATGCGCCAACATCCCGGTGCAATCGTTCAAGGCAGACCGTAGTCCACCAACTGATACTACGTTCTCTAGCAGATTCCGCGGCCCGCCGCAAGGAATCTGCATGGACGGCGGCCCTCCTCCCCATATGCGCCTTCCGGCTCGGCAGAGCGCCTGGCCCGGCCTAATCCCTGAACGGGACCGGTTGGGAACGGTCCCCTTATGCCCGCGCCCCGGAAAGCGGCTCCCGGACTCGGCCCTGGCCGGTCCGACGCGCGACCGCTTCTGCCCAGGCCGGGCGGGAACCGATATCCCGTGAGGAAACCCCAATGCACTATCCCATCGAAGAAAGCCCTGGCGGATTCACTACGCCTCTGCCCAGCTCCGCGCAGCGTTCCGTGACGCTCAGTTCCAAGGCCCATTTCTGCGGCCATCTCGTCATCGGCGACGGCTCCGGCCGCGGCACCGCTTCCGGCGCCGGCCCGGGTCGTGCAAGTCGAGAGCCATCTCGAACTCTGCTGGTGCCTTTGTCTGTCGCTCCGCCCCGACATCGCCGACCTGCGCGAACAGGTGGGTTTCGACTGGTTCGACGAGCATGGCGAATATCGCACCCATTACTTCGACCTGTTCATCACCAGAACGGACGGAACCCGGATCGCCTGCGCCATCCGTCTCGTCGCACGGACAGGCGGCCGCTTCGGCCGGCAGATGGCGCGGATCGCGGACCAGGAGCGCAGCAGCCGCTTCGCCGATGACGTCCGCCTGCTGACCGACGCGGATCTCGACCCGGTGGAGCTGCACAACGCCTGGCTCCTTCACGGCGTTCGCGCTGGTGATCCGCCGGCCGATGCCGCCGCTGCCCAGGTTCTGTCCGAGATGACCGGCACCGCCTCTCTTGCGGATCTCTCCGCCAGGACCGGCTGCGGTGCCGCGGGCTTCCGGGCCCTGCTGCGGCTTGTCCGCAGCGGTCAGCTTCGCCCCGTTCAGAATGAACGCATTACTCCGGCCACGTTGGCCTACAAGAGGAGCGACCTCTGATGCATATGCACAATCTCAGCTTTGATGCCGACCGCCACCATTATGCCTTCGGCAAATATGATCGCATCACCATCGAAGGTCAGACCTACAGGACCCTGCCCCATAGCCGGAACGAAGAAGGCTGGCTGCTAGAACTGGATGACGGTTCCGGCCGCTGCGGCAGCTTCACGCATCAGGAGCTGAGCCGCCTGGGGTCGATGAAGCGTATCCGGGTCGAGCATAATTTCCATGCCCCCGAGATCGCAAAGCGCCGTCTCCTCACCGGAGATGTGCTGATCTCGGAACTGGAGGCGAAATCGGCCGCTCGGCTGACGAAGAAGAACGCCTATATCGAAGCATTCCTGGAGATGGAGCGCGAGAAGCGCATCAACCGCACCGACGCGGCCATTCTGGCCAACCGGTTCGAGTTGCGTGGCCGCGCCATGGATTACGCGGCGCAGTTTCGGGGCGGCGAAAACGTCCAGCAATCGCAGGACTTCAACAAGGATCCGTCGCCCAGAACACTGCGCCGGTGGCACGCGGATCATCGGGCATCGGGGATTGGCTGCCTCGTCGACGCCATGAACCGGCGCGGGAACCGCAACCGCCTGATGGGTCCCGAACAGCTTGCCCTGATGATGGGCGAGGTCCGGCGCTATGCCAGCGAAGACCGGCCGAGCATGAAGACGATCCACGAAAACGTCAGCGTCGCCTTCGACGCTCGCAACGAGGCCCGGGTGGCGGAGGGGCTGCACCCCTTTCCCATTCCCAGTTATGAAACCGTGCGCCGGGCGATCCACATGCTCGATCCGTTCGAGGTTGCGGTTGCCCGTGACGGAATCGAGGAGGCGCGCAAGAAATTCATGCCGGTGGGTGAAGGCCTGCGCCTGACCCGTCCGCTCGAGCGGGTGGAAATCGATGAAAACACCATCGACATCATCTCGCTGACGAAGTCCTGGGGGCTGCTGGCACTCCTGACCGAGGAGGAGCGCAAGATCCTCGGCCTGGATGGCAGCAAGGCGCGCTGGTTCGTGACCGTCGCCATCTGTGCCACGACGCGCTGCATCCTTGGCATGGCCTTCTCGCGCTCGGCCAAGGAAAAGGCCTCTGTGCAAGTGCTGCAGATGATCCTGCGCGACAAGGGAAAATGGGCCGATGCGGCCGGTTCCCTTGGGTTCTGGGACATGCATGGCACGCCTGTCCTGATCGTCACCGACAATGGCGCGGCCTTCAAGTCCGAGCTTTTCCGGACGGCCTGCGCGGATCTGGGCATCACCACGCTGCGGGCGCCTGCCGGGATGGCCCAGATGCGGGCCCGCAATGAGCGCTTCTTCGACAGCCTCAATACCGGCGTGCTGCCCCGCTTGCCGGGCCGCACCTTCGGCAGTATCCGCGAAAGGGGAAACGCCGACCCGGAAGCGCGCGCCGCGCTGACCTTCGATGATCTGGCATTCTGCCTGGTGCGCTGGATCGTCGACATTTACCACAATACCTCGCATGCCGGTCTGGGCGGGGAAACCCCGCTTAATTGCTGGCGCCGGCTGGCCGCCGAATGGGGTGTGCAGCCTCCGCCCGATATGGGGCTGCATCGCGTCATCTTCGGTGAGCGGCTGCCCCGCAAACTGTCCCGGGAGGGCGTGACCGTCCTGGGTCTGCGCTATCATTCCGAGGCGCTGGCACGGCTGATGACGAACCGGGAAGAGCGCAATGTCGAGGTCCGCTGGCATCCCGACGATATCGGCACGGTGACCGTCTATGCCGGAGAGCAGAAGTTCGAGGTCGGCACGGTCCTGCCCGGTTTCGATGGTGTATCTGCCCGCCAATGGGTCGCCGCAACCCGGGAGTTGAAAGCCGCAAATGCCGGTCGCAAATCCTATGACCGCCAGATGATCCATGCCGCGATCACGGCGATCGAAAGCCGCAGCAGCGCGGCGACCCGGATGGCCGGGCTTCTGGTCGATGAATGGAGTCCGGAGCGGATCCGGGATTTGGAAGCCAGCCTCTATATCGGCTTCAATGCGGGTGGCGACAAACCGGCGCGGCCTGCGGCTGCTGATGGCCTTGGCCGTTCCATTCCGGACCCGGAAGCGCAGGCGCCGCGCCCGGCGACCTTGCCGGTGATGCCGGCCACTGATCCTGCCCCCACGCAACCCGACCTGCCCGATGCGGCCCCCGCAGCGCAACCCTGGTCCATCATGGAGTAACCCCATGCCCAATCCCACCGAGGCCGCCCGGATCCTTCAGAAACTGCGCAAACTCCGCGTCGATACGCCAAGGGACGCCGCATTCATCACCCATCTCGACCGGCTGTTGTGTCGGGATGAGGCGGGCAACCTCTTGCCCGAGCCGCAGCGCTTTTCCGCGGGGCGAGAGACCCACGGCGTGATGGTGGTGGATGGTGCCGGTGGCGGCAAGACCACGCTGATCTCCCGCGCCCTGGAACGGCACCCGGTTCTGTCCGGAGCGACGGGGCGGCACTATCTCGATGCCAGCGTGCCCAGCCCCGCCACCTTCAAGAGCATGACCGCTGCGCTGTTGCAGCGCAGCGGTTACCCGGTGATCACCGCCAACCGCGAAGGCTGGGGCCTTTGGGAAACCCTCCGGGGTCGGCTCAAGGATCTGGGTATCACGGTTCTGTGGATCGACGAGGCGCATGACCTGTTTTGCGCCGATCGCCACCTGATCCTGCGCGCCCTCAAATCCCTCATGCAGGGGGACGAGGCCGTCATCCCGATCCTGTCCGGCACCGAGAGGCTGCACGAGATCGTCCGTTCCGATCCTCAGGTCCAGCGTCGGCTTTCGACGCTGATCCTGCCGCCGGTCTCGGAGGTGACGGATGGGGCAAGCTTCTCCGGGGTAGTCCGGGAATATTGCCGGATTGCGGGGCTTGAGCCGCCGCTTGACGGTGATCTGATCCTGCGCCTGTTTCATGGCGCGCGCTATCGCTTTGGCCGCTGCATCGAGACCCTGGTCGGTGCGATCGAGTTTGCCCTGGAGGCGGGGGCATCCCGTCTGGACATCGCCCATTTTGCGGAATTCTGGGCGATGCAGGAGGGCTGCCCGCCCGGCGGCAATGTCTTCCTCGCCCCGGATTGGCCGCAGATCGACCCCGACCGGAACGAGGCCGACGATCCGCCTGCTCGCGCGCGGGCCCGGCGGCGGCGGGGCATGAGCATGGCCCGCCTTTTCCCCCTGCTGCCGTTCCGGGCGGATGAGACCCATTGGTCCTGGGCGGCCCGCATGGCCGCTTTCCATATCCGCGGCCCCATCGGAACCTTCCTGCGTGATCTCGGCCTCGATCCTTTCGTTCTGTCCATCGGCGATCCGGATGAGGTGGCCCGCCTGTGCGCAACCGCCGGGCAGGATCCGGGACCGGTGCTGCGCAACACCCTGATGCGGAACACCTGCCGGAGCTGGCGGCTCGGTGAGGAGATCCTGATCGACAGCCTGCGCCCGCAGCAGGATCTGCGCTTTTGTCCGGCCTGCCTGGCCGAGGACGATGCGATCGCTATGGCGGTAGGTCAGGATATTGCCATCCACCGGCGCGAACGGCTGATCTGGCGGCTGAAGCCGATCCGGTCCTGCCCGACACATAGGCTGCCCCTGATCCGCCGGGATCGGCCTGGTGGAGCGGACGGCAAGGGCGTCTTTGCAGACAGCGTTCCGGAAAACACCGCTAGGTTGCAGGATCTTGCAGGCTGCGCTGCGCCCTGCCCCGGATCCCCGCTCCAGACCTATATCGCTGACAGGATTGCAGAACGCCCCGGTCCGGTATGGCTGGACAGCCTGCCGCTCGAACAAAGCATCCGGGTGACGGATCTGCTGGGCACCGCTATGGAGTTCGGGCCATATGCCGCTTTCGACGACCTATCAGTCCAGGATCAGATGCTGCAACCACTTGTGGCTGGATCTACACCGCCAAAGGGGTGGCGGGAATCCGCGGCGCATTGCAGATCCTTCAGACCGGGTTTGACCCCGAGCGTTCTCCCTGCCGCATCAAAAACTGGGGAGCTTTCGGGTCGTTGCTCGACGAACTCCACCATCCCGCACCGGGCAGCCCGTTCCGCAGAATCTTCGAAGAGCAATTCGAGAGCATTGGTGGAACCTGACCCGCTATCGGCAGGCCCAGTCCGGCCCTGCCCTCCATAAGATGCCAGACTTCGTCAGGCCGCCTCCGGGCGGCATTTTTCTTTGGCCGTCACGCAACATTTCGATGGTCAATAATCGCGCGTAGAATGGTCAAAGCGGGAAAACAGGCATCCATGAGATAACGTAAAATCAATCAGTTACCACAATACGGAACCCTCTCAATGGCCATTATACGCGCGATTAATGTCCACTGTGCGGGCAAGGTTTCAACATAATCATTTTATTGCAAGGGTTTGCTTGGAATCCAGCGCATGGCGTTGACACCGGGCGCCGTGTCCTGGCGCCGGGATCCGGCAGGTTGACTTGGAAGGCCGCTGTCAAGGTTCTGGCAACTGCTGCGGGACGTGACGAGCATCCGCCCGACGCCATCGCTTCCGGGCCTGCGAAACCTCGTCGAAGCGCCGGGGAAGCGCCGGGGAAGCGCCGCTTTTCCGAACGGCGGCGTTATGCCCGAAGGGTGCCATCATGCGACCCGATGCTGCTGTTCCCTGCCCTGAATCGGAGACTTGGATTTCCGCGCAAAATAATGATTTAAAAGATAAATTAAAAGACTCTCCGTCGCACAGCCGGGCCCAAGCACATGCGTCATGAAGGCGCCAGCTCTGCCGCTTTACGGTCCTGTTTCGCAACAACGACCGCCGCCCAAGGCCGGTCATGATCGGCCCCTGCTCCGCAAGCTTGGCGACCGGATGATCTTGTCGAGGACGCCGTGCCGCCTGTCGTCCGTGACGCAGGGGGCGGCTCTTATCGGCCGCCGACGGCGATGTCGGGAAACAGCGGGCCGGCGGGAAGGTCGCATGCCTTCTGGGCCGGGGCATGGATCCTGATAAAGCTCACGGCCTCGAAACGCCGCAATCCATGCCGAAACGCCGGTGATCGTCCGCAAGGACGATGCGTCCGGGCAATGCCTTTTGCCTTCCCCTCCGGCCTCGCCGCGGTCCTGCCGCGGCCAGGGTTTCGAGGGCGGCCTGGACGCCGATCCCCTCGACGCGCATGCTCCATGCTCCATGCTCCATGCTCCATGCTCCATGCTCCATGCTCCATGCTACAGGCGGGGCGGCCGCGCGCCCGCCCAGGTCACGGCCTGCTGGCCAGCAGGGACCGCAACTGCGTGGGAAACAGCTGCAGCAGCAGGGTCTCTGTCACCGCGTCCTCGGCTTTCGCGACAAAGACCCGCAGGTCGATGGGGCTGTCGTCGCGGGGCACCAGCTCCTCGGGCCCGCCGAAGCCAAGGTCGAACATGGCGCGCCAGGTCGGGCGGCCGACGACCGGATAGACCGCGTCGTTGGACACCACCCCGCGCGAGGCGGTGATGTTGAGATGCGGCTTGTCGCCGGGGGCCAGCGAATGGGGCGTGAAGTCGCAAACGATCTTCACCGTCTCCTGCGGGCGCGGCTGGCCGGGCACGCCGCCGGCACCGATGCGGACCGCGACGAACTGCCCGGTGCTGCCGGCCAGCGGGCTGTCCTCGAGCCAGGATAGCCGGTAGTCCAGCCGGTATTCGTCGCCGGCCCTGGGTGGGGCGGCGGGCTGCCAGAAGGCCACGATATTGTCGTGGATCTCGTCATCGGTGCTGAGTTCGACCAGCGTGACCGTGCCCTCGCCCCAGTCGCCGCGGGGCGCGACCCAGGCGCTGGCGCGCTTTTCGTAAAAGACGCCGTCGTCCTGATATTGCTCGAAATTCCTTTCGCGCTGCATCAGCCCGAAACCCTTGACCGAGGGCGCGGTGAAGGTGTTCGCCATGGTATGGGGCGGGTTGTTCAGCGGCCGCCAGATGCGCTCGCCCGCATGGGTCAGGATCTCGAGCCCGTCCGAATCGTGGATCTCGGGCCGCCAGTCCGGCGCGATATGCGGCGTGTTCTTGCCGAACCAATACATCGAGGTCAGCGGCGCGATGCCCAGCCGCTCGACCCCTTCGCGCAGGAAGATGCGGGCGGTCACGTCCTGCTCGATGCCCTTGCCGCGGCGCGAGACGATGCGATAGGCGCCGGTCGCGCGCGGGCTGTCGAGCAGCGCATAGGTGGTCATGCCGCTGTCGGTTTCCGGCTCGAGCCAGAAATGGGTGAACAGCGGGAACTCCTCGGGCCCGTCGGGGATGGCGGTGTCGATCGCCAGGCCGCGGGCCGAAAGGCCGAACTGGCCGCTGTAGCCCGAGGTCCGCCAGTAGGAGGCGCCCAGGAACGCCATCCAGTCGCGCCCGGTCTGCGCATCCATGACGCTGAAGCCGGCGAAGCCGTCGGTCCGGGCCAGCCGCCGCGCCGGATTGTCGTCGGGGATGTCGAAGAGATCCAGCGAAAACGGGATCTCGCTTGCCATGCCGTCCCGGAGCGCATGGACGTGGACCGGTTGCTTGAAATAGCGGCCCGGAAAGAAGAACCGCACCCGCGAGGGGGCCGGCTCGTCGCCCCAGAGCGCCTGGTCCTGGCGAAAGCGGATCTCGTTGTGGCGGTCGTAATCCACCTGCTCGAGGATCTCGGCCTCTTCGATCTCGGGCGGCTGGTAGGCGGCCTGCGCCAAGGCCCGCGCCCGCTCGGTCAGGATATCGAAGGAGAACGCCTCCGGCTCGGCATCGCCGGCGATGCCGTCCGCCGCGCGCGCGATCCGCGGCAGCAGGAAGAAGGCGCCGCCGCCCAGGGCGGCCTGCAGCACGGTGCGGCGAAAGAGTTTTTGCGAATGCATGATGCCCCAAGGATCAGGTGATTCAGTCGCTTGCCATCGGGGCCCAGCTGCGGCCGCATTTCAAGGCATCGATCCCGCATTGGCCGAGTCTTGCCGATCGGTGCCGCCGGGCAAGGCGCATTGCAGCCGGCCAGACGGCGCTCAGCCCCCGGCCCTCAGCCCCCCGCGGGCGGCCACATGCGCTGCCACACGCCGTCGCGCCGGATCAGCGCGTGCTGCAGCGCCGCGCCGACATGCACCGCCAGCACCGCGATCAAGAGCAGGGCCGCGATGAAATGCAGCCCCTGCGCGGCGGCGGCCAGGGCTTCGGATTTCGGCAGCCAGGGCCCTGCCCCCATGGCGTCGAGCAATTCGATGGGAAAGCCGCCGGCCCGCACCCGGACGAAGCCGCTCAGCGGCATGACGACCAGCAGGACGTAAAGCGCCAGATGCGAGGCGGCCGCCGCCCGCCTCTGCCAGCCGGGCACCGAGGCCGGCAAGGGCGGCGGCGGATGCAGCCGGCGATAGACGATCCGCGCCAGGATCACCGGGATCAGCAGCGTGCCGGTGTTCTTGTGAAAGATGAACAGCGCGTCCTGCAAGCCGCGGTCCAGCCCCTCGCGCGTCATGGTCAGCCCCGCCGGGATCATCAGCAGCACGGCAAGCGCGACGATCCAGTGAAACAGGCGGGCGGGCGTTCTGTAACCCAAGGGGGGCTCGCGCATCGGCTGGCTCCTTTTCACTATCCTATCGCAAAACCCCGCCCCGCGCAAAGCCGTAGCATCTTGACGGAACCCACGCTTGGCGTAGCATTTTCTCATGACCGACCCCGATCACGGCCCGCTTGCGCAGCCGCCCCGCCCGGCGGCTGGAATACCGGCGCAGGTCGCCGCCGGCGCCGCGATGGGCGTTTTCGCGATGCAGGCGCTGCGGCTTGGCGGGATCGGCGGCGCGGCCGGGGGCTGGCTTGCCGCAAGCGCGCTTTATCTGGGCTGCTGCGCCATGATCCTGGCGCAGATGCGGCGCAGCTATCCGCATGACCGGATCGGCGGCTGCAACGCGGTGACGCTGCTGCGCGCGGCCATCACCTGCGCCTTGCTGGCGCCGCTTGCGGATGGCGTGGCGGCAGGATGGGCGGTCGCGGTCGCCGGGGGGGTGGCGCTGGTCCTCGACGGCGTCGATGGCTGGCTGGCGCGGCGGTCGGGGCTCGTCTCGGGCTTCGGGGCGCGTTTCGACATGGAGGTGGACGCGGCTTTCGCCCTGGCCCTGGCGCTGCATGCCTGGCTGGGCACCACGCTGGGGCCGGGGGTGCTGTTGCTGGGGATGCTGCGCTATGGCTTCGTCGCCGCCGGCCTCGCCCTGCCCTGGCTGCGGGCCGAGCTGCCGCAGCGGCTGCGGCGCAAGGCGATCTGCGTGCTGCAGCTCGGCACGCTGATCCTGCTGCAAACGCCGCTGCCGAGCCATGCGCAGGCCGAGTTCCTGGCCTGGTTCGCCACGGCGGCGGTGGTGCTGTCCTTTGCGCTGGACATCCGCTGGCTGTGGCGGCACCGGCCATGACCATGCGCAGGGCCTTGCCGCTGCTGCTTTCGGCGCTGGCGATCCAGCTGGCGCTGATCGTGCCGGGCGCCGCGATCCGCCCGACGCCCGAACTGCCGGCGCTGCTGCTTTTGCTGGCGCTGGGCGGCGGCGTGGCGCGCCTGCCGGTCGCGGCGGCGCTTACGCTGCTGGCGATGCAGAAGATTGCCGACCTTGCCATGGTCTCGGCGCTGGGGCGGCCCTTCAACGTCGCGGCGGACCTGCCGCTGCTGGACGCCGCGGTGCGGCTGACGGGCGGCACCTTCGGCCCGCTGGCGGGTCTCGGCCTCGTCCTGGCCGCTGCCCTTGCCGCATCGGGCATCGCCGCGGCGCTGTGGTGGGCGACGGGGCTCTGGGCCCGCCCCGTCGCGGGGCAAGGCGCGCGCATCGCCCTTGTCGCGGCCATCGGGCTGGTCCTGCTGCCCGCCATGGCCCCAAGGCCGGAGAATGCGCGCTATGCGCTTGAACGCGCCCGGCTGGCCGCCGGCACCTTCGCCGCGCTGCAAGACTTCCGCGCGGCGGCGGCAAACGACCCGATGGCGGGCCGGCCGGGACTGCTGGGTGCCATCGACCGCGACGTGCTGGTGATCTTCGTCGAAAGCTATGGCCGGGCCAGTTTCGCGACCCCCTTCTACGCCGAAACCCATCTCGCCACCCTGCGCCGGGCCGAGGCCGATCTGGCGCGCGCCGGCCTTGCCATGCGCTCGGGGTATCTGGTCTCGCCCACGCAGGGCGGGCAAAGCTGGCTGGCGCATGCGACCTTCGCCTCGGGGCTTTGGGTGGGCGACCAGTCGCTTTACCAGGCCGCGCTGGCCAGCGGGCGGCAGGGGCTGTTCCACCACGCGCAGCGCGCCGGTTTTCAGACCGCGGCCGTCATGCCCGCCATCACCCGCCCCTGGCCCGAGGCGGCGCAGATGGGCTTCGACCGCATCCTGGCCGCATCGGACCTGGGCTATCGCGGGCTGCCCTTCAACTGGGTCACCATGCCCGACCAGTTCACCCTGGCCGCCGCCGACCGCCTGCTGCGCCATGATGGGGGCGACCCGCTTTTCGCCCAGGTGGCGCTGATTTCGTCCCATGCGCCCTGGGTGCCGGTGCCGCGGCTGATCGGCTGGGACGAGGTCGGGGACGGTTCCGCCTTCGCCGCCATGGCCGTCGCCGGGGAAAGCCCGCAAGAGGTCTGGCGCGACCGCGACAACATCCGCCGGCATTACCGCGACGCCATCGACTATGCCTTGCAGACCGTCATGGCCTATGCGCTGCGCCATGCGGGTGACGCGCCGCTGATCCTGGTGCTGGGCGACCACCAGGCCGCGCAACGCATCGCGCCGGACGGCGGGCGCGACGTGCCCATGCATGTGATCGGCCCCGCGGCGCTGGTCGAACGCAGCGCCGCATGGGGCTTTGCCCCCGGCCTCGTCCCCGGCGCGGACAGCCCCGCGATCCCGATGGACCGGATGCGCGACCTGATCCTGCAAGGCTTTGCCGCGCCGGATGCGGGGCCGAGGGAACGCCTCGCCCGCCACGGTCGTTCGTCCCCTGCCCCACCATGACCCGAACGGAGGTGCCCCGATGACCCATTCCCCGCCGACACGCCGCCGGATCCTGCAGACGGGGGCGGCGGGGCTGGCGCTCGGCCTCTCGGGCCTGCCGCACCGGGCGCGGGCGCAGGAGGCCGTGGCGCTGCAACTGTCCTGGCTGCATTCGGTGCAATTCGCCGGCAGCTACATCGCGCTGCAGAATGGCTGGTGGCGCGAGGCGGGGCTGGAGGTCTCGCTGCTGCAGGGCGGACCGAACGCGCCGGTCGAGCCGCCGGTGGTGGCGGGCACGGCGCTGGTCGGCATCTCGGCCGCCGACTATGCCGCGGCGGCGGTGGCGCAGGGGGCGCCGTTCCGCATCATCGGCGTCGCCATGCAGAAGAACCCCTTCGCCATCGCCTCGCTGCCGGGCAATCCGGTGGAAACCCCTGCCGACCTGCCGGGGAAAAGCATCGGCATGGCCATCGCCAACACCCCTGTCCTGCAGGCGCTGTGCAAGCTGAACGACGTGGATTTCGACGCCATCCGCATCGTGCCCACGCAATATTCCGCCCAGCCGCTGATCGCGGCCGAGGTGGACTGCCTGCTCTGCTGGGAAACCGACCTGCCGGTCGCCATGGCGATCCAGGGCATCGAGGCCCGCACCATGCTGATGGCCGATCACGGCTATGCCCTGCATTCCCAGACCTATATCGCGACCGAGGACAGCCTGGCCCACCGCCGCGAGGCGCTGGTGGCGCTGATGGCCGGCGAGGCGCGGGGGTGGGAGGCGTGCCGCGCCGACAGCGATGCGGCGGCCGAACTGACCGTCGCCCTGTTTCCCGATGCCGGGCTGGACCTGCCCACGCAGAAATTGCAGGCGCGCCGGCAATTGCCGCTGATGTTCTCGGGGCTGACCGAGACGCACGGTTTCGGCTGGTGGAGCGACGAGGCGGTCGAGGCCAATATCCGCACCCTCTCGCTGCTGGGCCGCGAGGTGACGCCCGCGCTCTGGGACCGCTCGATCCTGGAGGCGGTCCATGCAGGATAGCAGCGCCGGGATCAGTTGCCGGGCGCTGACCAAGACCTGGCCCGGCTGCGTGCAGGCGGTTGCGGGCTTCGACGCCGATTTCGCCGCGGGGCAGACCACGGCGCTGATCGGCCCCTCGGGCTGCGGCAAGTCCACGCTGCTGCGGCTGGTCGCGGGGCTCGATCTGCCGGACGGCGGGCAGGTGCGCATCAATGGGCTGGACCCGGCCCATCAGCGCCGGCGGGGCGCGATCTCGGTCGCCTTCCAGGATCCCTCGCTGCTGCCCTGGCTTAGCGCCGCGCAGAACGTGGCGCTGGCGCAAAAGCTCGCCCGCCAGCACGCCGATCCGGGCAAGGTCGCGCATCTGCTGCGACTGGTCGGGCTGGAGGGCTTTGCCGCCACCCGCCCGGCGGCGCTGTCGGGCGGCATGCGCCAGCGCGCCGCCATTGCCCGCGCGCTTGTCACCGCGCCGCAGGTGTTGCTGCTGGACGAACCTTTCGGCGCTGTCGATGAACTGACCCGCCGCCAGCTGGCGCAGGATCTGTCGCCGCTCTGGCAGGCGCAGGGCACCACCGCGCTGCTCGTCACCCATTCGCTGGCCGAGGCGGTGTGGCTCGCCGACCGCATCCTGGTCCTGTCGCCCCGCCCGGCGCGGATCATCGCCGACATCGCCGTGCCGCTGCCCCGTCCGCGCCGTCCCGGACTGGCCGACAGCCCCGCCTTTCGCCGCATCGAGGCCGAGGCGCGGGCGGCGCTCTCTGCCCCCGCCTCGGCCTGCCCATGAGGAATGCGCTGGCCGGGCTTATCCTGCTGCTTGCGCTGTGGCAGGCCGCGGCGCTGGCCCTGGCGGGCCGCTACCTGATCGCCGGCCCGGTCGAGGTCGCGCAATGGACCGCCGCCCATGCCGGGCTGCTGTCGCGGGCGCTGGCCGTGACCGGGACCAATGCGGCGGCGGGCTTCCTGCTGGGGAACCTGGCCGCGGTGGCGCTGGCGGGTGTGGCACTGCTCTGGCCCCGGCTGACCGGGCTGGTCTCGGGGCTGGCGCTGGTGGTCTTTTGCCTGCCGCTGGTGGCGACCGGGCCGATCCTGCGGGTGATGATGGGGCCGGGCGAAGGCCCGCAGATCGCGCTGGCGGCGCTGGCGGTCTATTACACCACGCTGATCCCGCTGCTGGCCGGCCTGCGCGCCGTGCCCGCCGCCTGGCTGGACCTGGTCCATGTCTATGGCCGCGGCCGCCTGGCCGAGCTGCGCCATGTCCGGCTGCGCGCCGCCCTGCCCTATCTGGTCGCCGGGCTGCAGATCTCGGCCCCAGCCGCCTTCCTCGGCGCGCTGGTGGGCGAGTTCACCGGGGCCGAGCGCGGCATGGGCGTGCTGACCATCCGTTTCACCCGCGCGCTGGACGTGCCCGCGCTCTGGAGCATCGCCGCGCTGGCCGCCGCCGTCGCGGTCGCGGCCTATGCGCTGATCGGCGCGGCGGCGCGCCGCTTCCTGGATGGATCGCCGCCCGTGCTGCTGGCCCCGCCGGGCGCCGCGCCCGGCTCGCGCCGCGCGGCGCTGGTCTCGACGCTCGCGGTGGTCGCGACCGTGCTTGCCGCGTGGTGGGCGGGGCTGCGGCTGGCCGGGCTCAGCCCGTTCTTCGCCAAGCGGCCGGGGGACGTGCTGGCGGCGCTGGCCTGGGCCCCGGATGCCGCCCAGACCCGGCAGACCCTGGCCGGCGCGCTGGCGCAGACCGGCGCCCATGTGCTGCCGGGCTATGCGGCAGGGCTGGCGGCGGGCGCTGGCCTCGCCGTCCTGCTGGCGCTGCTGCCCGCGCTCTCGGCACTCGTCACCCCGCTTGCCATCGCGCTGCGCGCCATTCCCATCGTGACCACGGCACCGCTGATCGTGCTGCTGGTCGGGCGCGGCGCGGCAGGGGTGGTGGTGCTGGTCGCGGTCATGGTGTTCTTTCCGACCTTCGTCGCCTGCCAGCACGGGCTGCGGCAGGCGCCGGGCCAGATCCTCGACGTGTTCCGCACCTATGCCGCCGGCCGCTGGCGCCAGATGGTCCATGTCCGCATCCCGGCCATGCTGCCCGCGCTTTTCGCCTCGGCGCGGATGAGCGTGCCGGCCGCGGTGCTGGCCGTCACCGTGGTCGAGTGGCTGGCGACGGGCGGCGGCATCGGCGGGCTGATGGCGCTGTCGGCCTCGGTCTCGGATTACGACATGCTCTGGTCCTCGGTGGTGCTGGTCACGCTGCTCTCATGGCTGGGCCATGCAGGCGTCGGCGCGGCCGAGCGCCGCGTGCTGGCCCGCTATGCCCCCGAACAGGTGCGCCCATGACCCCACCCTGCGACGCCGCCTTCGCCATCCCCGGCGACATCGCCACGCTGACCGGCGGCTATATCTATGAACGCCGGTTGCTGGAGGGGCTGCGCGCCCTGGGCCATGACGTCCGCCACCTGCAGCTGCCCGCCAGCTTCCCCGACCCCGCCCCGTCCGAGATGGCGGCGGCCGTCGCGGCGCTGGTGGCCGAGGACCGCCCGCTGATCGTTGACGGGCTGGTCTTCGGCGCCATCGATACCGCCGGCCTCGCCCAGGTCCGCGCGCCCATCGTGGCGATGATCCATCACCCGCTGGCGATGGAGACCGGCCTAGATCCCGCACGGCGCGCGCATCTCTACCGGACCGAGCGCGACAACCTGCGGCTTGCGCGCCGCGTGCTGGTTCCGAGCCCCCATACGCGCGCCCTGCTGACCGAACGCTACGGCGTGCCGCCCGACCGCATCACCATCGCCCGGCCGGGGGTCGAGCGGCCATGGCTCGTCCCCGCGCCCCTGACCCCGCCGCTGATCCTGTCGGTGGGCATCCTGCATCCGCGCAAGGGCCATGACGTGCTGATCAAGGCATTGGCAAAGCTGGCAGATATGGACTGGCAGGCGGTGATCGTCGGCAATCCCTGGGACCGCGCCCATGCCGCCGCGCTGGCCCGGCAACTGGCCGAAAGCCCGGTTTCGGATCGGGTGGTGCTGGCGGGGCGGGTGGATGCCGAGCGGCTGGAACAGCTTTACGCAAGCGCCTCGATCTTCGCGCTGGCGACGCGATACGAGGGGCACGGGCTGGTCTTCGACGAGGCGCTGGCGCATGGCCTGCCGATCGTCGGCTGCGCGACGGGCGCCGTCCCCGATACCGTGCCCGCGGCCGCCGGGCTGCTGGTGCCGCCCGACGACCCGCCGGCCTTTGCGGCCGCGCTGCGCCGGCTGCTGGGCGAGGCGCCCCTGCACGCGCAGCTGCGCGACGCCGCGCGCCGGGCCGGCGACGCCCTGCCCGGCTGGCGGGAAACCGCAGCCGTTGCCAGCCGGGTCCTGGAGCGCTGCGCCCTGCCGCGATACAGGGCAATCAGGTCCGCCGGCGATCGCGATTGACGCAAGGCGCCCAAAGCTGACCTTGCGGACCCGACGGCCAGTTCAGGAACCGCGGCTTAGTCCGTCCAAGCGGAAACGACAGCCGTCGCATCAAGACCCCGCCCCCGGCCCCCGAAAGGAAGGCCCGCAATGGCGCCGGATGGAAAGCCATGCCGGCTTTGTCTGCACCGCCCCTCTGGCCGGCGCGCGGGCTTGATCGGATACAGGCAAACCTCAGTCCACGCCGGCCCGAGTCCGCTGCCGGGCGCGGAGCAGGCTGCGCATCGGAACCTCGAAATGGCGGTAGACCAGCGCCGAAAGCCCCAGCGTGACCAGCAGGGTTGCCGGCACGAACAAGGCCTGCCGGAGCGTGTCGGGCAGGAATCCAGCCAGCTTCGGCCAAGCAAGGTAGCCCGCGCTGATGACCGGGACATGCAGCATGTAGATGGTATAGGAGATGTCCCCGAGCCAGACCGGCGCGCGGGCGGACAGCAGGCGGCCCAGAACGCCCCGGTCCTCCCAGGTGGACAGGATGCAGATGGCAAAGAGCGGCACCATCCAGAGCAGTTCGAGACGGGCATGCATCATGCCTGCCAGCGCAACGACGCAAGACAGCTGAATCAGCGACAGGGCCCTGTCCGACAATCCGGTCCAGGAATGACGATAGTGGCACAGGGCATATCCAAGCAGGAACCCCGGCACCGCCCGCAGCAGGGCAATGCGTTCCCAGCGCAGCCCGTAATGCTGCATCAGGATCTCATGCGCCGCGAGCCCCGCTATCGCCAGCACGACGAAGACCTCGGGCCCAGGGCGCAGGCGCATGAGCAGGCCGCAACCCAGAAGCGGAAACAGCAGATAGGCGGCGAACTCGCCACTGATCGACCAGCTTGGAAAATTCAGGGAAAACTGGTCCTGGAACCCCCAGGCCTGCACCAGCGCTACCGTGCGCAACGCTTCCTGCGAAAGCTCGGCCGAAAAGGGACCGCCATAGAGCACCAGCAGGGACATCCACGCCAGCGTCAGCAGATGAAGCGGATAGATCCGTGCGAACCGGCTTTGCAGGAAATCGCGCGGACTGAAACGGCTGTCGAAACCGTCGGCGGCATAGACGAGTGTCATCACGAAGCCGCTCAGCATGAAGAACAGGTCGACCATATGCGTCGCGCTCATCACGAAGCCGGTTCTGCCGTCGATGGCCGCGCCCCAGGGAAAGGCGTGGCGGTAGTGATAGAGAACCACCAGCAACGCGGCTATTCCGCGCAGCGCCGTATGGGATCGGATATGTCGGCGATGCATCATCGGGCCTGGACTTCGGGTGACGGAGAGGATTCTGAGCCGGGGGCATGCCCGCCGTAAGGTCGTGTCGAATGCGGCGGCAATTCCCCCAGATTGGTTCCGGGTCGAGCGGTGAGGCCAAGTTTGGCAAACTTTACGGGCAGATGTCCATCACCGTCGCCACGAACCGGGCTGTCGGTGAACGGCCCACCCTTCCCGGCGGCACCGAGAGGACCGTCGCAATGCCATCGGCCATCCCGCACCCTGGGACGAAGAGACAGCAACCGTCCTGCTTGAGATGGTCTGCTGCGCCGGGTCGCGGCCTGCGATTGCGACAGGCTGGTCCTGACCGTGGACAGGCAGATGCCGCCCAAGCGCGAAGAGAAACCAGCGCAAGGGCTTCGGCGCGCCCTTTCGACTGATGTTGCGGAACCTCGTCGACATGCTGCGCCATCCGCGCTGGCCATGGGACGTGATCCTGCGGCCGGCCCTGCGGCGCCGGATGCCGAGTTATGGCCATTACCCGCCCGAGGTCCACGCCGGCCTGCTGTCGCCGGCTATGGCCGAGGAGTTGCGCCTTGATCCCGCGCTGACGGGACGGGATTTCCGCGCGCTGTGCCTGAAAGGCGGGCTGTCCGCCGAGGGCGCCGATGCCATCGTGGTCTCGACTCAGAGCGGGCGGAGTTTCGACGGCCTGCCGCCGCCCGCCGCAGCCCTGCCCCGCATCGCCGCCAATCCGGGAGCGGTTTCCGAACTGCTGGCCGAGAGCGGCGTCCGGCGCGATTCGGGCGTGCTGAAACACCGGGCCTTCGGCGCTTCGGCGGTGCAGCTTGGCCGCGCGCCGCTACGGGATCCTGCCGCCGGCGGCGAGGCTGGGGCCGCGGCGCTGCCGGCAATGGCCGAGATGCGGGCGGCGATGGGTTTTCTTGGCGTGCGGACGCTTGCCGATCTCTCGGCTAAGGCTGAAGCCGGTCAGCCGAGGGCGCAGAAACGGGAACATGCGGACATGATCCCCGCCGGCGCAGTTCGCAAATGGAACGTGCCGCAGAAGCGCCCTCGATCCCCCAGCTTGCACCGCGGGCGTCGGGATAGGGCTCAGCCATGGGCGGTCCGCACGGCATCCATGCTGGATAGCGCCAGGCGCGGCCCGGCCTTCATGACCTGGCCGGGCAGTTCCCTTCCCAGGATCCGCTCGGCGGTCCGGGCGGCCTCGATGAGTCTGCCGAGGTCGATCCCGGTCGGAAAACCCGATTCCTCGCACAGATAGACGAAATCCTCGGTGGCGATATTGCCGGTCGCGCGCGGCACGAACGGGCAGCCGCCGATCCCGCCCACGCTCGCCTCGAAATCGCGGATGCCGTGCAGCAGGCCGGCATAGGCGCAGGCCAGGCCGACGCCGCGGGTATTGTGGAAATGCAGCGCGATCCCCACCTCGGGCACCGCCTTGCGCAGGGCGTCGAGCGCCGGCACGACATTGCCCGGCGTCGCCATGCCGGTCGTGTCCCCCAGGGTGATGCGCGAAATGCCGAGGTCGCGATACCGCATGGCCTGCTCGACCAGCTGGTCCACCGGCACGTCGCCTTCGAAGGGACAGCCGAAGGCCGTGGCGATGGCGCCATGCAGCGCGACCCCGGACCCTTGGGCGAGGCGCGCGATCTCGTGGAACCCGGCAATCGAATCGGCGCGCGAGCGGTTCACGTTCTTCAGGTTGTGGCTTTCCGAGGCCGAGGCGAACATCACCACCGCGTCGATCCCCGCCTCGATGGCGGCTTCGGCACCGCGCAGGTTCGGCGCCAGCGCGCTGAAGCGGACACCGGCCCGGCCGCGGAAATGCCGCACCAGTTCGGCCGCATCGCGCATCTGCGGCACGGCGCGCGGCGAGACGAAGGATGTCAGCTCGACCGAGCGGATGCCGGCCGCGACAAGGCTTTCGACGAGCCGGATCTTGTCCTCGGTCGGAACGAAGGCTTTCTCGGATTGCAGGCCGTCGCGGGGCGAAACCTCGGTCACGGCGACTTGCCTGCCCGGTGCGGATGCGGGGCCGGTCATGTCACGCCGCCTCGCCCGAGGGGGCCTTGGCGGCCGCGGCGATTTCCTCGGGCGTCAGGCCGAGACTGCCGAGGATCTCGGCGTTGTGCCCGCCGAGACGGTCCACATCGCCCCCGCCGGCCAGCGAGGCGCCGTCGATCTCGATCGGCAGGGCCGGCGCCCGGAAGCTCCGGCCGTCCGGGGTCTGCGACAGCGCAAGCCCGCCCTGCCGCATGACATGCTGGTCGCGAAACAGGTCCGAAGGCTTGGCCACCGGCGCAAAGGGGATCTCCATCTTCTCCAGCGCCGGCAGAAGCTCGGCCATGGGCCGCCTTGCGACCGCCGCTGCGACCAGGGGCACCACCCAGGAGCGGGCGTTGATGCGGGCCATCCTGCTTTGCAGCTCGGGGTGCTGCAGCAGGTCGTCCAGGCCGAGATAGGTGCAAAGCCGGGTCCAATGGCCGTCGCTGACCGCGCCGATGAAGATCTGCCCCCCCTCGGCATCGGCAAAGACGTCATAGATCGGCCAGCTGAAGGCCCGCTCGGGCATCGGTTCGGGGTCCCTGCCCTCAAGCTCGAACTGCACCATGTGCTGCGAGACCAGCAGCAGGCAATTCTCGAACAGGCCGACGCGGATGGTCCGCCCCTCGCCGGTCTTGCCGCGCTCGAACAGCGCGGCGATGACGGCGAAGGCCCCGAACAGCCCACCCATGATGTCGTTGGCCGAGGTGCCGACGCGCAGCGGCCGCCCCTTGGGGCCGGTCATGTAGGCCAGGCCCGACATCATCTGCACCACCTCGTCCAGCGCCGTGCGCCGCTCGTAAGGCCCTGAAAGGAAACCCTTGTGACTGGCGCAGATCAGGTGCGGAAAGCGGTCCTGCAGGGTTTCGGCATCCAGCCCCATCCCCTTCAGGGTGCTGTCCTTGAAATTGTCGATGAAGACGTCGGCCGAGGCCAGAAGGCGGTCCAGCGCCTTCCTGCCGGCCGGGGTGCGGCTGTCCAGGACCACGGATTTCTTGCGGCGGTTGAACAGCGGAAAGAACGCGCTGCCCATGCCGGTCAGCTGGCGCGTCTTGTCGCCGCCGGGCGGCTCGACCTTGACCACCTCGGCGCCCAGGAAGGCCAGGAACATGCCGCAGCTTGGCCCCATCACCATATGGCTCATCTCAACGACACGGATCCCCGCGAGGGGTTTGAACTCGGCAGTCATGCGGCCTCCCATCCCATGGGCAAAGGATAGGATTGCCTGACTGTTCTTACAATTATATAATACTTATAGCTATGTTCTAAAAATTAGCATCTGCGCGAGGCGCCCTTGGACCTGAAGCAATTGCGGTATTTCTGCAGCATCTACGACAGCAAGAGCCTGTCGGCCGCGGCGGATGCCGAGAGGATCGCCGTGTCGGCGCTGAGCTATCATCTCGCCAATCTCGAGGCCGAGATCGGCGCGCCGCTGTTTACCCGAAAGCCGCGCGGGCTCGAGGCCACGGCGGCGGGCGAGCGGCTTTACCTGCATGCCCGGACCATCCTGAAGACGGTCGAGGTGGCGAAAAGGGATCTGTCCACCTTTCGCGACAATGTCTCGGGCGAGGTGTCGCTGGCCCTGGCCTATTCCGCGATCCAGGCCATCGGCGTCCAGCTGGCGAAGGTCGTGGTCGAGGACTACCCGGACCTGCAGCTCAACATGATCGAAAGCCTTTCCAGCACGACCCTGCTGCACCTGTCCTCGGCCGATGCCGACCTGGGCCTGGCCTACAACCCGCCGCTGACCAGCACCTTCAAGGCCACGCCGATCCTGGAGGAGGATCTGGTCCTGATCGGCAAGCGCGAGATCATCGGCAGCGGGTCCGAGCCGGTGACGGTGTCGGAACTGCTGGATTTCAAGATCATCATGCTGCGCCAGGGCATGGCGGCGCGGGCGCTGCTGGACCATCACAAGACCTTGGAACAGATCTATGCGACCAGCCAGTTGCAGATGAACTCGGTCCACGCGATTTCGGGCGCGGTCCGCGAGGGGCTGGGCTGCACCATCGGGACGACGCTGTTCATGGGCGACGAGATCAAGTCCGGCCGGCTGCATTGGCGGCCGATCATCTCGCCGACGCTGACGAGGACGCTTTATCTGTGCGAGCAGACGGACCGGCCGCCGACCATCGCGCTGGAGACGATCCGCGACCTGATCCGCGACCTGATCGTCCGCGCGGTCAAGGACGGCATCTGGCCGGCAAGGCTGGTCGAGGCGGAATGACGAAAGCCCCGTCCGGGCGGACGGGGCTTTCGCATCGGTTTCACCGGCCTACTGCTGCGCCGAGACCTTTTCGACATAGGCGTTGGTATAGGTCTTGCTCAGGTCGATCTTGGCGCCGGCGACCTCGGGCAGGTTGAAGCTCAGCATCGTCTGCACCGCTTCGGCGCCCTTCGCATCCACCAGCCCGGTTTCCGACAGCATTTCCATGCTGTTGTTCAGCGATTCGATATAGACCTGCGGGTCGGCGCCGACCAGGTTGGGCGGCATCTTCGCCGCGATCTCTTCGGCGGGGGTGTTGTGGATGTATTGCAGCGTCTCGACGATGGCGGCGGCCAGGGCCTGCGCCTGTTCGGGATGCTGGTCGAGCCATTCCGTGCGCGTATAAAGCGCCGCGCCGGGATAGTCGGCGCCGAACAGGGCGTGGGTGTCCGCCGCTTTCCGGGTATCGACCAGCACGGGCAGATCGGGATGGCGGTTCTGCAACTGGGTGATCGCCGGATCGGGCGTGACCACCGCATCGATCCGGCCCTGCTCCAGCGCCGCGACCGCGGTGGCGCCGACGCCGACGCCGACGACCGACGCGGCATTCGGCTCCAGCCCGTTCTGCGACAGCATGTATTTGAGGAAGAAGTCGGTCGAGGAACCGGGCGCGCTGATCCCGACGGTCTTGCCGGCAAGATCCTTGATCGTCTTGACCTCGCCGGCCTTGCCCGGCGCCACGGCCACGGCGATGCCGGGCAGCCGGCCCATCAGCACGAACGAGGACAGCTCCTGCTGCTTGGCCGCCAGCGTGATCGTGTGCTCGTAATAGCCCGAGACCACGTCCGCGCTGCCGCCGACCACGGCCTTCAGCGCCGCCGAGCCGCCCTTGAAATCCACGAGCTCGACATCGACCCCGTGCTTTTCGTAAAGGCCAAGCTGCTCGGCCAGGACGACGGGCATGTAGCAGACGCAGCTGGCCCCGCCGATCGCGATCTTGACGGTTTCAGCCGCCGCAGGCGTCGCGCCCGCGACGAGCGCCGCCGCAAGGATAGTCCTGAGCATCGTCATCTTTGCTCCTCCCTTCAGTGATTGTTGTCGGGCTGCCAGACCAGCAGCTTCCTTTCCACCATCGTCACCCCCCAGTCGATGAGAAGGACGAAGGCCGACAGGACGAACATCCCCGCGAACACGCCGGCGATGTCGAACATGCCCTCGGCCTGCGCGATCAGATAGCCGAGCCCGGCGGATGACCCCAGGTATTCGCCCACGACCGCGCCGACCACCGCAAAGCCGATCGAGACATGCAGCGAGGAAAACACCCAGCTCAGCGCCGAGGGCAGGTAGACGTGGCGCAGCAGCTGGCGCTCGGTCATGCCCAGCATCCGGGCGTTTTGCAGCACGGTCCGGTTCACCTCCTTCACGCCCTGGTAGACGTTGAAGAAGACGATGAAGAAGACCAGCGTGAACCCCAGCGCCACCTTGGACCAGATGCCCAGGCCGAACCACAGCGTGAAGATCGGCGCCAGCACCACGCGCGGCAAGGCATTGGCGGCCTTGACATAGGGGTCGAAGACCGCGGCCAGCTTGGGCCGGCGCGCCAGCCAGAAACCGGCGATCATCGCGGCGACCGCGCCGATGACGAAGGCCAGCGCCGCCTCGACCAGCGTGATCCACAGATGCCGCCAGATCTCGCCGCTCCTGAACCAGGCGACGATCTGCCAGAACACGTCGGCGGGCGTCGAGAAGAAGAACTGGATCCGGGCCGGATCGCCCAGGATCGAGGTCTTGGTGATCACCCACCACAGCGCGACGGCAACGACCGCCACGAGGATCTGCAGGGTTGTCAGGACGGCTCTGTTCATGCCCGCTCCTCCCGGTTCTGGTTGCCATAGGCCTTGAGCACCTGCTCTTTCAGCAGGTGCCAGATGTCGCGGTGCAGCTCCTGGAACTCGGGGGACAGCTTGATCTCGGACACGTCCCGCGGCCGGGTCAGGGGAATGGTGAAATCCCCGATCAGCTTGGCGTCCGGCCCCGTCGACATGATGACCACCCGGTCCGCAAGCGCGATGGCTTCCTCGAGGTCGTGGGTCACGAACATCACCGCCTTGCGGTCCTGCTGCCACAGGTCCAGCAGCAGATCCCCCATGATCAGCCGCGTCTGCGCGTCCAGCGGCCCGAAGGGCTCGTCCATCAGCAGGATTTCCGGGTCGCGGATCAGCACCTGCGCCATGGCGACCCGCTTGCGCTGGCCGCCCGAGAGCATGTGGGGATAGCGATGCCCGAAGCCCTTGAGGCCGACCTTTTCCAGCCATTCCTCGGCCCGTTCCAGGGCTTCGCGCCGCGGCGTGCCCGAGATTTCCAGCGCGATGGCCACGTTGTCGCGCGAGGTCTTCCACGGCATCAGCGCATCGGCCTGGAACAGGTAGCCCGCGCGCCCGTTGAGCCCCTCGAGCGGCTGGCCCTGGATCTCGACGGTCCCGGCCGAGGGCTTGAGCAGCCCGGCGGCGGCGTTCAGCAGCGTCGACTTGCCCGAGCCGGTCGGCCCGACGATGGCGACGAACTCGCCCTCGGCAACGCTGAGATTGGCGCCGGCAACCGCGCGGAACACAGTTTTTCCCGTCCCGCCGAAACTGATGTCGACATTATCCAGACGCACGGCGTGCTGCATTCATCCTCCCTAACCGCCATCGCCCAGGCGACCGGCCGCGAAGGGATGCCGGGTTGCCCCGACATGCCCGACCGGATGCCGCCGCTGCGCGCTGACTGAATATCGCCTTACCGCAAGCCTCCTCATGCGGTTTCCCTAACGTATCCAAGCCGGATCATGCTCACAATTATATAATTTCATATGTTTTGTTCTATTTTTTGGAAACCTGTGGGCGGGATCTTCCGGTTGTCCCCGGCCGCGGTTGATGTCCGGCCCCATCCCCCGCATCCTGGGGCCATGCAGCGACAGGAGCGATCATGAGCGACGACTATGCCCCGCCCAGGGTCTGGACATGGGACAAGGAAAACGGCGGCGAGTTCGCCAGCATCAACCGTCCCATCGCCGGGCCGACGCATGACAGGGACCTGCCGGTCGGCAAGCATCCCTTGCAGCTTTATTCGCTGGCCACGCCCAACGGCCAGAAGGTCACGATCATGCTGGAGGAATTGCTGGAAGCCGGCTTCGACGCCGAATACGACGCCTGGCTGATCCGCATCGGCGACGGCGACCAGTTCGGCAGCGGTTTCGTCGCGGTGAACCCCAACTCCAAGATCCCGGCGCTGATGGACCGCTCGGTCGCGCCGCCGCGGCGGGTGTTCGAATCCGGCTCGATCCTGCTTTACCTGGCCGAGAAGTTCGGCGCCTTCCTGCCCCGTGACCCGGCGGCGCGGACCGAGGCGCTGAACTGGCTGTTCTGGCAGATGGGCTCGGCCCCCTTCCTCGGCGGCGGCTTCGGGCATTTCTACGCCTATGCGCCGGTCAAGATCGAATATGCCATCGACCGCTACACCATGGAGGTCAAGCGCCAGCTCGACGTGCTGGACCGGCACCTGGCCGATCACCGCTTCATGGCCGGCGAGGACTATACCATCGCCGACATGGCGATCTGGCCCTGGTATGGGCAGGTGATCGCGGGCAAGGTCTATGGCGACGCGGCGACCTTCCTCGATGCCGGGATCTATGGCCATGTCCGGCGCTGGCAGGACGAGATCGCCGCGCGTCCCGCGGTTCGGCGCGGCATCATGGTCAACAAGACCTCGGGCGATCCGGCCAGGCAGCTTTGGGAACGCCACGATGCCGCGGATTTCCTGACCAGGACGCAGGACAAGATCGGCGACAAGGCCGAGGGTTGAGCCGCGCATGAAAGGCCCGGTTCTCGCCGGGCTTTTCCAAAGACGCTGCGTGGGTCTGTTGCGCGGGCGGACCGAACATCCGGATTGCAGGGTGGGAATCCGTCCTGCCGCCCCTCGGCCAAAGCGCCGCGCCGGGAAGGGCCGCGTCCTCGCCGCGCGGCGCTGGGAGGTCGCGGTCCCGACGGCCGCGGCCTTCGCGCGCCTGTCCCGCGAATGTCCGGGTCAGGCGCGCAGCCGGCGGCCGAGAAAATTCAGCACCTGCCTTTCCTCGTGCCGCAGCCCCGGCTTTTGCGGGTCGCCGGCGGGTTTGCGGCAGGGGCCCAGCTTCAGCTCGCCAGCCAGGTAAGCCTCGATGATCCGGGGGTGGACATAGCATTTGCGGCAGATCGCCGGCGTATTGCCCAGATGGCCGGCAACGGTTTCGATGGCCTCGCGGATGTTGCGGTTCGCCGCCGCTTGGCTCTCGCAGGCGGGATATGCCGACAGGGCCAGCGCGGCCAGGACCGTGCCGGTCCAGGTGCGGAAATCCTTGGCCGTTACCTCGCTGCACGAGATCCGGCGCAGATAGTCGTTCACGTCGGTCGAGGTGATCTTCTGCCGGGCGCCCTCCTCGTCCAGATACTGGAACAGGGCCTGGCCGGGCAGATCCTGCATGCTGCGCACGATCCGGGCCACGCGGCGGTCGCGGATGCCCAGGTCCCATTCCCTGCCGCCCTTGCCGCGAAAGCGGAACCGCAGCTGGTTGCCCTCCAGCCTGACATGCCGGCTGCGCAAGGTGGTCAGCCCGTGCGACCGGTTCCGGCGGGCATAGTCGCCGTTGCCGACGCGGATCATGGTGGTCTCGAGCAGATGCACCACCGTCGCCAGCACCTTTTGCTCAGGCAGCCCGCGCAGCGCCATGTCGCGCGCGACGCAGGCGCGGATCCTGGGCAGAAGCCGGGCAAAGGCCAGCATGTGATCGTATTTGGCGCTGTCGCGGAAGGCGCGGAAACCGGGGTGGTAGCGGTATTGCTTGCGCCCGCGCGCGTCCCTGCCGGTGGCCTGGATATGGCCGCGCGGATCGGGGCAGATCCAGACGTCGGTATAGGCCGGCGGCACCGCCAGCGCCGCCAGCCGCCTGCGCTCGGCATTGTCGGTGATCCGCCGGCCCTGGGGATCGCGATAGCAAAACCCCTTGCCCGCGCGGATGCGGGTGATCCCCGGCATGTCGTCGCTGACATGCACCAGCCCGGCCTGTTTCGCGGCCGCGACGGGGTCCGAAGGGGCGGGCGTGTCCCTGGGCATCTGGTGATCCGGCTGATGGTCGCGGGCTCAACGCCGGTCGGGGCGGATGGTTGCGCGGATGGTTGCGCGGATGGTTGCGGGGCCAGGACGGCGAGGCTTCCGGGACGGCCAAGACCGCGCGCGATCCGCCCTGCCCCTCGTCAGCCAAGCTCGGCCAGGATCGCGTCGCAGAAGGCATCCAGGTCGGCCGGGCTGCGCGCGGTGATGATGCGGTCGTCCGTCACCGCCTGGCCGTCGACCCAGACCCCGCCCGCATTCACCAGGTCCGTGCGGATGGATTTGTAGGATGTCACCTTGCGGCCCCGGATCAGATCCGCCTCGACCAGCAGCCAGGGGCCGTGGCAGATCGCGGCGACGATCTTGCCCTCGTCGTGAAAGCGCCGCACCAGGTCGACCGCCCCTGGCTCGATGCGCAGCTTGTCGGGGTTGATCTGGCCGCCGGGCAGCACGAGCGCGTCATAGGCCGAGGCATCGACCGAGGACAGGGCCAGGTCGGCATGGACCCTCTGCCCCCAATCCTCGCCCTGCCAGCCGCGAATGCTTTCCCCGCCGGGCGAGGCGATCTCGACCGTCGCGCCCGCCTCGCTCAGCCGGTCGCGCGGAACTTCCAGTTCGGATTGCTCGAATCCATCGGTGGCGAGGATGAGAATCCGGGCATCGGCAATCTTGCGCATGTCATGGTCCTTTCCTGTTGCAGGGTTCACGCCTTCAACGGCAACGGGTAGGCAACAAGGAAACCCGCAGGATGTTCCTGGCCGTGCGGGAAACGGGCAGACAGGCGTGCCCGAGCCTGTCCCCAGAGGCGGCGTCCGGCCGATCCGCGCGTCGCGGCGGCATGGCCTTCGGCCCTAGCCGGCGATGACCCGCGGCGAGAGGTGCCGCAGCTTCTCGGGGTTGCGCATGATCCAGATGGCGGCGATCCGGCCCTCCCGGATCGCCAGCGCCGTGGTCTGCACCACGCCCCCCGGCTTGACCAGCACGAAGCCGGGCGAGCCGTTGATCCGGCACAGGTGCGGGACGGCATCGGCCGCATGCGGCCATTTGCGCGCGATGCCCGCAAAGAACCCGGCCGCCCGCCGCCGCCCGCGCAGGACGTTGATGGCCGCGGGCACCTTGCCGCCGCCATCGGTATGGACCTCGATCTCTTCGGCGAAAAGCCGCAGCAGGCCCTCCATGTCGCCCTGTCGGCTGGCCTGCCAGAAGGCGGTGACGATGGGCAATGCCTCGTCGGGCTGGACGGAGGATGCGGGCGCGGCCCCCGCCAGCCTGCGCCGCGCACGCGAGACGAGCTGCCGGCAGGCGACCGGGCTGCGGCCGACCACCGCGGCGATCTCCTCGAAATCGTAGTCGAAGGCGTCGCGCAGGATGAAGGCCGCGCGCATCTCGGGCGACAGCGCGTCGAGCGTCAGGATCAGGGCGATGCCGACGTCCTCGGTCACGATCCATTGCTGCTCGGCCCCCGCCGCGGCGTCCTCGACCAGCGGCTCGGGCAGCCAGGCGCCGACATAGGTCTCGCGCCGCATCCGCGCGGATTTCAGGTGGTCGAGGCAAAGCCGCGTGACCACCGCGCCGAGCCAGCGCGACGGCCGCTCGATGGTGCGCAGATCCTGCCCGGCAAAGCGCAGCCAGGCATCCTGCACGATGTCCTCGGTATCGGCGACCGAGCCGGTCATGCGATAGGCCAGCCCCGCCAGGCGGCGGCGCTGGCCCTGGAAGATCTGCGCATGCCGGTCAGCTTCCATCGCCCAAGGTCCGTTCGGGATGCTGCGACCGGAACCCCACCGCAAAGCGGTTCCAGGCGTTGATCGCGTTGATGACCAGGGTCAGTTCGACCCGCTCGGCCTCGCCGAACTGCGCGGCGAGCGCGTCGTAGTCCCGCTGCGGCGCGCCCGTCGTCTCCAGCCGCGTCAGCGCCTCGGCCCAGCCGAGGGCGGCGCGTTCGCGGGCGTAGAAGGCCGGGCTTTCGCGCCAGGCCGCCAGCACGTCCAGCTTTTGCTGCGGCACGCCCGCCTCGCGGGCCTCGGGGGCGTGCATGTCCAGGCAATAGGCGCAGCCGTTGATCTGCGACACGCGCATCTTCACCAGCTGGCGCAGGGCCGCGGGGATCGCAAGCTGGCGGCTGGCGGTCTCCAGCGCCAGCATCGCCTTCATCGCCGCGGGCGCCGCCTTGAAATAGTCGAGACGTGCGGTCATGGTTGGTTTCTCCATCAATGCTTCCTGCAGAACCATGACGAGATGGCGGCGGGGTTTGTGACAGGCGGGCGGGTTGGTGCCGCCTGCATTGCGCGGCCAGGGCACCGCCTCACATTCCCGGCGCGGCGCCATGGCCCAGCCCGATGCCCGCGGGCTTGAGCAGCATCCACAGCGCCATGGCGACCATCATCAGGTTCTCGGTCAGCGAGACGAAGCCCAAAGGCACGTTGCTGTCGCCGCCGACGCAGGCGCATTTCAGCGCGCGCCCGTCGACATAGACCGCCTTGAAGACCGAAACCGCGCCCACCGTGCCGATGAACAGCGCCACCGGGATCGACAGCCACATCATCGCCCCGGCCATCATCAGCACCCCGGCAAGCGCCTCGGCAAAGGGATAGACGTAGCCATAGGGCACCCAGCGCCGCGCCAGCAGGTCGTAGTTGAGGAACATGGTCGAAAAGCCCTCGACATCCTTCAGCTTCTGCAGCGCCAGCAGGCACATGGCGATGGCGACGAACCATTCGGCGGCCTGCACCGTCAGTAGGCTGCCGAAGGCCGCCCAGCTGGTCGCCAGGGCCATCAGCGCGGCCATGGCGAAAAGCGCGAGGACGGGCCGGTAGGTCGGCGCGTCCCTGTCCTTCACCTCCTTGCCGAAGAAGGCCAGAAGATCGTCGTAGCCGCCGATGCGCTTGCCGTCGATGAAGGCCTGGGGCGTGGTCTCGACGCCGTGCCGCGCCTGGAAGGCGTCGATCTCGGATCGCAAGGTCAGGTGGTGGTCCTCGACCTCGTAGCCCTGGCGCTTCAGCAGGTCGAGCGATTTCAGCCCCCAGGGACAGATATGGTCCGCCGTCACCATGCGGTAAAGCGCGGCGCGTTTCGGGACATTTGCCATGATCTTCTCCTTTCGGGATCGCCGGGCCGCAGTTTGGCGATCATGCTTGGGATGAGTCCTCGCCTGAAACCAATCTGCCGCGCGGCCAGGGGTTCCACGACCGCTACGGCATGCGGCCATGTCGCTTGGCGCGGGATCGATAGACGACGCCCAGCTTTCGCCGGCAGAACGAACCCTGGACCCAAGCGGCCGCTTGCCGCGTTCCGCCTGGATCATCCCGAACTGGACGAGGTTTCCCCGATGCCGACAGATGGTGCCCGCCTTGCCGACGATCTGGGCCATGCCGCCGAAACCCCCGCCGGGATCCCCCTGCCCGGCTGGAGGCAGATCTTCCGGCGGGTCCGGGCCGAGATCGCCCAGGATCATGTCGGCGTGGTCGCCGCCGGCATCGCCTTCTACGGCCTCATCGCCATCTTCCCGGCCATCGCGGCGCTGGTGGCGATTTCCGGGCTGGTCCTCGATCCGGCCGATCTGGGCAGCACGATGGAGCGGATCTTCACCCTGCTGCCGCCGGATGCCGCCGGGATCATCCGCGACCAGCTGGTCAAGGTGACGGACGGCGGCACGCAGACGGGGCTGCTCGCGATCTCGGGCCTGGCGGTCGCGATCTACGGCGCGACGAAGGGGGTGATGACGCTGATCGAGGGGCTGAACATCTCCTATGACGAGGACGAGACGCGGGGCCTGCTGCGGCTTTACCTGACCGGATTTGCGCTGACGCTGGGGCTGGTGGTCGGCCTGACCGTCGCCATCGGGCTGATCGTGGTGCTGCCCCTGGCCGCCGGGCTGCTGCATCTGGGCGACGGGGTGCAGGCGGCGATCTCGTGGATCGCCTGGCCGATCCTGGCGGGGTCCGGGGTGCTGGGGCTGGCGGTGATCTATCGCTTCGGCCCGGCGCGCAAGGCGGCGAAATGGCGGTGGCTCAGCCTGGGTGCGGCGCTGGCGGTCTGCGTCTGGATCGCCGCCTCGCTGGGATTTTCGCTCTATGCCAGCAATTTCGCCCGCTATACCGAGACCTACGGCACGCTGGCCGGCGTCGTCGTCCTGCTGACCTGGTTGTGGCTTTCGGCCTATGTGGTCCTGGCCGGGGCCGAGCTGAATGCCGAGATCGAACAGCAGACCGCCCGCGACACCACCACGGGCGCGCCGCAGCCGATGGGCCGGCGCGGCGCGGTCAAGGCGGACACGCCGCCGCCGGGAATGGACCATCGCGACGGCGCAAGGGCAGGCGCAGCGGGAAAGGCCGCGCCCCTTTCGCCCGACAAGGTTTCGCCGGACCAGGTCTCGCCGGGCCGGGAATTGCTGCTGGCATCGGCGCTGGCCCTGCGCGCGGCAATCCGCATGACGGGACAGCGCAGAAGGTGATCCGGCCGGGGTCAGGGGCAGCCCATTCCGGCAAGGGCGGGGCGGCGAGGGCCGACGCCCCGCCGATGGCTCAGCCCTTGATGGCGATGCGCTTGACCTGCGCCTGCGCCTTTTCCGTCTTCGGCAGGGTCACGGTCAGCACGCCGTTCCTGAAATGCGCATCGACCTCGTCCTCGCGGATCTCGGCGCCCAGCGGGATACGGCGCTCGAAACGGCCGTAGAAGCGTTCCGAGAATTGCCGGTCCTTGTCCTCGACCTCCGAGCGTTTCTCGCCCTTCAGCGTCAGCACGCCGTCATCCAGCAGGACTTCGATGTCCCTTTCCTCAAGGCCCGGCACCTCGGCCGTCACCGTGATCTCCTTTTCATTGTCGGAGATCTCGACGCTCGGCCAGCCGCCCCGGAATGCGGGGGCCGCGCCAAGGGAACGGCAGCCCGGCGCCGAAGCCGCGGAACATGTCGTCGAACAGCCGGTTCACCTCGCGATGCAGCGACAGGAAGGGATCGCGGTCGCCCTCGCGGAAAGCGGTGGGAAGCTGGTTGCCGCCGTTGCGGCTCCAGGGGATCAGATCACGGACGTTCATGATTTTCCTCCTTTCTGGGCAACGGGTCCGGCACCGGGCGGTGCCCGGCGCCGTTTGCGTGGCGGACAGGCTCAGGCGGCCTCTTTCCCGGCCTCGATCCGTTTCGGCTCGGTCCGGGGTCTGGCCGCGATCTCGATCCGGCGCGGCTTCATCTCCTCGGGGATCTCGTGCCGCAGGTCGATGGTCAGCAGGCCGTTCTGCAGCTCGGCCCCCGTCACCTTCACATGGTCGGCCAGCTGGAAGCGCCGGCGGAAGGAGCGTTCGGCAATGCCGCGATGCAGATACTCGGCCTTGTCCTCGCCGGCCTTCTGGCCCGACACGACCAGCATGGTCTGTTCCTGCGTGATGGCCAGTTCGTCGGGCGAGAAACCCGCCACCGCCATGGCGATGCGATAGTCGTCCTCGCCGGTCTTGGCGATGTCGTAGGGCGGCCAGGTGTCGATGGTTTCGACGCGGCTCGCGGCCTCGAGCGCGTCCAGCATCCGGTCGAAACCGATGCTCGACCGGTAGAGCGGGGAAAAATCGAAAGTGGTTCTCATAGCCACATCCTCCGTTGAGCAACATGGGTACAAGCGTTCTGCCGGCAGGGCTGGGCGCCCGTCCGGCATGCCGGACCCGTCAAGGGCTTCCGGCGAGTCACGATCTAGGGCGAGGGCATGGCGGTTCAAGGGGGCGCGCGCCGCCCCTTTTCCCCGCCCGCAAAGCCCCTATCTGACAGGGACGAACCGCAGGAACATCACAGGAGACAGCCATGCGACTTGAGGACATCAGGGCTGTTCTGGGGCCGGTGGACGAGACGCTGATCGCCCAGATCAGCCGGACGGATGCGACGGCCGAGGAACTGGCCGAGGCCTGGGGCTGGCTGCATGCCGACGAGGCCATGATCGACGAGGGCCGCCCCCTGCCCCAGGGCCGCGTCGCCGAGCTGCTCGCCATCCTCGAGGCGGCCGAGCCTGACCCCGAGGAATAGCGCCGGGTTCAGTGCCGGAACCTGGGCGACAGCAGCAGGATCCTGCTCTCCGGCTCGCCCTCGCCCTCCCTCGAGGGGGCGGGCCGGTCCTCGACATGCGGGCCGCTGGCCTGCAGCACATCCAGCATGTCGGGAAAGCCAAGCGCCACGTCCGGCATCCCCGCGATCTCATAGGCGCTCTGCCCCAGCCCGGCATAATGGACGATGGAGCCTCCCCGCCGCGTCAGCCGCGCCGCGAAGAAGGCGCAGGAGATCAGGCATTCGTCCCCGATCTGGCGCGACTCGCCCCGGTGCGCCCGCCGTTGCGCCGCGTCCATCAGCCGGACGGTCAGGCGGTCGGGCGCGATCGGGCGATGCATGTAGCGCGCCAGCGTCGAGGCAAGGTGATATTCCAGCTCCGACGACAGGGCGACCTGGCTTTCGCGCATCCCCTCGATCACCAGGTCGCGGGCGGCAGAGATATACGTGTCCGTCATGAAACCCCTCGGCATCAGTCTGAACGAAACCATTCCATGATAAAAAGTTTGGCGCAGTCCCGCTGCAGGTCAAGACCCTGCATGGATCCGAGGCAGCTGAAATCACTCGATATTGCACGCAAACCTCATGTGTTGGCAGCCGTCTTCGGCGAGTGCCGAAATTTTTCGCGCCACCCCTTGAAACCGCCGTCCTGCGTGCCAATTCCTCTCACGCGCGATGCCATCCGGGTCGCGCAAGCCCCGTGCCGGTCGCTTGGCCGGTGCGGAGGAACCTCTCGCAATCTGTTTGTCCATGAGGAGAACGATATGACGTTCCGTCCACTCCACGACCGTATCCTGGTCCGCCGCATCGATGCCGAGGAAAAGACGGCCGGCGGGCTGATCATTCCCGACAGCGCCAAGGAAAAGCCTCAGGAAGGCGAGGTTCTGGCCGCGGGTCCGGGTGCGCGCAGCGAAAACGGCACGCTGCACCCGCTGGACGTCAAGCCCGGCGACCGCATCCTGTTCGGAAAATGGTCGGGCACCGAGATCCGGCTTGATGGCGAGGATCTGCTGATCATGAAGGAAAGCGACGTGCTGGGCGTGATCGAGGCCCCGGCCAGCGCGAAAAAGGCCGCCTGACGGCCGTTCCCCAGGATCCAACCCAAGAATGCTGCTCAGGAAGGAGTGAGCCAGATGGCTGCGAAAGAAGTTAAGTTCAACAGCGACGCGCGTGACCGGATGCTGAAGGGCGTGAACATCCTTGCGGATGCGGTCAAGGTGACGCTGGGCCCGAAGGGGCGCAACGTGGTGATCGACAAGTCCTTCGGCGCGCCGCGCATCACCAAGGACGGCGTTTCGGTCGCCAAGGAGATCGAGCTTTCCGACAAGTTCGAGAACATGGGCGCGCAGATGGTGCGCGAAGTGGCCTCGCGCACCAATGACGAGGCCGGCGACGGCACCACCACCGCCACCGTTCTGGCCCAGGCCATCGTGCGCGAGGGCCTCAAGGCCGTGGCCGCCGGCATGAACCCGATGGACCTCAAGCGCGGCATCGACATGGCCACCGCCAAGGTCGTGGAAGCCATCAAATCCGCCGCCCGCCCGGTCAACGACAGCTCGGAAGTGGCGCAGGTCGGCACCATCTCGGCCAATGGCGAGGCCTTCATCGGCCAGCAGATCGCCGAGGCGATGCAGCGCGTCGGCAACGAGGGCGTGATCACCGTCGAAGAGAACAAGGGCATGGAGACCGAGGTCGAGGTCGTCGAGGGGATGCAGTTCGACCGCGGCTATCTCTCGCCCTATTTCGTCACCAACGCCGACAAGATGATCGCCGAGCTGGAGGATGCCTATATCCTGCTGCACGAGAAGAAGCTGTCGTCGCTGCAGCCGATGGTGCCGCTGCTCGAGGCCGTGATCCAGTCGCAAAAGCCGCTCCTGATCGTGGCCGAGGACGTCGAGGGCGAGGCCCTGGCGACGCTGGTCGTGAACAAGCTGCGCGGCGGGCTCAAGATCGCCGCGGTGAAGGCGCCGGGCTTCGGCGACCGCCGCAAGGCCATGCTGCAGGACATCGCCATCCTGACCGGCGGCCAGGTGATCTCGGAAGACCTGGGCATGAAGCTGGAGAATGTCACCATCGACATGCTGGGCCGGGCCAAGAAGATCTCGATCAACAAGGACAACACCACCATCGTCGACGGCGCCGGCGAGAAGGCCGAGATCGAGGCGCGCGTCGCCCAGATCCGCCAGCAGATCGAGGAGACCACCTCGGACTACGACCGCGAGAAGCTGCAGGAGCGCGTGGCCAAGCTGGCCGGCGGCGTGGCGGTGATCCGCGTCGGCGGCATGACCGAGATCGAGGTCAAGGAGCGCAAGGACCGCGTGGACGACGCGCTGAACGCGACCCGCGCCGCGGTGCAGGAAGGCATCGTGGTCGGCGGCGGCGTGGCGCTGGTGCAGGGGGCCAAGGCGCTGGAAGGGCTGGCCGGTGCGAACTCGGACCAGGAAGCCGGCATCGCCATCATCCGCCGTGCGCTGGAGGCGCCGATGCGCCAGATCGCCGAGAACGCCGGCGTGGACGGCGCGGTGGTTGCCGGCAAGGTGCGCGAATCCTCGGACAAGGCCTTCGGCTTCAACGCGCAGACCGAGGAATATGGCGACATGTTCAAGTTCGGCGTGATCGACCCGGCCAAGGTGGTGCGCACCGCGCTGGAGGATGCGGCCTCGGTCGCCGGCCTGCTGATCACCACCGAGGCGATGATCGCCGAGAAGCCCGAGCCCAAGGCCCCCGCCGGCGGCATGCCCGACATGGGCGGCATGGGCGGCATGATGTAAGCTGCCCGAAGCGGCGAAAGACCGGGCCGCCCCGCAGGGGGCGGCCTTTTTCGCGGGCGGACCGCGCCAGAACAAGGGCCTTGCCGCGCACCGGGGCCGCTCTGGGCCGCACCGGGCCGCACCGGGCCGCACCGGGGCCGCACCGGGCCGGGCTGGGGCCGCACCGGGCCGGGCTGGGGCCGGGGTGGGGCCGGGAACCTGTCGGGAAAGGACGGGCCGGCCCAGGGCCCATGCAAGGCCATGCGCTTTTCCTGGCAGAGGCCACAGCCCTCCCCCGGTCCTTTACCCGAAGATTTTCATGCCCGGGAAGACGGAGACGGCCTGGCGACCGCAGGCCGCGCCCTGTCAGGCCTTCAGCACCCTTCCGGCTGGTCGTAGAGCCCGGCGAAGCGCTGGCGCAGCAGGTTCTTTTGCACCTTGCCCATGGTGTTGCGCGGCAGTTCCTCGACGAAGAGCACGCGCTTGGGCTGCTTGAACCTGGCCAGCCGCCCTGCCAGCGCCGCCAGCACCCCCGCCTCGGCCAGCGCCGGACTGCCGGTCGGGACCACGACCGCCGTAACCCCCTCGCCGAAATCGCCATGCGGAAGGCCGATCACGGCAGATTCGACCACGCCGGGCAGCGCGTCGATCTCGGCCTCGACCTCCTTGGGATAGACATTGTAGCCGCCGGTGATGATCAAATCCTTGCCGCGGCCGACGATGTGCAGATAGCCGCGCTCGTCGAATTTCCCCAGGTCGCCGGTGATGAAGAAGCCGTTCTCGCGCAGCTCGGCGGCGGTCTTTTCCGGCAAGCGCCAATAGCCCTTGAACACGTTCGGGCCGCGCACCTCGATCATGCCGATCTCGCCCCGCGGCAGTTCCACGCCGGTTTCCGGGTCGGTGACGATGATCTCGGTGCCGGGCAGCGGCAGGCCGACGGTGCCGGCGATGCGCGCGCCGTCATAGGGGTTCGAGGCGTTCATGTTCGTCTCGGTCATGCCGTAGCGTTCCAGGATGGCATGGCCGGTGCGGACCTGCCATTCGCGATGCGTCTCGGCCAGGAGCGGCGCCGAGCCCGAGACGAACAGCCGCATTTTCGCGGTGGCCGCGGCATCCAGCGCCGGTTCCTGCAGCAGCCGGACGTAGAAGGTCGGCACGCCCATCAGCACGCTCGCCCGCGCCATCGCCTCGAAGATCCGGTCGACGTCGAATTTCGGCAGGAAGATCATCGAGGCGCCCGAGAACAGCGCCACGTTGGTGGCGACGAACAGGCCGTGGGTGTGAAAGATCGGCAGGGCGTGGATCAGCACGTCCTGGGCGGCAAAGCGCCAGGCATCGCACAGCACCAGGGCGTTCGAGACCAGGTTGCCATGCGTCAGCATCGCGCCCTTCGACCGGCCGGTGGTGCCCGAGGTGTAAAGCAGCGCGGCCAGGTCGTCGCTGTCGCGGGCCACGGTGGCGAAAGCCTCGGGGGCGGCATCGGCGGCGTCGGTCAGGCTGCCCCGCCCCTCGGCGTCCAGCGTGACCATGCGGGCGCCGGCGGCTTCCGCGGGCTCGCGCAGCGCCTCCTGCCGGGCGGGATCGCAGACGAAGACCCTGGGCTCGGCATCGCCCAGGAAATAGCCGATCTCGGCGGGGGTGTAGCCGGTGTTCAGCGGCAGGAACACCGCCCCCGCCCGCAAGGTAGCGAGATAGAGGATGATCGCCTGCACCGATTTCTCGACCTGTGCCGCCACCCGGTCGCCGGGCTGGACGCCAAGCCCCGCCAGCGCATTGGCCATGCGGCCGCTGCGGGCGATCAGGTCGCCGTAGCGGATGCGCTCGCCCGCCGGCGTCTCGATGGCCACGGCCTCGGGGTCGCGGATGCGGGTGGCGAGAAGGTCGAACAGGTTGTCGCTCATGAATGGTCCCCGTGGTTCATGCGTTGGAAATCGGCTGCGCGCGCGTCACGCTGTCCGAGGCGGCGATGGCGCTGCCTTCGGCGAAGGCTTCGTGGTTCGCCTCGATCTGGTCGAGGTCGTAGAGGTAGTTCACCATCAGCCCATGCGCCTGCTTGAGCCCGTTGGCCGAGACGTCACCCAGGAAGTTCAGCCGCTCCAACCGGGCGCCGTTGCCCAGGTGGAAGCGCGCCACCGGATCGACGACGCGGCCCTTGCCGTCGCGGGCGCGCAGGAAATAGGTGGCGGCGGCGGCCAACAGAGGCGCGCGCAGGCTTTCGGCCGCGGCCCGGTCCCGGTGCCAGTCGGGATCGTCCAGCAGGGCGAAGGCCAGGCGCTGGTCGGCACCGATCAGTTCGGACATCTCGTCCTGGCGCTGCCGGGCCAGCCAGGCGGCAAAGCCGGGCACCGGCGACAGCGTGACGAAGCTGCGGATGTTCGGCAGTTCCGCCTTGAGTTCCTCGACCACCTGCTTGATCAGGAAATTGCCGAAGGACACCCCGGCCAAGCCCCGCTGCGTGTTCGAGATGGAGTAGAACACCGCGGTGCTGGCGCGCTCCGCCTCGATCGGCTGGCGGTCGAGGTCGAGAAGGCCCGCGACATTGTCCGGGATCTCCTCGGTCAGCGCCACCTCGACGAAGATCAGCGGCTCGTCCACCAGCTGCGGGTGAAAGAAGCCGTAGCAGCGCCGGTCGGTCGGCTGCAGGCGGTTGCGCAGGTCGTCCCAGTTCTGGATGGCATGCACCGCCTCGTAGCGGATGATCTTTTCCAGGATGCTGGCGGGCGTGTTCCAGTCGATATGGCGCAGCACGAGAAACCCCCTGTTGAACCAGGAGGCGAAGAGATGCGCAAAATCCAGGTCCACCCGGCGCAGTGCGGGATTATCCTCCAGATGGGCCAGCAGCTCCTCGCGCATCCGCACCAGCGCCGCCGTGCCGCCGGGGGCAAGGTTCAGGCGACGCAGCAGCTCCTGCCGGCGCGGCTCGGTCGCCTCGTGCAGCGCCTCGATGGCCAGCGTGTCCTCGGGGTCGCGCTGCACCGCCTCCAGCGCGGCGCGGACCACCGCCGGGTCGGGGCCGAAACGCTCGGCGAGGTCGTGCAGGAAGGCCAGCCGCGTCGCCTCGTCGGCATCCTCGAAGGCGGCGAGCAGGTCTTGGGCGATGGCCACGCCCGAGGCTTCGCCCCGCCGCGACAGCAGCGCCTCGCCCAGTTCGCACAGGTCGGGCGACTCGGTGGCGGCGCCGGCACCGCGCCGTCCCAGCAGGCGGCGGCCGCGGTTCGTCAGCACCTCGAACAGCTCGCCCAGAAAGGCCGGGCGGCTGGGGCGCGGGGTTTCGACGGTCCTGGTCATTTCGGCCTCCGAAGGGGTTGGCATGCCGGGATCGCCCCGGCAGCACGAAGATCGACCATGGCGCAGCCGGGCGACCGCCGGTGCGCCATGGTCCGGCAGTTTGCGGAAAAACGCCGGCCGGTCCACCCCAGAGGCATCGGCCGCCTTCCAGACGCGCGGCCGCATCCCCGCGCCGGCGACAAGCGACGCCGGCCTTTCGCGGCATGGGCCGCAAAACCCTCTGGCGCATCGCGGCGAAGCGGTGGGATAAACGGGCCGGGGATCGCGGCCGAGCCAGGGAGTTTCCGATGCGCTATTTCGACTTCAGCACCTGGCAGGGGATCCTGACCACGCTGCTGGGCCTTGCGCTGTTCACGCTGATCGGCGTCGGCATCCGGGTGCTGATGCTGCTGACCATCCAGCAGCGCCAGCAGCGGATGAACCGGCAGATCAACGAGCGGCTGCGCACGCTGATCGCCGCCTACAAGGTGCTGGGCGGTTCCTTCACCGGCGAGTTGCTGGTCGATCCGACGCATTTGCGCGACCTGCGGCAGCGCGCGCAAGAGGCGGGCGGCGATGAGGCCGGCGGCTCGGATCGCGCCCGGCGCATCCGCGACGCGGTCGAGGCGGCGCTTTCCGACATCATCCTGCTGGGGACCGAGGAACAGGTGCGCCTGGCCAGCCATGCCGCCGCCGAGATGGCCGCCGGCCGGACGATCCACACCGCCGAGCTGGTCGTCTCGCTGCGCGATTTCATCCGCAAGGCGCTGGACCTTGCGCCGGTGCCGTCCGATGCGGTGATCCCGCTGCAAGGTCCGGCCCGCCAGCTTGGCGGCTCGTCCAAGGGCGGGCGCGGCGAAGGCGGCAAGGGCGGCGGTGGCGGCATGGGCGGGGGCATGGGCACCGGCATGGGCCTTGGGCCGGGGCGTCCTGCCGACGATGCCGGGCCCTGATCCGGGGCCGCGGGGCGCATAGCATCGCAGCGGCGCGGACCTGCCCGCGCCGCCGTCGCCTGCCGTGGATAAGCCGCCTACCAGCTGAAATCGTCGCCGCCCAACTGGCCCAGCCGCATGTCCTCGATCACCAGCCGGTCGTTGCCGGCGCGGATCACGACGTCGTTGCCGACCTGGCTCGCCGCGGCGCGGATGTCGCCGAAACCGTCGAACCGGGCGTAATGCGACAGGTTGATGCGGTCGTCGTCGCTGTCGAAATCGGTGATCCGGTCGCGGCCGCCGTTCCAGACGAAGACATCCGCGCCCTCGCCACCGGTCATGGTGTCGTTGCCGGCACCGCCGTTCAGCGTGTCGTTGCCCTCGTGCCCGACCAGCCGGTCGTTGCCGGCCTCGCCGAACAGGCGGTCGTCGCCCTCGCCGCCCATCAGCGTGTCGGCGCCGGCACCCGCGCGGACGACGTCGTTGCCGTCGCCGGCGGCGATATGGTCGCGGCCGTTGCCGGTAAAGGCCTGGTCGTTGCCCTCGCCCAGGGTGATGCGGTTGTTGCCGTTGCCGGCGCGCACCACGTCATTGCCGCTGCCCGCGTCGATGGTGTCGTTGCCGGCACCGGCCAGGATCACGTCGTTGCCCTCGCCGCCCCAGACCCGGTTATGGCCCTGTCCGGCATCCAGGCGGTCGTTGCCGGCGCCGCCATAGATGCTGTCGTTGCCCTGGTAGCCGAAGATGCTGTCGTCCCCGGACATGCCCCAGATCTGGTCGGCGACACTGGTGCCGAACAGGCGGTTGTCGTCGTCGTTGCCACGTATCTTTGCCATGGTCGTTCTCCGTCACTTGCGTTGGACCGGCAGGATCGGAGCGGCCTTGGGCGGCCGTTCCCCGCGCGTCCCGGTTGCCGGTTCGACCGGGGGCGCAAGTCGCGATGTTCATCAGGCGTCGCGGGCGCGCCAGGCCAGGCGCTGGCCCACCAGCAGCATGCGCATGGTGTTCTCGGCCGCCGCGCGCAGCAGCTTGCCGCCCTCGTCGATCGCCTTGCCCAGCGAACAGGGCCGCCGCATGATCGAGGCATAGGCGGCGATCCCGTGTTCATAGGTCTGGCGCGCGCCCTTGCCGATGGTGCCGGCCAGCGCCACGGTCGGCACGCCAAGCGCCTCGGCGCGGCGCGCGACCTCGCAGGGCACCTTGCCATAGGGGCTCTGCCCGTCCAGCGCGCCCTCGGCGGTGATGACCAGGTCGGCGCGGGCCAGCAGCCGGTCGAAATCCAGGTAGTCCAGCATGATGTCGAAGCGCGGATGCAGCGTCGCGCCGGCAAGGCCGGCAAGCCCCGCCCCCAGCCCGCCCGAGGCGCCCGCGCCCGCCATCCCCGCCACGTCGCGCCCGGTCGCCGCCAGGATCGCGGCGGCGTGGCGGGTCATGCCGCGGTCCAGCGCCTCGACCTGCTCGGGCGTGGCGCCCTTTTGCGGGCCGAAGACGCGGGCGACGCCGCGCGGGCCCAGCAGCATGTTGTGCCAGTTCACCGCCGCGTCGATCCGCACCCCCGCCAGCCGGGGATCGAGCCCGGCGATGTCGATCCGTTCCAGATGCTCCAGCGCGCCGCCGCCTTCGGGCAGCTCGCGCCCCTGGGCGTCCAGGAAGCGCGCGCCAAGCGCCCGCGCCATGCCGGCGCCGCCGTCGTTGATGCCGCTGTCGCCGCAGCCCACAAGGATGCGGGTGGCGCCCTGGTCCAGCGCCTCGAGGATCAGTTCCCCGACGCCGCGGCTGGTGGTCAGCGTCGGGTCGCGCCGGTCGCGGGGCACCAGCGACAGGCCGGCGGCCGCCGCCATCTCGATCACCGCGCTGCGCGGGCCGTCGCCGCCCATCATGCCCCAGAAACTGGCCACGGGCTGGCCCAGGGGGCCGGTGACGGTGGTGGCGACCATGCGGCCGCCGGTGGCGGCGACCAGCGCCTCGGTCGTGCCTTCGCCGCCATCGACCATGGGGGCGGTCAGGATGGTCGCATGCGGGGCGGCGCGGCGGATGCCGCGGGCGATGGCCTCGGCCACCTGATTGACGGAAAGCGATTCCTTGAACCCCGAGGGTGCGATCAGAACGGTCAGGGACATATCCGGCATCCTTTTTTCTGTTGTCTGGCAGGATTACGGCCCGGACCCGTGGATTATTCCGGCGCGATGCGAAAAATTTGTGGCAGGAAGCGAAAAGAGCGGCCGGAGCCGCCCTTTCCCATTGATCCGAAACGATCTTATCGGATGGTGATGCGCAGGCCCACCGGGCGCAGGGCGCGGTTCACCTCGTGCTGCAGCCGCTGCAACTCGCCCATGGCGCGGGGATGGTGCGGCTCGGCCGGAAGTCGCGCAGGCCGGGGCACGGGCCGGGTGGCGGAAATGGTCGGGGCCGGAGCCGACACCGAGGCCGGGGCTTCCTGCGCCCCGCCGCGCATCCGCTCCAGCTGCGCGGGCCAGACCAGCAGGGCGAAGCCGACCAGCAGCGCGGTCACGGCCGGCGCCAGCGGCAGCGCCAGCCGCATCAGGTCGCGCTGCGCGAAGCCCGCGCCCTCGGCATGGCCGAAGATCGCCACCGGCTTGGCCGAGGCCATCATGCTTTGGCAAAAGCCGGTGCCCATGACCGCGACCAGGATCATCAGCGCCGGATCGTGGCCCCAGCCCGCCATCGGCAGCGCCAGCGCCGGGATCAGCACCGCCGCGCGGGCCGAGCGCGAGGTGATCGCCAGATGCGCCGCCACCGATGCCGCGGCCAGCAGCGCCACCACGGCGGCGCGATTCCCGGTCAGCACGGGCGGCAGCGCGGCCAGCGCATGGCCGGCCAGCCAGCGGTCCGTCCCCGTCGCCGTCATCGCCTGGGCGATCAGCACGGTCGCGGCCATGTAGAGCAGCAGCTCGACATCGACGGCGCGGAAGATCTCCTTGGGCTTGCGGGTGGCAAAGGGCGGGGTCAGCAGCACCAGCGCCCCGGCCAGCGCCGCCAGCGCCATGCCGATGCCGTGCAGCGGCGCGGTCAGCCACAGCCCGACCACCGCCGCCAGCACCAGGGCGATGCGCGCCTGGCGGCGGCGGGTCGCGGGGTCCGGCCGCGGCGTCTCGATCCGGGGCAGCGGCGCCATCAGCAAGGCGCGCGGCACGAACAGCAGCAGGATCAGCGCGGCCCCGGCCAGGCTGGCGGCCAGCGAAAACGGCAGGCCCAGCATGGCCCAGTCCAGATAGCCCAGCTGCAAGCCGGTGGCGCTGCGGATGCTGGCGGCGGCCAGCAGATGCGCGCCCGCCCCGATCAGCGAGGCGCCGGCGGACAGCAGGATCACCGTCGGAAACAGCAGCGCCAGCGGCTTTCGCAGCGCCGGATCGGGCAGAGCGCCGGCGATCGCCGCAAAGACCGGCAGCAGCAGCGCCGCCCGCCCCGAGGTCGAGGGCAGCACGAAGGCCGTCGCCGCCACCAGCAGCGCCAGCAGCAGGGCGAAGGGCGCGAAACGCAGCCCCCGGCGCATCAGCGGCGCGACCAGCCGCTGGGTCAGCCCGGCATCCCTGGCCACGGCGGCGATGACGAAGGCCGAAAGCAGCAGCCAGATCAGCTCGCTGCCGAGCGCGGCGAAAAGCTGCGCCTCGCTCAGCACGCCGCCCAGCACCAGTGCCAGCACGGCGGCCAGCGCCACCAGCGATTCCGGCAGGCGCGTGCCGACCCAGCCCAGCACCGCCAGCGCCGAGACGGCCAGCGTCATCCGCCCCCGCGGCTCCAGCGTGGCGGGCAAGCCCCAGGCGGCGGCGATGATGGCCAGGGCCAGCAGCGCGGCGATCAACCGGCGCGGCCGGGGAAGCGGCAGGGTCGGGGCAAGAAGGGTCCGGGCGGTCATGGCGTTCTCCTATCTGTCCACAGGATTACGCGGCGGGCTCCGAACTATTCCCCCGGCAGGGCGCGCAGGGCCAGCGCCTCGTCCTCGGGGGTCAGCGGCTCGCCCGCGCCCAGGGCGGCAAGCGCCGCCTCGATGCTCTCGGGGCCCGAGGCCGGGCGGTAGTCCGCGCCGTCCGCCTGGGCCTGGGCGGCGAAGCGCGCCTGCCAGCCATCCGCGTCGCGGCAGGCCAGCACGGTGCGCAGCGCGCGCGCGCGGGCGGTTTCATATTCGCGGCACAACTGCCCCCCGGCCAGCTGGAACGAGGCGATCATGCTGATCTCGGTGCCGTCCGCCAGCACCCGCACCTCGCCCGAGGGCAATTCGTCCAGCGCCGCCAGCTCGGCGCCCGGCAGCCCATCGGCGCCCCGCCCCGACCATTCCCACCAGCCAAGGCCAAGCGCGGCCAGCGCGGCCGAGGCCGCCAGCGCAAGCCATGGCCGGCGGTTCAGGTTCGCGGCCGGGGCCTTTGGCGCGGCCTGCGGCGCAGGAGCAGGCGCAGGCGCGGCGGTGGCGGCGCGGATCATGCCGGCCAGCGGGTCTTCGCCGCCGGCGCCGGTGCGCAGGCCGCCCAGCAGGCGCCGCGTCTCGGCAAAGCGGCTCAGCCGGCGCTGCAACTCGGGATCGGCGGCGACGGCCCGGCGCACCGCCTCGGCCCGGTCGGGCTCCAGCTCGCCGTCGGCCAGCGCCATCAGGGTCTCATCGTCGATCTGCATGGGCCTGTCCTCCCGCCGGGTTGCCCGCCGTATACGCGCCGCCCGTCATTCTATTCCCAACTTCCCGGCCAGCGCGAGCCGCGCCCGCGACAGCCGGCTCATCACCGTGCCGACCGGGATCGACAGCACCTCGGCGGTCTCGGCATAGCTCATCTCCTCGACGCAGACGAGATGCAGCACCTCGCGCTGCTCGGGCGGCAGGGTGGCCATCGCCGCCTCGACCGATTGCAGCATCAGATGCGCCTCGAGCGCCGGGGCCGGGTCCACCGGCAGCGCCTCGGGCATCTCGAAGATGTCGACCTGGGTGCCCGCGGTCCTTTGCCGCCGGGTCTGGTCGATCCAGGCATTGCGCATGATGCGAAACAGCCACGGCTCCAGCCGCGCGCGGCGGTCGAATCCGGCGGCATGGGTGATGGCGCGCTCGACGGTGATCTGCACCAGGTCGTCGGCCAGATCGGCGCGGCGCGACAGCGACAGCGCAAATCGCCGCAGGTTCGGCAAAAGGGCGATCAGGGCTTCGCCGAAAGCCGCATCCATGAAGTCCTCCGGGCGGGAAAATTGACCTGGGCGGGGAATAATAGAATGTGTCGGGCGTAGAATGTCCAGAAACCGGCTTCATGGAGGAAGGGAAATGCCGCGCCTGCTGCTGTTCGTGACCGTGCTGGCCGCCATGCTGCTGGCCGACCTGCGCCCCGGCGCCGATTGGACGGCGCCCGCCGCTGCCTGGGCCGACGATGACGACGATGACGACGACGACGATGACGACGACGATGATGATGACGACGACGATGACGATGCGCCCCGCCGCCGGGCGCCGCCGCCGGCCCAGCCGCGGGTCCGCGCCGAGCCCCTGCCCCAGCGCGCCCCGGACGAGGTGATCGCGCGCGGCCTGTCGCCGGCCGATCTGGCGCAGTTGCAGGACATGGGCTTCGAGGTGCTGCACGAAACCCGGCTCAGCGCGGGCGAGCCGATGCACCGGCTGCGCAAGCCCGCCGCCATGCCCCTTGAGCAGGCGCGGGACGTGGTGCGCGCCATGGCCTCGGCCACGGCGGCCGATTTCAACCATTACTACCGGCCGGGCAATGCGCCGGGCTGCCGGGGCGCCGACTGCCCCGCCCGGCAGATGATCGCCTGGCCGGCGCATGGCGCGACCTGCGGCACGCCGCCCCGGATCGGCATGGTGGATACCGGGCTCAACATCCGGCACGAGGCGCTGGAGGATGCGCGGATCAGCCTGCACCGCATCGCCTCGGACGGCGAGGCCGCGGCCTCGGACCAGATGCACGGCACCGCGGTCGCGGCGCTGCTGGTCGGGCGCGCCGACGGCCGCACGCCGGGGCTGGTGCCGGGGGCGCCGCTGGTCGCCGTCGATGCCTTTCACAAGCAGCGCCAGGACGAGCGCGCCGATGCCTTCGCGCTGGTCGAGGCGCTGGACTACCTGACCGCGCAGCAGGTGCGGATCGTGAACCTGTCGCTGGCCGGCCCGGCGAACGACGCCCTGGCCGGGCAGGTCCGGCGCATGGACCGGGACGGGATCGTGCTGGTGGCGGCGGCGGGCAATGGCGGGCCGGCGGCGAAGCCGGCCTATCCGGCCGCCTATCCGCAGGTCATCGCGGTCACGGCGGTGGACCGCCGCGCCCAGGTCTATCGCCGGGCGAACCGGGGCGGGCATATCGACCTGGCGGCGCCGGGGGTGGATGTCTGGACCGCCGCCTCGATCCGCGGGGCGCGGACCAAGACCGGCACCTCCTTCGCGACGCCCTTCGTCACCGCGGCCGCGGCGCTGCTGATGCAGAAGGAACCGGGGCTGACCCCGGCCGAGGTGCGCGCGCGCCTGCAATCCAGCGCGCGGGATCTGGGCAAGGCCGGCCATGACGAGGTCTTCGGCCACGGCCTGGTCAGCCCGCTCGATCCCTGCCTCTGATCCCGGCACGGTGCGGCTGGGGTTGCGGCAGTTTCGGCGTTTCGACGAAAACCGACATGGAGGTGTTTCAGCCGTCGGTTATCCTGCCTCTGCCGCCGCCCGTTCCGGGACGGGCCGGCACGATGTCCGGAAGCGCCCGATGGAAGGTCGAAATGCCGCAACAGAAAACCATGGTCTCCGTGCCGGAGCTGATGCTCGAGATCGCGCCCGAGGCGGCCGAGGCCCTGCGCGCCTCGGATCTGCTGCCGGGGGAGCCAGCCGTCCTGCCGCTCCATGCCACCTATTTCGACACGCCCGACCGGGACCTGGCGGCCGCCGGCTTTACGCTGAGCCTGGCCGAGGGCGAAGGCGAAGGCGAGGACGAAACCGGGCGCATCCAGATCGTCCGGGCCACCGGCAGCACCGCCGATCTGTTCGTGCTGCCCGAATGGCGCCAGCCCGTCGCAGGCGACAGGCCGGTGCTGGACGAGCGCACGCCGCTTTGCGCGCTGCTGGGGCCAAAGGTGGCCGACATCGGCCCGCTGTTCGACCTGCGCCTCCAGCGGCAGCTCTGGTCCCTGTCCTGGCAGGGCGCCGACATCGAGCTGGCGCTGGACCGGGGCGAGGTGACGGCCGCCGACCGCCGTTCGGCGCGCTGCGAGCTTCGGCTGGCACTGCGCGAAGGCGCGCCCACCGCGCTTTACGCGCTGGCCCGCCGGCTGGACGAGATCGCGCCGCTGCGCCTGGGCGTGCTGAGCGAGGCCGATCACGGCTTTCGCCTGCTGGGCCCGGTGCTGCGCATGCACAAGGCCGCGCCGACAGCCCTTCACCGCGACATGGCGGCGGCCGAGGGCTTTCGCCAGATCGGCGCCGCCTGCCTGCGGCAGTTCCGCCTCAACGAGCCGCTGGTCGATCCCGGCAACCCCGAGGCCGTGCATCAGGCGCGGGTGGCGCTGCGCCGGCTGCGCTCGGCCCTGTCCATCTTCAAGCCAATGCTTCAGGACGAGACGGCCGCGCGGCTGAACGGTGAAAGCCGCTGGCTGGCCGGGGTGCTGGGCGAGGCGCGCGACCTGGACGTGCTGCGCCTGCGCTGCCGGCCGGATGCGCTGCGCGCCCGGCTGGAGCCGGCGCGGATGGCGGCCTATGCCCAGGCCCGGACGGCGCTCGGCTCGCGCCGGGCGCGGCTGCTGATGCTCGACCTGGCGGAATATCTTGCCATCGGCCCCTGGACGACGCAGCCCTCGGCCGCCGAGATCCGCGACCTGCCCCTGCGCGAATTCGCCTCGGCCGCGCTCGACCGCCTGCGCCGCAAGGTCAAGAAGGACGGCATCGGCCTTGCCGATGTGGATGACGAGACCCGGCACGAATTGCGCAAGGACGCCAAGAAGCTGCGCTATGCCGCCGAGTTCTTCGCACCGCTTTATGCGGAAAAGCGCCGCAGGCGCCGGGCCGCGCGCTTCCTGGCCGCACTCGAGGCGTTGCAGGACCGCATGGGCGCGCTGAACGACCTGGCGGCGGCCCCGGCGCTGGTCGAGCGGCTGGGCCTGGCCGGCGACCCCGCGGCGGCCGCGCTGCTGGGCACCGACCGCGACAAGCGCGCCCTGGTCGAGGCCGCCGCCGAAGCGCATGAGGCCCTGGTCGATGCCAAGCGCTTCTGGCGCTAGGGTGGCCTAGCCCGCCAGCAGCTGGTCGGGGGTGATCGCCGCCAGCCCCAGCGCTTCGCCCACCGGCGGCGAGGTCAGCTGCCCTTCATGCGTGGCCAGGCCCGCGCGCAGATGCGCATCCTCGGCCAGCGCGCGGCGCCAGCCCTTGTCGGCCAGCGCCAGCAGGAAGGGCAGCGTGGCATTGCCGAGCGCCTGGGTCGAGGTCCGCGCCACCGCCCCCGGCATGTTGGCCACGCAGTAATGGATCACGCCGTCGACCTCGTAGATCGGATCCTGGTGGGTGGTGGGGCGCGAGGTCTCGAAACAGCCGCCCTGGTCGATGGCGACATCGACCAGCACCGCGCCGCGCGGCATGGTTTCAAGCTGCGCCCGCGACACCAGCTTCGGCGCCGCCGCACCCGGCACCAGCACGGCGCCGACCACCATGTCTGCGCGCTGGATCAGCTCGGCGGTCGCGGCCGCGCTGGCGTGCTGGGTGGTCAGCTTGCCCATGAAGAGATCGTCGAGCCAGGACAGCCGCGGCAGCGAACGGTCCATCACCGTCACGTTCGCGCCCATGCCGACCGCGACCCGCGCCGCCGCCGCACCCACCACGCCGCCGCCGATGATCAGCACATTGGCCGGCCTGACCCCCGGCACCCCGCCCAGCAGCACGCCGCGCCCGCCATTGGCCTTTTGCAGCGCCCAGGCGCCGACCTGCGGCGCCAGCCGCCCCGCCACCTCGGACATCGGCGCCAGCAGCGGCAGCCCGCCGCGCGCATCCGTCACCGTCTCATAGGCGATGGCGGTCACGCCCGAAGCCAGCAACTCGCGCGTCTGCGCCGGATCTGGCGCCAGGTGCAGATAGGTGAACAGCACCTGCCCGCGCCGCAGCATGGCGCGCTCGGGCGCCTGCGGCTCCTTGACCTTGACGATCAGCTCGGCCTCGGCAAAGACCGCGGCCGCATCCGGCACGATCCGCGCCCCCGCGGCCAGGTAGTCCTCGTCGGCGAAGCCCGCGCCCAGGCCGGCGCCGGCCTCGACCAGCACCTGGTGGCCGCGCAGGACGGCCTCGGCGGCTGCGGCGGGCGCCAGGCCCACGCGAAATTCCTGCGGCTTGATCTCCCTGGGGCAGCCGATCCTCATTCCCTTCTCCTCCTGCTGGTTTTCGGAACTCCCGGCGCCAGTCTGGCATTGGCTTTCCGCAAGATGCTGCGAAATCAAGCCCCGCCAAGGCGCGCCGGCGCACAAGGACGCCCCGGATTCCCAGAAGAATCGAAGATCCTGCCGCCGTCAAGCGCCAGGGCGCAAGCTTTCCCCCGCTCGCCACCCTTGCATATATTCGCATACTCGAATATCTCATGGATGTAGGACAGTTTGCGCGCAGGAGGAGTATCCGATGAGCCATGCCCCGACCTCGACCTCGACGCCCGGCCAGGGCGCGGCCCCTGATCGTGATACCCGTGATCGTGATACCCGTGATCGTGATACCCGTGATCGTGATTCCGGCCCCGGCCGGGCCGCCGATCCGCATTCCGATCCGCATTCCGATCCTGGCCCCGGTTCTGGCGCAGGCGTGGCCGCGGCCCTGGCGGCTGTGCCGGAGGTGACGGGGTTTTACGAGGCGCGGACCGGCTCGGTGCAATATGTGGTGGCCGATCCGGCGACCGGCCAATGCGCCGTCGTCGACCCGGTGCTGGACTATGACGAGAAATCCGGCGCCACCGCCACCATCGAGGCCGACCGCATCCTCGCCTTCATCGCCGAGCGCGGCTACAGGCTGGAATGGATCCTCGACACCCATCCCCATGCCGACCATTTCTCGGCCGCCGACTACCTCAAGCGCAAGACCGGCGCCCCCACCGCCATCGGCGAGAAGGTGGTCGAGGTGCAGAAACTGTGGAAGGAATTCTACAACTGGCCGGACTTCCCCGCCGACGGCTCGCAATGGGACCGGCTCTTCGCCGAGGGCGAGACCTTCCGCCTCGGCTCGATCCCGGCGCGGGTGCTGTTCTCGCCCGGCCATACCCTGGCCTCGATCTCCTATGTGATCGGCGACGCGGCCTTCGTGCACGACACGCTGTTCATGCCCGACAGCGGCACGGCGCGGGCGGATTTCCCCGGCGGCGACGCGCATGCGCTGTGGCGCTCGATCCAGGAGATCCTGGCCCTGCCCGAGGCGACGCGGGTCTTCACCGGCCACGACTATTGCCAGGGCGGGCGGGCGCCGGCCTGGGAATCGACCGTGGCCGAGCAGAAGGCGCGCAACAGCCACATGGCGCAATACCTGACCGAGGCCGAGTTCGTCGCCGCGCGGCAGGCGCGCGACCGCACCCTGCCGATGCCCAAGCTGATCCTGCATGCGCTGCAGGTCAACACCAATGCCGGCCGGCTGCCCGCGCCGGAGGCGAACGGTCGGCGCTACCTGAAGATCCCGCTTGACCTGCTGCAGGCGCCCTGGGACTGAGGAGGAGGAGGAAGGATGCGGATCAATATCGCAGGCACCGAGCGGGTGCTGCGGCTGGTGCTGGGCCTCGGCCTGGTTCTGCTGGCCTTGCTGGCCGGGCTTTCGCCGGCGTGGAGCTGGGCGGCGGCGGTTGTCGGGCTGGTGCTGCTGGCGACCGCGGCGCTGCGCTTCTGCCCGGTCTGGGCGCTGCTGGGCATCGGCCGCGGGCCGGAAGGCGGCGGTTCCGAAGGCGGCTCTGAAGGCGAAGGCGCGGATCGTCGGGACGGGGACCGCGAGGACGGGGACCGCGAGGACGGGGATCGCGAAAACGGGGATCGTCGGGACGGAGGCGGGGCATGACCGAATTCACCCCTGTGCAATCGCTGCTGGGCGGCGGGTTGATCGGGCTGGCGGCGGTGCTGCTGATGGCGCTGCACGGCCGCATCGCCGGCATGACCGGGATCCTGGCCGGGGCGCTGGCGCCGGGCGGCGGCTGGCGGCTGGCCTTCCTGGCCGGCGCGGTGGCGGCGCCCTTGCTGCTGGTGCGGCTGGGCGGGGTCGAGATCGGCTTCGACAGCCCGGTGCCGCTGGGCTGGACGGCGCTCAGCGGGCTGCTGGTCGGGATCGGGGTCAGCTATGGCGGCGGCTGCACCTCGGGCCACGGGGTCTGCGGGCTGGCGCGGCTGTCGGCGCGGTCGCTGGTGGCGACGCTGAGCTTCATGCTGGCGACCGGGGCGACGGTCTATGCGGTGCGCCATCTTGCGGGAGGGTTCTGAGATGGTCTTGCTGTCGGCCTTGCTGGTCGGGTTGGTCTTTGGCGCGGGGATTGCGGTCTCGGGCATGGCCAACCCTGCGAAGGTTCTGAATTTCTTCGACATTGCCGGGGCCTGGGATCCGTCCCTGGCCTTCGTGATGGGCGGGGCGCTGCTGGTGGCCTATCCGGGCTACCGGCTGGTCTTGCGCCGGCCGGCGCCGGTGCTGGCGCTGCGCTTCCACCTGCCCGAGCGGCGCGACATCGACGCCGGGCTGGTCGGGGGTTCGGCGCTGTTCGGCCTGGGCTGGGGGCTGTCGGGCTTCTGCCCCGGCGGCGCCATCCCCGCCATCGGCCTCATCCGCCCCGAACCCGTCCTCTTCACCGCAACAATGGCCGCCGGAATCGCAATGGTCAAAATCGGGCAGGGGCTTCGCCGCAGATGCATCTGATCCACCGCCTGCCCATGCTGCAATGGGCGCGCGGCTATGGCGGGGCGGTGCTGAGCGCCGACCTGCTGGCCGCGGTGATCGTCACCATCATGCTGATCCCGCAGAGCCTGGCCTATGCCATGCTGGCCAACCTGCCGCCTGAGGTGGGGCTTTACGCCTCGATCCTGCCGCTGGTCGCCTATGCGGTCTTCGGCACCTCGCGGGTGCTGGCGGTCGGGCCGGTGGCGGTGGTCTCGCTGATGACCGCCTCGGCCATCGGGCCGGTGATGCAGGCGGGGCTGGCCGATGCGCTGACCGCCGCCGTCGCGCTGGCGCTGCTTTCGGGCGCGATGCTGGTGGCGGCGGGCATCTTCCGGCTGGGGTTCCTGGCGAATTTCCTCAGCCACCCGGTGATGTCGGGCTTCATCACCGCCTCGGGCATCCTGATCGCGGCCGGGCAGATCCGGCACCTGCTGGGCGTGGGCGGCGGCGGCTCGACCCTGCCCGAGATCCTGCCCGCGCTTTTCGCCGGCCTGCCCCGGACGAATCCCTGGACGCTGGCCATCGGCGCCGGGTCGCTGGCCTTCCTTTACGCGGCGCGGCGCTGGGGCCGGCATGGGCTGGTGCGGGCCGGCCTGCCCGGCTGGCTGGCCGACATGCTGGCCCGCGCGGCGCCGATCCTGGCCATCGCCGCCGCCATCGCCCTGGCCAAGGCGCTGGACCTGGGCGGGCGCGGCGTGGCGCTGGTCGGCGCCATCCCGCAGGGCCTGCCGGGGCTGTCGCTGCCCATCCCGTCGCTTGAATTGCTGGCGGCGCTGGCGCCGGCGGCGCTGCTGATCTCGGTCGTGGGCTTCGTCGAATCGGTCTCGGTCGGGCAGACGCTGGCGGCACGGCGGCGCGAGCGGATCGCCCCGGACCAGGAGCTGATCGGCCTGGGCGCGGCCAATATCGCCGCCGGGCTGGGCGGCGGCTATCCGGTCACGGGCGGCTTTGCACGCTCGGTGGTGAATTACGACGCCGGCGCGCAGACCCCGGCGGCGGGGGTATTCACCGCCATCGGCATCGCGCTGGCGGCGCTGTTCCTGACGCCGCTGCTGGCGGACCTGCCGCAGGCGGTGCTGGCGGCGACCATCATCCTGGCGGTGCTGTCGCTGGTCGATTTCCGCGCCATCCGCCGGGTGCTGGACTATTCGCCGCGCGATTTCCTGGCCATGGCGGCGACCATCCTGGTCACGCTGCTGGTCGGGGTCGAGCCGGGGATCAGCGCCGGGGTGCTGCTGTCGCTGGTCATGCAGCTTTACCGCAGCTCGCGGCCACATTCCGCCGTCGTGGGCCAGGTGCCGGGGACCGAGCATTTCCGCAACGTCGACCGCCACCGCGTGCTGGTCTGGCCCGAGATCCTGTCGCTGCGCGTCGACGAAAGCCTGTATTTCGCCAATTCCCGCTTTCTCGAGGACCGCATCGCCGCGCTGGTCGCCGACCGGCCGCGCCTGCGCCATGTCGTGCTGATGTGCCCTGCCGTCAACGACATCGACGCCAGCGCCCTGGAAAGCCTGGAGGAAATCAACCGCCGCCTGGCCGAGGGCGGGATCAGCCTGAACCTGTCCGAGGTCAAGGGGCCGGTCATGGACCGGCTGCGGCGCAGCGATTTCCTGCGCCACCTGTCCGGCCAGGTGTTCCTGAGCCAGCACGAGGCCATCTGCCAGCTGCGGCGCGACCTGGGGCCGGATGCCAGCCCGGCGCGGGAAACCGGGCTGGCCTGTTACGGCGACGCGGCGCGGCTTTTGCGGGGCGGATAGGGTCCGGCAGGGGCCGGGCCTTGTTTATATACGCGCCTGCGAATATATCTGGGACAGCCCCCGGAACCCCGAGGTTGACCATGTCCGACGCCGACCGCCAGATCGTCTGCACCGCCTGCGGCGCGACCAACCGCCTGCCGCCCGGGCGCGACGCGCGCGAGGCACGCTGCGGCAAATGCCGCGCGGCGCTGTTCTCTGCCCATCCCGCCGATGTGGACGGGGCGATGTTCCGGCGCCAGATCGACCGCAACTCGATCCCGGTGCTGGTCGATGTCTGGGCGCCCTGGTGCGGCCCCTGCCGGATGATGGCGCCCGAGTTCGCCCGCGCCGCCGGCATGCTGGAGCCCGAGATGCGGCTCGTCAAGCTGAACTCCGAGGCCGAGCCGCAGGTCGCCGCCACCCTGGGCATCCGCGGCATCCCGACGCTGCTGCTCTATCGGGGCGGGCGCGAGGTGGCGCGGCAATCGGGCGCCATGGACGCCGCCTCGATCGCCGGCTGGGCGCGGGCGCAGCTGCGCGACTGAACCGGGCGGTTGCCCGCCCTGCCCGCTCGGCTATGCTGGGGGCCGGACGGAAACGCGCGAGGGGGCAGCATGGGCCAGTTGATCGACGGCACCTGGCATGACGAATGGTATGACACCGAAAGCAGCGGCGGGCGCTTCCAGCGCAGCGTGACGGCCTATCGCAACTGGATCACCGCGGACGGCAGTCCCGGACCCAGCGGCATGGGCGGCTTTGCCGCCGAAAGCGGGCGCTATCACCTCTATGTCTCCTATGCCTGCCCCTGGGCGCATCGCACGCTGATCTTTCGCGCGCTCAAGGGGCTTGCCGCGCATATCGGCGTCTCGGCCGTCCATCCCGACATGCTGTCCGAGGGCTGGACCTTTGCCACCGATTTCCCCGGCGCGACCGGGGACCGGCTGCACGGCCTGCCCTATCTGCGCGACCTCTACCTCAGGGTGGACCCCAGGGCCTCGGGCCGGGTGACGGTGCCGGTGCTGTGGGACAAGGCGCAGGAGACCATCGTCAGCAACGAAAGCGCCGAGATCATCCGCATGTTCAATTCGGCCTTCGACGGGCTGACCGGCAATCGCGACGATTACTGTCCGCCCGGGCTGCTGGACCGGATCGACGCGCTGAACGAGCGCATCTACGACCGGGTCAACAACGGCGTCTACAAGGCCGGATTCGCCACCTCGCAGGCGGCCTATGACGAGGCTGCCGGCCCGCTGTTCGAGACGCTGGACTGGCTCGAGGGCCATCTGGCCGGCAACCGCTATCTCTGCGGCGAGCGGATCACCGAGGCCGATTGGCGGCTTTTCACCACCGCGCTGCGCTTCGACCTGGTCTATCACACGCATTTCAAATGTAACCGGCGCTGGCTGCGCGAATATCCGAACCTCTGGGGCTGGACGCGCGAGCTTTACCAATGGCCGGGCGTGGCCGAGACGGTGCATTTCGACCATATCGTGCGCCACTATCACTACAGCCACGCCACGATAAACCCGCATCGCATCATCCCGATCAACCCGCTGATCGACTGGCAGGAACCGCACGGCCGGGGCTGAGACAGGCGGCCTTGGCAGTCCCCTTTGTCCGACACGCGAAGCCGCCCCATCTGGAGGAGGCCAACGCCCGCCCATGCCGCGGCAGCCGGAGGGCGATCCTGCGAGCGGCCTTGGCCAGGCAGCAGCCGGGCAAGGTCCTACGCCCTGCCCGCGCGCGGCTGCAGCGCGCAGATTTTCCGGGAAAACCGCCTTGATTTCGGGGCTTGGCCGGCAACGCGAGAATTTTTCCCCGAGGCTGTATTTTTCCGCTTGCACCCGCCGACGCCCCCTCCTATACGACGCCTCACACGGGCGACGGAGACGCCGCCCGAGACCTCCGGTGGGGCCATAGCTCAGTTGGTAGAGCGCTTGAATGGCATTCAAGAGGTCAGGGGTTCGACTCCCCTTGGCTCCACCAATTCACTCGCACATTCTGGTTGACTATCAGCCGCTTAGGCGAGTTCCGTTGTGCGTTACTCCATGCTCGTCCCCATACCCGAAAAAAGATCCCGCTGGGTTTCGCCGGACGCTTGGCGGCCAGAGAGCCTCGAACTCGCCCCGGATTGATGCGCCAGATCAGAGGCGCATTCGGGACCATCCCGCCCGCTTCGGCGGCCAAGGCGGCAGGTAGCAGTTGAGGCCGCGAGGGTGGTCATCGCTGGCCCCGGACAGCATCTCGCTCGCATCCACGAGCAACCCGGAGCCCGCTTCCCGCGCATCCAGCGTCAGATCGTCCCGCCGCAGCCAAAGGACTATCCTGCCAGCAGCAGCGCAAGCCGTATCCTCAGCGCCTTGACCGCCTTGGCCTCACTTTGCGCGTGGCGGCGGCCGGCGGCCAAGTCTCCGGCCATGCGACGGCGCGCGAACCCAGCTTCACGGGGAGCCGGGAACCTGTCTGCGGAAATCTGCGCATGGATGGCCGAACGTGCGAGGTCCGTCGGGGCCGAAAGCCGGTCACGGGGGCAGGATACAGGCCGGCCAGCAGCTCCGTCAGGCGAAGCCTTAATGCGACCAAAGGATATGCCGCAGGGGCATGGGGTGGTGAGGATGCGGCACAGTCCGACCGATACGGGACGGAAGCGAAGGCCGAAAAGGGCGCTGGTAGGGGTGGTCGGACTCGAACCGACACTTCTTGCGAAACCTGATTTTGAGTCAGGCGCGTCTACCATTCCGCCACACCCCCGTGGCGCCCTTGTCCAGGCCGGCCTGGCCCGGCGAAACGGCATTGCCTTGCGCAAGGGGCGATGCTTCCCCCCCCCGGCGGGCATTCGGAACATGGACATCCGCCGCCCGGCGTCCGGCCGTCTCTGCGCTCCGCCTAAGGCGCAACGCAGCGTTTTGCAAGCCCCGACTTAGGCCTGGCCAAGCTTTGCCAGCCGCGCCTCGCGCAGCTGCGCGAAGTCGTCGCCGGCATGATAGGAGGAACGCGTCAGCGGCGTGGCCGAGACCATCAGGAAGCCCTTGCCATAGGCGGCTTTCTCGTAGCCCTTGAACTCCTCGGGGGTGACGAAGCGGTCCACCCGGTGATGCTTGGGCGTCGGTTGCAGATATTGCCCGATGGTGATGAAATCCACGTCCGCGGCGCGCATGTCGTCCATGACCTGCAGGACGCCCTGGCGATCCTCGCCCAGGCCGACCATGATGCCGGACTTGGTGAACATGCTGGGGTCCAGTTCCTTGACCCGCTGCAACAACCGCAGGCTGTGGAAATAGCGCGCGCCGGGCCGGACCGTCGGATAAAGGCCGGGCACGGTTTCCAGGTTGTGGTTGAACACGTCGGGCCGGGCCTCGACCACCGCCTCCAGCGCGCCGGGCTTGGACTTCAGGAAGTCGGGCGTCAGCACCTCGATGGTCGAGCCGGGCGAGCGGTGGCGGATGGCGCGGATGGTCTGGGCGAAATGCTCGGCCCCGCCGTCGTCCAGGTCGTCGCGGTCGACCGAGGTGATGACCACATGCTTCAGCCCCAGCTTCTGCACGGCATGGGCGACGCGGCCCGGCTCGAACACGTCGAGCGCATTCGGCTTGCCGGTCATCACGTTGCAGAAGGAACAGCCGCGGGTGCAGATCTCGCCCATGATCATCATGGTGGCGTGGCCCTGGCTCCAGCATTCGCCGACGTTCGGGCAACCGGCCTCTTCGCAGACCGTGGACAGGCGGTTGTTGCGCAGGATGTCGCGGGTGTCCTTGTAGCCCTGGCTGGTCGGCGCCTTCACCCGGATCCAGTCCGGCTTCTTGGGCTGGGGCTGGTCGGGGCGATGGGCTTTCTCGGGGTGGCGCAGAACCGGGGGCATGTCCGCCATATCGGCATCCTTTGCTGGGAGTCAGCCGAACTTACGGGTTTTTCGGGTCTTGATCAACGCCAATGCAGGGTGCATCTATGCCCCTCGATGCTGCGGCGCGGCATCGGCCAAGGGAGGAGCGGATGATGAAAGGACGAATGATGAAACAAGGCGATCTGCTTCCCGAAGTGACCTTCCAGACCCGCGTGCGCGACGAATCCGTGGGCGGGGACAATCCCTATCGCTGGCAGGCGATGACCACCGCGGATTACTTCAAGGGCAAGCGCGTGGTGCTGTTCTCGCTGCCCGGCGCCTTCACGCCCACCTGCTCGACCTATCAGCTGCCGGGCTTCGAGAAGGCGGCGGACGAGATGGCCGATCTGGGCATCGACGCGATCTATTGCATGTCGGTCAACGACAGCTTCGTGATGAACCAATGGGCCAAGGTGCAGAACCTGAAGAACGTCAAGGTGATCCCGGACGGCTCGGGCGCCTTCACCGAAAAGGTCGGCATGCTGGTGCGCAAGGACAACCTGGGCTTCGGCGCCCGCAGCTGGCGCTATGCCGCCATCGTCGAGGACGGCCGCGTCCAGGCCTGGTTCGAAGAGCCCGGCCGGATGGACGACTGCCCCGAGGATCCCTATGGCGCCACCGCGCCCGAGGCGGTGCTGGACTGGCTGCGCGCCAATCCGGCCAAGGCCGCGGCCTGATCCAGGGCCAGGGCCAGGGACGATGCGAAAAGGGCGCCGCCGGGCGCCCTTTTTCATGGCCGTTCCCCCTTGGCCTGCCCCGGCGTCACCCGATCAGCGGCGCGCCCGAGCCGTAGGTTTCGCGATAGTGGCGTTCCAGCCGCATCAGGCCCAGGCGCAGCACGATCTTGCCCGAGCGCGCCGACCAGCCCAGCCGCCGCTCGGTCATCTCGATGCCTTCCAGGAAGCAGCAGACCCGCAGGCACAGGTCGCCCATGCCGGGGCCAAGCTCGCGCAGCGCGGCGGCGACGCGGTTGCGCGCCCCTTCCGAGCCGCCGCCATGGCCGGCCAAGACGCGCGAGACATCGACGCCGGCCGTCAGGAAGCGGTCCCAGTTCTGCGTGACGCGCGGCCCCATCTGCGCCAGCTCGAAATCCTCGCGCAGCCGTTCGCCGGCCGCAACCAGTTCGGCGGCCAGGAAGGGCCGCCCGTCCGGCTCGCGCCGCCGCGCCAGCATCAGCAGCGGGCTTTCGGCGATATTGACGCGGGCGCGGCGGCGGCGGCCGTCCTCGGGGTCGGTGATCTCGCGCTCGTCCCATTGCCGGTGCCGGTCGGCATGGCTGAAGGCGCCAGCATCCTCGGCGCAGCCCTGCACCGGAGGCATGACCGGGGCGGCAAGGACGAAATCCTCGACCCGCGGCAGGGCGCCGCCGCGCCGGGCGGCCAGCATCGCCCGCAGCGCCTCGCGCCTTGGGCCGAGATGGCATAGCGGTTGATCCTGCCCTGCCCCAGCAGATGCACCCAGGCCCGCATCGCCATATGCTCGGCCAATTCGCGGTCCAGGATGGCGGTGCGGATGTCGTCGCGCACGACGATGGCCTTTTCCATGCCGTCGGCCACCACCATCTGCGCCCCCGGCTCGGCCAGGCGGCGCAGGATGCGGGTGATCTGCCTGCTGCCCGCCTGCCCCGGATCGGCCGGGCTTGCCCCGCTGCCCCTGCCCTTTTCTGCCGCCCGCTCGACCGCGCGATCGACCAGCGGGTCGTCGCGCCGCGCCTCGAACCGGCGGATGCGACGCAGGATGGTCGAGGCATGGCAGCCCGTCTCGCGGGCCAGCGAGCGGATCGTTTCCCCGCCCTCGACATGGCGCAGGTAAAGCTTGAGATCGCCGTCCTCGGCCTGCGGGACAAGCGCGGTTTCGGGCGGATTGCCGTCCGTGGGCTCGACGCCGGCCGGCAGGGCGGCAATCAGGGCGTCCGGCGCGAAATCTCCCGTCAAAATCGTCATGGTCATTCCTTCGCTTCCTGCAGACGAGCGGGCAGAGGCTCGCCGATGGGTTGTATCTCCGCCCCGGTCCGGCACAGCGGGACCACGGCGGGGTGCGGCAGTATTTGCTAAGAATTCCTAACGATTCCTTGCTGCGGCGCGCGCAGCACGGGCGGGCGGCGCAACACATCCCAAGGTTGCAAATAATTCCACCGGATTCGACCGGCAGAGGAAACCGCCATGACGATGATGAGCAATGTGATCGCCTTTCAGCCGCGCCTGGGCCAGTCGCCTCTGCGCCGCCCGCGCCTGCTGGTGCGCGCCGCCAGGGCCGGGCTGGCAGGCTGGAGCCGCCGGCGCGACCTGCGCCGGGTGCTGAAATGCGACGCGCCGCCGCCCGCGGGCATCGCCCTGCCGCGGCTTCTGGCCGAAGAAGAGCGGCTTGACCTGATCCGCCGCAGCGGCCAGGCCGGCTACGACATGCACCGCCACGTCATGCTGCTGATCGCGATCCTGGCCGAGACGGCCGAGGCCGCGCCCCGCGCGGTGCCGAACCGGGTCACTTGCCCCTGAACAAGGAACCCAGCACGCCGCGCACCAGTGCCTGCCCGGTCCTGGTGCCCAGTTGCCGGGCCAGGCTCTTGCCGAAGGTCACGGCGATCGAATCGCTGTTCGAGCTGCGCGCGCGCGGCTTGGGCTCGGCCGGAACCCGCAGGCCGGGGTCATAGCGGCGCGCGCGGGTATATTCGCGGTCCATCTGCCACAGGTCGTCGTCCGCGCCCTTGGCCCCTGCCCCGGCGCTGTCCGCGGCCGCCGCCTCGGCGCGCTTGGCCAGGATCTCGGCCGCCGATTCGCGGTCCAGCGCCCGGCCGTATTTCAGCGCCATGGGCGAGGCCGCGTTGATCGCCGCCCGCTCGGCATCCGAAATCGGGCCGAGCTGGGACAGCGGCGGGCGAATCAGGGTGCGCTGCACGATGCCCGGCACGCCCTTGGCCTCCAGCAGGGACGTAACCGCCTCGCCGGTGCCGACGGCCTGGATCGCCTCGGCGGTGTCGAAATCGGGGTTCGGGCGATAGTTCTGCGCCGCCAGCCGCAGCGCCTTCTGGTCCTTGGCGGTAAAGGCGCGCAGCGCGTGCTGGACCCGGTTGCCCAATTGCCCCAGCACCGCATCCGGCAGGTCGGCCGGGTTCTGGCTGATGAACCACAGGCTGACGCCCTTGGAGCGGATCAGACGCGCCACCTGCTCGATCTTGTCCACCAGCGCCGGCGGCGCGTCGTCGAACAGCAGATGCGCCTCGTCGAAGAAGAAGGCGATGCGCGGCTTGTCCGGGTCGCCCACCTCGGGCAATTGCTCGAAAAGCTCGGACATCAGCCACAGCAGGAAGGTGGCATAAAGCCGCGGCGCATTCATCAGCCGCTCGGCCGACAGGATGTTGACCATGCCCTTGCCCGAGGCATCCAGCCGCATCATGTCGGCCAGTTCCAGCGCCGGCTCGCCGAACAGCCGGGCGCCGCCCTCGTTCTCCAGCACCATCAGCGCGCGCTGGATCGCACCGACCGAGGCGGTCGAGACATTGCCGTATTTCAGCGACAGGTCCTTGGCGTTCTGGCCGACCCAGACCAGCATGGCCTGCAAGTCCTTCATGTCCAGCAGCGCCAACCCCTGCTCGTCGGCGACGCGGAAGGCGATGTTCATCACCCCCTCCTGCGCATCGGTCAGCCCCAGCAGCCGCGACAGAAGCAGGGGGCCCATCTCGGCCGGGGTGGTGCGGACCGGGTGGCCGCGTTCGCCCCAGATGTCCCAGAAGGTGACGGGGAAATCCTGGTAGTCCAGCGCCATGCCGATGGTTTCGCTGCGGGCCTGGAAGGGGCCATGCAGCTTGCCGTTCGGATCGCCGGGCCGGGCGATGCCGGCCAGGTCGCCCTTCACATCCGCCATGAACACCGGCACGCCGGCGCGGGAAAACGATTCGGCCAGGGTTTGCAGCGTCACCGTCTTGCCGGTTCCGGTCGCGCCGGCGATCAGCCCGTGGCGATTGGCATATTTCAGCAGCAGGTTTTGCGGCTGGGCGTGGCCGGGGCCGCCGCCGCCCACGAAGACGGTTCCGGCGTCCAGATCGACGATGCCTGTCATGTTTCCTCCACGGATCGGCAAAAAAGCGCAAGGCTAGGACGAAAGGACAATACAATCGCAAGGATTTTGTGCCAGTCTGTTCCTTGCCGGACCCCGCATCGGCGGATGGCCGGCTTCCTCCCTGTTGGACTGCCGCGCCTTCGGGCGCGGCATTTTTTCGCCCAGGCTGCCTGCGATGCGGTCAGATGGCGCATGCGTCGCGGCGATGTCATATTTGACCTTTAGGACAGTTGACGGCCTGTCCCGCTGCATCTAGCCTTCCGCGCAATGATGACCGGCCAGTCCGGCAGGGAAGGTAAGCCATGGGATCCGGGGCAGCGGTCTTGCGCGCCCCGGATCCTTGTGTTTGCGGCGTCCCGCATCCATGCCAACGCAAAGGTGACGCCGCGCGATGCGATCCGCCCTGACAAGGCGCGATGCCCATGTTAGGACCGGGGCCGATGCATGGACCAAAGGAAGAGAACATGGTCAACAGGACATCCGCGGCACTGGTTGCCGCCCTTGTTGCGCTGGCAGGCAGCGCCGCCGGCGTGATGGCGCAGGACGCAAGCACCCAGACCCCGGCCCAGCCGGCAGCCGAGGCCCCTGCGGCCGAAGCCCCCGCAGCCGAGGCCGCCACCGAAGCGCCCGCCGCCGAAACCCCCGCAGCCGAGGCACCCGCCGCTGAAGCCCCCGCCGCCGAAGCGCCTGCCGCCGAGGCCGCCGGCAACGGCGAGCCGCAGGTCGGCCAGCCCTATGCCAGGGCGACCCATGGCGACTGGACGCTGCGCTGCATGAAGACGCAGGACGGCAAGGATCCCTGCGAGCTTTACCAGCTGCTCAGGGACGACAAGGATTCGCCGGTGGCCGAGGCTTCGGTCATCCCGATGACCGGCGAGGTCCAGGCCGTCATCACCTTCATCGCGCCCCTGGAGACCGACCTCCAGGCCGGGGTGGGGCTGCAAGTCGATGCCGGCAAGGAATCGCGCTATCCCTTCCTGCTCTGCGCGCAGGTCGGCTGCGTGTCGCGCGTGGGCCTGGCCGAATCCGACCTGGGCCCGCTGAAGCGCGGCAAGGCCGCAACCCTGTCGCTTTTACCCTTCGGCGCGCCGCAGGAGCAAATGGTCAAGCTGCCGCTGTCGCTGACCGGCTTCACCGCCGGCATGAACGCGCTGGCCGAGGCGAACAAGGGCCTCGCCGCCGCGCCGGCCCCGGCCCCGGCGCCCGCAGCCGCCCCGGCCGCGGCGCCGCAGCAGCAGTAAGCCGCAACGAAAACGGGGCGCCGCAGGGCGCCCCGACCAAAGGACGGGCCGGGTCATCCCCGGCCCTTTTTCATGCGCTCATCCCACCGGCAGGGCGACGAAGCGCGGCTCGCCGGCGCGGCGCACCATGACCAGGATCGACTTGCGCCCGGCATCGCGCGCCTCCTTGATGCGCGCCTCCAGGTCGGCCAGCGTGGCGACCGGCTGCTGGCCGGCCTCGGTGATGACATCGCCCGCGGCCAGCCCCTTGTCGGCGGCGGCCCCGGTCGGTTCGACCGATTGCACCACCAGCCCCTGCATGTCGCGCGACACCCCCAGTTCGGCGGCGATCTCGGGCGTCAGCGGCGCCAGCGTCATGCCCATCAGGTCGCTGGCCGATTCCTCGGCGCTGTCCACCTTGCCGCCGCCGGTGCCCTCGGCCAACTCGCGCCGGCCCAGCGTCACCTTCAGCTCGACCGGCTCGCCGTCGCGCTGGACCACGACCTCGACCGCCTCGCCCACCGGCGCATCGGCCACCCGGCGCACCAGGTCGCGCGGATCCTCGACCGCGCCGCCGGCAAAGCGGGTGATCACATCGCCCGCCTTCATCCCGGCATCGGCGGCGGGGCCGGCGGGAACATCCGTGACCATGGCACCCTTGGCCTCGGCCAGGCCCAGCGATTCGGCGATGTCGTCGGTCACAGGCTGGATCTTGACGCCCAGCCAGCCGCGCCGGGTCTCGCCATACTCCTCGAGCTGCTCGACCACCTTGCTGACCACGTTCGAGGCCATCGAGAAGCCGATGCCGATCGAGCCGCCGTTGGGCGACAGGATCGCGGTGTTCACCCCGATCACCTCGCCGTCCATGTTGAACAGCGGCCCGCCCGAGTTGCCGCGGTTGATCGCCGCATCGGTCTGGATGAAATCGTCATAGGTGCCCGAAAGCGCCCGGTTGCGGGCCGAGACGATCCCGGTCGAGGCCGAGAAGCCCTGCCCCAGCGGGTTGCCGAGCGCCAGAACCCAGTCGCCCACCCGCGCCCGGTCGCTGTCGCCGAACTTGACGAAGGGCAAGGCGTCGCTGCTTTCCACCTTCAGCACGGCGATGTCGGTCTTGTCGTCCTTGCCGATCACCTTGGCGGGCAGCCGCTTGCCGGAAAAGAACTCGACCTCGATCGCGTCGGCGCCGTCGATGACATGGTTGTTGGTCACGATCAGCCCGTCGGGCGAGATCACGAAGCCCGACCCCAGCGCGTTCGAGCGCTGCTCGCGCTGCTGCGGCCCGCGCTGGAAGGGATTGCCCTCGCCCGGCGGGAAGCCCGGAAAGCCGAATTCGCGGAACAGGTCGCTGAACGGGCTGCCCTCGGGCAGTTGCGGCCCGCGCACCAGCGGCGTCGAGACGGTCGAGGTGGTGGTGATGTTGACGACGGCCGGGCTGACCTTCTCGACCAGGTCGGCAAAGCTTTCGGGCATGACCTGCTGCTGGCGGGCCTGGCTGTCGGGTGCGGTCAGCGGCTGGTTGCTGTTCGCGGCCTCCTGCGCGGCATCGGCGCCGGGCGTCGCCGGCTCTTGCGCGACGGCCGGCGTCAGGGCCATCAGCAGCGCAAGCCCCGAAGCGGTCAGGAAATGGCGGGAAGAGGGTCTGTTCATCTGGATTGTCTCCTTCCATGCCGGGGCGGCGCTACCCGGTCTCCTGGCAATATGCTCATGTTCAAAGGGATTTTCGAGCCCGTTGCAAATGAACCACGCTCGCAAAGGATGAACTGATCGTGACTTGCAGGCAATGCCGGGCGCAAGCGCCTGAGCATAAAAAAGTTCCGCGGCCAAAGGACGCGGAACAGGTTTCATCGCAGCGATGATCCTTCAGTGCAGCGCCGCCGCCTCGCCCGCGCAAAGCAGCGTGACCAGGGTCGAGGCGCCGCGCATCTCGATGCCGGCCACGTCCATCGGCCGGCGGTCCATGCCGCCGCCCAGGATCTCGACCCGGCCGGCGCCGTGAAAGGTCGCGTCCAGCAAGGGCAGGACCGCGTCGCCCCGCAACTCGGCCTCGACCCCGCCGGGGATCGGATGGATGGCGGCGGCGGCGATGCGCCTGGTGCCGACGATCAGTTCCATGTCCTGCCTTTCGTCCTGGCCAGGGTCCGGCCGCCGTTTCCGCGCCCGGACCCCGATCGCCTCAGCTGCAACCGCTGGTCGCGCCGCAGGTGTTGCACTTCATGCAGGTGCCGTTGCGCACCAGCGTGTAATTGCCGCATTCGCCGCAGGGATCGCCCTCGTAGCCCTGCATCCGCGCCTTGGTGCGCGCATCCATGGCGACGACGCCCACCGCGGCCGCGGCCCCCTCGGCCGTCGCCACCGCGGCGACCGAGACCCCGGATTGCAGCGCCACCAGATCCTGCGGCAGGCGCTTGCGCAGATAGCCGGTCGAGCTGATCTGCTTGAGCATCTCGAGCGAGCGCGAGGCGCCTTCACTGACCGGGGCGACATTGGGCTGGCTCTCGGCCTCGCCGCCGCCAAGGTCGTCGAAGCGCGCGCCCTGCGGCTTCACATGCGCCAGGTCGGTGCGGTCCAGATAGGACACGGCCAGTTCGCGGAACACATAGTCGAGGATCGAGGTCGCGTTCTTGATGCTGTCATTGCCCTGCACCATACCCGCCGGCTCGAAGCGGGTGAAGGTGAAGGCATCGACGAATTCCTCCAGCGGCACGCCGTATTGCAGGCCCACGGACACGGCGATGGCGAAATTGTTCATCATCGCCCGGAAGCCCGCGCCTTCCTTGTGCATGTCGATGAAGATCTCGCCCAGCTTGCCGTCGTCATATTCGCCGGTGCGCAGATAGACCTTGTGCCCGCCGATGATCGCCTTCTGGGTATAGCCCTTGCGGCGCTGCGGCAGCTTTTCGCGATGGCTGCGCACGGCTTCCTTGACGATGATCTTCTCGACCACCTTCTCGGCGATGACCACGGCCTTTTCCTGCAAGCTGCCGCTGGCCAGGATCTCCTCGGCCTCCTCGTCGTCCTCGACCAGCGCCGAGGCCAGCGGCTGCGACAGTTTCGAGCCGTCGCGATAAAGCGCATTCGCCTTGATGCCCAGCGACCAGCTCAGCTCATAGGCTGCGAGCGCATCGGCGATGCTTGCGCTGTTGGGCATGTTGATGGTCTTGGAGATCGCGCCCGAGATGAAGCTCTGCGCCGCCGCCATCATGCGGATATGGCTGTCCACCGACAGGTAGCGGGTGCCCTTCTTGCCGCAGGCATTGGCGCAGTCGAAGACCGGGTAATGTTCCGGCTTCAGATGCGGCGCGCCCTCCAGCGTCATGGTCCCGCAGACATGGTCGTTGGCGGCCTCGATCTGCGCCCGCGTGAAGCCCAGGTGCCGCAGCAGGTCGAAGCTTGGGTCGTTCAGCCTGTCGGCCGGGATGCCCAGCGTCTCGCGGCAGAAGGCCTCGCCCAGCGTCCACTGGTTGAAGACGAAGCGGATGTCGAAGGCCGATGCCAGCGCCGCGTCGATCTTTTCCAGCTCGCGCGGGCCGAAGCCGTGGCCGACCAGGCTGGCATGGTTGATGCCAGGGCAATTGCCCAGGCTCGCATGGCCCACGGCATAGGCGATGATCTCCTCGATCTGGGCCGAGCCGTAACCCAGCGCCTCCAGCGCCGCGGGAACCGAGCGGTTGATGATCTTGAAATAGCCGCCGCCGGCCAGCTTCTTGAACTTCACCAGCGCGAAATCCGGCTCGATGCCGGTGGTGTCGCAATCCATCACCAGCCCGATGGTGCCCGTGGGCGCGATCACCGTCGCCTGGGCGTTGCGATAGCCGTGCTCCTCGCCCAGGGTCAGCGCCTCGTCCCAGGCGCCCTGCGCCAGGGCCACCAGCCGCGGGTCGGGGCAATTCGCGGCGTCCAGCTCCACCGGGGCCACGTTTACGCCCTGATAGGCGCCGGTCCCGTAAGCCGCCGCGCGATGGTTGCGGATCACCCGCAGCATGTGCCCGGCGTTCTTGCCATAGCCGGGGAACGGCCCCAGCTCCGCCGCCATCTCGGCCGAGGTGGCATAGGAGACGCCGGTCATGATCGCGCTCAGCGCGCCGCACAGCGCCCGGCCCTGCTCGCTGTCATAGCCCAGCCCCATGTTCATCAGAAGCCCGCCGATATTGGCATAGCCCAGCCCCAGCGTGCGGAAGTCATAGCTGCGCTGCGCGATCTCGCGGCTGGGGAACTGCGCCATCATCACCGAGATTTCCAGCGTCACCGTCCACAGCCGGCAGGCATGGACATAGCCGTCGGCGTCGAACTCGCCGTCCTGCCAGAAGCTCAGCAGGTTCATCGACGCGAGGTTGCAGGCGGTATCGTCCAGGAACATGTATTCGCTGCACGGGTTCGAGGCGCGGATCGGCCCGTCCTCGGGGCAGGTGTGCCAGGCATTGATCGTGTCGTGGAACTGGATGCCCGGATCGGCGCAGGCCCAGGCGGCATGGCCGATCTGCTGCCACAGCTCGCGCGCCGAGACGGTCTTCGTCACCCGCCCGTCGGTGCGCCGCACCAGCTCCCAGGGCAGGTCGTCGCGCACGGCGCGCAGGAAGGCATCCGTCACCCGCACCGAGTTGTTCGAGTTCTGCCCCGAGACCGAGACATAGGCTTCCGAGTCCCAATCGGTATCATAGGTCGGGAACTCAATGGAATCAAAGCCCTGGCGGGCATATTGAAGAACCCGGTTGATATAGGTCTCCGGGATCATCACGCGCTTCGCCCCGCGGATCGCCGCCTTCAGCGCGGCGTTCCGGGCGGGATCGGTGGCATCTTCGGCGCTGCCGTCCCATGCGCGGATGGCGGCGAAGATGGCATTCAGCTCGCGCTCATGCATCTTCGAACCCGCCACCAGCGAGGCGACCTTCTGTTCTTCGATGACCTTCCAGTTGATGAACTGCTCGATGTCGGGGTGATCCATGTCGCAGATCACCATCTTTGCCGCGCGCCGGGTCGTTCCGCCCGACTTGATCGCGCCGGCTGCGCGGTCTCCGATCTTCAGGAAGCCCATGAGCCCCGAAGACTTCCCGCCGCCCGACAGTTTCTCGCCCTCCCCACGAAGGGACGAAAAATTGGTGCCCGTGCCCGAGCCGTATTTGAAAAGCCGCGCCTCGCGGACCCACAGGTCCATGATGCCGCCCTCGTTCACCAGGTCGTCGGCGACGGACTGGATGAAGCAGGCATGCGGCTGGGGATGTTCATAGGCGCTGTCCGACCGGACCAGCTTGCCGGTCTTGTAGTCGACATAGAAATGGCCCTGGCCGGGGCCGTCGATGCCATAGGCCCAGTGCAGGCCGGTGTTGAACCATTGCGGGCTGTTCGGCGCCCCCATCTGGCTGGCCAGCATGTAGCGCATCTCGTCGTAATAGGCGCGGGCGTCTTCTTCGTTGGAAAAATACCCGCCCTTCCAGCCCCAATAGGTCCAGGCGCCGGCCATGCGGTCGAAGACCTGCCGCGCGCTGCTCTCGCCGCCAAAGCGCGCCTCCTCGGGCAGGGCCGCCAGCGCCGCCTCGTCGGGGACCGAGCGCCACAGGAACTCGGGCACGCCCTTTTCCTTGACGCGCTTGAGCCGCGCCGGCACGCCGGCCTTGCGGAAATATTTCTGCGCGATGACGTCCGAGGCGACCTGGCTCCAGCCCTGGGGCACCTCGACCGCATCGTTGCGAAAGACGACGGTGCCGTCCGGGTTGCGGATCTCGCTGCTGGTGGTGGTAAAGGAAAGCGCGCCGTAAGCCCCGCTCTCGACCGTGGTGAAGCGCCGTTCGATCCGCATCCTGACTGTCCCCCGTCATCCGCAACAAGGCCGCATGCCGACCGCCGCCACCCGCGCCAAGGCACGGGCCCAGGCGGCCGGATCGCACGGCACCCCGAAGCATTTTTCCTGATCTTCGCCCCCGCCGCCGGACCGGATCACTTGTCGAAAAAGACACAAGATCTGGTGGCGCCGAAAGCCTGGGCCACAAATTGAACCGAGACAGCACGCATTTCAATCAAAATTTTTGCTGGACTTCGCCGCCGATCCCGACCCTTGGGACGTCATGAGATTCGCTGCAAATGCACTGTTAACAACTGCCTCGTCGCGGCCGGCGGCGAAAAGCCAAGCGATCTGGCAGGGTTCCTTGCAGCCGCTCACCCGGTTTCCACAGGCTTATCCCCAGCCGCAAGGCGTCAGGGTTGCAACTTCGTTCCCGCACTCGCGTCCTGCGATTTTTCCGGCTGCGGCAGGATGACGCCCCGGTCGGTCACGATCAGGTCCAGGGGCTGGTCGGTCGCCTCGGCGGGGATGGCGTGAATCTCTTGCGCCGCATAGGCCAGCCCGATGGCAACCACCGCCCCCTCGGCGCGCAGCCGGGCCAGCGTGCGGTCGTAGAAACCGCCGCCATAGCCCAGCCGGTGCCCGGCCCGGTCGAACCCGGCCAGGGGCACGATCAGCACATCCGGGCGCAGCAGCGGCGAATCGGCGGGGGGATGAAGGGTGCCGAAGCGGCCCGGCTCCAGCCGATCGCCATGGGCGCGGAACTCCAGCGGCCGGGCCGGGCCGATCACCACCGGCAGGCAGACCGGCCCGCCATGGGCCGCCATGGCCGGGCGCGGATCGGCCTCGCCCCGCATCGGCCAATAGCCGGCCAGCACCTTGCCGCGATGGGGGGCCAGCGCCGCGACCAGGTGGCGCGTCAGCGCGGCATCGTCGCCGCCCCCGGCCCGCGCCGCCAGCGCCGCCTGGCGCAGCGCGTGCTTGAGTGCCGGGTCCGCGCTCACAGCAGGATCACCGCGGCAAGGCCGAGGAAGGTGAAGAAGCCCACCACATCGGTCACGGTGGTCACGAAAGTCCCCGAGGCCAGCGCCGGATCGGCCCCCGCCTTTTCCAGCCCCAGCGGGATCAGGATGCCCCCCAGCGCGGCGACGAACAGGTTCACCACCATGGCCATGGCGATCACCAGGCTGAGCTTGGGATCGCGGAACCAGACATAGGTGACGCCCGCCAGCGCCAGGCCGAACAGCAGCCCGTTGCCCAGGCCCACCGCCAGTTCGCGGCGCACGATGCGCAGCGCATTGGTGCGGGTCAGGCTTTTGGTGGCCAGGCCGCGCACGGCGACGGTCAGGGTCTGGGTCGCGGCATTGCCGCCCATCGAGGCGACGATCGGCATCAGCACCGCCAGCGCCACCAGCCGGGCGATGGCGTCCTCGAAGAACGCGATGACCGAGGCCGAGACCAGCGCGGTCAGGATGTTCACCGCAAGCCAGGGCACGCGCTGGCGCATGGTCTCGACCACTGTGTCGGAAATCGCGCTGTCCTCGCCGACGCCGGCCAGGCGCAGGATGTCCTCCTCATGCTCCTCGTCCAGCACCGACATGGCGTCGTCGATGGTGATGACCCCGACCAGCCGGTCGTCGTCATCGACCACCGGGGCCGAGATCAGGTGATACTTGTTGAAGGCATGCGCCACGTCGCCCTCGTCCTGGCGGGCCGAGATGGTGCGGAAGCTGTCCTCGCGGATTTCGCCCAGCAGCACATGCCGGCGCGAGGCCAGCAGCTTGCCCAGGGTGACATAGCCGGTGGGGTGGCGGCGCGGGTCGACCAGCACGACGTGATAGAACTGGTCGGGCAGCCATTCCTCGGCGCGCAGGAAGTCGATGGTCTCGCCCACGCTCCAATGCTCGGGGGCCGTCACCACCTCGGACTGCATCAGGCGGCCGGCGGAATATTCCGGCCAGGTCAGCGAGCGTTCGACGGCGGCGCGGTCGGATTCGTCCAGCGCGGCCAGGATGGCCTGCTGCTCGGGCGCGCCCATGTCCTCGATCAGGTCGACGACGTCGTCGCTGTCCATTTCGCGGACGGCCTCGGCCACCACCTCGTGCGGCAGCTGCTCGATGACCTCGTCGCGGATGGATTCGTCGATCTCGGACAGGATCTCGCCGTCGATCTCGCCGGAATAGAGATGCAGGAACTCGCGCCGGCGCGCCGGCGTCAGCTGCTCGATCAGGTCGGCGATGTCGGCGGCGTGCATCGGCTCGAGCGCGGCGTCCAGCGCCGGGCCGTCGCCGTCGTCCACGGCCTTGTTGATCGCGTCGATGTCCTGCCGGCTCAGCTGGAAATCGGCTTCGGGGGCATCCGTGTCGGTTTCGCGCGGCTCGGTCATCGGCTGGCTCCTCGGGGTTCGGGTCTTGCGACGAGGATGGCGGTCGGGAAAGTCGGTCGGGGCACCATAGGGGGCCCGCGCCGGGGCCTCAATCGCCCTTGAGCAGGGCTAGCGCCTCGGCATGTAATTCTTGTGAACCCGCGGCCAGGATGGTGCCGCCGCCATGCGCCGGCCCGCCCTGCCAGTCGGTGACGACCCCGCCCGCGGCCTGGATCACCGCGATGGGCGCGGCCACGTCATAGGGTTGCAGCCCGGCCTCGATCACCAGGTCGACATGGCCGGCGGCCAGCAGCGCATAGGCATAGCAGTCGAGCCCGTAGCGCACCAGCCGCGCCCGCGCCGCGACGCGGGAAAAGGCGGCATGTTCCGCGGGGTCGCCGACCTCGGGATAGGTGGTCATCAGCGTCGCCTGGGCCAGCGCGACGCCGCGGCGCACCCGCAAGGGCACGGTGCCGCGGCCCGAGATCAGCCGGGCGTGGCCCAGCCCGCCCTCGAACCGCTCGTCCAGATGCGGCTGGTCCACGATGCCATAGATCGGGCCCCGCGCATCGCTGAGCCCGATCAGCACGCCCCAGCTCGGCGCCCCGGCCATGAAGGCGCGGGTGCCGTCGATCGGGTCCAGCACCCAGGTCAGGCCGCTTCGCCCGGCCTGGGCGCCGTATTCCTCGCCCAGGATCGCGTCCTCGGGCCGCTCGGCGGCCAGGATGGCGCGCATGGCGCGTTCGCTGGCCCGGTCGGCTTCCGTCACCGGGTCGAAGCCGGTCGCGGCCTTGTTGTCGGGCCGCAATGCCGGGCTGCGAAACAGGCTCAGCGTCTCGGCCCGCGCGGCATCGGCAAGGCGATGCGCCACGGCGACGATCCGTTCGGCGTCTTCGACAGGATTGGTCTTGTTCGCGCTCGTCATGACCTGCCCCCGCGGATATGCTTCGGGCGCAGGTTTAGCCGCAGTATCCCGCAAGCGAAAGCCCCGGAACGCGGCGGGTTCGGATCAGGCCGCGTCCGACAGCACGCGGGCCAGTTCGAAGATCTGGCGCCGCTGCGCCTCGGGCATGGCGTAATAGGCCCGCACCAGCTGCAGCGCCTCCTTGTCGGCCAGGATGTCGCCCTCGACCGAGTTCTGGACCTGGCCATCCTCGAGCCCTTCGAAGAAGAAGCTGATCGGCACGTCCACCGCCCGCGCGATGTCCCAAAGCCGCGAGGCCGAGACCCGGTTCATCCCGGTCTCGTATTTCTGGATCTGCTGGAACTTGATCCCGACCTTTTCGGCCAGCTGCTGCTGGGTCATGCCGATCATCCATCGACGATGGCGGATCCGCTTTCCGACATGGACATCCACGTTATGTTTCATGGTAACACCTCACTCAATCTAAACGGGCGCTACATCAGAACGGCGCAATTTTCGAGGTCGATAATGGCCACTTGTCCAAAAAGACAATCGGTTGCGGGCACCGAAAGCCTCTGGCCGAACCCCCCGGAAACATGGGAAAAAGCCGGGCCGGAGGCAGGCGGAAAGCGGTGGGAGGAATCATGAATACGACCTGGAAAATGATGCAAATCAACAAAATGGCCGGCTCTCCCGTCGCGGGCAGGCTGTCGCTGGCCGCGCCCGGTCCGGGCGAGGTGCTGGTGGGCCTGCGCGCGGCCGCCCTGAATTTCGCCGATCTGCTGATGACCAAGGGACAGTATCAGGAGACGCCGCCCCTGCCCTTCATCCCCGGACTCGAGGGCGCGGGCGAGGTGCTGGCGGCGGGCGAAGGCGTGGCGCTGGCGCCCGGCACCCGCGTCGTCGTGCAAGGCCAGGGCACCATGGCCGAGGCCAATCTGTTCCCCGCCGAAAGCTGCCACCCGATCCCCGACGCCATGAGCTATGACGAGGCGGCGGGTTTCCTGATCGCCTATGGCACCAGCCATTTCGCCCTGACGCTGCGCGCGGGCCTGCGCGCGGGCGAGACCCTGGCCGTGCTGGGGGCCGCGGGCGGGGTCGGGCTGACCGCGGTCGAGATCGGCGCCGCCTTGGGCGCGCGGGTGATCGCAGTGGCGCGCGGGGCCGACAAGCTGGCGGTGGCGCGGGCGGCGGGGGCCGCGGATTGCATCGACAGCGAGACATGCCCCGACCTGCGCGCCGCCCTGCGCGAGATGGGGGGCGTCGACGTGGTCTACGATCCCGTGGGCGATGCGCCCGGCGAGGCGGCCTTCGGCGCCCTGCGCCCCGGCGGCCGCTTCCTGGTGATCGGCTTTGCCGGCGGCAAGCCCCCGGCCCTGCCGCTCAACCACGCGCTGGTCAAGAACATCGCCATCCACGGCTTTTACTGGGGCGGCTATCGCAAGCTCGATCCCGGACTGCTGCGCCAGGACATCGCCGCGCTGTTCGCGCTTTACGAACAGGGCCGCCTGCGCCCGCATGTCGGCGCCACCCTGCCGCTCGACCGGCTGGCCGAGGGCTATGACCTGCTGGCCAGCCGGCGCTCGACCGGAAAGGTGATCGTTAGCATCTGAAATTTTCGTCAGCCAGGGCCAAAACCGCCGGTTCTGCATTGAAAAACCGGCGTGCTTTGCCAATATCTGCGTGGATGGTCGGCCATGCGGGCCGCACCGCGATTTTCGACCGGGGAGAACCTATGCAAGACTACAATTCGATCCGCACGGCCGGGACCGCGACGCGCTCGGCTGCCGTGGATGAGGGCCTGCGCGCCTATATGAACAAGGTCTATGGCCTGATGGCCGTGGGCATGCTGGTGACGGCCGGCGCCGCCTGGGGCATGGCGGGCCTGGCGCTTTCCGACACGCCGACGCAATGGGCGCTCGGCAATGGCCACTACCTGACCGAGTTCGGCAAGACGCTGTATCTGTCGCCGCTGAAATGGGTGGTGATGTTCGCGCCGCTGGTCATGGTCTTTGCCTTCGGCGCCGCGCTGAACCGGCTGTCGGTGCAGGGCGCGACCACGCTGTTCTATGCCTTCGCCGCGGTGATGGGCATCTCGATCAGCTGGATCTTTGCCGCCTATACCAGCTTCTCGATCATCCAGACCTTCCTGATCACCGCCATCGCCTTCGCCGGCCTGTCGCTTTACGGCTACACGACCAAGCGCGACCTGTCGGGGATGGGCACTTTCCTGATGATGGGCCTGATCGGGCTGATCGTCGCCTCGATCGTGAACATCTTCCTGAAATCGGGCGCGATGCAATTCGCCATCTCGGCGATCGGCGTGCTGATCTTTGCCGGGCTGACCGCCTTCGACACGCAGAACATCAAGAACACCTATCTGCAGCTGGCCAACTCGGACCGCGACTTCCTGGGCAAGGCCGCGATCATGGGTGCGCTGCAGCTGTACCTGGACTTCCTGAACCTGTTCATGTTCCTGCTGCAATTCCTGGGCAACCGGGAATAAGGCCGGAAGCATCCCGGAGCTTCCTTTTCGGCCCCGCCGGCGCAATCGCCCGGCGGGGCCTTTTGCTGCGCAGGCGGGCAGCCAGGCACGGATTGTTCATCTATGTCTACTAAAACGCCACCCATGATCCTTTGGTATGCATTGCTGGCCAGTTCGGTTGAGGCGAATCGCCGCCGGGGCTATGAAAGGGTATGGAAAACCCTGCTCCCCCCAAGGCGGGACGGCGCGAGGCCGCCGGCCGGGCGCTGGTCGACGGCGGCATCGGCGCGGTGACGATCCCGCCGCCGGCCCGGCGGCGGCGCCTGCCGCGCGCCGGGTTCCGCCGGTTCTTGGGTGACGGCGGGGCGGCGCCGGATGTGCGTGCCCGCTTCCCCAGGGCCTTCATGGCGCGGCCCGAATGCGCGCCGCGCTGCCAGGCTGTGCAGGGCCGCCAGGTGGACGCCCTGACGGTGTGCTTCGCCAGCCGCTGCCCCGAACGCCGCACCACGGCCATCTCGGGGCACCCGAACCCTTTCCCCAGCGCCGCCCGGCCTCGTCTGGATGCGGATGCGCAAGGCGCTGCAAGCCGACTGGCGCCCATTCCTGCCACCGCGCAGATCCGCCCCGGCCGGCGACAGACGGCACGCTTTCCCCTCTGCCTGCGCCATGAAGCGGATGCCCGCATGTCCCGGCTCGGCCGCCCTGCCCGGCCGCGGATGCCAGGGCCGGCTGACGATATTGTCGCAAGACATGCCGCTATCGTTGCATCCGGGATGCGCCGGGCCGGGGATGATGCGCCATGGGCGGCGCGCGGACCGCCGGTCGTCGCCGTGCCGGGCAGCGAACCGGCGCCGCTTTCGGCGCCCTCCGGCTCCTGCATGCCCGGTCCGCCTGTCGGGTTCGCCCCTGCGGCCCGGATCGGAACCGCGGGCCGAGACGACAACCGGCAGGAACCGGCTCCTGCCCAAGAAGCCCCCCCGGTTTGCGCGACGGCTGGGGTTTGGGGGCCATGTTCGCGTCAGGGAGAAAGAGAATGGGAAGACGGTTTGTTTCCTGCGGTGCGGCGCTTTTGCTTGTGGGCTTTTCGGGTGCGGCCTGGGCGGATTGCGGCAGTCCGACGATTGCCAGCATGAACTGGCAGAGCGCCGAGCTTGCGGCGGCGCTGGATGCCTTCATCCTCAACGAGGGCTACGGCTGCAGCGCCGAGGTGATCCAGGGCGACACGGTGCCGACGCTGACCTCGATGGTCGAGAAGGGCCAGCCCGAGATCGCCCCCGAGGGCTGGGTCGACCTGGTGCCCGAAGTCATCCGGTCCGGCCTGGCCGAGGACCGGATCGTCGTCACCGGCGACATCCTCAGCGACGGCGCCGTGCAGGGCTGGTGGATCCCGAAATACCTCGCCGAGGCCAACCCCGAGCTGAAGACCATCGAGGACGTGCTCAAGCGCCCCGACCTCTTCCCCGATCCCGAGGATCCCGCGAAGGGCGCCATCTTCAACGGCCCGGCCGGCTGGGGCGGCACGGTGATCACCAGCCAGCTCTACAAGGCCTTCGGCGCCCAGGCGGCGGGCTTCAACCTGGTCGACACCGGCTCGGCCGCCGGGCTCGACGGCTCGATCGCGCGCGCCTATGAACGCCAGCAGGGCTGGGTCGGCTATTACTGGGCGCCGACCGCGCTGCTGGGCCGCTACGAGATGGTCAAGCTGGAGCACGGCGTGGCGCTCGACAGGGACGAATGGCAGAACTGCACCTCGAACGCCGATTGCGCCGAGCCCAGGAAGAACGACTGGCCGGCCGACAAGGTGCAGACCGTCGTCGCCAAGCGCTTCGCCGACAGCGCCCCGCCCGAGGTGATGGACTATCTTTCCAAGCGGAGCTGGACGAATGCGACGGTGAACGCGCTGATGGCCTGGATGACCGAGAACCAGGCGCAGGGCGAGGAGGGCGCGCGGCAGTTCCTGCGCGAGAACGAGGCGACGTGGACCGAATGGGTCACGCCCGAGGCGGCCGAAAGGATCAAGGCCGCGCTCTGACCGCGCGCCCCGCGGCCGGGCTGGGTGGGCCGAAAGTCCGCCCCGGCCCGCCCTCCGGCTCTCGGGTCCGGGCCGGGCTGCCCGTCGGTCCGGCTTTCCGGTCCGGGCCTTGGCCCAGCCGGTTCTGCGGTCCGGCCTTGGTCTGGCGAGGCTCCAGTTCTCGGCTCTCGGGCCCGCGGTCGCGGTCCGGCTTCGGTCTGGGCCCTGGCTGCCCGTCGGGCCGGCTCCGGTTCCGGTTCCGGCCCAGGTCGGACCCAGGTCTGGCCCAGGCCTGGCCCCGCGGAGCGGCTTTCGGGCCCGCGGACCCGCTCCCGGTTCCGGTCCCTGGCCCAGCCGGCGCTCGGGTCCGGGCCCTGGCCTGGCCCAGCCGGTTCTCCGGTCCGGTCTTGGTCTGGCGAGACTCCGGCTCTCGGGCCCGCGGTCGCGGTCCGGCTCTCGGTCCGGGCCCTGGCTGCCCGTCGGGCCGGCTCCGGCTCCGGTTCCGGCCCAGGTCGGACCCAGGTCTGGCCCAGGCCTGACCCCACTCCGGCTCTCGGGCCTGCGGACCCGCTCGGGCTTCGGTTTCGGCCCAGGACTGGCCCCGCTCCGGCTCTCGGCTCGGGGGCCCGCTCCGGCTCCCGGTTCCGGTCCCTGGCCCAGCCGGCGCTCGGGTCCGGGCCCTGACACCCCTTCGGTCCGGCTCTCGGGTCGGGCCCTGACCACCCCTCGGTCCGGCCTCCGGGCCGGTCCGCGGGACCGCCCCGACCCCGGTCCGGCCCGATGCCGCCACCCTTTCCCGGTCCCGGCCGCCCAGGCCGGCCCCCAGCCCCATGCGCGAGGATCCCATGACCTGGCTCACCTCCTTCCCCCAATTGAAAAGCGCCTGGCTGCGCGAGTTGCAGCGCGTCATCGACGACGGCTTTCGCAGCTTCACCCGCAGCCACGGCGACATGATCGAGGGCCTCTTCAGCCCGCTGCAGACCATGCTGATCTGGTTCGAGCGATTGCTTCTGGGCACCCCCTGGCTGCTCGTCCTGGCCGTCGTCGCCGCCCTGGCCTGGGGCGCCAGCCGCAGCCTGCGCGTGGTGATCGGCTCCGTGCTGACCCTGGTGCTGATCGGGCTCTTCGGCATGTGGGACGACACCATGAAGACCATCTCCATGGTGCTGGCCGCGACGCTTTTGTCCATCGCCATCGGCCTGCCGCTCGGCATCCTGATGGCGCGCTCGCAGCGGGTGCAGCGCATCATCAGCCCGATCCTCGACATCATGCAGACCATGCCCAGCTTCGTCTACCTGATCCCGGTGGTGATGCTGCTGGGCATCGGCCGGGTGCCCGGCCTGATCGCGGTGGTGATCTATGCCATCCCGCCGATGATCCGGCTGACCAACCTCGGCATCCGCCAGGTCGACCGCGAGGTGCTGGAGGCGACCGACGCCTTCGGCTCCTCGGCCTGGCAGAAGCTGGTCAAGGCGCAGCTGCCGCTGGCGCTGCCCACGATCATGGCCGGCATCAACCAGACCATCATGATGGCGCTGGCCATGGTGGTGATCGCCTCGATGATCGGGGTGCAGGGGCTGGGCCAGCCGGTGCTGCGCGCGATCTCGAACCAGTATTTCACGCTCGGGCTCTTCAACGGCTTCGCCATCGTCGGCATCGCCATCCTCTTCGACCGCATCAGCCAGGCCTGGGGCAAGCGGCTGCAAAAACACCAGGAGGCCAGCCATGACTGATCCGATCGGCATCGAGATCAAGAACCTCTACAAGATCTTCGGCGCCAATCCCGAGGCGCATGTCGCGGCCGTCCGCGCCGGCATGACCAAGGCCGAGCTGCAGGCCCGCCACCAGCACGTCCTGGGGCTGAGCGACATCAACATCCAGGTCGCGCCGGGCAGCATCCAGGTCATCATGGGCCTGTCGGGATCGGGCAAGTCGACGCTGATCCGCCACATCAACCGGCTGATCGAGCCCACCGCCGGCGAGATCGTGATCGAGGGCCGCAACGTCGTCGCCATGTCGCAGGCGGAGCTGCGCGCGTTCCGCCGCCACAAGACCGCGATGGTGTTCCAGAAATTCGGCCTGCTGCCGCATCGCACCGTGCTCGACAATGCCGCCTATGGCCTCGAGGTGCAGGGCATCCCGCAGGCCGAGCGCTACCGCACCGCCATGCGCTGGATCGAGCGGGTCGGGCTTTCGGGCTTCGAGAAGAGCTATCCGAGCCAGCTTTCGGGCGGCATGCAGCAGCGGGTGGGCCTGGCGCGCGCGCTGGCCAACGACGCGCCGATCCTGCTCATGGACGAGGCCTATTCGGCGCTCGACCCGCTGATCCGCTACGACATGCAGACGGTGCTCTTGGACCTGCAGCAGGAGGTGAAGAAGACCATCGTCTTCATCACCCACGACCTCGACGAGGCGCTGCGCATCGGCGACCGCATCGCGCTTCTGCGCGACGGCTCGGTGATCCAGCAGGGCACGGCGCAGGACATCGTGCTGCGCCCGGCCGACGATTACGTGGCGAATTTCGTCCAGCATGTCGACCGCGGCAAGGTGCTGAAGGTCGGCGCGGTGATGCAGGCCCGGCACGGTTTCGACGCCCCCGAAGCCGCCCTGCCCGACGCCGCCCTGCCCGAGGCCGCCATCGCCCCCGAGGCCAGCATCGCCGAGGCGCTGCAGCAGATGGCCGCCAGCCGGCTGCAGGCGCTGCGGGTCCAGGATCCCCAGGGCCGGGCCATCGGCGTCATCCCCTTCCAGGCCGCGATCAACGCCTATACCGGCCAGCATGGCGGCCAGCATGACGGGCAGCATGACGGGCAGCATGACGGGCGGCAGGCATGAGGGTCGGCCTGATCGGCGCCACCGGCTGGCTCGGCTCGGCGCTCGGCGCGGGGCTGCTCGCGCGCGGCATCCTGGCGCCGGGCGAGCTGGTGCTGCTCAATCGCAGCGCCCCGCAGACCAACTACCACGGCCATGCCAACGTGACATGGGCGCGCAACGCGGCCGAGCTGGCGGCGCAAAGCGACGTGATCGTGGTCTCGGTGCGGCCCGAGGACTGGCCGGGGCTGGACCTGCGCGCCGCGGGCCGGCTGGTCCTGTCCTTCATGGCCGGGATCGGGGCAGCCACGCTGGCGTGCTGCGGCGGCCGGATCGTTGATCGCAAAGACTTCGGCGCAGGGGCCTGAAGGATGACCCGACCGCGCCGCCCCGCGCCTTGAACGCGGGACGGCGCCTTGGCCGTCGGCAGATCGCCCCCTTGCCGCGACGGCCCGTCCCGGCCGATGCGGGAATGCATATCACGCAGCCCGCCTTCGGCTGGCATATGCGCCAAGGAGCGCGTTAACCCACCGGGATCGCTTATCTTTTAAAAAGAACTGTTCAGTTTTTCCGCTTGTCATGATGCTCATATCTTTTAGACAAAATTGGTCGGCGCCCTGTTGGCCCGATACTGCGCGTCGCGGCTCTTGACGGATCGCCCCGGCCTTGGGGCCGGCAATGCCGATCCCAGCGATGGTCTTCGTCTGCCTGGAAGCCGGACACGCGGGGTAACCGATTACGCGGCCCCCGGCAGGGGCTCGTATCTGAGTGGTGAGTGTTAAAATGTCTTTCAATCATGCCGGCGACAATCATTGCGGTCCCGCCGGACCCGACTGCGAGAAGATGATCTTCCTGGGAAAGCTTCCCGACATGGACCCCTGGGAGCTGGTCCCCGGCGCCGGAAGGGCCAGCACGATATTGGCCGGCGCCAGCTTCGGATCGCAGGCGGACCCGCTGTCGCGCCAGCTAGTCGAGGTCAGCGCCGTGGACCTGGACCAGGACGGCATCATCCGCACCAACGGCCCCTTCGGCTTTCTGGCCGAGCCGATCCGCCACGATGCCGACGGCGACGGCAATATCGCCAGCTACAAGGTCGACTCGACCTTCGTCGTCAAGAACACCGCCGTCACCTTCGCCAATCCCGACGGCAGCCAGGAGACGCTGGTCCTGCCGGTCCGCATCATGCAGGACACCGCCGGCAACGCCTTCCTGATGCCGCCGCCCAAGGGCGCCTCGCTGCAAGAGGTCGAGGCGCTGACCACGCGGCCCATCGTCTCGGTCTCGTTTCCCGCCGGGGCCGGCAATTACGCGCTGGACTACCACGGCATCTTCACCGACCGGCATTGCTTTCCCTGTTTCGTCCGCGGAACGCTGATCGAAACCGAACAGGGGCCGCGGCCGGTCGAGGAACTGACCCCCGGCATGCTGGTCGTGACCAGCGACAACGGCTTGCAGCCGGTGCGCTGGATCGGCTCGCGCGTGCTGGGCAGCAAGGCGCTGGACGCCAGTCCCAACCTGCGCCCGATCCGCATCAGGGCCGGCGCGCTCGGCAAGGGGCTGCCCTTGCGCAACCTGGTCGTCTCGCCCCAGCACCGGGTGCTGGTGCGTTCCAGAATCGCGCTGAAGATGTTCGGCACGCCCGAGGTTCTGGTCGCCGCCAAGCAGCTTTTGCAGATCGACGGCATCGACATCGCCGACGACCTGCCCTCGGTCGAATATTTCCACTTCCTCTTCGACCAGCACGAGATCGTCCTGTCCGAGGGCGCCGAGACCGAATCGCTTCATACCGGGCCCGAGGCGCTGAAATCCGTCGGCCGCCAGGCCCAGGCCGAGATCTTTGCGCTTTTCCCCGAATTGCGCGACCGGCCCGAGGACGAGGTGCCGGTGGGCGCGCGCGTTCTGGCCTCGGGCCGGATGGGGCGCAAGCTGGCCGTGCGCCACGCCCAGCATCGCAAGACCCTGGTGCAATAGCCAAGGCGGGGTCGCCAGGAACCTGAGCCGGCCCCGGCCGGCCTTTTTCCATCCGCCCGCAGGCCGGGCATGGGCCGCGATCCCGGCGGCGCCTGCCGCGGGCAAGCAAGGCCACCGGACCCGCAGGACGGCGGGTGGATCTGCCCCGCCCCCGCGGGGCGGAGCGATTGCGCAGGCCGGTCGATCTTGCGGCCCGCGCGGGCTTCCCCTACATCTTGCAGAACAAAGAAAGGATCCGCCATGGCGATGGAAGCCCAGGATATAGAAGCCCTGATCCGCGCTGCATTTCCGCATGCCAAGATCACGATCACCGACCTTGCCGGGGACGGAAACCACTATGCCGCCGAGGTGATCGACGAAAGCTTCCGCGGCCAGAATCGCGTTCAGCAGCAACGTGCCGTCTATGCGGCGCTGCAGGGCCATATGGACGGCCCCAACGGCGCGCTGCATGCCCTTGCGCTGACCACCAAGGCACCCGACTAAGATCAACCGCAAGCGTCGCGACCAGGCGGCGCTTCAGCAAGGACCGGACGAAATGACCGATGCACGCCAGCAAATCCAGGAGACGATCGACGCAGACGATGTCGTCCTGTTCATGAAAGGCACCAAGGAGATGCCCCAATGCGGCTTTTCAAGCCGCGTGGCCGGGGTTCTGAACTACATGAACGTCCAGTATCGCGACGTGAACGTGCTGGCCGACGAGACGATCCGCCAGGGCATCAAGGATTTCTCGGACTGGCCGACCATCCCGCAGCTTTACGTCAAGGGCGAGTTCGTGGGCGGCTGCGACATCGTCACCGAGATGACGCTTTCGGGCGAACTCGACCAGCTGTTCGACAAGGCCGGCGTGACCTATGACAAGGATGCCGCCAATAAGATCCGCGAAGCGAACGCCTGAGCGCGGGCGCAGCCGACGCGACAGGAAAAAAGACCCCGCCGGCGGCGGGGTCTTTTGTTGTCAATGGGTTGCGGGACGATCCTCAATAGGGATCTTCGCTCCAATCCTCGGCCTCTTCCCAGTCCGGCTCGTCGCGGTGGCGCCAGTGCTGCAGGCGCGAGGCCAGGGTCATCCCCACCGCAAAGGCGCCGATCAGCGGCGCGACGGCCGCCGCCCGCGACTGCGAGGCGCCCTGGACCTGCCCGGCGACGCGGCGCAGCGTATCGGGCGGCAGGCCCAGCGTGTCGACGGCGCTTTCGCCCGCCCGGCGCGCGGCGCCATAGACGCTCGCCTCGGCGCGGTCGGCCATCCGGTCCGCCTTGTAGGCCAGGCTGTCGGTCAGCGAATGCACCCGCTGCTCGGCCTGGTCGATCAGCTGGCCGGCCTTTTGCGAGGCGCGCTCCAACGCCGCATCCGCGGCGCCGGTGGCTTTTTCGACGGCCATGTCGGCGGCCAGCATCAGCCGCTGCTCGACCTCGGCCTTCAGCTCGTCGGTGGTGGGGACGGGATGGCGTTCCTTGCGCGCCATCAGCATCACCGCCAGCCCGACCAGCACGAAGCCCAGGCCGATCGCCAGCGAGGCGCCAAGCGCCCCCCAGCCCAGGTGATCGGCCAGCCAGGTCCACAGCGCCGCCAGCAGGAACCCCGCCCCGATCAGCAGGGCCGCGCCTGCCCCGGCCGACAGGCCGGCGCGGCGCAGCCTGTCGGTCAGGGCGAGTTGGAGTTTCCTGGTATAGTCGAACATCCGCCGAGACTCAGCGCCGTGCGATGATCAGGCCCAGCAGGAAGCCGATGCCGGCCGCGATCCCCAGCGCCTGCGCCGGGTTGCGCCGCACCATGCCCGAGACCTCGTCGTAATATTCCTCGGCATGGGCCGCGACCTCATGCGCCTGCCGTTCGCCCTGCCGGTAAAGCCGGCGGGCTTCGTCGCGGGCGCGCTCGGCATATTCATGGCCCCGCTCGCGGACGGTTTCGGCATATTCGGCGCCGCGGCGCTTGGCGTCCTCGACGAATTCGGCGCCTTTCTCGCGCGCGGTCTCGTAAAGCTCGGCGCCCTTCTCGCGGGCGGTCTCATAGGCTGCGCTGGCCTCGTCGGCGGCGCGGCTGGCGTGGCGGCCTACATCGTCAGCGGCCTCGCGCGCCTTGGCTTTCAGTTCATCGGCGGTGGCTTCGTGGTTCGCCATGATCTTGTCCTTTCGCAGGGCTGTATCGGTTTCGGAAAAGCAAACCCCGAAACCCGCAGATCGTTCCCGGACCGGCCGCGATTTCCTGCCCGCAGCGTCAAAGTGCCGCGTCAAAGGCGGAAACCAGCCGCGCCACCGTGCCCTCGACATCCTTGAGCTTGTCGAGCCCGAAAAGCCCGATGCGGAAGCTGCGGAATCCCTCGCCCTCGCCGACCTGCAGGGGCACGCCCGCGGCGATCTGGTAGCCGGCGGCCAGGAACTTGCGCCCGGTCGAGATCTCGGGGTCGTCGATATGGCAGACCACCACCCCCGGCGCGGCAAAGCCCTCGGCCGCGACCGAGCGCAGCCCGCGCCGCGCCAGCTCCGAGCGCACCGCATCGCCCAGCCGCCATTGCGCCTCGCGCGCCGCCTCGAGGCCGAAGGCGCGCGTCTCGTCCATCGCATCGCGCAGGCCCAGCAGCGCATCCGTCGGCAGCGTGGCGTGATAGGCATGGCCGCCGTCCTCATAGGCCTTCATGATCGCACGCCATTTCTTCAGGTCCAGCGCGAAGCTGTCGCTGACCGTGGTCTCCAGCCGCTCGATCCCGCGCGGGGACAGCATCACCATCCCGGTCGAGGGCGAGGCCGACCAGCCCTTTTGCGGCGCCGAGATCAGCACGTCCACGCCGGTCTGGCGCATGTCGACCCAGATCGCGCCCGAGGCGATGCAGTCCAGCACCATGATCGCGCCCACCTCATGCGCGGCATCGGCCAGCGCCTTGATATAGTCGTCGGGCAGGATCATGCCCGCCGCCGTCTCGACATGCGGGGCAAAGACGGCATCGGGGCGGGTGTCGCGGATCTTTTCCACCACTTCCTCGATGGCGGCGGGGGCAAAGGGGGCGCGGGGCTCGTTGCCCTGCGGCCGCGCCATCATCACCGTGGTCTGGCGCGCGAAACCGCCCGCCTCGAAGATCTGGCTCCAGCGATAGCTGAAAAAGCCGTTCCTGACGATCAGCGCATGGGCGTCGCGGCCGAACTGGCGCGCCACGGCTTCCATGGCGCAGGTGCCGCCGCCGGGGACCAGCGCCACCGCGTCGGCGCCATAGACCTCGCGCAGCGTGGCCGAGATGTCGCGCATGACGCCCTGGAATTTCTGCGACATGTGGTTGAGCGAGCGGTCGGTGAAGACGACCGAGAATTCCTGCAATCCCTCGGGGTCCACATCGGGGCGAAGTCCGGGCATGGCCGATCCTTTCTGCTGGTTTTGCGGCAGCCTAGCGCGCCCTCGCCCACACGGCCAGCCCTACCGAAGCGGCAGCCCGCAGCAGCCCCTTGCCGGCCGCGCCGCGCCCGACTAGCTTCAGGGGGAACAACCGACAGGCCAGTCACCATGCGTATCGGCATTCTCAAATGCGGCCAATCGCCCGAGGAACTTCGCGGCGATCTGGGCGACTATGACACCATGTTCGAGCGGCTCCTTGCCGGGCGGGGCTTCGATTTCACCAGCTATCACGTTGAAAGGATGGAGTTCCCGCCGGATGTCCACGCGGCCCAGGGCTGGCTTCTGACCGGCTCGCGCCATGGCGTCTACGAGGATCATCCCTTCATCCCGCCGCTCGAGGAGTTCATCCGCACCGCCTATGCCCGGCATGTGCCGCTGGTCGGCATCTGCTTTGGCCACCAGATCATCGCCCAGGCGCTTGGCGGCACGGTGACGAAGCATCCCGGCGGCTGGGCGGTCGGCGCGCATGACTACGATTTCGGCGGCGAAAAGGTCACGCTGAACGCCTGGCACCAGGACCAGGTCGTCGCCCTGCCCAGGGATGCGCAGATCGTCGCGCGAAACGAGTTCTGCGAAAACGCCGCGCTGGTCTATGAGGATCGCGCCTTTACCGTGCAGGCCCACCCCGAGTTCGACGACGCCTTCATCCAGGGGCTGATCGAGCATCGCGGCCGCGGCGCGGTGCCCAAGCCGCTGCTGGACCAGGCCCGCGCCCGCATGGGCACCCCGCGGCAATCGCCGGGCATCGCCGACCGGATCGAGGCCTTCTTCAAGGCGCCGCGCGCCTTCAGCGCAGTAATCCGGCAGGGGGCCGCATGAGACCGCATTGGATCGAGGAAACCCCGCAGGCCGCCCAGGACTATGTCGCCGGGCGGCGGCTGGACGAGGTGGAATGCATCGTCGCCGACATCGCCGGGGTGGCGCGGGGCAAGGCCATGCCCGCCTCGAAATTCGCGCATCAGGAACGGTTCTACCTGCCGAACTCGATCTTCCTGCAGACCATCACCGGGGATTGGGCCGACAACCCCTCGGGCGCCTTCACCGAGCCGGACATGATCCTGACGCCGGATTTCTCGACCGCGACGGCGGCGCCCTGGACGGCGGACGTGACCTTGCAGGTCATCCACGACGTCTCGGACCAGTCCGGCAACCCGGTGCCCATCGCGCCGCGCAACGTGCTGAAACGGGTGGTCGATCTTTACCGGCAGCGCGGCTGGCGGCCCATCGTCGCGCCCGAGATGGAGTTCTTCCTGGTCGCGCGCAACATCGACCCGAACCAGCCGATCATGCCGCCCATGGGCCGCACCGGCCGCCGCGCCGCCGCCAAGCAGGCCTATTCCATGTCCGCGGTGGACGAATACGGCAAGGTCATCGACGACATCTACGACTTCGCCGAAGCCCAGGGCTTCGAGATCGACGGCATCCTGCAGGAAGGCGGCGCCGGCCAGGTCGAGATCAACCTCAACCACGGCGACCCGGTCGCCCTGGCCGACCAGATCTTCTATTTCAAGCGGCTGATCCGCGAGGCGGCGCTGCGCCACGACTGCTTCGCCACCTTCATGGCCAAGCCCATCGAGGGCGAGCCGGGCAGCGCCATGCATATCCACCACTCGGTCGTCGGCATCGGCGACGGGCGCAACATCTTTTCCGACGAGCAGGGCCGCGAGACGCCGGCCTTCATGCATTTCATCGCCGGCATGCAGAAGCACCTGCCGGCGGCGGTGGCGCTGCTGGCGCCCTATGTCAACAGCTATCGCCGCTATGTTCCTGATTTCGCGGCGCCGATCAACCTGGAATGGGGGCGCGACAACCGAACCACCGGGCTGCGGGTGCCGATCTCGAAACCGGAATCGCGGCGGGTCGAGAACCGGCTGGCGGGCATGGATTGCAACCCCTACCTGGGCCTGGCCGCCAGCCTCGCCTGCGGCTACCTGGGGCTGGCCGAGGCCGAGGCGCCGCGCGCCGAATGCCTGGGCGACGCCTATATGTCCGAGGACGAGTTGCCCTATAACCTGGGCGACGCGCTGGACCTGATGGACGAGAGCGCGCCGATGCGCGAGGTGCTGGGCTCGGAGTTCATCGACGTCTACCAGGCGGTCAAGCGCAACGAATACAAGGAGTTCCTGCAAGTCATCAGCCCCTGGGAGCGCGAGCATCTGCTGCTGAACGTATAGAGCCGGGCACGGCCTGGCCTTGGCGCGCCGTCGGAATGGGTATTTGGACAACGAAGAAGGCCGAGGGGATGAACCTGCTGTTTTCCAATGATCGGCCGGGGGAGTATCCGCCGAGCCTTTATGCCGCGACCCGCGATCCGCTGCCTGCCTTCCCCGAGCAGCGGGGCGAGGCGCGCGCCGATGTCGTGGTGGTGGGCGCCGGCTATACCGGCTTGTCGGCTGCGCTGCACCTGGCCGAGGCGGGCCGCGACGTGGTGGTGCTGGAGGCGCATCGCGTGGGCTTCGGCGCCTCGGGGCGCAATGGCGGCCAGATCGGCTCGGGGCAGCGGCTGGAGGTGGACGAACTGGAGCGGATGGCCGGGATCGAGGCGGCGCATCGGTTGTGGGACATGGCCGAGGAGGCCAAGCGCCTGACCCGCGATCTGGCGGCGCGCGCCGGGGTGCCGGTCGCCTGTGGCATCGCCCATGCCTTTCGCAAGCCCGCCGAGCTGGACCATGCCCGCGCCATGATCGACAGGCTGGCGCGCGACTACGGCTATGATCGGATCGAGGCGCTGGAGCGCGACGCCTTTCGCGCGCTGGTGCCCTCGGACGCCTATGTCGCCGGCGAGCTGGACCATGGCGCGGGGCATCTGCATCCGCTGAACCTGGCCATCGGCATGGCGCGGCTGGCGGATGCGGCCGGCGCGAAGATCCGCGAGTTGAGCCATGTCCACCACATCCGCCACGCCCGCCGCGCCGGTGAAAAGAGCATCGTCCAGACCGGCAAGGGCCGGGTGATCTGCGACCATGTCATCCTGGCGGGCAATGGCTATCTGGGCAATCTGGACACCCATGTCGCCGCCCGCGTCATGCCGATCAACAATTTCATCGTCGCGACCGAGCCCCTGGGGCCGCGCGCGGCCGAGGTGCTGACCCAGCCCATCGGCGTGCATGACACCAAGTTCGTGGTGAACTACTGGCGGCTCGACCCCGAGGGGCGGCTGATCTTCGGCGGCGGCGAGAATGTCAGCTATCGCTTTCCCGCCGACATCGCCGCCAAGGTGCGCAAGCCGCTGCTGGAGATCTATCCCGGCCTTGCCGACGTCAGGCTGACCCATGCCTGGGGCGGCACGCTGGCGATCACCATGAACCGCATGCCCTGCTTTGCCCGGCCGGCGCCGAATTGCCTGTCGGCCAGCGGCTATTCCGGCCATGGGCTGGCGCTGGCCAATCTTGCCGGCAAGCTGATGGCGCAGGCGGTTCAGGGGCAGGCCGAGGGGTTCGACACCATGGCCGCCCTGCCCTCGCCCGCCTTTCCCGGCGGCGCGGCGCTGCGCTGGCCGCTGCTGGTCGCCGGCATGGGCTGGTATTCGCTGCGCGACCGGCTGGGCTTCTAGCGCTTTTCCGCCAACTCGCGGTCGCGCCGGGCCTTGGCGCGGGCGATGCGCTCGGCCATCTGCTTTTCGCGGTGGCGGTGATAGGCCTTGATCAGCGGCACGGTCAGGTAATGCGCCGCGACCGAGACCGCGATTCCGGGCAGCACGCCCCCCACCGCATAGGGCAGGAAGATCTGCTCGTTGAATTGCAAAAGCTGGTCCCAATGCGCCGTGCGCTCCGCACTGAGCGGCGCGAGCAGGTTGTTCCACAGCTCGCTGCCGGCGCGGGTGAATTCGTCAAAGATCAAGTGCGGGGTAAACCGGCCCTCGACCCCCAGCATCCAGCGCCCCAGCCCCACCGAGGTCAGCGCGATGAAGGGCGTGGTCAGCGGGTTGCCGACGAAGGTGCCCAGAAGCGCCGCCAGGATATTGCCGCGGATCAGCCAGGCCAGCGCCGCAGCCCCCATGAAGTGAAAGCCGAAGAAGGGCGTGAAGGAAATGAAGATGCCGCAGGCCCAGCCGCGCGCCACCCGATGCGGCTGGTCCGGCAGGCGGCGCAGCCGGTGCAGCACGTATTTCGACGCCCGCTTCCAGCCCGAGCGCGGATAGAACATCTCGGTCCACATCTGAGCATAGCTCAGCGGCTTGCGTCTTTTGAACATGCCGGCCGCGCCTCAGCTTATATGGGCGGAAGGATCGCGGATGCGCGAGACCTGGGCCACGTCGCTTTCGGTTTCCAGCGCGGTCAGCAGCGTGTGCAGATGTTCGCGGTCGCGCAGCTCGACCTCGACCCGCAGGCGATAGAAATCCGGCTTGCGGTCGATGAACTCCAGGTCCGAGATATTCGCCCCCTGCGCGCCGATCAGCGTGCAGATGCGGCCCAGCACCCCGGCGTCGTGGCGGATGGTCAGGGACAGCATGGTGGAATAGGCGGCCGGGTGCTGGCCTTCGCGCCAATGCAGGTCGACCCAGCGTTCCGGGCTTTCCTCGAACTCGGCCAGGACGGGGCAGTCGATGGCATGGATCACCACGCCCTTGCCGCGATAGGTGATGCCGACGATACGCTCGCCCGGCAGCGGGTTGCAGCAGGGGGCGCGGGTGAATTCCTGGTCGGCCGCCAGCCCCGCGACCGCGCGGCGGGCGTCGATCTCGCTGCGCTTTTCGGCAAGTTCGGGATAAAGCGTGGTCAGCACGTCATGGGCCGAGATCTCGGCGCTGCCGATGCGGGCCAGCAGCTCGTCGGTGTCGGGCAGCGCCATGGTCTTGGCCGCGGTGCGCAGCGCCTTGTCGCTGACCTTGCGCCCGACATGTTCGAAGGCCACCCGCACCAGTTCCGATCCCAGCCGGATGAAGCGGGTCCGGTCCTCTTGCCGCAGGCTGCGGCGGATCGCGGCCTTGGCCCGGCCGGTGACGACGATGTCGAGCCAGGTCGCCTGCGGGCGCTGGCCGGAGGCGGCGATGATCTCGACCGACTGCCCGTTCTTGAGCCGCGTCCACAGCGGCACGCGGATGCCGTCCACCTTGGCGCCGACGCAGGACGAGCCCAGCCGGGTATGGATCGCATAGGCGAAATCCAAGGGGGTCGCGCCCTTGGGCAGCGGGATCACATCGCCCTTGGGGGTGAAGCAGAACACCTGGTCGGAATACATTTCCAGCTTCACGTGTTCCAGGAACTCGTCGTGATCCTCTTCGCCGAAACGCTCGGTCAGGCTGGCGATCCATTCGCCCGGATCGACGGCAAAGGGGTTCGCGGTGCGCACCCCGTCGCGATAGGCCCAATGCGCGGCCACGCCCGCCTCGGCCACCTCGTGCATCTGGCGGGTGCGGATCTGCACCTCGACCCGCTTGCCGTCGCGCCCCGAGACGGTGGTGTGGATCGAGCGATAGCCGTTCGCCTTCGGCTGGCTGATGTAATCCTTGAACCGGCCCGGCACCGCGCGCCAGCGGTGGTGGATCACGCCCAGCGTGCGATAGCAGTCGGGTTCCGTCCGGGTAATGATGCGAAAGCCGTAGATGTCCGACAGGCGCGAGAAGGAAAGCTGCTTTTCCTGCATCTTGCGCCAGATGCTGAAGGGGCGCTTGGCGCGGCCATAGACATCGGCCTCGATCCCCTCGCGTTCCAGCTCGGCGCGGATGTCGGCGGTGATCTTGGGGATCACGTCGCCGGATTCGCGCTGCAGGCTGACGAAGCGGCGGATGATCGAATTGCGCGCCTCGGGGTTGATGACCTTGAAGGCCAGGTCTTCCAGCTCCTCGCGCATCCATTGCATGCCCATGCGGCCGGCCAGCGGCGCATAGATGTCCATGGTCTCGCGCGCCTTTTGCTGCTGCTTGTCCGGGCGCATGGACTTGATCGTCCGCATATTGTGCAGGCGGTCGGCCAGCTTGACCAAAATCACGCGAAGATCGCGCGACATCGCCATGAAAAGCTTTCGAAAATTCTCGGCCTGCTTGGAATGCGCGCCGGAAAGCTGCAGGTTGGTCAGCTTGGTCACGCCATCGACCAGATCGGCGATCTCGCGGCCGAAGATCTGCGCCACCTCGGCCCAGGTCGAGCGCGTGTCCTCGATCGTGTCGTGCAGAAGCGCGGTGACGATGGTCGCATCGTCCAGCCGCATCTCGGTCAGGATGGCGGCGACGGCGACGGGATGGGTGAAATAGGGTTCGCCCGAATGGCGGAACTGGCCTTCGTGCATGCGACGCCCGTATTCATAGGCGTCGCGGATCAGTTCGGCATTGGTGCGCGGGTTGTAGTTGCGGATCAGCGCGATGAGGTCTTCGACGTCGATCATGATGGGCCGAAGACCTTTGGATTCAGTTCCTGCCTTGCGCTTCCAGCATCATGCGCAGCATGCGCTCTTCCGATTCCTCGTCGGCAGGCTTGGGACGGTCCATCTCGGCGCCCAGCAGCAGGGCCATCGCGTCCTCTTCGGGCTCGTCGACCTCGATCTGGGTCTGATGCGCCTCGATCATGCGCTCGCGCAGATCGTCCACGGGCTGGGTTTCGTCGGCGATCTCGCGCAGCGCCACGACGGGGTTCTTGTCATTGTCGCGATCGACGGTCAGCGGGCTGCCCGCGGCGATTTCACGCGCGCGATGGGACGCCAGCATCACCAGGTCAAAACGGTTCGGAACCTTATCGACGCAATCTTCGACTGTAACGCGGGCCATCGGTCAACCTTATCAGCTGGAATCGGGGTGCAGGGGGCGAGGCCGGATATTTGGGCGCCCGCGACGGAAATGTCAAGCACTTGCGGGCCGCATCCCCGCCAGCGCCTCGGGCGGAAGCGCCGCCAGCATCTGCGCCACGCTGAGCCCAAGGCGCGGATGCACCCAGTCCGGCGCGATCTCGGCCAGGGGTGCCAGGACGAAGCCGCGGTCCTGCATCCGGGGATGGGGCAGGATCAGGCCCTGGGGGGCATGCAGCGGCTGTTCCTGCGGCGGCAGGCCGCGCCAATGGTCCTGCACGGCGGCATCGGGCAGCACCAGATCGCCATGGGCCAGCAGGTCCAGGTCCAGCCCGCGGGCCTGCCAGCGCGCGCCGTCGCGGCTGCGGCCCAGTTCGGCCTCGATTTCGTGCAATTCGCGCAGCAGTTGTTCGGGCGGCATGACGCAGCGGAAAGACGCCGCCGCATTCACATAATCGGGACCGGAACCTGCCGGAAAGGCTGGGGTAAACCAGAAGCGGCTGAAGGCCACCGGCACAACCTGCGGTAATTGCGAGATCTTTTGCAAGGCGAAACGCAGGCTCTGCGAGGGCGAACCTGCCGAACTAGGCAGGTTTGCACCCAGGGCAACGAGGACTAAGTTCGCTTTCTGACTTTGGTTTCGAGACATCTCGGGGGAATCGTGTTTTACAAGGACGACCGGCTGGCGTTGTTCATTGACGGGTCGAATCTTTATGCTGCGGCAAAGTCGCTGGGCTTCGACATCGACTACAAGCTGCTGCGGCAGGAATTCGAACGGCGCGGCAAGCTGGTCCGCGCCTATTATTATACGGCATTGCTGGAGAACGAGGACTACTCACCGATCCGCCCGCTGGTCGATTGGCTGCATTACAACGGCTATTCCATGGTGACGAAACCCGCGCGCGAATATACCGACGCGCTGGGGCGCCGCAAGGTCAAGGGCAACATGGATGTCGAGTTGGTCATCAACGCCATGGAGCTGGCGCCGCGGCTGGATCATGCGGTGCTGTTTTCCGGCGACGGCGACTTCCGGCCGCTGGTCGAGGCGCTGCAGCGCCAGGGCGTGCGGGTCTCGGTGGTCTCGACCATGCGCAGCCAGCCGCCGATGATCGCCGACGAATTGCGCCGGCAGGCGGACAATTTCATCGAACTGGACGCGCTGCGCGACATCATCGGCCGCCCGCCGCGCGAGCCCGCCCCGCAGGAAAGCTGACCCGGCAAAGCTGCCCCGGCACGGGGCCTGCACCATCGACGCCTGACAGCGGCCTGCCACGCGCCTAGCGTTCGGTCAGCTTCAGCTCGATGCGGCGATTGCGGGCACGGGCCTCGGGCGTGTCGCCCTGCGCCACCGGGCGGGTATCGGCAAAGCCGGCAGGCGCCAGGCGGGTTGCCGGAAAGCCCAGATCGTCCACCATGTAGCGCACCACCGCCAGCGCGCGCGCCTGGCTCAGTTCCCAGTTGTCGCGATAGCGCCCCAGCCCCGAAAGCGGCACGTCGTCGGTATGGCCGTCGACGCGGATCATCCAGCCAATCTCGGGCGGGATCTCGGCCGAGATCTGTCCCAGCATCTCTGCCACCCGCGCGATCTGCGCCTGGCCTTCGGGCGACAGCGTCGCCTCGCCCGGCGCGAACAGCACTTCCGAGGAAAAGACGAAGCGATCGCCCACCACCTGCACGCCCTCGCGACCGGCCAGGATCTGCGACAGACGGCCGAAGAACTCCGAGCGATAGCGCGCCAGATCCTTGGCCTCGGCCTCGGCCTTGCTGCGCGCGTCCTCTTCCAGCGCGCGGCGCTTGCGCTCCTCTTCGGCGGCGCGCAGCAGGGCGACGTTCAGCTGCCGGCCCAGATCCTCGGCGCGCAGGTCGGCCTCGCGACGCTCGTCTCCGGCGGCGTCCAGCACCGCGCGCAGGCTGCCCAGCTGGTCGTTGAGCCGCGCGACCTGCTGGTTCAGCGCGGCCAGCCGGCGCTGGTCCTCGACCGTCAGCGCCTCCTGCTCGGACAGCTCCTGCCGGGCCAGGGCCAGCAGGGCGGCCTGTTTCTCGGCCTCGCTGGCCTGGGCCTCGGCCTGCTCGCCCAGCTGCTTCTTGGCGGCCTCGGCGGCGGCCAGCAGGGTCAGGGTTTCCTCGGCCTCCTTGCGCGCCGCCTCCAGCTCCAGCGTGGCGGCGTCCAGTTCCGCATCCGACCTGGCCAGCCGCTCGCGCAGCGCCTCGGCGGCGGCGGCATCGGCCAGCCGCGCGGCCTCGGTCTCGTCCAGCTGCTGCCGCGTTTCGGTGTTCTGGCGCCGCAAGTCGCCTATCAGCGCCTCCAGCGCCTCGCGCCGGGCGGCGGCAAGGCGCGCCGCCTCGGTCTGTGCGTCGATCTCGGCCCGCGCGGAAGCCACCGCCTGTTCGGAACGCCGCAGCCGGTCGCGCTCGGCCGCCAGGTCGCGGTCCAGCGAGGCCGCCTGCGCCTGCGAGGTGGACAGCGCGTCCGACAGCTCGGCCACCTGGCGGCCAAGCTGGTCCAGCTCGCTGTCCTGGGTGGTGATCTGGTCGCGCAGCACCGATTGCACCAGCAGGAAGATGGTCAGCACGAACATCATGACCATCAGCAGCGCGGTCATCGCATCGACGAATCCCGGCCAGATCGTCGCAGAGAAACGGTTGCCGCCGCCCCGGCTAAGTCCCATCGCCGCGCTCCAGGTTGCGGATCGCGCGGGTCAGCGCCGCCAGGTCGCTGCGCAATTCGGCGATCAGCCCGTCGCGGCCGCTGGCGGTTTCCTCGACCAGCCGGCCCAGCTGCACGTCGATGGAACGCAGCCGCATCCGCGCCTCGGGATCGTCGCCCGCGGCGGCGGCTGCAGCAGCCGGCCGCTGCGCGCCGAGGTCCAGGATGCGCTCCTGCCCCTCGGCCAGCCGCTCCAGGGCGCGGGCCAGCCGGCCGTCCTCGGGCGCGGGGGCTTCGGCAAGCGTCGCCAGCCGGGCCTGGCCCTCGGCCAGACGCTCCAGCGCCTCGCCCAGGACGGCGCCGTCGAAGCCCGGTTGCGCCGGCGCCTCGGCCAGCGCCGCCAGCCGCTCCTGGCCCGCGGCCAGCCGTTCCAGCACCGCGGGCAGCGCCGGATCATGGCGCGGCTCGGCGGCAAGACGGTCCTGCCCTTCGGCCAGACGCTCCAGCACGGCGACCAGCTCCGGGTCGCGGCGCGGCTCGGCCAGCCCGCCGATCGCCCGCTCGACCCCGGCCAGGGCCTGCGCGGTCGCCTCGCGCTCGGCGGCCAGCGTCTCGCCCAGCCGGTCACGGTCCGACCCCAGCAGCCCGGCCAGCCGCTCCACCCCCTCGGCCAGCGCCAGCGAGCGCTGGTCGGCGGCGGCGGCCTCCTGGTCGCGCAATTCGTCGCGGCGCAGGTAGAAGTCCTGCAGGCCGGTCATCTGCGCCTCGACCCGCTCGATGAAGCCGGCCAGCGCCGCCTCGCCCAGCCCCTGCCCGTCGCTGCCGCCCAGGCCGATGCGGGTAAAGCCCGACATCCATTCCTCGAGCTCGCGATAGAAGCGGTTCTGGCCATGGGCGACGAACAGCTCCAGCAGCCCGACCACCAGCGAGCCGGCCAGGCCCAGGAGCGAGCTGGAAAAGGCCGTGGCCATGCCGCCCAGCTGCGATTCCAGCCCCGTCATCAGCTTGTTGAAGACCTCGAGCCCGGTCTCGCCATCCTTGGGCGAAAGCGCGCGGATCGTGTCCACCACGGCCGGCACCGTGGTCGCAAGCCCGTAGAACGTCCCCAACAGGCCCAGGAAGATCAGCAGGTTCGCGAGGTAACGGGTGATGTCGCGCGCCTCGTCGATCCGCGTCGCCACCGATTCCAGGATCGAGCGCGAGGATTCGGTCGAGATCGCCCCGCCCACCGGCCCGCGCTGGCCCAGCAGCGCGGCCAGGGGCGCCAGCAGCCGCGGCGCATCGTCCGGCCCCGCCGGCTCGGCCGCGCTGACGCCGCGCTCGGCGGCATTGCGGCGGCGGGCGGCGAAACGCTCGATCCAGCTGACGGATTTGACCAGCTCGGCCACCTGCCAGAAACAGCCCAGCACGCCCATGACGAAGACGGCCAGGATCAGCCCGTTCAGGTATTCGTTCGAATGAAAGATCGACAGGATGCGGCCATAGGCGAACCAGGCGCCGGCCACGACCAGCACCAGCACGATCAGCATCAGCAGGATCTGCCGGACGGGCTGCGAGAATTGCGGCTGCGACGGCCCGGTCCCGCCCGGCCCCCCGTCGCGCGTGGCCGCCAGCCGGGCGGCGCGAGAGCGGCGGCCTTCCGGCGCGGCGGGCGGACCCTCGGGCGGTTCGGCGTCAGTTCGGGACAAGTTCCACCCCCTTGCTGTTTTCCGAGCCGACTGTAGAGGCCGGACCCGCGCCTGCCAAGCGCCCTCGCCAGGGGAAATCGCGCCTATCCCCCGCCGGGGTGCAACAGCCCGCGGACCTGCCGCGCCAGCTCGTCCAGGGCCTGGTCCTCGATGCCCATCTGCGCCAGGTGCCGGGCGGTGTTGAACAGGTAATCCGCGTTCGGCCCCCGCCCGCCCTGCGCCACGGCGATGATGCGGGCCTGTTCGTGCAGCTCCAGCGGGCCGGCATATTGGTCGTGATCGCGCCGGATCACATAGGCGATCGCCTCGACGCCGCGGCCGTCGTCCAGCGCCAGCGGCAGGAAAAGCTCGGCATAGGCGTTGGTGGTCAGCTCGCGCGCGCGCAGGCCGGACAGCGTCTCTTCCCAGTCCGGCTCGGCCACGCGCAGCGCCAGGCCCCGGCAATGCGCCCCCGGATCGGCCTCCAGCCCCAGGACCAGCCCCGGCGTCTCGCTGGTGCCGCGATAGACGATCGAGCGCAGGCAGAAGCTGCGGGCATAGCCGTCCAGCGTCGCGGGCACCATCTCGGCCACGGGAAAGCCCGGATCCCACATCAAAGAGCCATAGGCAAAGACCCAATGCTCCGGCCGTTCACCCATTCTTTACCCCGGCGCCCTAGATAATTCGGTCAGGAAAAACTTAGGACAGCAGGGCCGGCGTTCCAAGACGCCATGAAACCCCCGAGGACCGGATGCGCCGATTGCTTGCCCCCCTGATCGTTCTTGCCCTGATCCTGGGCGGCCTGTGGCTGGGCGGGGAAAGCCTGATGGCGCAGCAGCTGCGCCGGATCGCGGCCGGGCAACCCGCGGCCGAGCTGGGCGCGGTGCAGGAACTGCGCGAGCCGGGCCGGATCGGGGTGCGCGCCTTGGCGCTGGGGATGCAGACCGACCTCGGCCGCGTCGAACTGCCGCAGGCGGAGCTTTGGCTCAGCCCGCTGCGGCCCACGGAGCTGCGGCTGGCCCTGCCGCCCGGCGCGACGCTGGACCCCGGCTCGGGCCCCGTGGCGCTGGGGCTTGGCGATGCCGCCGCCCGGCTGCGCGTGCAGCCGCTGAACGGGCTGGCCATGGCCTCGGCCGGGATCGAGGCCGGCCCGCTGACGGTCGAGGGCGCGGCGCTCGCCACGCGGCTGCACGCCAACGCCGTGCAGCGCGACCTCGACGCCGATGCGCCGGAGGCCGCCGCGGCCGCCTATGACCTGGAGCTGGACCTGGACGATTTGGAACCCGGCCTGTTCGCGACCCTGCCCCTGCCCGGCCGGCTCAGCCTGGCCGCCACCGGCCGGGTCTGGCTGGACGCCCTGCCCCGTCCGGCGACGCTGGACCCCGACCGGGCGCCGCTGCCGGTGGGGCTGCGGCTCGACGATGCCGAATTGCGCCTGGGCGCGGTGCAGGCCCGCATCCTGGGCCGAATCGAGGCCGATGCCCAGGGCCGCGCCCAGGGCCGGCTGGTGCTTTACACCAGGGATGCCGAGGCGCTGTTGCAGGCCGCGGCCACGGCGGGACTGATCCCGACCAGGGTGGTGACGCTGGCCGGCACCATGCTCAAGAACATCTCGGACCTGCCGCTGCCCGAGGATGCGGGCCAGGATTTCCCGCCCCCGGCCGAGGGCGAATTGCGCCTGCCGCTCAGCTTCGCCGAGGGCAGGACGAGCCTTGGCCCGATGGTGCTGGGCCCGGCCCCGGCCTTCCCGCGCCGCTAGGGCCCGCGCCGCTAGCAGGCTGCTGAAAAAGGATTTTGAGAGGGCGACGCAGCGGAAATCGTTCTGGATCCAGCGAATATCGGCCCGGAAATGGGGTGTTTTCGGCAATTTGAGGCGGATTTCCCGGTTCCCCGCCCACGCTGTCCTGTCGCAAGGACTTTTTCAGCAGCCTGCTAGGGCTTGGGCGTCTCGCCCGCCGCCAGGCTGCGGCCGAAATCCGGTGCCGCGGTGTCCTGCCCGGCCTCGATGATGCCGCGCCGGATCGCCCGCGTGCGGGTGAAGTAATCGTGCAGATGCGCCCCGTCGCCCATGCGGATCGCGCGCTGCAGCACGAAAAGCTCCTCGGTAAAGCGGCCCAGGATGTCCAGCACCGCCTCCTTGTTCTGCAGGAACACGTCGCGCCACATGGTCGGGTCCGAGGCGGCGATGCGGGTGAAGTCCCGAAAACCCGCCGCCGAATACTTGATGACCTCGCTTTCGGTGACGCGCTTGAGGTGATCGGCCACCCCCACCATGGTATAGGCGATCAGATGCGGCGTATGGCTGGTCACAGCCAGCACCAGGTCGTGATGGGCGGCGTCCATCGCCTCGACATTGGCACCCATGGCGCGGATCAGCACCGACAGCCGCTCGACCGCCGCCAGATCGCTGTCCGGGACGGGGGTCAGCAGCCACCAGCGGTTGCGAAACAGCGCGGCAAAGCCCGAACGGGGGCCGGAATGCTCGGTCCCGGCCAGCGGATGGCCGGGGATGAAATGCACGCCCGCGGGGATATGCGGCGCCACCGCCTCGATCACCGCCTGCTTGACCGAGCCCACGTCGGTCACGGTCGCGCCGGGCTTCAGATGCGGCGCGATCTCGGCCGCGACCGCGCCCATGGCGCCCACCGGCACGGCCAGCACCACCAGGTCGGCCCCCGCCACCGCCTCGGCCGCGCTCTCGGCCACGCGGTCGACCAGCCCGATCTCGCGCGCGACGGCGCGGGTCTCGGGGCTGCGGGCATGGCCCACCACCTCGCGCGCCAGCCCCGCCTCGCGCATGGCCAGCGACATCGAGCCGGCGATCAGCCCCAGCCCGATCAGCGCCACCCGGTCATAGATCGCGGCCATCAGCGGCTTCCCGCGCGCTCGGCCATGAACTGGCCGATGACATGGGCCACGCGCCGGCAGGACGCCTCGTCGCCCACGGTGATGCGCAGGCAATGCGGCAGGCCGTAGCCGCCGACGCGACGCACGATCAGCCCCTGCGCCTTCAGATATTCGTCGCAGGCCCCCGCGGTCTCGACATCGGCAAAACGCGCCAGGATGAAATTTGCGCAGGAGGTGTCCGAGGGCACGCCCTTCTCGGCCAGCGCCTCGGCCAGCCAGGCGCGCATGCGGGCATTCTCGGCCTGGCAGCGGGCGATATGCTCGCGGTCGCGCATGGCGGCCTCGGCCCCCTCCAGCGCGACATTGGACAGGTTGAAGGGGCCGCGAATGCGGTTCAGCACATCGACGATCTCGCGCGGGCCGTAACCCCAGCCGACGCGCAGCCCGCCCAGCCCGTAGATCTTCGAGAAGGTCCGGGTCATGAACACGTTGGGCAGCCGGCTCGCCAGCTCGGCGCCGCCGTCGTAATCCTCGACATATTCGGCATAGGCCGCATCGACCACCAGGATCGCCTGCGGCACGGCGCGGGCCAGCCGCTCCAGCTCCGGCAGGCCGATCATGGTGCCGGTCGGGTTGTTGGGATTGGCGACGAAGATCAGCCGCGTGCGCTCGCTCGCCCCGGCGATCAGCGCGTCCACATCCGTCACCCGGTCGCGTTCGGCCACCTGCACCGGGGTCGCCCCGGCGGCATGGGCCGAGATGCGATACATCAGGAAACCATGCTCGGTGAACAGAACCTCGGTCCCCGGCCCGGCATAGGCCTGGCACAGGAAATGGATGATCTCGTCCGAGCCGACGCCGCAGATGATGCGGTCCGGGTCCAGCCCATGCACCTCGCCGATGGCAGCGCGCAGCCCGGCATGGTCGGTATTGGGATAGCGGTGCAGCGCATGGGCGGCGCGGATCACCGCCTCGCGCGCCTTGTCCGACGGCCCGAAGGGGTTCTCGTTCGAGGAAAGCTTCACGACATTCTCGACCCCCGCCACCTTCGAGGCCCCGCCCTCGTAAAGCGAGATCTCCATGATGCCGGGTTGCGGAGCGATGGTCGTCTGGTTCTGCGACATGGCGGCCCTCTTGCAAGCCCGGCCGTCTTAGCGCCCGGAGAAAGGCTTGGAAAGCCTCGTCGGCCCGCCGCCATCACCGTTTTCCAAATACTCCCGCGACGGCGCGCGGCATGCGCCGGCGCCGCCGGTCTCCCCCGGCTTCTTCGTTCCGAAAATACCCATGCAAGGCCGCAGCCGGCCCGGCGGCGCCGTCACTCGGCCGCCAGCGCCTTCTCCAGCTCGGGCAGGAAGCGGTTGGTGTAATCCTCGCGCACCAGCGGCCCGGCATAGCGGTAAAGGATGCGGCCCGAACCGTCGATGATGAAGGTCTCGGGCGGCGCGGTCACGCCCCAGTCGATCGCCACCCGCCCGCGCGGATCGGTGGCAAGCGCGTGATAGGGGTCGCCATGCTCGGACAGGAACCCCAGCGCGGCGCCCTCGGGATCCTTCAGGTCGACGCCATAGACCGGCAGCTTGGCCGAAAGCTCGGTCAGCGTCGGATGCTCGGCGCGGCAGGGCGGGCACCAGCTGGCCCAGAAATTCACCAGCTTCACCCCCGGCTGGCGCAGCATCTCGTCGGTCAGCTGCACCTTGCCGGGCAGCGTGGTCTCGCCGACCGAAGGCGCCTCGCGCCCGATCATGGCCGAGGGCAGCGCGTCGGGATCGTCGCGCAGCAGCGCCCAGCCGGAAAGCCCGGCGAAACCGGCAAACACCGCCACCGGCAACAGCATCATCGGCGAGATCCTAGCCACGGCGCTCATGCTCCTGCAATTCGCGGCGGGCGCGGGCATTGGCCAGCACGGTCTGGACGACGATGCCGACCAGCAGCACCAGGCTTGCGCCATAGGCCGCCAGGACGGTCCCGGCATATTTGCCAAGTTCGGTCATGCGCGATTCTCCCTCGCCAGCAGGGCCGCCAGGCGGCGGCGGCGGATCTCGGTCCGGGTGCGGACCAGCAAAAGCGCCAGGAACAGCAGGAAGAACCCCGCCATGGTCAGGTAGAGCGGATAGCGATAGACCGCCGACATCCGCTCGCCCGGCGCCATGGACAGCGAGGCGCCCTGGTGCAGCCCCTGGTTCCAGAAGTTCACCGCATAGCGCGACAGCAGCGCAAAGACCGAGCCCACGAGGCACAGAACCCCGGTCAGGTCGGCGGCGCTGTCGGGATTCTCGACCGCCCCCCACAGCGCCATGTAGCCCAGATAGAACAGGAACAGGATCAGGAACGAGGTCAGCCGCGGATCCCATTCCCACCAGGTGCCCCACATCGGCTGGCCCCAGATCGCCCCGGTGATCAGCGCGATCAGCGTCATCACCGCGCCGACGGGCGCCGCGGCCTTGGCGGCCAGCGCGCTGACGTGGTGGCGCCGGACCAGCCAGATCAGCGAGGTCACCAGCATCATCAGCCAGATGTTGATCGCCATCAGCGCGGCGGGGACGTGCAGGAAGATGATCTTGACCGTCGATCCCTGCTTGTAGTCCTGGGGCGTCAGAAAGCCCCAGACCAGCCCCGCCACGGTGCAGACCGCCGCCGCCGCGGCCACCCAGGGCAGCACGGCGCCCGAGGTGCGCATGAACTTGACGGGGTTGGCATATTCCCAGATTGACATATTCGCTTCCTAAATCGGGCGCGTCGCCCGCTCAAGTGGCCAGTGGTCGCATTCACCGCAGATTGACACGCAGCGCAGCGGCTGCGGCAAAGGGCGCCAGGGCCAATGTGGCCAGCGTGATCGCCGCCAGGAAGACCAAAGGCGTCACCGGATCGGCCCCTGCGGCACCGCGCCGCACCGCCTCGGCCCCGAAGATCAGCGTCGGCACGTAGAGCGGCAGCACCAGCAGCGACATCAGCAGCCCGCCACGACGCAGCCCCACCGTCACCGCCGCGCCGAAGGCGCCCAGCATCGACAGCGTCGGCGTGCCCAGCATCAGCGAGGCGACCAGCCAGGGATAGGCCGGCCCCGGCAGGTGCAAAAGCAGCCCGAAGACCGGCGCCGACAGCGCCAGCGGCAGGCCCGTCACCAGCCAATGCGCGAAGGCCTTGATCGCCACCGTCCCCTCCAGCGGCAGGGGCGCCGTGGCCAGCAGGTCCAGGCTGCCATCCTCGAAATCCAGCGCAAAGATGCGGTCGAGCGACAGCAGGCACGAGAGCAGCGCCCCGACCCACAGGATGCCCGGCGCGATGCGCGAAAGCTGGCCGCCCTCGGGGCCGACGCCGAAGGGGACCAGCGTGCAGACGATCAGGAAGAACGCCAGCGCCAGGCCGAAGCCACCGCCGGCGCGAGTGGCCAGCCGCAGGTCGCGGATCAGCAGCGCCTTCATCCGCGCATCCTCATTTGGCCGCCCTCATCCGAATGCCTCGTTGAAACCGGCCGGCCGCGATTCGCGGCGCGTGCGGGTGGCGCGATAGGGGCCAAGCTCCAGGATCTCGGCCTCGGGCAGGCCCAGCTCGATATGGGTGGCGATCACCGCCGCCCCGCCCCGCCCCAGATGGGCGCGCAGCATCCCGGCGAACAGCGCCACCGAATCGCGATCCAGCGATACCGTCGGCTCGTCGAGCAGCCAGACCGGGCGGCCCGTCACCATCAGCCGCGCCAGCCCCAGCCGCCGCTTCTGCCCGGCGGAAAGCGCATGCGCCGGGCGGTCGGCCAGGTCGCGCAGGTTCATCGCCTCCAGCGCTCCGGCGATGTCATGGCCGCCGAAGATCTCGGACCAGAAGCGCAGGTTCTCGGCCGCGGTCAGCGCCGGCTTCAGCCCGTCGGAATGGCCGGCATAGGCGATGGCGTCGGGCGCGGCCTCGATCACTCCGGCGACCAGCGGCTGCAGCCCGGCCAGCGTGCGCAGAAGCGTGGTCTTGCCGACGCCGTTCGGCCCGCGCAGCACCAGCGCGCCGCCGGCCTCCAGGTTGAAGCTGACGCCCTCGACGGCACGCAGCCCGCCCCGCGCCACGGCCAGGTCGCGGACCGCGAGCAGGCTCATAGCGGGATCAGCGCGCAGGCCACGCGCCGGCCTTCGGACAGCGTGACGTTGTAGCTGCGCGCGGCCGAGGGCGAGTTCATCGGCTCGGCCATCACCCCCGCGGCGTCCAGCGCCGCGGCCAGGTCGCGCGGCGGAAAGGCGATCTCGGCCCCCATGCCCAGGAAAAGCACGTCCACCTGGCCGGCCAGCGCCAGCAGGGGGGCGCGGTCATCCAGCCCGCCCCAGGGCTGCACGCCCGCGGCGGTGACGATCACCCCGCCATGATGCACCACGCCGCCGACGCGAAAGAAGCCGGGGCCGTAGCCGTCCACCGGCACGGCCCCGGAAAATTCCGTCGGCACCATCATCGGCATCAGGGCGCGTCCCGGAAGGCGGCGGGAATGTCCTCACCCGGCGCCTTTTCCTTGGGATCGGGCTTGGACCAGTCGCGCTTGACGCCCAGCCACAGCACGATGTTCTTGGCGACATAGATCGTCGAATAGCAGCCCACGATCACGCCCCAGAGCATGGCGATGACGAAGTCGCGGATCACGTCGCCGCCAAAGATCAGCATGGCGGTCAGCGCGATGGCGGTCGTCACCGCCGTCATGATGGTGCGCGACAGCGTCTCGTTGCAGGTCAGGTTCATCAGGTCGAGCAGCGGCCGCGTCTTGTACTTGATCAGGTTCTCGCGCAGCCGGTCGAAGACCACGACCGTATCGTTGCACGAAAAGCCCAGCGTGGTCAGCAGCGCCGCGATGGTGGTCAGGTCGAAGCGCAGCTGGAACAGCGAGAACAGCCCGACCGTCAGCAGCACGTCATGGATCAGCGAGATCACCGCCCCCAGCGCGAACTGCCATTCGAAGCGCAGCCAGATATAGAACATGATGCCGATGGTCGCGGCACCCACCGCATAGAGGGCGGTCTTGATCAGCTCGCCCGAGACCTTGGGGCCGACCGATTCCACCGCGGCAAAGACCACCTGCGGATCGACGGTCTTCAGCGCCGCCTCGATCTCGTTCAGCTGCTCGGGCGTGACCGATCCGGTCTCGTCGGTCGTGCCGATGCGGATCATGGCGACATGCTTGGTGGTGCCGAAGGCGGGGTCGAAGACCTCGGTGATCGAGACATCGCCCAGGTCCAGATCGCTCATCGCCTGGCGATAGTCGCCGACCTCGAAGGCGGTCGGGCTTTCGGTGCGGATGGTGGTGCCGCCCTTGAAGTCGATGCCGAAGTTCAGCCCCATCACCAGCAGCAGCAGGACCGATCCGACCATGGCCGCGGCCGAGACGCCGAAGGTCAGCCATTGCCAGCGGAAGAAGTTGAAGGCGGTGTTGTCGGGAACGAGTTTCAGACGAAATGCCATGGTCCTGCTCCCTTACAAGATCAGTTCTTTGGGCTTGCGCCATTCCAGCCAGAACACGATCATCAGCCGCGTCAGGTAGATCGCGGTAAAGACCGAGGTGACAAGGCCGATGGTCAGCGTGACCGCGAAGCCCTTGACCGGACCCGAGCCCAGGAAGAACATCACCGCGGCGGCGATGAAGCTGGTGACGTTGGCGTCGATGATCGCCGACATCGCCTCGCTGAAGCCGTCGTCGATGGCCTTGACGATGCGCTTGCCGGCGCGCAGTTCCTCGCGGATGCGTTCGTAGATGATGACGTTGGCATCCACCGCCGTGCCGACGGTCAGCACGATGCCGGCGATGCCGGGAAGCGTCAGCGTCGCCCCCATCATCGACATGACCGACAGGATCAGGATGACGTTGACGATCACCGCGATCGAGGCGAAGACGCCGAACAGCCCGTAGCTTGCGACCATATAGGCCACCACGGCGACCGTGGCGATGATCGAGGACAGCCGGCCGGCGTCGATCGAATCCTGCCCCAGCTCCGGGCCGATGGTGCGTTCTTCCAGGAAGGTCATCTCGGCCGGCAGGGCGCCGGCGCGCAGCAGCACGGCCAGACGGGTCGATTCGTCCACGTTCATCGCGCCCGAGATCTGGCCCGAGCCGGTGGTGATCGCCTGCCGGATCACCGGGGCCGAGATCACCTGGTTGTCCAGCACGATGGCGAAGGGCTGGCCGATATTGGCCGAGGTATAGGCCCCGAACCGCTTGGCGCCCGAGGGGCCGAAGCGGAAATCGACCGCCGGCGCGCCGTTCTGGTCGAAGCTGGGCCGGGCGTCGGTCAGATCCTCGCCGGTGACGACCGGACTTTCCTCGATCACGTAATAGACGCCGGGCTCGTCCATCGAGGGCAGCAGCACATTGCCGGTGCCGGGGCGGGCGTTGGCGTCGGCGATGCGGCTGACCACCGGGTTGAAGGTCAGCTTCGCCGTGGTGCCGATCAGCTGCTTCAGCTCCTCGGCCGAGCCGATGCCGGGCACCTGGATCAGGATGCGGTCCTTGCCCTGGCGCATGATCGTCGGCTCGCGCGTGCCGACCTCGTCGATGCGGCGGCGGATGATCTCGAGGCTCTGCTGCACGGTGCGGTCGTCGGTCGCGGCCTTTTCCGCATCCGAAAGCTGCACGGTAAGCCGGTTGCCCGAGGCCGAGATCGCCAGGTCGCTTTGCCCCGCGCCGGTCAGCGAGGTGACGGGCACGGCAAGGCCGCGGGCGATCTCGACCGCCTTGGCCATCTGGTCGGGATTGCCGATCTCGACCGCCAGCTGCCCCTCGGGCGCCTGGACGCGGCGGACGGCGCCTACCACGTCGCGCTGCGCCGCCAGCGCGTCGCGCAGCTCGGGCCAAAGCGCATCCATGCGCGCCTTGTAGACATCCCGGACATGCACCTCGCCCAGAAGATGGGCGCCGCCGCGCAGGTCCAGGCCCAGGTTGACCAACCCCGAGGGCAGCCAGTCGGGCCAGCCGGCGCGGGCGGCGGCGTCTTCCTGGGATTCGAACCCGTTGCGTTCGGCGGCGGTGACGGCGTCGTTATGCTGCTCGACCCGGCTGTAGAACAGGTTCGGCATGGCATAGAGCAGACCCAGGGCGACGAGCCCCAGGATCAGCAGACGCTTCCAGAATGGGATGTCCAGCATGGCGGGATGCGGTTCTTCAGCTGTTGGCGGCGGCGGGTTGGGTGCGGTTCACGAGCCCGGTCACGGTCGAGCGGATCACGCGGACCTTGACGCCGGGGGCGATCTCGACCTCGAGCTCGTTCTCGCGCACCGAGGTCACCTTGCCGATCAGCCCGCCCTGGGTCACGATCTCGTCGCCCTTCTTCAGCGCCTCGACCATGGCGCGATGTTCCTTCACGCGCTTCTGCTGCGGGCGGATCATCAGGAAATACATGATGACGAAGATCAGGATGAGCGGCAGGAACGAGGCGAGTCCTGCAGCGCCGGAAGCGCCTCCGGCGGCCTGGGCATAGGCGGGGGTCACGAGCATTAAGTCTATCCCTGTGCTGTCGTTCTCCGGGCGATCCCCCGGCGGAATTGGCGCGCACCCTATCCGCGGCTCGGACCGATGGCAAGAAAGCCGATGGCTGCTCGCCGCACTGGCGCAGGGGGGCTCCGCCCCCGTCCTTCGGACTCCCCCGGGATATTTGGGCACGAAAGAAAGGCCCGCGCTTCTTTCGTGTCAAAATATCCTGGGGGAAGCGCGGAACGCGCTGGGGGCAAAGCCCCCGCTGAAAGGTGCCGTGGACACGGGCGGCGAGCTGTGGCAGGTCAATGCGGGCCAAGCCTAGCAAGGGGGATCACGATGGCTGAGGACAAGGCGCCCCATCCCGCGCCGGACCATCCCGCACTGGCCCGCGATGCGGCCGATCGCACCGGCATCCGCCGCCTGCTGGCGATCATGGCCGCGCTGCGCGACCCGCAGGCCGGCTGCCCCTGGGACATCGAGCAGGACTTCGCCTCGATCGCGCCCTATACCATCGAAGAGGCGCATGAGGTCGCCGACGCCATCGCGCGCGAAGCCTGGGACGAATTGCCTGGCGAGCTGGGCGACCTGCTGCTGCAGGTGGTTTTCCACGCGCAAATGGCGGCCGAGGCGGGCATGTTCGACTTTGCCGACGTGGTCGAGAAGATCTCGGACAAGATGATCGACCGCCACCCGCATATCTTCGGCGACGAATCCCGCGACAAGTCCGCCGCCCAACAGATCAAGGATTGGGAGGCGATCAAGGCCCGCGAACGCGCCGCCAAGGCGGAACGCGGCGTGCTGGACGGGGTGGCGCTTGGCCTGCCGGCGCTGACCCGCGCGGTCAAGCTGCAGAACCGCGCCGCCCGCGTCGGCTTCGACTGGCCCGGCCCGGCCGAGGTGCTGGACAAGATCACCGAGGAGGCGCGCGAGCTGGTCGAGGCCAGGGGCGGCTCCGATCACGCCCATTTGACCGAGGAATTCGGCGACCTGATGTTCGTGATGGCGAATCTGGCCCGGCATCTGAAGATCGACCCCGAGGAGGCGCTGCGCCTGGCCAATGCCAAGTTCACCCGCCGCTTCCGCTCCATCGAGGCGGCGCTCGCCGCCCAGGGCCGCCGCCCCGAGGACAGCGACCTGGCCGAGATGGACGCGCTGTGGAACGAGGCCAAGGCTGCCGAACGCGCCTGATCCGCTGGCCGCCTTGCCGCCGCTGGCCGGGATCGAGCCGCTGCGCGTGGCGCGCGACCGGCCCGACCGGCTGGTGGTGCAGGTCCGGCTGGACGGGCGGCCGGCCTGGCTCCGGCAGTTCCGCGGCGCCGATCCCGCCGCCGGCGTGACCCAGGCCCTGGTGCGGCTGCATCGGGCGGCCGAATTGCTGGGGCAGGATCTCGACGCCGTCGCCCCGCCCCTGCTGGCCCTGCCCGAACGCGGTATCCTGATCACCGCGCCGGCTCCGGGCCGGCCCATGGCGCAGCTGCTGGCCGAGGCGGACCCGGTGGAACGCGCCGCGCTGATCGCGCGCATCGGGGTTTGGCTGCGCCACCTGGCCGCCGCGACGCGCGCCCGCGGCACCTTCGGCCCGCGCTTCTGGCTCAACGGGCTCGAGGCGCGGATCGCGGCGGCCTCGGGGGGCTGGATCGACGCCGACCTGGTCGCCGGCCACATGCGGCGGATGCGGGCCGAGGCCGCCCCGCTGCGCGGCGCCGCGGTCGAGCGCGGGCTCTGCCACGGCGACCTGACGCCCGACAACCTTTTCGCCGACGAGCCCCGCCCCGGCGCGCTGCGGCTGACCGCCATCGACATGCAGGGCGCGACCGAAATGGCGCTGGCCCGCGACATGGCGCGGCTGCTGGTCTGGCTGGAAAGCCGGCGTGCGGAGCCGCCGGGACGGACGCGGGACGGGATCGCCCTGGCCGACTGGCAGGCTCTGGCCGGGGTGCCGGGCCTGCTGGCGCCGGACCAGACGCCGATCCTGCGTTTCCTGGTCGGGGAATTAATGCTGGCCTATTATCTCGACAGCGCCCGCCAGCCGGTGCGGCGCCGGGCGCTGGTCCGGGCGATGCGGGCCTGGGCCAAGGACGAGGTCACGCCGGCGCCATGACCTCGGCCAGCGCCGCGTCATAGACCGCCAGAGCCTCGACCCGGTCGCGGGCCCGCGATGCGCCTTCGGACAATTGCCGCCGCCAGCCGCGCGCGCCGGGACGGCCGTGGAACAGGCCCAGCATGTGCCGCGTCGCCTGATGCAGCCGCCCGCCCTGGGCAAGATGCGCATCGACAAGGTCGCGCAGCGCCCGCGCCGCCTCCAGCGGACCGGCAAAGCGCGGCTCCTCGCCCCACAGCCGGTCGGCCTCGCCCAGGATGTCCCAGGGCTGGTGATAGGCCGCGCGCCCGACCATCACCCCGTCCATCGCCCGCAGGTGATCGCGCACGGCATCGAGCGAGGCGATGCCGCCGTTGATCGACAGGTGCAGGTCGGGAAACGCCTGCTTCATGCGATGCACCAGCGGATAGTCCAACGGCGGAATCTCGCGATTCTCGCGCGGCGACAGGCCCTGGAGCCAGGCCTTGCGGGCATGGATGGTCATGCGGCGCACGCCCACGTCGCGCATGCGGGCGATGAAATCGGGCAGCACCGCCTCGGGCAGCTGATCGTCCACGCCGATGCGGCATTTCACTGTGACCTCGACCGGGCTGGCGGCGATCATCGCCGCGACGCATTCGGCGACCAGTTCCGGCCGGGTCATCAGCACGGCGCCGAAACAGCCCGATTGCACCCGGTCGCTGGGGCAGCCGACGTTCAGGTTGATCTCGTCATAGCCCCAATCGGCGCCGATCCGCGCCGCCTCGGCCAGCTGCGCCGGGTCAGAGCCGCCCAGCTGCAACGCCACCGGATGCTCGGCCGCGTCGAAATCCAGGAGCCTGGCCCGGTCGCCGAAAACCAGCGCCGGGGCCGTCACCATCTCGGTATAAAGCAGCGCGCGGCGTGACAGCAGCCGGTGGATGCGGCGGCAAAGGCTGTCGGTCCAATCCATCATAGGCGCAATGGCAAGTCTATGTGCTTGATATTTCGTCATTTTTCCAGTAGTATCAACTCATTGCGCGGCGGCGTGTGCACTCTAATTTACGACCCAATACGCCCCTTTTCGCCACGTTTCGACCGCGCACTGCACACATAGAGCACACGAATGTCAACGGCGGAGTAAAACCCGGCCACGCGGCGGCGCAAAAGTCTGCCAGTTAGCGGCACAAGCACGGAACGTCGGGAGGGCGTAGCCCGACCAGAGTTCCGTGCTTGTGCCGTTGGTATTTTTTGAAAGGGGTCAGCCGGCCTTTCGGGCGCGGCTTTGGGCGAGACGATAGCTCTGGCCATTCATTTCGAGAATGCTGACGTGGTGGGTCAGCCTGTCGAGAAGCGCGCCGGTGAGGCGTTCGGAGCCGAATGTCTCGGTCCATTCGTCAAAAGGCAGATTGCTGGTGATCAGGGTCGATCCGCGCTCGTAGCGTTGCGAGATCAGTTCGAACAGCAGCTCGGCGCCGGTCTTCGACAGCGGCACGAAGCCGAGTTCATCGATGATGAGCAGCTTGTATCCTGCCATCTGCTTCTGGAAGCGCAGCAGGCGGCGCTCGTCGCGGGCCTCCATCATCTCGCTGACCAGGGCCGCGGCGGTGGTGAAGCCGACGGACAGGCCCTTCTGGCAGGCGGCCAGACCAAGGCCGAGCGAGATGTGCGTCTTGCCCGTGCCACTGGGGCCGAGAGCAATAATGTTCTCGCGCCGCTCGATCCATTCGCACCGGGCCAGTTCCAGCACCTGCATCTTGTTGAGCTTCGGGATGGCCGTGAAGTCGAAGCTGTCCAGGCTTTTGACGGCCGGGAACCTGGCGGCCTTGATGCGCCGCTCGACCATCCGCCGTTCCCGGTCGATCAGTTCCAGTTCGACGAGCCGGGCGAGATATCGGACATGGTCCACGCCTTCCGCCGCACATTGCCGGGCCAGTTTCTGGTGTTCTCGCAGGAAGGTCGGCAGTTTCAGCGCCTTGAGGTGATGGGCAAGCAGGATTTCCGGGGCGTCGCTCATGCCACGCCCTCCGCATTGACAGACAGCAGCCGCATGTAGGAGCGGGCCTCGGTCTTCTCGACCGTTGCCCTGGGCAGGTAGGGATAGCAGTCCAGATCCAGCCGGGGTGGCCGGCGCTCCACCCGGCACAACAAGAGATGCTTCACCGCATCGAAGCCGATCGCCCCCATCTGCAGCGCCTGCCTCACGGCCGCATGCAGATCGGCCAGATCGAAGGTTTCCAGAAGCCGCAGGACCTGGACATATTCGCGTCGGCCGTGCCGGTTCATCCGTGCCTCCATCAGCCGGCGCAGGGTGGCGAACTCCTCTGGCAGGTCCCAGTCCTGCAATGGTGCCGCCTGATCCAACGCATTGATCTTCTGCTCGATCAGCGGAAGGTAATGGAGCGGGTCGAAGACGATCTCGTCGCGATCCCAGCACCGGGGATGGCGGGCGATCACTTCGCCCCGGCAGCCGATCACCACCTCATGGATATAGCCCCGGATCCAGACATCCTGATGGCCGTAGGCGACGGGCACCGAGTAATCGTTGGTCTTGTAGCGCACCAGCGATTGCGACGACACGCGGCCGGTCGCCTGATCGCAGGCATCAAAGGGCGCCGCCGGGAGCGGGCGCATCGCGGCGAGATCGCGCTGCAGTCGCTCGCCGATCGTTTCGCTCTCGCCGCGAAGGACATCGTGCTGACGCCGCTTGCAGCGCTCCTCCAGCCAGAGGTTGAATTCTTCCCAACTGGCGAACTCAGGCATCGGCACCATGAAGTTGCGGCGGCAATAGCCCACCAGGCCTTCGACATTGCCTTTGTCGTTCCCCTTGCCAGGGCGGCCATAGCGATCCCGGATCAGGTAATGCGACAGAAACCCGCTGAACAGCGCCGCCCGCTTGCGGGTGCCATCCGGCAGGATCTTCGCCACCAGGCAGCGGTCATTGTCGTAGACGATCGACTGCGGAACCGCCCCAAAAAAGGCAAAGGCATGGACATGACCGTCCACCCAGGCCTCGGCAACCGCCGCCGGATAGGCACGGACGTAGCAGGCGTCGCTATGCGGCAAGTCCAGCACGAAGAAATGCGCCTTCTGTTCGACACCTCCGATCCGAACCATTGCCTCGCCGAAGTCGGCCTGCGCGTGTCCTGGGGGATGCGCCAGCGGCACGAACACCTCCTGGCCCCGCCGCTCACGTTCCCGGATATAATCCTTGATGATCGTGTAGCCGCCGGTGAAACCGCATTCTTCGCGCAGACGGTCAAACACACGCTTCGCCGTATGCCGCTGCTTGCGCGGCATGGTCCGGTCCGCCTCCAGCCAACCCTCGATGATCGGGATGAACGGATCGAGCTTCGGGCGCCTGACCTCGGCCGTCCGCCGGTAGCCCGGAGGAACCGAGAACGTCATCATCTTTGCGACCGTGTCGCGCGATATGTTGAATGTCGTCGCCGCCTGACGCTGGCTCATACCAGCAGCACAGGCCTGACGAACCTTGAGATAGAGTTCCACGCTGTAGATCCTCCCATCCTCCCTGCAGCCGCAGAAAGGGAAAAGGTGGACGACTTTTACGCCGCCCGCAGCAGCACCATGCCGCCGCTAACGTGGACTAATTTCGCACCGCCATTCTCACACGAAATGGCGACCATATCAAAGCTTCCTTCGGGCTCCTGGCGAGTCCAGGTCAGACGCAAAGGGCACTACATCAGTGAATCCTTCCTGCGCCGCGGTGACGCGGAGCTTTGGGCGCGGACCATTGAGGGCAAGATCGATCGGGGGGAACCTATACACACTCGCGTTGCCACGGCCAAGACATTCGGAGACCTCATCGATCTTCACAGAGCGGATCTGGCGGAAGTCGGGAGAACGCTCGGTAGGTCGAAAGCCGCGAGCCTGGATTTTCTTGCGCTACGCCTCGGGGCGTTGAAACCCGCCGAGCTCGGCCGGGAAAAGCTCGTCGAGTTCGGTCGTCAGCGCGCCAAAGAAGGGGCCGGCCCGGTAACGGTTGGCATCGACCTCGGATACATCAAGACGATCCTTTCACATGCTGCCGCCGTTCACGGCATCATCGCACCAACCGAAGGAGTCGATCTCGCTCGGATTGCGCTCACCCGGCTCGGACTGGTGGGCAAAGGCAACGAACGGGATCGTCGGCCGAGCGAAGAGGAGATCGACGCGATCCTGAAGGCGCTTGAAAGCAACCCACGACAGTTCATCCCCGTAGCGCGCGTCGTTCGTTTCGCCATCGCGACGGCCATGCGACAAGATGAAATCTCTCGGGCGCGATGGGAAGACTACAACCCTCGAACCAAAATGCTGCTCATCCGGGACCGCAAAGACCCTCGCCGCAAGACGGGCAACGACCAACGCATCCCGCTGCTGTCCGTTTCTGGTTACGACCCCTGCGCGTTGATCGAAGAACAACGTGCGCTGGTGGGCAGTCGCGGCAGAATCTTCCCTTACAACGGACGCTCAATCGGCACGGCATTCCGACGCGTCTGCCGTACCTTGGGCATCGAGGATTTGCATTTTCATGATCTGCGCCACGAAGCGACCAGTCGACTGTTCGAGGCAGGTTTCACCATTGAACAGGTTGCCCTTGTCACCGGGCACAAGGACTGGAAAATGCTGCGCCGCTACACCCACATCCGCCCAGAGGGTCTCCATGCGCTCGCGGCAAGCAGGGTTGCCTAGCCTTCACATCTGGAAATGACTTCTGGCGGCTCACATCGCTGCAATCTCGGCACAGATAGTGCCACCACCGATCATTCCCCCGTCGCGCCATGCCAAGGGAACGGCACCGTATGGCCGCTTTCTTCGAAACGACGCTCGAAATCCTGCGCGACCTCCTCCACCGTGATCGCTGCGAATTGCGCCAGCAGCCGTGTCTCGGCCTCTGCCAGCGTCGCATCGAGCCGCGCGTCGACCGCCTGTTCGACCAGACAGGGCGACGGGTCCGCCTGCGGTCCAATGTTGAACAGCGGCGGGTGGCCGACCGCCTCGTAGACGTCGCGCAAGCTGATCTCGGCCAGCGGGCAAGCAAGCTGCCAGCCACCGCCGTGACCCTTTTCCGACGACACGATCCCCCGCTCGCGCAGCCCCGCCATCATCCTGCGCACCACCACGGCGTTGGTCGAGATCATCTGCGCGATCTGTTCCGAAGTGGCACGCCCGACATGTCGGTCCATATGGATCAAGACGTGCAGCATCCGGGACATACGAAGATCGCGCGCCATGGGGTTTCCTTTCCTTGCCTCTTCAGGCTCCTTAGCAGCACTCACGTAACAATGAAAGTTTCATGTCTTGAAATGGCGCACCGAATCACGTAACTTTCAGTGATACATTAAAGGGAACCACCATGGATCACGATGTTCTCGTCATCGGCGGCAGCTTTGCCGGGCTTGCCGCCGCAATGCAGCTTGCCCGCGCCCGCAGACGCGTCTGCGTTCTCGATACCGGCGCCCCGCGTAACCGCTTTGCCGCCGCATCGCACGGGTTTCCCGGGCAGGACGGGCGCCCCCCGCAGGACATCCGCGCCGCGCTCAGACACGAACTCGCGCCCTACCCTACCCTGTCCTTCCGGGACGGCGCGGCGGTCTCGGCTGCGCGCGAGGGGCGCGGGTTTCGGGTGGCATTGGCAGAGGGCAGAGACATCACCGCGCGGCGGCTGGTCCTGGCCTTCGGTGTGCGCGACAGCCTGCCCGATCTGCCAGGTCTGTCCGAACGCTGGGGAGCCACAGTGCTCCATTGCCCCTATTGCCACGGCTATGAGCTGAACGGCGGGCCTGTCGGGGTTCTGGCGCGCGGCGAAGCGGCGCTGCATCAGGCGATGCTCCTGCCCGACTGGGGGCCGACCACGCTCTTCACGCAAGGGGTGCTCGCGCTGACCGGGGAACAGCGGCAGGGCTTGACCGCCCGGCGCGTTACGGTCGAGGAAACGCCTGTCGCGGCGCTGATCGGCACCGCCCCGGCGCTTGACGGTGTGCGGCTGGATGACGGCCGTGAGATCGCACTGGCGGGGCTGTTCCTGGCGCCGGACACAGCGCCATCCTGCGATCTGGCTGCGCAGCTAGGCTGCACCATGAAGGACGGACCAACCGGCCCCTATGTGGCCGTCGACCCGATGCAGGCCACCAGCCAGCCCGGCGTCTTCGCCGCCGGCGACCTTGCCAGCCCCATGCCCAATGCCACGATCGCCGCGGCGGCGGGCGTGATGGCAGGCGGCGCCGCGCATCGCTCGCTGATCTTCGATCCGGATCTGACCGCTGCGGCCTGAAGGAGCATCGCCATGCAACAGACCACACGAGACTTCTGGAACGACCGCTACCGCGACAAGACCGGCGACACATCCGGCAAGCCCGGGCTCGTTCTGTCCCAATTCGCCGGTCCGCTGGCGCCGGGGCGGGCGCTGGAACTGGGCTGCGGCCGGGGCGACGATGCGCTCTGGCTGGCCCGGCAGGGCTGGCAGGTGACGGCGGTGGACGTCTCCGCCGTGGCGCTCGCCTATGCGTCGGATAACGCCAGCCGCGCCGGACTGGCCGGGAAGATCCGCTTCGAAGAGCACGATCTGGCCGAAACCTTCCCTGAAGGCATGTACGACCTCGTGGTCGCCAGCTTCCTGCAATCACCGCAGGACTGGCCGCGCGCGCGTGTGCTGGCCCGGGCGGCAGGCGCGGTGTCCACCGGCGGACACCTTCTGATCACCGAACACGCCTCGCACCCGCCGGGATCCAAGGCAACCGAGGACACGATTTCTCCAACCGCTGAGGAGACGCTGGCCTCGCTCGCGCTCGATCCCCGTCAGTGGCGGAGGCTTTGCATCTGCGCCATCGCGCGCACCGGCACCCGGGCCGAGGTTCATGGCGAAACGGTCGAGGACAACGTGATCTTCTTGGAACGGCTAGGATAGGCTACAATCTCCCTGCAGGCCCGCAAGGGCCTGCAGCCCACCCGAGACGAGTGTACTGCAGGGGATCACATCCTCCTAACCCCCTCGATCAAGGGCAGATCGAATTCAAACTTCATCTCATAGCCAGTCGCGTGCAAACCCGGCAGTACCTCGTGCAGCAGCATCCGGCCTTGCATCACAGGGCTCATTCATCGTCGTCAGGGCGGTATCCTGGGACTGAAGCCGCATCGAGATCGCCGCGGCGGCGCGTTTCAGATCCCTGTGGCAGAAGCCCACCCCCGAGAATAGAGGGAGCGAGACAGGTCATCGCCATCGAGTAGCGACGTTGTGAACCAAGAGCATCCGCACCGCGTTCAGAACACATCTTCCAAATTTGTTTTTGGACGCTCATGCCCGGTTGAGAACTTCTCAATCGCCTTGTCCGACGGAACGCTCGACCATCGTGTCGTTGGGAGGATCAGAGGACGCGGAAAATGCAGATTGCGACGATCGGGGCGCTGGCGCTCTATGCCTTTGTCATGTCGATCACTCCGGGACCAAACAACATGCTCCTCGCGAACGCGGGGCTGGTGTTTGGCTTTCGGATCACCATACCGCAGATCGTTGGCATTCCGACTGGTGTAATCTCCCAGATTCTGCTCGTGGCCGCCGGTCTCAGCAGCCTTTTCGCAAAGCTTCCCAGTATCCAGTTGGCACTCAAGGTGGCTGGGACGTTGTATCTGCTCTGGCTCGCCCTGAAGCTTTGGAAAGCAGATGCGCTGGCGCAATCGCCCAATGCCACCCCGATTTCGTTCTCTCAGGCGATGCTGTTCCAGTTCATCAATCCGAAATCGTGGCTGATCGCGCTCACCGCCGTCTCGGCATTTCTGCATCCCGAGCAGGCGGTTGTTCCTCAATTGCTGATCATTTGCTTGGCTTTCGCATTGATCGGCACCCCGTGCATGGCCGTCTGGTCTGCCATGGGATCCGCTCTGCGGCGCCACCTCTCGAGTCCGACCAGCCTAAGGCGCGCCAATCGAACCCTCGCGGCGCTTACATCGGCAACGTGCCTCATGTTCTGGCTCTGAAAGGTGGACAAGGCACGCCAAGCGCATTCGATGCCTGATCTGGAGATCTGGCTGTCGTATTTTCGGCTTGCCGGGTTCTGGCTTATGGCCGGGCTCCTCCTCGTTCCCGTTCTCGCGGTGGCGATGTCTCTCAGTCAGGAGCCCGGCGTCGATGGCGGACCCTCTCAGGTGGCATTTCTGGTATTGGCCGTGCCACTGGGGTGGTAATCCTCCCCGAAAGTAAGGGGCTGCATAAGTAGAATTTTCTCGGCAAGATGAACGAGGAGATTCTGAATGAAGACAAGCAGATACACTGAAGCGCAGATCCTTTCGATCCTGCGTCAGGCCGAAGGCGGGATGCCGGTGGCCGAGCTGTGCCGCGAGCATGGCATGAGCAGCGCGTCGTTTTACAAGTGGCGGGCGAAGTATGGGGGCATGGACGCGTCCCTGATCAGCCAGATGAAGGCTATGGAAGAGGAGAACCGGCGGCTGAAGCGGATGTACGCTGATCTCAGCATGCAGGCCGATTTGCTGAAGGAGGCTCTCGGAAAAAAATGACGCGGCCATCTCAACGCCGCGAGATGGCCGAGAAAGCGGTGGCGCGACACGGGGTCAGCATTGCGCTGGCTTGCCGGGCCTTCGGGGTGAGCGAGACCTGTTATCGCTACAGCCCGAAGCTGAAGGACGAGAACGAGGAGATCGCCGATCTGCTGGTCGGGCTGACGGACGCCCGCAAGACCTGGGGGTTTGGCCTGTGTTTCCTGCATTTGCGCAACGTGAAGGGGCATCCATGGAACCACAAACGTGTCTATCGCATCTATTGCGCGCTGGAACTGAACCTGCGGATCAAGCCCCGCAAACGGCTGAAGCGTGAGAAGCCCGAGGCTCTGGCCGTGCCGGATGCGCCGAACCTGACCTGGTCCATGGACTTCATGGCCGATCGTCTGGGGGATGGCCGCCAGTTCCGGCTGTTGAACGTGCTGGACGACTTCAACCGGGAGGGCTTGGGCATCGAGGTCGACTTTTCACTGCCAGCGGAAAGGGTCATCAGAAGCCTCGACAGGATCATTGAATGGCGCGGCAAACCCGGCACCATTCGGGTCGACAATGGCCCGGAATACATCAGCGGCAAGCTGATGGAATGGGCCGAAAAGCGGAAGATCACCATCCAGCACATCCAACCCGGACAGCCCCAGCAGAACGCCTATATCGAGCGCTACAACCGCACCGTACGGCATGAATGGCTCGATCAATACATCATCGAAACCATCGAGGAGGCTCAGGACTTCGCCACGCAATGGCTCTGGACTTACAACAACGACCGCCCGAACATGGGCATCGGCGGCATCACACCCGCACAGAAACTGAAGATGGCCGCGTGAATTCTACGGATGCACCCCGCTAAAAATGGGGGGATTACCGGGTTTGCGCCCGTTCTCCTGCATTGGAAGTACGGACGACGAAAAGGCCCGATACTGACATTCACGGCACAGGGCATACTCATGAACGCCATAGATCACGAGGCGATCATCCCATGGAGAGATATCGACGTCAGAGCAAGTTGGCACGTTCTCGGGGGCTGGCGGACGATCCTGACCTTCCGATGTGTCGGCCGACCTCCGAAAGAGGGAAGACGTGTCGGACCCGATGACCTTTACGACTTGCGACTTCCCAACATTGCAACCGAGGGCTGCCTGAGCCTGCAGAGGCTTGCCAGGTCCTACAAGAAGGCGACGATGACAGAAGAGCAGCGGAGCACATCTTAACTGTCGACGGGCGGTGCAGCATGAATTATCTATAATTCATGAAACACGCCCCTGAAGAGACCCAGTCCGCCCGTATCGCCCGCGCCCTTGCCGACCGCATCATCTCGGGCGAGATTCCGCCCGGCGCGCGGCTCCGGCAGGACCATATCGCCACCGAGTTCGGCGCCAGCCATGTCCCGGTGCGCGAGGCCTTCCGCGAGTTGCAGACCCAGGGTCTGGCAGAGAGCGAACCGAGGCGCGGCTTTCGCGTCACCGAATTCGACGTAGCCGAACTGCGCGAGGTGGCCGAGATGCGATCGAGCCTTGAAAGCCTTGCCCTGCGCCACGCCGCGCCCAATGTGACGCGCGTCCTTCTGCAAGAGGCAGAAGAGGTTACGCGCCACGGCGACAGCGCCAGCACCGTGCGCGACTGGGAGGCAGCGAACCGTCATTTCCACCGGCTCATCCTGTCCCCCTGCCGGATGCCGCGCCTTCTGCGGACGATCGACGACCTGCAGGCCGCCAGCGCGCGGTTCCTCTTCGCCGCCTGGCGGCGCGACTGGGAGGCGCGCACCGATCACGACCACCGCGCCATTCTCGACGCGCTGCGCAAGGGGCAGACCGACCTCGCTTGTGCCACGCTCGCGCGCCATGTCGGCTGGATCGGCAAGCGCAAGACCGCCGTGAAAAATGCTGATCTGCGAGAGACTTACGAGATTCCCGGATAATTATCTATAAACTTAATTGCCAGCACCACGCAAAGCCTTCGTAATTATAGATAGAATCGATGCCTATCTTCGGAGGACAGACCCATGGTATTTCTCACCCCCTCTCTGACCCGTCCCGCCGCGCTCGGTCGCAGCCTCGCGCTGGCGCTCGGCGGCGCGGCGCTGATCACGCTCGGCGCCAAGATCCAGATCCCGTTCTGGCCGGTGCCGATGACGCTGCACACGCTGGCGGTGTTCTTCCTCGCCGCCACGCTCGGGCCGAGGCTCGGCTTTGCGGCAATGGCGGCCTATCTGGCGGCGGGCGCCCTCGGGTTGCCGGTCTTCTCCGGCACGCCGGAACGCGGCATCGGGCTGGCCTATATGGTTGGGCCGACCGGCGGCTATCTGGCGGGCTATCTGCTGGGCGCGGGCCTGACCGGCTGGCTGGCGCAGGGGCGCGGGCTGATCGGGCGCTTCCTGGCGATGCTGGCGGGCCTCGCCGTGGTCTATGCCCTCGGCCTCGCCTGGCTGGCGCTCTATGTCCCGGCGCAGGGGCTGCTGGCCGCGGGTCTCACGCCCTTCCTGCTCGGCGATCTGCTCAAGCTGGCTTTGGCCTCGGGTCTCATCGCGGCCATCGCCCGCGTCCGGACCCGCGCACAATGATCCGCACCAACTGGACGATGGCAGAGGCCAGGGCGATCCACGCCCTGCCCTTCGCCGACCTCATGCATCGCGCCCAGACCCTGCACCGCGCGCATTTCGACCCCAACGCGATCGAAACCGCGAGCCTGCTCAGCATCAAAACCGGCGGCTGCCCCGAGGATTGCGGTTACTGCTCGCAATCCGCCCATCACGAGACCGGGGTGAAGGCCACCAAGCTGATGGGAGCCGAGGAAATTCTGGCCGCCGCACAGCGCGCCAAGGCTTCCGGTGCGCAGAGGTTCTGCATGGGGGCCGCCTGGCGCAGCCCCAAGGACCGCGACATGGACAAGCTCTGCGACATGGTGCGGGGCGTGTCCGAGCTGGGGCTGGAAACCTGCATGACGCTGGGGATGCTGTCGCCCGAACAGGTCGCGGGGCTGAAGGCGGCGGGCCTGGATTTCTACAACCACAACATCGACACCTCGCCCGAATACTACGCCCAGATTGCCACTACCCGGACGATGGAAGACCGGCTCGACACGGTCGAGCAGGTCCGCAAGGGCGGTATCAAGGTCTGCTGCGGCGGCATCTTGGGCATGGGCGAGGCCGAAGAGGACCGCATCGCCATGCTGGTGACGCTGGCGACGCTCCCCACGCATCCCGACAGCGTGCCGGTGAACCTGTGGAACGAGATCGAGGGCGTGCCGGTGCAGGAGCGGGCACAGGCGGTCGATCCCTTCGCGCTGGTACGCATCGTGGCGCTGGCCCGCATCCTGATGCCCGCCTCGGTCGTGCGGCTGTCGGCGGGGCGCACGGAGATGAGCGACGAGTTGCAGGCGCTGTGCTTCCTTGCCGGGGCGAACTCGATCTTCGTGGGCGACCAGTTGCTGACCACCGGCAACCCGGCGGCCTGGAAGGATCAGGATCTGCTGACCCGGCTCGGGATGCACATCGCCCCCGCGCAGGCCCGGCGCGCGGTCGCGGCGGAATAGGCTCAGCCCGGAACGCTTCGGGCGAGGATCTCCACCGCCCGGGAGATCTGCCCTTCGTCCAGCGCCGCATAGCCCAGCCGGAAGGCCTGCGGCGCCGGGCCCTCCAGCGCAAAGCGCGTACCCGGCAGCAGCGCCAGTCCCGCCTGCCCCGCGGCTTTGGCCCAGGCCTCGGCGGACCTACCCTCGCAACGCAGCCACAGCGCGAGCCCCCCGGCGGGCAGATCGAATGTCGCCCGCCCGGCGAGGCATTCGCCCAGCAGCGCCGCCAGCAGATCCCGCCGCGCCCGGTAGACCCGCCGCGCTTTCCGGGCGTGACGGCCCAGATCGCCGTCGCGGATCAGTTCCGCCAGCGCCGCCTCCAGCGGCGCGTCGCCCTGCCGGTCGATGGCGGCCCGCGCCTCGGCCATGCGGGTCAACAACGGCTCGGGCGCCAGCGCATAGCCCAGCCGGATGCCCGGCGAGAGCAGTTTCGACAGCGAGCCCACATAGATCAGCGGCAAACCCTCAGGCGCGCGGGCGGCCAACGGCAGCACCGGGCGGCCCTCGAAGCGGTACTCGTGGTCGTAATCGTCCTCGATGAGCGTGAGCCCATGGCGCTGCGCCAGCTCCAGCAGTTGCAACCGCCGCGCCGCGCCCATGGTCACCGTGGTCGGGTATTGGTGATGCGGCGTGACATAGACCGCCCGGATGCGCGGATCGCGAGCCAGCACAGCCTCCAACGCGTCGATACGCAGGCCGCCGCCATCCACCGGCACGCCCCGCACCTCTGCCCCCGCTGCGCGGAACGCTTCCCAGGCCAGCGGATAGCCCGGTTCCTCGACGGCAATGACCTCGCCCGGCGACAGCGCCGCCCGTACAGCCAGGAACAGCGCCATCTGGCTGCCCCGCGCGATCAGCAGCCGCGACGAGTCCGCCACCACGCCCCGGTCCGTGGCGAGATAGACTGCCAGTGCCTCGCGCAGCGCGGGCGTGCCACGCGCATCGCCGTAATCGGCCCCGGCGCGGAAGGCGGGCGACAGCAGCGCCCGGCGAAAGGCCCGGGCCAGCGCCTTGTCGGGCACCAGCTTGGGGTCCGGCGCACCGTCGGTGAAGGCGAGCCCCGCGCGTGGTGCCAACGGGTCCATCGGCGTGGGCACGGGTCTGCGGACCATCATCCCCTGCGGCAGATCCTGCGCCACGAAGGTGCCCCGCGCCGGTTCCGCGTGCAGCCAGCCCTGGGTCAGCAGCTCCTGATAGGCGGCATCCACCGTATTGCGATGGACCCCCAGCTCGCGCGCCAGCGCCCGCGTGCCGGGCAGCCGCGCCCCGGGCTTCAGGCGTCCGCGGGTGATGTCACGGGTGATCGCCTCGGCAATGGCGATGAAAAGCGGGCCGTCGTGGCCCGGCTCCATCTCAAGGGCAAGAGGCTCGCGCATATCGGAAACCGGCTATCACAATCTTTCATACTGGCACTTTTGCATAGGCCAGTATTTTGCGACAGAGGCGAAAAACGCAAGAGGCTCCGACGATGAAATCCGCCCTGATCCTGCGCCACCTGGCCTTTGAAGACCTCGGGTCCTTTGCCCCGGTTCTGAGGGACGCCGGCTATCAGCTCCAAGACGTTGAAGCAGCTGTGGACCCACTGCCCGATCCGCTGGAACCGGACCTGGTCGTGGTGCTGGGTGGCCCGATCGGCGTGAATGACGGCGCCGCCTATCCTTGCATGACAGAGGAGCGGAACTGGCTGGCCATGAGGCTGGCGGCGGATCGCCCGACCCTCGGCATTTGCCTCGGCGCACAGCTCATGGCCGCGGTCCTCGGAGCCCGTGTCGCGCCCATTGCCGAGAAGGAGATCGGCTTCGCGCCTCTGACCCTAACCGCGCCAGGCCGGGCCGGCCCGCTTGCCCACCTCTCGAACATCCCGGTCCTGCACTGGCATGGCGAGGGCTTCGACCTGCCCGCCGGAACCGAGCGCCTCGCCGCGACCCCCGGCTGCGAAACACAGGGATTCGCCCGGGGCCGCAACATTCTCGGCCTGCAATTCCACCCCGAGGCCGGGATGCTGCCGGATTTCGAACGCTGGCTAATCGGCCATAGCGCAGAGCTGGCGCAGGCGGGGATTGCCCCGGAGGCGCTCCGGCAGGACGCCAGGGCACATGGCCCGGCCCTGCGGACCGCCGGTCAGGCCATGCTGAAACAATGGCTGCGGGGGTTGGATGAATGAGGCCCGTCACACTCCTGACAGGTCGCGCCGCTCCCCTGCCCGGATGCGACACGCTGAGCGGGATCGGCAAGACGCCGGTCACCCACCCGCTGACGCTTGGCCCCGAGGGGTTCGAAGGCGACGAACAGGCCGACCGGCGCGTACATGGCGGCGTCGAGAAGGCCGTGCATCACTATCCGCTCGATCATTACAGCGACTGGCGCGCGGAACTCGGTGACCTTCCGGCGCTGACCGCTCCCGGCGGGTTCGGCGAGAATATCTCGACCGCCGGGCTCACCGAAGCGGAGGTCGCCGTCGGCGATTCATTCCGGCTGGGCGACGCGCTGATCCAGGTCTCGCAGGGGCGCCAGCCCTGCTGGAAGCTCAACCACCGCTTCGGCGTGCCGGACATGGCGCGGCGGGTGCAGCAGACCGGACGCACCGGGTGGTACTACCGGGTGCTCGAGCCGGGCGAGGTCGCCCCCGGCGACCGGCTGGACCTGATCGACCGGCTGGCGCCGGACTGGAGCTTGCGACGGCTCTGGCACGCGCTTTACGTGGACCGGATGAACCTGCAAGAACTCGAAGGCATCGCCGCGCTCGATGTCCTGGCCGAGGGCTGGCGCAAATACGCGCTCCGGCGGTTGGAAAGCCGCCGGGTCGAGGATTGGAGCGCAAGACTGGACGGCTCCGCATGAAAGCCCCCCCTTTCGTCATTTCCATCCAGAGCCAGGTGGTCTTCGGCCATGTGGGCAATTCCGCAGCGCTCTTCCCGATGCAGGCGGCAGGCCTCGAAGTGGCGGCGATCCCCACCGTGGTCTTCTCGAATACACCCGATTACCCGACCCTGCGCGGCCGCGCCCTGCCGCCCGAATTCTCTTCCGATCTGCTGCAAGGCGCTCGCGAACGCGGTCTCCCCGAGCGGGTGGATTACATCCTCACCGGCTATATCGGCTCGCTCGACGTGGCCGAGATGGTGGCGGATTTCGTAGCCGAGGCGAAGGCCACGAACCCGAGCCTGCGGTACATCTGCGACCCGGTGATGGGCGACACCGGTCCCGGCCTCTATGCCCCCGAAGCCATCGCTGGCGTAATGCGCGACCGGTTGCTGCCGATGGCCGACATCGCCACGCCGAACCCCTTCGAACTCGCCTGGCTCACCGGGCAGCAGATCCGCACTCTGGCGGATCTTCAGGCCGCGCGCGAGGCGCTGCACATCGCGCCCGAAGCGCATCTGATCGCCACCGGCTGCGTGCTCGACGACACCGGCCCCGGGCAACTCGAGACGGTGCTCTTGGGCCCCGAGGACCTCAGCCGCCACCCGACCAAGCGCCTGCCGATCGCCCTGCCCGGCACCGGCGATCTCTTCGCTGGGCTTGTGGTCGCGGGCATCGGGCGGGGCCTTGCCCTGCCCCGCGCCATCGAGACCGCCCAGACCCTAACCGCCCGCGCCCTCAGCCACGCCGAGGCGCTTGGTGCGGGCGAGGTTGTGCTAAGCGAGCCGGAATTTCGTCGCGCGCTGCTTTCGCTTGGGTCCGGCTGAGGCCGGGTGACGCGGACATCGTCGCCTGATCAGGCCTGCACATAGAGTGACCTGACCTGCGCCGTTCAGGGTGCGGACGGACTGCTAAAATCCGTATGAAACCCGGTGGGAACTTATTCAGCGCAAGGAGGATTCTGCACGCTTGAATATCTACGCCTCCGGCCGATAGCGGAAGATCATTCGAAACGCTGCGCCGCAACGCAGCGCTCCGATGGTGACATCCGGCCCTAATGCGCGCCTTGGTCAGCATGACAACACTCTTCGCCTATTTGCCAATCCTTTGTGGCTTGCTCAAATTTTCTTCGATCAAAAGTGGCTTGGCCCTCTTTCCGAAGAACCGTTTGACCTCTGCGTTGTGATAGCTGGCCAGCCACTCGTACTTCAAACGTACGCTGGCGACCGTGGCTTTTGCGTGTGCTTCGGCAATGATCCGGCCGTGGCTCAGTGCCCATTCGCTGCATGCCGACTGCCATAGCTCAGTCCGCATGCGCTCCCGGCCGTCTGCATCCGCTGAAAGATAGCGCTCCCGGTCGTCACCCACGATCACGGGCTCCACTGACTCCAGACAGATACGAAGGTAGTTGATGAACCAATGAGTCTTGCCGTTGGGCAGTTTGCGGTACAGCTTGAATACCTTTGAAAACGGCTCAATGTCTTTGCTGTAGTAGCCCCGGTCCGGATGTTTGGAGAGGTATTTATATAGCGCGGGGGTGATCGCGATCATGGGAACACAGGCTTCGTGTTCAAGTCCGTAAGCGTTCACCATGGCTGGGCTGATCAACGTGTCCTTCCGATGAAGCCAATATCCGAGGTCGACGCCGCCACGGAGAAAAATGCCGCGCTGTACGCAATCCCCTTGCGCGATCGCAAGGCTCGTCAGCTCGCTCATCAACACATCAAACGTACCCTGCAATTTGGCCAGCTCGGAGTGGAGCGGCACCGATATGACGATACAATCTGAAAACGCCAGAACTCGCTTGCCCACGATTTTTTGCGACCTGCGGACAAAGTCGTCCGAAGATTTGTGCTCGAATTCCCTCTGAACGAAAACGACATCAGCGTCGAGTTTTCGCAGATCTTCATCTGTCTTTATTTGCTTCACTCGATCGGAGAACCCGAGAAGATCGATGAAAGCGAAGATCCCGTTCTTCAAATTTCTGCGGGTTATTCTCTCTCCCATGACGCTCCAACAGTTTCCATATTCCCAACGCCTGCCGCCTCAACGAAACGGGCATGCGACTATCGACGCAGCGCGATCCGTAGCCGGCGCGCGCGATCCTGAAATGCGCGGTCTCCACCCTCGAGAATCTCACAAGCCATCCGTCTGATCTCAGCCTCGTCGAGGCCGCCTGCCTGGTATGTGATCGAAGGCAAGCCGGTGCCATCATGGGCGCTGACCTCGGCGACGATGATCTGGTCCGCGTCGGTGTTGATGACCAAATTCGCGTTGTGCGTGACCATGATTACCTGGCGCCTTCGTTTTGCAGCCAGAAACAAGGGCACGAGCTCATCAAAAATCGATTTCGGGTCAAGGTTCTCTTCGGGCTGATCGATAATCAATGGGCAATCTTCGGAGTCATCGAGTGCAAGATAGAGGAGCACAAGAACTATCCCCCGCGTACCGGGAGAGAGTTTCTTCAGGTCAATCCCATCGTACCGAATGCCGTATTCGATCGAGATATGATCCGTACTGTAAAGCCAATGAGCGAACCGCTTCGACCATGGCCGGTAGTTGGTCTGATCCGACTTCTCGACTGGCGCGTTTGCAAGAAGCATGTCCTGAAATTTGGCGCGAAAGGCCTGCATCGCTCCCGATACCGCAGCCGAGTCACCGCTCGCCCAGGCAGTTCCGAGCATTTCGGTTGCTTCCCGTTCAAGAGAACCAATGCCTTTGAAAGGACCCCCACGCAGGTCGAAAAGGTCCTTCTCTCCTCGCTTGGCCCAGCCCGCGACGTCAACGACACGGCTGACCGAGAAGGAAAGTTTGGCGAGCGTGCCGCCTGAGTCCTGCAGTTTCACCATCAATGGAGCATAGAGCTCGTTGAGGACGCGTTCTTCGGCAACCACTGCGTCGAAAACGCGGACATATCCTGCCTCACGATCCGCCACCAATGCGTTCGCCCTGTCTCGCGCGCCGTCGAAGTCCTTGAGCTTTTCCTCAAGGCTCTGAAGAACGGTGTTCTCTTCAGCAATCCGCTTGCTTACGGCCGCAAGCTTCTTGGCGGTTTCATTGTCTGCAGCGACAATCTTTTCAATCCGCGCAATTTCCGCTTCGAGCGTTGCCAAAGGCGTCTTCTCGGGAGCATCGCCAGGACGGAGAAAGGACCCGGTCTCATCGACTGGTGCACTCGGGGTCGCGCCGCGCCACCCTTCCATGCTCGTTGCCGCCTGTTTCGCCTTATCCGTCACGACTGCATCGACATCCCCGGTGTAAGTCAATAGGAACCGTTTCCAATCGTCGTCTTCGAACTTGGCGCGCTGGTGTTGTTCGCGCATGGAGCGCAGCGTATCCGGGGCTTTGTTCTGCCGCAAATCCTGTATTTCCGCCTTGATACCGGTAATCGCCGACTGCTGGTTTGCGAAATATCTGATGTATCCGCGCACCTTGTCCGCGGCGTTGATGAGATCCTGTAGCCTTTCTGCGATCTTGCTCGGGCCCTTTGGCAGCAGTGCTTCTCGGTCCCTCTGATAGCGGGCGATCAACTTCTTCTTTTCCTCGATCTGCGACCTGATAGGCGCAACCTGGCGCGACTTATCGAGCTCGACGCCGATCTGATCCGATATGTTCGCGAGGGCCTCTTCTTCCCGAATGCGTGCGTCGCGAAATTCGCATGCGCGCAGGTCGAGTAGCTCTTGAAAGTTAATTGCTCCGTCCCTTTCCAGAGTTGGATGGGCTTCGAAGATCACTCGTTCGATTTCGTCAATTAGGGACGGCATGCCATCGTTTGAGCACAGATGCTCAACGAACTGCTGCGACAAGTAGCGCGCCCGCGGATAAGCGTCCGAAGACCAATTTACCGGAGAATCGAGGCTCCGTGTCATGGGATCGCCATTTCCCCAGGAAAGCGTGACTTCCGCTCCATCGAGGTGCTCGGCGGCACGGTCAAGAAATGATGGGTGTTCCGAATTGTGATCGTAAGAGTCACACCCCGCCGCGATGATGTCGGCCAAGGCCGTCTTTCCCGACCCTCGGGCTCCGATGATGGCAACTAGACCGGGATTAAGACGTACATGCGGAGTTTTCGCCCATGGTGCATTCGAGATGACGACTTCGTCGATGATCTGTGAGGGTGTGGCCCAAGAGGGCGGGTATGGTGCTACATACGCCCGTTCGGGGTCCAAATGGGCCTGCCGCAGTGTGTCGAAGCTCGGCTTGCCTTTGATCCAGCAAAAGCGGTCTTCCGCCGGTCGAGCCACGTGGTCCATATCGTGTGCGTCCGAGCCCCAGATGCAGGGTTTGCAGCCGCCATAGCGCTCTCGTAATTCCTCTTCGGTGGCCTTTCCGTGTCCCAGCCAAAAGTCCCTCTGTTTTAGACTACTGGCAAAGATCGCATGGGCAGCTTTTTCGATCTCCTCGCGGAGAACGGCGTCGGCCGCCTCCCTAACACCGGACGTCCCGTCTGCATTTCCCGACACGGCGATGACGATATTCTCGCTCGCCCAGTCCATCCGGTGCGCTTCCATCAGATTGTCGAGGGATACCTTGAACTGAGTGCATCCATGCTGAAGGGCGTCCGCATCGGCTGTCTTGTTTGGGTCGGCATGACGGCCCAGCCGCATGAGATCGGAAGGCGTACAGGCGAACTTGTCGCGGGATGTCGAGAATGTGAGGCGGCCAAGGAAACGATTGAGCTCATCGACATGGTTCGGGTCGTCGGGGCAGACCAGAAGATGGATATTGACAAAATGCCCCTTCACCGTGCCGGTGTTGAGACGAAGCTCGATGTTGGGAAAGAGGAGGTCGCAGTCTGGTAAACGACCGCTCTTCTTGTGTTCGAGAACCCGCTCATAGGATCGGGTCACGCAGTAGTCGGTAATTCCGATGGCGCGCAAGCTCGGCGAGGCTGCCTCGAGCGCTGAAAGATAGTCTTCCCAACCATTCGCCGGAAACTGATCATTCAGGATGGTCCCGGGAGCGTGAATATGCGGCTCCCATCGATGCCATTCAGATCCTCTCGACAAAAACTCCAATGAAGCATCCTCCCAATACGGTTGGCCGTCGCGTTAAGTCGGTCCAGCAAACACACCATCAGGGTGAGATTGGGGACGGTCAAGTTGTGCCCACCTTGCTGCAGTGCCGCAAGTCCGCTTCCCGCCGAGACTGTGTAAAAACTTCCTTCGGTCGCAGTGACTTATGAGCTCCTTGCCTGGGAGCAGGTGCTTTTCGTCTTGGCTGCCGGAACTCACCATGCCCTGGCGGCTCAGCCCGGGATTGCCGCCATCACCCCGCGGATGCCGATCAGGGAGACCATGCGCTTGATAGTAAGCGCGACGACGTGGCCCTATGCAGCGAGGCTTGACGTCTGGACGTAGCACCAGGGCATGAGGTCCTCGATGCGGGATCTGGGGTGTCCGTCGAGGATGGCCCGGAGGGTATCGGCGAGGTAGTCGACGGGGTTCACGCCGGACAGCTTGCAGGTTGCGACGAGCGAGGCGAGCATGGCCCAGTTTTCGGCTCCGTTCTCGTTGCCCGCGAAGAGGGCGTTCTTGCGGGTCAGGGCGATGGGGCGGATCTGGTTCTCGACCGGGTTGGTGTCGAGCTCCAGCGTGCCATCGTCGAGGAAGCGGATCAGGCCCGGCCAGTGTGCGAGGGTGTAGCGGATGTCCTCGGCGAGCTGGGATTTCTGCGGGATGCGGGAGAGCTGGGCCTCGAGCCAGGGTTTCAGCGCGGCGATTATGGGGGCGGAATGCTCGCGCCGGGCAGTCAGCCGGGTGGCAGGATCCTTGCCGCGGACGGCCTTCTCGACCCCGTATAGGACCGCGATCCGGCGCAGCATCTCCTCGGCGATGGGCGAGCCGTCGCTCTCGAAGCGCTTGACGAAGCGGCGGCGGACGTGGGTCCAGCAATAGACCAGCTGCCACGGCCCCTCATCGCGCGTGATCTCGGTCAGCGCGTTGTAGGATTGGTAGGCGTCGCATTGCAGGAACCGGCCGCGGTATCCGGCCAGGAACCTAAGCGGATGTTCCCGTCCCCGACCGGGAGCGTAGTGGAACAGCACGATGGGCGGTCCGGCACCACCATGCCCGCGATCGTCGGATACGACGGCCCAGAAGTAGCCGCTCTTGGTGGCCTTCCGGCCCGGATCCAGAATCGGCGCGCGGGTCTCGTCGACGAAGATCCGGTCGGCGGCGCGCAGATTGGCCTTCATGTGGTCGATCACGGGCATCAGGTGGAAGCAGGCGCGGCCGACCCAATTGCCGAGTGTGCCGCGGTCGAGGTGGAGTCCCTGTCGCTCGAAGATCCCCGCCTGGCGGTAAAATGGAAGGTGGTCGCCGAACTTGGAGACGATGATCCATGCGATCAGCCGCTCGGTGGGCAGGCCGCCCGGCACGACATGCTCGGGGGCATGCGTCTGCACTACGGCCTGCGAGCAGCGGCGACAGGCATATCTGGGGCGGCACGTCACCAGAACCTGGAACTGCGCCGGGATCACGTCGAGACGCTCGGAGATGTCTTCCCCGATCCGGGCCATCTCACCACAACCGCAGGGGCAAAGGGTGCTGGCGGGCTCGATCACGCGCTCGACCCGGGGCAGATGCGCCGGCAGATGCCCACGGTTGCGCGCGGGCTTGCGAGGTTCTTCCCCTCGCGCCCGTTGCAGCGCGGCTTCAGTCTTCTCCTGTGCGGCCTCAAGCACGCCCTGGGCCAGTTCGGCGTCCTCGAGCGGCAAATTGAACTGGTCGGGTGACAACTTCTCGGAACTCTTGCCAAAGCGCTCGCGCTGCGAGGCGCGCAGGATACCCTCCAGCCGGCGGTTGGCCTCCTGCACCTCCGCGAGCGCTGCCTCAACCTCCGCGAGGCGGGCCTTCAAATGAGCGTTCTCGCGGCTGAGAGTGTCGGCATCCATGCCTCGAAGTGAATCATGCTGATGCTGTTCTGGCCAGTAAAAACAGGGCCTCCAGTGCATCGGACGCACTTACCCTGCAACCAGCGGGCGGCGCACCCGCTCGGGTCTTACCAGTCTCCAGTCCAACCCCTCGAACAGCGCCGCCAGCTGCGCCGAGGACATCCGCATCACCCCGTCCCGCACCTGCGGCCAGACAAACTTGCCACCTTCGAGGCGCTTGTGAACCAGCACCATTCCGGTCTGATCCCAGACCAGGAGCTTGATGCGCTCCGCACGCTTGGCCCGGAACACGAAGACCGCCCCGCTGAACGGGTCGAGCCCGAACATCTCCTGAACCGCCAGCGCAAGCCCGTCGATCCCCTTGCGGAAGTCCACCGGGCGCATCGCCACATAAACCTTCACCGGCCCGCCCTGACCGAGCATCATGACCTCGACGCCCGCGCCGCCCGGATCGACCGCGTAAGCAGAACCTCATCGGTATCTGCGCCGACGCGGATCACGACATCACCCACAACGATCTCCACGCCGGTGCTGGCCTCCGTCTCTGCCGGCATCTCCGCTGCGGCGCCCTCGACGACCAGTTCTGCAAACATCGGCAGTGCCGCCACGCTCTCGGGCACGACAAGCTGTCCGTCCCGTAGCTTCTTCCGCCAGTCATAAACCTGCCAGCGCGTCGTCCCGTGCCGCCGCGCGACATCGGTCACCGACGCTCCCGGCACCAAGCTCTCCGCCGCAATCCGCGCCCGCTCCGCCTTCGTGCGTCGCTGACGCCCGGTCGGCCCCTCGATCACTTCCAGCCGCGAAACCCCACCATCCGAGAAACCGTCCAAATGGCCGCCCATTTTGCCGTCTCGTTCCAAGCCAACACCTCCGACCTTCATGCGCACGGAGATTGGCCCGTTCAGATCACCAGCGGCAGGAGGGGATCAGCGTCGCGCTTACGCTTGATATTGTAGGCAAGGACATTCAGCGCCATTTCCGTGCGGACGTTTGCCAGCCTTCGTGTCAGGAAATGGGTGTGCCCCATCCAGGCCTTGATCGTGCCGAACGGGTGCTCGACCGTCGAGCGCCGGATCCTCATCGGGGCCGAGGCGTCCCGTCGGCGGGCGTCGGCCGCCTCCACCAGATGCTCATGTTCCCAGCGACCGATCCGGCGCAGGGTGTTCGTCGTGCAGCGGTTGCGCAACGGGCAGTCAGGGCAGGCCGTGGTCCAGTAGCGGCGCATCTGCAGGCCCTGCTGCTCGACCGTGGACCGATAACTCAATACCTCGCCGGCCGGGCAGCGATAGATGTCTTTGTCGGGATCATAGCCGAAGTCCGCCTTCACATAGCGTCCATGCACCCGGCTCCCGGACGTGTCTGGCCGCGGCACCGTTGCCGTGATGCCCTGCTCGTGGCAGGCGAGTATCTCGCCACCGCTGAAATAGCCTTTGTCGGCCAGGATATGCAGGTCGTCGCGCCGGAGGGCAGTCTTTGCTACACCCGCCATGGAGGCGAGCTGATCACGATCATGGCCCTGATTGGTGACCTCATGCGTCACGATCAGATGGGTCTCGGTATCGACAACGCTTTGCACGTTATAGCCGACATGGCCGCTGTGCTGCGCCCGCGTCGCCATGGCACGGGCGTCCGGATCCGTCAGTGATATCTGCCCGTCCGGTGTCGTTGCCAGTTCCCGGCGCAACCTCACCATGCGGTCCATTTCCAGCCGGACGCGGTGATAACGGCTGGTCAGATGGGCTATCTTTTCCGTGCGTGCCTCGCCGGTTTCCTGCCGATCCGCCCGCTCGGCCTCCTCGATATAGCGACCAACCTCCTGCTCCAGATGCGCCAGGCGGCTGGCGATCTTCGCCTTGGTGAAGTTCCGGTCGCGATTGTTGACAGCCTTGAACTTGCTGCCGTCCACGGCAACGCAGTCGCCCCTCAGCACGCCGATCCGGCGGCAGAGTTCCACGAACTCGGCACAGGTCCGGCGAATGGCCGGGCCGTTCTCGCGCCGGAAATCGGCGATGGTCTTGTGGTCGGGCACCAGCCGCCCGGTCAGCCACATCGCCTCGACATTGCGCCCTGCCTCACGCTCGAGGCGCCGACTGGAAGGAATACGGTTCAGATAGCCGTAGATGAACAGTTTCAGAAGCACCGCCGGATGATAGCCCGGCCGTCCCGTCCGTGCGGCCGCATGGCGATGAAAGCCAAGGGCGGCAAGGTCGAGCTCATCGACGAAGAGATCGACGACACGGACAAGGTTATCTTCGCCGATCCAGTCCTCCAGACGCTCCGGGAAAAGCGTCGTCTGATCCCGGTTCACGCCCTCGATGAAACCCGACATGCCAAGCCTCCCGACCATGCGGAAGTGTAGCATAAAAAAGGAGTTTTTACACAATCTCCGCCCTTCGTGCCAGAGCCTCTAGCGGTGACGGCAATGGAACTCTTGGCGGCCCTGAATCGCCAATCGTAGGCAGCCCAGGGCAGCACAAAGCTCTGCTCCGGCGCCTAACATTCAGTTGAGACTGAGAATTCCTCACGCGCCGAGACCTATGCCTTATGCATACTTCCCCGGCCAAGATGTGGGGGAAAAGCTATGCAGGTCGGCGATCCAATTTCTGAGGAAGTCATCATTAGAGCGCGCGAAAGCTTTGCAAGACAGGGGCTTATGGCGCATCTCGGGGCCGAAATGACGGATGTGCGCGCGGGGCTTGTCACGCTGCGACTGCCGTTCCGTCCAGAACTCACGCAACAGCATGGCTACTTCCATGCCGGCGGGACATCGGCCATCGCCGACAGCGCAGGCGGTTACGCTGGGTTCACCCTCTTCCCCGAAGGCAGTTCAGTCCTGACGGTCGAGTTCAAACTGAACCTGATCAGCCCGGCGCAAGGAGATTATCTCGAGGCTGTCGGCCGCGTGATCAAGAATGGTCGCACACTGACCATCTGTCAGCTCGATGTATGGGGCGTTGATGGAGATCGCCGCAAACATGTCGCGGCGGGGATGCAAACCTTGATCTGCTTGCATGACACGCCAGACCTGCCCGCTTCGCGCTAGAACAGGTCTTCTCGGCGAATGGCCTGAACAGGATTGAAGATCGGCAGATTTTGGCGGTCCAATCCCAGATCCATCAATTCCGCGTCGCTCAAGCGGTAAAAGGCCCGAAAACGGCGCGGCAGCCGAGCCGCGCGTGATGCGAGACCATCTTTGTCGCGCTCTTGCGTTGGATTTGCCGTGCATCGCGGGTTCATGGTCACCTCCGGTGTCTTCCCCCAGAGAATGCACCCCGTGCCCAGAGCCATGAATTTCGGATCCTTCAGCGGATATTGAGAATTCCTCTCTGGGATTGTCGCCGCGAAATCCTCAGGACCACCGGAAGATTCCTCAATTGCGAGCAGCCATGCTGCGGCACGACAGTCAGCCCCGACCGCTAAAGCGGACGGAGAAGGAGACCGGAATAATGACAAGACTTTCCCGCACTGACCTTGAAACCCATGCCAGGCATTGGATCGCCGCCTGGAACGCGCATGACGTGGAGACGGTTCTCGCGCCGTTCGCCGAAGACTCCGTCTTCATCAGCCCTCTCGCCAAGCAGGTGGCGGGTGACGCCCAGATCATTGGGAAGGACGCCCTGCGGCAGTACTGGACCGACGCCTTGGCACGCGTGCCCGATCTTCATTTCGAGCTGAGCGGAACTGCCGTTGACGAAGAGGCGCAATCCGTGACGGTTTTCTATGTGTCGCGAGCCCGCGGTCGGGTCAGGCATGCCTGCGAACACATGCGGTTTCGGGATGGTGTTCAGTTTCTGGGCGAAGCCTATTACGGGTCCGAGGAATGACAGGCCCCCTGCGCGCGTCAGCCGCGAACCATTACCCCTGGGGTAACGGCTGTGACGGCTGGAGACTGGTCGATCGCCCCGAACTTTCACTGCGCGAAGAGCGCCTGCCGTCCGGCGGTGCCGAAGCACCACATTATCATCGGGTCTCTCGCCAGATCTTCTATGTCCTTGCCGGGGAACTGACGATCAAGGTCCCGGGTCGTATCCTATTGGCCAAGGCAGGAGAGGCCCTGGAAATCCCCCCGGGCCTGGGACATTTGGTACAGAACAACGGGGCCGAAGACCTGCGCATCCTGCTCGTCTCCGCCCCTGATACGGCCGGCGACCGGTATCCGGTCGAAGACCGGTCGACCGTCCCGGCGGATGTAGCACACCATCCGATGTATTGGCTCTAGCCCGCCCCGGACAAAATCTCCCGCTCGGTTGAGACCTTCTCAATCGGCGTGGAGGCGGCTCCCGGCTAGCACTTGAGACAAAGAGCGGATGCCAGATGCCATGAACATCAATGATCTGAGAAAATCCTTGAGCGCCGTCTTTGGCGAGACACCGACACCCGGCCTGTCGGGTCTTCAACGACTTGCACTTCTTTGGGTCACGGCCATCCTGCTGACATTTCTGTCCTTCGTCTCTTATCCTCACCGATCTGGCGAAACGGGCTCCATTCAGGATCGTGCCGAGCAAACCGACAACCTTGGGCGGGTATACTCCCTGAGGGACGACTGCTGCATCTGGTCCGGCCACGCGCATGACTGACCCAGCCCAATTGTCCCCGTTGCGCCGCATCGTCTTCGTCTCTCTGCCATTCACCTTCGCCTACCTGCTCTCCGAACTCTTTCGAAATGTGAACGCTGTTCTGGAGCCTCGTCTCACGGCCGAGTTTCAGCTTGAACCTGCAACCATGGGCATGATGACCTCCGCCTTCCTTGGCGCACTGGCCGGCTCGCAACTGTTCGTCGGTCAGGCCCTGGACAGGTTCGGGCCGAAACGCGTGCTGGTGACTACGCTCTTCCTGGCTGTCGTCGCATCCGCGCTCTTCGCCGGGGCACAAACAGCCAGCATGCTCATCCTGGCGCGTTTCATGATCGGTCTCGGGCTTTCCGCTTGCTGGACCGGCGCCTACAAGGCGAACACCCTGTGGTGGCCGAGGGAGCGCCTGCCCTTGGTAAACGCCATCACGATTGCAGCGGCCGGCCTTGGTTCCCTGGCGGCCACCAGCCCGACCGAATGGCTGCTACGCCAAATCGGCTGGCGCGAAATTTTTCTGGGTCTCGCCGGCGTCACTGCCACCATTGCATTGATCATCGCCGCGGTGGTTCCGCCCCAGACGAGGGAACGAGCCGCCCCTGCGGGGCTGGAACCGGCTGTGAAGGGACTGCGTGGTGTCCTCACGCACCCCGCCTTTCTCACCATCGCACCGGCTTCGGCCCTCTGTCAGGGAGCCTGGGTCGCCTATCAGGGGCTCTGGGCCGGGGTCTGGCTACGCGACGCGATTGACCTCCCGTCGACTGCGGCAGCGGGTATCCTGATGGCGCTCTCCCTTGCCGTCATCTTGGGGCAATTCGGCTTCGGCCTGCTCGCCGATCGGATCGCCCGCACCGACCGGCACCTGTTCCACCTGACGTTCGCCCTGACGCTTGGCTTTGTTCTGTGTCAGCTCGCGATTGCCGGTGCAGGCGCGTCCCTGCAGACCATCCTTTGGGCTGGCTACGGGCTGTTCACCGCGGGTCCCATCCTTGCCTACGCGCTTTTGGTCCGGCTGCTACCCGACGCAGTGTCCGGCCGCGCTATCGCCATGCTCAATCTCGGCGCCGTCCTCACCGGCTTCTTGATGCAGGGCGGTATCGGCGCAGGCATCGAGACTTTGGTTCGGCTTGGGTGGAGCATTTCGTCCGCCCATGTGGCGTTCATCGTGCTGATCGCCGGTCTGCAAGCCATCGCTCTGGCGTGGATGGCTCTGCATCAAGGTCGCGCCCTGAGTCTGGACAAGGTTCGGTGATCATTTCTACCGGGCCCCTGAAAGCTTCTCAATCGCCGTATCTAACACATTGGAATACCGTCAAATCATGGAAGTCGAGGAGAGACATTCATGATGATGAACCTAAGCCGTACTGCCCTGATCTCAATGGCGCTCGCCGCCGTTCCCGTTGTCGCTCACGCGTTCGATCTGGACAGCCGCGACCTGCGGGAGGGTGAAACGATCCGCATGGAATTGGTGAACTCGACCATGGGGTGCGAGGGGCTCAACCAATCCCCGCACCTGGTCTGGAATGACCCGCCCGCAGGAACGCAGAGCTTCGCGATTACGGTCTACGACCCAGACGCCCCGACCGGCAGCGGTTGGTGGCACTGGATCGTTCTGGATATTCCGGCGCACACACGGGCGATGCTCGCGGGCGCCTCCGGCTACCTGCCCGCCCCTCTGGTCGAGGCCCTGACGGATTTCGGGCAACCCGGCTACGGCGGCCCCTGCCCGCCTGAGGGCGCAGTCCCTCATCGCTACGAGTTCACCGTCTATGCAATCGACGTGCCGAGCCTGGGGTTAGACGCCAGCGCCATGCCCGCCCTCGCCGGCTACATGATCCACGCGCACAGCCTCGGCAGTGTGACACTGACAGCGCGCTACGGGCGCTGAAAGCAAGGACTTAACGACCATGAAGAAACGCATGCTTCAGATCGATGCCTTTTCGGACCGCCCCTTGCTCGGCAATCCGGCGGCGGTGGTCTTCGACGCCGATGACTTGTCCACCGAGATCATGCAACGCATCGCGCGCGAGATGAACCTCTCCGAGACCGTGTTCCTGCTTCGCCCGACCGGTGATGCGGACTATCGTGCCCGCATTTTTACCCCGGTGCGCGAACTGCCCTTCGCCGGTCATCCGACCATCGCCGCCGCCCATGCGTTTTGCGGCGAGCAAAGCAGAACGCCCCAAAGCCTGACGCAGGAATGCGGCATCGGACTGGTTCCGATCCGCCTCGAAGACGACCTTTACACGATGACGCAGGCAACGCCCCAAATCCGCGATGTGCCGGTCACCAAAGCTGAACTTGCCGAGGCGATCTGCCTTCCGCTCGACATGCTCGCGGACAGCCCGCATCAGATCGTCTCAACGGGGGTTCCATGGCTGTTGCTTGAGCTGCACGACCTCCAGGCACTGGCTGGCCTGCGACCCGACCTCGGCCGGATCGAGCGGATCTGCCATGGGCTCGGCGCGGCAGGGCTCACGGTCTTTGCGGACAGCGGGTCCGGGGCCGCGCCGCGCCTGCGTGTACGCACCTTCGCTCCGGGTGAGGGCGTGGCCGAGGATCCTGTTTGTGGGTCTGGCAATGGTGCCATTGCTGCGTGGATCGCCACGCATCGCGACGCGGTACCTCGGGGTGGTTACCTGTCGGAGCAAGGGGTCGAGATGGGCCGGCGCGGGCTGGTTCACGCGGGCTGGGATACGACAGCCGAAGGGCTGCGGATCACCATCGGCGGGGCCGCCTGTATCGTCCTGCGGGGCGAACTGGATCTGGGTGACGCGTCCTGATCAGATGGACTGATCCAAAACCTCCAGAACAAAATCGACCCGCGCCTCGACCGTGGCCAAAGGCAGCGGCAGCAGGTCATATCCCGCCATGGCATAGGCCTGCTCCATTGCCTCTGCCGTCGCAACCGCCTCGTCGAAATCCTGCCCGCGCTGCGCATCCTGACCGAAGATCTCGGGCCAGGGCGGCGCAAGAAAGACCGTCGGGCGATACCGGTAGAGCTCGGCCGCCGCGTGAACATGTGAGGGCGCCTCTCCCACATAGAGCTGAAGATAACCGATCACATCGGGAATGCCGCGATCGAAGACCACCGGACCGTCGGTCCCCTGCGCCTCGTGCCACGAGCGCATCTCCCAGCCGAGCATGAGCTCTGCAAAAAGCTGCCGGTCCTGACCGTGCCACCCTGTCCCGCCAATCCGGGTCTGATCCTGAATGACCGCGCGCCCGGCTTCGGGCATTGTTGCGAGACCATGCCGCGCCAATGCGGACAGAAGCGTAGTCTTGCCCGATCCCGGGCCGCCGGTAATAACAAAAAGTCGATCGTTCATAGTGATCCTGCTGGAAAGAAACCTGCATTCAGCCTGTCGGAAAGACGATCTGCCCCGGAGCATCCTTGGGCAGTCGACCGGAAAGCAACCATGCGGCGGCAAGCGGCCAGAGCGTCTGTTCGAAACGGGCGTGGAAGAATGCGAAATGCCCGATCTCGGGCACCGCGATATCCAAGGGCGCGATCCGCAGATGGGTTCGATCCGCCCTGGAATAGTAGTCGAGCAATCGCTGGCCCGCAGCTTCGGTGCAGAACGGATCATCTGTCAACCCGATGGCCAGGAGCCGCGCCCGGGTGGCGCCATGACGCGATGCAAGGTCTGTTGGGTCCAAAGCGGAGCAGACACTCGACTCGAACCTCGGCCCCATCCGGCTCCAGTCGCGCACCACGCCGCGCGGCACATCCTCGAGCCATCCAAGCCGTGCCCCGGGAAAATAGCCGAAGAGCTGCGTCACGGCGGGCATGAAGAGATGCCATTTCAGATACATCGCACGCCGCTGGCGGGGATCGTAATCGCGCCAGTAGGCGAATTGCGCGCCAACCGTCACGATCCGATCCAGCCGATCCGAGGTGCGCGCCAACCCCAGGGCGAAGCCGCCGATTGAATGGCCCACGGCGCAGAGCGCACGATCCGGCCAGCGCCTGCCAGCATAGGCAAGCACCGCCTCAGCATCGAGGACGCCCCAATCGACCCATCCCGCCTGCAAATCCTTCACCGGCGTGGAGCGGGACTCACCAATCCCGCGATAGTCGAAGGTCAGGACCGTCGCCCCCTGCCCGGACAACCAGGACGCGAATCGTGCGTAATAGCGCGCCTGAACCGCCGTCGCGGCATGAAGCACGACGACAGGGCCGGTGTCTGCGTGCCAGATCCCACCCCTGATCGGATACCCGTCTTCAGCCGCCACCTCGAAGCGTTCGGCGGGCATCGTCGACGCCGGCCTTTCAGGGTTCGGCCGCGATGGCGGAGCGTCAGGTCTCCAGCGATAAAGCATTGGTGTCCACATTCGTCTCAGGTCCGACAATACGAGAACAGCTTCCTTTGAAAGGGAAAGCACGCCAAATGAGCTTTGCTACGGCTCACCTGAAGCCAATTCAATTGCGGGACCGGTCGGATTGGCGCTCTCTTCTCGCAGGAGGGCACCGAAATGACCCAGGATCGCATGCCACGCAGCCCCGTCGTCACGCTCGACGATCTGGACCTGTCGCCACAGAGCTATGGCACCCGCTTTCATGCCGCCATGGCGGCCATTGCCGCCCCACTCGGTGCGACGCATCTGGGGGCAAGGCTGGTGGAGGTTCCGCCCGGCAAAGCAGCCTGGCCCTTCCATGCCCATCATGCCAATGACGAGATGTTCATCATTCTCTCGGGCACCGGCGAACTGCGGTTCGGCCCCGACCGGTACCCGGTCGCAGCCGGCATGGTGGCGGTCTGCCCTGCGGGTGGCGCCGAAACGGCCCATCAGTTGATCGCAACCGGCACTGAACCTTTGCGATATGTCGCGGTCAGCACCATGCGAGAGCCTGATGTGATGGCCTATCCCGACAGCGGCAAGCTGACAGTCTTCGCGGGCGCCGCGCCCGGAGGTGACAAGGCAAAGCGTCGGGTTGCCAGCTCCTTCAGGACGGCGGATGCGGTCGATTACTGGGAAGGCGAAGAGCCATGAGCCCCGTCGAGTTCTGGTTCGACTTCTCGTCCGGCTATGCCTTCTTCGCTGCGCAGCGGATTGAGGCCATCGCGGCAGACCTGGGTCGGACCGTGCTCTGGCGACCCTACATGCTGGGCACCGCTTACAAGGTGACAGGGGCACGCGGACTGTCGTCGACGCCGCTGAAACGCGACTATGCGCGACGCGACTGGGCGCGTATCGCACGGCACCAAGGACTGACCTTCCAGCTGCCCGCCAACCATCCCCATGTCGCCCTGGCGGCAACGCGCGCCTTCTACTGGGTTGAAACACAGCGCCCTGAACTTGCGGCCGCCTTCGCGAAGAGGGTCTTCACCTTGTATTTCAACGACAGTCTCGACACCGCCTCACCCGAAGCCGTCTCGCGGCTCGCCCCGGAGTTCGGCCTTAAGCCCGGGGCCCTTCTGGCCGGCATCGCCGACCCTGCCCTGAAAGAAAAAGTCCGGAGGATCGGCGAAGATGCGGTGGCACGGGGCGTCTTCGGATCTCCCTTCTTCATCGTCGATGAAGAGCCTTTCTGGGGCTGGGACCGCATGGAGATGATGGCAGAGTGGGTCAGGATCGGCGGATGGTGACCGCACCGGCGATCCGCTGCCTGTCCGCCGCGGACGCTCCGCGCCTTGCCGATCTGATGACGGCCTATCGGAGAGCCATGAGCGGACCGGCAGAGGCAATGACGCCGGAACAGGCCACACCTCTGATCGAGGGGGTCGGCAGCGAGCCGGGTCTGCTGCTTCTCGGGGCGGATCATGGCGGCGCGCTTGCCGGCTTCGCGCTGGCCTTCGACTTGCCCGAGATCATCTCAGGAAGCCGTGCCGGTCAGCTCGACGACCTCTTCGTTATGCCAGAGGCCCGGGGAAGCGGCCTTGCCCGCGCTCTGATTGGCCAGTTAACCGAGATCGGTACCGCACGCGGCTGGACCCATCTGCGCTGGCTGGTGCCGCAGGACAATCTGACGGCGAAACGGTTGTATCTGTCGATCGCCGATCCCGCACCATGGGACAGTTTTCGGATCGAGCTGAGCCAACCCCGCTCAATCTAGGTCGATCCGGTAGCGCTTGACCGGATCGAGCGAGGCAATCCGGTCATAGAGCCGCTGCGCAATGAGGTTCTCATCGCCGGTTTCCCATTCGATGCGGCGCCAGCCCTGCGCGCGCCCCTCCAGAACCAGTCGCTCGACAAGCCGTTCCGCCAGCCCGTGACGCCTCGCGAAAGGTGCGATCCAGAGATCTTCCAGGATCGCGATCTGGGCTGTGCTGAAGCTGTGCTGGCGAAGGATCACATGCGCCAGCCCGGCGGCCCGCCCCTGCAGGAGAACCAGCCAGCCGAGAAGCGGCGCAGCTTGATCCATGAGGCGCTGCCAGATGACGGGCATGTCCGCCCGGGCTCGATCAGGCGCCGCGAAATGGTCCAGGTTCTCTTGCCAGAGGTCTTCCCATGCCACGCGGTCGTTTTCCTCAAGTCGCCGGATCTCGAGCGCCGCCGCTTCAATACGATGCATTCAATTCGCTCCCGGCTCCAGTTGCCTTTGCGCGAGGGTCCTTTCCCCGGCCGAGGCCTCGACCATCCAGCGGCTCAAATTGCGCACGCGACGGTCCCTGGCCAGCGCCTCCGGATAAACGAGGAAGTAGCCTCCGCCCGTATGAGCCCAATGTGGAAAGAGCTGCGTCAACCGCCCGGCGCTGACATCGAAGGCGGCGATCTCCACGCCTGCCAGAGCCACCCCTGCCCCGTCCATGGCCGCGCGCAGCGCCAGCCCGGCGGAATCGACCATCATCACCGCAGCAGGCCGGATCGGCCCGCCCGGCAACGTCGCGTTCCATCGCGCGTAGTTCTCTTTCCGATACTGCGAGAGAAACAGGGTCATGCCCGATATCTGCGCCCGCATTTCGTCGGGGTCATCCTTGGCCAGGGGTGGCGCACCGAACAGGCTCACGGTTTCTTCGAACAGCAGGTCCGCCTGCAACCCATCCCATTGGCCCTGCCCGTGCCGCACCGCCGCATCGGCCACTCCGGCAGACAGATCCACAGCCTCCTGTGTCGTGGATATCAGCAGATCGAAGCCGTTGCGCTCGAACGGGTAGCGCGTGAGCCGGGGCGAGAACCAATGGGCCGCGAAAGTCGGCAGCATTGACAGCCGCAAGGGGCCCGCGTTGCGATCCTGTCTGAGGCCGCCGACCGCTTCGATGATCCGGGAAAACCCCTCGCTCAGATCGGGCGCCAGTCTCGCTCCGGCCTCTGTCAGTTCGAGCGCCGGGCCGACCCGTCGCATCAATGTCAGGCCGAGCGCATCCTCAAGCCCGCGCAACTGGTGGCTGACGGCCGATGGCGTTACGCCAAGTTCCAGCGCCGCCTCCTTGATCGAGAGATGGCGCGCCGCAGCCTCGAAGGCTCGCAGGGCATTCAGGGGCACATTCAGCCGAAAGGGTACTTGTTTATCCATAGATCCTCACAAACCGACTATCGCCGATAACCGGCACCACGCGAACGACGCTTTCTCATCAGCGCCTGAAAACTGCTCACTCGCCTGCCCGGCTCCTGAACCCGAAGATCGTCCCATCATCCGCGAAAAGGGAGATCCCGAATGCTGACCGAAGCCGTGAAGGTCCCGCTCGTCGATTTGGCGAGTCCCGTCTGGTTCGACGGGACGCTTCTGCCGTCCGGTGAGGCGACGCTGCATGTTCTGACGCACTCTCTGCACAACGGCGGCGCGGTCTTCGAAGGAATCCGCGCCTATGACGGTCGCCTGTTTCTGGGCAAGGAACATTTCCGGCGCCTGCAGCGCTCGGCCGAGCTTCTCGGATACACGCTGCCATGGCTGGTCGATGATCTTCAGGCCGCGGCCGAGGCCGTGCTTTGGGCCGGCGGACTGAAGGACGCCTATGTTCGGCCGATCGCCTGGCGCGGCAGCGAAAGCGTCACCGTTTCCGCACAGGGGTGCCGGATCCATACCGCCATCGCGGCCTGGGACTGGCCGGTGGAAACCGCCCTCGGAGACGGCACAAGCGAATTGCGCCTGGTTCTGTCGGATTGGCGGCGCCCCGCGCCCGATACGGCGCCGACGGCGTCGAAATGCTCGGGCCTCTACATGACCGGAACCTTGTCGCGAGCCGCAGCCGCCCGTAGCGGACATGACGATGCCCTCATGCTGGATATGGCAGGCCATGTCGCCGAAACCACGGTCACGAACATCGTCCTCGTCCGGGACGGCAGGCTTCTGTCTCCCCTTCCCACATGCTTTCTCGACAGCCTGACCAAGCGCCATGTCTTCGACCTTGCGCGTGGCCTCGGCCTGTCGGTTCATGAAGGAACCGTCAGCCTCGACGATCTGGATGCAGCGGACGAGGTCTTCGTCACGGGCACGTCGGTCGAGCTTCGTCCCGTGGTCTCGCTCGACCGCCCCGGCAAGCACAGCACATGGCCCGTGGGGCGGATTACCAAGGCCCTGCGCGAGGCGTTCCGCGCCTCGACCCGGGCTCACGCGTAGTGCCAGACCAGCAACAGGCCGAGGCAGACGATCGCGACGCGCAGGAGTTGCGGCTTCACCCGGCGCGCCAGCCGGCCACCGATGACACCACCTGCCGTCGCCCCCAGGAAGACCAGGGCAGCCGGACCCCAGGCGACCGCGCCGCCAAAGGTGAAGATCAGGACGGCGATACTGGTCGCGAGCGTTGCCAGAGCATTCTTGACCACGTTCAGCCGCTTCAGATCGTCGTCCCCCGTCACGGTCAGCAGCGCGAGCAGCAGCACCCCCAGCCCTGCCCCAAAGTAGCCACCATAAAGGGCCACGCCCCCCTCGGCGCACGCGGCGCTGACTGGCCCGATCGACACCCCGTGGCGGGCGAGCCAGCGGTTGAGCCAGGGCCCCGCAGCAAACAGCAGCGTCGCGAAGAGCAGCAGCCAGGGGACCAACTGCCGGAACAGCGCATCTCCCGACAGCAGCAACAGCCCGGCCCCCGCCGCCGACGCCAGCGCAAACACCGCGACGCGCCCGGGCCGCGCAATCAGTTCCTGCCGCAGCACCGCACCTTCGCCAATCAGGCTGGCCGCATGGCCGGGCCAGATCGCGACTGCGCTGGTTGCGCCCGCCGTCACCGGCGGCAGCCCCACGGCCAGCAGCGCCGGGAAGGTAAAGAAAGTGCCGCCGCCCGCGATCGCATTGCACAGCCCGCCGAGCAGCCCCGCGCCCGTGAGCAGCGCTATTGTCGCCATATCCATCCGGTCCTCCGCTCCACCTCCGCGCGATCCTGACAGAGGGGCTGGAAAATTGTGTCGGACCGGTGCCAGATGATACCCCGGAGGTGCCAACATGCAGCGCGACGAGATTGGCGGATTTGCCGAGGATGGAAGTCCAGTGATCGGCAGTATCACGAGCTTCACACCCGGCACCATGCCAGAGACGCATGCGCACTGGCGCGGGCAGCTCGCCTGGTGCCCGGACCGGCCGGTGACTGTCGAGACAGGATGCAGGCTGCATCTTCTCTCTCCCGGCATGGCGATCTGGCTTCCACCGACGCACCGCCACCGCATCCGGGCCGAGGGCGCACGGAAATCGGTCAGCCTCTACACCCGGCCCGCCGCGGCGCCGCTGCCCAAGGACCCCACGCCTTTCCCTCTCGAGGCGCTGGAAGCCGAACTTCTCCGCGCCCTGGCAGGATCCAGCCGCGCCGACCGGCAAGAGCCCGCTTTCGCCCGGCTGACGGCCGTGCTGTGGGACCGGCTTGCCCGCCCCACCCCTGCGCCCACGCTGCCCCTGCCCACAGACCCGCGCCTGCGTCGGATCGCGCTGGCACATCTCGATGGGGCCGACCAATCGCTCGACTACTGGGCTGGGGCACTGGCGCTGTCGCGGCGCAGCATGCAACGGCTCGTTCGTCGCGACACCGGGCAGAGTTGGGCCACCTGGATGCGAGATCTTCGGTTGGCACGCGCTATTGCCCCGTTGATGGTCGGCAAAAGCGTGCAGCATGCAGCCCATGCCGCCGGCTACGCCACCGCGAGCGGCTTCGTCGCCGCCTTTCAGGCCGCCCATGGGATCACGCCTGGTCAGTTGCAGCGTCGGATGGAGAGCTGAGGTCATCCCACGCGCCGCTCCGTCAGCAATCGCAGGGCGAACCCGATCAAGACACTGCCGGTGATCCCGTCGAGGAGGCGAGGCAGGCGGGGGCCGTTCAGGGCATTCTGAAACGGTACTGTCGCGGCAGTCAGCGTTGCAAAGAAGATCAGCCCCATCGACGCGTGTATCCCCGCGAGCAGAACGCTGAACGGCACCACCGGAACGCCCACGGGCAGAAACTGCGGCAAGAAGCTGATATAGAAGACGCCGACCTTGGGGTTAAGAAGGTTAGTCATCACCCCGCGCAGGAACCAATTCGGTGCGGAAGGCGCCATGACCCTCGGCAACCCCGGCTCTCGCGCACGGAACGCCCCCCACAACATCCCGATACCCAGCCAGATCAGGTAGGCCGCGCCGGCAAGCTGAAGACAACGGTAAGCCAGTTCCGACACGGCCAGCACAGCACCGAGCCCCAAAGCCGCAATCAATCCCCATGCCAGCACCCCGGTCACCACCCCTGCCCCCGCCAGAATCGCCCGGCGCGGCCCCTCGACCGCCGCCGTCCGCAGAACAAGGGCTGTATCGAGCCCCGGTGTGATCGTCAGCAAAGCCGCTGCAATGGAGAAGCTCAGCAATGCAGTTGCAACGTCCATGGCTACTCTCCGATCTCGTCCAGGAAATCTGCCAGAAGCCCCTGGCCTTCGGGCCAGGCGCCGAGGTTCGACGCCTCATTCAAATGGCCCCTTGGGCCAAGACGTCGCGGCCAGGCGCCTTGCCTGGCAGCCCAGGCTATCGCACTCGCCTTAGGATCATAGGGATCGTTCTCACTTGCGACGGCCAACACCGGCCGCTCACCAAACCCTGTTGCAGGTAACGCTCCGAATGCCTTCGCTTGCGCCGGGAAAGCGGGCCCGCTCCGGTCCGGCACGGCAACAAGAAATGCCGCGGCGATCGCCCGGGACGACGCCGCACGCCAATGGGCAAAGAGCAGGCACCCGAGCGAATGGCATACCAGCACCGGCGGATAAGGTGCCGCGGCGACCGCCCGGTCCAGGGCGGCGAACCAGTCCGCGAGGTCGGGCTCATCCCAGGAATTTGGCTCTATCCGGAGGGTGTTCGGATAGAGAGATTCCCAATGGCTCTGCCAATGCTCAGGGCCGGATCCCCCGATGCCCGGCACCATAACGAAACGACGGCTCATGCGACTCTCCTGATGTTCACCCTTCTGGAGTGTCCCTTGCCGAACGCAAAACGGGAATGGCAATTCATCGGCGTTTGTGACAAACTTCCGATGAATTAACGGAATCTGTGGTGGAACATGCCGACCAGTGAGCTCGACCGCCTTGACATCGCAATCCTCGAAGCGCTTCAGGAAAACGCCCGCACCCCGCTATCGGAGGTCGGCCGACGTGTCGGGCTTTCGCAGCCGGCGACATCGGAGCGGGTGAAGCGCCTAGAGGATCGCGGAATACTGGCCGGCTATACAGCGCGTCTGGACGCCGCCGCGCTCGGTCTCGGGATGATGGCCATCATTCGCCTGAAAACCACGCATGAGCACATCAAGCCAGCCTTGAAAGCCTTTGCCGAGATGCCGCATGTCATCGAGGTCCACCGTTTGACCGGCGAAGACTGCTTCCTGCTCAAAGTCCTCGTCCCGACGCCCGGCCAACTTGAGACCATCGTCGACACCATCGCCCGGTTCGGCGCGGTGACGACCTCTCTAGTGCTGCGCTCGGAACCCGCAAAACCGCTTGGAAAGGCGCTACTCGGCTGACGACACCACGCGCGATACTGGAGCAAACCATGCCAATCGATATCTGGCTGATATACGTCGCAACCGTGCTCGCCCTGATGAGTACGCCTGGCCCCAGCCAGATGCTGATGCTGTCAAACAGCGCCATCAATGGCTTGCCGCGGGCCTGGTCCACCGCTGCGGGAGATTTGACAGCGAACCTGATTCAGATGCTTGCCGCCGGCCTGGGGCTGGCAACCGTCCTCGCAGCCTCCGCCGAGGCCCTGACCGTCGTAAAATGGGCCGGCACCCTCTATCTTCTGTGGATCGGCCTGCGTACGCTTCGGCGATCGATGAAGCCCATATCGCACTCCGCTTCTCGACGGGCCTCCCTGCGGGCCCTTTGGCTGCAAGGCTTCGTAACCTCGGCGGCCAACCCCAAGGCCGTGGTCTTCTTCGCCGCGCTGTTTCCCCAGTTCATTGATCCGGCGCAGCCGTTCTGGCCGCAGTTTCTAATTCTGTCGGCCACCTATATCGCAATGGATGGAGCGTTCCTGACCGGATACGGGGCTGGCGCGCATTGGCTCTCCCAACGACTGAAGGGTTCGGCCCGTCGTTGGCTGGACCGGATCGGAGGCAGCTGCATGATCCTGGCAGCGGTTCTCCTGGGGATGAAAAACGCCGCCAGCCGGTAAGGTCGCTACTCCTCTCGGACGGAAATTCAACGCCGGGTGAGACAATCTCACTACGCATGATGCAAGAGGTTTTTCATGATGATCAGGCGTTGCATGAGAAGGCGCTGAAGCAAGCAAGCAGCCAGCCCCCCGCTTCCGAACGCAGGTTTCGGCTGCAGGTTCGGAGGTGGCTTCATGATTGAACTGCGTCAACTACACCAATTGATCGCTATCGCCGAGTTTCGGAGCCTGCGCGCCGCCGCCGAAGCTCTGGATGTACAACAATCGACGCTAAGCCGCACCGTCCGCGCCATCGAGGATGAGCTCGGCGCGATACTTCTGGACAGGCGCCATAGTGGCGTCGAGCTCACTGAGGCCGGCCAGGCTTTCCTTCGCGAAGCCAAATCGGCGATCGAACTGCTCGAACGTGCGCAGCGACATGCCAGGCTTGCAGGTCGAGGAAAAACTGGAAGTCTGACGATCGGGATTCAGACCTCGCTGGGCACCGGCTTCCTCAAGGACCTTCTCCGGCGATACGCGACGGCCCATCCCAAGGTGCAGCTTAGCGCAGTCGACGGCGCAACGAGAGAGCATGTCAGGCTCGTCGCGGCGGGCTCTCTGGACATCGCCTTCGTGACCAATTGCGAGATCCCGGCGAACTGTGATCACGCACAGCTGTGGCAGGAAGAAGTCTTCGTTGTCACCTCGAAGACCCATGCACTGTCCGGCATGCCCGCTGTCAGTTGGTCTTCGATGCGGCATGAGCGGGTCCTCGTAACCGTCGCCGCGCCAGGTCCCGAGGTCGAAGCCTTTATTCGCGGCGTTCTGGCGGTCGAAGATGATTGCGGCTTCAAAGTCGATCGGATCGATGCGACCCAGGAGATGCTTCTGGATCTGGTCGCCCTGAACCAGGGCATAACGGTCGCCGTCTCTTCCTGGCAGCGACCGGATGATCGGGAACTTTCCTATCTTCCCGTGAACGAGCCCAAAAACAGCGTGGCTTTCAATGCTATCTGGAATCGAGCGAACGGCAATCCGGCGCTCCGGCGGCTCATAACTGCCGCACATATCTGCGCCGGACGGCACCGCCGGGGCACGTCGGACTGGCTGTCAGCGCAACACTCCATCGATCAGGACGGCATGTCGGGCCAACAAGTTACCATACCCTCCAAAGGGTCCTCGCGCGATGGATAGTATCAAGCGTTGCCGTACCGCAGAAGCTCTGAGCGCCTATGCCGCAGGACGCTACTCAGCGGCGGAAACTGCCTGCATGCGCACTCTGATGGACTACCCTAACGACCCGGACCTGCTTCACCTGCTCGGGGTCGCACGGCTCGCTCATGGTAGCATCACCGCGGCGATCGAGGCCCTCGAGGCCGCGTGCGTACATGCACCGGTACCCTCGCCGGAAGCTTACAACAATCTCGGCATAGCTCTGCGTAAGGGGCAGCGGCCTGAAGACGCAATTGCAGCCTTCAGGAAGGCCATCGAAACACGGCCCGGATATGCGGAAGCGATGTACAATTTGGCTGTCACCTCAATGGATCTGGCGGATTTCGCTACTGCAGCCGACCTTCTTGCCGAAGTCACCGCTGCCAGTCCTGAAGATACGCGGGCGCATTTCGCTTTGGCAGACGCTTTAATCGCCCTGAACGATCTTGACGCGGCAGGGCTGTCATTGCGTTGCTACCTGCGCCTCGCCCCCGGAGACGAGCAAGGCGCTGAACTGATTCTTGCATCAATTGGCAAGGCGCCTGTTCCAGCTAGAGCATCGCCCGCCTTTCTGCGCGACCTCTACCGACGAAAGGCGAAGAATTGGGATCTGGTCCCGGGCTATTTCGCGCATCGTCACGTCCTGGATGCCGTTCTCCGCCACGCGTCCCCGCCCTTCTTCTCGGCCCTCGATGCCGGATGTGGCACAGGTCTCTCCGGCGCCGGGGTCCGCGCGATGACCCAGCACATGGCGGGTGTCGACGTCTCACCGGACATGCTTGAGGGCGCCCGCGCGAAAGGCATCTATGACGTCCTGAACGAGGATGATCTGCTTTCTTTCCTGACCCGGCATCCAGACCAATTTGACCTGATCGTCTCGGCGGCGGCACTCATCCATTTCGGAGACCTGAACGCCGTCCTCGAAGCAGTGTGGCTGGCCCTTCGGCCGGAAGGAACATTTGCTTTCACCACCTATTCATACGACGGTTCCGACCCAACAGCCTTTGGTGCATCGAGCTATCGGGAACTCGCAAAATCGGGATGTTTTGCGCATGGCAGCGCCTACCTGGCCGACTTATCCAAAACCTGCGGTTTCGAGATCTGCGAAGTCAGCGAGATCATTCATGAGCAAAGCTCCATGCAGAAAATCCCGGGTTTCGTCGCGGTGCTGCGCAAGAGGAGCGACGTTAAAAGCCCCCTGATCAACAGCCCCTTGCCGGGCCGTTGATCTGAGCAATCCCGCCTATTGCCTGGATGCTGAAGGTCTCTTCCCGATGATGTTCATCGCCTTGAAGCTGGCGACCACCTCTTCGCGCTGGTTCACCGCCTCCACAAAAGAATGCACCAGCCCCCTGTCCGCCTTCGTTCTTGACGGTCGGGCTTCTGTGATCGTGATCCTCACCTGGAGCTGATCGCCCGGACGCACGGGCACAGACCACCGCACTTCATCCACTCCCGGAGACGCCATACTTGCAACAGAGGTCAGGTAGTGTTCCACGAAGAGCCTCATCATCAGGCCAATCGTGTGCCAGCCACTGGCAATGATCCCACGAAATGGGCCGTTCTCTGCGGCGTCCCGATCCATGTGGATTGGCTGCGGATCAAACTGGGTGGCAAATTCGATGATTTCGCTTTCGTGAACCTCCACTCCGCCAAACTGGAAACAACTTCCGGGGACGTAGTCCTCAAAATAACGCGCATCCCTGGGGACATCGAAGGACATCTGAACTGGGGGGTCTTGGCTCATGTCTCGCACCTTCATCCATTAAGGAAGCGGGGCACGGCATTCACCGCAGCCCCGCTCAGCTCAGCTCAGTTCGCGCGAGCTGAGTTCGATTGCTGGCAATATCAGCCGGGTCAGCCCATCGCGCGAGTGAAAATACATTCACTCAGCGTGAGCTTCCTTCACGCTTCGCTCCCGGGGGACACGCGCCTCGCCCTCGCAAACCCGCGATCCGTCGCCATGAAGCGCTCCAGCATCGGCACGATGAGCCGGACAGGGTCGGCGGCGGCCTGGCCGCTATCGCGGGCGAGGATTTCGGCGTAGGCGACAAGATCGCGATGAACGGACGCCGGCAGTTCCACTGTCACCTTCACCGGCTTGTCATCGGGCAGCGGCCCCAGCTTCAGTTTCGACATGATCAACCTCCTGCCGGTTCGAATACCAGATCGCGGGTGACGATGATCCTGATCGGGAAACCCGGACGGATGGTCAGCGTTGGCGCGACCTGCAGCTGACGCTGGATGATCTGCTGACCGGCCTGGTTGATCGTATCCACAGCGCCATCGCGGATCGCCTGGACCAGGCGGTCTTCGTCATCGGTGGCGAGGTCCGCGCCGATCGCGAGCAGCGTGGACAGACCCGCTGCGCGCATAAGATCCCACCAGTGGTAGTCAACGCCATCCTCGAGGCCGGCATAGCCGCTCGCATCCGCACCCGGCAGACGTTCGAGAACGATGGACCGGCCTCCGGGAAGGATCAGGCGGTTCCAGACCAGCAGCACGCGTCGCTGGCCGAACGTCACACCGTCATCGTATTGGCCGATGATACGGGTTCCCTGTGGGATCAACAGCAGCGATCCGGTCGGGCTGTCATAGACGTTCTCGGTGACCTGCGCGGTGATCTGGCCCGGGAGATCGGAGCGAATGCCGGTGATCAGCGCGGCCGGGATCACCGCTCCGGCCTGAAGGATGTACGGCGAGGCTGGCGGCTGAATGCGATCCGATGCGACGGTTTGCCGGTCCACCGGACCGTTGAGGAAAGCCGTATGCCGGCTGCCCTCGGGTTGTTCGGTGCCACCCAGGCCCGGAAGGTTCACGCCGACCCCGGCCGTCGTCGCTCTGCCAGACGCCGTCTGAAAGAAGACCCCGCTCAGACGCGCGGTTTCCTCCTCTGCCCTGCGGCGCTCCGCTTCCGGATCGACGGTCGGGCCCACAATCGGCGGAGGGGTCACGGGCACTCCGCGCTCCTGCGCATCGAGGATCGGTCGCCCGAGGTCACCGGGCAGTGCGGGTCCCAGAACCGGCCCGGTATAGTCGGACGGCAATCCTTCCAGGCCGTCCGCGGCCGGTCGGTTGTCGATGGAATAGAGTTCTCCACCTCCCGGCCCAGCCTCACGGGTCTGGAGCGCATAGATCAGCGCGCCTCCAATGCCGAACAACGCGACCGCTCCGACACCGGCCAGAACCTTGCGCGACAGCCTGGTCACGCGGGGCGGATCGGGACGCAGACGCATCGGAGCCGCGGGATCGGTGTCACTCATGACGCCCCTCCCCTTCGCGCATCCCCCTCCGTCCGCGCATCGGCCTCGCGCTCCTCCATGCGCACGATCCGGACCACCTGCTGGCGGTCTCCTGCCCCCAGCCGGAGCTCCGCCGCACCGAAGAGGCGATCCACGATCAGAACGTTCCGGTGAATACGGCTGTTCACGATCTGCGGTTCTCCGTCGGCGCCGAGCACGAAGAGCGGCGGCATCTCGCCCTGGGCGATGCCAGCCGGGAAAACGACATAGACGCGGCGGCCATCGTCGAAGACGGAAACCGGGCGCCAGGGCGGGCTTTCCCCCTGGATCTGCAAGCCGTAGCGATGATTGCGGGCAGAGGGCGCCGGAATGGTCGGCGCGGTTGCCACAGCCTGTCGCCCACCACGGGGCGCTGCCGGATAGGCCCAGGCGACAGAGGGCATGTAGAGCGCCTCGCGCGCACGCAGCTCGATCGTATACACCCGCCTGTCAGTGCTGATCACCAGATTGGTCGAGATGTCGTCCCGCGTCGGTTTGACGAGGATGTGGACGCGAGCGGTGGATCCGGACCCGCTCTCTGTGTCGCCGATGATCCAGCGCGTGGTATCCCCCGCGGCGATCGGACCCGCGCCGGTCAGACGTTCGCCCGGCTCGAGTGCGATGTTGGTGATCTGACCCGGCGCGGCGTAGACCTGATAGAGGGCTCCTTCCGACCAGGGATAGATCTGGATCGCATTGTAATAGCCTTCCCGGCGCGGTTCGATCCGGGCGGCAGCATTGGCGTTTTCGATGCGAGCAGTCGGTGTGCCTGCCGCCGCTCCGCCATGCGCCACTGTCCAGACCGGCGGCGTGTGCAAGGGCCGAGGACGTTCCTCGGCAGTCGAGGCGGGCGGATTGGGCAGTGGTGGCACGGACTCGTCGTAGCTGAATTCCGGCACCGGGTTTCTGGCACATCCCGCCAGTAAGGATGCGGATAGCAGCAAAGCCACCAACATCGGCGTCCTGATGCCCGGAGACCCGGTTGCATGAAGATGGTGTTCAGTCATTGGCTCATCTCCCGCGACCAGGAGATCGCATTGACATAGATTCCGAGGGGATTGGCGCGCAGGCGCTCGGCGCTGCGCGGAGTCTGGATCACGACGGTCAGGATCGCGGTCCAGCGCTCGGTCGTGGAAAGCTGGCCGTTCTCGTAGTGCCGTTCGGTCCAGGCGACGCGGAACGATCCCGGCGAGGCCCGAATGACGGAGGACACCTCCACGGCGATCTGTTGGCGACCGACGCGGGTGAACGGGTCGTTGGCGCGGGCATAGTCGTTCAGAGCGGCCGCGCCGCGATCCGTGGTGAACTCATAGGCGCGCAACCAGTTCTGCCGCACGATAATCGGATCGGCGGGGATCGACCGGACCTGTTCGATGAAGCGGCCGAGATGGAAGGCGATCTGCGGATCGGTCGGCTCGTAGTCGGCGGAAGCCGGGGCGACAGCCTGGGCCTCGCCGAGCGAGTCGACCTGAACGACCCAGGGCACGACGGTGCCACGCGCGGATTGCCAGACCAGGGCGCCGGCAAAACCCGCCACGAGGATCAGGCTGCCGAAGGCCATGTAGCGCCAGTTGCGGGCCTGAACACGGGCGGAGCCGATACGCTCATCCCAGACCTGCGCAGCCCTCTGGTAAGGCGTTTCTGGTTGAGGAGTCTTGCCATAGTGCGTGGCGGAACGCCTGAAGAGGTTCATGAGCGATCCCTTTCGGAGAGATTGACGGAGGTGCCCGAGCCGTGGCTGTCGCCCGACCGGACGGCATGGGCGGCAGCGCGCACACCATGGCTCATCGCCTGGCTATGGCGCATGCGCTTGGCCCAGGCTGGCGGGCCATCGGAGGCGGACGGGCTGGAAGAAGGCTCGGGCGCCCCTCCGCCGACCGTGCCCATCGAGGTGGTTCCGCCCGTCGCCGCAACACCGCCCTTGACGCCCTCGGCGTAGCTGGACTGAATCCCGCCAGCCGCGCGAGAGGACGCTTTCTTGAGCGGTGATGCCGCGGCAGCGGCCCCGGCGCGCGCCACACCAGCCATCCCGCCGGAGAGACCACCTCCGCCCATCGAGCCGAGCGTGTAGGCGCTCGAGGCAGCGCCCGCCGCGGCCGCGCCGCCACGTGCCAGGGCGGCGCCTCCGGAGAGCGCGGACCCGGCGCCGCGCGCTGCGAGCATGCTCGCCCCTCCGACCCCGATCGCAGCGCCACCAACGGCAAGGCCGGTGCCTATGGCGGCACCCGCGCTGAGTTGCGGCCCGCCGGACACCAGACCTGAGGCGATGCCCGGGCCGAATATTCCGAGGCCCAGCAGAGACAGGGCGGCCAGCACAATCGCCATGGCGTCATCGATGGTCGGCGTCACGCCTCCGAAGCCGGCTGTGAACTGGCCGAAGAGCGTCGATCCGATGCCGATGATCACGGCGAGGACCAGAACCTTGATGCCGGAGGAGATGACGTTGCCCAGCACGCGCTCGGCCATGAAGGCGGTCTTGCTGAAGAGGCCGAAGGGGATCAGCACGAAGCCCGCGAGGGTCGTGAGCTTGAACTCGATCAGGGTGACGAAGAGCTGCACCGCGAGGATGAAGAAGGCGAGGATCACCAACGCCCAGGCGAAGAACAGGCAGAGAATCTGGACGAGGTTCTCGAAGACCGCGACCCAGCCCATCAGATCGGAGATGCTCTCGAGCAGCGGCCGTCCGGCCTCTAGCCCGGTCTGGGCCACGCGGCCAGGGCGCAGAAGATCTGCGGCAGAAAACCCGGTGCCCGAGGCCATCAGACCGAGGCCCGCGAAGCTCTCGAAGACGATCCGGGCGAGGTTGTTCCAGTTGGAGATGATATAGGCGAAGACCCCGACAAAGAGCGTCTTCTTCACCAGCCGGGCGATGATGTCGTCATCGGCGCCCCAGGCCCAGAAGAGCGCCGCCAGCGTCACGTCGATGACGATCAGCGTGGTGGCGATGAAGGCCACCTCACCCCCGAGCAGCCCAAACCCGCTGTCGATGTAGCTGGTGAAGATGCCCAGGAAGTTGTCGATGACGCCGGTTCCGCCCATGGCTTACTGGCCTCCCGACCGCTGTGGCGCTTCGGGTGCAGGCATCCGGCCGAGGAACCGGTCCCGGCTCTCGGCCCAGGCGGCGAGGCAATCGGCATCGCTGGAAGCGGCCACGCCAAGCTGCTGGCACCGGCGCAGCGTCGCGCGGAGAGGATCAGTAGACGGCTGGAGCGCGGGCGCGGTGCTGGCCGGCACGGGAGCTTCCTCGCGTGCCATCTCGATCACCGTGGCTGTGATCGCGATCGCCACGAACACGATGGCCGCGATCCGGGCCGGCACCTTACCCTCCATCGTCTCCCCTCCCGGCCTCAGTTGAACATTTGCGCGTTGCCGGGCTGGTAGCCCGCGCCCGGCGTCAGGAACCGCTCGCGCTGGATGCGGCCCTGTTCTGCAGCGGTGGCGCGCTCGGCCTCGGTCAGCGCGTTGGCGCGACCGTTGGCCGAGATCACCGCTATCAGGTCCGAGAGCTGCTGCGATTGCAGTGCGAGGAGCTGGTTGCCCGCCTGCGTGGCCTGAAGACCACCGACCGCGTTCTGGCTCTGCCCCACGAGCGCGGACATCTCGGCACGGTTGGCATTGATATTGCCGACGACACCGGCCTGCACGCGCATCGCATCCTGCAGGCCACCGACCGTGTTCTCCCAACGGGACCGGGCCTCGGCGATCAGCTGTTGGTCGGTCGCCGTCAGGGAAAGGTTGCCATAGTCCTGCTGGAACATCTGGTCGATGCTCTGAACGTCGAAGGCGATGTTCTGCGCTTGGGCCAGGAGTTGCTGTGTGCGGCTGACGTTCTGCTGGATCTGCTGGAGCGCGGAATACGGCAGGTTGGCGAGATTGCGCGCCTGGTTGATCAGCATCTGCGCTTCGTTCTGGAGCTGTGCGATCTGGTTGTTGATCTGCTCCAGAGCCCGCGCCGCGGTCAGGAGGTTTTCGGCGTGGTTGGTCGGGTCGTAGACGATGAAAGGCCCCCCGCCGATACCGAAGAGCGCGTGTGCGGGCGGCGCTGCGATGGGCGACATGGCAATGGGCATCGCCAGCGCGAGGGCGAGCAGCGACGTGCCGGCGGGCCGAAACGTGATCTTGCGGGTCATGATGTGATCTCCTCTTCTTTCAGGACAGGTTCGGCGTCCTCAACGACGACGGAGGCCTGAGATGCCCCCTCAGCGTCGAGGGCGAGATTGGTGAGGTCAGGGATCAGGTCGGCGGCCCAATCGAGGCCATGCGCCTTCAGCCAGGCGTCGAGGAAGCCGTCTTGGCCGTGCCCGGCACAGATCTCGGCAATCAGCGCCTGATCCGATTTGGACGATGCCGCGCAGAGTGCGAGCCCGACATCGCTGAGGCCCAGCTCGAACAGCCGGTTGCCGCGCCGCGACTGACAGTAGTAGTCGCGTTTGGGCGTGGCCCGCGCGAGGATCTCGATCTGCCGGTCATTGAGGCCGAAGCGGCGATAGATGGCCGTGATCTGGGGCTCGATGGCCCGCTCGTTCGGCAGCAGGAGCCGCGTCGGGCAGCTTTCGATGATCGCAGGCGCGATGGCGCTGCCGTCGATGTCGCTGAGGCTCTGCGTCGCGAAGATCACCGAAGCATTCTTCTTCCTCAGCGTCTTCAGCCATTCGCGGAGCTGCTCCGCGAAGGCATCGTCATCGAGTGCGAGCCAGCCCTCGTCGATGATGAGCAGCGTGGGGCGTCCATCGAGCCGATCACCGATCCGGTGGAACAGGTAAGAGAGGACGGCGGGCGCCGCGCCGGTTCCCACCAGCCCCTCGATCTCGAAGGCCTGCACATCCGCCGATCCCAGCTGTTCGGTCTCGGCATCGAGTAGCCGGCCATAGGGTCCACCCACACAGTATGCGCGGAGCGCCTGCTTCAGGTCGTTGGATTGCAGCAGGACCGCAAGGCCGGTCATGGTCCGCTCGCCCACAGGGGCCGAGGCCAGCGAGGTCAGCGCGGTCCAGATATGTTCCTTCACATCCGGGGTGATCTGGATGTTCTCGCGCGTCAGGATGGCAACGATCCAGTCGGCCGCCCAGGCACGTTCCGACGTCTCGTGAATGCGTGCCAAGGGCTGTAGCATGACGGAGCTCTCGTCCGCTTCGGTCAGCTCTCCGCCGAGGTCATGCCAGTCGCCGTCCATGGCAAGCGAGGCGGCGCGGATCGAGCCGCCGAAGTCGAAGGCGAAGACCTGGCTGCGCGGATACCGGCGGAACTGAAGCGCCATCAGTGCCAGCAGCACGGACTTTCCCGCGCCGGTCGGGCCGACGACGAGGGTGTGACCGACATCCCCGACATGGAGAGAAAACCGGAACGGGGTGGAGCCTTCGGTCCTGGCGTAGAGCAACGGAGCGTCGCCGAAATGCTCGTCCCGCGCCTCGCCCGCCCAGACCGCCGAGAGCGGGACCATATGGGCGAGATTCAATGTGCTGATCGGTGGCTGCCGGACATTGGCATAGGCATGTCCGGGCAGACTACCAAGCCAGGCATCGACCGCATTGACCGTCTCGACCATGACGCTGAAATCGCGCGACTGGACGACCTTCTCGACCAGCCTGAGCTTCTCGTTAGCGCGGCGGACATCCTCGTCCCAGACCACGATCGTCGCGGTGACATAGGCCATGCCAGCCACATCAGCCCCAAGTTCCTGCAGGGCCATATCTGCGTCAGCGGCCTTGTTCGCCGCATCGGTGTCGACCAGCGCGGATTGTTCGTTGGTCATCACCTCCTTGAGGATCGCGGCGATGCTCTTGCGTTTGGCAAACCATTGACGGCGTATCCGGGTCAGCAGCTTGGTTGCATCCAGCTTGTCCATGAGGATGGCCCGGGTCGACCAGCGATAGGGAAAGGCCAGCCGGTTCAGCTCGTCGAGCAGGCCCGGGGTCGTGACGCCGGGAAAGCCGGTGATCGTCAGGACGCGGAGGTGATGATTGCCCAGACGCGGCTCCAGCCCGCCCGCCAGCGGCTGGTCGGGCAAGAGCGCGTCGAGATAGACCGGCACCTCCGGCACGCGCACGCGATGGCGGTTGGTCGAAATCGTCGAATGCAGGTAAGTCAGCGTAGCGGCGTCATCGAGCCAGTGGCAGTCCGGCATGAAGCCGTCGAGCAGCGCCAGCACGCGGTCCGTTCGGTCGATGAAGCCGCGCACCTGTTCCCAGGGGTTCACGCCCGAGGTATCGCGGCCCTCGTAGAGCCAGGATTCTGAGCGTGCCGCGTCCTCCGCCGGTGGAAGCCAGAGGAGCGTCAGGAAATAGCCGGATACGAAATGGCACCCCTCCTCCTCGAAATCGGCCTTGCGCTCGGCATCGACCAGCGCCGATGCCGCATCGGGGAAGGTGCTCACCGGATAGGTCGCGGCCCCAGAGCGCTGCGCTTCCACGAAGATCGCCCACCCGGAACCGAGGCGGCGGAAAGCGTTGTTCAGCCGACCTGCCACCGCGACCAGTTCGGCCGCGACGGCGCTGTCGAGATCGGGCCCCCGAAACTTCGCCGTCCTCTGAAACGAGCCATCCTTGTTGAGGACCACGCCCTCCCCGACCAGCGCCACCCAGGGCAGGTAGTCGGCGAGGCGCGAGGCAGTGTGACGGTATTCTGCGAGATTCATCATGGGGATTCACACCGAGAGATGACCGGGAATGCGCAGATGGCGGCGGGCGACCTCGAAGAAGAGCGGATCGCGCCTGGCCGCCCAGACAGCAGCAATGTGGCCAACGGCCCAGATCAGGATCCCGACCAGCCAGAGCTGAAGCCCGAGGCCGACCGCACCGGCGAGCGTACCATTCAGAATGGCGACCGAGCGCGGTGCGCCGCCGAGCAGGATCGGCTCGGTCAGCGCGCGATGAACCGGCACGCTGAACCCCGGCACCGCGTCGAGGGCCTCGAAACTCACCGCCATCAGATCAGCGCTCCGCCACCAAAGCTGAAGAAGCTCAGGAAGAAGGACGAGGCCGCAAAGGCGATGGAAATCCCGAATACGATCTGGATCAGCCGCCGGAAACCGCCCCCGGTATCGCCGAAGGCCAGCGTCAGACCGGTGACGATGATGATGATCACCGCCACGATCTTGGCCACCGGCCCCTCGACGGAGTCGAGAATGGATTGCAGAGGCGCCTCCCAGGGCATGGAGGACCCGGAGGCATGGGCGGCCGGGGCCATAAAGAGACTGACATAGGTGGCGGTGGCCGCGGTGGCGATGTGTTGGCGGATGCGCAGGGCGTGACGGATCATTCGGGATCTCCTGGTTCGTGAGTGGTGATGGCGTCTGAAATGACAGGTGAAATCCGGTAGTCGCCGTCGGCCCCGAGGCCCTCGACGCAGGCGAGTTCAGCAAGACGACGTTCGGAACCTCGCCCGGCCAGGACGGCTACGAGGTCGATGGTCTCCGCGATCATGGGGCGGGGCACGGTAACGACGGCTTCCTGGATGAGCTGTTCGAGACGACGCAACGCGCCGATCCCGGAACCGGCATGGATGGTGCCGATCCCGCCAGGATGGCCGGTGCCCCAGGCTTTGAGCAGGTCGAGCGCCTCGGCGCCCCGCACCTCACCGATCGGAATACGATCGGGGCGCAGGCGCAGCGAGGACCGCACCAGATCGGACAGGCTTGCAACGCCGTCCTTGGTGCGCATCGCCACGAGGTTCGGCGCGGCGCATTGCAGTTCCCGCGTGTCCTCGATGATCACGACGCGATCAGAGGTCTTGGCCACCTCGGCGAGCAGCGCATTGGTCAGCGTGGTCTTGCCGGTCGAGGTGCCCCCCGCCACCAGGATATTGGCACGGGTCGCAACCGCCTGGCGGAGCGCCTTGGCTTGCATCAAGTTCATGATCCCGGCTTCGACGTAGTCCTCGAGTGTGAAGACGGCGACAGCGGGCTTGCGAATGGCGAAGGCGGGAGCCGCTACCACGGGAGGAAGCAGCCCCTCGAAACGCTCACCGGTTTCCGGGAGCTCCGCAGAGACGCGTGGAGACAGGCCATGAACTTCAACGCCAACATGGTGCGCGACCAGTCGAACGATGCGCTCGCCATCCGCTGCGCTCAGCGTCCTGCCGCTGTCGGCCAGCCCCTCGGAAAGTCGGTCGACCCAGAGCCGCCCATCAGGGTTGAGCATCACCTCGACGGTCATGGGGTCGTCCAGAAACCCGGCGATCGCCGGCCCGAGCGCGGTGCGCAGCATCCGCGCGCCTCTCCGGATCACCTCTGGTCTATGATCGGTTTTCGCCATGCCGGCCCCGCTCCTTTGCAGGCGCCTCCAACAGGCTGCCCTGGATCGGGGTCGATTAAGAAAGCCGTAAAGGCCTACGGCTCAACAGGTTTCCGATGGGCGTAGTAGCGCGGCGTGTAAAGACAGGGAATCGGCGGGATGTCCCCCAGATCCACTCCAGAAGGAAGGCGTCGTGGCCTCCATCATGAGAACATGGTGGTTTCAGCCGATAGGTCGACGTTCGCTACACTCCGAATGAACACCTGCAACGGAATCGAACGAAACGCTGCCACCGTTGCCTCCACTCAAAGATCAAGTTACACCTCGCTCAGCATCAGCGGCCTGCAATCAACCAAGTGTTGTGTTACCTGCGACACCTGCGAGAAGGTTACTTTCAACTCGCCCCGCTACATGCTGTTACGGAATTACGAAATTCCCTCGATGTTGGGAATGCGAGATTGTAGGTCGTTGATGCGCCCATGTCGCTAAAGCCTTTTACCAACCTAAGACAAATTGCATTTTCGCTTCGTCGGAACTATCGGCGGAAATTTGTCTACATAGCATATGGACTTGCTCCGGGCGCGCGATACAAAGAGTTCACCATACCGAAGAAGAGCGGTGGAACACGACGCATTTGCGCGCCTCGTATCGCGCTTCTCAAGTTGCAGCGTGACATCCTGCGCCTTCTGGAAGGCGACTATCGCCCCCGTGCCCACGTGCACGGATTTGTCGGCGGGCATCAACGCAGCATCGTGAGCAATGCCCGACAACACGTCGACAAGCGCTGGGTCCTAAACATTGACCTAGAAGACTACTTCGAGACAATTCACTTCGGGCGCGTTCGCGGACGCTTGATGGCCCCGCCGTATGACTACCCAGACGAGATTGCCCAGTTCATCGCTCACATCGCTTGCTTTCAAACTGAAAAGGAGGTCGACGGCAGCCTTCGAACAACACATGTCTTGATGCCGGGCGGTGCGCTATCGCCAATACTTGCAAATATCGTTTCAGATAAGCTCGATGCCGAGTTGGCTCGGTTTTGCAGGCAACTTGGATGCACCTACACGCGATATGCCGATGACGTCACTATTTCCTCCAATCGCAGGACCTTCCCCGCGCCAATCGGGCGTTTTGCAACCCCCGACAGCCACGACGAGTTTATTCTATCCGACACCTTTCAGCAGATGATTGAGGACAACGGATTTAGAATTAACCACGCAAAGACGCGCCTGCTGGGTCGCGCCTTTCAACAGGAAGTCACAGGTCTGGTTGTGAATGAGAAAGTCAACGTCAAGCGCAAGTTTGTTCGCGATGTCCGGGCGATGCTTCATGACTGGGAGTTCAATGGCTATGCGGCGGCATCAGCGCGGCACTTCAACGAGAAGCGCCCCAATAGGGGGCGGTTGCCGGAACAGGAGGCCACGAACTTCGAGTGGGTGGTCCGAGGAAAAATTGAGTTCATTCGGCAGGTGAAAGGATCAACCGATCAGGTCTTCCGTGGCCTAGCCGCGAGGTTCAACGCATTGTGTTCGGGCCACGAGTTTTCGATTCCGCTGGTCGAGGATACCGACGTTCTAAACGCAGCCGTTTGGTATCTCGAAAATGACACAGATGGCGGATCAGTGGGCACTTGCTTCGCCGTCGCCGAGAACCTGTTTGTGACCTGCGCGCATTGCCTCGGACCAAATTTGCGGATCTTCCCGCGACAAAACCCGGCGTTCGCAATGGAAGCGGACGAGGTTGCCCGCGACGATCACAACGACCTTGCGCTAATTCGTCTACGAACTCCGTTGCCCGCATTCAATCCCGCAGCCACTCTGCAAATGGCGTCGACAGCCGAAGCTAGCGCGCTCGGCATCCGATCTGCGGTGCAGGCTGCGGGCTATCCTTCGAATCTGGACAGCACTTCTCTGACGATCCGAGACACTGAGGTGACAGGCTTCTCGCGGCAAACCTTTGATAGCACGCCCGCCACTTCCGATAACGTGATCGCCTTGTTGTCAGGGACCTACGAGGGAATGAGTGGTGGTCCCGTGCTATTTTCAGGAAAAGTCATTGGGGTTATCGTTAGAGGGCCAAACGATGATGACCGGACAATCCCCTTCCTTGCTGTCAGGTCACAGTTTGTTGATTCCTTGCTCGCAACCCTTTAGCGAACACTGGCGTTCAAGGTGAGTGAACTTTCGCTCAGGAACGAGAATGAAAATCTCGAGTTGGTCGATCCGACCATGAGACCCCGTTCTAAGAAACGGGATCTCTTACCTTCAGACTATTAGAACAGGCATGGACGTTTGCCGTCCCTGAACACCCCTAATTGTTCATTGTACGCACGAGCTAGCTTCTGTCTTTAGTTCCCCGCGCGCCGTGACTGCCATACGCGTCGAGCATCAAACGCGTATATTCGGCCGTGCTCTGGGTCACGGTACCCAAACCGGGCCATGCGAACAACGGATCCGACCAAGTAACTTCCAACTCAATCTCGATCCCAAGCAGTGCGGCCACTTCGATCGCAGCGGTCGGCTCCTTGTCCTCGGGCCAGTAGTGATCCTCGAAGGAAACAACCACGTCGAGATCGTCATCAACCCAGATTTCGGCCAGACTCGCTCCCATGCGCTCGCTGGCATTGGTCGCATCCTCGAACAGGGCAGCTCGGATCAAATGGGTCACCTGGTCACTGTTGAGGTCAAGCCTTGGCCGCGGATCTATAACTGACGCGATGGGTTCAATCTCTTGCCCTTCGGCGCGGGATTGGACTGGCACTGGTTTTTCATCGTTCGGTCCCAGCCAGAAGGCTTCTGGAAAAATGTTGATTGGTGATGCGCCGCAGCTGGGGCAGTGCCATTGGTTTCCAGCGATCTGTGGGCCGGTGATCTCTGAGTTGCAGTGAAGGCAGTACCAGAGGTTCGATTCCTCCATCTCCAAGAAGGGGTGCCGCACATTTCCTTCCGCATCCGGCTTTGTGGCGCGCCGTGGCCAATCGGCAAATCGCCGCGCCTTGACGCTCTGCATCAATTCCCTCGCAATCCCGATGGCTTCTTCACGTAGCACGCGATCGTTCATCGGGCTGGTCTGGGCATGCTTGATGTCGATCTCGACACGAGGGGCGGCCAAAGGGTTTTCTGGCAGCACGATCTGCCAACCCTCACCATCCATGCGGACGTCACCAAGCATTGTTTTCAGTTCGTATGGATGCCCCCGTACTTCTCCTCGAGTGACGGCATCGGGGCTTCCGAAGATATGGTCGAAGGTCGCACCCTCGTAGGAAGTGATCCGTTCGACGAAGGCCTTGATCGTGGCAACTTGTGCTTCGGAGGGAACCCACTCTCCTTTGGCGCTGCCTGTCAACGCATTCCAATGAGCAAAGCCCATTCGACTGGCAACAAAGTCGAGCGCTACGTGCTGTGGTTGACCCGTCGCCCTAGCGTAACGCTTCGCCAGGAGTTTCAAAGTCTTAAGCTTAGTGTTCTCTGTCATGATCCATGTCCAAGCCGGATCTGACTAGGTGCCCGCTGCTAATCAGACCCGCCGATGGCATGAGGTCTGCTGTTCGAAATCAAGATCGCTGCGAAGCTTCGCGTGGCGGGCACACCGGCCTGCGAGAAAGGCCGTCTTTAACGTCTGCCATTTTCGAACACAGGTCAATACCTATGAGTTTCAGGCTTAGGTAGCCAAGCAACTGAACACCATTTGCCCAAGAAAGTACCAGTTTAGCCAGCTTGTCGGTGCCGGGTTGAGTACTGGGGGCGCCGACCTTGTAACGGAACGAGTTTCTGCGACATACGCCGTACAACCGCTGCCGAGAGCACCGTCGCGCGCCATTGGCAGCTGACGAAAGTCTGCATAGGGTCGATCACCCCGGAAATGATGATCACGGCTACAGTTCCGACGTCTGCGGCGGAGGCAAGTGATATCTTTTCAGCCACCTGCGCCCCCTTCCACATCCTCCGCCACCTCCTGCCGCAGTTTCGGCCCCTGTGCGAGGCGCCGACCGAGAGCCGAGATGAATGCCTCGTAGCGCTCCCCTGCCTTGGCCCGAGCCGCCTTGGCCGCGGGTTCCGGCAGAGCCGGTGTTGTCGCAAGCCAGAAGCGAATGAACACGGCCAGGCTTTCGAGGGAGATCCCGACATCGCGTTCCAGCCGGGTGATCCGCCTGTCGATCTGATCCAGGCGCCTCGCGAGAACCGCCTCGCGGCGCTCTGCGTCATCCGGAGAGAGAAAGGATGCGATGGCAGCCTCTGCGACCATCGACTGGGATCGGTCGCGCCGGGCGGCAAACTCCGCCAGCATCTGCATGACCTCAGGATCGAGGTAGACCGAGATCTTCGTCTTCTTGCGGCTCGAGGTCATGATCAAAGCTCCATGCCGTCATCGGGATTGAGGGAGACCTGGCGCGCGACACCGCGCATCTGCTGCAGGATGCGCCGATTGCGGAAGGCGCCATCCTCGTCATCCTCAGTTGGTTCGAATTCGAACTCGTTCTCAAAGGGGGACTGCCTGTCGGCCGACCGAGTCTGCGCCAGCTCCGGCTGAAGACGGCGCTCTGACGCAGTCGGGTCCTCATCCTCCGATCCCGTCTCGGATACTGGCTCCAACTCGTCGTTCTGCGTTGGGACTGCCAGACTGCTCCAGTCATCCTCCCCAGAGACACCCACATCCACCAAATCGGGTGGCGGCAAGACCCGCTCGGTGAACCGCGCATCTTCGTAATACCGTGCTTTAGTCGCCCGGATCGGCGGTGTGCCGGCAACCATGACGATCTCATCGGTCGGCGGCAGCTGCATGATTTCTCCGGGCGTGAGCAAGGCCCGCGCAGTTTCCGACCGGGACACCATGAGATGGCTGAGCCAGGGCGCCAGACGGTGCCCGGCGTAGTTCTTCATCGCCTTCATCTCGGTAGCCGTGCCGAGAGCGTCAGAAAGGCGCTTCGCCGTGCGCTCATCATTGGTCGCGAAGCTCACCCGGACGTGGCAATTGTCGAGGATCGAATTATTCGGGCCGTAAGCCTTCTCGATCTGGTTCAGCGACTGGGCGATGAGGAAGCTCTTCAGCCCGTAGCCCGCCATGAAAGCCAGCGCGCTCTCGAAGAAATCCAACCGGCCGAGCGCCGGGAACTCATCGAGCATCAAAAGCAGCCGATGCCGATCATCCTTGCCCTGCAGGTCTTCGGTCAGGCGTCGGCCGACCTGGTTGAGGATCAGTCGGATGAGCGGTTTGGTGCGATTGATATCCGAAGGCGGCACCACGAGATACAGCGTGACGGGGCGCACTCCCCCGACGATGTCACCGATCCGCCAGTCGCAGCGGCGCGTGACCTGAGCGACGACAGGGTCGCGATAAAGGCCAAGGAATGACATCGCCGTCGAAAGCACACCGGAGCGTTCATTCTCGGACTTGTTGAGCAATTCACGGGCGGCACTGGCGACCACGGGATGCGGCCCCGCCTCGCCCAGGTGCGAGGTCCGCATCATCGCGCGGAGTGTCAATCGGCGTTGAAGAGTGCCCCCTTATCGGCGTCCAAAAGGGACCCCTCTGGCGATGTGGTGAGCAGGCCCGTGGCGGCGTAGCTTTCCAGCTGGCGCAGCCGACGCGGGCCTGCGTCTCGAGAGCATTTAGGCTCGTGTTTTGATGCGCCAGCTGTCGTTGCCGGTTTCGACGATGTCGCAATGGTGAGTGAGACGGTCGAGCAGCGCGGTGGTCATCTTCGCGTCTCCGAAGACGGTCGGCCACTCCCCGAATGCCAGGTTGGTGGTGACGATGACGGAAGTCTGCTCGTAGAGCTTGCTGACCAGATGGAACAGCAACTGGCCGCCGGATTGGGCGAATGGCAGGTAGCCGAGCTCATCGAGGATGACGAAGTCGAGCCGCATGAGATGTTCGGCCAGGCGGCCCGCCCGCCCTGCACGGCCCTCGGCCTCCAGCCTGTTCACGAGATCCACAACATTGAAGAAGCGGCCCCGGGCGCCGTTGCGGATGACGGCGCGCGCGATCGCCACGGAGATATGGGTCTTGCCGGTCCCGGTGCCACCAACCAGCACGACATTGCGCTGCTGGCTGAGGAATTCCCCGCTGGCCAGATCGCGCACCAGCGTCTCGTTGATTGGGGTGTCATCGAAGGTGAACTCCTCGATCTCCCGGGCATAGGGCAGCTTGGCGGTGGTGATCTGGTATTTGACCGACCGCGCCTTCTTCTCGTTGATCTCGGCGGCCAAAAGATCACCAACGATCTGGCGGGGTTCATGCTGACGGCGCACAGCCACCGCCATGAGTTCGTCGTAGGCGGCGCGCATGCCGTAGAGCTTCAGTTCGCCCATCGCTGCCATGATCTCTGCACGATCCATCAGCCAGCCCTCCGCAGCAGGTCATAGCGGGCACAGTCGGCCTTCGGTTCATGGGTCAGGCGCAGGGCCGGAGAGGTGAGCAGCAAGGGTGGCGGCTCCGGGTCGCGCCTGCGGGACAGGATGTTGAGGATCACATCGGCGGAGTGGACGCCCTGCGAGAGCGCTTCGGCACAGGCCTTCTGCACGGCGGGAACCCCCTCCGTCAGCACGGCGCCGAGGATCTTCACCATCTGGCGGTCGCCATCCGACGACCCCTGCAACTTGCGGCGGATCTGCTCGAGGGCGCCGGGCAGAACCCAGTCCTTGAACGGTGCGCCATTGCGCAGCGCCCCGGGTTTGCGAAGCAGGACAGGCACATAGTGCCAGGGATTGTAGATTGTCCGGTCCCGCCCGAAGTGACGGGGATGGTCCCCGACCAGCCGCCCTTCCTGCCGGATCTCGATCCGCTCCGCATAGGCCCGGATCTCGACCGGCCGCCCGACAGCCGTTGCCGCGACGGAGTATTTGTTGTTGTCGAACCGTACGAGGCAGGTCTTCGATACCGCCGCAGGCAGCGAGTGGAAGCCGTCGAAGCGCCCGGCATAAGGGACGAGGTGCGGGCGCTCTTCCTGAAAGACTTCCCAGACGGTCTTGTCCGTCAGTTCGGGATGCTTGCTGCTCCTGGCCGAGGCGATGCACTTGTCCACCAGCCAGGCATTCAGTTCCTCGTAGCTCTTGACCCTGACACGGGGTGAGAAGAACCGTTGGCGGACAGTGCCGACCTGGCTCTCCACCTGGCCTTTCTCCCAACCCGAGGCAGGGGTGCAGGCAACAGGTTCAACCAGGTAGTGGCTGGCCATCTGCAGGAACCGACGATTGTAGAGGCGCTCCTTGCCGACGAAGATGGTCTCCACCGCCGTCTTCATGTTGTCGTAGATCCCGCGGGTGCAGGTGCCCTTGAAGAAGGCGAAAGCCCGATCATGGGCATCGAACACCATCTCCTGCGTCTCGCGAGGATAGGCCCGCACGAAGAACATCCGGCTGTGGCACAGGCGAACATGCGCCACCTTGATCGTGGTGGTCGCCCCATCGATCAGGACAACCTCGTGGCTCCAGTCGAACTGATAGGCTTCGCCGGGGGCAAAACTCAGCGGCACGAAGGCGGACGCGGCACCGGAGCTTTGAGTGCGCGCCCAGACCGAGGCATAGCGGCGGACCGCATCATACCCGCCTTCATAGCCAAGGCCGCGCAGTTCCTCGTAGATCTGGATCAGTGTCAGGCGTTCCCGGCGCCCACGAGCCGCGTTGATCGCCAACAGCCGGCTCAGTTCCTCAAGCCAGGCGCCCAGCTTCGGGCGTGGCTGAACCGTCCGGGTGTAGGTGAACTCCGTTATCCCGGTACGGATCACCTTGCGCACCACCTTCTTCGACAGCTTCAGGTCGCGGCAGATCGTCTTGATCCCCTTGCCCTCGGTAAAATGCAGCCGCCTGATTTTTGCGATTGTCTCCACGATCAGCATCCCGCGCTCGGCCTCCGATAATCCTCGGAAGCACTTTGGACCCAACCCCCGGTCGGTGGGGTCCCTTTTGGACGCCGATCACCCGGTAATCCCCCCATTTTTAGCGGGGTGCATCCGTAGAATTCACGCGGCCATCTTCAGTTTCTGTGCGGGTGTGATGCCGCCGATGCCCATGTTCGGGCGGTCGTTGTTGTAAGTCCAGAGCCATTGCGTGGCGAAGTCCTGAGCCTCCTCGATGGTTTCGATGATGTATTGATCGAGCCATTCATGCCGTACGGTGCGGTTGTAGCGCTCGATATAGGCGTTCTGCTGGGGCTGTCCGGGTTGGATGTGCTGGATGGTGATCTTCCGCTTTTCGGCCCATTCCATCAGCTTGCCGCTGATGTATTCCGGGCCATTGTCGACCCGAATGGTGCCGGGTTTGCCGCGCCATTCAATGATCCTGTCGAGGCTTCTGATGACCCTTTCCGCTGGCAGTGAAAAGTCGACCTCGATGCCCAAGCCCTCCCGGTTGAAGTCGTCCAGCACGTTCAACAGCCGGAACTGGCGGCCATCCCCCAGACGATCGGCCATGAAGTCCATGGACCAGGTCAGGTTCGGCGCATCCGGCACGGCCAGAGCCTCGGGCTTCTCACGCTTCAGCCGTTTGCGGGGCTTGATCCGCAGGTTCAGTTCCAGCGCGCAATAGATGCGATAGACACGTTTGTGGTTCCATGGATGCCCCTTCACGTTGCGCAAATGCAGGAAACACAGGCCAAACCCCCAGGTCTTGCGGGCGTCCGTCAGCCCGACCAGCAGATCGGCGATCTCCTCGTTCTCGTCCTTCAGCTTCGGGCTGTAGCGATAACAGGTCTCGCTCACCCCGAAGGCCCGGCAAGCCAGCGCAATGCTGACCCCGTGTCGCGCCACCGCTTTCTCGGCCATCTCGCGGCGTTGAGATGGCCGCGTCATTTTTTTCCGAGAGCCTCCTTCAGCAAATCGGCCTGCATGCTGAGATCAGCGTACATCCGCTTCAGCCGCCGGTTCTCCTCTTCCATAGCCTTCATCTGGCTGATCAGGGACGCGTCCATGCCCCCATACTTCGCCCGCCACTTGTAAAACGACGCGCTGCTCATGCCATGCTCGCGGCACAGCTCGGCCACCGGCATCCCGCCTTCGGCCTGACGCAGGATCGAAAGGATCTGCGCTTCAGTGTATCTGCTTGTCTTCATTCAGAATCTCCTCGTTCATCTTGCCGAGAAAATTCTACTTATGCAGCCCCTTACTTTCGGGGAGGATTACCACCCCAGAAGCGGGGTCCTTATTCCACGCCGGTCAACATTTCAAACCGTTCAAGCGAGCAGCCCTCCACCTTGCCGCGCACGATAAGCAGATAGAGCTGGCGCAACGCATCGCGGGCATATGCGGATTCCAGATTATCCTCGGGCCAGAACAGGCCTTGGCCGCCGGTCTGGCGCTGCCCGCGCGTGATCGCACCCAGCGTGTCGAGACGACGGGCGATCGTGCTGAGGAACCGCTTCTCGGCCTTCACATCCGTGGCGATGGGCCGGAAGAGCGGTGGCTGCGCCTGATTGGTCCGGTTCGTGCGGCCCAGCCCCTGAATGGCGGCATCGGCCTTCCAGCCCGGCTCCAGCAGGTAGTGCACCCGCAGGCGCTGGTTCCGCGCCAAAAGGTCCGCGTGATAGCTGCGCCCCGTGCCACCGGCATCAGAGAAGACCAGAACGCGCTTCTGGTCATCCATGAAGGCCGAGGTCTCTGCCAGGTTTGCGGAGGGCGCGCGGTTCTCGACGGCCAGGCGTGCCGATGGACCATCGCCCTTGCGCACGATCCGCCGGGACCGCCCTGTGACCTCCGCCACCAGGTCGGTGCCGAAGCGCTGCACGAGCTGGTCGAGCGCGCCCGGAACCGGCGGCAGCGAGCCGAGCTGTTCGAGCATCTCGTCGCGCCGGGCGATGGCCTCGCGGCTCTCGACTGGCTGACCGTCCCGGAACACCGGCCGCGAGGACAAATTGCCTTCGCTGTCGGTGAAGGGCTCATAAAGCTGCACCGGGAAGGAATGCTGCAAGTACGAGCCGACATACTCCCGCGGCGTGACATCGACGGAAATATCGTTCCATTCGTCGGCGGGGATCTCGGCCAGCCGCCGTTCCATCAGCGCCTCGCCGGTCGAGACGATCTGGATGACGGCCGCATGGCCCGCCGCCAGATCGGCTTCGATCGAACGGATCAGCGTCGGGGTTTTCATCGAGGTCAGCAGATGGCCGAAGAAACGCTGCTTGGTGCTCTCGAAGGCCGAGCGCGCGGCGGATTTGGCCTGCCGGTTTAGCGTGCCTTCACTGCCGGTGATATTGGCGGCCTGCATTGCCGCATCGAGATTGTTGTGAATGACGGCGAAAGCTCCGGCATAGGCATCATAAATGCGCCGCTGTTCATCCGTGAGCTGATGCTCGATCAGTTCATACTCGACGCCATCATAGGAGAGTGAGCGGGCGGTATAGAGGCCGAGAGATCGCAGATCGCGGGCCAGCACTTCCATGGCCGCCACACCGCCGGCCTCAATCGCCTCGACGAACTCTGCGCGGGTCTGGAACAGAAAATCCTCACCGCCCCAGAGGCCGAGGCGCTGCGCATAGGCGAGATTGTGGACCGTGGTGGCGCCGGTCGCAGAGACATAGACCACACGGGCATCGGGCAGCGCGTGCTGAAGCCGCAGGCCCGCACGTCCCTGCTGCGAGGCGGCGACATCACCGCGTTCGCCTTTTCCGCCACCGGCATTCTGCATGGAATGGCTTTCGTCGAATATAATGGCTCCATCGAAATCGGACCCCAACCATTCGACGATCTGCTTGACGCGGGAAACCTTCTCGCCCCGGTCGTCGGAGCGTAGCGTGGCATAGGTGGTAAAAAGGATGCCTTCCGTGAGCGTGATCTTTGCGCCTTGAGGAAAGCGCGAGAGCGGCGTGACCAGCAGCCTCTCCATGCCGAGCGCCGACCAGTCGCGTTGCGCGTCCTCGATCAGCTTGTCGGATTTGGAGATCCAGACCGCCTTGCGCCGCCCGCGCAGCCAGTTGTCGAGGATGATGCCGGCCGACTGGCGGCCCTTGCCGGCACCGGTGCCGTCACCGAGCATGAAGCCCCGGCGGAAACGGACAGCGCTGGCAGCATCCTCGGCGGCGGCGCTCACGTTGTCGAGATGCTCATCCACCATCCAGGCACCCGCGAGATGATCGACATGGGCTTCACCGGCATAGATCACCGTTTCAAGTTGGGCGTTGGAGAGTCGGGTACGGATGTCGGCGGGCAGCATCGGCCGGTAGGAGGGCTTCGGAGGTGCGACGGAGGCCATGGCGGCGGACTGCACCAGCTTGGTCGGGTGCGGCGCGGCGCCGGGAATGCGAAGCGATTGCAGCGCATATTCCTCATAGATGGCATCGGACAGGCGAGCGCCCTCCGGTGGCGTCCAGTCCACGGTCTCATAGGCGAGTTCGACGCCCTCGGGATCGGAAGCTGGTGCGGCGGCGGGTCGGGACGCTGTGGCGCGAGCGAGATAGCCGCGCACGGTCTTCGGGGCAGCCGCCGGAACGGGAGATGCGACCTTCAGCAGCGAAACCGGCAAGCGCGGCGGAACCTGGCTTTCGATCCAGCCGAGCAGCGTGGCAACGTCGGGTGCGATCCCAAGCGAGGCAGGGAAGTCGGACGGATCGTCCGCTGGCAGCTTGTCGATGACGGTCAGCCGCGTGTCGATGCTCGTACCGTGCTTCGCAAAGACCGCGCCATCAATCGCCGCAGTGAAGACCACGCGCCCGCGATCCTGCAGGCGCATGAAGGCGTCGCGCCAAGCCGGTGCTTCCGGGCTGAAATTGGCCCCGGTGATCGTGACCAGCCGTCCGCCGGGGGCGAGCCGGGCTTGTGCCGAAGCGACATGACGATAGGCAGCGTCCGCCATCCGTCCCTCGACATTGGCCATGACTGAGAATGGCGGATTCATCAGCACAACGGATGGCACGGCCTCCGGGGCCAGATGATCGTCGATCTGGGCGGCGTCAAACCGAGTGACGGGAAAAGCCGGAAACAGGGAAGAGAGAAGATCGGCGCGGGTCTCGGCGAGTTCGTTGAGGATCAGCGAACCTCCGGCGGTCTGGGCCAGGATAGCCATCAGGCCGGTGCCGGCCGAGGGTTCCAGCACCACGTCATCAGGCGTGATCGCGGCCGCCGCCAGCGCGGCAAGGCCGAGAGGCAGAGGCGTCGAAAACTGCTGGAAGCTCTGGCTTTCCTCGGAGCGGCGGGTCTGCGTCGGCAGCAACCCCGCGATCTTCGCCAGAGGACCGAGCCGGGAAACCGGAGAGGCGGCTTTGCGGAAAAGCGCCTTTCCGTATTTGCGCAGGAACAGCACCGTGGCGACTTCGCAGGCCTCGTAGGCCAGCTTCCAGTCCCAGGCACCACTGGCGTCGGACGCACCGAAAGCGGTTTCCATGGCGCTGCGCAGGATCGCAGCATCGACGCGTTGACCGCGTTCGAGATGGGGAAGGAGGAGATTGGCGGCGGCCAGGATCGCGGGTGCGGCGCCGAGCGGCGTGACCGGATCGGTCACGGGAGACGAGATGTTCATGTCGGGGATCCTCGGAGAGCGGGAGGGACAAGCCCGGACAGTGCTCTCTCTCGACCACCCGGACTCAACCCGTCCCGGCCCCTCTCTGACTCTTCATCACAAGCCCCATCGCCCCGCCCATGCGGGGGGCGACAGCGCTCCGCCATCAACTTTCGCAAGGCCTCATTGATCGTAATCGATATTCATGAAATACACCGACTTAAGATCAATCATCGGGGCCAAGAACTGAATTTCATGGAACAGGCGCAAAGGAATCCGTTTTCAGGTGCCGTAACCGTTTTTCACGAGCGCTGGCTCCCCGAGGAGGCCACACCTGCGGGCTATGCTGCGCTGATCGATGCCTATGCGCTCGCAACGCCCCTGCCCCGGACACTTTCCGCCATCGGCCCACGTCACAAGGTCTACGCGGCCGACGGCTGGCGCCTCTACACGCCCCGCCATGAACCCGAGGCGAGCCTCATCGGTCATCTGACCTTCGCGCTGCGCTACGAGGGGCTGGATCTGGCAGTTCTCAAGCGGCTGTTCAAGGCAACCGGGCCAGAGCCGATCCAGGCCATTGTCGAGGCTGCCCCGACGGGCAGTTACGCGCGCAGGATCTGGTTCCTCTACGAATGGCTCCTCGGCGAGGAATTGGATTTGCCCGACGCCACACGCGGCAATTACGCGCCCGTGGTCGATGCCAGGCTCCAATGGGATGCAGAGGGCGCCCCCTCGCCGCGCCACCGGGTCCGCAACAACCTGCCCGGCAACCCGGATTTCTGCCCGATGATCTTCCGCACAGCGGCAATCGAGGCGTTCATCGCCCGTGATCTGGCAGCCGAGGCCCGCGCGGTGCTGGCCGAGGTGCCCGCCGATCTGCTGGCGCGCACGGCGGCCTTCCTGCTGCTCAAGGATTCACGGTCGAGTTTCCAGATCGAAGGCGAGAACCCGCCCCAGGATCGCATCCGGCGCTGGGGCCAGATCATCGGCGAAGCCGGGCGGCATCCGATTGACCGGGCAGAGCTGGAACGCCTGCAACGCATCGTCATCGGCGATGCCCGCTTCGTCCATCTGGGCCTGCGGCAGGAGGGCGGCTTCATTGGCGAGCACGACCGCGCGACCGGCGCGCCCCTCCCCGATCACGTCAGCGCCCGGCATGAAGACCTGCCTGTGCTGATCGCCGGGCTCGAAGCGTTCGACCGCGACGTCGCCCCGGGGCTCGACCCTGTTCTGGCGGCCGCCGGCCTCGCCTTCGGCTTCGTCTATATCCACCCGTTCGAGGACGGCAACGGGCGGCTCCATCGCTACTTGATCCACCACGTGCTTGCTGCACGCGGCTTCAATCCGCCCGGGCTAGTCTTCCCGGTGTCGGCGGTGATCCTCGAACGGATCGAGGCCTACCGACAGGTGCTCGAGAGTTATTCGCGTCGACTACTGACCCATGTCAGCTGGCGCCCAACCGATCGCGGTAACGTCGAGGTGCTGAACGACACCGGCGATTTCTATCGCTTCTTCGATGCCACGCCCCATGCCGAATTCCTCTTCGCCTGCGTGGCCCAGACAATCGACCATGACCTGCCAGCAGAGACCCGGTTCCTGCGTGCCTATGACGGGTTCAAGTCCCGCGTCTCGGGCCTGATCGACATGCCGGACCGCGTGCTCGACCTGCTGTTTCGCTTCCTGCACCAGAACGGTGGCAGGCTTTCCGGACGCGCCAGAGCGAAGGAATTCGCCGCTCTGGCCGACGAAGAGGCCGACCGGATCGAAGCCATCTATGCGGAGTTGCGGGAGAAGTTCTGAGACGAGACTCCTCACCCGAACCGGTGGCCGGCTTCGGTGAAGGTGTAACCGTTGGCTATGATGGCCTCATCGACGACCTCATCCGAGGACAGATAGTCGTATTCGCGCTCGAGCTGGCGGTAGAGCCAGCGGGCCAGATCGCGCAACGCCTCGATCACGCCTTCCTCGGCATCGGCGGTCATGTCCTGATATGTCGGACTGTCACGCTCGACCGAGATCCCCATGCAATATTCGTGACAATAATGGCCGCGATGGCCGGCCTCGGCGCGAAGCTGGTAGAAATTGCGCCGCTGGATCGCCTGCAGGGCATCGGCGATGCGGTGCAGTTCGGTGTCCTTAGGCGCATATTCCCGGATCAGACGTGGGGCACCCTTGCGGTAGGCATAGAAAGTTTCGAAGCAGGCGCCATCGCCTTGGCTCCAGAAGCCTCGGAACCAGATGCAGGGTTCCTGCCGAGTCCCGCCGCCCATCAACCGGACGGTTCGGGTCTTGAGGTTCAGCCCGAGGATTTCGGCGACGCGCTGGAAATCCTCATAGACGGCATCGTACCAGTCATCGTCGAAGCCACCCTCACGATACCAGACGCGGGCTTTGTCCCTGGCTGCATCGGAAAGCTCGTCGAGGCGATAGACAGTGATCTCGATGACCTCACTCATAGGGATTGCCTCCCCCCAGCACGGTGGAAAGCCAGCCGTCCGTGTAGATCCAGTCCACCGTCTCGCCGGTGGCGAGATCGAGGACGTGCGCCCCGCCGCCGAACCCGTCCACACGCGGCTTCGAGCAGGTGTTGGCGTATTGCATTCCCCATAGACCCGTCAGCCCGAACTCCCTGGCGCAGCGTTTGACGAACTGGATGACATGCTCGGGATCGCCGGTGCCATCATCGCGCATCCAGAGCTGGGTTCCGCCATGCTCGGGTTGAATGGAAAGCAGAAACCCGTCCGAAGGCGGATCCCCAGCGGCATTCTCATCCGAGAGCGCATTGTAGAGATCGAGCGCGCGGGCGGCCTGCTCGGGGGTGCCCACATCGAGCAGGCAGGAGAAATGGGTGAAATAGTCGGTCATGATGGTCTCCGGGCATGACATGGCCCGGCGTGACACCGGGCCGAATGGGAAGGAAAGGGTGAAGCTCAGGCGGCCTGTGGCAGGTGGAGCAGATCGGCCGCGGTCTCGCGCCAGAAGGGATCGACCAACCGTGCCTCCAGCGCAGCGGCGCGGTAACGCAGCCGTCTCGCATCACCGGGCTCCGTGGCTCGGAATGCCATACCGCGCAGTCGGCTGGCCTCGGTCACAATCCTGCGTGCCTCGCCATCGGATGCGACCGGCTGTTGCCAGAGGATAATGCCGGCGCGGATTTCGCCGCCCAGGACCAGACGCTGATCGCGGTCCTGAATGAGCATGATGCGCGGCTGGAAATACGGAAAACTGTCCGGCCCCGTGCAAATATCACCGCGCGACAGGCGCAAGGCTGCGGCCTCGATGGCCTCCTCCGGTGACGGGCATTCCCCAAGCGGGATCACGCGATCAAAGCTATTCGCCGCGTCACTGGCGTCATAGCTGGCGGTGCCGAGGCAAGAGATGCGTAGCGGCAGCTTATGCGACCGAAAAAGCGCGGGCAGAACATCGGCCGCCAGAATCTGGCCGATGGAGCAGAAGGTTTCGGAACGGGCAAAGGTCATCGGGATCACTCCATGACGGGCGCCGGTGAGCCTCTCTCTCCGGCCCTCAACCCGTCACGGCCGAAAGGCCCGCACTCTTCCTCTCTGACCGGGCTTGTTCCCGGTTCCGCTGCCGACGACGGGGGACCATCGAGAGGCACTGAAAGCCCGAAGCGCGGGTCTCCGCGTTCGGGCCGTTTGGGGTGAGGCGCTTTCGCGCCTCAGGCCCATGGATCAAGTTCCAGCTTCACCATGTCCTCATCGCCGTCAAACTCGTCGGCGGGCATGGCGCCGTGGGTTCCGTCCCCGGCCTGGAACACGACGATCACGACCATCAGCGTGGTGGCGAGGCTGGCAGCGAAAGCGGTGGCATCTGCATAGGACATCGGGATTGGCTCCTGTCTCTGGAGGCGGGGGACCATCCCCCGCGCGACAGGCGCCCGACGTGTCTGACCGGATCTGCACTCACCCTCGGGCATTCGGACTAGCTCCGAATCCCCGAGGGCGGCACGTATGCGTAAGCCGACCCCTCCGGGGTTGAATGTCAAAGAGACGGATCAGACCAAGGTTAGCGAATGGAAGCGGGGGTGGTGTCTTGCATCCGACAGGCGCCGGATACCCCCTTGCAGATGCCCCGCCCGGCCAGCCTTGCCGCCGCGCTGGCATCAGGAGCGTGTTCGAGGACGGGGGCGGACACCGATGCCGAACATGATGAGCGGCACCGTGGTGAAGCTGGAACTGGAGCCATACAGGCCGATGACAGGACGACGGGGGCGGCTACCGTCAGACATGAGCGGGCCTTCAGTCCCAGAGCCCATCGGCAATCTCGCGGGCGATCATGGCGCGCGCGCTCATCATCACGGCGTCACCGCTGGTGTCGATATGACCGTAGAACCGGGCATGACCGCCGTTCGCGGTCCAATCGGCATAGCGGCAATATTCGCGGGCTTCGAGACGGAAGGCGCGCATGTCGTCCGCCCAATGCGGCTTCGGCTCCACCACTACGGTGATGCCGTCGCAGGTTTCCTCCCAGGGCAGCGTGCGTTCGGATGGCGGGTTGGCACTGTCCTCGCGGAAGACCTGGTCGATATCAACATGTGCGGACATCGGATTTCTCCAAAGAAAAAGCCCGGTCACGAGGACCGGGCGTGTTGCGGAAACGGAAGGGATGAGGCGGGGCAGCGAAGGCCACCCCGCCTGAGCATCATTCGGCGGCGACCATCGACTGCTCTTCGTCCTCCGTGCCGTCTTCACCCTCGCCATCGCTGGCAAGGAATTCAGGCAGATCATCCGCCTCGGTGTCGCCGCCGGCGTCCGCATCGCGAACCACCATGCGCAGCGGCTCAGGAAGCCAGCCGGTTTCGGCCAGCAGGCGCTCGGCCTCCTTCGCCATGTCACCCTTCTTCAGGTGATCGATGAGCTGGGCCGCCCGCTCGCCAGCGCCCTCGCGCACTGCCTCGATGATCCGGGGCTTTGTCACACGGCCGAGATAGTTGCCGACGGTCGGCCGCCAACCCACCGCCACCATGTCGAGGCCCGTTGCCCGTGCCAGCCGGTCGGCCTGGGACAGGCGCAGGTCGAGCCCGTGCTGGCTGACGCCCATGCCGCCATAGGGGTTGGGCTTCTCGTGCAAGGCGTTGACGCCGAAGCTGATGCAATGGGCGAGCAACTCCATGCGGGTGTTGTCGTCCTGATTGACCAGCCATTCCCAGAGCGCCGCATCGTCGGCCGGGATATGATCGCCCCAGCGTTCGTGCCGCTCGGCGATGGCGCGCGCCGAGACACTTTCGCCGAGGTCGTCGGCTTGCGCCGGGAAATGAACTTCCCGGACATGGGCCTCCAGGCACCCCCTGGTGGAGTGCGGCAGGAAGCAATCGGTGACCAGCCGATGCAGCAGCGCCGTCATCGCGACATGCGGGTTCGTCGCCACGGCATCGCGGAGCGCCAGCGTGCGATGCGCGGTCAGCTCGCTGACCAGGCGGTCCGGCAGAGGCCGGATGGTTTCGACCTCATCGTCCTCCTCGGGTTCCGTCGCCCTGCCACCCACCATGATTACCGCGCGCTGCACACCACCGGACTCGCCGCCCTCGGGAGAACGACCATCGGCTCCCTGCCCTTCCTGACCTTCCATCGCCTCGTCGTCGGCACGGACATAGCCGCGCTCGACGGCGAGCTGGCCGTCATGGCGGATGCTGACGAAGACACCGGCGCGAGCCATCTGATCGGCGTCGTAGAGCATCGGTCGGGTCTCGAAGGCTTCCAGCGCCTCTTCGATCTCGCCGAGCCGCGAGTCCACCTCGTCGGGCAGTTCGTCGGCCTCAGCATATTGCGCCTCCAACGCGTCGAACTCGTCGCGGAGCTTTTCGCGCTCGGCACGTTCCTCGTCGGTCAGGTCGATGGTGGTGCCGGCCAGACGGCGCATGCCGCCGGTATGGCCATAGGGGAAATCGGTCGCGACCTCGATCCACTTCCAGCCCTCGGCGGCGATGGTCTCCGCCTCGGCCTTCAGTTTCTCGCCCACCAGCCGGTCGAGCAGAACCGGGTCCTGGAGCCAACCACCATCGTCCTGCTGGAAGAGATCGCGCAGCACATAGCCGCCCGCCGCCTCATAGGCCTCGATACCGACGAAGAGCGTCCGCTTGTCGGAGGCCCGCACCGTGGTCTCGTTCAGCATGCGACGGATGGTATATGGCTCTTTCTGCCAGCCATCCTTGATCGCCTCCCAGACCTGTTCCTGCCGGGCATGGTCGTCGGAGATTGTGAAGGCCATGAGCTGTTCCAGCGTCATGCCGTCCTCGGCATAGGCCTCGAGGAGCGCCGGCGAGACCGAAACGAGGCGCAGACGCTGCTTCACCACCTTTGCGTCGAGGAAGAAGGCGGCGGCGATTTCCTCCTCGCTCATGCCCTTCTCACGAAGGACCTGGAAGGCGCGGAACTGGTCGAGCGGATGCAGCGGCGCGCGCTCGATATTCTCGGCAAGCGACACCTCGTCGATCAGGATGTCGTCTCCGGCCTCCGAGACGATACAGGGCACCGGCGTGGTCTTGTTGAGGCGCTTCTGCTTGACCAGCAGTTCCAGCGCCCGGTAACGGCGCCCGCCAGCCGGCACTTCGAAGAGGCCGGTCTCCTTGCCTTCCGAGTCGAGTTCGGGGCGGACATGCAGGGACTGGATCAGCCCCCGGCGGGCGATGGACTCGGCCAGTTCCTCGACCGAGATGCCGGCCTTCACGCGACGGACGTTGGACTGGCTGAGCACCAGCTTGTTGAAGGGGATGTCGCGCGAGGACGACAGGGTGATCTTCTGTGTGGCAGTGGCCATGTCAGGGTCTCCATGACGGACGCCGGGGAGCCTCTCTCTCCGGCAACCAGCCCGTCACGAAATTCCCCACCCACCTTTCCCTCTTATGGGCCGGCGTAACGCGCGGCCCCATCAGAGCTCGCCGCGGGCACGCAGGCTGGTCTCCCGGCCAGCACCGGTGATGATGTGGTCGTGCAGCACTACCCCCAGAGACGCACAGGCGTTCCGGATTTCTTTCGTCATCGCGAGGTCGGCGGCCGAGGGCTCGGGGTCGCCGGCCGGATGATTGTGCACGATGATCAACGCCGAGGCATTGAGTGCCAGGCATCGCCGCAGCACCTCCCGGGGATAGACCGGGACATGATCGACCGTGCCGATGGCGAGGCACTCGTCCGAGATCAGCCGGTTCCTCCGGTCGAGATAGAGGACATGGAAGCGCTCCACATCGCCCCTGATGGTGAGGGCGCAATAGTCGAGCACCGCCTGCCAGGACGTCAGGACAGGGTTCTGATTAAGGTGGCGCAGCAGGATCTGCCGAGCCTCATAGACCACGGCCTGCTCCTGGGCGGAGAACCGGAGCGGCTGTGCTTCGATCGCGGATGTTCTCGTGCTTCGTGTCATGGTCCTGTTCTCCAACGGGCAGCCGGCCAGGCGCCGAACTTTCACCGCGTCACGAGGAGAAGCGCCGCCCTCTTCCTTCGAAGAGAGCGGCGTGGAAGCCGCAGACACCCTCAGGAATGCCAGGTCTCCGTATCGGAGCGTGTCCCGTTTGACAGGTGGCCCGAACGATACAGCAGGCGCTCGGCATCGCGAATGCTGCCGGTTTCGCGGGCGGTCTCGGCCCAGACCGAGATCGGGAAGTCCCCCGTGAACAGCAGATCCCGCTCGATGCCCATGCCGAAGGGCAGCCGAATGGAACGCAGTTCGTTGAGGCTCCAGGAGCCAAGCTCCGGGTAGCCAATGTCGGCCAAGCCAAACATGATGTCGCCGTCCTCGTCGAGCTCGGTCGCAAGCCAGACACCGGCGCCGAAGGGATTGAAGAACTTCACGACCGGGATGTGATCCTGATCGCGATCGCGGCCATTCGCCAGCAAACGGTCACGCTGTGTGTCGGTCAGGAGGATCATGCCGCGGCCCTCCCTTCCGTCGGGGTCTGCCGCTCAACATCGGTGCTGTCGTCGGGCAGATGGGCCAGCAGCCAGTCGGCCGCCTTGCTGGCCTGCGAGGCTGCACGAACGATCGCGCGGGAATCCTCGCGCATCACCTCCAGCCAGGAGCCGATGTAATCGGCGTGGCGCACGGTCGGCGCGATCCCGAGCGAGGCGCAACAGAACGCGCTCGAAATCTCGGCGATCAGTTCCTCGAAGGCGTATTTCTTCGTGCCGAAACCGCCCGAGAAATCCCGCCCCAACCGTGAGGCATGTCCTGTCGCGTGCCCCATCTCGTGCAGGGCGGTCCTGTGCCAGTTGATCGGCTCGAAATAGGCTTGCGGAGGTGGCACCTGCACATAGTCGAGCGCGGGGACATAGAAGGCGCGGTTGCCGCCGATCCGGAAATCGATGCCGGTCGCCGCGATCAATGCCTCGACCCGCGGCTCGATCAGCCCGGGCGGCGGTGGCGGCGCTTCGATGGCGATATCGTCGGGCAGACCCTCGCATTGCGCCACGTTGAACACGGTGAAGCGCTTCAGGAACGGGATGCTGTTTGCATCTTCTCCGGTCTCCCGGGCGCGGCGCTTCTCGTCTTCAGGCGTGAAGCGGTCGGCATAGACGACGGTTGTGCCCCGCTCACCCTTGCGGACATTGCCGCCGAGCGACAGCGCCTGGCGGAAGGTCAGCCAGTGCTGGGTTGGATAGCCCTGCTGGATGACGGCGCCCCAGAGGATCAGGACATTGATCCCGGAATATTGCCGCCCTGTGCTGGCATTGCGCGGCATGGCAAGCGGCGCCTGCGCCGCCGCCGTCCCCCAGGGCTGAACCCAGGGCAGCCGGCCTTCCTCCAGCTCGGCGATGATCTTGTCGGTGATGTCGTCATAAAGGTTGGTGCGCGGGCCGCTTTTGCGGGCTGCGCGATGCTCTCTGGTCATCGGGATGATCTCCGCGACGGGCGCCGGAGGCCTCTCCTCCAGCCCTCAACCCGTCACGGAAAACCCGCCCGCACTCTCTCTCTCAGGGGGCGTTGCGGGGTCTCCCCCCTGATGGGGGTATGTCGGTCGGCAATGCCAGTGCCGACCAGGGGGAAGGCTTTCCCCCAGACAATCCACGTATTCAGCCGAGGCAGGCGTGAAACGGCAAAAGCCACCACTCGCGAGCCCCGATCCCCGACGTGTTGTAATCCCCACGATATCTGCGCTTATCTGACACGCAATCGCGGTGCCTGCTTTCCAGCGCCAGACGCCTTCCTTCCCGAGAGATCGGGCTCAAAGCCAACGGGCAATAAAAGAGGACCAGATGACGGATATCGATCTTAACGCCTTGTCGCTCCCCGAACTGAAGCAGTTGCAAAAGAATGTTGCGAAGGCCATCGCCAGTTTCGAGGACCGACGCAAGGCCGAGGCTCGCTCCAAGGTGGACGAATTGGCCCGCGAGCTCGGTTTCAGCTTCGACGAGCTAGCGGAAGCCGCTCCCACCCGGAAACGCGCGGCGTCTGCGCCCAAGTACCGCCATCCGGAAAACGCCGAAATCACCTGGTCCGGCCGTGGGCGCAAACCGGCTTGGATCGCCGAGGCGCTGGCTTCGGGAAAATCGCTCGAGGATTTTGCGATCTGATCGGGGAGACCTGCCTTGTACCAGCCCGCGAATGCCATCCGCCTGCATGTCTCTCTGGCGGAGATTGACCCGCCGATCTGGCGGCGACTTGTCGTGCCGTCGGACTGGACGCTCGACAGGCTGCATCTGGTGCTGCAGGCCGCGTTCAGCTGGACCGACAGCCATCTGCATGAGTTCCGGATCGGCGGGCTGCGCTATGGCGACCCCGATCAGCTTGAGGATGGCTTCGGCGGGCCGCAGACCTTCGACTACACCGGGGTCAGGCTGGCGGATTTCACCGGCCAGGATCTGACCTTCACTTACCTCTACGACTTTGGCGATGACTGGACCCATGTGATCCGGATCGAGGAGTGGCTATCCCTGGATCCCCTGCCCCGCCATGCAGAATGCACCGAAGGGGCCCGAGCCCGGCCACCCGAGGATGTCGGCGGCCCCTGGTCCTATGCCGATTTCCTCGAGACCATCCAGGATCCGAACCACGAGGACCACAGCTCCAACCTTCGCTGGGCCGGCGGGCATTTCGATCCGGACTGGTTCGACATCGAGCTGATCAACAAGGATCTCCGCAACACCTTCCGCAAGAACACCAGCCGACGCCTGCATCAGCCCAAGCCAAAGCCTTCTGGTCGGTGAGCGCAGAGGGCTCGGCCCTCAAGGCGGTGCCGCGGGCCTGGATGACCCTCTCCCGGCTGCTCAGATTTCTGGCATCGCCTCTGTGCCCGCCTGGATGCATCCCATCGTAAAACAGATCGTCGCCTACGTCTGAAGGTCGCCCCCCATCAGATACGCCCCTTATGTGCGACCGGATTGCGCGTCTTGCCGTCGTTCCTTGGCTCCCACATCAATGTTACTTATACGTATCTTCAGACAACATGAAGATATGGATACAGATCATATTCTTGCTATTTTAGCGGGATGATGATATGTTTTCAGATCAATATCAATCACATGAATCGCAAAGGTATCCTTGGTGCCCGAAACAACCTCTCTTCACACGATCGGCACACAGCTTCGCCGGGCGCGGCTGGCCGCCGGGTTGACCCAGGAACAGGTCGCCGAGTTGGCTGGCATTTCCCGCCCGCGCTACCGCGACATCGAGACGGGCGCTGCCGCCGCGCGCGCCACTACTCTGATGAATGTTGCGCGCGCGCTCGGGCTCGAGATGATGTTGATCCCCCAATTCCTGGTGCCCGCGGTCGACACCCTACTCAGCCCCGAGGCTGGGGAGGATGCCCCGGCATTCGCACCGCAGCCGGAGCCTGACGATGAGCGCTGAACCAACCGCCGCCAGCGTTCAGGCGCTCGACATTTTCCTGAACCGACACAAGATCGGCACCATCGTCCGAACCCCGGGCGATTTCAACGCTTTCAGCTTCGCTCCTGCCTATCGCGCGACGGGTGGATACCCCATCCTCAGTCTCTCCTTCCGGGCGGCGAATGGCGGGCTGCGGAAGGATCCGCGGCCGATCGCGGGCTCTTTACCGGCCTTCTTCGCCAACCTGCTTCCCGAGGACAAGCTGCGCGACGCGATGGAAAAGCACCACGCCGGGCGTGTCCGTCCCGGCAATGACTTCGACCTGCTCGCAGCGCTCGGGGCCGATCTGCCCGGCGCTGTGCGCGCCCTGCCGGGCGACGGCCCTGCCCTGGCCCCAGCGAAGACCACCCAGACGGCGCCGAAAGCTCGCTTCTCGCTGGCCGGCGTCCAGATGAAGCTCTCAGTGATGAAGAACACTGGCAAAGGTGGCGGGCTGACCGTGCCGCTCGGCGACGGCGACGGAGAATACATCGCCAAGTTCCCCTCCACGGCTTTTCCGGCGGTATCGGAGAACGAATTTGCCAACCTCGCACTGGCCGAAGCCATCGGCATGGAGGTGCCCGAGCGCGAGCTGGTCACTCGTGACCAGTTCGACGGCATCCCAGCGGAATTCGAGACCATGACCGAGGGGCGGGTCCTACTGCTGCGCCGCTTCGATCGCGGGCCGGGCGGCCAGCGCATCCATATCGAGGATTTCGCCCAGGTGTTCGGTATCCCCCCCGCGCGCAAATACGAGGGCGCAGCCTATCACGATATCGCATCGGCGCTCAGCATAGCCATTTCTCCGTTGGCGGCGCTGGAGTTCGTCCGGCGTCTCGCGCTCTCGGTGATCATGGGCAATGGCGACATGCATCTGAAAAACTGGTCGCTGATCTACCCCGGGGACGGCAACGCCCCTGCCCTCGCGCCCGTCTACGACCTGCTCTCGACCATCCCTTATCTTCCTGCGGACGACCTGGCCCTATCGCTCGGCGGCGAGCGCGCCTTCAAAGCACTGACCTCGGCGCGCTGGAAGACTTTCGCCAACCGCGCCAAGCTCCCCGAACCCGCCGTTTTGAAGGCGGTTGCCGAAACCGTTCAGGCGGTCGACGCGCATTGGTGGGATCTGCCCGAACGCGCCGTCGTACCCGGCGCGGTCCTGGAGCGCATCGACGCCCATGTCCGGACGATGACGGCCATTCTGGTCGGGTGACCGGACGACCGAGGTCGGGAATTTCCGGACCAGCCCCAGGTGGGGATCGTGGATCGGCAAGCCATATCGGAAGTGACAATCTGTCCAACCTAATGGCGGGACGGACACTCCATTCAGACGAAATTCATTCAGCCTGCGCAGGTTGCATGAAGATCGAGGCTACGGCGGCTGAATCGCGACGTATCGCGCGAATGAGTAGGAAACAAAGCGCGAAAACTCGTGTGCAAACACTGCACACAGAACTCACCAACCACCTGATTTACAATATAAATCCGTCCAATCCATCATCGGCGCGACGGAAAGCCGCGCGCTGTTGTTTTTGTTGATGAAACTATCCGTCTCAGCCATTTCCAGCACTGGTCGCGCCGCCCGATCCTGTCTTGTTCCCGCCTGCGAATCGCGGGGTCTTGGCAAATCCCAGGGAACCACCGCCCCGGCGCCGCTCCTGGAACGGCATCGCCGTCTATAGCGCAGCGGCACCGGCAGCGCCACCTTGGGGATTCGACCCCCGAAATCATCAAGGGGTGCTTTCCGGGATATTGAAAAGCCGCCCATGGGGCGGCTTCATTGTCGCGACAACCATCGGCCGGTCATAAACGACCGGCCAGGTTTTGTCAGAACCGATACGACGCCCGGATCTGGACCATATCCGCATCAAGGTCGATATTGGTGCCGTCCACATCCGAGAAATCGGCATGGCTGTATTCCAGGCCGGCCGAGAAATTGTCGGTCAAAAGGAAATCGGCGCCAATGCCATAGGTCAGGCCGGTTTCCTTGGCATCCTCGCCCGAAAGACGCGCGGCACCCAGGGTCACATAGGGCTGGAACTTGCCCATGTCGTAGCCGGCACGGGCGCGCAGGCGCCACAGGTCCGCGCTGCCGTCGAAATCGTCATGCTCGACATTGTTGTAGTCCAGTTCGCCGCCCAGGACGAACTGGCCGAAATCGCGCAGATAACCGGCGTGCAGGCCAAGCGCGTCGAAATCGCCCGCATCGACGGTGACGCCGGGAACCGAGGCGTCGAGGCTGCCCTGCCCGTATTGGAGACCGGCATAGAACCCGGTCCAATCGACATCGGCGCGGGTTTGCGCGACGGCCACCGGCTGCTCAACGACCGGAGGAACATATCCCCCGGCAAAGGAGGCGCCCGCAACAAGGCTGGCCGCGGCGGCATAGAATGCAGTTTTCAACTTCATCTCCGTAAGTCATGCGAATGCTCGCCGGCGGCGCATATCGGCAAAGCCGCGACCGGAAAAGCGGCCGGAAAAAGCCGCGAGGGCGATGTGATATTTTTATGACTCGGACATTTGCATATCATGCCTGCGCCGGAGCTTTATAAGCTCAAGCCGACGATCCCGCGCCGATGAAAACACGACATCCTAGCCGCGGCACAGCAGGCCGCCGCCCTGCCCCAGGCAACCGACGGGGCGCTGCCCTGGACCGGGAATCGCTGGGGCGCAAGCCGCACCGCGTTCAAACGGCCGTCGCCTGCACGGATCATGATCCGTCCGGCTTCTTGCGCTTGGTGGCTGATTGGATGGTACCGCCTCCCCGGCTCGAACGGGGGACCTCTAGATCCACAATCTAGCGCTCTAACCAACTGAGCTAAGGCGGCACAGGCGGGTATCTAGCGCCAGCCACCGGGCTGCGCAAGCCCGTCTTGCCGGAAATTCGCATGCGGGTTAAGGAAAATCCCCCGGATCCATGAGGCCAGGCGCCAGGAGAGCCAGCATGAGCATCAACAGCCAAAGCGACATCGCCGCCAATCTTCAGATCGGCCCCACCGACCGCGGCATGGTCAGGATCTATGTCGAGGCCGAGAACGTCGACCTGCCGCTGGACTTCGACCCCGACGAGGCCGAGGAAATCGCCGAGGAACTGCTGGCCGCCGCCGAGGCCGCGCGCAGCATCGGCGGCCCCTCGAAACCCGGCAAGGATGTCAGGAAGCCGCGCCGCTGATCCCCATCGGATCGGTCAGCGCCAGAAGCCGCGCGGTCGAGACGCGGGCGATGTCGCGCAAAAGCCGGCTGCGCCGCGCCCCGGCCAGCCGCGATTCGGGGGCCATGCGCACCAGCTCGGCCCCCCAGCTGTCGGCGCGGATCAGGCCCGAGCCCTGGGGCAGCAGGTCTTCGGGGAAATCGGCATCCACCGCCCAGAAGAAGCGGTCGCAGAACTGCAGATAGCCCTGCCATTTCCGGTCCGAGACGAAATCGGCCCGGCAGCTCTTGCATTCGACGACCCAAATCTCGCCCCTGGGCGTGACCGAGATCACGTCGACCCGCAGCCCGCCCGCCGGGACAAATTCCGGCAGCGCCGCATGGCCCAGCCCGGCCAGCATCCGCGCCACCCCGCGCGCAAGCCGCTGGCCCGGCAGGGCGGGCAGAAGATCGGCGGTCGGATCGGCGGCGCTGTTCATGCGCCCACCATGAACGAAAGGGAAACATTGTGCAAGCCCGCGCCGCCCTTGCAGCCCATGGGCGGCCGTCCTATCTTTGGGGCTGGCGGGTTTCTGCTCTTCTCGTGCGCGGCCATCTTTCTCACTGGCCTATAACTTCACCGAGGGGGCTGGCTCTGTCGGGGCCCTGGTCCCGTTATCCGGTTCCCACCTGGACATCCAGGCTTTCGGGGAAACCTGCGCCGCCACGGTCGCTGCGGTTCCCGCCACCGCTTTTCCCCCTGCTCCCGATGCAAAAAGGGGCGGCCCGAAGGCCGCCCATGGAGAGAGAGGAGAGATCTTTTTCTTCTGCTCGATCAGAAGCCGTAGACCAGCGACACGCCCAGCGTGTTGTCGGTGCGGGTCGCGCGATCCGAAACATACTCGGTCTTATAGGAAATCCGGGTCGCGAAGGCTTCCGTCATCTTGAAGTTCAGACCCAGTTCGTTGGTCGCGGTATCGTTCGCGTCCGAGGTCAGATAGTCGGTGTCGTTGGTGATGAAGAACTGGTCGTTGATCCGGTGATAGAAACGCGACGACAGCAGGTAGCCGACTTCGGTTTCCGTGTTGTAGTCGTAGGTCTCGGCGACCGGGTCGATCACGTCCACGGCCTTGGTGTAGCGCACGCCGACGGCGGCCTGCACGCGCCAGGCGGTGGTGTCGTTGTTGATCACGCGGTAACCCGGACCGACGCCGAAATAGGCGTCACGCTTCAGGCGGCCGTCCAAGTCCGCGAAGCTCTCGTCGGTGGCCAGGCTGACCGGATCGTTGGCCAGCGCATCGGTCGTCAGACGACCCAGAGCGAAGCCGTAGAAGCGATCGTTGATGTCATACATGCCTTCGTAGATGACATAGGTCTTTTCGGTATCCGTGTCGCCGGCATTGTTCTCGCCGTATTCAAGCAGGATACCGACCGATTGCGAGAAGCGGCCCTGGTTCGACGACAGGCGGCCGGCCAGGCTGAAGTCCTGGTTCTCGCTGTTGCCGGTGCGGCCGACGTAGCTCAGCGCGACCGAGCCGAACACGCCTTGGCGGCGCTCGGGATTGCCGAAGCGATAGGCGTCGGACGAGCGGTCGAAATCGTCGCGGACCGCCTCCTCGACGTCCCGCATCTGTTCGTTGACTTCCGTGATGCCGGTGGCATCGGCGCCCGTGGCGATTTCGGATTGCGCGAAAGCGGGGGCCGAGAACGCGGCGGCCAGGGCGGTGGCACCGGCGAGGTAAGCAAGCGTCTTCATTGTGTCAGTCCTTTTCCGAACCGTTTCGTGTCCGTGGCACCGCCCTTGCGGAACCACGAGCATCTCTGCTGGCCCAGAGGTAGAACCGTCGCGCCCGACGATAAAGAGGCCCGGAAAACTGCGCAAAAACTCGCAAAAACGTGAAATTCGGCGGGAACCTGCCCATCGGCGGAAAACGGATCATGCGAAAACGTGATGAAACCTTTTCGCCCGCCGGTTGCACGAAATTTTCGGCGCGGCCTCAGGCGGGTAACAGGGCACCACATTGCTAACGAAAGATGACAATGCTGAAACACCGGGATGACGGCAAGGCGTTGCACAAAAAAAAGGCACCGGATCGGCGCCTTTCCGAGATGAAATTGTTGCGAAAGGTCCACAGTGGCGACGCAAAAATGCAGCGCCTGCCGGGCGGGGCCGCGAAATCAGCGCGGGCGGGTGGCGGCGGGGGCCATGGCGGGCGCGGGGTTGGGGCGAATCCGCTGCCGCAGGCCGCCGCCGCGGCCATCCTTGCGGGCCATCAGCATGATGCGGATGCCGAACTGCACCCCCGAGAACAGGATGGTGTGGAAGACGACCAGCATCAGCACCGCGATCCAGCCGCCGCGCGTGGCCGTCACCAGATGCCGCAGCGTGCCGACATCCAGCGCCAGAAGCAGCGCGGTAAAGGCCAGCGCCAGCGCGAAGCCGATGGCGATGCTGACGATATAAAGCCGGACGAGTTGCGGCATCTTTTTTCCCGGAACAGACAAGCCCGGCCATTCTAGCGCGGATCGCGGCAAAGCCCGAGGGGAAAATCCCGCGCGCCCCGCGTCAGAATGCCTCGGGACGGGCCTCGCGCGCCATGTGGTCCAGCACCGCGTTGACGAATTTCGACTCGCGCCCCTCGGCGAAGAAGGCCTGCGACAGGCGGACATATTCGGCGATGACCACCTTGGGCGGGGTCTTGGGCGTCACCAGCTCGGCGCCCGCGGCCCGGAAGACCGAGCGCAGCACCGGGTCGATGCGGCCGATCGGCCATTTCGCCACCAGCGCCCGGTCGGTCATCTGGTCGATCCGCGACTGCCAGGTGACGGCATCGTCCACGATGCGGGTGAACAGCGCCTGGTCGGCCTCGGCCGAGACCATGTCCTCGTCCTCGTCCTCGCGGCCGATGCGCCAGTTCAGGAACTCGCGCTGCACGCGGTCGGCGGACTGGCCGCCCGCCTCCATCTGGAACAGCGCCTGCACCGCATAAAGCCGCGCGGCCGCGGCGCGGGCCTGCCGCGCCTGCCGGTCGCCGTCGCGGCGCGTCTTGTCGCCCGCCCCGCTCATGCGCTGCCCGGCCCGTCGATCTCGCCGGCCAGCTTGATCACGTCGCGCGGCACCGGGGCGTCGCCCCGCGGCGATTGCCCGGCCCAGCCGCGCTTGAGCGCGATCAGGTGCAGCGCCGCGGCCGCGGCCCCGCCGCCCTTGTTTTGGCCCTGCGGATCGGCGCGCAACTCGGCCTGGGCGGTGTTTTCCACCGTCAGGATGCCGTTGCCGATGCAATGGCCCTGCAGGCCCAGCAGCATCAGCCCGCGCGAGCTGTCGTTGCAGACGGTGTCGTAATGCGTCGTCTCGCCGCGGATCACGCAGCCAAGCGCGACATAGCCGTCGTAAAGGTTGCGGCCGGCCGCCAGGGCGATGGCGCTGGGGATTTCCAGCGCGCCGGGCACCTCGACCAGATCGACGGTGGCGCCGGCGGTCTCGGCCACGCCGCGCGCGCCGGCGATCAGCCCGTCGGCGATCTGGCGGTAATAGGGCGCGACCACGATCAGCAGGCGCGCGCCGCCCTCGATCCGGGGCAGCGGCAATTGGTCATGTTCGATGCTGGCGGCCATTTCGTCACTCTTTGGGAATCGAGCGGGTGGAATGGATCGAAAGCCCGTAGGCGTCAAGCCCGACCACCTTGACCGGCGCCGAATTGGTCAGCACCACCAGCTCGGACAGGCCGAGCGCCGAGAGGATCTGCGCCCCCAGCCCGTATTGGCGCAGCACATGCGAGGAAACCTCGTCCTGGCGCGGCAGGCGCGGCTCGAGGTCGCGAAACAGCACCACGACGCCCCTACCCTCCTGGGCGATGACGCGCATGGCGGCGTCCAGGGTGCCGGCGCTCTCGCGCCCGATGCCCAGGACGTCGTGCAGCGGGTCCAGCACATGCATGCGCACCGGCACCGGGCCGGGCGCGGTCAGGTCGCCCTTGGTCAGCACGATATGCTCGGCCCCCGAGGTCTCGTCGGCGAAGATGCGCATCATCCAGTCGCCGCCATGGATCGAATGCACGGCGCGCTGGCCGCGCTCGGCGATCAGGTTGTCGTGGCGGCGGCGATAGGCGATCAGGTCGCTGATGGTGCCGATCTTCAGCCCGTGCTTCTGCGCGAATGCCACCAGGTCCGGCAGCCGCGCCATGGTGCCGTCCTCGTTCATGATCTCGCAGATCACGCCCGAGGGGTTCAGCCCCGCCAGCCGCGCCACGTCCACCGCCGCCTCGGTATGGCCGGCGCGCACCAGCACGCCGCCCTCGCGGGCGCGCAGCGGAAAGACATGGCCGGGCGTGGCGATGTCGGCCGCGCCCTTGCTGGGGTCGATGGCCACCGCGACGGTATGGGCGCGGTCATGGGCCGAGATGCCGGTGGTCACGCCCTCGCGCGCCTCGATCGACATGGTGAAGGCGGTCTCGTGCCGGCTGGAGTTCTTGGGGCTCATCAGCTGCAGGCCAAGCGCGTCGATGCGCGGGCCGGGCAGCGACAGGCAGATCAGCCCGCGGCCATGGGTGGCCATGAAGTTGATCGCCTCGGGCGTGGCCATCTGGGCGGGGATGACCAGGTCGCCCTCGTTCTCGCGGTCCTCGTGGTCGACCAGGATGAACATGCGGCCGTTGCGGGCCTCGTTGATGATCTCCTCGATGGGAGAGATCGCGTCGGACCAGTCGCGCTCGACCGGCCCCGGCTTTTCATACTGCATCCGCCGCTCCTGCAAAGAATTGCCGGCCGGTGACGAAACCCGCCAGCCCGCCTGCCACCATCATTTCCCGCTCATGCCCGGTCTCGCCGATCATCAGCACCGCATCGCCGGGCAGGCCCCGTGCCCGCAGCCAGCCCTTCATCCCGTCCCGGATCGCCGACCAGCTGGCGCCAAAGGGCGGCAGGCGTTCGGCCGAGACCGCCCCGATCTGCACCGCGATCGCATCGGGCGCAAGCCCCGGCGCGCAGCCCAGATGCGGCGCGGCGGCACTTTCGGCGATGCGCCGGCGCTCGGCCGCGCCGACCGGCTGGCCGTCGCGGAACACCCCCAGCGCATTCGTCGAGTAAAGAAACGCCACCAGGTCGCGCCCGGTCGTCGCCCGCACCCCGGCATAGGTCTTGTAGTCCAGCCCCAGCTGCCTGGCCCGGCGGACCTGCATGCGCACCACCTCGACCGGCAGCCGCGCGCCCAGCAGCTCGCGCCGCGCCACGGTCCAGGCATGGGCGCGAAAGCCACGGCCCGCCTCGGGGGACAGCGCCGGACCGCGGTTATGGCCGATCCCGGCCATCAGCCCGCCTCGGCCAGCCGCGCGACATAGCGCGCCAGCGTGTCGATTTCCAGGTTCACCTCGTCGCCCGGCTGCATCTCGCCCCAGGTGGTCACGGCCTGGGTGTGGGGGATGACGTTCACGCCGAAGCGGTCGCCCTCGACCTCGTTCACCGTCAGCGAGGTGCCGTTCAGCGCCACCGAGCCCTTGGGCGCGATGAAGCGCGCCAGCGCCCTGGGCGCGCGCAGGGTGATGCGGGTGCTGCCGCCTTCGTCGCGCATCTCCTCGATCACCGCGACGCCGTCGACATGGCCCGAGACGATATGCCCGCCCAGCTCGTCGCCGACGCGCAGCGCGCGTTCCAGGTTCAGCCGCTTGCCGGGCGCCCAGCCGTTGGCGCCGATGTTGGTCTTGGAGATGGTCTCGGCCGAGATGTCCACGTCGAACCAGTCCGCCCCCTTCTCGACCACGGTCAGGCAGATGCCGTCGCAGGAGATCGAGGCGCCCAGGTCCACCCCCGCCATCTCGTAATGGCAGGAAATCCGCGCCCGCATGTCGCCGCGCATCTCGACGCGGGATACCTCGCCGATATCGGTGATGATGCCGGTAAACATGGACGCCCCCTTCCTTTGGCTGCCCGAGAACTAGAGCCTCGGCGCGCGATCTTCAAGCAAAGCCGCAGCCGGGGGCCGCGCCGATTAAGGCAAAATGAGGAAAGGCCGTGACAGCGGCGGGATTTTGGTGCAATCAGAGGGAATATGACCTCGGTGGCTGGGCCCCGCCTGTAGCGAAAAGCCCGATTCCTGCACAAACAGACACCAGGCTCATATGCTCAATCCCATGACCGGCCCCCGCCACGTCCGCGATCTGCGCCCCGCCCCGGCGCCTGCGGCACCCCAGCGCCCGCTTGCGCCGCCCGATCCGCCGCCGCCCCAGCGCAAGCTGGTCCCGGTGGCGGCGACCGCCGCATTGCCCGCAGCCAAGCGCGTCTTCCTGATGCTGCAGGGCCCGCACGGCCCGTTCTTCGACCGCGTCGGCCGGCTTTTGCGCGCCACCGGCGCCCAGGTCTGGCGCGTCGGCTTCAACGCCGGCGACGAGTTCTTCTGGTCCGACGCGTCCCGGTTCATCCGCCACGACACCGGGCCCGAGGACTGGCCCGACCACCTGGACCGCATCGTCACCGAAAAGGGCGTGACCGACATCGTGCTTTACGGCGACGTGCGCCCGGTCCATGCCGCCGCGCGCGAGGCGGCGCGGCGCCACGACCTGGTGCTGCATGTCTTCGAGGAAGGCTATCTGCGCCCGTTCTGGATCACCTATGAGCGCGGCGGCTCGAACGGGCATTCGGCGCTGATGCGCATCCCTCTGCGCGAGATGCGCAATGCCCTGCGCAACCGCATCGCCGAGATGCACCGCCCGCCGGCGCGCTGGGGCGACATGCGCCAGCACAAGTTCTATGGCGCGCTCTATCACTTCCTGGTGCTGGTGGCGAACCGCCGCTATCCCGGCTACCGCACCCACCGCCAGATCGGCGTGTTCCAGGAATTCCGGCTGAACCTGCGCCGCTTCCTGCTGACGCCCTTGCACGCCCTGGCCCGCATGCGCGAGGCGGGGGCGGTGCGCCGCGGCGGCTTTCCCTATGTGCTGGTGCTGATGCAGCTGGAACATGATTCCAACTTCGTCGCCCATTCCCCCTATCGCCGCATGGCCGAGTTCACCGACGAAGTGCTGACCGCCTTCGCCCGCTCGGCGCCGCGCCACCACCACATCGTCTTCAAGGCCCATCCGCTCGAGGACGGGCGCGGCGGCATCCGCCACGCCATCCTGGCCAGGGCGCGCGAGCTGGGGATCGAGGACCGGGTCCATTTCGTGCGCGGCGGCAAGCTGGCGCGGCTGCTGAACCAGGCCCATGCGGCGGTGACGGTGAACTCGACCGCCGCGCAGCAGGCGCTGTGGCGCGGGCTGCCGGTCAAGGCCATGGGCCAGGCGGTCTTCGACAAGCCCGGCCTCGTCTCGGACCAGAGCCTGGACGAATTCCTGCACGACCCGCGCCCGCCCCATGCCCTGGCCTATCGCCGCTATCGCGACTTCCTGCTGGAAAGCAGCCAGGTGCCGGGCGGGTTTTACGCCGCGCGGTCCCGCGCCCATGCGCTGCGCATCGTGGTGGACATGATCCTGGCGCCCGAGGATCCCTATCAGGCGCTTTTCGCCGGACGTGGCAAATATCGGCAACAGATGGGCGGCAAGGACGATTGAGCAGGGCAAAAATATGGAAAACCCCTGGTTGCTGGGTTAACGTGCGGAAAAATACGACCTGCGATCCGGGAATCGCACGAGAGGACAGGAGCAACAGTTTGACGCAAGCCATTTTTTCGCCCCTTCGATCCGGTGCGGCGCCGCTCCGCATGCGCCGCAGCCTTGCCGCGCGCCTGACGCGGGTCGCGATTCTGGGGGGAATGCTTCTCGTCTCCGCCTGCGGTTTGCCGCGCTCGGGCCCCACCAAGGGCCAGATCATGTCCGGCGCGGTGGAAAAGGGCGGCAGCACCCATATCGTGCATGTCGACGACCGGGTGAACCGGGCGGCGAACTTTACCCCCGCCTATGGGTTCTCGGCCGATTTCCGCTCGGCCGGGACGGTCGCGGCCGACGACATCCGGCCCGGCGACGTGCTGGGGCTGTCGATCTGGGAAAACGTCGATGACGGGCTGCTGGCCTCGATGGGGACAAGCTCGACCCAGCTGACCGAATTGCAGGTGGACAGCCAGGGCTATATCTTCGTGCCCTATGCCGGCCGGGTGCTGGCCGCCGGCAACAGCCCCGAAGAGCTGCGCCGCATCATCACCCAGAAGCTGGAAACCCAGACCCCAGACCCGCAGGTCATGGTCACGCGCGTCGCCGGCGACGGCGCCACCGTCTCGGTCATGGGCAAGGTGAACGCGCAGGGCGTCTATCCGATCGAGCGCCCGACCCGCAACCTTTCCTCGATGCTGTCGCGCTCGGGCGGCGTCTCGATCGAGCCCGAGATCGCCGTGGTCACGGTCAAGCGCGGCAATTCCAGCGGCAAGGTCTGGCTGCGCGACCTGTATTCCAACGCGCGCAACGACATCGCGCTGCGCCCCGGCGACGTGATCCTGGTCGAAGAGGACGAGCGCAGCTTTACCGCGCTTGGCGCGCTTGGCGGCCAGACCAAGGTGCCCTTGGGCAATGAACAGATCAACGCCATCGAGGCGGTGGCCATGGTCGGCGGCCTCAGCACCGCGCTGGCCGATCCCAAGGGCGTGTTCGTGCTGCGCGACGAGCCGCCGGCGGTGGCCCGCGCCGTGCTGGGCCGCGGCGACATCCAGGGCAGCCAGCGCGTCGCCTATGTGCTGGACCTGACCAGGCCCGACGGCATGTTCCTGGCGCGCGATTTCGTCATCCGCGACGGCGACACCGTCTATGTGACCGAGGCGCCCTTCGTGCAATGGCGCAAGACCCTGCAGTCGATCCTGGGCACCGCGACCGAGGTCGGCTCGGTAGACAGCGCCTTCCGGTAAGGACGTGGAGCAGAACGACGATGCCGCCGGGGATTCCCGGCGGCTTTTCATATGCAGCGGCGGTTTCCTGACCCGGCCTCGCCTACGCCGCATCCTGCAGCTGGCCGGATGGTCGCCCCGCATCGGCCTGCCCGGCCCCGGCGATCACGTCGGCATCTGGGGCGACAGCCCGACCGCCTGGCGCGGCAAGGCGCTGGCCGCCCGCCGCGGCGCCCGGCTGGTGCGGGTCGAGGACGCCTTCCTGCGCTCGGTCCTGCCGGGACGGGCGCGCGGCGCGGTGGCGCGGCGCGGGCCCATCGGCCTGCTGGTCGACCCCGTCGGGCTGCATTTCGACGCCGAGGCGCCCTCGCTGATCGAAACGCTGGTGCATGCGCCCGGCACCCAGGCGCAGCTGCAACGCGCGCGACAGGGGATCGCGCGGCTGATCGCCGCCGACCTGTCGAAATACAACGCGCATCTGCCCCAGGTCGCGCCGCCCGCCGCCGGCTATGTGCTGGTCATCGACCAGACCCGCGGCGACGCCTCGCTGCGCGGGGCGGGCCGGGCGGATTTCCTGGCCATGCTGGAGGCGGCGCGCGACGAAAATCCCGGCCTGCCGCTGGTGCTGCGCAGCCATCCCGAGACCGCGCGCGGCCTGCGCCCCGGCCATTTCACCCCCGCCGACCTGCGCCGCGGCGAGGTCTTTTGCGACGGCGCGGTGTCGCCCTGGGCGCTGCTTGCGGGCGCGGCGCGGGTCTATGCCTTTTCCTCGCAGCTGGGATACGAGGCGATGCTGGCCGGCCACCGGCCGCGCATCTTCGGCCGTCCCTTCTATGCCGGCTGGGGCCTGACGGACGACCAGCACCCGATCCCGCGCCGCAGCCCGGCCAGCATCGAGCAGCTTTTCGCCGCCAGCCACCTGCTGGCGCCGACCTGGTATGATCCCTGCCGCGACCGGCTGACGGATTTCGAGGGCGCGCTGGAGCAGATCGAGGCCGAGGCCCGCGCCTGGCGCCAGGACCATGCCGGCCATCGCGCGCATGGCATCCGGCTGTGGAAACGCCCGTTCATGGCGCGGTTCTTCGGCAGCGGCCGGGGGGTGCGCTTTATCGCGAAACCGGGACCGGGCGTGACCATGGCCTGGGCAGGCCGCGCCGATCAGGTGCCCGGCGCGCTGCGGGTCGAGGACGGATTCCTGCGCTCGCGCGGGCTGGGGGCGGCGCTGGTCCCGCCCCTGTCGCTGGTCGCCGACGACCTGGGCATCTATTACGACCCCGGCCGCGAAAGCCGGTTCGAGCGGCTGATGGCCGAACCCCTGCCCCCCGGCGGGCGGGACCGCGCCCTGCGCCTGGCCCGGCTGCTGGTCGAGGCCGGGATCACCAAATACAACCTGTCCGGCGGGCCGCCCGACCTGCCGCCCGGCCGTCGCATCCTGGTGCCGGGCCAGGTCGAGGACGATGCCTCGATCCGCCTGGGCGCGGGAACCGAGCGCACCAACCTGGCCCTGCTGGAGCGCACGCGGGCCGAGAATCCCGATGCGGTGCTGGTCTACAAGCCGCATCCCGATGTCGAGGCCGGGTTGCGCCCCGGCCTGGTCGCCCCGGCCGATCTGGAACGGCTGGCCGATGTGGTCGCCCGCAACGCGGCCGCCGATGCGCTGATGGGCCGGGTGGACGAGGTCTGGACCATGACCTCGACCCTGGGGTTCGAGGCGCTGTTGCGCGGCCTGCCCGTCACCACGCTGGGCGCGCCCTTCTATGCCGGCTGGGGGCTGACGCGCGACCTGGGGCCGGTGCCGGCGCGGCGGCAGGTGCGGGCGGACCTCGCGCTGCTGGTCCATGCCGCGCTGATCGCCTATCCGCGCTATTTCGACCCGGTGAGCCACCTGCCCTGCCCGCCCGAGGTCGCCGTCGAACGGCTGCGCGATCCGGGATTCGGCGCGGGCGGCCCGGCGCTGCGGCTGCTGTCCAAGGCGCAGGGCCTGCTGGCCGGCCACGCCTGGCTCTGGCGGCGCTAGGCCACGACCGATTGATTAACGCTCCACCGCATCATCGCGCAGCCAGCGATGCAGGACGTCGGGGCCGATCCGGCGCGTCTCGGCCAGCCGGAAGCGCGGCGCATCGGCCAGTCGCTCGAGCCCCAGCGCGCCGATTCCGGCGCGGCCGTCGCCGCCCAGCACCACCCCGGCGCTATAGCCGATCAACTGGTCCACCAGCCCCGCGCGCAACAGGCTGGCCGCCAGCACCCCGCCGCCTTCGCAAAGGACACGGGTCAGGCCACGGACGCCCAGTTCGGCCATGACATCCTCGGGGCGGCCGGCGAGCTGCCACAGCGGGCCATGCTCCGGCCCCTCATCCGGCAGGTCGGGCAAGGGGCGCGACGAGACCACGATCCGCACCGGCTGCCGCACCGGGCCGAAGCCGCGCACGTTCAGCCCCGGCCGGTCGGCGCGCGCCGTCTCGCCGCCGACCATCACCGCGTCATGGCCCAGGCGCAGGGCATGGACATGGCGGCGGGCCTCGGCCCCGGTGATCCACTGGCTTTCGCCCGAGGCGGTGGCGATGCGGCCGTCGAAGCTGGCGCCCAGCTTCAGCGTCAGCATCGGCCGGCCGCGCTGGATGCGGCTGAGGAAACCGCGCTGCACCGCGCGGGCCTCGGCCTCGCAGATGCCTTCGGTCACGTCGATGCCGGCCGCGCGCAGGATGGCATGGCCGCGGCCGGCCACGCGCGGGTCGGGATCGGTCAGGGCGGTGACGACGCGGGCGATGCCGGCGCGGACCAGCGCCTCGGCGCAGGGCGGGGTCTTGCCGTGATGGGCGCAGGGCTCCAGCGTGACATAGGCGGTGGCGCCGCGCGCCGCCTCGCCGGCCTGGGCCAGCGCCATGACCTCGGCATGGGGGCGGCCGCCGGGCTGGGTCCAGCCGCGCCCGACCACCGCGCCGTCGCGCAGCAGGACGCAGCCCACCGCCGGATTGGGCCAGACATTGCCCAGGCCGCGCCGCGCCAGCGCCAGCGCATGGCGCATGTGGCGGCGGTCGGTCACTCCTCGACCGTCTGCGGGCGCAGCTCGGACACGAACTTGTCGAAATCGTCCGCCGCCTGGAAGTTCTTGTAGACGCTGGCGAAGCGGACATAGGAAACGGTGTCGATCCGGGCCAGCGTCTCCATCACGATCTCGCCGATGACCTTCGAGGGGATGTCGGTGTCGCCCATGCTTTCCAGCCGGCGCACGATGCCCGAGATCATCTGGTCGATGCGCTCGGGGTCGATCGGGCGCTTCTGCATGGCGATGCGGATCGAGCGCTCCAGCTTGGCGCGGTCGAAATCCTCGCGCCTTCCGCTGGACTTGACCACGACCAGGTCGCGCAGCTGCACCCGCTCATAGGTGGTGAAGCGGCCGCCGCAGGCCGGGCAGAAGCGGCGTCGGCGGATCGCCACGTTGTCTTCGGCCGGACGCGAATCCTTGACCTGCGTATCGACATTTCCACAGAAAGGACAGCGCATCCCTTGTTCCCCCAAAGCCCCGGACCCCTGCCAGTATAGGCAAGCCCAAACCGCTTGGGTAGTGCGTTGAGCGCCCTACAAGATCGGCGATGCGCGGGCTGGGCGGACTGACGCTGCGGCAATTGCGCAAGCGGGCGGGGATGCGGCGGAAATCCGGCACTGGCGTCTCGACAGGCCGTCCGGTCGCATGCAACATTCGCCCCGTCATCGGCCGCCCAGGAACAGGCCGATCAACGCGGAGGAACCCATGAAGACAACCAACCAGTTCGGCCGGCGCGCCTTTCTGACCCGCGCCACGGTTGGCGGCGCGACCGCAGCGGCCGGGGCTGCGCTTGCCGCGCCCGCCATCGCGCAAGAGATGCCCGAGGTGAAATGGCGGCTGACCTCGGCCTTCCCGAAATCGCTGGACACCATCTATGGCGGCGCCGAGGTTCTGTCGAAGTACCTGTCCGAGGCCACCGGCGGCAAGTTCCAGATCCAGGTCTTTGCCGGCGGCGAGATCGTGCCCGGCCTGCAGGCCCAGGACGCCGTCACCGACGGCACCGTCGAGGCCTGCCATACGGTCGGCTATTACAGCTGGGGCAAGGATCCGACCTTCGCGCTGGGTTCGGCCGTGCCCTTTGCGCTGTCGGCGCGGGCCATGAACGCCTGGCAATACCACGGCGGCGGCATCGACCTTTACAACGAATTCCTGGCCACCCATAACATCTTCGGCCTGCCGGGCGGCAATACCGGCGTGCAGATGGGCGGCTGGTTCCGCAAGGAAATCAACGCCGTGTCCGATCTTCAGGGCCTGAAGATCCGCGTCGGCGGCTTTGCCGGCAAGGTGCTGGAGCGGCTGGGCGCGGTGCCGCAGCAGATCGCCGGCGGCGACATCTATCCGGCGCTGGAAAAGGGCACCATCGACGCCTCGGAATGGGTCGGCCCCTATGACGACCTGAAGCTGGGCTTCTTCAAGGTCGCGCCCTATTATTACTATCCCGGCTGGTGGGAAGGCGGCCCGACCGTGCATTTCTTCTTTGCCAAGGACAAATACGAGGCGCTGCCCGAGAACTACAAGTCGCTTCTGCACACCGCGTGCCGGGCGGTCGATGCCGACATGCTGCAGAAATACGACCACCTGAACCCCACGGCTCTGAAGGAGCTGGTGGCCTCGGGGGCGCAGCTGCGCCCGTTCAGCGCCGAGATCCTGGACGCCTGCTACAAGGCCGCGAACGAGGTCTATGCCGAACTGGAAGCCTCGAACGCGCCGTTCAAGAAGATCTGGGAATCGATCAAGGGGGCGCGGGGCGACTGGTATCTCTACAACCAGACCGCCGAATATACCTATGATACCTTCATGATGATCCAGCAGCGCAACGGCACGCTCTGATCCGTCGCAAGCCTGCAATCGGGCCGCCGCGAGCGATCGCGGCGGCCCTTTTCGTTGCGGGGCGCGGGGGGCGAAGGCGGGCGGGAAACCCGCCCTGCCGATCAGTTCCCCGCCGGCTGTTGCGGGGCGGTCAGGCCCGGCGGCGGGCCTGACAGCGCCCCCAGCCCGTCCTGCGGCGCGGCCGGGGCCGGGGCCGGGGCGGTCGCCCCATCCGCCGGCGCGGCCGGCGCAGCGGGGGTGCCGAAGTTCGGCGCCCCGCCCAGGCCGCCCGGCGCGGGAATGCCGCCCGGCGCAGCGGTTCCGGGCGCGGCCGGCTGGCCGAAAGGATCGCCCAGCCCGCCGAGGCCGCCAAGCCCGCCGCCCGAGGGGATCTCGATCCTGACGTTCGAGGTATCGACCGGCGCGCCCTTGTAGTGCATGACCAGTCCGGGGAAGGTCATGACGATGGCGACCATGACCAGCTGGATGCAGACATAGGGCACCGCGCCCCAATAGATCTGCCCGGTGGTCACCGGCTGCATCATCTGCCCCGTCACCTTGTCGCGATAGGGCGATTTCGGCGCCACCGAGCGCAGGAAGAACAGCGAGAAGCCGAAGGGCGGGTGCATGAAGCTGGTCTGCATGTTCACCCCCAGCAGCACGCCGAACCAGATCAGGTCGATGCCCATCGCCTGCGCCGCCGGCGCCAGCAGCGGCACGATGATGAACGCCAGCTCGAAGAAGTCGAGGAAGAAGGCCAGCAAAAAGACCAGCACCGACACGGCGATCAGGAAGCCGTATTCGCCGCCGGGCAGCGAGGTCAGCAGATGCTCGACCCAGATATGCCCGTTCACGCCGTAGAAGGTCAGCGAGAAGACCCGCGCCCCGATCAGGATGAACATGACGAAGGCCGACAGCCGCGTCGTCGCCAGAAGCGCCTGGCGGATCACGTCATAGCTGAGCCGCCCCTTGACCCCGGCCAGCAGCAGCGCGCCGACCGCACCCATGGCGCCGCCCTCGGTGGGGGTGGCGATGCCCAGGAAGATCGTGCCCAGCACCAGGAAGATCAGCGCCAGCGGCGGGATCAGCACGATGACGACCTGCTGCGCCAGCCGCGACATCAGGTTGATCTTCAACGCCCGGTCCAGCAACGCCAGCACATAGATCACGATCACCGCCAGCGAGGGGGCGAGGATATCGGCATCCTTGCCATGGGTCGGGTAGAGCCAGCGGAAGGCCAGCCAGGCCATGCCCACGGTCAGCGCCAGCGCCACCAGCAGCGAGGTGACGCCCGAGCCCAGCGTCCGCGCCTCTTTCGGCAGGGCCGGCAGGCTGTTCGGCCGGATGAACGACATGACGAAGATATAGAGCATGTAGATCCCGGTCAGCACCAGGCCGGGAATCAGCGCGCCCTTGTACATGTCGCCCACCGAACGGCCGAGCTGGTCGGCCAGCACGATCAGCACCAGCGAGGGCGGGATGATCTGCGCCAGCGTCCCCGAGGCCGCGATGGTGCCCGAGGCGATGCGCCGGTCATAGCCATAGCGCAGCATGATCGGCAACGAGATCAGCCCCATGGCGATGACCGAGGCCGCGACCACGCCGGTCGTCGCCGCCAGCAGTGCGCCGACGATGATCACCGCATAGGCCAGGCCGCCGCGGATCGGGCCGAAAAGCTGGCCCACCGTGTCCAGCAGATCCTCGGCCATGCCGGATTTCTCCAGCACGATGCCCATGAAGGTGAAGAAGGGGATGGCCAGCAATGTCTCGTTCGACATCACCCCCCATAACCGCTCGGGCATGGCGTTCAGCAGGGGCCAGCTGAGGTTGATGTTGCCGCCCGACAGCGGTGCCAGTTCGACGCCGATGACGAAGAACAAAAGCCCGTTCGCCGCCAGCGCGAAAGCCACCGGATAACCGAAGAGCAGGAAGATCACCAGCGAGGCGAACATGATCGGCGCCATGTTCTGCGCGATGAAGATCATCATTTGCGGGACTCCCCGTCCTTCGTCTCGTCCTCGATCGCGGCCGTCATCTCGCGCACCATGATCTCGCCCTCCATGGCGGCGGCCTCATGGGCCGAGACGAAGGGGTTGGGATCCTCGATGATGCCGCGCATGACGGCGATCTTCTTGATGATCTCGGAAATGCCCTGGAAGAACAGCATGACAAAGCCGGCCAGCAGCAGCATCTTGGCCGGCCACAGCACCAGCCCGCCGGCATTGGTCGAGACCTCGCCGCGGTAGTAGGAGCGCATCGCCCAGGGGTAGAGATACCAGATCATCAGCGTGACGAAGGGCATCAGGAAGAACACATGCCCGATCAGGTCGATCCAGTGCTGGCGGCGGCGGCGCCACATGCCATAGATGATGTCGATGCGGATATGCTCGTTCTCCTTCAGCGTATAGGCCGCGGCGCCCAGGAAGGCGGCACCATAGAGATACCATTGCAACTCCAGCCAGGCATTGGACGAGGTGTTCAGCACCTTGCGGATGACCGCATTCCCGGCGCTGACCAGCACGGCGACCAGGATCAGCCAGCTTGCGCCGCGGCCGATGACCGAATTGACGCGGTCGATGCCGCGAGAAAGCCCCAGCAGGGCACCCATATGAAAAACCTCCCCAAAACAATGGCCGCCCCTTGCCGTGGCGGCGGCGGATAATCCCCACCTTTCATGTAGCCGTTTGGTATGAGTGAAGTGCAAAAACCCGTCAAGAAAAAGGCGACGCGACGTAACGGCGCTTAGGCAAGGGCGGCCAGCGCCACCAGCCCGGCCGTCTCGCCCGCCTGTTGCATGGCGCCCAGCACGTCGCCGGTCTGGCCGCCAAGCGCCCGCAGGGCCCGGCGCGCCAGCCAAAGCTGCGCCGCCGCCACCGCCGCGGCCAGCACCAGCCAGCCCGCCGCCGGATGCGGCAGGCCAAGCGCCGGCAGCATCAGCGCCGCGGCTCCCAGCGCCAGGGCGGCGAGCATCGCGCCGCGCGTCGGCCGCCCCGCCGCATGGCCCAGCCCGTCGTGGCGTGCAGGCGGCATCAGCCCCAGCCCCAGCGCCATCCCCGCGCGCGAGGCCGCCGCCAGCCCGGCCACGGCCGCCGCGGCCAGCCAGGGCTGGGCGACCAGCGCCGCGATCGCCGCCACGCGCAGTCCGGTGACCAGGACCAGCGCCAGCACGCCATAGCTGCCGATGCGGGAATCGCGCATGATCTCCAGCCGGCGCTCACGGGTCGCGCCGCCGCTGCCATCGGCGCAATCGGCCAGCCCGTCCTCGTGCAGCGCGCCGGTGGCAAGGATCATGGCGCCGACCGCCAGAAGCGCCGCGACCATCCCCGGCAGCCCGGCAAGGGCCGCCAGCCCCAGCACGGCGGCACCGATGAACCCCACGGCAAGCCCCACCAGCGGAAAGGCCCAGGCCGCCTGCGCCAGCGTCGGCGGCGAGGCGGGCAGAAGCCGCCCCACGGGCAGCCGGGTCAGCCAGACCAGCGCCAGCGCCGCCTGCGCCAGAAGCCTAGCCAATCCCGGCCTCGGCGAATGTGGCCATGCCGTTGTGGCATTCCAGCGCCGCGCGCAGGATCATCAGCGCCACCGCCGCGCCCGAGCCCTCGCCCAGCCGCATGTCCAGCGTCACCACCGGCTTCTTCTGCATCACCGCGACCAGCCGGCGGTGGCCCGGCTCGGCGCTTTCATGGCCGATCAGGCAATGGTCCAGCGCGTTGCGGTCGTTGACCAGCAACACGCCCGCCGCCGCCGAGCAGATGAACCCGTCCAGGATCACCGGGATGCCCAGCTCGCGCGCGCGGATCACCGCACCGCAGATCGCCGCCTGCTCGCGCCCGCCATAGGAGCCCAGGATCGAGGCCGCCGTCGCCGCGCCCTTGTGCCGCTTGAGCCCGGCCTCGACGGCGGCGATCTTGCGGGCCAGCACCTCGTCGTCGGCGCCGGTGCCGGGGCCGACCCAATCCTCGGCCGTGCCGCCGAAGGTCGCCGCCGCCAGCGCCGCCGCGACGGTGGAATTGCCGATCCCCATCTCGCCCAGCAGGATCACGTCGGCCTGCGCGTCCACGGCGTTCTTGCCGGTCTGGATGGCGGCGACCAGGTCGTCGACCTCCATCGCCATACCTTGGGTGAAATCGCCGGTCGGCCGGTCGAGGTCCAGCGCGATCACCTGCAATTCAGCGCCGGAGAGCCGGCAAAGCTGGTTGATCGCCGCGCCGCCCTGGCGGAAATTCTCGACCATCTGGGCGGTGACTTCGACCGGGAAGGGGTTCACGCCCTGCTGGGTGACGCCGTGGTTGCCGGCAAAGACCAGCGCCTGCGCGCGCTCGATCCGCGGGCGCTCGCGCCCCTGCCAGCCGGCCATGAACACCGCCAGTTCCTCGAGCCGGCCCAGAGAGCCGGGGGGCTTGGTCAGCTGGTCCTGGCGGTCGCGGGCGGCGGCGGCGGCGGATTGATCGAACTCTTTCACGGTGTCCCTCTTTGCGGTTTGAGGCGCAGCGGCAGGCCGCTGACGGCCATCCAGACCTCGTCGGCGATCCCGGCCACGGCCTGGTTCATCCAGCCATGCTCGTCCCGAAAGCGGCGGGCAAGCGCGTTTTCGGGCACGATGCCCAGTCCCAGCTCGTTCGTCACCACGACCACCGGGCTTTTCTGCGCATCCAGCGCCCGGCAAAGCGCGCGGACATGCGGGCCGGGCTGGCCCTCGGCCATGACGTTGGACAGCCACAGCGTCAGGCAATCGACCAGCCGCACCCCCTGCCCGTCCGTGCGCGCCAGCGCGCCGGCCAGGTTGCGCGGCTCTTCGATCGTGCGCCAGCCGTCGCTGCCGCGCCGGTCGCGGTGCAAGCCGATGCGCTGCGCCATCTCGTCGTCCCAGGCCTCGGCCGTGGCGATATAGATGCGCCCGCCCTCATGGTCGGCGGCGATGGATTCGGCCAGGGCGGACTTGCCCGAGCGGGCGCCGCCGGTGACCAGGGTGATGCGCGGGTGCTTGCTCATGAAGCTGTTGTTTCACAAGGCCGGGCGCTGCGAAAGCCGGAAAACGCCGCGGCTGTCTTACAGGTTCCGGTTGCCTGCCGGGCGGCGGCCGGCGCAGCATGCAGCCATGAAGATCGACCCGATTCGCGAAACCACCGACGAGGCCCGCGCCCTTGCCCGGCAATTGCTGGAGGGCGCGCGCCATGCCAGCCTGGGCACGCTCGACCCCGATACGGGGGGGCCGCTGGTCACGCGCATCGCGCTGCAGACCGATGCGGATGGCGCGCCGCTTGCGCTGCTTTCGGGGCTTGCCGCGCATACGCGGGCGCTGGCGGCCGATCCGCGCGCCGGGCTGCTGATCGCGGCCGAGACAGCCAGGGGCGACGCCATGACCCATGCCCGCCTGTCGATCCTTGGCCGTGCCGCCCCGGTCGCACCGGACGCGGCGCGCCGCGCCCGCTGGCTGGCACGCGATCCCAAGGCCAAGGTCTATCTGGACCTGCCGGATTTCCGCTTCTGGCGGATCGAGCCGGTCTCGGCCCTGCTGAACGCGGGCTTCGGCCAGGCGTTCCGGCTGCTGCCGCCGGACATGCTGAAACCCCCGGCGGAATGATCCGCCGAGGGCGAAGGCCGGCATCATAAGGGCAGCGTCAGTCCGGGTTGTCCATGCGCAGCCGCAGGCTGACCGAGCCGCGCACCGCCGCGCCCCAGTTCAGCGCAACCTGTTGCCGCGTGGTTCCCAGCGCGGTCTGCACCCAGGGCATCTCGGACACGCGGGCATTGGCGGCATTGGTGATCTGGCTGGTGGCGATGATGGACTGGACGTTGCGCACCCAGCCGTTGAAGGGCAGCGCATGGTCCACCGTCACCAGCCAGCGGTTCGAGGCGCTGGCCTGGTTATGCGCCACGTCGACCGGGTTGGCGACATAGCTGTTCACGCCGTTGAACATGTTGCCCTGGAACTGGATGTTGCGCATGCGCTGATAGTTCATGTCGGCGAATGTGGTGTCCACCTTCTCGATCCGGGCGATCTTGTTGAACAGCGACTTGAACACATTGCCCATCACCGCAAGCCCGTGGATGAAATGGCCGCTGCCATAGGGCTTGACCACCAGCCAGTTGAAGCCCAGCGTCGTGTTCGAGGCCAGGAAGGTGTTGCCGGTGATGGTCAGCCCGCCAAAGGAATATTCCTCGCCGTCGAAATTCGGATAGGGGTCATGCTCGTTCGTCCATTCGATCGAGCAATTGTCGATATAGTTCCCGGTCACGGTCGCCTGCAGGTTGGTCTGGGTCAGCACCAGCCCGCCGAAGCGCACGCCGTTCTGGGCATTGTCGCCCTGGAACCAGTGATTGCCCTCGATCATGTGGCCGCCGCCGTTCATCACCGCGAAATGCGCGAAGCGGATGAAGCGGCTGTGGCGGATCTTGGCGTCGTTGTTGTTGACGTTCAGCGCGACGGTGGTGCGGTTCTGCGCCAGGTCGCCCATCTCGTTGGACAGGAATTCGCAGCGGTCCACCAGCATCCCCTGGCAGGACGAGCCGATCGAGGTGATGCCGCGATCCCTGGGCCGGGTGAAGTAGCAGTCGCGGAAACAGTTCATGTTGCCGGTCTTGGCCAGCATGACGCCGCTGGCATTGCCCTCCAGCAGGAACTCGATGTCGTCGAAGTTGAAGCGGCTCAGATGCTCCATCCCCGAGAAATCGAAGGCATAGCGATAGCGGCTGAAGGTATAGTTGCGCGTGCCCGCCCCGCCGTAAAGCGGCTGCGACAGCGTCAGCGTCCCGGCGGCGACGTTCCGGGCCAGGACATAGACCTCGCGGCCGACGCCGTTGCCGGTGACGCGGGCGCCGACCTCGATATTGGCGATGTTGGCGACGGCCGAAAGCACCTGGGGCTGCGCCGGGTCGTAGGTCGCGGCCGATGTCGCCGCCCGCGTATCCCAGGCCGGGCCGGGCACGATGCTGACCTGGCCATTAGCGATGACGCGGCGGTTGGCAAAGCTGGTCATGCCCGGCACCGCGTCCGAAATGCTGATCGGCTCGGCCAGATGCACGTTGCGGCCGCAAAGGTCCAGCACCGCATGGTCGGTAAAGCCCAGCAGCGCCTGCAGCGCCCGCTTCATCCCCTCGGTCTCGTCGCCGAAGGCCGCGGCATAGGTCGGAAAGTCGAAGCTGCGCGTCAGCGACAGCCGCGCCGTGCGCGGCATGGCCAGCGTGCCGACGAAACGGACCGGCGAGGACAGGCTCAGGTCCGAGCCGATGCGATAGCTGCCCTCGGGCACCAGCACCTGCCGCCCGGCCGCGGCCTGGTCGGCGGCGAGGAAGGCGCCGCGGTCGTCGGTGGTCCCGTCGCCCATGGCGCCGAAATCGCGCACATCGACCCAGTCCAGCATCCCCGGCACGAAGGCGGCGGTCACGTCCTCGATCACGATGCTCTCGATGCGGATCGAGCCGTTGTTGTCCCCGGTCAGGTCCAGCCCGAAATGGCCAAAGGCGGCGCTGCGCCCCCAGGCCATGTCCACGCCCTCGCGCCGGCCGGTGCCGACGATGGCCGAGACCTCGACCACCTGCCCATAGCCCGGCAGCGTGACCGCAGGGCCGGTCTGCGGCACGCCCGCCACGTTGTTGCCGGCGGCATTGCCGGCAAAGGCGGCGATGCGCACCTGCGGCAGGTTGCCGGCAATGGCCTTGACCCTGGCCGCGATGCGCAGATAGCTGCCGGGATTGATCGGCGTGCGCTGCATGTAGCGGATCTGCGTCACCGCCTCTTGCTTGAGGATTTCCAGGCAACTGCCGAAATCCTCGTCCGCCGGCACGATGGCCGCATTCGCCACCCCCGCCCAGGTCGGCGATCCCGCCCTGCCATCCGTCCGGGACCACTGATCCAGGCCCAGCCGGAAGGCGCGCGGCATCAACGACTGGTTGCCGATAATCGCAATGGTCATGCCAATTCTCCCCTAATCCAGAACGTGCGAGGCGGTTGCCCGCGCGGTCCGGTAGGAATCTGGCAATCTCGCGTTAACGGGTCGTTAACCATGCGCGCGCGGCAACAAGGCCGCGCGCAACAAAGAATTCCCGTGCCGGTTCAGGCGGTTGGTTCGGAAACCAGCTCGCCGGCCAGCGCCCGCTCGATCAGGGCGCGGGTTTCGGCCACGCCGTAAAGCGCGATGAAGCCGCCGAAGCGCGGCCCCTGGTCGGCACCCAGCAACACCTGGTAGAGCGCCTGGAACCAGTCCTTCATCGGCTCGAACCCGTGTTCGCGGCCGATGGCAAAGACCATGGTCTGCAGGGCCTCGGCATCGGCGGGCTGGCTCCATGCCGCCAGCCGCCCGGCCAGATCCTCCAGCGCCCGGCGCTCGATTTCCGTGGGGGCGCGGAAGCTGCGGGTCGGCGCCACGAAATCGTTGAAATAGCGCACCGCGAAGGCGGCGGCTTGGTCCAGCGTCGGATGGGTCTCGGGGCTGGCCTCGGGCGCATAGCGGCGGATGAAGCCCCAGAGCCCCTCCTTGTCCTTGGCGCCGGCCACCGAGGCGAGATTCAGCAGCATCTGGAACGGCACCACCATGTCCGAGGCCGGAACCGCGCCGCCATGGATGTGCCAGACCGGGTTGGCCAGCTGCTGCTCGACCGTCTGGTCGGGATAGGCGCGCAGCTGCTGGTGGTATTCGTCCACCGCCTTGGGGATGACGTCGAAATACATCCGCTTCGCCGTCTTGGGCTTCTGGAACATGAAATAGGACAGGCTCTCGGTCGCGGCATAGGTCAGCCATTCGTCGATCGACAGCCCGTTGCCCTTGGACTTGCTGATCTTCTGCCCGTGCTGGTCCAAAAACAGCTCATAGGTGAAATGCTCGGGCGGGCGGCCGCCCAGGATCTTGCAGATGCCGTCATAGATCGGGGTGTTGGTGGAGTGATCCTTGCCATACATCTCGAAATCCACGTCCAGCGCCGCCCAGCGGGCGCCGAAATCCGGCTTCCATTGCAGCTTCACATGGCCGCCGGTGACGGGCAGCGTCAGCTCCTCGCCGTCCTCGTCGTCGAAGGTGACGGTGCCGGCCTTGGCGTCGACATGCTTGATCGGCACGTAAAGCACCTTGCCCGACTTGGGGCTGATCGGCAGGAAGCAGGAATAGGTCTGCTGGCGCTCTTCGCGCAAGGACGCCAGCATGACCTCCATGATGGCGTCATAGCGTTCCGCGGCCAGCAGCAGCGTCGCGTCGAACTGGCCCGACTTGTAGAACTCGGTCGCGCTGATGAATTCGTATTCGAAGCCGAAGGTGTCCAGGAACCGGCGCAGCATGGCGTTGTTGTGCCCGCCGAAGCTGTCGTATTCGCCGAAGGGATCGGGCACCGTGGTCAGGGGCTCTTGCAGGTGCCGGCGCAGCATCTCTTGCTGGGGCACGTTGTCGGGCACCTTGCGCATGCCGTCCATGTCGTCCGAAAAGCAGAACAGCCGCGTCGGGATGTCCGAGATGATCTCGAAGGCGCGGCGGATCATGGTCGTGCGCGCCACCTCGCCGAAGGTGCCGATATGCGGCAGGCCCGAGGGGCCGTAGCCGGTCTCGAACAGGACATAGCCCTTTTCGGGATTCTTCTTCTCGTAGCGTTTCAGCACGCGGCGGGCCTCCTCGAAGGGCCAGGCCTTGGATTTCATCGCGGCGTCACGCAGGGCGGTCATTTTCGGGTCTCCATTGGGTCGAGACTTCCCCGTATTGAAACGGCGCCGGATGGTCAATAATTACCCCCGGAAACGCAAGGAGAAATGCCATGCCCGACAGCCTGCCCTCGTTCTCGCCCTGCGACGCGCTGGTCGCGGTCATGGTGGCGGTCTCGGCCTCGGACCAGAACCCGCGCACCGCCGAGCTGGTCGCCATCGAGCGGGCGGTGAACCATACGCCGGTCTTTGCCGCCTATGACATCGACCGCGTCCGTGCCGTGTCGCAGACGGTGGTGACGCTCTTCGAGGAAGAGGACGGGCTGGACGCGCTTTTCGGCCTGGTGCGCGAGGCGCTGCCGGAAAAGATGTTCGACACCGCCTATGTCCTGGCCTGCGACGTCGCCGCCTCGGACGGCCGCCTGGGCGAGATCGAGGCCGAGATGCTGGCCGAGATCCGCGACCAGCTGGAGATCGACCGCCTGCACGCCGCCGCCATCGAGCTCGCCGCCCGCGCCCGCCATCGCGTGCTTTGAAGCGCCCCGGCGGTTTCGCGGCCGCATGGGTATTTGGAGAACGAAGAAGTCAGAGGCTGGCGACCCAGCCCTCGACCAGCGCCTGCTGGAGGCGTTTGGAGCGCTTGGTCCAGCCGATGACGCCCTCGGGCAGTTCCTGGCCCTGGCTGGCGGCGCGGCGCGGCTCGTCGCCGGTCAGGATGGCGAAGGCCAGCTCGCGCCCGCCGGGGCCCTGGGCGTAGCCGGCAAGGTTCGAGACGAAGTTCAGCGTCCCGGTCTTGGCCTCGATGGCGATGTCGCTGTCCTTGCGCTTGCCGCGCGCGTCCTTCAGCGGGATCGGCTTCAGCAGCCTGCGCAGGCCGCGCGCCCGTCCCGGCCCGGCCATCAGCCCCGCCAGCATCCGCGCATCGGCACGGTTCGCGGGCGAGAGGCCGGAATGGTCGTGGAAGGCGAAATCGCCGCCGACCCCCTGCCCGCGCAGCCAGTCCGCCATCGCCGCGGCCGAGGCCGCCACGTCGCCCGCACGACTGGCGGCCAGCCCGATCGCCTCGGCGGTCAGGTTGGTCGAATATTCCAGCATGCCCTGGACGATCTCGCGCAGGGGCGGGCTGTCGTGGCGGGCGATCCCGGCCCCTTCGGGCAGGATCTCGATCACCTCGGGATCGGGCAGCGCCAGGCCGCGGGCGCGGCACAGCGTCTGGAACACGTCGCCCGCGTAAAGCTCGGGGCGGCGGACGGGCAGCCAGCGGCTGCCGGACTTGCCCAGGCCGCGCCGGGCGATGGTCCAGCTTTCCAGCTTGCCCGCCTCGTAGGTGAAGAGCGGCAGCCCCCGGTCGACCGCCGCGATCGCGGCCGTATAGGCCCTGGGCGACAGCTTGCGGCCCCGCGCCTGCAAGGACAGCCGATAGCCTGCCTCGCCCTGCCGCCAGTCCAGATGCACCCGGTTGAAGTTCAGGATCATCCCCGAGATCGAGGGGTTGTAGGGCAGATGCTCGTCCTGCGCCGGGTCCAGCCGGCCGATGCGCGGCAGCGCCCCGCCCCAGACGGCAAAGGCGGTGGGCGCCGGGCGACCGGCGGCCTTTTCGTCGGCGACCGCGGCCGCGGCCAGTTCGTCCAGCGCATCGGTGTCCAGCAGCGGATCGCCGCCGCCCGCCAGGATCAGCGTGTTGCCGGCGCGGATGACCCTGGTCGTGAAGCAATGCCCCTCGCCCAGCCGGTCCAGCGCGTAAAGCGCCGTCACCGCCTTGAGCGTGCTGGCCGGGGCCATGGGCCGGTCGGCCTGCCGCTGGGCGAGCATCCGGCCCGAGGCCGGGTCGATCACCGCAAAGGCCACCGTCCCGCCAAGCCCGGCCGCGGCGATCAGCGCCTCGGCGTCGAAGCCCGCGGGGCGCGCGGCCGGCCTTTGCTGGGCCGGCGCCATGCGGGGAGCCAGCGCCAGCAGCCCCAGCCCCGCCACGAAGCCACGCCGCGTCCATCCGTTCATGCGCGTCCTTTCGGCCCCAGCGCACGGATGGCGCTGGAACTCAGCTTGTTCAGCGGCAGGTTTATCATCACCCAGGCCGGCGGCCCAGACCGGGCGAGTTCACGCGCCCGCGACTCGGGCAGGCGCGCGCGCCACAGCAGCCGCGCCGCGCGCGAGAACCGCGCCGGCATCCGCCAGCCCGGCCGGGCGATCACGCCGATCGGCACCCGCGCCGCGATGTCGCGCCAACGGTCCCAGCGGTCGAACTGGACCAGGTTGTCCGCCCCCATCAGCCAGACGAAGCGCACGCCGGGGTAAAGCCGCTGCAGCGCGGCGATGGTGTCGCGGGTCATGCGGGTGCCGAGCCGGGCCTCGATGCCGGTGATCTCGACCCTGGGGTCGCGCATGAGGTGCCGCGCGCGGTCGATGCGCTGCGACAGCGGCGCCGGCCCGTGCGGCTTCAGCGGATTGCCGGGGCTGACCAGCCACCAGATCCGGTCGAGGCCGAAGCGGCGCAGCGCCTCCTGGGTGATATGGACATGGCCTTCATGCGCGGGATCGAAGGAACCACCCAGAAGGCCCACGGCCATGCCCGGCCGCGCGATGGGAAAGCCGGCGCGCATCGGCTAGAACAGGCCCTGCACATGGCCGTCGCCGTCCAGCCCCACGCGCAGCGCCGCGGGGTCGCGCGGCAGGCCGGGCATGGTCATGATGTCGCCGCAGATCGCCACCACGAAGCCCGCGCCGGCCGACAGCCGCACCTCGCGCACCGGGATGGTAAAGCCCTCGGGCGCGCCAAGCGCCGAAGGGTTGGCGGAAAAGGAATATTGCGTCTTGGCCATGCAGACCGGCAGATGGCCGTGCCCGGCCCGCTCCCATTCCTCGAGCCGCTCGAGGATATGCGGCAGGAACTCGACCTGGCCGGCGCGATAGACCTGGCGGCAGATGGTCTCGATCTTCTCGGCCAGGGGCATCTCGTCGGGATAGAGCGGCGTGAAATCCGCCCCGCCCTCGGCCAGCGCGACCACGGCGCGGGCCAGATCCTCGGCCCCCCTGCCGCCCTCGGCCCAGTGCCGGCACAGCACGGCCTGAACGCCATGCCCGCGGCAATGATCGGCAAGCGCCGCGATCTCGGCCTCGGTATCGCCGGCGAAATGGTTGATCGCCACCACCACCGGCAGGCCGAAGCGGCGCAGGTTCTCGATATGCCGGCCCAGGTTCGCGCAGCCGGCCCGCAGCGCCGCGACATTCTCGGCCCCCAGGTCGGCGCGGGCCACGCCGCCGTTCATCTTGAGCGCCCGCACCGTCGCCACCAGCACCGCCGCGTCGGGTTGCAGCCCGGCCAGCCGGCACTTGATGTTCAGGAACTTCTCGGCCCCCAGGTCGGCGCCGAAGCCCGCCTCGGTCACGACATAGTCCGACAGCGCCAGCGCCGTGCGCGTCGCCATGACCGAGTTGCAGCCATGCGCGATATTGGCGAAGGGCCCGCCATGGACCAGCGCCGGGTTGTTCTCCAGCGTCTGCACCAGGTTCGGCTGCAAGGCGTCGCGCAGCAGCACCGTCATCGCGCCCTCGGCACCCAGGTCATGCGCAGTCACCGGCCGGCGGTCGAAGGTCTGGCCGATGACGATGCGGCCCAGCCGCGCCTGCAAATCGGCCAGGTCCGAGGCCAGGCACAGGATCGCCATCACCTCGGAGGCGACGGTGATGTCGAAGCCGCATTCGCGCGGCACGCCGTTGGCCGGCCCGCCAAGCGCCACCACCACCTGCCGCAGCACCCGGTCGTTCATGTCCATGACCCGGCGCCATGTCACCCGGCGCGGGTCGATGCGCAGCGCGTTGCCCCAGTGGATATGGTTGTCGATCATCGCCGCCAGCAGGTTGTGCGCGCTGGTCACGGCATGGAAATCGCCGGTGAAATGCAGGTTCATGTCTTCCATCGGCACGATCTGCGCATGGCCGCCGCCCGCCGCCCCGCCCTTCATGCCGAAATTCGGCCCCAGCGAAGCTTCGCGGATGCAGACCGTCGCGCGCTTGCCGATGCGGTTCAGCGCGTCGCCCAGGCCCACGGTGGTCGTGGTCTTGCCTTCGCCCGCCGGGGTCGGGTTGATCGCAGTGACCAGGATCAGCCGGCCCTGCGGCCGCCCGGCCAGCCCGGCGATGGCCTCATGCGCGATCTTGGCCTTGTCGCGGCCATAGGGCAGGAAATCGGCCTCGGCCAGGCCCAGGCGGCCGGCGATCTGCGCGATGGGCAGCTTTTGCGCCTCGCGGGCGATCTGGATGTCCGATTTCATGATCCCTCCTCGGTCTGCGGCCGACAGTTGAGCGGCTGGGGCCCGCCAAGGCAAGCCCCCGCACGCCCTAGCCCAGCCCGAGGCGTGTCCGCAACGGCGGCAGCCAGATTTCCCGCCGCATCCAGGCCGCCGAGATGGCCCAGAAGGCCACCACCAGCCAGATGTCGATGGCCAGCCGGGTCCAGATATTCGCCGCGCCGGGCGGCACGGTCATGTCCAGCGCATCGCCCCAGATCGACAGCATCACGCAGACGATGAAGGAAAACAGCCCGCCGCGGCCGATCTCGGCCAGCGCCTCGCCCGGCACGGTGGCGGCCATCCAGGCAAAGGGCCGCGCCAGGGGCACCGCCACCATCCAGCTTGCTGCAAGAATGGCGGTGAAGCGCATGAAATCCAACGACCATTTGTCGATGCCGCCGGTGATCTGGCGCAGGAACTGGCTGACGGGCTTGGCGGGCGCGCCGATCTTCCAGGCGATCACGATGGTCAGCCCGAAGAGCAGCACCCCCACCGAGATCCAGGTCAGCGGCGCCGAATAGCGCCGCAGGACCGGCATGATCCGCTCGCGGAAGGCACCCATGGCGACGCCGGCAAAGAACAGGAGCTGCCAGCCGAAGGGGTTGAACAGCAGCCCCGGCCCCGGCCGCTGGTTGGGGATCAGCGCGTTCAGCGGCTGGGCAAAGACCCAGACCAGCACCGAAACCGCCATGGCGAGCCAGGGCCAGCGCAACAGGAAGGGCACCGTCACCGGCACGGTGGCGATCAGCAGCACGTAAAGCGCCAGCACGTCGAGCAGGTTCGGCTGCATCCACATCAGCGCCACGGTGGCGACATAGCCGATGGGATGTTCGATGATCCAGCGCGCATATTGAAACCAGACCGCGGTATGGTTCATGTGCAGCTGGAACAGCAGCGCCGAGAACAGCGCCAGCAGGATGGCGCCGGCGATCAGCGCCAGCCAGACCTGCGCCGCGCGGCGCAGGAAGCGGATCTGCGCGGCGCGGCGGCCCTCGCGCGCCTCGACCTTGACCCAGACCATGCCGACCAGGAAGCCCGACAGCAGCACGAACAGCTCGGCCGCGTCGAAGACGGCGAAATTGGTCAGCGTCAGGTTGCGCAGCACCCCGATCGGCATGTGGTCCAGCATGATGCAGACCAGCGCATAACCGCGCAGCATGTCCAAAGCGGCGATGCGTTTCATTGCGGCAACTTCGCGAAGGCTTCGATCAGCGCGCGGTTCTCGATCAGCGCCAGTTGCTCGGCCGGGCCCAGGAAGCGCAGCGCCTGCGCCTGCGAGGCGGCATGGCCGATCTTGGCCTCGGCCGAGATGGCGTCGAGCCGCTCTTCGACCGGGCCGCGCGGCGCGGCGGGCAGCAGCGCCAGGATGCGCGCGCGCAACGCCGCATCGCGCCCCAGCGCCTCCAGCCCCCCGCGCGGCAGGCCGCCGGCAATGCGGAAGTCCAGGACGTTGGCGGCGGTCAGCACCTCGGGGGGCTGGCGCTCTTCGGGGGTGACCAGCAGGCCCTGGCGGCGCGCCCAGCGGCCAAAGACCGGGCTGGCCGACCAGCGCGAGGTCAGGGGCGACAGGATCAGCCCGGCCAGGATCGGCGACAGCCAGACCAGTTGCCAGGGCGACAGGAAGGCCAGCACCACCAGCGTCGCGACCCCCAGGACGACATGCAGCGCATGGCGGCGCAGCACGACGTGCCAGGGCGGCATCTGGCCGGCGCGGACCTGCGCCTCCCAGCCGGAATCGCGGCCGCGCAGGATCTCGATGATCTGCCGGGTCTGGATCAGCATCTGCACCGGCGCGATCAGCGCGGAAAGCACGATCTCGAACATGGCCGAGGCCAGAAGCCGCACGTTGCCGCCCGAATCCTTGGCCAGCGGCCGCAGCCAGGCGCGGAAGATGGCGATGAACTTGGGCACCAGCAGGAAGGACATGGCGGCGATGAACAGCCACAGCATCCGCACCGGGTCGAAGGTCGGCCAGGTCGGGAACAGCTGGTAGGTCTGCGGGAAATAGTCCGGCCGCGACAGCAGCACATTGGCCGACAGCGCCAGCCCGACCAGGATCAGCATCAGCCAGATCGGCGACATCAGGAAGCCCAGGATGCCGATGACGAAATGCGCCCGGCTGATCCAGGCGAAGCTGCGCGAAAAGATCAGCCGCGCATGCTGCAGGTTGCCCTGCGCCCAGCGGCGCTCGCGCACGGCCATGTCCAGCAGCGTGGGCGGGCAGCCCTCGAAGCTCTGGCGCAGGTCGTGGTCCAGCCGCACCTTCCAGCCGGCGCGGCGCAACAGCGCGGCCTCGACGAAATCGTGGCTCAGGATGGTGCCGCCAAAGGGCGGCCTGCCCGGCAGTTCCGGCAACCCGCAGCATTGCGCGAAGGCGCCGACGCGGATGATGGCGTTGTGGCCCCAGAAATTGCCGCTGTCTCCCGACCAGGCGGCGACGCCGCGGGCGACGGCCGGGCCATAGATGCGGCCGGCGAATTGCGTCAGCCGGGCGAAGATGGTCTGGCCGCCGACCAGCATCGGCATGGTCTGGATCAGCCCGACGGCCGGATCGGCGTTCATCCGCGCCGACAGCGCCTTGATCGTCGCCGCACCGACCACGCTGTCGGCGTCCAGCACCACCATCTGGTCATAGCGCCCGCCCCAGCGGCGCACGAAATCGCCGACATTGCCCGCCTTGCGCCCCTTGTTGAAGCTGCGGCGCCGATACCAGACCGGCACCGGCGAGATGTCGCGCAGCCGGCTGATCGCCGCCATCTCCTCGAATACGGCCTGCGGCTCGTAGCTGTCCGACAGCACGAAGATCTCGGCCCGCTCGCCCAGGCCCTCGCGGTAGAGGTCGCGCGCCAGCGCCGCCAGAAGGCCGGCCGTCGCCGCCGCGTTCTCGTGATAGACCGGCATGACCACGGCAAGGCGCGCCTGGTTCGGCCCCTCCGGGTTGCGCAGCCGCCGCGCGAAGATCCCCGAGACCATCGAGGTAAAGGAAAACCCGACCCAGGTGAAGGTCAGCGCGAACAGCACCAGCAGCACCGATTGCAGCCAGGTCATGTTCGTGCCGAAGGTCAGCATCATCTGCCGCCAGCCCAGCCAGGCGATCGCCGCCGCGCCGCCAAAGGCAGTCAGCCGCGCCGCGATCGTGCCCAGGCCCGGCCAGCGGCTGTCCGGCCCCAGGGGCGGGCGGGCACGGAAATCCTGCTCGGGCATGTCCAGCGGCGCCTCGGGCGGCGTCGCCGGGCCTTCGGATTGCGGCAGGTCCAGCGCCTCCCAGCCCTCTTCCGCGGACAGAGGCAGGGGACGGTTCTGGCTGGCCGGATGCCCGCCCGGCTGGCTGTGGGTCGCGCCCATGTCGGTCACTCGCGCGTCCAGCGGGCGATCCAGGTCTCGCTGAGCGGACCGTTCGGACCGTTCAGCACCGCCGAGAGATCGGCCAGCTTGGCGCCTTCGGGCAGGTATTCGAAGGCCAGCCGCATCCGGCCCTGCTCGGGCAGGCGCAGCAGGTAGCTGTGCCCGATCCGCCCGGCCGAGGCGCGCAGCTGCGGCACCGGATCGTCCGAGCCGAACAGCCCCAGGTCGAAATCGACGATATAGGTGCGGCCGTTGGGATTGTTGATCGCCTGGCCCGACATGGTCTCGAGCACGCGGGAAATTGGTGCGCTGTCAGGGACTTCGGCAGCAAATGTCAGAATGTAGTTGAAGTCGTAGCGATTGCCCTTGGCCAATGTGTCGGCCGGCTGCCAGAACGAGACGATATTGTCGTTGAACTCGTTCTCGACCGGGATCTCGATCAGCGTGACCGTGCCCTTGCCCCATTCGTCCTGCGGCGCGATCCAGGCCGAGGGGCGCTTTTCATAGCGCGCCTCGGCATCCTTGTAGGATTCGAAATCGCGCGCGCGCTGCGCCAGGCCGAATCCCAGCGGATCATTGTCCATGAAGGCCGAGACCTGCAAGGTGCTGTGCCCCGACAGCACCCGCCACAGCCGCTGTTCGCTGCCAGTCAGCATCTGCAACCCGTCGCTGTCATGCACCGCGGGGCGATAGTCGTCCACGCGCGAGCGGTCGGTCGGCCCGAACCAATACATCGAGGTCAGGGGCGCGATGCCTGCGTTGCGCATGTCCTGGCGCGGAAACAGCGAGACGCGGGTGTCGAAGACCGTCTCGGCGCCCGGCGTGATGCGGAACTCGAACGCGCCCGAGACCGAGCGGCTGTCGAGCAGCGCATGGACCAGCACGGAACGGTCCTGCGATCCGGGCTTGTGGATCCAGAAGCCGCGAAACAGCGGGAACTCCTCGCCCTCGGCGCTGCCGGTGCCGATGGCCAGGCCGCGCGCCGAGAGGCCGTAAAGCGTGCCGCGCGCCACGGCGCGGAAATAGCTGGCGCCCTGGAAGACCGCGATCTCGTCCATCACGTCGGGACGGTTCAGCGGCGCGCGCAGGCGGAACCCCGACCAGCCCATGTTGCCCAGCGTCTCGTAATCGACGCCGTCGGGGAATTGCACCGGGTCGAAGTCGAACATGTGCGGATCGAACCGGACCGGAATCACCACCCCCTCGTCGACCAGGGCGATGTCCACCGGCTCGTGGAAGATCGCGCCCGGCGGCAGCAGGTCCAGCGCGAAATCGCGGCTGCCGGCCCAGGGGTCGCGGTCGCGGCGGAACCGGATGCCGCGATACTGGTCATAGGTCAGGTTGCCGAAGCTGCCGACCAGCTCGGCATCGCGGTATTCATAGGGATTGGCGGCCAGATCCCTGGCCATCGCGGCGACATCCTCGAAGCCGAAGGGCCTGGGCGCGGCCTCCTCGGCCGGTTCGGCGGCGGCTTCCGGCTGGGCCTCGGGGCTTTCCTGCGCCAGGGCCGCCCCCAGCGAGGCTGACAGCGCGCTGACGGCCGACACGGCCGCACCGGCAGAAAGGACAAATTCACGACGACGCATCGACCGACCCCATGTTTCGGGCAGGAAAGCCCGGAAATTCCGGGGGGATTTCGCATTGCCGCGCGCATCAGGCAAGCCTTTTCGCGCCGAAAGGCAGGGTCTTGCCGAGAGGTTGATCGGAATTGCCGCGCCAAAGGGCCGCGCCGGCCCGAAAGCCCGCGCGGCCCGATGTGCCTGCCGCCTGCCTCAGCGGTTGATTTCCCGCGTGACCTGCCCCTTGGGGCTCAGCTCGACCGCGACCGGCTCGCCCTCGGGGTTCACCGCCTGCGCCAGGACGCGCGTCCCGTCCTGCATGATCTCGCCGATGCGGCTGTAGCCGGCCGAGGTCAGCGCCATGCGCACCTCGCCCCGGTCAAGCTGGTCCGGCGACAGCGCGCCCTGGCGCTGCGGCGCGGGCGCCTCGCCGGCAGGGGCCGGCGCCTCTCCGGCGGGGGCCGGCGGCGGCGGCATGTCGCGGCCCGGCCCGCGGTCCCAGCCGCGCTCGCCCCCGCGATCCCCGCGCGGCCCATGGTCCCAGCCCCGCGGGCCGTCGCCGCGGTGATGGCCGCGACGCATGTCCCGGCGGTCGTGGTCGTGTTTGCCCTGCCAGCCCTTGCCACGATCGCCGCCGCGCTCGGCATCGCCGCGGCCAAAGCGCATCAGCGTGCCGTCCTGGGTAAAGGCGGCGCGCACGCCCTGCTTGCCGTCGCCCTGCCCGGCCAGCATCACGCCGCGCTCACCGGAAAACACCGCCTTCAGCCCGCCCAGCTCGCCGAAGACCGCGCTGTCGCGCACGGGCTGCGGCACCAGCTGATCGACCAGCGCCTGCGGCAACACGCCGTCGCCCTTGGCGCGCAGCCCGCGCAGCTGGCCCTTGTCGTCCAGCATGGCGTCGATCTGCGTGCCGTCGGGCAGCTTGCCCTCCAGCCGGGTGGCGCCACGCGGGCCGCGCTTGCTGGTCACGTCGGTCAGCCCGGCATCCTGCAACACCTGCGGCAGCGCGACCGGCGCCTGGGCCTGGGCCTGGGCCTCGGCCGCGGGCGGGGGCGCGGCGGGCGTCTCTTGCGCCAGCACGGGGGCCGAGAACGCCGCCAGCAGGGCCGAAAGCGCGATCGAGGTCGAGAGTTTTCTGCTCATCTCTGGTTCCTTCCTTATCGGGGCATCCTCAGCGGCCCCGGACGAATCGGGTAATAGCCCCTGTCGCGCCAACCAAAGACCAACGACCCGTTTGGCTTTCATTTGGATTTCGCCCATTACATAGGGCCGATGAACCGCATGCGCATCATATCCCTGTCGCTTCCCGTCGCGCTGGCGCTGGGGCTGAACGCGCTGGCCGAGGATCGCGGCCACGACCGCGGCCCGCCCTGGCCCGAGGATTGGGCGCCCGAGTTCGAAAGCCTCCAGCGCCACGATTCCCGCATCCTGCCGCTCAACCGCGCCGCCGAGATCGTGGCGGAACGGTTCCGCGGCCGGCTGATCGCGGCGCGCATCGTGCCGCCCACCCCCGACGAGCGGGCGCAGGGCGTGATCCTGGTGCATGAGCTGCGCCTGCTGACGCCCAGGCGCGACGTGCTACTGATCCGGCTGGACGCGCATAGCGGCGCTTTCCTGGAGGTCGCAGGCGCGGGCCTGACCGATGCCCGCCGAAAGGGGCCGAAGCCATGAAATGCCTGATCGTCGAGGACGACCCGACCCTGTCCGCGCAGCTGGCAGCCGCCCTGCGCGACGGCGGCTTCACCTGCGACATCGCCGCCGACGGCACCCAGGGCGAGTTCCTGGGCTCGACCGAGACCTACGACCTCGCGATCCTGGACCTGGGCCTGCCCGGCATGCCGGGGATCGAGGTGCTGACCCGCTGGCGCGAGGGCGGCGCGACCATGCCGGTGCTGATCCTGACCGCGCGCGGCGACTGGACCGACAAGGTGGCCGGCTTTCGCGCCGGGGCCGACGACTATGCCGTCAAGCCTTTCCGCCTGGAAGAGGTGGTGATCCGCGCCCAGACCCTGGTGCGCCGCGCCGCCGGCCATGCCCAGGCGGTGATCAAGGCCGGGCCATTGCGGCTCGACACCCAGCTGGGCGTCATCACCCGCAACGGGCTGGCGCTGAAGCTGACGGCGTTCGAAACCCGCATCCTCGCCTATCTGATCCATCACCAGAACCGCGTGGTCAGCCGCAGCGAACTGTCCGACCACCTCTATGATTCCGCCGCCGACCGCGACTTCAAGTCCATCGAGGTGGTGATCGGCCGGCTGCGCAAGAAGGTCGGCGAGGGCCTGATCGAGACCCGGCGCGGCGAGGGCTATGTGCTGAGGACCGCCGCTTGATCCTGCCGCGCGATTCGATCCGCGCCCGGCTGATCGGGCTGGCGGCGCTGCTGACCGGGGTGGCGCTGGTCGCAGGCTACCTCGCCATCGCCGCCATCCTCGAGGATTTCATCACCGGCCGCTTCGACGCCGAGACCGGGGCGGTGGCCGACGCCCTGATCGCCGGCGCCGGGATCGACGCCGAGGGCCGGCTGGTTGCCGGCCCCGCCCCGACCGATCCGCGTTTCCAGATGCCGCTGTCTGGCTGGTTCTGGCAATTGACGCAGGACGGCCAGGTGATGGCGAAATCGCCCTCGCTCTTCGACAACGTGCTGAACCCGCCCGAGGCGGATTTCCAGGGCGGCCCCGGCCTTGGCCCGGCGAACGAACCGCTGCGGGTCGCGCGCCATGTCTTCACCCTGCCCGGTTCCGCCTCGGCCCTGGCCGTCACCGTGACCGCGCCGCGGGCCGAGATCGACGCCGCCATGGCGCGGCTGCGCCGGCCGCTGGCCATCTCGCTGGCCGTGCTGGGCCTGGCCCTGGCAGCGGCCAGCCTGCTGCAGGTCGCGGCGGGGCTGCGCAGCCTGGACCGGCTCGGCCGCGACCTGCGCCGCATCCGCGCCGGCCAGGCCGAGGCGCTGCCCCTGCCCGCCGTGGCCGAACTGCGCCCGGTCGCGGCCGAGATCAACGCGCTGCTGGAACAGAACCGCGCCGTGCTGGCCCGCGCGCGCGAGCATGTCGGCAACCTGGCGCATTCGCTGAAGACGCCGCTGGCGGCGCTGGACAATGCGCTGCCCCCAGACAATCCCGGCCACGCGCTGATCGCGCGCATGGACCGCCAGATCGGCTGGCACCTGCGGCGCGCGCGCAGCTCGGCCGCGCCGCGGCTTCTGGGCCAGCGCACGCCGGTCGCGCCGGTGATCCAGGACATCCTGCTGGTGCTGGGCGGCCCGATCCGCGAGACCGGCCTGCGCGTCGAGGTCCGCGCCGAAGCCGATCCCGCCTTTGCCGGCGAGCGGCAGGATCTCGAGGAGATGATCGGCAACCTGGTCGAGAACGCGGTGAAATGGGCTTCCTCGGCGATCCGCATCACCGCGCGGACCCAGGGCGACCAACTGCACATCCTGATCGAGGACGACGGCCCCGGCATGTCGGATCAGGATCATGCCCTGGCGCTGACCCGCGGCGCCCGGCTGGACGAGGCCGGCCCGCCGGGCACCGGCCTGGGCCTTGCCATCGTCGCCGACCTGGCGGCGCTGCATGGCGGCGCGCTGACGCTGGACCGCGCCGCCCTGGGGGGATTGCGCGCCGGATTGCGGCTGCCGGGGGCTGCCGCGCCGGCAGCGCGGCGCGGCTAGATTCCCCTTGCCTCGCATGGCGCGCCGGCCTATCCCGGCCCGGCCTGGAAGCGTGGCCGAGTGGTTTAAGGCTCTGGTCTTGAAAACCAGCGTGGGGGAGACTCCACCGTGGGTTCGAATCCCACCGCTTCCGCCATTTCCTCAATAAAACAGTAGTTTGTCGAAGAATACTGAGAAAACCGAGGCCGCTCCCCCGGCCCGCCGGTCGAGGCCGAAACGGACTCGCCCTATCGCGGCGCGATGCAGGTGGTGCCGGGCGGGACCGCTGGCTGGCACGCATGATAGGAGCGACAAGAAAGCCGGCCATCCCTGTGTAGCGCGTCAAAAAAAACGCCGCTTTTGCGTCAAAAAAACGCCACCAGACACCAGCCGCTCAAAGCGCATTAAACCCATGTTTCTGTCGCGTTACACCCTGCGTCGGCCGGGGGGCTGTTCATCCCCCTTGGTCGAGGGGGACATCCCCAGCGACCCGATCTTCGGGTTCGATGCCTGTCCTATGCCTTCAAGTTCGAGCCGCGGGAGCCGGCCCCTGCACCCTCCGGCCGCGGGGGTGTTGGCGATGGCAAAGATCGCCGCGAGTGCAGGGCGCAAGCGTCCAGAAACGCCGCGCTGGCCCCGGCCAGCGGGACCGGCCTTCCCGCCCCGATCGCCTTCCCGAACCAGCCCGGCAAGCGCGTCGCAGCTCGGCTTCGGCCTTCAGAACGCGGGCTCCAGCACCCTGCGCAGCATCGAACGCGCCCGGTTCACGCGGCTCTTGATGGTGCCGATGTCGCAGTCGAGGATGCGCGAGGCGTCCAGATAGCTCTCGCCAAGCGCGCCGACCAGCACGATCGCCTCGCGGTAATGCACCGGCATCGCGCGCAACGCCGCCTGCAGCTCGCGGGCCTGCAGGTGCCATTCCTGGTCCGGCTTGACCTGCGGCGCCAGCGAGGCGCAATCCGCCGCCCCGGTGCGCTCGCGCGCGGCTTTCCGGCAATTGGTGAAGAAACGGTTGCGCATGATGGTGAACAGCCAGGCCCGCATGTTGGTGCCCGGCCGGTAGCGGTGGACGTTCTCGATGGCGCGCAGCAGGGTCTCCTGGACCAGGTCCTCGGCATCCGGGACCGACCGGCACAAGGCGCGCGAATAGGCCCGGAGCGCTGGGATATGGCCGAGTATGTCGTCCGACATGACGGTCCTTCGCAATCCTCGAGGTGACGGCGAAAAGTCAATGCGGGCCGGGAAGGATGGTTCCGTGCGAAATCGCCGGATCGGCAGGAACCGGCCGGGCCTAGCGCAGGCCCCCGCCCGCGCTGCCATTGCCGCCGCCACCATTGGCGCCGCCCTTGCCGGCGCGGCGATGCCGGGCCTCGTCGAGCGCCGTCTCGAGCCGCCGCGCCAGTTCGCGCAGCCGCGGCGAGATCGGTTCCCTCTCCGTCTGCGCCAGCAGCTCGGACAGGGCCTTGTCGAGTTCGGGATCGACGATGGGGCTGCTTTCACCGTTGGCCATCAGGATCTCCATGTTCCACGCAACTGATCTATTTTAATCGAATGCCGCCGCTTGGCGAGCCTCCCCCCGCTGCATATTCCGACAGTGTTGCAGAACGGGGCGCGAATTCCCGCTCACATTCGGGCGATGCCCGCCGCCGCCTTGCCTTCCGAGGTGCCCTCGCGGCCGGCCGGTTCGGCAGCGGCCGGCCGCCGTTTCCTGCGGGAACATCCCCACGCCGGGGGCGATCACATGGCGCGGGAGGCCGAGACATCCAGAAACGGGTCCAGAAAAGCAGACCAGCCGCAGGACGCGACCGAGGACGCCGAGACGGCAGGCGGGGGCCAAACCAACTCGGGCCGGGACGCGAAGGACGACGGCTTCGCCAGGCTGCGCGAGCCTCACCGGGCCCTGCGCGCGCTGCTGGGCGAATGCGCCGAGGCCGCCGAGCGGTCCGGGCCGAACCAGCGCGGCCGCAAGGCTGCCGCTGAAGCGGATGTCCGCCGGCCCGGCCCCATCCCTGGCCCCCTCTCTGGCCCCAGCCTCGTAGGCGCGGCCAGCCGGTGGCGCGCCAGCATCGGCGGCAGGACCGGTGCATGGGCCCTCCGTCGAGGAGGTGATGCGCAGCGTGTCGAGACGCGCACCTTCGATACGCTGGGTGGGGGCGAGCGAGGAAATGATCCAGCTGTTGACGACCGAACCGATGCTGGAGCCGATGAAGCCGCCGATCGTTGCGGCGCTGACACCGAGGATCGCGCCGCCGATGCTGCCGCCGATGGCGGCACCGGCGACGCCGAGAACGAGGGTGGCCATGGCAGATGCTCAGCGTTGCGGGAACGGGAAGGCGAAGGCGATGCGCCGCCGCCAGACGGAGGCGAGCGGCTCCTCGATCACACCCAGCCGCTCATAGGCGTGGAGGAAGGCGCCGGGCCCGGTCAGGATCCCGACATGCTTGGCGATGGCGCGGGGCCTCATCCGGAAGAGGACCAGCGCGCCGGGTTCGGCCGTCGCAGGTTCCACCTCGATCATCATGCGCCTTGCGCCATCGGCCAGAACCTCGCGCGGTCCGGTCTCGCCCCAGTCGCGGCTGTAGGGCGGGATCGGGAACGGCTCGGGGCCGACGAGTTCGCGCCAGACCCCGCGGGCGAGGCCGAGACAGTCGCAGCCCACGCCGCGCAGGCTGGCCTGGTCGTGGTAAGGTGTGCCGAGCCAGGATCGCGCCGTCGCGATCACCCTGTTCGGCTCGGCCCCGCGCGGAGCGCGCTCTTCCGGCAGGCTCGTCACAGCACGCTCCCGTCGTGCCCACCATCTTTCGTCGCGTAGCGGAGAACGGCATCCTGACCGGGGATATGCGGAAAGCCCCGGAAACTGGCGACATTGGCGAACTTAGCGCCACAGTTCACCGGCTGGGAAGGTGTCGGCGATGCCTACGGCAACCCCGTTCCCGTCACATCGGGAGGCATCAACGCGCTTCTCGATATCTGGCCGGTGTTCGAGGCCTTCCAGACCCGCTGTCTCGCGCCGCACCTGATGCTGGACGTGAGAGCCTGCAAGGACATGGAAACGGCGGCCGTTCAAGGCCGCCCACTCCCCTTGATGAGACAACGCAACAGGAGACGATAGCCGCCACGCGCCAAGTCGTTCGCCATCGCATGCCGTCCGGCGCGATGAGGCCGATGGCCATCACGCCCGTTTCGTGGATCTGGCAAAGAGCAGGCGACGGGCGCTCAGGCCCGAGCGCGTCGCAATGCCTGCGGCGGCTGGCCTCGGCGAGCAGGAAAGCGCCCGAGCAGACGCTGGCGATGCGCCGGACCGTCACGCTCCTCAGCCCAGGCGACAATCTGCTGCGCTGCCGCCATCGAGCGGATGATCTCGCCGCCCGAGACGAGGATTGTATCGAAGGGGCCGTCGCGCAACGGCTCGGCCGCGAAGCTGAGGCCGAAGGAGCTTTCCACGCGCGCCGTCGCGCGGCAGATGCCCGGTGCCATGACCCTGAGCTGGTAGCTGCCCGGCCGGAAGCGCTCCGCCATCTCGAAGGCTGCGGTCGGGCCGGCCGCGTCGAGCAGTTGAAATGCCGGATGGAGCACAATGGCGATATTGCGCATCATGGCAGTTTTTGCCGGCTTTATGTCATTTCAGCCATGACCGGCCCGCGGTAAGATCAGGTCAACCTGGAACCCGGAGGACCAAAGTGAGAAAAGGCATGGTTGCCATGTGGGGACTCATCGGGGCCGTCATCGTCGTGGCGGGTGGCTTCGGCCTGTGGCTCGCGGCGTTGCCGTCCGATATGGCGGCATCCGCGCCGCCGGTGCCTGCCTCCGAGACGGCGGCGATGCTGGACGCGCTCCAGCCCTCCAGGAAGCGGCGGCCGGTCATCGCCGTCATCGGCCTCAACGATGCGACCGAGACGACGGACTACGTGGTGCCGACAGGAATCCTGCGGCGCGCCGACGTGGCCGATGTGCTGATGCTGGCGGCCGGCCCTGGTCCGGTCCATCTCTATCCCGCGCTCAACGCGGTCGAGCCGGATGCGACGATCGCCGAATTCGACGCTGCGCACCCGGACGGGGCGGACTATGTGATCGTGCCGGCAATGAGCCGCGACGACGATCCCGCCGTGCTGGCATGGCTGCGGCAGCAATCGGACAAGGGCGCCATCGTCATCGCTGTCTGCGCCGGGGCCAAGGTCGTCGGCGCGGCCGGCCTGCTCGACGGCAGGCGCGCCACGACACACTGGTACTACCTGAAGGACCTGCTTCGGCGCAGCCCGACGATCGAGTATGTCGCGGACCGGCGCTTCGTGATCGACGGAAACGTCGCGACGACCACCGGCATCACCGCATCCGTGCCCATGATGCTGACCCTGATCGAGGCCGTCGCCGGCCGCAAAAAGGCAGAGACCGTGGCCCAGGATCTCGGCGTCGACCGCTGGGACGCGCGGCATGCGAGCAGCGCATTCAGGTTTAGCCGCTCGTTCGCCACCACTGTTCTGGGCAACCTGGTCGCCTTCTGGAACCGCGACGCGTTCGGGATCGCCCTGGAACCGGGCATCGACGAGGTTGCGTTGGCTCAGGTCGCCGATGCCTGGTCGCGGACCTACCGGTCGAAGGCCGTCACCTTCGCTGCCTCGACGTCCGCCATCGTGACGGCGAACGGCATTCGCATCCTGCCCGGCCAGGTTGCGGAGGCCTGGCCGCAGGAGCACACCGTCTCGATCTTCCCGGACCGGCGACCCGAAGCTGCCCTCGACCTCAATCTTCAGGCGATCGCCGGGCGATATGGCCAGCGCACGGCCAGGGTGGTGGCCATGCAGCTTGAATATCTTGGGCGGAGACGGTGCCATGAAGGATTCGCGGAACTTGCCGGGTCGCGCATCTGCACGTCCCCTGGCTGACGCTCGGCTTCCATCGCGGCGGCGATGCCGTCCGCAGCTGAAAAGGTAAAGGGGCCAGCGGCCGCAGGTCGATCGCGGTCCTGGCCCGACAGACAGAAGGAATATCGACATGTCGCTCGCCCAAGTCCAGAACTTTGCCATCTCGCTGGACGGTTTCGGCACCGGGGGAGGCCTGAGCCGCGATCGCCCGTTCGGCCATGCGGACGAAAGTCTCCACGAATGGATGTTCGAGACCCGATGGTGGCGGGAGAGAACTGGCCGACAGGGTGGAACCGGCGGCATCGACGACGCGCTCGTTCGCCAGCACGACACCGGCATCGGCGCCGAGATCATGGGCGCCGGCAAATACGGCTTCCCCGGATGGCAGGACGATCCCGACTGGAAAGGTTGGTGGGGTTCCAGCCCGCCGTTCCACACGCCGGTCTTCGTCCTGACCCATCACACCCGCCCGCCGATCGAGATGGAGGGCGGCACGACGTTTCACTTCATCGATGCCTCGCCCGCCGAGGCGCTCGCGATGGCGCGCGAGGCCGCAAAGGGCCAGGGCGTGCGGATCGGCGGCGGCGCGACCGTCGTGCGCGACTTCTTCGCCGCCGGCCTGGTCGACCACGCCCATGTCGCGGTGGTGCCGATCCTGCTCGGCCGCGGCGTCCGGCTGTGGGACGGTCTCGAAGCCCTGGAGCAGAGCTATGAGATCGAGGCGGTCTCGTCGCCGAGCAGGGTGACGCATCTGACATTCACGCGCCGAGGTCTGTAAACCACGGTCCCCCGGTGGCCGACAGCCGGGCGAAACCGGGCATCAGTCCGCGCTGCGCAATGAATCCGTCATCAGCTTGAAGCCGCGCGCACCGGCAGCAACGCCGGCCACTATCCGTTCCGGTCCTTCGTTCATTGGCGCGACGACCTCCAGGCAATGGCAAGCCCCGAAACAAGTACTGCCAGCAATACGGCATGGAAGAGGTAGTCCGCCGGCGAGCGTAATGCCCTGTCTTTCGCTGACGGCCGCCCTCGCCCGGCGCCATGCGGCCTCTGCCGCAAGCAGAACAAAGCCGCGGTCGACCAGGTCGAGCATCGAGATCGGCTCTCCGCTGCGCTCGACCACCAGATGCGGCGCACGTGTGCCGGGCCGGCCCGACAGTTCGGCGACCGGCTCGAAGGGGCGATCCGGCGGCGGACCTTCCGGCACGATCGCACCCGTGTCGTAGCGCTGCCCGAACACGATATCGTAGTCGTCCACGATGGCGACGGCAGGCGGCAGCCGCCCCGCAGGACCCTTGAACCACTGCTGCAAGCAGGCAAGCGCCTGCGCCAGCGTCGCGGCGATCACCGGCCGGCGCTCCGCGTCGTAGCTGTCGAGCAGGCCGGCATCCGCCTCGCCCCGGACGACAATGGCGAGCTTCCCGGCCAGGTTGTGCGCGTCGTGGATGCCCGAATTGCCCCCGAATGCCCCGGTCGGCGGCATGAGGTGCGCGGCGTCGCCGACCAGAAAACAGCAACCCGCGGAAGCGCTTGGCGACGCATGCCGCCATCTCCCAGAACCGCGCGTCGACCAACCCCGCCTTGATGCCGGATCGGCCGGCCGCCTTTTCGACGAGTTCCCGGCAACGGTCGCGGTCGAAATCCTCCGGTCGCTCGCCTTTCTCTGGAAAATACTGCAATGCCACCAGTCAGCGCCCGCCAGGACGCGGCGTGACGGTGGCGTTGAGGTCGGTAACGAAGCAGGAGGTGAAGCGCTCGCCGCCGATCTCGGAAGGCAAGTCGGTGTCCAAGATGACGTTCATCCAGTGCTGCAACACGCCCGGACCGCTTCGGCCGATGCCGAACATCTCGCGGAGCCTGCCGCCGGCACCGTCGGCGGTGATCAGATAGTCGGCGACCGCCGTTTCCTCCTTCCCGGTTTCGCGATTTCGGATGACGGCGCGAACACCGGCGGCGTCCTGCTCGAAAGACAAGCGCTCGCTGCTGAAGCGAATGTCCGCACCCAGCCTCTCTGCGCAATGCTGCAGGATCGGTTCCAGAACGTGCTGGTCGCAAGTCGCAGGCTGCGTGAGGCTGTAGGGGCTGGCACCGGGCCATGGCACCATCGTATATCTGGATCGGCAAGGCTTCTTCCCCGCACAATGCCGCCCCCTGCTGGTCACCGGAGCGTTTGGCGCGGATTTCCGCCTCCAGCCCGAGGCCGCGGAATATCTCCATGCTGCGGGGCGAGATGCCGGCGAATTTGTACTGGATCGACGTGTCGGCATGGCGCTTCACCACCATGCAGCCGATACCCTGATGGGCGAGAAGTGCTGCGGCCGTCAGGCCGTTCAGGCCGCTGCCGACGATCAGGACAGGGATATGCGTGCTCATGGGCTTCTCCCGTGCTTGGCATAAACGGGTTCGCCTCCGGCAGAGCCGGGTCACGTGCTGCCGGCATTTCTTTTGACTAACAAAATCATTTGACCATTCAAAGTATGCCAAGACATTGAAGCAAGGCGAAACCGAAGATGACGACACGCCCTCACGACGCGCCGGACCCTGCCACCGAGGCTTGGCGCTGTTTGATTTTCTGATGCGTTCGGCGCCGCGGCTTCTTGAGCCGCAGCAAAGCCATGAACTGACACCGAACGATTCCCGCGCCCTGTTCTCGCTCGACGCGGATGGCAAGCCGATCGGGGTGTTGGCGCGCGAATGGGGCTGCGACCCTTCGACTGCGACATGGTTGGTGGATCGGCTGGAGCGATCCGGCCTGGCCGACCGCGTTGCGTTGCGTTGCCCAGCGATCGGCGGGTGAAGCTCGTGCGAGCAACCGAAAAGGGAAGCGCGACGAAGGACGATTTGCAAGCGGCCTACTATCGTCCCCCGGCCGAGATCGCAAAGCTATCGCCAAGCGATCTCGATGCGCTCATCCGCATTTGTCGGAAGCTGCAAGATAGGTAAGAGGGTACTTCGGCATCAGGTGCGCGTCGAGGCCGCGCGGATCGAAGTCATGCTCGCAAGCTCCACCCATCCGCGCCTCACAGCTGCCGCCGTGCGGGAACTGGGAGCGCAGCCGGCTCCGGCTCGTAAAGCACGACTATCGGCAGGATCACGTCCGGGCTTTTGCGCAACGCGTCGAGGTGGCCGACGATGCAATCTACATCAGGCAGAAAAAGCGCCCTGTTGCGGACGCTGATAGCCACCAAGGGAGCGAAATGGCGGGAATCGGCGTTCCCGGTTTTATACCGAAGTGGCGGACGGTGAGGGACAGGGCTTCACCAGTCATTTCAATCGCATAGCGTGGAAAACGCCGCGCATACCGCCCTTTTTCTTTCAATGGGTTAGCAGTTTCGGTGGAAAACAGCCCCACCACAGAGGAATGACGCCATGAGCCAGCGATGCGACGGGATCACCCCGCCGGCCTATTACCACGCACCCCTGCGCCGGCCGCAGACGGATGGCTGGTCTGCAATCGCGTGGGACATGGACGATCACTGGATGACGACAGCGGAGTGGCTGGCGTGGCAGAGACGTAAGGGAGGCCCGCGCGTCTGGGACGGCAAGCGATGGCATTATCCGCTACGCCCGCAGGTCATGCTGCGAAGCGTATGGCTGCAATCAACGAGGAAGGTTCGCAAGCTTCCACCCCCCCCCCCGCGACCAGAAGGAGAGGACATGAGCGACAGGATCAGCGGACCCGCCGGCCTTGCCCGGCTGATAGAGCGGGAAAACGAGTGGGCACGGGCACAACGCGCACGTATGGAGGCGCTGATCAAAGAGGCATGGTCGAGGGCGCTAAAGGTAGCAGCCCAGCCCCCGGAGGACGCGCGATGACGCCGGAACGCGAGGTTGAAATACTGAAACGCCGCCTTACCATGTCCACAAAATACTGGATGCGGGCCGCGAAGGCCGCGCTTGATGGCGACATGCGCGAGTTGCGAAACCGCGTCGAGATGATCGAGGCGGGACCGCTGGATATTGTGCTATCCGATCAGGAGGACGCGCGATGAGTGACGAAATTTTCTCCGCCGTCTACGCCCGTCCCAAGCGCCGTCAGGGCATCACGGGCCAGACCATCGACGCGCAGATGCGCGGCACGATATGCCAGATCACGGAGTTGGAGCTGGAAGAACTGCGCGACGAACTCGCCCGCCTCCGCGCCGAGGTGGAGAGGCTGAAAGCGGACGGTCAGCGCATTATGAACGAGGCCGTGAAGATGCTGAACGAGGACGCATCGGACTACAACCGCAAGACCAACGCGATGATCGAGCGCCACGCCGATCAGGTTGCGCAACTGACCGCCGCCCTATCCGACGAGCGGGCGCATGCGGACGCGCTGGCGTCGTTCATCGACGGCGGAAATCGCCAGCTTGCCCTGATCAGCCGCAAGGTAAAGGTCACGGACCCGATGACGTTGACAGTCACCAAGGGGCAGTTGCTGGCGGCAATCGAGGCAAAGGCCGCCCACCGCGCCCGGCGTCAGGGGTGACGCTGCCTTGATGCGGGCCGCGATTTATGGAATACTCAGTTTGCACACGGAGGATTTCCACGGGCTAAGGACCGCGCTGATTTCCACCACGAAAGCCGGTCCTTCGGGGCCGGTTTTTATTTTCCGCACCCTGCCGCTCGCTTGTCCAGCAGCACCAGACCCGTGCGCTTGCTCATCGGGCCACCGTCGATCAGCAGCGCATCAGCATGGGCGCGCGCTGCCTCGGCCGTCCCGGCGCACACGGCGTCACCGCTTTGCGTGGTCGCGCAGGCGGCGGTCAACATCAGCGTCAGAAGCGCTGTCCACGTCATTGCCCGCATGGTCGATCCTTTCCCTTGTCTCGCGATAGGCCGCATCCTCTCGCGCCTGTGCGTCCGCCCTGCCCCGCGACCGTCCGCGCAAGAACGCAGCCACAGCGGCGGCGATGGCCCCGAGGATGGTGAGAAGCCACGCGGTCATGTCGCCGCTACCCGGGTCCCCTCATCGACCGAGGGTTGACCACAGGTAATCCACGGCTGACCGATGTTGGGATATCCAATATCGGGTCTGCGATAGAAGGGGCCGGTTGTGTTCGGCAGGGTGTAGGCATCGACCCGTGCCAGCTTCTCCTTGATCTTTTCCCATTGCTCCGGCGTAGGAGCATCCCCCATGGCGTCAGAAAAGCCTTCCAGCCACGCCTTGAATTCGTTCAATGTCATCTTGTTCTCTCCCGTTAAGTTTTTCCGCCCATGCGCTTCGCCACGCGCGAGGCCGCGAAGGTGCCGGCGATACCAAGGCCGCTCACCAGCCATTCGGCCAGCCGGTCAATTTCGATGCTGAACACCTGCCCTGTCGGATCGATGGAGCCGACCCCTGCCCCGGCCAGCCAGCCGAAGAACGCGTAGAGCGCGATGCGGATGTAAAGGAACATGGTCACTTCCCTCCGAACATGGACTTGAAAAGCGCCAGAAGCGCGGCGATGATGCCCGCTGACGGCGCCGCAGGCTTGGTGGCGTTCGGCGCCGTCACCGGAGCTGTCGCCCGGCTGCGATACCGCTCACGCGCGACAAGCAAGGCTTGCTCCACCTCTGCCACCGTCGCATGCGCCTTGTTCAGCCCGTCGCCCGCATAGTAGCTCTGCCCTGCCTTCACCTGCCGAGACTGGCCTTTCATGTCTCGGGGCACCGGCAGAGAGGCCCATTCCTTCGCCAGCCCCAGCGCCATGTCGTCGGCGTCCATCAGGCCGTCCAGGAACCGCTGCATGCCCCGTCCGCGCAGCAGATGCATGGCAAGCTCGTCCTGCGCGGCCTTGTCGAACTTGCGGCCTTGAGACATGCCGGTCGCCGCGACCGAGGCTTCCAGCGTCTTGCGGATGATCTGGTATTTGCCAGCCGCCGATGACGCAGCCCCGGCGTTGACGACGCGGCGCTGCCAGTCGATCACCTGCGCAATGGTCATGGCCGTCAGCTTGGCCGGGCGCTGTGCTTTGGGGATGCCGCCATAGACGATATCGTAGTCGCCCCGGCTTTCGTATCGGCCGATCAGGTCAAGGACCGGCTGCACTTGGTAGGTGGTGAAGGTCATGTCGTCCTCGCGGGTTGCAGCGCCTTCCAGCGGCGATGGATTTTTTCGCAATGGCTCGGCTCGCCGAAGATCATGTCGAGGATCAGCATGGCCGCCGTGCGCCATGCGGAGGGTCGGGCCTCGTGGATGCGGGCGCAGAGCGGCTTTCCCCGTGGACCGCAGAGGGCGCGGGACAGGATCACGGAGGCACGCCACCAGTGGGTCATGGCCCGCCTCTGTCGATCTTGGCCTCGATCTTCCGCACCGCGTCCAGGATCAGCAGCAGTCGCTCGTCCTGCCGTGCTGATAGCTGCTCCATCTGCCGCAGGCGGGTTTCATGGCCGGAAATGGCGGCCTGCATTTGCAGGATACTGCGGTCGAAACTGTCTGCTCGCTCGCTCAGCCGGCCGCCCCAGACGAAAAGCGCCGCGGCCATGCCGGCTCCGGTCAGAAGGGTGGCGCCGAGGGAGATGATGTTGCCGAGGCTCACGCGGTTGTCGATCTGGGCCATCACACCGGCACCCCCTCAAACCAGGTGTCTGCCGCCGCGCCGGAAATCGTCTTGTCACCCGAGCCGCCAAGGACGACAGCGACGCCGAACGCGTTGGAGCCGTTGGCTCGAACCAGGGCCGTGAGGTCCAGCGTCATGTCCCCGGCCCCGTTGGACTGCATGGACATGCGGCGGTAAACCGCTCCGTCACGGAGAAGAAGCAGGCTGTTGTTCGCACCCGCGACGCTGCCGGTGAACCGGACGGAGGCGGTCACGCGATACCGGCCCGGCGGCGGAGTCCACATTCCGGAGGCCACATCGAAGGACGCCCCGCTGTCAAACTCTTCGCTGGGGAAGCTGATGGCCGTCTGCACCAGTGCGCCGCTGATGGTCTGGGGCGTTCCGCCCTTATGCGCCGAAAACGCCGCCCTCGGTGCCAGGTCCGGGTAATAGAGGCCGCTCGGCCCGCGCCGGAAGGTGACGACCTGGTTGACGTTATCCCCGAAGCCCAGGGCCACCGGCCAGGCGACGACCGGGCTTTGCAAGACGTGGATGCCGGAATCCGTCGCGAAGGTCAGCGCCGCCAGATGGAACACGTCCGCCGCGCCGTCCTTGATGGTCAGCGTGACGGTGTTTCCGATGCCTCCAACATAGTAAAGCACGCCCTCTTGGGGGTTGATGCTCCGGGCCCCGCTGGCCAGCTGCACGGAATAGGAGAACCCGCGCCCAGGATCGCCGTGCATGAACGCTGCCGCGCGGTAAATCGCAGGGATGGCCGCCGCATCGCTGCGCACCGCGAGGTTCTTCACGCCACCGTGCCGAACGGGATGGGACACATTGATGGCGGTGAACGCCTCGGGCGAAGCTCCCGGCGTCGGCAACTCCCAATAGAACTGCTTTCCAAGCGGAACATTGTCGAGGTCGGCGTGGGCGTCGCAATAGATGCGCCATTTCAGGTCCCTGACGCCTGCGGGGGTCAGGTATGTGTGCGGGACCAGGCTGAACCCCTCGACCATGTAGGGCGCGGTCAGGGTCTGGACATAATCGAAGCCGCCGTCGATTGCGTCGCCGTCGAAGACCAGGCAGGTCTTGGCCTTCTCGTCCTTGGTGACGAACCACCATCCGGGCTCGGTCAGCTTCCATTCCGCCGCCGCGTCCAACTGACCGCCGATCACCGCTTGGTTTTCGAACAGATCCTGCCCAACGGCGTTGCTCTGCCCGGCGATGATGATCGCGCGACGCTGCGGCACAGGTCCAGAGCCGGTCGAACCTCGCGCCGAGGCGAAGGCGCTGAAATAGCGATGCCCCAGCGTCCGATAGCTGGCTGCATTGAAATGCAGGCTGTCGCCTTTATCAGTCAGGCCGGCCGATGACACGACATGGGCGTTGGGCGTGGCCGCGGCGACCGCAGCAATGACGGCGTTGATGTCGGTCGTCCCCGCCGGGACGAACGTCCCCATCTCGCCGAGAAGCAGCGGAACCCCGGACAGGGCGGGAATATCGCCCCGCGCACGCACGAAGAAGTCGGCCAGCTGGCTCTGATAGTTGGAATTGTTACGGTCGTCCTCGCCCTGCTGCCAGATCATGGCCTCCAGGACCACATCCGGGTTTGCCGCGAGGAACGTGTTCACGCGCGAAACGAAGTTGTTATACGTGGACCCGCCCGCGATCCAGTTGCCACCGCTGAAACTGGTCGCGCCAGCAGCGGCGGGGATGATGATCAGATCATCGGCCGGGAATTCCGCCCGGAAATCCTGCGAGAACGTGATATCCAGCCCCATCATTCCAGACTGCCCGTTGATATGGCGCAGCGGGACAGAGGGCGGCGCGGCAATCTCGCCGACCGCCTGATAGGTGCCCTTGGGATGCACATCGCCCAGCGGCACATATTCCAGCGCCGAGAACTCCATGGTGTCGGGGCTGACGAGCCGCGAGCGGAAAATGCGCTTCGACTGGATGGTGCTGCCGTAATCGTCCACCACGTCATTGCCGTAGCGGATCGTCGGGAACGCATAGAGGTCGTCGCCATCCACCACCAGTTCGGGCGCCCAGACGAAGCTGGCCGGGACGATCCCGCCTGGGAACGGAACCGTGGCGCTGATGTTCGGCACCGGGCCGAATTTGACCTGGAACCGGCGCCAATTCATCAGGTCGCGCGACCGGAATATCACCGCGTCATGCGACCCTTCGGCATAGTTCGTCACCGACATCCAGAACTCGCCGCGGAAGAACACCAGCGACGGATCGCGCGACAGGACGTTCCGGTTCGTGTTGCCGACGCGGACGAAGCTGTCGTTCAGCCGCGACCAAGTCTTGCCGTCGGGCGAGGTGTAGAAATAGATCGTATTGTCGCCATCGTCGGCAAACCATGCGGCGACATAGGCGTTGATCGGTTCGTCGCGCAGCGCCACGCCGTCCACGCCGATATCGGCCATCGCAGAGCGCCAGCCGGTGGCGCTGGGGTCGATGGTATAGGCAACGGGGCCGACCGAGGCGGTCATCTCGGGAATGAGCCCCGACATGGCGTTCGCCAGGTCCGACCTGGATCGGTAGTTCGGCGGCACGGCTCGGCTGGCCTCCACCGCCGTCTCGGCGGCCCGCTTGGCCTCGTTTGCGTATTTCGGCGCGTCGAGCGCCGCCGACAGTGCGGCCTCGCCGCCGATCTCGGAGGACACGGCAAGCGTCAGCGCCCTGCCCTGCGCCTCGCGAAGATCCTGGATCTGCATGATCGTCAGGTCGAGGTCGCTCTCGACCTGTTCCGTCCTGACCCGGCCCTGCGCGTTGTAATCGCTGCGCTGGAGGTTCGGCACGGCGCGCAGCAGATAGATCTGGTCGCCGGCCTGGATGCCGGTCGAGATGACGACCGTTCCGTCCGCTGTTCCGATCCCGGTGTGCCCGATGCCCGAGGTCAGGTCGGTTTCCTCCCCGTCCCGAACGCGGATGACCCGCAGGTGATCCTCGTCGAGCAGCAGGAAGTCGCGGGGAAACGTCCCGCTCGCCCCGGTGACGTTGAAGGGGCCTGCCTTGTTCTTCGCGCTCTCTACCGTCATCTTCGCCTGCCTGCATGGGGTCAGGCGAAGGGTAGGAACCAGAAGGCGGGCGATATATGTTGGCGGGGGTCAGTCGATCAGAGGATTGCGGCCCATCAGAGCCTCGATCAGCGACCGCTCGTCGCTATCCTCCAGCAACTCCTCGATGGGGCGCATCGCTGCGGTCGAAGGCAACCCGGTCGCCAGGCCAACCGCATCCGCCACCGCGCGGCGCAGGGCCTTGTCGTTTTCACCTTGGGCGGCCTGCTGAACCAGACGCGCCGGAATTTCGGTGATCGAGCCATAGACCCCGCCACCGGTCGCCGCCGGATTCGACATCACCGACCAGGCATCGCGAACAAGGGGGATGCCGCCGACAACAGCGCCCACCGTCTCACCCAAGACCCAGGTGAAGATCTTCTCGCGCTCCAGCTCGTCGTCATCGTCACCGGCCGCCATGGCGGCATAGAGCAGCCCCATCATGGCTGTCTCGGCCACATAGATCAGCATCAGGTTCGTCGCCATGTCGGCGGTCGCGCCAAACCGCTGCGCTACCGTCTCGCCCGCGCGGATGTCCCGGACCCCCTGCCGGGCCGTGAGGTATCCGCGGTTGAATTTGGCGATCATGTAGCCTTGCAGGGTGGTGAACAGCTTGATCCATTCGATCTGGCGCGCGTTCTCTGACACGGTGCCGCGCGAGATTGCCGACCTGTCCGGCATGGCGCCACTATCCTGCGCACGCGCTACCATGCGATCGGCAAAGGCGATGGCTCTGCCCTCGTCTCCATCGAACTTGCGCAGGCCGTTGCGATAGCCGGCAAGCCAGGTCGGAACGTCCACAGCATAGAATTGCACCTTGGTCAGCGGCGCAAAGCCCGCGCGGGCAAGAACCTCTGCCCCTTTCGCCACCCGGCCGCGCAACGGGCTGGTGATCATGGCGTCATTGGCAAAGTCGTTGATGTCCTTGTCAAAGGTGGTTTGGCGCCGGCGCATGAACTCTGACTTCGCCATGACCTCGCGCGAGGTTTCGGCGGGATGCTTCAGGTAATCCGCGAAGGCCCGCGCCATCTTGCGCTTGCCGACGGTCGCGGCCGATTGCGCCACCCCGGTGAGCTGGAGCGCCGCCGTTTTCATGTTCAGCGCCAGCCGCGACAGCGTGAAATTGTTCTTCACGATGCGGGCGAACATGTTCAGCGGATCGGTATGGACGATTGGACCCTGCGCCACGTCCTTGAGCCAGAGGTTCATCATGTCGAGGTCGTTCTTGCGCCCCGCATCCATGAAAGCCTGCGCGACCCGCGGATGGTTCAGAACGCGATAGGAATTGTCCACCGCCTCGGACAGCGCGATGTCGCGGATCACATCGCGCAGGTGAGTGAACGCCACATCCATGTCGAGGTTGAGCGTTCGGCCGTTGCCGGTCTTTTTGCGATCAATGGTGTGACCGTGCTTCGTCTGCGCCTTGGCGAACCGGCCAGCCGACATGAACTTGTCAAGTTCGGTTCGGGCGTCTAGGGCTGCCGCATGGCCATACCCGGCATCATACTTGATCGGGTAATAGCCGCCCTTGTAGGTGCCGAACTTCGTCGCGACCTGCCGGGCCTCGACCCGGCCGGGCTTCACCCCGGTGCGGCGCTGCGTCACGGCCTCGATCTGCGGCCAGTAGCTGCCGATCAGATCCCACATCGATTGCACGAAATCCCAATCGCGCTGGTCCAACGTGTCCAGAACGGCATCGAGGTCAGCGCGCGTCATGCGCTGGTCCGCGTGCGCATCCGGCGCCAGCAGGCGAGCAAGATTGTCCTCGTTCCCCGTGTTTAGAGCGACCGCGATGGCCTTCCACTTCGACCACATGAAGCGCGTGCCGTTGATATGGCGCTCGACCTTCATGTCGCGGATGTCCTTGGCCGAGTAAACCTTGAACAGATCGGACAGCCTTTCCGACAACTCGCGGTTCATCTCGTCCACGCGCACATAGCCGGCGTCGATATCCTCCTTGATGGCCTGATAGGCGGTGCCGAACTCGTCGCCTCCATCCACGTCGACCAGAACGGTATCGGCGGTCAGCACCAGGTCGAGGAGATAGCGGCCGCGGCTTTCCTGCTTGATGCGGCCGGTGCCAATGTTCGTCGCAATGGCGTCGGCAACGGCAGTTGCCGTCGCGGCTAGATCCCGCTGCTTGCGAGCGCTGACCAACTTCTGCTTGAACCGGCCGAGGTGATCGAGGTTCGCCACCGTGTCGAGCAACCCCCGGAACTCGTCCAGCGACAGCCGCGAATAGTGGACCCGGCGCGCATCATCCATCATGCGCGGATCGATCATCAGCTCGGCCTCGCGGCCCTCGGCAATCATGCGGTCCACGAACTCGCGCAGCCGTTCTGTCTTGGCCACCTGCCCCGGTGAACGGCGGCGGAAATCGTAGCGGTCCAGAAGGTCGTCGATCTGCTCGATATAGCCCCCCTCCAGCTTCTCGCGCACCGACTTCTTGCCATAAGCCTGCATCTTCTCGCGGGCCTTGCCCACCTCGGCCTCGGCCTCGCGCGACAGATCGAACAGTGCGGCATTGAGGATCTGCTGCTCCTTGGCCTGCAAGGCGGCCGCCAAGGCTGATGCATCGCCCCGGGCGACCCTGGCAAAGGCGCGCTCGGCCTCGCGCCCCGCGCGCCGCTCAGCGGCCAGGAAGCGCGCCGGGGCCGATGCTTCGCGCACCGTCATGCGGCCAAGCATCAGCCGGGCGCGCTGGCGATACAGCGTCGCAGTCATGCTGCGGGTGTCGCGCCCGAGCTGCGCCGCGATCTGCCGTGCCTCGGCGACATTCTTCTGCGCCTGCTGCTCGTTGTGGATCGCGTCCACCGCCTCTTGCTCTATGGTGCCGTCCGTCATCGGGTCGCCATATCGCTCCAGCATGATCCGGTCGGTTTCGGCATTGATGGCATCGATCCTCTTGGTGGTGTTCTGGAGAATCTGCACCATCTCGACCGCGCCGGCAAAGCCGAACATCTCGGCCGCCACCCCGGTCGAAAGCCCGTCATCGGCATAGATCGCACGCTTGCCGCCGAAACGCTCGCGCGAAAGCTCGGCCAGGACGCCGGGGCCGAACTGCTCCACCAGATCCTTGCGAGAAATCCGCACGTCGGGCGCGGGCTGCTCACCGTCCAGCGTGAGGATGCGGCCGTTGGCCATGGCCTCGATCAGCCGATATTGCGGCAGGGAATTGGTCCGAGCCTCAACCTCGGCGCGCAGCTGTTTGCGCTCGGCCTTCCACCAGGATTCCTTTTCCCGGCGAACCTTTGCCATGGTCTTTTCCAGCAGCTTCGCCTCGGCTTGCTCTTTCGAGCGGCGGGCGAGCCGCTGGTAGGTGTTCCAGTCGGTTTCCGACATCCCCGGCGGCCGGTCGCGAAACAGCGGGTCTGCCGCCGTTTCCGCGCGAGCCTGCGCAATCTCGGCATCCGTGGCCAGCATCCGGTCGAACACCTCGCGAATCTCGGGCGAAAGCTTCACGTTCAGGCCGGCCATCGAGCGATAGATGCGCGTCAGCCACGCCTTGATGCGGGCAAATACATCGGCCAGGGCCAGAGACGGCGCCTTTCCTTCCATCACATAGGCTTCGAAGGATCGGGCGAAGGTTTCGTGCTGCTCGGTGGTGAAGGCCACGCCTTCCTCCGCGCCGAGATAGGCGCGCACAGCCGCCATGTCGTCGCGCAATTGCTGCGGCGCATCGTCCGCGCGCGCCAGGGCGTCCGAGGTTTCCAGGAAGAAGTGCCCCGCCTCGTGCAGGAACGTCGACAGGTCGGCCGTCTCGAACAGGTTGATGACGGTCTGCGCACCATCCGGGCCACCGGCGGGGAAGACGATGGAGCCGCGGCGGGTCTGGAAAAGAGGGGGGGCGCCTGACGGCAGCGCATTGATTTGAGCGACCGCAGTTGCTACATTGAAACCGGGAGCGGAACCCATGGCAGGCTTGGCCCCGACCTGCTCCTGATCGGAGACTTCCGCCTTAGCGTCTCTCCAGGCTATCGGGGCCATCTCGAACCCTTCCAGCGCATAGAGCTTTTCGGACCCACTTCCGTCATCGTTCAGCACCATGCGAACGATGATGCTTTGCCCGTCCAGATCAGCCAGCGCCACGGCATAGGCGCGTTGGGGCGTGTCAGCATTGTAGACCACAGCCGATTGCAACAAATCGGGGATCGCACCGGCCAGGCGCAAGCGCCCCTCGGGGAATGAACCAGAGAAAATCTTGCGCGTCGCCCGGCTTATCGTGACGGATTCGCCGCTGGCGGTTCGATACTCGCCCTTGGCATCGGACAACTTTGCAAGTGCGCTTTTCCGGTCATCCGCGCGGGCCGTATCGGGTATGGCCACGGCTCGCAGCGTCATATCGCCGTTCATGGATGCCAGCGCAGCACGGCCGCCCTTGTCGTGGGAACTCTGGAAAAGAGTGCGGAGGTCGGCAGGCGGTCGGACCATGGTTTCGCGGGTGCCGAAATCCTTGTTTCGACCCTTGTTTTCGACGAATCCGAACCGCTTGTAGAACTCCCGCAGGCGGGCGACCGATCCGCCGAAATCAGCAGAAGGGGTCAGGGCGATTACCTGCCCCGATGCGTCGGCATGGTCAGCAACGGCTTGCATGACGCGGGATCCTGCCCCGCTGCCGCGTTCGCCGGAAACAATACGACTGATGGTGATGTATCCGTTGCGCTCCGACACAGCCAGGTCGACCCCAAGGCTAGAAGCCATCGCCTCGATCTCGCCCATGCGCGCCGATTGCCAGAAAGTGTCACCCGCCCCCTCCTCCAGCGCCGCTGCAATCTCGTCGTTGCTCATCGTCGCCGGATCGAGGCCACGCGCCTGCAACTCTGCATTCAGCGCCGCGCGCGCCGGGTCCGGGCCCTCGCCGGGCAGGTATCGCATGCGGCCGCTGGCCTCCTCGCGCAGCGCCTCCAGCAGCGCCGCGCCCAGATCTGCCGCCTCGCCATCGTTCAACCCCTGAACCTCGCCCATCAGCTCAGGGAAATAGCCAGCCTCGACCGCCTTTCGGCCCAGCTCGTCGAGCGGCAGCCCGCGCCCCTGCGCCGGCATCATCCCCGGCATGGTGCCCTGCGCCTGGCGTTCACTGATCTGGTCCGCAGTTTCAGCGACCAGCCCCTTGATCTCAAGCGCGGCAACGTCGCCCCCCGCGTCCTGAACGCCACCCTCGTCGATGACGAACTGCGTCAGGCTGCGACCCGTCTTTTCCTTTCGACCCGCCCGCATGTCGTTAAGCATGACGTCCAGAGCGCCGCGGCGCCGCGGCAGCGATCCGCTATCCGGGCCCTGAATGCGAACCCCGAACCTCTGCGCCAGATCCAGGGCGTCGTCGCCCACCCTTTCGGCCATGGTTCGGAAGAACGCGAACATGACCCGCGCCTCCTTGTCGGCAACGTCGGTGGTGCGACCCGCCTCGCGCAGCTGGGAATAGAAGCCGTCATAGACCTGCTGATCGGACGACCTGGCCTCGTCTTCGGCGCGCATTTCGGCCAGCTGTTGCTCGTAAGCCCCGGCGGCCTCCTCGGGCACCAGATCGGCGAACGCCTGAGCCTCTGCGATCGATAGCTCGTCGGCGTCCATCGTGGCGTTTTCGCGCACCCAAGCCTCGGCATCGGTGCCGGACAGGTAGGCGGCGAAGTTCGAAAGCGGGATCGCCACACGCCCGCCGCTGATTTCCATCTCGGCGAACGTGTCCAGATCCACGCCCCACTGTTCGGCCATGGCGTCGTCGAATGCCACGTCGCGGGCCTGGAAGAACTCTCGCAACCCCTGGGCCGGGACATAGATCATCTGGTCCCCGGCGCCGGCGCGATCCAGGGCGGCCTTGAAGGATTCTGGCGAGCGCTCACGGACCCGCGACGCCTGCGCCTGCTGGGAAGCCCGATCCAATGCCGCCGCGGTGCGGCCCGCGTTGCGCGCACGTTCGGCATCCCGTTCGGCCGCAATGGTGTTCGCCGTGCTTATGGTGCTGAGCCCGCCGCCGGCAACAGCACCGGCCATGCCGGCATTGAACCATTTCAGCAGCGTCTCGTCGTTAAGCTCGACCTCGGCGCCGCCGCCCATCTGCACGGCGTAATCCTTGATGATTTCCTGCCCGGCCTCGTTGATAAACTCCTCGATCACGTCGGTGGTGACTTCCCGACCGAGCCTCTTTGCCCACCCCTCTGCCACCTGCTGGAGAACCTCGCCCGAGGCGCCCCTGAACGGTCGCGCGGCAGGGCCGAGAAGTTCGAGCCCGGCATAGGGAACGGCGCCAGCAACAGCTGCGCCAACCGCGCCAGTGTCAAACGGGTCTTGCCCTGCCGTAATCTGCTCGGCCCGGATGTCGCCCACGCCCATGCCGTAACCGGCACCGAGCGCCCCGGCCGGGCCGGCGGCCGCTGACGCTGCAAGAGTGGTCAACAGGAAGGGGGCCGCTTGGCCGAGATTGAACCCGGCCCAATCCATGAAGCCCTTTACGTCGCCGATATCCGTAAAGTCGGGAACACGGCCCTGCGTTTCGCGCATCTGGTCCCGATAAGCCTGCACGCTACTGGTCAGCGCCGCCATCAGTTCCTTGTTCGACTGAACGGCGGTGATCGTCCGATCCACATACCATTTGCGCTTGTCCGCATCGCTCGCGACGAAATCCGCCACCATGGCAGCGGTCGGTGACATGGGGTCAAGGCCGAGCTGTTCCGCGATCTGAAAGCGGGGCGTTGACGGGTCGATATCCTTAGCTCGGTCGAAGGCGTCGAGCCGCTGCAACATGGTCGCCTGCGCCCCGGCAATCGGGACGGTAGCCGCAGCCATGCCCATCTGCTTGGCGCCGGTGACGCCGGTTCGGAACCCGCGTCCGACCTGGCTATCGTTCAGACTGCCGCCGACTGCATCGCCATAGAGGTCGAGCCCCGGCTTGAGGTTGCGCTCGAACCAGGACAGGTTTTCCAAGTCGTCCTTGGCCAGCGCCGCATTTACCGGATCGGAGCGCAGCCAGTCGGAGAGCTTCGGAGCCTCGGCCAGCGCGGCGGCGGCGCGCTGTTGCTCCAGCCGATCCTTGAACAGCTGAGGGAATGCCATGACCTGCCCCGCCGGGACGCCAAGCTCCTTGGCCGTGGCCAGCCCATCGGCGGCTTGGTCCGGCTGCAACGGATCGAGACGCACCCGCGCCGCGGTGCGTGCCGCTTCCTGCTGTTTCAACTGCTCGAAATAGGCGTCGAAAGGTCCGGCCATGCTGTCCTCGCTTCTGTCGCCAGCAGGCTAGGAAGCGAAGTGCCGTCGATATATGGCGGCGGTCAGCGAGCCTGCGCCCAAGCCAGACCCTCCACTACCTCTTGCGGAGTCGGCGCCCGCCCCAGCGCGGCCTCGAACTCGCGCACGAAAGCCTCTATGACTTCGGGCTCGATGCGCTCGCCGCCGATTTTCAGCGTGCCATCGGCAATATCCGCAGGCGTCACCCCGTCGAAATCCATATCGAACGCCCGGCCATTCACCGAATTGAACAGTCCGGGCGGATCGATCACCACAGGCAGCAGCATGGCGTTGGCCTGCTCGCGGATTTCCAGATGCGTCGGCATCCGCCCACCGTTCTGCGCCTGGAACTGCTGCGCCCACCGTAGCAGGCCCTCTTGCAGTTTCGCCACCTGCTTGGCGCCGGCCTTCTTCTTGTCGTCGATGCCTGCGGCCACCATCAGATCATTGGTGATGGTGTTGATGGTGGAGATGGTCACCGCCGAGGATGGGTTGGTTTCGCCCTTCGTGATTTCGGCCTGCTTCTGGACGAACGCCTTGAAATCCGTGTCGCTCAGGCGATTGCGCCATTCCAGAGGGTCGCGCGCCGCGAAGCTGCGGGGGTCAGTGGCCGCCTCGCGGGTCAGTTCGACGAACAGTTCGGAATCGGTGTTCACCGGCTCACCGGCGCGAACCTTGGCCTGATAGGTGCGCAGGCTGGACATGCCTTCCTGGCCGATGGCCAGTTTCTGGTCGAGCGTCAGGCCGTCGATGTCGCCGCCTTGCTCGATCAGCGCGAATCCCGCACGTTGCGCCGCATCCTGGGCGGCTTTCTGCTGCGCGGCCATCTGCCCGGTCCAGAGCTGGTATTCCTGCAATGCTGCGGCGCGCTCGTCGGGGTCATCCATCTGGAGGATCTGCGTCACGGGATCGGGCCTTGGCTGCCGGGCGCCGGTTTCGCTCCAAGACGGCGCCGAGAACCCGCCCATCGGCATCTGCGTCCCACCAGCCTTCTTTTCCGCCCAGGACAGGAAATCCGCCACCGACATGCCGCGCAGGAACTCGTTGGCTCGCACCACGGCCGGGCCGACGATATCGGCAACGGATTCGGCCATGCCGGCGGTCAGAACCTTGAGCGCGCCGCCGGCGCCGAGGAAGTGTGCTGCGTAAAGCGTGCCATTGGTGATGGCCACGCCACCCCGGACAAGGATCTTTGCGTTCGCCTCTGTGAACGCCCGGATCGCGCGTTCCTGCTGGGCCGGATCAAGCCTGCCGTTCTCGGTCAGCCCAAGGTCGGGACGGTTGCGCATGAGCTGCGACCATGTGCCGGCGGTGAATTGGTATCGACCCGTGGCGGTCGAGTTCGGGTTCTTCGCCGAGTCGTTGCCCCCGCTTTCTGCGGCACGGATCGATGCATAGTAACCGTCGCTGATGCCGCCGGCCGCGTCCTGCGCCATGCTGCGCCCAATCTCACGCCCGCGCCGCCGCTTCGCCTCGGGCAAAAGCACGCCCTCAAGCCGGGCAACGTCGCCCGCGCTCATGCTGTCCCGATGGGCATTGAGATAATCGAGCGCCTGACGTGGATCGACGTTGGCAAGCCGGGCAACGATACCGCCGTGGATCGAGCCCTCGGCCTCTGCGATCTTCGCCGCCGTCTGTTCCGGCGACCAGCCATTGCGCGCGCCAGTTTCGCGAATCTCGTTGCGCGCGATGCTGAGCGAGCGGTCGATATGACCTGGGTCGATGACCGCATCGTCAATGGCCGACCTCACCCGCGCGTCGGCCTGCCCGTTCAGGTAGGTGATCCGCTCGCCGCCAGCGTGCCGGTCCACCGAGGTCAGCGCAGACTGGCGCCGGTTCTCCAGCGAAGACTGCACCATGTCCCGGGCTCGGGGCGACAGACCGCCCAGAATGTCGTCATAGCTCTTTTGCAGCGTCTCGGCCGCTTCCTTGCGCCGGGACAAGGCATCGCCGCCCTGGGCATAGAGATAGCCCGATCCGTCCTCGTAGAGCGTCTTGCGCACCAGGTCGGAATAGCGCGTATCCGCCGCCTTCGCGTCGGCCTCGTCCACATCCGCCTGCCACTGGTCGAACATCTGCCCGACATCTGCCAGGCCCTTGGCGACCTGCCCGAAACCGGACTGGCGCGCTGCCACGCCCACGGGTCGCTGCGCCTGCACCACCTCGCGGCGCTCATAGGTCGGAACCCTCATTGCCATCACGCATACCTCGGAGTTGCACGGTCACGCGCCCATTGGCTGTATTTCTCGCCCACCTTGGCGCCGGTCGACAGGATCGTGCTGGCTGCGCCCCAGCGCCCCTGCGACAAGGCATTGGCGCCCTCGGTGCGGCTGTTGGCCGCCATCTGGGAATAGTTGCCCGCCTGGTTGCGGAAGTTCTGCCGGATCGCGAAAGCGTCGTCCTCGATGGCGGCCTTGGTATCGTCCAGCAGTTCGATGGCCGAGGCCGAGCTGACATCGACGCCGTTCGCCGCCATCGCCACGCGCTGCTGCGCCAGCACGGCCGCCCCGGCCCGGCGCTTGCGCTCGGACTCATCCTCGCCCTGGCGCAGCGATTCCCGCGCGGCGGCTTCCTGCTGGCGCGCCGTGGCCTCGGCTGCGGCCTGCGCCGCCCTGCCCGACTGGATCGAGGAATAGGCGCCGACTACGCCGGAGCCGACGGAGAACAGCGATCCCAGGCTACTGAACAGGCCGCCTCCCCCGGACGAAGTGGCGGCGGTCAGTGCGGCGGTCAGCGGATCAAGGCACATCAGATCATCTCCATCTCGAAATGCAGGAAGCGATGCCCCTGCAACACCACCGTCTTTTCCGCGTCGAACCGGAAGCCGATCCAGCGGAGCCAGCGCCGCGCGACCAGGTTCTCCTCGGCCACCAAGTTCCAGAGCCGGCGGAAGTCCTGCCCCAGCCATTCCACCCCGACCCGCGACCCCGCGACGAACTCGCGACGCACCTGCGGCAAGTCCACGGCGCGCGTGGTCAGCGCCCAGGGAAAGCCGGTGTCGGACATGGCCGTCGCCGCCTTCACCCCGAAGATACAGACCAGATCGCCATCCATGTATGCTGCGCGGGACCGGCGCGACCCGGCAACCAGCCGCAGCAGATCGGCCCGCGCGTCGCCCGTCCCCATGCAGTCCAGCTCCAGGCGGTCTATGGGGCGCAGGCGCGGCAGCAGGGCGTCGATCACGTCGGCGGTGACGGGCGCGACCGTGACCGCCATGTCAGTTCCTGCCGATGCTGAGTTCGACCGAGATGGCAAGCACCGTCATGGGCAGCGGGTAATCCTGCCGCAGGGCCACCGTGCCGTCCCGGTTCCATTGCGCCGGCACGGTCAGCTCGTGCATGCCTGTCCAGAGCGGGATTTCTTCGGCCAGATCGCCGCCCGTCTGCACCAGCTCGCTTTCGCGCCCGTCCTCTGTCACCACCTTTATGCCGCGCGTGTTCTCCATCTGGATGCGCACCGCACTGACGCTGTGCGGGCGGCCACGCGACGCGCCGACATCATCGAACTGGATGGCCGGTGGCAAGGTTTCTATCTCAGCCGTGAACGGCAGGCCGACATGCACCTTGCTGGCCGGGTGCGGCAACGTGACCGCGCCGCCCGTGACCGTCAGGCCGGTAATCACGTCCCCGTCGGCCAGGGCGACGACCTCGCGCCCCTCCAGGTGATCGAGCCCCGAAACCGTGGTGGCCGGCGCGCCGGCATAGGTGATGCCGCAATCGACGAAGAACGCATCCGCCGCGGTGGCGAAATCTCTGTCGTCGAACCGCTCGACATAGCGCCGCTGCTGGCCGTCGACTTCGCGCCGCACGATAAGATAGGTGGCGTCGTTCGCCCCCTCGGGCACGCAGGCCACGCTTTCCACCGCGCCGTCGATGTCCATGTCGGTCCAGCCCCAGACCTGATGCTCGCGCTTGTAGGTCAGCGCCAGCAGCCGTCCGTCGTCCAGCGCGACCCAGATAATGGACCAGGGGTTCTTGGCCATGGCCCAGCTGACGATGCGGCGACCCTTAAGGAAATGAGAGGCGAAGATGGTCAGGTCATTGCCGGAATAGCCGTCGCTTTCGTAGGTATAACGCAGATCGCGCACGCCCCGGCCGGAGCGGTCGACGAACAGCACCGTGTCGTCGGCCACCAGCGGCTTGACCGTCGCGCTGCCGATATAGCCGTGCTGGGTGACGATGGGATTCAGAGCATCGAAACCGCCGTCAGGCCCGGAAACGGAGAACTCGCCCGCACTGGTGAACACCAGCAGCTCGCGCAGCTGGAGCATGGCGCGGATGCGGTTCAGCTGCTCGCCTGCCATGTCGAACTCGGCCCGGTCGGAAGAGGTCATGTTCTGCGACCGGGTGAAGTTCAGGTAATCGCCGACTCGGGACAGCCAGACCGTCTCCGGTTGCTCGTCGCTCGCGCCGAAGGCCAGGCGCTGCTGGTAGATCGAGACGACGGAGGGATATTTTCCGGCCTCGTCGAAAAGGTCCGCCTGGATCGGCGGCGTTACCGTGGTATCGGGCGAGATATTATCGTCCCGGAAGTTGGTTCCGGTGGCAAATCCGATATAGCCTGGGACGCCATTCCGCAGCCGATAGACGCGATATTCTGTGGCGCCAGGGACGGCGGAATATGAAACGTCGTTGGATGCCCCCTCGATGCTAAGAAGCTGCGCTGCGGTCGTCGCTTCCGCCGCAGAGGGGAAGCTTTCGACGCCGCCCACCACCGCCGTCACGCGATAGCGATAGGTTTCGCCGCCGCTGTTGCGCGGCGTCACGCTGCTGATCGTCGGCGCCGCCACGGTCGGATTGATCGGCACCGTTGCGATGCTCCAATCCGTCTCGCCGTTGCGCATGATGCGGCGCGGGGCCACCTCTCGGTGGGCGGCAAAGATCACGTCGACGGATTGCACGGCATCCAGCGCCTGCGCCTGTGTCGCCGTCCATGGCGTGGCGATGGTGTAATCCACGCCGCCGGACTGGAGCCGCGCGCCGTTCTTCACGAACCCCATCTCGTTCTGGCCCATGATCAGGATCGAGGCGTCGTCGGCTTCCCGCACGAAGGGCAGAAGCCGGTGGCGATGCGCGCTGTCCATGACCTCGCAGACGAACCGCAGGCCCGGCCGGTTGCTGACGCCGCCGTGGGCGTGGACGAATACGTTGCGGCCCTTGCGCAACGCTGTGTCGTAGCGCGCCAGGTCGATGCGGCCCCAGAGCGCCGGACCAAGGACGCCAGAGGCGAAGGAGGGCTGGATGCGGGCGGCCGGCATCAGAAGCCCCTCACGCGCAACTGCATGGGATAGAAGGTCTGTTCGGTCGCGGGCCGGCTGTTGAAATCGGCAACCATGGCCTGGTCGAGCAACTCTGTCGCCTCGCGCTTGGCACCTGTCACCTTCGCCGCGTCCCTCGTGATCGGCATCGCGATTGCGGCGGCCAGGTGGGCGGCCAGCGTGTCGGCAAAACCTGCGGAAAACACCGTCGGGTCCGTCTCGTCGCGCGTGTATTCGATCACGGCCCCCGGCACGTCGGAATAGATCGAATCCGCCGTCACCTCGCGCAGCGTGTCGGGCGACTGGCCCATCTGCATCGCCATGCGCGCCGCGGTGACATCGTTAACCCAGCGGATCGCCGCCATGTGTCCGGGCCGGGCATAGCGATAGGACCACGCGCCGGCCCGGTCGTTCAGCGTCTCCTCGACCAGCTTTTCGCGGCGCGAGGCAAAGACCCAGGGCCAGCGTTCCAGCAGCGACCGGCGGATGCGGTCATAGTGCAGCTTGCACTGCACCGCCTCGGGCGAGGTTTCCTCGAATGCCGTGATGGTCCTGGACCCCAGGTATGTGGTCAGCGCGACATTGCAAATGGCGATGGCAGATTGCATCGGGTGCTCCGGTTATCGCGGGTCGATCCACAGCCCCGCCGCCTGGAGGGCGATCACGGCGGCGGCATAGTTCATGGCGAGGATGATGAGCATGGCGGCCTCCAGGAAAGCCCGGCCCCACTACAGGACCGGGCGGACAATCAGTCGGCGTTCAGCCTCTCGGTGACGCGCTCGATCATCGTCTCGCGCTTCATCGCGTGGTGGGGCTTCTCGCCCATGACCATTTCGTAATGCGCGCGCAGCTCGTCGTCGGACATGTCGGCCATATCCTTGGCCTCGCTCGCCGGCTCGGGCGATTGGCCCGTGGACTCGAACACCTCGGCCTCGGTCGCCTCGCGCATCCAGCGTTCGGAGAACAGGCCCGCCTCGATGCGAAACGGGCCGTCCTCGGGGGCGTGCCAAAGCCGGTCGGGCGACTGCCCCCGCGACTTGGCCACGACCCACATCTTGCGCTCATCAGCCATTGGTCTGGAGCCCCGCAGCGATGCCAGCCGTGATCTTGCCCGCAGTGGGCGTGCCGACCACGACGTAGTTCAGCCGCATGTAGCGCTGATCCGCGCCGAACGGGATGACGGGGATCGGAAACTTGAACCCAGCCTTGAGCTGCGCCACCGGGATGGCGGGCGAGGCCGCAACCACCTTCGGGCTGGCGAAACTGTTGGCCGCCGCGACCTGCACCTGCACCGTGACGCTGGTGCCGTCGGCGAAGTCCTCGACCACCTGCACCAGCAGGGGGATATCGTAGTTGCCGCCGATGTCGCGGGTCAGCTTTACCGGGGACAGCACGGGCTGCGCTGTATCGCCCAGGTCGATGTGGTTCGTCGAGACGGCCGTGGCGGTCAGGGCCTGCGCGTCCGAGAACAGGTTTTGTGCGTCGAGATGCATGGCATCCTCCTGTCGAAATGATGGTGACGCCCGGCCCTGCGCGGGCCGGGCCTGTTCTTAGCTCGGGAAGGTGATTGCCGCTTCGGCGTTGCTGATCGCGTCCAGTCGGCGCACCGGCATGTCGCCCCACATGGTGACGCGCTCGCCCGCGACTTCCTCGACGCGCAGCTGGACGTTCTTCTTGTTCAGGGCCTGCTTGCGCAGGAACTTCGCCACGGTGCGGCCGACATAGATGACGGTCTTGCCCTCGACCAGGTTGCCCTTGCTGTCGATGCCGACGCGGCTGGCCGTGTCGATCATCTCCTCGGCGTCGATCATCAGATCCAGGAGGTCCGCGCCGGTCGCCGCGTCCTTGGTCAGCGCCGACACGTCGATGTTGCAGATCCGCGCGTTGCCACGCCAGTCGCCCACCGACAGGCCCATGTCCCATTTCAGGTGGTCGACCAGGGCGCGGAACTTGCCGCTGCCGTCCTGCGCATCCCAGAGCTGTGCGCCCATGTCCTTGTGCGACAGACCCGCCGCCGAGCCCTTGGGATACAGCAACGTGGTGGCGCGAGGCCCCCAGGTCACGAACCAGATCGAAGTGTTGTCGGAACCCGTGCCGCCGGCATTGATCAGCTGGCGGCCAGAAGCCACGGCGGGATCGTCGTATCGCACGTCCAGACCCATGAACCCGTCGGGAGTCACCGCGGTCGAGCCATAGATCATGTTGCGGGCCATGAACTGGTTGAAGCCTTCGATATGGCCCGACATCTCGGAGGCACGGAAAGCCGCCTCGTTGCCGTTCAGCCTGGCCAGCGCCTCGTCCACGACCGAGAACTCCTCGACCATGCCGGTGGTGTCCACGACCTTGGCGGTGGTGGTCTTGCCCTGCTTGACGCCCGCGTTATAGCGGCGGAACGCCGGTTCGGGGATGCCCGTGCGGATGACGTGCTGGTGCTTGGTGCCGTCGTTGCACTCGGTGAACACCGCATCCTTGAGGATAGGGTTCGATTTCTCGGCAAGCTCGATGATGTTGGCGATCTTGCCGTCCGGGTCGGTGCGCGACAGAATATCGACAAGGCCCGGATTCTTCACGTTCAGCTCGGCCATGGGTTAGTCCTTTCCGTTGCCGTTGCCATAGAGTGCGTCGGCGAAACTGCGACGCGTCGAAGTGCCTGTCTGTCCGGTGACGACGGCGGTATCCGCCACCATCTGCCCCACCTTCCAGAAGGCGCGCACAACGTCCGGGTGGCTTCCCAGCCCCGTTTCGTCGAGCATCTTGCGGAGTTCGGGCGATCCGACCGCCTCCAGGCCCTTCACGGCCGTGGCGACATTGGCGTCGTATTTCTCGCCTCCGAACTCAGCATCCTTGCGCAGGTCGCCGGCCCAGGCATCCAGCTGGGCATTTCGCTGCTCCAGCATCTGTTTCTGGGCATCTCCCGCGACACGCGCCTGCCGCATCGCCGCTTCGGTCAGTGCCTCGCGCGCCGTGGCGTTCGGATTGGCCTTGAGCCAGGCGTCCATGTCGCCAGCGAAAGCGTCGAAATCGGCCTGGAATGCCTCGGCCCCTTCCGGCGCGGCAAGCGCAAAGGCTTCCGCATCGCCCCCTTCCGCCGCCTCGGCGGCTTTTCCGTCAGCGCCCTTGTCTTGGGACGCCTCTGCCGCCGTCTTGGCCTGATCGGCCGGCGCGGTCACATTGGCGTCTGCCCCTTCGGCGGTGGCCTGCGCGGCGGCTTCGGTGGCATCGGTCGAGGCATTGGCTTCCTCACTCATCAGCTTGTTCCTTTTCGGCTTGCTGTTCTGCGGCGAGATGGATCCGGTCCATCATCTCGGCGTGTTCGATCTGCATGGCGGCGAAAGTGCGCACGTCGTGCGGGAAGATGCGGTCGTTCAGGATCATCAGGCCGACCTCGCGCTGGCCGGCCCGCAGGCCGTCCAGGTCGGTGCCGAGGTGCGTCTGCGCGAACAGGTGGCAGCGTTCGAGGATCGACCACATCACCAGCCGCCCCTCGCGGGTGCGCAGCACGGCGTCCCACGCCTGCCGGACCTCCAGCGCCCGGCGCTCCGCGATGATTTCCGCGATCCGCTCGGTCATAGCGCCGCCCCCCGTTGCAGGGCGTCGATGCCGTTCAGGTTGGCCTCGCTGAGCAGCTTGGCTGCGCCCGCCATCGGTTCTGCCGCCTCCATGGCCTGCGCCTGCGCGGCGGCGCGCGCCTTGGCCTCGCGGACCTCGCGCAGCTCGTCGGGCGACAGCAGGATGCCGGGCGGGCCGCCAACCTGGTCCGCGAACTCGCGCATCATCTGCTCGCCGTCGATCATGTCGATCACGTCGGGCTTGATCTGCGCCAGCGTGCCGGCGAATCCGATGGTCCGTTCGATCGCACCGATACCGATGGCTTTCTGCGCCTGGGCGAGGAGCGAGATGTATTCGACCTTGATCGGCTGGCCCACGATACCCTCGGGCGCCTCGGGCAGGATATCGGCGTCCTGCATGTAGGCGAATGTCGCCTCGATCAGCGGTTGCAGAAGCTCATGGTCCAGGCTTTCCAGAACCGGACCCAGGGCCATCAGCTTTTCCTCGTGCCGCTCGGCAATCTCGCGCGCGGTGATCTGGCTGCGCCCATCCAGCGCCAGCGCGGTCATCTGAAACAGATCCTTGTAGAACGCGACCTCGACCCGGCGTTGCGTTTCCTGGATGTCGAGCAGTAGGCCCTGGATGTCCGGCCTGACCTCATAGGCCGGCTTGATGCCGCCGGTGGAAAGATCGGTCGTCGCCATGGCCGTGAATCCGCCCGGCACGTTCTTGAAGAACATCGCGCCCTGCGTCGGCCCGCCGATCAGCGGCGGGTTGTGCATCTTCTGGATCGCGATGGCCTTCTGTTCCTGCGACACCTGCAACGAGCGGGCATCGCCGAGGGCGACCATGCCGGGAGACGACGCCGACCAAGCCTCGCCCTCAACCTGTTCCCAGCGCGGCGCCAGAAGCGGCTTGACGCGGTGCCCGCCGATCTGGAGGAACTGCCCGCTGGGGGAATCCTTCTCCCAATAGATCGAGGCCCAAGCCCTGCCGCTGGCCTGCATGGCCTTCGGATCGCCGTCGGCGCGCTTGTCGATCATGTGGCAGATGGTGAAGGTCTGGTAGTATTCGCCCGAGTCCCAGGCGCGCCTGACAGGCTGCGACACGGCGTCCAGACCCCAGGTTTCGACGATGCCGCGCACCGGCATCTTGATTTCTCGGAAAAGCGCGACGACGCGTCCGTTGCCGTCCTCGCCCAGCCGGAATCGCCCGACTTGGAGGTTATGCCCGCGCACCACGTCCTCGAAATCCGGCACGATCAGGTTTGCCGCGGTGCCGTAAAGGCCGAGGTCTCCATAGGTCGTGTCGAGCATCCGGTAGATGTTCGACCCGCGCATGACCTCATACATCCGGCGCTGGACCTCGTGCAGCCAGTCCTTGACCTCGAACTCGGCCTCGTCGGCCGTCGAGCCGCGCAGGCCCAGGCGGAACCAGGGGCGCGACGGCGAGGTGACGCCCGACATCAGCCCGGCGCGCAGCGTGCGCAGGGCCATCTGGGCGGTATTGTCGAGGATGCGCTTGTTGATCGAGGAATCGCTGCGCCGCTCCGTCGCCTCGAACCGCCCGCGCGTCGGCTGGATCGCATCCCGCAACTCGCGGAAATGCGCCTGCCAATAGTCGAACTCCTGGTTCATCGCCTGCCGGCGATAATCCAGGGTCTTGCGCAGCTGCTGGTTGACGACGGCGGGCATGAACTATCAGCCCCCCAAGATCGATTTCTTGCCGTCGGGCGCATAGCTCTGCCCGGCGGTATTGGTCAGGATCGTGCCCTGTCGCCCGGACTTCGACCGCGGCCGCGACGCGGTGTTGAACACCGGCGCCTTGCTGGCCTGGTATTGCGTCGGTTCAGGAACGTCCGGTGCGGTGCACATGATGGCCTCTCGATTTCTTCGATGGCATCATGCGAGGCGGGCGGCAGGTGATATATGTTGGCCTGCGGACAAAAGACCACCCCGCTACGGGTGTGTCAGGCATGCCGCCTCCTGTCAGGGGGTGAGAAGGGTGCCGTCGAGGTAATACCAGTCACCCCAGGCGCCCCCCGTGTTGTTGTTGTGGCGCATGATCAGGCGGGGAGGCTGGTCGAACTGAATGCGCCATCCTACTTGGATGCAGACGTTGCCCACTTGGCGGATCGCGTCCACCACATACCCGTCGCCCCCCGGACCAGACGCGATGCGGACGCGCCGATGCCTGCCGACAATCGCATCCAGGTCAGTCACCGCCTCTGGGTTGATGTCGCCCGTATTGCCCCCAAAGCCGACCGTCATGGCGCGCGGATACGTCACCTGAGCCGATCCGGTGGTCTGCCCCTGTGTGACCGCATCCCCGCGCAGGGAGGTTGCAGTCACCTCTCCCAGCCGCGTCGGCGTCAGGATCGGCGCACCAGTCGTCGGGCGCGGCGGCGAGGCGATGCTCACCACCATCTCAGGCGAGCCATTGGGGCCAAAGCGATGCGCAGCTTGGGACGCGCGCGGGAACGTCCCACTCGGATGCACCATGCCCCAGCGTATCTGCACCTCGGTAGAGCCGGACGGCGGGTCCACATAGGTCATGGCCGACCGCGACCCATCGCCATAGGGCGTCAATTTTCCGTAGAAATCGGCCCGCACCCTGTTGCCCGCTACCGTCACCGCGCCGTAGCGCGGGCTGTTGCCGCATTGCTCCAGCCAGCCCGAGAAACTGAACCCGTCAGCGGTGCCTAAGAACAGGCAGGTCGCGGTGCCGCCGTAGTTGTTGTTGCCGTTGCCGGTGCCGTGGAATTTGGCATTGGTGATTTCGATGGCCGAACAGTTGCCGAACAGCGCCGGGATTACCGAAACGTTGGCGTAGCCGGTGCCCTCGCAACGCAAATTGGTGAACCCGACATTGTCGGTGCGAGACACGCCGGGCGCATGGACCAGCCGATCCACATGCAACTGCGGCGCGAGGGCCAGCAACGCGTTGGTCACATCGGACGCCGGGGCGTCAGCCACCGTGATGGTATCGCCAGAGTGGGCGATGACGGTGGTGGTCAGCGTCCCCAGATTGGTCATCGCCGCGCCGGGGAAGCGGGCGAACCCAAGCGTCACGAAGCGGCCGACCAGAGACTGCCCGACCGGCGCGGACAGCGTCCATGTCGTCCCGGATGTGGATGCGCGCAGGGCTTCGAAAGATCCTGTCTGATCCGTGACGTTGACGCTCGGGGCCTCTGCCAGCGTGATCTGCGTCGGGCTGTCCACGCTGGCGATTTCTGCCCAGAAATTCAGCCGCAGATCCCGGTCAACCTGGCCCGCTTGCGACAGGCAAAAGAGCTTTCCGACATGCTGCGCATCGAAAATCGCCTGGGTGGCGGTCACGACTGCGCCGACATTCGAAAACCGAACGGTAGCCGGCATATGCCCAAGCGTGCCGCCGAACTCGGTCGGCTGCCACCCGGTGTTGAACAGGTTAACATCGTCAAAATCGCTGTTGACGACATTCTCCATCATCAGGCTGATGTTGCGCAGGCCGCGCACGTGCAGACCGGCGATGCGCAGGTGCTGCATGTTGTAGAGCTTGACCGCGACCGGCTCGGTCCACGACCCAGACCCGACGATGGACCAGCCGCCCTCTATCGAGGATAGATAGGCATTCCCGCCGGATTGCTCCCATCGGAAAAACACCTCGGGGACGGGATAGGTGATGCCGTGATGCGCCCAATAGCCGCTGGTTCGCACGGAGGCGACGGCCTGCCAGTTCTTGATCCGAAACTCGGTGCTGTCGAACCTGAGCGAAAAGCGGTTTGCCCCATAGGTCGCTCCGTCCATGTCCCACAGAGTCTGACAGGCCGTCTCGCTGAACGCCTCTTTGCACACCGCGAGCCGCAGGCAGGGATAGATCGCGATGGACTGCCGGCCGCCGGATTGCGCCGACCAGAGCAGCATATCGTCATGCATCTGCTGGATTGCATCGCTAACCCGGACCTCATCTTGCCCGGCGATATCCCCCTCTAGCGCGGCCATCATGTCGTCGGGGTGCAGGTAATCCGTGAGATACCACCGCGCAAAATCCCGCCGCGCCTGCACCTGCTGCGCCTCCGTCGCCTTGGCGTCGGCGGCGGTGGCTTTGTTGTCGGCCGTGACTGCCTTGGCGTCTGCCGTCGCGGCGGCGCCGGCTGCGGCGGTTGCGACAGCCTGGGCCGATGCCGTCGCCACCTTGAGCGCGGCCGAATCCAGCGTGGCGAACTCGGGAACGACCTTGAGCAGAGTCACCGACACAGCGACGCCCGCGCCCCTGGCCCAGATGATTTCTGCCCCTTTGACCGGCCACATCATCGAACCGTTGAGCGAGTGTCCGCTGGCCACATCGCCGCGGGGCGGCTCGCCATCTGCGACGGCCAACTGGACCGCGCCATAGGCGTCGATCATCGCCATGGCCTCTCGGCCCTTTGCCTCGGCAATCTTCACCCAGCCGGTGGACAGGATGATGCGTTTCGTCGCGCTGGCCATCAGGTCACCGTCAAGTTGGTCGGGGTGGAGGCGCTGGCCCAGAGGTGCTGGGCGGCGACCAGGGGCAGATCGGTCTTGCCGGTGACGCGGTGCCCGGTCTGCGGCGGGATGTCGGGCGGGATGGATTTTGCGCCGACCGTGACGGCCAGGTTGAACGGCCCCGCGCCCTCGATCTTGACGACCTGGCCGTCAGCGCGCCCGCTGGCGATCCGCGTCCAGGAATTGCTCACCGTGAAATTCTGCGTCGTCGCCATGGCCCGCCCGTCGTTGGTCAGGCGCAGGATATGGGCGGCGCTGGGAGCGATATATGTTGGAGGGTCAGCCCCACACCGGGTGCCATTCCTCCTGCACCCTCGCCTCCTGCTGGCGCTGGATCGACCGGGCGACAACAGGATACGCAAACGTCAGCGCCAGCGCGTCAGCCTCGTCCGGGCTGGCCACGCCGCGCTTTTTCATGTCGGATTTCTTCTCCAGCTCAATCGCGTTCTGCACGTCGAAGCTGTAAAGCGGCCCGGTCAGGTCCATCTCCAGATCGCGGCTGTCCGGGATGCAGCCGCCCGAGCGCAGCCACTCGCGCATGGTGGCCCACATTTGCGCGCGCTTGTTCCTGCATTTCGGCACGCCCTCGATGGCGCGATCAGCCTTGCCGCCGAAGTTGACGCCGATCACGCTGTATCCCATCTGCCGGCAGCGGTCGATCACGCCGCCGCCCACGCCGCCCTCGTCGATGAACACGGCGTCCGGGTGCAGTCGGTCAATCTCGGCCATGACGCGGGCCGCGACCTGCATCGTGTCGGCGCCCTTCATGACGATGGGCGGCATGGTCTTGGCGTCCCTGCCCCGCCGCGCCCAGATGACGCTGCGGTCGTCGCCAAACCGCGCCACATCCACGCCCAGCACCAGCTCGTCGCCGATGGTCGGGTTCGGCTCACGCGCCATTGCCTCGCGCACCAGACCGCCGCCGATGAACTGCATGTCCGATTCGGCCTCGTAATCGCCTTCCCAGATGTGGCGATAGCGGGCTTCGTCTCCAGTCAGGTCGAGCAGCCGCTCCTCCTCCAACTCGGGGCCGCGGAAGGGGTTGTCGCGCCAGTTGGCCTCCACCACCGTGCGGCTGTCCTCGAAGCGCGGATCCTGGCGCATCATCACGTCGACCGGATCGGAGCGCAGGCGGGGGTTGTAGGTGAACCAGATCTGCGACCCCGGCTTGCGCAGCGTGGGGCGCAGCATGTCGAGTGGCCCCTGCCCCGCGGTCGCGGCCTCCTCCCACCACGCGATGTCGAAGCCCTCAAGCGACTTGATGTTCTCGGCGTTGAACTCGTTCATGCCGTTGAAGGCGATGATGCCGTTGCCGGGTGTCCTGATGATCCGATCCGATTCCACCGGCCTGATGGCATCCGCGACGCCGAGCCGCGCCGCAGTCTCGACCAGCAGCTTGAACACCGACTGGTCGAGGGATTTTTGCACGTCGCGCAGGCAGATCGACGAAAGGCCGGGCTCCGTCAGGTGGCGCACGATCATGTGCATGGCCCGGTCCCAGGATTTGCCCGACCCGCGCCCGCCCCAAGCGCACAGATACCGCCGCTTGGACTTCCAGAGCGGGGCAAAGACCTTGGGAGGGCGAACATCGAGGATCATGCGTCAGGATACCCGACATTGCGGCAGGATTGGATTACCTCGTCCACCAGCAGGATATTCTCGTCTATTTTTTGCTGACACCGACCGCGCGGAAATAAATCGGAAAGATCAGTCATGGAGGATCGCAGGTCTAGGGCGCGCCTCATCTTTTCGCGCGCCTCATCCGGGGACAGCATTCCCGCGCTGAGGCGCCGCAATAACGCCCTGCACCGAATGCGGGTGAGGATAATCATCACCGTGATCAGAGGCCATAGGATAATCATTCCTCGTCCCCCACAAATTTCACCTCGACGCGCTCGATCTGCACGCGGCCGTTGATGTCCAGATCCAGCTTGTCGCCGTATTTTTTCGGCTGGCGCTTGCCGGCCGTCCATTTCAGCGCGTCGATAGCCGCACGGGCTGCCTGAGGGTCCAGCTTGCCCGCCAGCACGCGGTCCACGATGTCGCCGATCTTGTCAGCGTCGGCGTCTGCTTGAGCTTCGCGCGCGCGCGCGTAATTGGCCTGGAAATCTGGGTCAGCAGCCAGCCACTTCATCACGGTCGTGTAACCCGGCATGCCCTTCTTGCGCAGATGCTGGAGTAGACTGGATCCGCTAGCGATGGCCTCGCAGATGCCGTCCTTGTGCTTGGCGATTTCATCGGCACTGTAGGCCATCACTTCCTCCCCGCCATCAAGAACCTCGCCCCGATTTCGGTCAGGATGAACCGCTTCCTGTCTTCATCGGACAAAAGCTCCAGAAGCGCCTTGTCGATAGCGACGTCGCCCGTCACGCTGAAACTCTGCCCCTCGACGCAGACCGAGAATACCTGGTCCTTGGATGCATCCGCTGCGGACTCCAAAGCGAGTTTCATGTCAAACACCCCCATCGTGCAGTTTCGCGATCTGCGCTGTGCATTTGTCGCAGATCCTCTGGTTTCGATCCATGTTGCTGGACACCCCGCACCGCATGCAGCGCCGCACGGGCCGCAGGACGCGCCCCGCATCGGGTTTCAGCACCCCGGCGTCGCGCATGAGCCGGGCTGCGGCGAGCGATCCGTATTTGTTCGAGATGCGGGCGCGCAGGCTGTTGTGCGTCACGCCGTGCATGCGAGCAGCCTCGGCATAGGTCGCGTCGGGTGTCGCGATGATCCACGCCTCGGCGTCGTCGATGGGTCCAGTCTTGTAGGGCGGCGCCATCATTTCCTCCGGCTTGCGATATGCCACAGGCCGCAGACGCGGCATCGGTAATGGCTGCTGGGCAGCCGGCGCTTGGTCGCGACCTTGTGCGCCATCTGCGCGGTCGCGAACGCCTCCTTGCCGGCGCAGGCCGCAGCGATCCACTCGGCCGCGATGCCGCTTTCGCCGAAAACATCCCGGACACGCTGGTTGGTCTGTCGGGCCATGTCGGTCCTCATTCGGTCGGCGCGATGCCGTCGATGGTCTTGGGCTGGAGCTTTTCGGATTCCGCTCGCGCCGCCTCGATCTGCCGCATCGCTGATGTAACCGCTTCGCGCATGGTGACAATTTTCCGGTCGGTCATGATGCCCTCTGTCTGGATTGGAGATTGCGATATCGATCCATGAGTTTCTGCCGCTGGGCCTCGGCCTCGCGGTCAGCCCTGTCGCCGATGGCAGCCCATTCCCGGTCGATTTCGCGCTTTTCAGCCTCCGCCTCCGGCGTGGAGAACGTTGGAGCTTGCGGCTGGGCCCCTGAGCCCGTCCCCGTCAGGCGCTTGGCAAAATCGGATATCGGGCCGTCGAACAGCTTGAGAGAGCGTGGCATGAAACCGCTGTCCTTGGCCCTCTCGCTGGCCAACTTTCCCCGAATGGCCGTGAGGATCTGGGCGTCGGTCAGTCCATGGGCGGCCCAGACGATCAGAGACGCTTCGAGGTTGTGAGGGTCCATTCCGGCGACGACGAATGTTCCGCTGGTGTTCAACTCCCGGCCAGTCAGGCCGAGGGCATGAACGATGCTGTCACGCATCGACTGGATGCGATCCTTGCCGAGCCCAGCCTCGCGCGCGGCTGGGTTCTTGACAGGTTCTTTGGTATATTCGTCCGCATCTGCTGCGGGTTTTACGTCGTCAGATGCGGGTTTTTCTGTCGTCAGATGCGGGTTTTTGTCTCCGGTTATGCCGCATTTGCTGCGGGTTTTAGGGCCATCAATTGCCGCATCTGCTGCGGGTTTTAATGTCCCTGGATGGATGGTGTAAAAGTTCGCACCACCCCGACCTCGCCCTATTTTGACGGACAGAATGCCGCGCTCGGTGAGCCGCTTGACGGCGCCCTGAACCGCCCGCTCTTTGTATCTGGACCGATCGCACAACGCCTGCGTGGACGGGTAGCAGGAGCAGTATTTGTCCGAGAACGATGCCAGCGCTACCAACACGGCCACCTCTGTCGGGTCGGTGATCGGCGACTTGAGAACCATGTCCACCAGACTGTAGCTCATGGGTAATCATCCCCCCACACGCTGTTCGTCGCCATGGCGCAACGGCACCGAGCGGTGCCCGTCTCGCCCATGCGCTGCTTGTTGACGATGATCTCCATGCGTCCCTTGGCACGATCCATCTTGGACTGCCACTCGACCTGTGCGTCGACGGGATCGGTGATCGCCGGGCGCCCCTGCAGGAGGTAGTATTCTTCCCGGTAACAGAACAGAATGTTGTCGGCGTCTTGCTCAAGCTGGCCGGATTCGCGCAGGTCGGACATGACCGGTCGTTTGTCGTCGCGGCTCTCGATCTGGCGTGATAGCTGCGACAGGGCGATGACCGGGATCTTGAGCGTGACAGCCATCTTCTTGAGGGCGAGCGAAATGGCCGTGATCTGCTCATACCGGTTCTTGCCTGGCGCGGTCATCAGCTGGGCGTAGTCCACGATCAGCAATTTCAGGTCTGTGGCCCGCGCGATCTGCCGGACAGCAGAAATCATGGCTCCGGCATCGGAAAACCTGCTGGACAAAAACGTGATCGGCAGTTGCGCGGCCGCGTTGGCCTGCTCGATGAACATGCGGCATTCATCCTCGGTCATCGCTCCGCTGCGCATCTGGATGTAAGGAACGGCGCGCCCAGCGTTTGCCGTGGCCTCGGACGCCGCCCGCATGGCCATCGCCTCTGGCGTCATTTCCAGAGAGGCGATCGCCACAGCATGGCCCGCACGCGCCGCGTGAAGCGCAATCGACAGCGCGACCGCCGATTTTCCCGATCCGGGGCGACCGCCAAGGATGGTCAGTTCGCCAGGGAAAAATCCGGGGATGATGCTGTCCAGTGTCGATATGCCAGACCGGATCGAAAGCTGATGGTCGCCGCGATATGCGGTCATAGCCTGTTCAATCGCGCCGGTCATGGCGCGCAGCATTGAGACAGGCCCGTCCGTGTCTCCGATCTGCGACATGGCCATCATGGAGGTTTCGAGCCGCGCCGCCACATCCGCGGCCTTGATGTCGCCCCGCGCCAGCGATGCGGTCGCCTCGGAAATAGCCGCCTGGATCTGCCGCTTGCGGGCCAGTTCCGCCAAGGACTCTGCATATCCCTTGACGGCTGCCGGGCCGGGCGATGCGGATGCTATGCGGACCAGATACCTGCCGCCGCCCAGCTCTGACAGGCCGGGGTGATCCGCCATTTCCAGGGCTACCGTGACCGGATCGGCCAATAGGCCCGCCCTGTGCTTTTCCAGAATGGCTGAGAAAATGTCGGCATGGACCGGATCAAAGAACAGGTCAGCACCGCCCATGCGGTCAACCAGACCGGCCCGGTCCGCATTCATCAGCAGCTCGCCCAGGATCATCTGCTCGGCCTCGACCGAGAACATGGCCGGGGCCTCGTCTCGGATAGGGGTAACGGTATTCATTCCGCCGCCTCCGGTTTTTGGTTGGTGGATTTTTCCAGAAGCTCGCGCGCCAGATCGCCTATGCTGCGGAACGGCGCGGGCGGCTGCTGGGGTTTCTGTTCAGCCATCAACCCACCTCCACCTCGACGATCACCGCGCCCGCCTTGCACCTCTCGCCGCGCTCCAGCACCATGGCCCGCCATTCTCCATCATCGACGCCAAGGGCATCGGCCAGCGCGTCGAAGGCCGGCTTGAGCCGCTTGGCAAGGTTGTCGAAGTCGTAGCGGCTGACCCGCGGTGGCGGGCAGGCCACGACGACGATGCGGGACACGACCGTGCCGGCCGGCAGCCGCGGCACAGCCCTGCCCTTCTCGCGCATCAGCATCGCGCAGCGCGCCTTGTAGGCGCTGGCGAGGCGGGCCTTGCCGCGGTAGTCGCCCTGCGATCCGTTGGGCGACAGGTCGGATGGCGGCCAGGGGACGGTGACTTTAGCGATGATCATGCCCGCACCCTCACCACCGCCGGGAAGCGGTTCTGGGCATCGAAGCGATACCACGCCGCGTTGTCCTTTCCGGGAGTGCCGTTGCCGAGCCACGAGACCCGGCCGATAGGAACGATGTCGGAGCAATAGTCGATCAGGCGGCCGAAATAGCCATTGGCAGCGAAGTCCCAGGGAAGCAGCACCCAGGCCGGCGCTATGCCGATCAGGTGCTTGATGATGGACAGCGCCGGGTCGCCCTTCCCGCCGGTGACAGGCCAGGGTGGATTTGTCACCCACAGGTCAACATCATCCGCCGCCTCGATATCGGCCACGGCCATCGCCTCAATGCCCGGCCCCTGCGGCTCCAGGTCAGAAGCCCAGACGCAGCGCCCGCCGGGCCACATATCGCGCAGATGCCCGATCAGCACCCCATCGCCGGCGCAGGGCTCGCCATACCGGCAGCGCGACGGCAGATATGGGACCAGGGGCACCGCCGCTTCGCGTGGTGTGGGCCAGAAGCCGCGCGGGCGCTGGGGAAGGCCGGGACTGCGCTTGCTCATCAGATCAGATTCCCAGCCTCGCGCGATAGCTGGCCCGCAGACTTACCCCAGCCGCCCCCCCCCCCATTCGCCCTTACGGACAACGGCGCCGAGGTCGCGCACCAGGCCCTTTGGATAACCCCTGCGCTTCGCTGCGCTGGTCGCGTCCTTCTGGGCGTCTCTGTAGCGAAATCCCGCCACGTGACCTTCGGCGTAGAGCCGGGCGAAATGCTCCAGCTCACGCTCGGTGGCGTCCCAGAGGCGATCCTTGACCGCCAGGTCCTCGGCCGTTTCCTTGAACTTCATCTCAGGCCCTCCGATGGGTTGACGGGCTATCCGCCGCGGCCTGGAGGCGCCCAAGCGCCGTAGCCAGCCTCTGGCGGATACCCTGTGTCTCGAATGATTTCGGTGCGCGGCACGGGCATTCCGCGAGCGCGACGCGCAGGCCGTGAACCTCGGCCAAGGGGATGCGGATGACGGCATGGCCATCCTCGACGCGAACGGAGGCGGTCAGGGTCATGCCGCCTCCAGCAGCGTCAGCGCCCGCTCCACGGAGATGTTGAGCGCCTCGGCGATGTCGGCCAGCGAATAGCCCCGCCCTCGCAGGATGCCGATCATCTCGCGCCGCGCCCGGTCGGCGGGCCTGAGCCGGACGATCTTCGGCGCGTCGGCCACCTCGGACAGATGGTCCACCCGGACGACCAGCGCACCGGGATACGGACGCAGAGCCCGCTCCATCGCGGCCTGCTTGGTCGCGGCCCGGACAACATGGGTGACGCAGCCCGTCGCGGTTTCGACGGTGATCTGGAATTTATGGAGAGGCGCTTGTTCAGTCATCGGAGAGTTCCCCGGAAAGTTTTCCCAAGCGATGGCGGGCCGAAGCCTGCCACCAGCGCCCGAAGGCGCGGACGTGATTTGCCGCAACGAGTTCGACGACGATCAGGCGGATGCGCAGGCGTCTCATGCGTCACCTGCGAGATGATGGGCCGCCGCGGCCGGGTTCATGGCGAAGGCATAGCCGACCGCGAAGCCGGACGGCGCGTGGCTGCCCTCCCACCACTTGCGCGAGGTCGACGCATCGACGCCGAACACCATCGCGGCATGTTCTGGGCTGTCGAAGCTTTCGCGGATGAACGCGGACCAGGACGCCGCAAAATGCTGGCGATACGTCATCGCCTTCCGTTTCGGAGAAAACTTTCCGGGAGACATGCTCTGAAATCCTGTGCTGCTATCGGGATGTGCAGACCCGACAGAAACAGCAGACGAGAAAGAGGAGGCGGCAGCGGTCATCGCGTCGCCTCCTCGGGAGTTTGGGCGGGCGGGTTCTCGGCCATGTAGGCCCTGACCCGATCCATGGTTCTTGGGTAGCACTGGCCGCCCCGCTCAAGGCGCGGGAACAGCTCCTTGTCATCAACGGCGTAGCGGCCGAGCGTCGCCAACTTGATGTTGCGCGCCTTGCAATACGCCCTGGCTTCGGTGAGAAATTCGTCGATCATGCGGGCATGATAGGATTATTATCCTGCTTGCGCAAGGACTATAATCCGGTGGCGCAGGGCGCTGCGCCAATGGGATTGTAGTCCGCATGAGAGACCGAGATCCATTCATCAAGGGACTGCTCCTGATCCTGACGGAGAGGACCGACCTGACCCCGGCGGGGCTAGCGAAGTCCGCGGAGTTGAACGACTCGACGTTGCGGAAGCAGCTTAGCGGGGCCAATCAGTCCATGACGGTCGCGAACGCTCAGAAGATCGCCAAAGTCCTGGACATGGACCTGAGCACGATCATCGCTCTTGGCGAACACTCTGCCGGCCCGGAGATTGTTCGACTGGCTATGGCGATTCAGGCGGCCGAGCAGCAGGATCGAGAGAAGGTCCACGCTTTTCTCGATGTTTCTTCGCGATCCCGAACTGGTCCATCAGATTCTCTAGATCCTCCCGTGGCAGCACAAGAAGAGCGCGGATAACCTCGTCAAGCGTCATACCCCCTCCCGATTCCTAAGAACAAACAGAGAACAAGTTAAGCAAGATTCCGCCGGCAGCGACATGTAGAAAAGGATAGGTGAAGGCGATGCGACTAGCAGCGATGATGATCGCTCTACCCTTGGCGTCCGGCGCAGCCAGCGCAATGGACGGTGAGACGCTAAACTTCGCTTGCTCCGCGCCTGAAACCAGCGCGCTGCATGGGTTCTGCTCTGGCTACATCGCCGGCGCCATTGACGGGATTCGCCATGGCGAGATGCTGATGAAAATCAGATACGCGACGAGGCTACCGGAGGAAGTTTTGCGGGCAATGGACGCGGCCGAGATAGGCCCGGCCCTCTGCGCGCCAGCCGACATCACCCCAAAAGCGGCTCGACTTCTGGTTTCGGACTTTCTGTCGAAGCAGTCCGAAAAATGGCGCCGCGACACGACTGCGGAACTCGCGGTATGGGCCGCCCTAACGGATATTTACCCCTGCCCATGACTCGCGACCCATCCGCCCGCATAGCCGCGCTCAAGGCCGAGGTCGCCGCTACCCAGGACGCGGCTGCGGCGATGGTGGTGACGACGATCCAGGCCATGGGCGCAACGCCGGGGCAGATGCTGCTGATCGCGCGGGAGTATCAGGCGGTTGCGGACGGCCGGCGACGCAGCAGGATCACCGGCATCATCGCGCGGAAGGTGGCGGAAAAGTTGAGGGGCGAGGTGGAGGAATAGGATGAGGCCAAATATGCTGGGTCAGGGCGTTCCCGCTTCATGCGATTACTGCGGAGCGATCTTTAGATCACCCGCATGGCTTATCTCTAACTCGACCATAACGTTTACGAATTGCCAGGTGACATGCATCCGGTGCGGCAATCCAGCCAAGGTTCTGGATGGAACGTTTAGCTTCATCGGCGATCTGGTCGAGGTGATTTCTGCACCAGAATGGAGCGTGGACGCTCTGGCTAGGATGCGGGCTGTAATTGAGAGGCACCGCACCGGCGGGGCCACCTTAGACGATGTAATCAATGAAATAAAATCGATTGCACCAGCCGCCAGCGATGGCCTTATCGACTGGATAAAGGCTAACGGAATTGGGCTTCTCGGGCTTCTAGTTACGCTTCTGGGCCTCTGGCTCAGCCAGGCCGACAGTGAGGCGGATCGGGAGGCGAGAAGTCTGGAACTCCACCAGAAGGACCGCCTGATTGGTATGCTGGAACGGCAGCTGGAGCAGCGTCTATCCCCCGAAGCACCGCAGGAAAACCACAACCGGCCAGTCGCCCAGAAGCCATTGAAAAAACCCCAGTCCGCTAACGACGCCAAGCATCCAAACAGAAAAGCCCGCCGCATAGCCAAGTCGAACACGCGCCCAAAGCCCAAGCCGGACTGGTTGCGATAGAGTCCTCCATCCGCCCGCTGCGTAACCCAGGAATCCCCCTATAGCGAAAGCGCTCACAGCGCCGAACTGATCCATCAGATCCACATCCCCACCCCTCGCCCGCCTCGCGCGGGCTTTTTGCTATCCACCGGCACCGCGCCGGCAGGGGCAGGATAGCATGGGCGAATCGGGGATGCTACCGCCTGATAGGATTTTTATCCCAATCTATGCTTGACATGGGATTTTAATCCTGCAATCTTCATCTCAACGGCGCACCCACCGCGCCAGCAGATGGAGCATCCCATGTCACGCCTGAACATCGAGAACTGCGTCGTCTGGGGCACGATTGCGTGCCTGGTCGCCGGCTTCTGGGCATCGGCCGTCGTCTTCGGCGTCCCGTTCGCCCGGCACCTCATCGAAGCCGCGACGCAGCGCCCCGCCGCCTGCGCCGGACTGAACGGCTGGGACTGCGCGGCCCGCGCGGAAGGGGGCTGGTGATGGCGTTCCAGTTTGAGCCCTACCGCATCCCGCCGCACAGCGGCAGCGAAGACATCTCGGACGTATGGGCCGAGGAAACCGACCCGGAGAATGAGCGCGGCGAGTGCTGCGAAGCGTTTTTCGACGACGAGGTGAGCGGCTACGGCTGCCACAGCGCGCTGATCGCGATCCGCGTTACCGGCGGGCTGGGGGACGACATGTGGTCGGTCAACCTGCCCCGCGACATGGCGATGAAGCTGCTGAACCCCATGACCGTGACCCGGCTGGAGCGCCTGCGCGCCGACCGGCTGGACGAAGAATAACCCGAACCGGCCGGCGCCTCCCATTCCTCCCAGCCGGCCGCCCTGCCCCTGCGGCGCTCCTCCTCCCTGGCCGCAGGGGCGACAGTTTCAAACGAGGTTGAAGATGAACCAGATTGCACGGGACGAATTCCTGCGCCGCAGGCGCGCCGGGATAGGCGGCAGCGACATCGCCGCCATCCTCGGCCTGTCGAAATACAAGACGGCCTATGACGTGTGGCTCGACAAGCGCGGCGAGGCGCCGGCCGAGGACGATGCCGAGAAGCCCTGGCTCTATTGGGGCCAGGTGCTGGAGGATGTGGTGGCCAAGGAATACGGCCAGCGCACCGGCAGCAAGGTCCAGCGCGTCAATGCCCAGCTGATCCACCCCGAACGCGATTTTGCCGTGGCGAACATCGACCGCGCCGTGGTCAACCCGGATATCGCTGGCCGCGTCTGGTGGAAGGATGGGCGCCTGACCACCGATCGCATCCTCGAATGCAAGACCGCCAATGGTTTTGCGGCGAACCTGTGGGGCGAGCCCGGCAGTGACCAGGTGCCGGAGTCCTATCTCTGCCAGTGCCAGTGGTATCTCGGCATCACCGGCGCCCGCTACGCCGATGTGGCGGTGCTGATCGGGGGATCGGATTACCGGACCTATACCATCGAAGCCATGCCCGATCTGTTCTCCGACATGATGTCCGAGGCCGAGGCATTCTGGAAACTGGTGCAGGACGGCGTGGCGCCCGATCCGCAGACGCTCGCCGACGCGCAGGCGCGCTGGCCCCAGCACGTTGCCGGGAAAACGGCCGTCGCCTCGATCCCGACCGTCCGCGCCATCGAGGAACTGGACGCGATCAAGCAGCAGGCCAAGGCGCTGGCCGAGCGCGAGGAAGCCTTGAAGCTCCAGATCATGGCCGAGGCGCAGGATGCCGAAATCCTGACCGATATGGGCACGCCCATCGCCACGCTGAAAACCCAGAGCGCCACACGCATCGATGCCAAGGCGCTGCGGGCCGACCACCCCGGCATCGCCGACCTCTACAGCAAGACCAGCAGCTCGCGCGTCTTGCGCATCAAATCCAGAAAGGAATGATCGTGAACACCATGACGAAGCCCGCCACGGCCGTTGCCGTGCAGCCGGAGGACGCCGCGGTCGCGCCGCAAAGCCGCCCTGCAATGGGGTTCCTGACCCCGGCCAACCTCGGCGAAGCGATGAAGATGGCCGAAATTCTGGCCGACTCGTCAATCGTGCCGAAGGACTTTCAGGGCCGGCCAGGCAACGTGCTTATCGCGTGCCAGTGGGGGGCCGAGCTTGGGCTCCAGCCCCTCCAGGCCATGCAGTCCATCGCTGTCATCAACGGCCGTCCTTCGATCTGGGGCGATGCGATGCTGGGGCTGGTGCAGGGCTCGGGCCTTCTGGATAGCATCCACGAGGAAATCAGCGACGACGGGAAGGTTGCGACCTGCACCCTGCGCCGCCGCGGGCACGCCCAGCCGATCAGCCGCACCTTCACCATGGAGGATGCCGACCGCGCCGGGCTTAGCCGCAAGGACGGGCCGTGGAAGCAATACCCGAAGCGGATGCTCCAGCTGCGCGCCCGCGCCTTCGCCCTGCGCGACGGTTTCGCCGATGTTCTGCGCGGCGTGGCAATCGCCGAGGAAGCCCGCGACACTCCGGTGATGCGCGACGTGACGCCCGATGACGCCCCAGTCAGCACCGCTGAAAAAGTCCGGGCGAAAGTGTCGGCGAAGAAGGCCAAGGCCGAGGGGCCGTCACTGAACGAGGTGCTTGAAAAAATCGGCGCCGCCGCGACCGAAGCTGCGCTGAACGAAGTCGGCGCAGACTGCGGCAAGCTTCCAGACGCAGACAAGGATCAGGCCCGCCGCGCCTATGCCGACCGCCTGGCAGAACTGCGCGCGTCGGATCTGGACCGGATCGAAAGCCTGCTGGCAGCCGAACTGGATGCCGGCGCAGACCTCGACGCCGTGCTGGAAACCTATGCCGAGCAGATCGACGGCCTGCGCGCCAAGGACTCCGGCGCCGTCGAGGCGATGATCGCCCGCCTGCGCGCCTGATCCCTGCCCGCCGCGCTCCCATCGCCGGGCGCGGCCAACTCCCCGGCTGGCCGGTTCGCCATCGCCAGCCGGGACTTTTCGAAACAGGAGACGACCATGCAGGACAACGACACCTATACCGTCGCCGCCGACGAACTGCGCCAGTTCGTGGAGCGGATCGAGCAGCTGGAAAGCGAAAAGAAGGACATCACTGAGCAGATCAAAGAGGTCTACGCCGAGGCAAAGGGCCGCGGATATGACGGCCCCGCTTTGCGCCAGATCGTCTCCCTGCGCCGGAAGGACAAGGACCAGGTGGCCGAGGAAGCAGCGATTCTCGAACTCTACAAGTCCGCCCTCGGCATGGCCTGACCCCGCCCTAGCGCAGAAGGAGCGCCATATGAGCAAGACAATTCGCGGCATGACCCCCATCGACACGGCCGACCTGGAGCGCGCCATCGCGGCGATCAAGGACGCGACGCCAGCAATGGCGCCCTGGTGCGTGGAGGATTTCAGCGACGCGGGGGATCAGGCTCCTGATATTGACCAGCACATCGCCACGATCCTGAACGCGGTTGTGTCTGGCGACTTGGTCCTCGCCCACCGCAAGGCAGAGGCGTGGCAGCCGATCAGCAGCGCGCCGAAGGACGGTACCACCGTTATGGTCTATGTTCCTGATTTTGAGAAGATTACCGAAGCATGGTTCTGCGAGCAGACAGGTCTATGGCCGCACAGCGCCGCATATTCGGAGGAGGGAGAGCCGTGCAATGTGGGGCAGCCCACGCACTGGCGCCCCTTGCCTGCGCCTCCAACCACCCCCGAAGCCGAAGGAGGCAGCGATGACTGATGCGCCTGAATTGATCTGGGCAGATCAGGACAACCTCACTTGGGTTGAAGCTAATCCCTATGAGGTGATGAAGGACTGTGAGGCAGCCTATGTCCGCTCCGACCTCTGCGCCTCGGGCCAGCAGGTGCGGGCGCTGATTAAAGCCGGTCGGGCTATGGCTGATGCCGCCGAGCACGGGGTTGTTGCGTCTACTCTTGTGGTCAACTGGGATAACGCGGAAGCCGCCCTGACGCCAGCCCCACAGGACGAACAGCAGTTGATGACTGACGATGAAATTTCGGAATTCGTCCGGGAAAACGGACGTCCAGAAGATATTTTCCTCTACTTACAACCGGCCGCAACCCCGACCGCGCAAGAGGCGGTGCCTGCCTGCGCTGCCTGTGAGGACAACCCCAAGCACCCGAATATCCCGTGCGCCGTCTGTGGCGCCCACCCGCCCCAGCCCAGCGAGACGGTCGCGGCGGTGATAGAGGCGGCGAATATGGCGCGGAACCGCCTCGAAATGATTGCGGATGCTGCATGGCGGGGAGACGGGCGCGACCTCAAGCGCAGCGTCGCCGGGGTATTTTCCGATTTCGACGCCGCCCTGCGCGCCCTGAAAGGAGAGGAGTGATGGCTAGGTTCACCGACTTCATTCCGATGCAAAAAGAACTGCGCCAGACGAAGGCTGACCTCGCAGCAGCCCGCGCCGAGATCGAGCGGCTGACCAAGGCCCACGATACGGTTTGCGGGGCACTGGCGGAAGCGATCAAACGCGCTGAGAAAGCCGAAACCGCCCTTGAAGCCTATGGCCGCGAGAAGGCGCTGGAGGGAATGCAGCGGGCGGTCGACAAAATAATGGATCGGATCAACAACACGGACTTTGCAATGAATTATCATGCCCCACTGACCTCATTTTGCAAATCCATCCTCGCTGAAATGGAGACGCTGAAATGACACAGACCCCGTGCCTACACCCCCATGGCGATATTATCGACGGATATTGGCTGTGTGGTCGATGTTATGAAAAGCTCCCAGAAAGGCCCGTAAAATACAGCAAGGGCAATCGTGCGATCAGTGTAAACGGCGCTGAATATTTCCATCAAATTCCAATCTATGCTAAAATACGTAAAGCATCCAACGGATGGTCGCTGTCTAAATTCGTAGAGGCGATGGTGAGAAGACTTATAGCTAAAGCAGATTTCGAAAAATCTGACGCGATCAGTTATGCAATTGATCTTCTGAAAATTCAGGGGATTGAGTTTGGGTCTGGCGATTACGCATGGGATACCGTAGCAGCTTGGGATATTATATACGACGATATGCAGTATTGGGATCGTGATGCGGGGGGGAATCAATGACCGACACGCGGGAACTGGTGGAGCTCTTGCTGGCATACGATGCAAGAACAGCCACAGGTCGCCTGACCCATCGCGCAGCCGGCGCCATCACCGCGCTGGCCGAGGAAAACCGGAGGCTGCGGGAGGCGCTGCTGGAGATCGTGGATCACGACGTTTTCGACTTGGAATATCTGTCTGCGGACCTGGTTGACAAGCTCATTCGCGCCCGCATCGCCCTGTCCAGCACGGGGGAGAAGGGGGTGATGGCATGGAAGAGCGAGTTTCTGCCGTGTCCGCTGTGTGGGCAGCCAGTTTTCGTCAATTGCGACGACTACAGCCCCGCGTCCAGTGGACGGTTCTATACCGAGTGCCAAACCGTGGACTGCATCATGCCAAACTGTGAGCATGATAGCTATGAGGCGCTGCGAGATGGGTGGAACCGCCGCACCGGACAGGGAGGCGGGGATGAGTGACTGGCGTGAAATCCGCATGACGGATATCGACTGGATGGCGCTGCGGAGCCACATCGGGCGTAGCGCGGGCGTCCTGAGGCGGCTGTCCACGACCATACGTGCCGAGGATAAGCCGCAACCGTTTAGACGCGGAGCATGGAAAGAAATGACGCTCGGGCAAGTGGCTGACATTGGACGGAAAAACCTGCTGCGCTACCCTGACGTGGGCGAGGTAGCCATAGCCTCGCTCCAATATGTGATCGACATGGCCGATGCGGGGAAGTGCCCGATTATAGGTTCTCCTGCGCCGGATGCGTTGCGCCCAACGTTGCAGGAGAAGGAGGCATAGGGATGGGGGCACCGAGACCGACGCCAGCCGCGATCAGAAGGACCATTGAGGGGATGCGCGCGGCGGGACTGCCAGTCGAGGGGTGTCGCGTGCTGCGCGACGGCAGCGTCATAATCCTTGCAAGCGTGGACGCCGCGCCGATACCGTCCACCGAAAGCGAGGTAGACGCATGGGACAAGGCAACGGGGTCGTGACCCTCGTCGGCATCAAAACCGTTGTGAGAAGAGGAAAGGCCTATCGGTATTTCCGGGCAAAGGGCTGTCCGCTTGTACGCCTTCCGGATCTGCCGATGGATCACCCGGATTTCCTGCGAGCCTATGCTGATGCTAAGAGGATCGTTCCGGAGAAAGCTCCTGTATCTGCCGGCTCATTTGCGGCTCTCGTCCGCTCTGCACTGAAATCCAGAAAGTTTCATGATTCCAAACCCGCCACACGGGCAATGTTCAAGCGTCACTGTGATGAGTTGGTGGCCGAGTTTGGAAAACTGCCCGCTCGCGGGCTGCGGGCGAAACACATCCGGGCAAACCTACCGAAAGCCAATGCTGAGGGCCACAGACTGAGAACATGGCGCTTTCTTTGTGCGCATGGAGTCGAAATCAATTTGCTTGAGCGCAACGAGGCGCTGGATGTCGCCATGCCGCGTTGGAAAAAGACCGAAGGCCACCCGCCTTGGACTCTGGCTGAAATCGAAGCTTTCCGGAGGCGTTGGCCTATCGGCTCCGCAACGCGAGCTGCAATGGAGCTTCTGCGGTTCACCGGAGCGCGGATCAGCGATGCCGTGAGACTAGGCCCCGGCATGGTTGCTCGCGATGGTGTACTAGCTTACCGGCAACAAAAGACCGGTGGGATGGCATATGTCCCATGGACGTGCCCATTGCCGGACTTCGCAGCACATCTCGGCGCTGACCGGGATATGATGCATGAGGCTCTTCGCGCCCTTATCGGGCAGATGACGTTCCTGGATGCCAAGGGTCGTGCCAGATCTGAGAAAGCATTAGGCACCATGATCCGAGAAGCAGCCATCGCGGCGGGGTTCAAAAAGTCAGCGCATGGCCTTCGGAAAAGCCTCGCCGCCGAGTTGGCTGATGGCGGAGCGACAGCTCACCAGATCGCCGCATGGACGGGGCATGAAACGCTTAAGGAAGTGGACCACTATACCAAATCAGCGGATCGCAGGCGGGCAGTCTTGGGAACAGAACATGACCGGAACAGTGGAAAACATCCCGGACAGGGGTGGAAAACATCAAAATAGATGAGGAATATCATATGGTTGGAGAGATGGTGGCGGACGGTGAGGGATTCGAACCCTCGAGACGGTTCCCCGCCTACACACTTTCCAGGCGTGCGCCTTCGACCACTCGGCCAACCGTCCGTGGCGGTTCGTCTAGCGCGACGGGCGGCGGGGTGCAAGTCGCAGTTCTCTCAAAGCTTCGAAATCCGCTTCTGCAACTCGGCAAGCTGGCGGCGGATCTCGGCCATGTCCTCGGGCGCGGAAGCCTTCTTGCCGCTGCGACGGGTCTCGTCCGTCTCGGTCTCCTCCATCTCGGGGCCGCTGCTGCCCGCGCCCCAGCCCGCCGCCATCGCCTTCAGGAACAGCTGCTGCTGGCGCTGGAGCGCCTCGAAACCCGGCATCGACGACATCGGGTTGGGGAAGGTCGACAGATTCTCCATCATCTTCGACTGGCCCTCGCGCAGCATCTCGAAACTGGCGGCCAGGAATTGCGGCACCACCGATTGCGCCTGGGTCGTGTAGCTGCGCACCAGGTCGATCAGCACGTCGATGGGCAAGACGTTCTCGCCCCGGCCCTCGTGCTCGGCGATGATCTGCAACAGATATTGCCGGGTCAGGTCGTCGCCGGTCTTGAGATCGACGATGCGCACCTGCCGCCCGGCACGGATGAAGCCCGCAATATCCTCAAGCGTGACGTAATCGCTGGTCTCGGTGTTGTAGAGGCGGCGGCTCGCATAGCGCTTGATCAGAAGCGGGGTCGTGTTCTCGGGCTCAGCCATGGCTCCTCCGGCAGTGCATTTGCAGCATGATGGGAAATGGCCCGGAAAAATGCAAAGAAAATCGCCATGCTGCGCCGGAAGCAGGGGACGAGCCCCGGATCGGGCCCAGATCGGGGGCCCGGCCGGATACGAACCGGGCCCGGCCATGGAAAAAGGGGGCAGCGAACTGCCCCCCTTCGTCTGGAACCGCAAGGGCCTGCGATCAGGCCTTGGTCACGGTGCTGGCCGAGGTCGCGGCGGCAGCGGCTTTCTTGACCGCGGCCTGGGTTTCGCGGCTGGCCTTTTCGGCGGCCTTCTGCGCGTCGGCGGCCAGGTCCTTGCCGGCGGTCAGCATCAGGTCGACGGTGTCCATCTGGACCTTCTTCGCCACTTCGGCAAAGGCGGCCATGTGCTCGGCAGCCATTTCGGCGGCGGCGGTGGCGAAATCGCTCAGCGCCTTGGCGTATTCGGCCGGCTCTTCCTTGGACGAGGTCAGCTCACCCATGCGGGCGATGGTGTCCTTGGCCCACTGGGCCGAGATCTCGGTCGAACGCTCGGCAGCGGCCAGCGCGACGCGGGCCATCTTCTCGCCCAGCGCGGTCTGCGACTTGAAGGCGTCCTGGAACGACGAGGTGTCGACCGGGAATTTCGCCATCACTTCTTGCAGGGTCTTGGTGAAGTCAGGGGTCTTGGCCATTTGCTCTCTCCTAGATCGGCGCGAAGCTTCGGCACCGGTTGAACTGTTCTGACCAACATATACTTTCTGCACCGCAGCATTGCAAGGTTTTCTTGCTGCGGTGCAGAAAAATTTTACGCCCGCTCGTGGACGTAGAGGCCGGGCGCGGGGCCGAAACCCTCGCCCGGATCGCGGGCCTCGACCATGTCCCCCGCCCGCCGGGCCAGCCATTCGCCCCAGCGGCCCCACCAACTGCCCTCGTGGTGCTGCGCCTTGTCCAGCCAGTGCTGCTCGCCCTGCTGGAAGCCGGCATCCGAGGTGTAGTGGCCATATTTCTTCTTGCTGGGCGGGTTGACGATGCCGGCGATATGGCCCGATTCGGACAGGATGAAGGTCTTGTCCCTGGAGCCCATCTGCGCGATGCCGCGCCAGCTGTCCTTCCAGGGCGCGATATGGTCGGTCTCGCAGGCGATGGCGCAAAGCGGCACGGTCACGTCGCCGACATGCAGCCGGTGGCCCATCAGCTCGAACCCTTCCCTGACGAAGCGGTTCTGCTGGCACAGCCCGCGCAGGTATTCCACCGCCATGCGCCCCGGCAGGTTGGTGCCGTCGCCGTTCCAGAAGAGCAGGTCGAAGGCCGGCGGCGTCTCGCCCAGCATGTAGCTGCGAATCGCCGGCCCCCAGACCAGGTCGTTGGCGCGCAGGAAGCTGAAGGTGCGCGTCATCAGCTGCGCCCCCAGGATGCCGGTGCGCGCCGCCTCCTCCTCGATGCCCGAGACGAAATCGTCTTGCAGATAGGCGGTGAACTCGCCCTGGTCGGCGAAGTCGGTCAGCGCGGTGAAGAAGGTGGCGGCGTTCACCCGGTCGTCGCCGCGCTGCTTGAGAAGCGACAGGGTCAGCGCCAGCGTGGTGCCGGCGATGCAATAGCCGACCGCGTTCAGCTTTTTCTGGTCGGTCAGGTCCAGCACCCGGTCCATCACCTCCAGATAGGCACCGACATAATCGTCCATGCCGGTGTCGCCATAGCTGGGATCGGGGTTCTTCCAGGCCACCACGAACAGCGTATGGCCCTGGTCCACGATCCATTTGATCAGGCTGTTCTGCGGCTTGAGGTCGAGGATGTAGAACTTGTTGATCCAGGGCGGAAAGATCACCAGCGGGATCTCATGCACCTGCGCGGTGGTGGGCTTGTACTGGATCAGCTCGTAAAGCTTGGTGCGCGCGACCACCATGCCCTCGGTGGTGCCGATGTTCTCGCCCACACGGAAGGCGTCGCGGTCGGCCAGCGACACGATCAGCTCGCCGCTGTTCTGCTCGACGTCGCGCACCAGGTTCTCGAGGCCCCTGACCAGGCTTTCGCCCTCGGTCTCCACCGCCTTTTCCAGCGCGTCGGGATTGGTCGCCAGGAAGTTCGTCGGCGCCATCATGTCGATCATCTGGCGGGTGAACCATTCGATCCGGCGCCGGTCGGTCATCTCGGGCAGGTCCAGCGCGCTTGCCGCCTCCTGCAGGGCCTGGGCGTTGATCTGGTATTGCCGCTTGATGAAGTTGAAGAAGGGATGCGCCTCCCACAGCGGGTTGGCAAAGCGCCGGTCCCGCGGCCCCTCGCTGGGCGGCGGCGTCAGCGTGCCGCGGGCGAAGGCAGCCTGGGCCTCGGCGAAATGGCGCAGCGTCTCGCCCCAATAGCTGACCTGCTGGCCGATCACCCGCTCGGGCTGCTCGGCCAGAAGCTTGATCCAGGCCGAGGTCGCGGTGGCGAAAAGGTCGGGGCCCGGCATCTCGACGCCGGGATTGGAGGGGCGGCGCTGCGCCAGCGCGCTGATCAGGCGCTGGGTCAGCGATTCGATGCGCTCGATGTTCTGGGCCAGCTGCTCGGGCAGGCGGCTGCCGGCGCCGAAGGCCGCCTCGACGAAGGCGGCGGTGGCCGGGCTCGGATGCGGCTCGGCGGCGGGAACGGGGGGCTGGTCGGCCCCGGCAGGGGCGGCTGCAGGGGCGCGGGGCGCGGCCATCGGCGGCACCGTGCCCGGCCCGACGGCGCCAAGCGGGCGCAGCGCCTCATCGGCCATGCTGATCGAGGCGGCCTCGGCCTGCGCCTTCGCCGCCGCCTTGCCCGTGGGCTTGCGGCGCGGGCCGGGGCGCGGATCGCTGCGCCCGGCCGCCCGCCCGCGCGAGGCGGGCTTGCGCGTGCCGGACTTGGCGGCGGGCTTGGCCGCATCGGCCGCCGCGGCCGGCTTGGACTTGGCGGACGGCTTGGACTTGGCGGGCGGCGCCGGCGCCGGCTCGGCCTTTGCCGCAGCCTTACCGCGACGCGCCCGCGCCGGCTTTTCCGAATCGGCAGGCTTGGGCTCGGGTTTCGCGGCCTCGGCCCCGGCGCGGGCCTTGGCCCCTGCCCCGCGGCCCCTGCGTGGTTTGCCCCCGGCTTCGGCCGCGTCCGCAGCTTCCGGTTTTTCGTCCTTGCCCGCCATAATTGACAATCCTCCCTGAACCGTAAAATCATTATGCCCAGCACAATACGCAGGTAAAGCCGTGTCCTTGCCGGCAAGGCCGAATCCGGCGGGTCCATGGGAGAAGGTGGCAATGACGACGTACAAGGGTTTGAGAGGGATCATCTCCTATGATGCGATGGAGACGATCCGCAACACCAACGAATGGATGGGCGCCAGCGCGCGGGCCCTGGCCTCCTATCCGGCCTTCGCGCTGCTGCCCAATCCGATGTTCAAGCTGATGTCGGCCTGGGGCCGGGTGACCGAGCGCAGCTTCGCGCGCATGGTCATCAAGCCGGACTGGGAAATCCCGCCCGTCGTGTCCGAGGACGGCCAGGACCATGTCGTCTATATCGAGCCGGTGATCGAGCGCCCCTTCGGCGACCTGGTGCATTTCCGCGTCGCCCGCCGCGCGCCGCTTGCGCGCAAGGTCCTGCTGGTCGCGCCAATGTCCGGTCACTATGCCACCCTCCTTCGCACCACGGTCACATCCTTGCTGCCCGATTGCGAAGTCTACGTGACGGACTGGCACAATGCCCGCGACATCCCGGTCAGCTGCGGCAAGTTCGACATCGACGACTACACCCAGTATCTGGTCGACTTCATCCGCCATCTCGGCCCCGACACCAATGTGATCGCCGTCTGCCAGCCGGCGCCGCTCGCGCTGGCCGCGACCGCGCTGCTGGCCGAGGAAGACCCCAAGGCCCAGCCGCGCTCGCTGATCCTGATCGGCGGCCCGATCGACCCCGACGCGGCGGCGACCGAAGTCACCGATTTCGGCAACCGCATCACCATGGGCGAGCTGGACTACCTGATGATCCAGCAGGTCGGCTTCAAGTATCGCGGCGCCGGGCGCATGGTCTATCCCGGCCTCGCCCAGCTTTCCTCCTTCATCGCCATGAATGCCGAGACCCACGCCAAGGCCTTCCTCGACAAGATCTTCGCCGAGGCCCGCGGCCAGGGCTCCGAAGGCGACAAGCACAACACCTTCTACGACGAATATCTCGCCGTCATGGACATGACCGCCGAATTCTACCTCTCGACGGTCGAGCGCATCTTCAAGGAACGCGAGATCGCGCAGAACCGCTTCAGCGTGAACGGCAAGCCGGTCGACCTGGGCAAGATCACCGATGTCGCGGTGATGACGGTCGAGGGCGCCAACGACGACATCTCGGCGCCGGGCCAATGCGTCGCCGCGCTGGCACTCTGCACCGGCGTGCCCGAAAGCCGCAAGACCCAGCACCTGGAACCCGGCGCCGGCCATTACGGCATCTTCGCCGGGAAAAGCTGGCGGCTGAACATCCGCCCGCTGGTGCTGGATTTCATCGACGAGCAGGTCCAGCCCGCCGGCCAGCGCAAGCGCCGCCGCAGCGGCCCGGTCCCGGTCGATTGCGGCGTCAGCAACCTCACCGAACACGATTCCAAGATCGCGGTCTGACCGCCCGCGGGAACGGGGCGCGGCCGGCGGGCCGCGCCCGCCTCAGGCTGCCCGCGCCAGCACCTCCTCCAGCGCCGCGCCGATCAGCGCCAGGCAATCGGGGGTCGAAAAGCGGTGATCGGCGCCCTTGACCAGCACCAGCCGCATGTCCTCGCCCGAGGCATGGGCCAGCAGGTCCAGCGCCCAGGACATCGGCACCTCGGCATCCCCGGTGCCTTGCAGGAAGCGCACAGGGAAAGGCAGCGGCAAGGGCTGGTCCAGCACCAGATGGTCGCGCCCGTCCTCGATCAACCGGCGGGTGATGACATGGGGATCGCCATAGTCGCTGGGCTGCTCGACTTGGCCGCGCTCCGCGAGGGCCGCGCGCTCGGCCGCGGAAAACCCGGCCCAATAGCCGCGCTCGGTGAAATCCGGCGCCGCCGCCACCGTGACCAGCCCGGCCAGCCGCTCGGGCATGGTCCGCGCCAGCAGCAGGCTGATCCAGCCGCCCATGGACGAGCCGACCAGAACCTGCCGCCCCTCGGTCAGCCCGCGGATCGCAGCCATGGCATCGGCCAGCCAGTCGCCGATCGCACCCTCCTCGAAGGCGCCCGAGGATTCGCCATGCCCCGAATAGTCCAGGCGCAGGAAGGCCCGGCCGCGCTCGCGCGCCCAATCCTCCAGCCACAGCGCCTTGGTGCCCTGCATGTCCGAGCGGAACCCGCCCAGGAACACCACGCCGGGGCCCTGGCCCTCGATCCGGTTATAGGCGATGCGCCGCCCCTGCGGCCCTTCCAGAAACTGCGTCATTCTTTCGTGTCCAAATATCCTGCGGGGGAGTCGCGGAACGCGACGGGGGCGCAAAGCCCCCTGCACACCTAGCCGCATTGACAACGCCGGGCAATCGCGCCACACCCGCGCGACATACCCGCAACCGGGCGTTCCGTGGGCGCCAAACCGACGAGGAGGACACATGTCCCAGATCTCCCTGACCTTTCCCGATGGCAATGCGCGCGACTACCCCGCCGGCATCACCGCCGCCGAGGTCGCGGCCTCCATCGCCCCGAGCCTGGCGAAGAACGCCATCTCGGCCAGCCTCGACGGCCGGCACATCGACCTGCAATGGCCGATCACCACCGGGGGCAGCATCGCCATCAACACCATGAAGGACAGCGAGCCGGCGCTGGAGCTGATCCGCCACGACCTCGCCCATATCATGGCCCGTGCGGTGCAGGAGCTGTGGCCCGACGTCAAGGTCACCATCGGCCCGGTCCGCGACCAGGGCTGGTTCTACGACTTCGACCGCGCCGAGCCCTTCACCCCCGAGGATCTGGGCGCCATCGAGGCGCGGATGAAGCAGATCATCGCCGCCCGCGACCCGGTCCGCACCGAGGTCTGGGACCGCGACCGTGCGCGCGCCCATTACGAGGCGCAGGGCGAGCCCTTCAAGATCGAACTCCTCGACCGCATCCCGGAAGCCGAGCCGATCCGCATGTATTGGCACGGCGACTGGCAGGATCTCTGCCGCGGCCCGCATCTGCAGCATACCGGCCAGGTGCCCGCCGACGCCTTCAAGCTGACGCATGTCGCCGGCGCCTATTGGCTGGGCGACGCCTCGCGGCCGATGCTGCAGCGCATCTACGGCGTAGCCTTCAAGAACCGCGACGACCTCAAGGCCCACCTGACCATGCTGGAAGAGGCCGCCAAGCGCGACCACCGCAAGCTCGGCAGGGAAATGGAACTCTTCCACTTCCAGGAAGAAGCGCCGGGCATGGTGTTCTGGCACCCGAACGGCTGGTCGATCTATCGCGAGCTGGAAGCCTATATGCGCCGCCGGCTGATCCGCGCCGATTACAAGGAAATCAAGACGCCCCAGGTGGTCGACCGCATCCTGTGGGAAAAATCCGGCCATTGGGAAGCCTATCGCGAGAACATGTTCATCGTCGAGGTGGACGAGGAAGGCGCCAAGGAAAAGCGCATCAATGCGCTCAAGCCGATGAACTGCCCCTGCCATGTCCAGGTCTACAACCAGGGCCTGAAGTCCTATCGCGACCTGCCGCTGCGGCTGGCCGAATTCGGCTCCTGCCACCGTTACGAGCCCTCGGGCTCGATGCACGGGCTGATGCGGGTGCGCGGCTTCGTCCAGGACGATGCGCATATCTTCTGCACCGAGGACCAGATCGAGGCGGAATGCGCCGGCTTCATCGAACTGCTGTCCTCGGTCTACCGCGATCTCGGCTTCGAGAAATTCGACATCAAGCTCTCGACCCGCCCCGATGTCCGCGTCGGCTCCGACGAGATCTGGGACAAGGCCGAGGCGGCGCTGAAAGGCGCCATCGAGCATCTCGGCCTGCCCTATGAGGTCAACCCCGGCGACGGCGCCTTCTACGGGCCGAAACTGGACTTCAAGCTGACCGACGCCATCGGCCGCGAATGGCAATGCGGCACCTTCCAATGCGACTTCAACCTGCCGCAGCGGCTCGAGGCGGAATATGTCGGCGAGGACGGCGCCAAGCACATGCCGGTCATGCTGCACCGCGCCGTGCTGGGCAGCTTCGAGCGCTTCATCGGCATCCTGATCGAGAACTATTCGGGCAAGCTGCCGCTCTGGCTCGCGCCGCGCCAGGTGGTGGTCGCCTCGATCGTCTCGGGCGCCGACGATTACGTCCACGAGGTCGTGGCCGCCCTGCGCGCCGCCGGGCTGCGGGCCGAGGCCGACACCCGCAACGAAAAGATCAACTACAAGGTGCGCGAGCATTCGGTCGGCAAGGTGCCGGTCATCATGGCCGTGGGCCTGAAGGAGGTCGAGGAGCGCAGCGTCTCGATCCGCCGCCTCGACCGCCAGGGCAGCGAAAGCCACGGGCTCGAATCGGCCGTGGCCACGCTGCGGGCCGAGGCCAGCCCGCCGGACCTGCGCTGAGCGCCCCGGCTTGGCGACAATTTGCCGATGCGAATGCGCAAGATGACCCTACGTCACCTTGCGCGGCGCATTCGTGCTTGCGTTTTTCGGCGAATCGTTCATCCTCTCGTCCGCGTGAGCACGACTTTCTACCGCCTCCCTTCACGGGGCAGCCGGACTTGACGGGAAAGGGCTGCACGGCCTGGGCGCAATCTCGCCCCAGGATGACTTGAAGGAGAGACGGTATAATGGCTACCGGCACCGTAAAATGGTTCAACGCCACCAAAGGCTATGGCTTCATCGCGCCCGATGACGGCGGCAAGGACGTCTTCGTCCATATCTCGGCGGTCGAGCGCGCCGGCCTGACCGGCCTGAACGACAACCAGAAGATCGCCTACGAACTGCAATCGGGCCGCGACGGCCGCAGCTCGGCCTCGGATCTGAAGCTGCTCTGATTCGGCAGCGCCCGGAATTTCGGAAACGGCCGGCCCGCATGGCGCCGGCCGTTTCCTTTTGCCCCCTTCCGGCTTCTTCCGTGTCGAAATATCCTGGGGGAGCGCCTCGCCTGCCCCATCGAGGGGCAGGCGAGGCGCGGGGGCAAAGCCCCCTTCCCATGCGCACCGACAGCCTCTATCCCCAAGCCCGGAACAGAAACGGGGCGATGGGATGAACCTGGCCGAACATGTGCTCAGCGCGGGGCTTGCGACGCCGGACAGGCTGGCCATGTCGGTGCTGGGGCTGGGCCGCGCCGACCGCTGGTCGCATGCCCGCCTGCGCCAGGCGGTGCTGGGCACCGCCACCGGCCTGCTGCAATCCGGCCTCGCCCCCGGCGACCGGCTGCTGATGCGGCTGGGAAACAACCCCGGCTTTCCCGTGGCCTATCTCGGCGCCATCGCCGCCGGCATCGTCCCGGTCCCGACCTCTCCCATGCTGACCACGCCCGAGATCACCCGCATCGCCGCCGCGATCCGGCCGGCCATGGTGATCGCCGACCCGGACATCGCCCTGCCCGATCAGCCGGCGCCGGTGCTGCCTGCCGCCCGCCTCGGCGAATTCGCCCTGCTGCCGCCGGCCGGGTTCGCACAACACGATCCGGACGACCTGGCCTATATCGTCTTCACCTCGGGCACGTCAGGCCAGCCGCGCGCCGTCTGCCACGCGCATCGCGCCATCCTCGCCCGCCGGATGATGTTCGACGGCTGGTACGGGCTGACGCCGCAGGACCGGCTGCTGCATGCCGGCGCCTTCAACTGGACCTTCACCCTGGGCACCGGCCTCATGGACCCCTGGACGCTGGGCGCCACCGCGCTGATCCCCGCCCCCGGCATCGCGCCCGAACAGATCCCGCTGATCGCCGGCCGCCATGGCGCCACCATCCTGGCCGCGGCACCCGGCGTCTTCCGCCGCATGCTGCGCGCCGACTGGCGGCCCTGGCCGGGCCTGCGCCATGGCCTGACCGCCGGCGAAAGGCTCGATCCCGGCCTGCGCCGCGCCTGGCAGGCGCGCACCGGCACCGACCTGCACGAGGCCATGGGCATGTCGGAATGCTCGACCTTCCTGTCCGGCAGCCCCGCGCGCCCCGCGCCCGAAGGCACGGCCGGCTTTCCCCAGCCCGGCCGCCCCATCGCCATCCTCGACGACAGCGGCGCCCCGATCCAGGGCCCCGGCATCCTGGCCGTCCACCGCGCGGACCCCGGCCTGTTCCTGGGCTATCTCGACCAGCCCGAGGAAACCGCCGCCCGCTTCCGCGGCGACTGGTTCCTGACCGGCGACCTGGCCGAGACCACGCCCGAGGGCGCGATCCGCCTGCTGGGGCGCGACGACGACATGATGAATGCCGGCGGCTTCCGCGTCTCGCCGGGCGAGGTCGAGGACGCGCTGGCGCAGATCCCCGAAATCGGCGAGATCGCCGCGACCGAATTGCCGGTCGGGCCGGGGTCGAGCATCATCGCCGCCTTCTGGACCGGCAGCGCCGACGAGGCGCGGCTGCGCGCAGCCGCCGAACGCGGGCTTGCGCGCTACAAGCAGCCGCGCGAATACATCCACCTGCCCGCCCTGCCCCGCACGCCCACGGGCAAGATCAACCGCCGCGCCCTGCGCGATGTCCATTCGCGTGCAAAGCACGACCCCCATCCGCCCACACAGCACGACAGCCCGTCGCGCGCACAGCACGACACCTCTTCCCGCGCACAGCACGACACCCATCGCAAGGACCGGACATGAGCCAGCAGATCCGCCTCGACATCTTCGCCGATCCCGTCTGCCCCTGGTGCCTGATCGGCAAGGCCGAGCTGGACCGGGCGCTGGAAAGCCGCCCCGACCATCCCTTTGCCATCACCTGGCAGCCCTTCCGCCTGGACCCGCAGATGCCGCGGGCGGGGATGGACTATGTCGCCTACATGAAGATGAAGTTCACCGACGAGAAAGGCATCATCGCCGCCATGAAGCCGGTGATGGAGGCCAGCGAGCGGCTGGGCCTGTGGATCAACCCCTCGCTGATCGAACGGATGCCGAACACGCTCGACGCGCATCGCCTGCTGCATTGGGCGGGACTCGAGGGCGCGCAGACCCCGGTCATGGCGGCGCTGATGCGGGCGCATTGGCGCGAGGGCCGCAACATCTCGAACCCCGACGTGCTGGTCGAGATCGGCGAGGGCGCGGGCATGGACGGGGCGGTGATCCGCCGGCTGCTGGCCTCGGACGCGGACCGCGACACGGTGCAGGCGCGCGAGATGCACGCAAGGCAGCGCGGCGTGAACTCGGTCCCGACCTTCGTCGTCGCCGATGCCCATGTGGTGACGGGGGCCCAGCCCGCCGCGCTGTGGCTGCAGGTGATCGACGAACTGGCGGGCAAGCAGCACCAATAGGTTGCGCAAGCCCCAGGCAGCTGCCGCAATATCTGGAAATTGGTGCCGGTTTCGCCTATATTCCTGAGTCCTCACCTTTCCGACTTTAACCGGACGCGCGCGGCTGTATAAGACCCGCTCGCCCCGTTTCCGACCCCAAGCCAAGGACACCCGCCATGAGCCGATTCTCAGCCCCTATCGCCGAACAGATCTGGGACATGAAATACCGGCTCAAGGACGGCGGCGGCCAGTCCATCGACCTGTCGGTCGAGGACAGCTGGCGCCGCGTCGCCCGCGACCTCGCCCGCGTCGAGAAGGATCCGGCGCTGTGGGAGGACCGCTTCTATGCCGCGCTCGAGGATTTCAAGTTCCTGCCCGCCGGCCGCATCCTGGCCGGCGCCGGCACCGGGCGCGAGGTGACGCTGTTCAACTGCTTCGTCATGGGCACCATCCCCGACAGCATGGCCGGCATCTTCGACATGCTGAAAGAGGCCGCGCTGACCATGCAGCAGGGCGGCGGCATCGGCTATGACTTCAGCACCATCCGCCCGCGCGGGGCCGAGGTGAAGGGCGTGGCCGCCGACGCCTCGGGCCCGCTGTCGTTCATGGATGTCTGGGACGCCATGTGCCGCACCATCATGTCCGCAGGCTCGCGCCGCGGCGCGATGATGGCGACCATGCGCTGCGACCATCCCGACATCGAGGCCTTCATCGAGGCCAAGCAGGACAGCGCCCGGCTGCGCATGTTCAACCTGTCGGTGCTGGTGACGGATGCCTTCATGCAGGCGGTCAAGGCCGACGGCCCCTGGGATCTGCAATTCGACGGCAAGATCTATCACACCGTGCGGGCGCGCGACCTGTGGAACCGGATCATGCGCGCGACCTATGACTATGCCGAGCCGGGCGTGATCTTCATCGACCGCATCAACCAGCAAAACAACCTGGCCTATGCCGAGACGATCGCCGCGACCAATCCCTGCGGCGAACAGCCCCTGCCGCCCTATGGCGCCTGCCTTCTGGGCTCGGTCAACCTGGCCCGGCTGGTCGAGGCGCCCTTCACGCCCCAGGCCCGGCTGAACCCCGAGGCGCTGGACGAGCTGGTCCGCACCGCGGTGCGGATGATGGACAACGTGGTCGACGCCTCGAAATTCCCCCTGCCGCAGCAGGCGGCCGAGGCGCAGGCCAAGCGCCGCATCGGGCTGGGCGTCACCGGGCTGGCCGATGCCCTGCTGATGCTGGGCCTGCGCTATGGCGCTGCCGACGCGGTCGAGCAGACCCGCGTCTGGATGAAGGCCATCGCGCGCTCGGCCTATCTGGCCTCGGTCGACCTGGCCAAGGAAAAGGGTGCCTTCCCGCTGTTCGACGCGCAGAAATACCTGGCCTCGGGCTTCATGCAGCGCATGGATGCGGATCTGCGCGAGGCGGTGGCGCAGCACGGCATCCGCAATGCTCTGCTGACCTCGATCGCGCCGACCGGGACGATCAGCCTTTACGCCGGCAATGTCAGCTCGGGGATCGAGCCGGTCTTTGCCTATGCCTATACCCGCAAGGTGCTGCAAAAGGACGGCTCGCGCACCGAGGAAGAGGTCGTGGACTATGCCGTGCAGATGTGGCGCGACCTGAAGGGCGACGCCCCCCTGCCCGAGTATTTCGTCAACGCCCAGACCCTGGCGCCGCTGGACCATGTCGCCATGCAGGCGGCGGCGCAGGAATGGGTGGACAGCTCGATCTCCAAGACCATCAACTGCCCCGAGGACATCTCCTTCGAGGATTTCAAGGACGTCTACCTGGCCGCCTGGGACAAGGGCTGCAAGGGCTGCACCACCTATCGCCCGAACGAGGTCACCGGCTCGGTCCTGTCGGTCAGCGAAAAGGCCGAGGAGGCGCCGCAGGCCGACAAGGGCGCCGACGTGGTCTACCTGACCGAGCCGCTGGACCGCCCGGCGGCGCTGGAGGGCGCGACCTACAAGCTGAAGTTCCCCGGCAGCGAGCATGCGATCTACATCACCATCAACGACATCGTGCAGGCCGGCCACCGCCGGCCGTTCGAGGTGTTCATCAACTCGAAGAACATGGAGCATTTCGCCTGGACGGTGGCGCTGACGCGGATGATCTCGGCCGTGTTCCGGCGCGGCGGCGACGTGAGTTTCGTGGTCGAGGAGCTGAAGGCGGTGTTCGACCCGCGCGGCGGCGCCTGGATCGAGGGGCGCTACGTGCCCTCGATCCTCGCCGCCATCGGCGGGGTGATCGAGCGCCACATGGTCGCCACCGGCTTCCTGGCCGGCGAGGGCATGGGGCTGAAATCCGATCCCAAGGCCGAGGTCATGGCCGTGGGCGAGCGCCCGCGCGGTCCCGCCTGCCCGGCCTGCGGCCAATACGGCATGCGGATGATCGAGGGCTGCATGACCTGCCCGTCCTGCGGCCATTCGAAATGCGGCTGACCGGCGGCTGATAGGTGTGCGGCCAAGCATAAAATGAGCCTTACCCGGACTCTTTGAGCCTTTTTGCAAGCATAAAGTGAGCCCTGGATTTTCCAGTGCTTATTTTTATTATATTTATCAATACCCTGATGGATTTTGTTCTTTCAGGCTTAGCGACCACTCCAGGTCGGCTTGATGAGGGCGTGGACCTGTTGACGAACCGGGTATGAGCCCGCATCGTCCAGACACCCGCTCCGGGATCAGCAGCCGGTCACACCGCCCTACCGCCCCCGAAGCCTCACGTATTGTCACCATTACCACCGGAAAAGCGCCCGCTTTTCCGACCAGCCCAGTCTTGCCTCTGAAAGGAGGTCCGCTCATGTCCCCGATCCGCGCCATTCCTGGCCCTCCTGACCAATCAGATCACCCTTCATCTTTCGATCCGTGATCTATGCAGGCGGCCGTAGGCAACCGGAGGGCTTCAGCGCCCCGCCTGATCCTCTCTGCCGTCTGACAATCATCATCGCCACCATTTCCTACGACCGGTCTTTCCGGCCACCGGTCCCGCTTTGCCAAAAGGAATCCCCCCATGTCCCGTATCCCATTCGCCGAAGCCAGGTTTTTCAACCTCAATGACACCCGCAGCGCCCTGGAAACCCGGTTCGAGACCTATCTGCGACGATTGCGCGGCCGGCGATCAGGCCTGCCGCCGGAAGATCTCGGAAACGAATGCGATGCGCTCCCTGACCCGTTCTGGAAGGTTAATCTCTCGGGTCCGGAACAGGACCGGATCCGTCGCCGGGCCCGCCGAATCTTTGAACGTCGCAAGGCCGCAAGTGGCCTCGAGCATCTGAAGAAAGATGATCGTGAGCGGCTGGAGGTGCTGAAAGATGGCGCGCGGCTGATCAGTATCCCCAGTGAACATCGTGCCGATGAGATTGCCGCCGCCATTCACGAAGCTATGCCTTGGATGGCGCCGGCCACCGAGGTCATCTGGCACGGGATGCGCCGATCCATGCGCGAGGGCTTGCCGGGGCTCAAGGTGGAGTCGCTTAATCTCACCGGCCCGTCGGGCATCGGCAAAAGCTATTTGGGCCGGATTCTTGGGAAGCTGCTGGCCGCGCCCACCACCGTGATCGAGGCGACCGGCGAGAACGCCAGTTTTGGCGTGGTCGGTTCTCAGCGTGGTTGGGGCGGTTCCCACCCGGGCCGCCTGATCGAAACCGTGCTGCAAAGCGGCGTTGCCAATCCGATCATGGTGATCGACGAAATCGAAAAGGCCGGTTCCCCGGAGTCGATGAAGGGTCAGACCTTCGGCCTGGCTGAAGCATTGTTGCCCTTGCTGGAACCGATGACCGCGAAGCGCTGGAGCTGCCCCTATTACCAGGTCAAATTTGACATGTCTTGGGTCATCTGGATCCTGACCTCCAACGACTACCGGCGGCTGCCGGAACCGCTGCTCAACCGCTGCCCGCCGATCCGGCTGCGCCATCTGACCGTGGCGGAACTGTCCGGCTTTGTGCGCCGCGAGGGCAAGAAGCGGGCCCTGTCCGAGACATCGATCGAGACGATCTGCGAGGTTCTCGCTCACCCGTCCCTGCAGCAGCATCGTCCCAGCCTTCGGGTTGCGTCCCGCATGTTGCAAAACGCCGCTGATCTCGAACAGAGGCCGCCGCTCCACTGAGCGTGGCACCTACGCCCTTTCCTTATTTCCCTGAATCCAACGCGCCTGCGGCATCGCCGCAGACGCCCCCTCCCTTCATGCCATCGAAACGGAGACATCATCATGAAACTCTCGCCCAGCGACCGTGAATGGTTCGACAAGGTGCTGCGCGCCATCGCCGCCGTCGAGGCCGGGCCTACCGAAAAAGATCTCGCGGATGCGCCGATCCTGTCCGACTGGAAGGCGGCGATTTCGCCCGGCGGGCATGTGATGTTGTGGGGCGAGGTGACCGATCACCCGCTCCTCGGCAATGCAAGCATCCACACCTCGCAGCTGATCGCGATCGATCCCGAGGCCGGCTGGGCCCGGACCGCATCGCGCTGGTATCGGCTCGGCCGATCCATCGACGCCCTCGAGGCGGAACTGGCTGAATCCATGAACGGAAAGGCGAAGCTCGCGGGCTCCTTCCAGTTCGCCCTGCCGGGATTCGCTAACATCAACGATCCGGAGCTGCTTCAGAAGCTTCTGACCGCATATATCGCGCAGGTGCGCGGGATCGACGCGGCGGACCGTTCCGCCTCCGGGGAGGAGGAGTGACATGCACTGGTTCACCGCCGATCCGCATTACAGCCATGACCGGATCATCGGCTTCTGCGACCGTCCGTTCCCGGACGTGGCCGCGATGAATGCCCACCTGCTGGCCGAGTGCCGGGCACGGGTCGGGCCGGATGACGATCTGTGGATTCTGGGAGATTTCACCGCGGGAAGATCAACCGATGCGCAACGGCGTGAGGTGCGCACCATTTATCATGCCCTGCCGGGCCGCAAACACCTGATCCGGGGCAATCATGACCAGGACTGGGTCTGCAACCTGCCCTGGGACAGCGTCGCCGAGACCGCCGACATCGTCGTCGACAAGCGGCGGCTGTTTCTCTGCCACTATCCGATGATCACCTGGCCCGGCGCGCGGCATCAAGGTCTGCAGCTGTTCGGCCATGTCCATCAGAACTGGTCAGGCTCCCGCAACAGCGTCAACGTAGGCGTTGATGTCTGGAACTTCAGACCGGTCACGCTGCCGGAAATCTTGCGCCGCGCTGCCAAACTTCCGGTCAATCCTCTTTGGGACCAGGTCGAACCCGGCCGCGCCTGGCCCACGGTGCTGTGCGCGGGCTGCGGCCGGATCCTCGACCCGTCGCTGGTCTCCGGACATGCCGTGGTGCGCAACAGGCGGATCATCGTCGCGGATACGAACGAGACGATTGTTCTCATGGGGGAGGCCATCCGCAGATGGTTGCCGGAGGGCCGACATATCTGCCCGGAATGCATCGGCGGCTATCTTTCCGTCAGCGAGGTCACGCTGCCGGCCGGATTCAGCTTCGACGAGATGCGGAACCGGGCAGTGCCCAAGGGGAAATAGGATGCCCCAAGACAATTCCACCGACAAAGCCAGCGTCGAGGACCGCCTCCTTGCCAGCATCGAGTTGATCGATGCGGCGCAGGCCTGCGCGCTGTTGCGCATCGAAACGGAGGAACCGGAAGACGTCCTGCAGGCCATGGTCCGCGAGGGCGCCGTCATCACCCTGGTTCAGAACGGCAGGACCATGTTGCCGCGATTCCAGTTCGATGTTGCGAACGGCCGGATTTTCGATGTGGTCGGCGCCATCCTGAAGCTCAGACCGGCTTGCATCAGCAATCTGAGAGTGGCCTACTGGCTGACCCGCGCCCATGTCGATTTCGGCTGCGCGCCGGCGCAACGGTTTGGCCATGATGACGCGGCAGTCGTCGTCGCATTCAGGCGATATATCGAGCCGGTTCGGCATGGTTGACTTTGACGAGGCCGGGAAGCCCCGCATCCCGATGCGCGGGATGATCGATCCGAATGGCCTGCCGGACGCCGACAGGGCCAGGGCCGCGCTGGCGACGATGCGCCGCCGCGCCCAAAGGGGCGATCCCGAGGCCGCCCTTCATATCCTGAACCATATCGTTCCGGACATCCCGCCGGACGAGGAGGCCCGGTCATGAGCAATGATCGAAACCCGCCGGTCTGGACCGGCCCGGTGATCCGCTTCATCGAAGCCAGCCTTCCCATCCTTGATCGCAAGGGCGGGGAATGGGACCATATGTTCACCACCGCTTATCAGTTCGGCTGTGACGCTCTGATCGCCCTCGGCCGGGCGGAGGAGACCGGGCGCGGCGCAAGACCGTTGGCCCGCCGCCGGTTGCCGGAGGTGCTGCCCAGATGGGACGATATCTGCGTCACCGTGCTCAGCCTCGCGAGTCAATGCGGGCTGCTGTCATACAGGCTGCCGGACGGGCGCGAATCCCCCGAGGCCGCCGAGTGGTGGGGTCGGCGCGAGGACGAGATCGTGCCACCGCCGAACATCATGGCCGCGCATGGGCTCGGCCCGGCCTGGGCCGCCCCGGAGGTGCTGCTGGTGCTGCGCGCGCTTGGCCTGGTCGGTTCCGGCCAATGGACCGCAGCCGCAGAGCCGGTGCTGTGGCGCGAGGATCCGCAGGAATGGCGCCTCGACATCGCCGCCGATCCGCGCTTCCGGCTGGCGCTGGATCGGGCCATCGATGAAATGCCTGCGGATATCCGCCGCGAGTTGGACCGGCTGGTGACCATCTCCGAGGCGGACGTGACGGAGGGGCTGATCCGGCGCGAGGCCCATCAGGAGGGGCTGCGCGCGGAACTCGGCGCCGACCTGGTGATCTGCCTGCCACTTACCCGCGAATCGGTGAAACAGGTGCTGGTTTTCGTGCGGAATCGTGAACTGGACTGGCTGTTCTTCTCGAACTGGCGGCTGCCGGATGGCTGGCTCTCGCCGCCCGCGCGGAGGCGGGCGATGGAGATCTTTCACGACAGCCTCGCTATCCGCATGCGCAGGGCCGTCGTCACCCGGCTATACCCGGACCGACCGGAGTTTTCGGAATGAGGTCTGGAGGCCGGTCATACGCGTCGAAGACCATCACATCAGCGCGTAGTTGAGGGCGGAAGCCGCCGCAAAAAGCGGCACCGTCAGCGCTGGATCGGAGAACGGCGGCGGCTGGGACCGACTCTGATCAAAATAGCTGTTTGCCACCATCAGCGGTGTGAGAAATAAAATCGACCGACATGCCGATCATAACAAAATGATGGTCGCAAAACAATTTATCATATCACGGAATCATCAAGCTTAAGAACGTCTCATTTAAGCGCCGCTTTGTCTTTTCGTTTGAGCATGGGATAAATACTGATCATCAGAGGACACCGCCCCATGCGCACCCGGATAGAAAAGCTCAGCGACCAGCTTCACCAGGAACTCGAACGCATCCGTGACTATTGCTCACCCGCGGACAATCAGGGGGCGTTGAGGATCGCCTGGGAGGCGGCGCCGGATGCGGATGTCCGGATAGCCACCGCGATTACAAGGCTTAGCCTGGAGGAAATCCTTTACCTGGTCTGCGATCAGCGGAAGGAGGAGATGTTCATGGAAATGGTCCGGGAATGTGTCGACGATCACATCTGGACGAAAGAAGTATCTGACCGTCTGGGACCGGTCCATGATCTCTCACCCTCATTGTAAACCCTGAAACGCCTCGTTTCATCCGTCGCCAGTCGTTAGCATCCCACGGCAGGGATTGCCGATCGCCACCCGCAAAAGTGCTTCGGGAGCGACCCAATGGAAGGAGAGCACATCCTGCGTGCCCACGATGATGCCACCGCACCCTTTTTATCATGAACCGTCGCTCAACCCCTGACGCCTGACAGCGGTTCATCGAGATTATCATACCCATTCCGCATCATGGAAATTGTGGGTTGATTGCTATAACAAAGATCGCTCGAGTTCCATCCGATGGAGAAAGGCGCCATTTGACCAGCCTGGATCTGGTCAAGCAATCCCCCGCACTGATCCTTGTTATTGAAAATAATGGTGTATCCGGGCCTGGTTTTGGTGACGTTGAAGGATATTCAATTGAACCAGGTGCCGGGGATCACCATCAGCCTCCCTGCCCTACCTCCCTGCTTCCGTAGGACACATAGAACATGCCCTTCCCATCGGTGATGGCGCATCCCCGGAACCGGAAGTTGCCGAGACGGGAGGTGTTTCCGGCAAGCATCCGGCACAGCTGCGGCTCGAGATCGGTCAGCTCGATGCGGTATAGCTCAATGATGTCGCCCGAGCGGAGTCGCATTCCTCGGAAAGCGGAGGCCGGCAGCCCGGACCTGCCGGCGAATACGGATGTTTCCAGCGGGCTGGCCGCGTCCGTATTCAAGATCAGCCAGTTTCTCCTGGCCGTCCCCGCATATTGCGCAGCAACCTCCGCCCGGATCATGCCGATCCTGGTGAGGGCGTCGCGCATCTCGTTGTCGCGGGAGAGCTTCTGAAAATACAGGAGCCCTCCCACGATCAGGCCAAGCCCGATCGCGATGACCAGTGTGATCTCGATCAGCGTGAATCCTTTGGTCCGCCGCTTGAGAACGCCTTTACGCGCTCTGGCCCCCCGCATCCGGATAACCGGTGTCGTCAGTGGTTGCCCTGCTCCATCGCTCATGTCGACCTCTTTGTCGAAGACAGCCCCGAGAATTTTTGCGTCATCGCTTCATGCTGAGGCATGTTATAGTAAATACGCTTGTTGGCTTTCATGTTTCCGCCTCGGAGGAGGGTTTAGTCCTCCGTGATTATATAGAGAGGCGATGGAAATCCCTACCGGCGATCGCGCAGTGCAATCCTGAAAATGTGGATAACCTGCCGCCACGACACATACCCGACACTCTTCCTCTCGACTGTCACCCTCGTCGTAACCGTCTTGTTCTGGCTGGGAGGCGAAGTCCTGACGCCAAGCCGGTCCGGCCTCTGAAGTGCCCATCCGACCAGAGGCTGGATTCCTTCTGATCCGGCGCGCCGCGTCATAAGCCTGACATGAATTCGCTTTACGAGGCGCTGGACAGACCCAAGGGATCGCGCGCTTCTGTGACTGTTTCTCATTCTTCCTCGGCCATTGCGGCCGTCCTATGGCAAGGCGCAGATCCTGCGCGGGATCGACCTTTCGCTGGACGCAGGCCAAACGCTGGCGCTACTGGGGCCGTCGGGTTGTGGCAAGACCACACTTCTGCGGCTGGTGGCCGGGCTTGTGGCCTCCACGGCAGGCGAGGTTGCGATTGACGGTCGCCCGGTCGCCGGGCCGGGCCTGTTCCTGCCCCCGGAAAAGCGCGGCCTTGGCATGGTGTTTCAGGATTACGCATTGTGGCCGCATCTGACGGTGGCGGGCAATGTCGCCTTTCCGCTGGAAATGGCCGGGGTCGCCCAGCCCGACCGCGACCGCCGCACCCTGGCAGCGCTGGAACGTGTGGGGCTGGCGGGCGAGGTCACCGCGATCCATTACCGCGACACCGCCTATTGATTCCGGCGACCGCCTTTACCATCGCGCTGATCGGCGGACAGATCCCCAGCCCGTGGGAGGTGGCGGGCGTGGCGCTGGTAATCGCGGCCCTTCTGCTCAACAGCTTCGGCGGTGTCCGCACGGTTCCTGCCGCGCCGGGTCGTGCCGCCGGCTGAGACCCGTGTCCGGGCTCTGCAGTGGATCGCTTCGCCTACGGGGATCCGACCCGCGGGCGAAACGGGCTTACAGGGTGACGGTTTCCCCATCGCCCGGCGTCAGCAGCCGGTCCAGGAAGCCGTTCTCCTGCGCAAAGGCGCGCAGATCGGCGCGGCTGACGGTGCAGTGGTTCACCGCCTCCATATGGCTGGCGATCAAAAGGGCTTCGGAAGCGGCCTGATGGACGGAGAGCACATCCTGCGTTCCCATGATGATGCCGCCGTCGATGCCGGTGATCATGGCATAGCCGGTGTTCAGGATCGCCACGTCCGGCCGATGGGTGTCCAGGGCGGCCGCCACATCGTCCTGCCAGATCGTGTCGCCGGCGAGGTAGATGGTCTTCTGGCCTTCCTGCCTGAACACGACACCGCAGGCCTCGCCGAGAAGATCGCCGATTACCACATAATGCGCCTCGGTTCCGTGGCGGCCGCCGGTCTTGATGAGCTGAACGCCGTTGAAGCTGGAACTGTCCGACAGCACCCGCACATCGGTGAAACCCTGGCCGCGGATGGTTTCCGCATCCGCCTCGTTCTGCGCAAACAGGGGGATCGCTTTCGGCACCAGGTTGCGGGCGGCCTCGTCCCAGTGGTCTTCGTGCAGATGGGTCACGATCACCGCGTCCACGTCGAGGATCTCGTCCATCGTCAGCGGCAGATGCACCAGCGGGTTGCGCTCCTCGCTGTTCACCGATCCTTCAAAGCCCGGCCAGGCATGGCGGTCCGACAGCATCGGATCGACCAGGAAGCGGGTGCCGGCATAGTCGACATGCAGCGTGGCGTTGCGATCTGGGTGGTCCTCGCCCCCGGCCGGGAGGCGCCGGCCTCTTGCGCATGGCCGGCCAGGGCGGTTGCGGCCAAGGCCGCGCCGGACAGGGCGAAAAGCTGCCTGCGTGTGGTCATGATGGAACTCCTTTCCTCGATGCCGGTTCAGCGGGCGATGAACGCGTCGGTGCCGGTGACCTCGCCATAAAGGAAAGCCAGCGCGGCCATATAGGCGGCATGGACCTGTGCGGCGGGGGTGGTTACGCCGTCGAACTCCAGGTCGCGGGTGGCGCAGGCGTCGTGGATGGTGGTGGTCTGATAGCCCAGGTCATTGGCCGCCCGCACCGTCGCATCCACGCACATGTGGCTCATGGCGCCAATCACCACGACCTCCTCGATGCCCTTGTCCTTCAGCATTTCGTCCAGCCCGGTCTCGCGGAACGAGTTCGGGAAATTCTTGGTGACGACCGGTTCATCGCCCTGTGGCAGGACGGCATCGTTGATCTGCGCGCCGTCGCTGCCGGGCACGAAGATCGGCCCGCCGGGCATCTCGTGACGGATGTTCACCACCAGATCGCCCTTGTCGCGGGCATGGGCGACGACGCGGGCGGCGTTGGCGGTGGCGGCCTCGATCCCCACAAGGGGGAAATTGCCCTGCGGCCAGTATTCGTTCTGAAGATCGACGACGAGAATGGCGCGTTTCGACATGTTCTGTCCTTTCGGTGCGGATTGATGCTTGTCCCGGATATGGTCCTCGGCGACAGTTGCGGCCATTGGCGCAACCGACAGAAACAGGGGCGATATGGACAATCCAGAGGCCAGGATCGGAATCCTGCTCTATCCCGGCGCGCAGCTCTCGGCCGTCGTGGGATTGACTGATCTGTTTCGCATTGCGGCCAGGATCTCTCGGGAGGAGCGCCGGTTGCGGGTCTTCCACCTTCGCGTGGAAGACGGCGCATCGGCGCAGGTCGTATTCGACAGCGATCCGCAGGCGCCCGCGCGCAAGGCCGCCCCCTGCGACGTCCTGATCCTGCCGCCCTCGCTGGAGCCGCCGATCAGCGCCGAGGCCGCCGCCCCGCTCGCCCGCTGGCTATGCGACCGCCATGCCGAGGGGGCGATGCTCGCCTCGGTCTGCGCCGGCGCCTTTCTGCTGGGGGAAACCGGGCTTCTGGCCGGGCGCGCCGTGACCACGCATTGGACCTATGCGCAGGCCCTGCAGGACCGTTTTCCCGACGCGCGGGTGGATACGGACCGGCTGATGATCGACGGCGGCGACATCATCTCGGCCGGTGGGCTGATGTCGTGGACGGACCTGGGGCTGATGCTGGTGGCCCGCTTCCTCGGTCCCGTGGTCATGGCGGAAACCGCCCGGATGCTGCTGGTCGATCCGCCGGGGCGCGAGCAGCGCTATTACAGCGGCTTCGTGCCCCGGCTGACCCACGGCGACGCGGCGATACTGAAAGCGCAGCACACCTTGCAGGCCAGCGAGGGCAAGGAGGCCCGCCTTGCCGTCCTGGCCACCGAGGCCGGGCTGGAGCCCCGCACCTTCCTGCGGCGCTTCCAGAAAGCGACCGGGCTGACCGCGACCGATTACGCGCAACGCCTGCGGGTGGCCAAGGCGCAGGAACTGCTGCAATTCGGCCAGCAACCCATCGAGCGCATCGCCTGGGAGGTCGGCTATTCCGACCCCGGCGCCTTTCGCAAGGTCTTCCTGCGCATCGTCGGCCTGCCGCCGGGCGAGTATCGGCAAAGGTTCCACGCCTGAACCGATGCGCTCAGTGGCTATGGCCGATATGGCCGGACGGCGCAGCCGGGATGAGGCCGAAGCTGTAGCGAAGCAGCTCGACGCCGCCGGTATCTGCTATCCGGCCGAACAGAACCCGTATTACTGCAACGGTGCCCCGGGCGGCACGACGGACATCGGAAGATTCCATGACGTCACAAACTCTGCCGGTATCCGGCCTCAAATTGACCGGCTGATCGCGGGACAAGACAAATGGGTCGACTTCGTCGTCACGAAGAGCGGGGTCGAGGGGCCCGGTTTCATCCGGGAGATCGCCGGACAGCCTTGGCAGCTTTATTCGACCTGCCGCGCACATACCTGTTCGGATCAGGCCATCACCGTTCTGGGCCAGATACCTGAGGCAGCAAGATCGGTCCTGATCGACGCCCATCGCCAGTGATCTCCATCGCCGCCCTCGCATAGAGCGAGGGCGGCGATACAGGGGAATCTCGTAAGCTGGAAACCGGGTTGGGTCCGCAAGCCAAACCCGGCCTGCCCCCAGACGGCCCGCATTCCCATAATCGGGCAATTGTCCGGCCTTCCCATAGTCCGGCGTCAGCAGCCGGTCTAGGATAGCCGTTCTCTTACGCAAAGGCGCGCAGGCCGGCAGGGCTGACGGTGCAGTGGTTCTCCGCGAACCGACCGCTCCAGCACCGCGTAGCCACAGGACCATGCAATCCGTTGCGGGCACCCCTACCTTGTGGAAGAAAATACGCTGCCGCCGACCTTTTGGACGCAGGCCAAGGTAATTCCATTTCTGGACGATGAGGGCCGAAAGCCTTGAACGGTCACGCCAGTATGGCTTGTGACAGGAATGGTCTCGTATTCTTACGCCGAAATCGGAGGATCACGGCTTATCCCAGTCCCCCAAGGTTGAGATACTTTATCTCCAGATAATCCTCGATCCCATATTTTGACCCTTCCCGCCCGAGGCCTGACGCCTTGACGCCTCCGAACGGCGCCACTTCGTTCGAGATGGCGCCGGAATTTATTCCGACCATGCCGTATTCCAAGGCTTCGGAAACGCGGAAGATGCGCGCCAGATCGCGCGTGTAGAAATAGGCCGCCAGCCCGAATTCCGTATCGTTGGCGCAGGTCACGACCTCGGCTTCGTCACGGAACCGGAACAACGGGGCGAGCGGGCCGAAAGTCTCCTCGCGTGCAACGACGGCATCGCGCGGCACGTTGGTCAGGATGGTCGGCTCAAAGAAGGTGCCGCCAAGCGCGTGCGGCTGTCCCCCGGTCAGAACCGAGGCACCGCGCGACACGGCATCGTCTATATGCGAGCGTATCTTGGCCAGTGCGGCGGCGTCGATCAGCGGGCCCATGGTGACACCCTCCTCCAAGCCGTTTCCGACGCGGAATGTCTTGACGGCCTCGGCCAGCCTTTCGGCGAAGGCATCGTAAATACCGTCCTGCACATAGATGCGATTGGCGCAGACGCAGGTTTGCCCGTTGTTCCGGTATTTCGAGATCATCGCCCCGGCCACTGCGGCATCCAGATCGGCATCGTCAAAGACGATGAACGGCGCGTTGCCGCCCAGTTCCAGCGACAGCTTTTTCACGTCATGCGCACATTGCGCCATCAGCATCCGGCCGACGCCGGTCGAGCCTGTGAAGGACAGCTTGCGCACGATCGGGTTGCTGGTCAATTCGCCCCCGATGGCGACCGCATCGCCTGTCACCACGTTGAAAACGCCCGCAGGGATTCCCGCCTGATGCGCCAGTTCCGCCAGCGCCAGCGCCGAGAACGGTGTCTGCGGCGCGGGTTTCAGGACCATCGTGCAGCCTGCGGCTAATGCCGGCGCCGCCTTGCGCGTCACCATGGCCGATGGGAAATTCCAGGGCGTGATCGCCGCCGTGACGCCGATGGGTTGCTTCAGCACCAGGATGCGCTTGTCGGCCTGTGGCGAAGGGATGATATCGCCATAAGTCCGCTTGGCCTCTTCAGCGAACCATTCGATGAAGGAGGCGGCATACTGGATTTCGCCCCGCGCCTCTGCCAGCGGCTTGCCCTGCTCGGCCACCATCAGCAGCGCCAGATCTTCCTGATGTGCCAGCACCAGTTCGAACCAGCGCCGCAGAAATGCCGCACGATCCTTTGCCGTCAGCGCACGCCACGCAGACAAGGCGCGCTCTGCCGCGGCAATCGCGGCGCGGGTTTCATCGGCGCCGAGCACGGGGACCCGGCCCACCACCTCATCTGTCGCCGGGTTGCGGATCAGGTCCGTCCGGCCATCGGGAGCGTCAACCCATTGGCCATCGACATAGGCTTTCTGGCGAAGAAGCAAGGGGTGAGTCATCGGTTCAATCCTTATCATGCTGCGATCGGGCGCCCGGCCCGTGGCCCTCACCATCGGAGGGGTCGGGCAGCCCGAGGATGTCGGCCGCCTGCAGCGCCAGCCACAGCGCGGCCACGTCCGCCGTGCTGCTGAGCGAGCGCCCGGTCAGTTCCTCGACCCGGCGGATGCGATAGGTCAGGCTGGTCTTGTGGATATGCAGAACGTTCGCTGCCGCCTGCCAAGAACGGTTATGTTCCAGAAACACACGCAATGTATGCAGCAAGCGGGCGTTCGATTGCTCATCATGGGCTGCGACCGGCCCCAGAATACGGCGAAAGGTATCCCGTGCCTCTTCGATGGACTGGGGCAGCCAGGGCAGGCGGTCGGCGATCTGCGCATGATGGACGACCAGTCGCTCGGGTGTGCCGTGGGCAGACGCCAGGCGCGCCTCGCGCAGAGCCTCGGTCATGCGGTCCGCGCTGTCGACAGAATCGCTGAGCCCCAGCGGCACGCCAAGGATGGCCTGCACGGCCCCCGCATCCTCGGACGAGAGCAGAACCAGAACCTCCTGCCCGCGTGGCAACAGCAGAAGGGGCGTTTCCAGCCGCTCGAACCGCCGCGCCCATTCCGTCAGCGGCAGCGGGTCGGCGCGTGCGACGCCCAGGATCGCCGCGTCCAGCGACAGGCCGCAGGCGTTCAGACGCCGGGTCAGCGTTCCGGCCTTGACCTTTTGGCCCACGATCTCCTTCAGCAATTCGGCGTTCTGGCGAAAGCTCCGCTCGTGTTCGACATGGCGATGTTCCAGCGCGATCCCCAAAACCGAAGCCAGATGGCTCATCAGGCTGTAGTCGAGCAAGTCGCCGTCCGAGCGCCTTGCCAGAAGGACGTGATCCTTCCGGGATGGAATCGAGATCGCCAGCACTTCTCCCTCGTCCAGGGGAAAGCGGCGGATGGCGGCCTGCGCCGTGCCGCGCTCAAGGGGTTTGTTCAGTATTTGGCGCAGGCCCGCAGGCAGTTCAGCACCCCGCGGCAGCCACAGCGCCGCCGCCTGACCGTCCCACAGCATCAGGTCCGCCTGAACATCCTGCGCCAGCCGGCCCAGAAGCGCAGCCAGATCATGGCCTTCTATCGCCATGCGGGCACTGACGTGCAGACGCGCAAATGCCGCCCGGCGGTCGTTTTCGCGCGACCGCCAGGCGTCGGCGACCGCTCGGGTCACGCTGGCGAAGGGGACGCCATATTCGGTCAGCAGCACCGGAAAGCCCAAACGGTCGGCGCTTGCCTGCAGCGCGGTCATATCCTTGGGACCCCGCATGTTTTCACCGATCATCATTCCCGCAAGGCCCGCATCGGACAGCCGCTGAACATAGGCGGCCTGACCGGCCCGGCCTTTCGGCACGCCCATGCCGGTCGTCATCAGCAGGTCGCCCTTGCCCAGCCATTCGGTCGGATCCGCCAATTCGCAGACATGCGCCCATTGCACCTGCCGTTCCTGGCCGGTCTCGCCACCGATAAAACGTGTGCGCAGTTCCGGCATGTTGACGATATCCACGATGCGAAGCGACATGATTGAGACCCGATTGCTGTGGCTGATCCTGAACGCAGTCTATCGCCATCTGCACGACAAGGCAGACCGGATATCAGCCGATAATCAGATAGGCCTTGCGGACGGTTTCGCGGATGTCCCATTCGCCTTGCGTGTCGGGCGCGAACCAGATCGAGTCTCCGGCGCGGAAATCGACCGGCTCGCCGCCATCGGGGATGAAACTGCCGCTGCCCGCGATGAAATAGCTGTATTCGGCCTGCGGCACCTGACGTCGGAACCGGCCGGGCGAACATTCCCATATCCCGGCATTGCCCGAAGGCGTCGCGGTATTGCCGGCTGTCCGCGTCACCGCGATCTGCGGGCCGGTCGGCGCGCCGACGGGAGTGGGAGTCGTGAAATCGGCATCCGTCGCGCGGATCAGGATCGGGTTCATGGTCATGCTCCTTCTGTCAACGGCGGAGTAAAACCCGGCCACGCGGCGGCGCAAAAGTCTGCCAGTTAGCGGCACAAGCACGGAACGTCGGGAGGGCGTAGCCCGACCAGAGTTCCGTGCTTGTGCCGTTGGTATTTTTTGAAAGGGGTCAGCCGGCCTTTCGGGCGCGGCTTTGGGCGAGACGATAGCTCTGGCCATTCATTTCGAGAATGCTGACGTGGTGGGTCAGCCTGTCGAGAAGCGCGCCGGTGAGGCGTTCGGAGCCGAATGTCTCGGTCCATTCGTCAAAAGGCAGATTGCTGGTGATCAGGGTCGATCCGCGCTCGTAGCGTTGCGAGATCAGTTCGAACAGCAGCTCGGCGCCGGTCTTCGACAGCGGCACGAAGCCGAGTTCATCGATGATGAGCAGCTTGTATCCTGCCATCTGCTTCTGGAAGCGCAGCAGGCGGCGCTCGTCGCGGGCCTCCATCATCTCGCTGACCAGGGCCGCGGCGGTGGTGAAGCCGACGGACAGGCCCTTCTGGCAGGCGGCCAGACCAAGGCCGAGCGAGATGTGCGTCTTGCCCGTGCCACTGGGGCCGAGAGCAATAATGTTCTCGCGCCGCTCGATCCATTCGCACCGGGCCAGTTCCAGCACCTGCATCTTGTTGAGCTTCGGGATGGCCGTGAAGTCGAAGCTGTCCAGGCTTTTGACGGCCGGGAACCTGGCGGCCTTGATGCGCCGCTCGACCATCCGCCGTTCCCGGTCGATCAGTTCCAGTTCGACGAGCCGGGCGAGATATCGGACATGGTCCACGCCTTCCGCCGCACATTGCCGGGCCAGTTTCTGGTGTTCTCGCAGGAAGGTCGGCAGTTTCAGCGCCTTGAGGTGATGGGCAAGCAGGATTTCCGGGGCGTCGCTCATGCCACGCCCTCCGCATTGACAGACAGCAGCCGCATGTAGGAGCGGGCCTCGGTCTTCTCGACCGTTGCCCTGGGCAGGTAGGGATAGCAGTCCAGATCCAGCCGGGGTGGCCGGCGCTCCACCCGGCACAACAAGAGATGCTTCACCGCATCGAAGCCGATCGCCCCCATCTGCAGCGCCTGCCTCACGGCCGCATGCAGATCGGCCAGATCGAAGGTTTCCAGAAGCCGCAGGACCTGGACATATTCGCGTCGGCCGTGCCGGTTCATCCGTGCCTCCATCAGCCGGCGCAGGGTGGCGAACTCCTCTGGCAGGTCCCAGTCCTGCAATGGTGCCGCCTGATCCAACGCATTGATCTTCTGCTCGATCAGCGGAAGGTAATGGAGCGGGTCGAAGACGATCTCGTCGCGATCCCAGCACCGGGGATGGCGGGCGATCACTTCGCCCCGGCAGCCGATCACCACCTCATGGATATAGCCCCGGATCCAGACATCCTGATGGCCGTAGGCGACGGGCACCGAGTAATCGTTGGTCTTGTAGCGCACCAGCGATTGCGACGACACGCGGCCGGTCGCCTGATCGCAGGCATCAAAGGGCGCCGCCGGGAGCGGGCGCATCGCGGCGAGATCGCGCTGCAGTCGCTCGCCGATCGTTTCGCTCTCGCCGCGAAGGACATCGTGCTGACGCCGCTTGCAGCGCTCCTCCAGCCAGAGGTTGAATTCTTCCCAACTGGCGAACTCAGGCATCGGCACCATGAAGTTGCGGCGGCAATAGCCCACCAGGCCTTCGACATTGCCTTTGTCGTTCCCCTTGCCAGGGCGGCCATAGCGATCCCGGATCAGGTAATGCGACAGAAACCCGCTGAACAGCGCCGCCCGCTTGCGGGTGCCATCCGGCAGGATCTTCGCCACCAGGCAGCGGTCATTGTCGTAGACGATCGACTGCGGAACCGCCCCAAAAAAGGCAAAGGCATGGACATGACCGTCCACCCAGGCCTCGGCAACCGCCGCCGGATAGGCACGGACGTAGCAGGCGTCGCTATGCGGCAAGTCCAGCACGAAGAAATGCGCCTTCTGTTCGACACCTCCGATCCGAACCATTGCCTCGCCGAAGTCGGCCTGCGCGTGTCCTGGGGGATGCGCCAGCGGCACGAACACCTCCTGGCCCCGCCGCTCACGTTCCCGGATATAATCCTTGATGATCGTGTAGCCGCCGGTGAAACCGCATTCTTCGCGCAGACGGTCAAACACACGCTTCGCCGTATGCCGCTGCTTGCGCGGCATGGTCCGGTCCGCCTCCAGCCAACCCTCGATGATCGGGATGAACGGATCGAGCTTCGGGCGCCTGACCTCGGCCGTCCGCCGGTAGCCCGGAGGAACCGAGAACGTCATCATCTTTGCGACCGTGTCGCGCGATATGTTGAATGTCGTCGCCGCCTGACGCTGGCTCATACCAGCAGCACAGGCCTGACGAACCTTGAGATAGAGTTCCACGCTGTAGATCCTCCCATCCTCCCTGCAGCCGCAGAAAGGGAAAAGGTGGACGACTTTTACGCCGCCCGCAGCAGCACCATGCCGCCGCTAACGTGGACTAATTTCGCACCGCCATTCTCAGGAGGGCCAATCGGGTCCCGCATGGGCCGACGGTCAGGGTATCGAACAGGTCACCCGCGCAACCGAAATGCTCGGCGGAGTGCTGGAGTTCGGGACGCAGGCCAAGCCGGCGGAACTATCGATGGCCGACTGGAATCGTGCCAGCAACAATGCTTGGTCATATGTCCGGCAGGGCGAGGACGGTGTCCGATCCGGGCTGGGCATGCTGCAACAGAGGGCAGTTGAGCGGGGCATGGTCGGTCATCGCAACCGGTTCGCCACCTTCGGCATGCTCTACCGATGGCTTTCCTCGCCAAAACTTACCAAAGACCCCGGTCCTATCCGCGAATTGCTGCGCCAGCACATCATCGACACCACGGATATCCTGCCTCAGGAAAAACTGCTCGGTGAGATCGTGACCATGCCGAAATGGGGAAGTATCAGCTCCATCGCGAAATCCGGCGGCGTGCATCCGCTCACCCTCCGGGACGTGCTCATCGCCAGGCGGGTCATCCCGGCCAAGGCGAAAGACCAGCCCTGTTCGGCCACGCTCGTGGATTTTCAGATCGGGCATGAGGTGGCGTTGGAGATGCGCAGGGCCGTCGCCGTCACCGCACTGCCCGGCCTCCTGAACGCCTCGCGCCCAATGGTGACCTGTCTCATCAACACCGGCCTTCTGGCCGCGCTGCATGGCGGCAACGGTCAGAAACAGGGCAAGGTCAGCCGTTCGATTGACGGCCTACGTGTGGAAGCGCTGATCAACAAAATCAACCAAATCTTCCCAAAGGTGGAATCCGCGCCAGCGGGCCACGTGAAGCTGGCAAAGGCCGCCGAGATGAGCCGGCTGCCGATGGAGGTCATCCTGATCGGGGTGTTCGGGCACCATCTGGAACGCGTGCTCCGCCTGCAGCGCGAACCGGGTCTCGGTGGTTTGCTCGTCGATCCGCAAGAGGTGAAAGCGCTGCCCGCCAGGATTCCGGACAAGGACATGCCCTTCGTGCTGTGAACCTGTCCCGGCAGGTTCCGCTTTCGGCTCGGGCATCGTCCATGAGTGGGTGATTCCGTCCCATCCTCCTCCGAGCATCTTTCGACCGCTTCCAATCCTCGGACTTCATGCATGCCGCCTTCGGGCGGCATTTTTCTTGCCTGATTCTCGAAGTTTCGAGGGTCACTTTATGCTTGCAAAAGGGTCAATGACTTGATGATTCAGAGGAGGGGATAGAAATTATTAAGTCTTTTCATGTTATTGAAAGCCACGTTGATTGAAATGGCTCATTTTATGCTTGGCGGCACAAGGGACTCGGATCTGTTCCAGCCAAGGGTGGAGCACATCCGCCGGGACCGCCTCGGCTACGCTTGGCGCGGAATCGGGGCGGCCGCTGAAATCCGGCAATCGACAGCGCGGATCATCCACCGCTCTTTGCGAAAATACTGCCGCGTCATTCGCCATCACGGCGGTTGGCGCGGCCCTGTCTCCCGATGCGCGTCCTTAAAGCGCTGACAATCGCGACCCAAACCCATCCGACAGATACGAGCCAGGCCGTGACATAGCCCTTGAGGGCAAAGCCGGTGCTGCTGCTTCCTTGCGGTCCAATGCCCGCGGCTCGCACTTGCCACAGGCATTGCACATCGTGGAAAGGGCCTGCCTTTTCATTCCCGCCCTGCGCTGGATCGCCTGAACGGCCCCCGGCTTCTCCCAAGGCCCGAAACGACGGCCCGCCGCGGCCAGGAAAGGCGATAGGCGTGCCGGCACATGCCCGCCGGGCCGCAAACCGCATCTGGCGAAATCGCGTCAAAGGTGTAGCCTTGTGACTGCAGCTAGGAGCCGATGCGCATGTCCCGAAAGACCGCCCGCTATGTGATCGTCCCCGACGACAACGTCTTCAACGACAGCATGGAGACCACCAGCTTCCGGCTGTTCCGCGCCATGCATCGGCGGCTGTTCCGCGCGGCCGGGGCAAGGCCCGCCGACAGCATGGCGCAGGGCGCCTGCGAGGGCTCGGCACCGGCGACAAGGCCGCGGCTGCGGATGCTGGAGACCGAGGTCGGCCGCATCCGGCTGCTCGATTCCATCGGCGAGAACGAGGCCTCGCTGGTCAGCATGACGCCCGAGCAGGCGCGCGAATTGCAGCGCGCCTATCCCGGCCTGCGGGTGCGGCGCGAATTGCGGCTTTACCCGCTGCGCTACGGCCGGCTCAACATCATCCGCAAGGAGGCCAAGCCCGCCGCCTTCCGCTCGGCCAAGGAGCTTGAGCTGCGCTGCGTCGATGCGGCCAGCGGCAAGCCGGTCGCCGGGGCCTCGGTGGTGGTGGTGCTGGACGGCCGGCGCGGCTTCGGCATCTCGGATGCGGTGACGGACAAGGACGGGCGGTTCCGCACGCCGCTGCCCGCGGGCCAGGCCCGGATCGACGCGGTGATCTGCCAGCCGCTGGCCGGATACTGGCCCGGCGGGGCCGAGGACATCCCCGTCAAGGAAGAGGGCGTGACCGGGCTGGAGCTGCCGCTGGTCCCCATCGCCGCGGATTTCGCGGACGGGCTGGACCGGATGCTGGCGCCGGCGAAGAAAACCGACGGGCGGGACGTCCGCGTCGCCATCGTGGACACCGGCGTCGATCCTGCCAAGGGGCTGAACCTGGAACGCGGGCTGAACACCACCGGGACCGAGCCCGCCGACGAATGGTTCGACAACGGCACCGGCCATGGCACCCATGTCGCCGGCATCGTGGCACGGGTCGCGCCGGGGGTGGTGCTGCATTCCTATCGCGTCTTCGAAAAGGGCGAGGGCGGGGCCAGCGAATTCGCCATCGCCCGCGCCATCCGCCAGGCGGTCGAGGACGGCTGCGACATCGTCAACCTGAGCCTGGGCCAGTCCTCCGAGCCGATCGCGATCTCGCGCGAGGTGCGCCGCGCGCGCGCCCTGGGCGTGGTCTGCGTCGCGGCGGCGGGCAACGACTACATGTCGCCCGTGTCGTATCCGGCGCGCTCGGGCGTGGTGGCGGCGGTATCCGCCGGCGGCGTGCTGGACGCCTGGCCCGAGGGCGCGATCACCGGACGAAATGTCGCAGGCGACCCTGCCCCGGTCCAGGACCGCTTTTTCGCCCGATTCAGCAATATCGGGCCGGAAGTGGACTTTATCGGACCGGGCGTGGGTATTATATCTTGGGTCGACAAGACCTCGAAAGGGGTGATGGACGGCACCTCGATGGCCTGTCCCGCCGTGGCCGGGCTGATGGCGCGATTGCTGTCCCGCACCCCCGAGATCCTTTCGGCAGAGCGCAACCAGCAGCGCTCTGACGACATTATCAAGCTGGCGAACAGCCATGCTGTTCCGATCGGTTTCGGCCCCCGCTACGAAGGCGCCGGCCTGATCGACCAGAAATGACGGCACAGAGGTGATGACCATGAAGGCCGAACGCAAGAAGACCCCGAGCTGCGTGCTCGTCTATTCCGATGACCGCGACCCCAGCCGCGAGGAAACCGCCGAGGTGCTGGACCAGTTGAAGCCGTTTCCCGCCGAAGAGGTCGTGCCGGGGACCATCCGGGTCAAGGGCAGCGTGAAGGACGTGCGCAAATGCCTGGGCAATCTTGCGCATTGGCAATTGGCGCAGGAAAAGATCTTCCGGCTCAATCCCCCGCACAAGGCGCAGCTGCGCTGATGCGGCGCGGCTTCGGCCCGCCCGCCGGGCCGGACCCGCTGCGGGTGGTCGAAACGCCGCTGCCGCTGGAAAGCTATGGCGACCGGCAGGGCTATGACCCGCGCTTCATCCTGCCCGACCAGCCCCTGCCCCTGCCCGGCCCAGGCCGCTGGGCGGGTGATCTGGTGGGCCTGCTTCCCGAGGCGCGCGATCCCGGCGGGGACGGGACCGAGATCCGCTATACCCATTTCTCGGTCCGCATGGCGCGGTCGCGCGGCCTGCCGCTTTGCAGCGCCTGCAACATCGACGGCAGCCGGTCCCGGCGCGGTCTGCCGCGCAGCGACGTCTGGCGGCGCGACCCGCGCATCGACCCGCAGGCGCAGAACCTGCGCGAAGGCTATGGCAACGACCACCAGGGCCTGTTCAGCCGCGGCCACCTGACCCGGCGCGAAGACCCGAACTGGGGCCTGCCCGAGATCGCGCGGCAGGCCGAGGCGGACACATTCCACATCACCAATGCCGCCCCGCAGCGGCAGGGCTTCAACGGCGGCATCTGGCTGGCGCTGGAGGATTACGTGCTGGACAATGCCGACCGCGCCAACCTGAAGGTGACGGTCATCACCGGCCCCATCCTCTCGGCCGAGGATCCGGTCTATTACAACCGCCAGATCCCCACCGCCTTCTGGAAGATCCTGGCCTTCGTCCATGCCGGGACCGGGGAACTCACCGCCATCGGCTATCGCCGCTCGCAGATGGATTACCTGCCCCGGCCGGCGGGCGGGCGCTTCGTCTTTGGCGATTTCCGCGACAGCCAGGTGCCGATCCGCGCCATCGCGCAGGAAAGCGGTCTGGACCTTGCCGCCTATGCCGAACTGGACGTGATGGCCGGCGGCTCGCCCGAGATGGAGATCCGGGTGGCCAGCGCCGCCGATTTCTACCTGTCGCGCTGATCGGCCGTTTCCGCCTCGACCGGGAAGCCCTGGGCCAGGATGCGCTCGGCCATGGCGGCGGGGATGGCGCCGGGGGTGCGGCCGCGCTCGGCGCCAAGGCGCGTGCGCACGAAAGCCCCGGCCAGGTCGGCATCGCCCTGGACCAGCAGCACGGCAGCGGCCAGCAGCAGGGCGCTGCGCTCGGTGAACCAGCGCGCCTCGGCCTCGGGCACGCCGCCGCCCCAGCGCTCGCGATGCGCGGCCAGCGCCGCGTCATAGGCCGGGTCCAGCCCCAGGGCGCTATCCAGCCGCGCCGCCAGCGTCTCGGCCGCCAGGGGTTCGCGCGCCAGCGTGCGCAGCACGTCGAGGCAGATCACATTGCCCGATCCTTCCCAGATGCCGTTCAGCGGCGCCTCGCGGTACAGCAGCGGCAGGGGCGTGTCCTCGACATAGCCCATGCCGCCCAGCACCTCCATCGCCTCGGCCACGACCATGGGACACAGCTTGTTCGACAGGTATTTCGCCAGCGCCACGCCGATGCGGGCAAAGGCGCGATCCTCGGCCTCGCAGCCGTCGAAGCTGGCGGCGACATGCAGGCCAAGCGCCAGGCAGCCCTGCCAGTCCAGCACCAGGTCGGCCAGCACCGCCCGCATCAGGGGTTGGTCGATCAGCCGGCGCTGGAAGGTGCTGCGATGGGCGGTCCAGTGATGCGCCTCGCGCAGCGCCGCCCGCATCAGCCCGGCCGGCGCCAGGGCGGTGTCGAGCCGGGTGTGATGCACCATCGCAAGGATGGTGCGGATGCCCTCGCCCTCGTCGCCGATCCGCCAGGCCAGGGCGCGGCAATATTCGATCTCGGCCGAGCCGTTCGAGCGGTTGCCGAGCTTGTCCTTGAGCCGCTGGATGCGGATGGCGTTGCGCCCGCCCTCCAGCCAGCGCGGCACCAGAAAGCAAGTCAGCCCGCGCCCGGTCTGCGCCAGCGTCAGGAACCCGTCCGACATCGGCGCCGAGCAGAACCATTTATGCCCGGTCAGCCGCCAGGCATCGCCGTCCGGCTCGGCCCGCGTGGTGTTGGCGCGCAGGTCGGAACCGCCCTGCTTTTCCGTCATCGCCATGCCCAGCGTCGCGCCCTGCTTGGCGGAAAGCGGCAGCACCGCCGGGTCGTAGCGCCGCGAAAGCAGCGCCGCCCGCCAGTCGCCGGGCAGGTCAGCGGCGCCCGAGACGACCGGGATGGCGGCATAGGTCATGGTCAGCGGGCAGCAATGCCCCGGCTCGACCTGGCTGGCCAGATAGACCATGGCGGCATGGGTCAGGTGGCCGGCCGGCCCGCCCTCCCACGCGACCGAGTGATAGCCGGCGGCGATGGAGTCGCGCATGAAGCCGTGCCAGGCGGGGTGAAAGCGCAGCTCGTCCAGCCGCCGGCCGCCGCTGTCGAACAGGACAAGCTCGGGCGGATGGCGGTTGGCATCGCGCGCCGCCCCCGCCGCCTCGGCCCGGCCGAGTTGCGCGCCATAGCGGGCCAGCCCCTCGGGCTGCGCGCCGCCGGCCTCCAGCATGGCGCGCAGGGCGGGATCGTCGCGCCACAGGTCGCGGTCGCCGGGGCCCGGCGGCTGGTTCAGCACCTCATGCGTGCCCAGCTCGGCTGTCGGATCGATGCGCATGGCCAGGCCCCTCCTGCTGCCTCGTGCCGGGCGATCCTAACCCGGAAGGCCGCCTCGTCGCGAGTCCCGATCGGGAAACGGACGGGCGGGCGGGCGAGTGATCGGCATGGAAAACCGCGGCGAAAACCGCGGCCGCCCGCATCGGGGCAGCCGCGGCGTCGGGCATGGCTCGGGACCGGCGGTCAGGCGCGTTCGGGGACGGGCAGGTCCAGCCAGTCGCGATAGAAGGTGTCGATGTCCGGTTCGAAATCATGGATCACCGGATACCAGGGCGTCGGCGCCTCGACATCCAGCAGATCGCCCGAGAGCGGGCAGAAATACTCCCGGATCACCTGCCATTCCGGCGAAGGCGCCATCAGCCGCGGATACAGCTCTTCCATCTGCGCCGGGGTGCTGCGCACGCGGATGCGGGCATGCAGCTTCCAGTTCTGGTCCCATTCGCAGAAATCGTAACCGGCCTGGCTGCGGATCATCCATTTCTTGTCCGACTGGCGCTGGACGATGTAGAGCTTGGGCCCCAGCGGCAGGATGATCGGGTCGTCCCAGTCCACCTGTTCCTGCAGGATCTCCAGGTAGATCTGGAAACGCTCCTTGTCCTTGGGCGTGGCCAGCATGGTGTGCAGCGTGTCGCGATCGATCTTGCCGTCCACCAGGTCTTTGATCTTGGCTTTGGTATAGGCCATCATGTCCTCCCTTGGATTGGCCTTGAAGGGGTTGGCTGCGCCCGAGGGGGACCGGACGCAGCCGGGGCGTCATTCCTCGACGAATTGCACGGTCCTGACGTCCGGCAGTTCCGAGATGTCCATCGAGTATTCGCGCCCGTAGGAAGGGATCGGCAGGTCCGCCTCCATCAGCTTCCAGTCCACCGGCAGGTTCCAGAAGTCCCGGAACTGCTGCTCGAACCGCGGCCCCAGCTTGAAGGATGCGGCAAACATCTGCTGGACATGCACGCCCGCGTCCTTGGCCAGGATGCGCTGGCGCTCGGCCTCCATCCATTCCTGGGTGGGCACCGATTCCTCCAGCCGCTGCTTGCGGATTGCCTTGCGCCGCGCCTCGGTCGCGGCCAGGTCCACGCCCTTCATGCCGTCGCCCGCGTCCCGCAGCACCACGCCATAGACGCTGTCGGCAAAGCGGGGCAGCAGGTAGCCGCCGTTCACGTCGTCGGCCACCTTCTGCGGCTCGCGGTCCAGCGGATCGCCGAAGCCGGGCCCGCCGCGCATGTAGTTCAGATAGAGGTCGTAGTCCTTGAACATGGCCTCGGTGGTGATCGCCTGCTTGTCGCGCTTGATGCGCGCATCGGGCAGCATCGCCTCCCAGGTCGGGTTCTCGGGGTCGGTGTCGCCGCCATGCGGGATGGCGCCGCCCTGGGCGATGATCTCCTGAAGCCGGGTGTCATGCGCCTCGAAGCGATAGCCAGAGGCGGCGGGATAGCCGCCCATCAGCCCCCAGTCCGAGCTGATATGGCCGTTGCCCATGAAGAACATGGTCCAGTCCTTGGCGTTCCAGACCATGCGCAGCGATTCAAAGCCGCAGCCGCCGCGATACTTGCCCGCGCCGCCGGAGCTGGCCTTGATCTGCCGGCCCAGATAGACCAGCGGCTCGGCCAGTTCCCAGATCTCCATGTCGCCCATGTCGCCTTCCGGGTTCCAGACCGCGGCGGCATGGCTGATGCCGTCCATATGCGCGCTGGCGCCGACGCCGTTCGCCGCACATTCGAACGAGTTCACGGCATGGATCTCGTCATACTGGTTGAAGCCGCCGCCCTGCAGCCAGTTCGAGGTATTGGCGTTGCCGGCATTGACCTCTTCCAGGTAGCCGCGGCCGAAATAGGCCCGGCTGAGACCCCGCCACAGCGCCGTCCAGGAACTGACCAGGAAGTGCCAGCTATAGCTGAACGCGACGCGGCGATCGTCCGGGTTCATCCAGGTGCCTTTCGGCAGCCGGAACTCGGTCCCGTAGGCGGCGCCGTCGTTGATCATCTCGGTCGGGATCAGCGATTGCGTCATCATCACCCAGATGCCGCTGGTGAAGCTGACCTGATGGGCGTTGTAGGTGTGCCAGCCCCAGCGGGACGAGCCCTCGAAGTCCAGCCGCCAGGTGCCGTCCGGGCGGATGGTGATCTCGGAGGGCGTATGCATGATCGTGTCGACCTTGGCGAAATCGGACGGCACCCGCACGTCGTCATGCGCATAGGGCACGTCCACGAAGCCCACTTGCCGGTACTTGCCGGGAATGGTCATCGCCTTGATGCGGGCCTGCAGGCCGACGCGGCCATGCTCGACCGATTCATAGGCGAATTTCCAATAGGCCTCGATGCCCTCGTCCGCGATCACCTCCTCGACCAGCTTGCGGATCATGTGGCAGCCGGCGACGCGGGTGCGTTCGTCCAGCATCCAGTAACGGGTGGTGCGCACCATGCGCTGGCTTTCGTGCAGCCAGTCGCGCTTCAGCTCGTCATTCTCGCCGATCTTACGGCAGGTGATGGAATAGCCGTCGCCGAAACGCTGCACCTGGCCCGTGGACATCGAGCCCGGCCCGACCGAACCGGTGTCGATCACATGGGTCACGCCGCCGACCCAGCCGATCAGCTCGCCCTCGTGAAAGATCGGCACGATGGTGTGGATGTCGCAGGGATGGACATTGCCGATCAGGCTGTCGTTGTTGCAGAAGATGTCCTTGTCCTTGATGCCGGGGTTATGCTCCCAGCCGTTCTCGATCATGTATTTGATCGCCGCGCCCATGGTGCCGACATGGATGATGATGCCGGTCGAGGTCAGGATCGAATCGCCCGCCGCGTTGTAGAGGGTGAAGCACAGCTCGCCCTCCTGCTCGACGATGGGCGAGGCGGCGATCTTCTTGGCGGTCTCGCGCGCGTCGACCACCCCGGCGCGAAGCCGCGAGAACAGCTTGTTGTATTTGATCGGGTCGCTGTCGCGCAGCTCCATCCGCTCCAGACCGGCATAGTGCCGTGTCCGCTTGGTGGCCTCCATCAGCCGGTCGCGGTGCTGCTTCAGCGTCTCGCCGCCGCGGACGATGCCGCGCGTCTCGACTTTGGATTGCATGTTCATGATGTTTCCTCCCCGGGAAATCAGACTTCTTTCAGGTGGAACAGGCGGTGGCCGTCCAGGAACGTCTCGAAACCGCCCGGCACCACGAAGGTCGTCGCGTCGGATTCGATCACGGCGGGGCCGCTGATGCGGTTGCCGGGCTTCAAGGCTTCCATCCGGTAAAGCTGGGCATCGACCCATTTCTTGTGCCGGTAGAACTTGCGCGTGCCGAGCTTGGCCTCCTCGGGCGGGGTCGGGCCGGCCTCGGCTTCCTTCGGGATCTTCGGCTTCGGGATCGGCACCGTGCCGCGCATGATCGCGCCGGTCACCGAATAGCCCAGCTCGGGCGAGCGGGCCGAGGCGGCATAGACCCGGCCATAGGTGTCGTTGAAGGCCTCGACCAGGCGGTCCCAATCCCCGGCGGAATGGGCCTGCATGATCGGGCTTTCGATTTCCAGGTCGTTCAGCTGGCCGCGATACTGCATCCGGAAACCCGGCTGCAGTTGCACGCGGTCGGCGGCATAGCCGTTGATCTCGAATTCCTCGAGCACGCGCTCCTTCAGCTCTTCCCAGGCGGCTTGCAGGGTTTCGGCCTGCGCGACCTTCAGGTCGGCCGAGGCATCCTCGGCGATATTGATGTCCAGCGACTTGTCATAGCGATATTCGAAATCCGCCGCCGCACAGCCGAAGGCGGAAAAGCCCGCCGCCCAGGCCGGCACGATCACGTCCTCGAAGCCCAGCCCCTCGGTATAGCCATAGGTATGGACCGGGCCGGCGCCGCCATAGCTGAAGCAGACGAAGTTGCCCGGCGTCGAGCCCTTGCCCGAGATCATCGAGCGCAGATAGTCGCGCAGGTCGCTGTCCAGCAGTTCGATGACGCCCGCCGCCGCATCCTCGACCGACAGGCCCAGCGGATCGGCGATCTGCTCCTTCATCGCGTTCCAGGCGCGTTCGCGGTCCAGCTTGACCTGCCCGCCCAGGAAATTGTCGGGGTTCAGATAGCCCAGGATGACATGGCAATCCGAGATGGTGACCGTCTCGATCCCCGACTCGGCCCAGCAGACGCCGACCCGATAGCCGGCGCTGTCCGGACCCAGCTTGATCGCCTTGGTATAGGGGTCAAGCCGGATGAACGAACCGGCGCCCGCGCCGACCGAATCCATCGCCACCAGCGGCAGCGACAGCACCAGCCGCGCCATGTCGGGGTCGTTGCGGATCGTCAGCTCGTTCTGGGTGATCAGCGCCACGTCGAACGAGGTGCCGCCGATATCCGAACAGGCGATGTTGGAATAGCCCAGCACCTCGCCCAGGTATTTGGCGCCGATCACCCCGCCGATCGGACCCGAGACGATGGTGCGCGCCAGTTCCTTGGCCTTCCACGAGATGGTTCCGCCATGCGTCGCCATCACCCGGAAATCGAATTTCGAGCCGTTCTCCTTGAAGGCCGAGGTGATCTTGCTCAGCGTCTGGCGCGAGGGCTCGGCGGCATAGGCTTCCAGGATCGTGGTATTGGTGCGGTGGGTTTCCTTGCGCACCGGGTAATAGTCGGTCGAGGCAAAGACCGGGATCGACTTGCCCGAGGCCGCCACCTCTTCCTGCACGATGTCGCGAACCCGGCGTTCATGGCCGGGGTTGCGATAGCTGTGCAGAAGCGAGATCACGATGCCCTCGACATCCTGCGCGATCAGGTCGCGCGCCGCCTGCCGCGCGGTATCCTCGCGCAGCGGGATGACCACGGTCCCGGACATGTCCACGCGCTCCATCACGCCGCGGGTCAGGTGGCGCGGCACCAGCGGCTCGTCGTAGTAATGCGTGTTCAGGTGGATGCGGTCCTCGTAGGCAAAGCCCAGATAGGCCTGGATCGCGCGGCCCATGCGGTGGAAGTCCTCCATCCCCGCATTGACGATCAGCCCGCAGCGCAGCCCCTTGCGCTGCACCACGCGGTTCAGCATGGCGGTGCCGGAATAGACGCCGGTCTGGATGCCGGACAGCGCCTCCTCCAGCGTCAGGCCCCAATGCTCAAGCCCTTCCTTGGAACTGGCGATCAGGCCGAGCGCCTCGTTCTGCGGCGTCGATTGCGCCTTGCCGACGACGAATTCGCCCTCGCTGTCGACAAAGAACGTGTCGGTCATGGTGCCGCCGGCATCGATGCCCAGCACCTGCACCTTGCGATTGTTGGATTTGTCCAATGGCACGGTTTTCTCCTCCCATTGCGCCACCTCCCCGTGGCGTGATGACAGGATGGAACCGGGGGGCCGGCCCGTGTTGTCCGGTTTTCGGACGATGTGTCGGACAGCGGGCGGACAGCTGCCGGCGCGTCAGTCGCGGCGCGGGCGCGGGATGCCGTATTGGTCCAGCTTCAGATACAGCGTCGAGCGCGCGATCCCCAGCCGCCGGGCGACCTCGGTCATGTTGCCGCCCGCCTCGGCCACGGCGGCGGCGATCTCGGCCCGTTCGCGGTCGCGCAGGGTGCTTTCGGCCCGCGGCCCGGCGGGCCGGGTCAGGTGCCGCGGCAGGTCGGCCACGTCGACCAGCCCGCTCAGCGAGGTCGCGCCCAGCGATTCCATGAGGTTGCGCAACTCGCGCAGGTTGCCCGGCCAGTCATGCGCCTGAAGATGCAGCATCGCCGCCGGGGTAAAGCGCAGGGCCCGGCCATGGCGCTGCTGCGGATAAGCCGCGGCAAAGCGGCGGATCAGGGCGGGCAGGTCGTCGCGCCGCTCGGCCAGGGCGGGCAGGCGCAGGGTGGCGGCGGCCAGCCGGAAATACAGGTCGCTGCGCAGCTCGCCCTGCGCCATCCGCTCGGCCAGGCCGGCCGAGGACAGCGACAGGATCTGCAAGGGCGCGGTTGCCGCGCGGCGCAGATGGGCCAGGACTTGCGCCAGCAGCGCCTGCACCGGCGGCGGCGCCTGGGCCGGCTCGTCCAGGCACAGCGTCCCGCCGCTTTCCGCCAGCCGCGTCAACGCGCCCGCATCGACCAGGTCGTCGCGCAGCGCATCGGGGTCCAGCAGGCTGCAATCGACGAATTCGAAGCGCTGGCTCGCCTGCGGCCCCGCCCCGTGCAGCGCGCGGGCAAGGGTTTCCTTTCCCGCCCCCACCGGCCCCTCGATCAGCAAGGGCACGTTGCCCTCGACATATTTCGCGGCGGCGGCGCAGATCGGGCCCAGGCAGGCGCCGCTCTGGCCGATCTGCGCCAGGTCCACCGCCGGATCGGCCGGGCCGCGGCTGCGCAAACCGGGCCGCGGCAGGGTAAGCATGACGCCCAGCATGTCGCCGCGATCCGCCAGCACGTCCACGTCGGCATGGGGCAGAACCTGCCGCAACCGGGCGGCCAGATGGCCCGGATCGCCGTCGCGCGCGTCGGCCGGCAGGTGCAGCGCCCTGCCCTCGCCGTCCCAGGCCCGGCCCGCCGCGGCATCGAAACCGGCGCTGGACCAGACCGGCTGGCCGAAGCGGTCCAGCACCATGATCGCATCGCCGCTGCGGTCGCGGCGCTCGGCCAGCAGCCGCTCGACCAGGCGGCGATGCTCCTGCAGGCCGGCGTTGCGCATCGCCTCTTCGATCTGCATGGCCAGCGTGACCGAAAAGGCCGCGACCTGGCCGAAGGACTGTTCGGAAGGCCCCGAGATGTCGATGGCGCCCAGCAACTCGCCGCTGAACGGATCCTTGATCGGCGCGGCGGCGCAGGACCAGCGCTGGATCGCCTCGCAGAAATGCTCGACGCCCGAGATGGTGACGGGCTTGACCAGGTGCAGCGCCGTGCCGATCGCATTGGTGCCGATGGTGTCCTCGTTCCAATGGCCGCCGGGGTGAAGGTGGTTTTCCTGCCCGCGCGACAGGATGCGGGCATCGCCCTCGGCCTCCATCACCACGCCGCTGCGGTCGCAAAGCAGCAGCATCATCCCCGCGTCGTTCAGCATGTAGCCGGCGCGGCGGATCGCCGTCTGCGCGGCCGAGCGCAGGCGCTGGTTCCGGCTGCGGATCGCGCGCAACTCGTCCTGCGCGACGCTGGGCGCGCGCTTGAGCGTCTCGATCTCCTTGCGTCCCCTGGACCTGACCCAGGATCTGAGCACGACCTCCCGTATGCTGGGGGGTACGCTCCCCAGCGCTCGGAATCGCTCCCAGTCCTCCTTCTGGATGCTTTCCGGCATGTTCTTGCGCCCTGCGTTAAAGGCTGACGGATAGTAAGGTGCGCGGCCCTGCCGGTGTCAAGAAAAAGCCGGACGGACGACCTGCGGCTTTTACGCCGGTCGCGGCAGCAGCGGGCTCCCCAAAGGGCTTCCCGCCGTTCCGGCGCCCCCATCCCTCGCCCGCGCAAAAGGGCAACGGACCCCAAGGGGTAATTCATCTGCAAAGGGGGAGAAATGGTAGCGGAGGAGGGATTTGAACCCCCGACACAAGGATTATGATTCCTCTGCTCTAACCAGCTGAGCTACTCCGCCACGGAGTGCGTGCGATTTACGGCGGGCGGCGGGGGGCGTCAAGGGGCCGAAAGCAGGTTTCTGAAAGTTTTTGACCCGCCCCCGGCCCCTGCGCCATGATCGCCCGCGGCCGATCTTCTTCGTTGCCCAAATACCCAAAAACCACGCGCCACGGCGCGCGCGGCAAGCGCCACCGCCGCCTGCGCGGAAACACCGTCGAATCAGATCGCGATGCCGTTGCGCCCCGCGAGATCGGTAAAGAACTGCCAGGCCACCCGACCCGAGCGAGAGCCGCGCGTCGCCTGCCACTCGATCGCCTCGGCGCGCAACTGCTCCTCGGGGATCTGCAAGCCGTAGGCGTCGCAATAGCCGCGCACCATGGCCAGGTATTCGTCCTGCGAGCAGGGATGAAAGCCCAGCCACAGCCCGAAGCGATCCGACAGCGAGACCTTTTCCTCGACCGCCTCGCCGGGATGGATGGCGGTCGAACGCTCGTTGTCGATCATGTCGCGCGGCATCAGGTGGCGCCGGTTCGAGGTGGCGTAAAGGATCACGTTCGCCGGCCGCCCCGAGATGCCGCCGTCCAGCACCGCCTTGAGCGACTTGTATTGCGTGTCGTCATGGCTGAAGGACAGGTCGTCGGAAAACAGCACGAAGCGGCGCTCGCTCGCCCGGCCCAGGATCGCCAGCAGCCGCCCGACCGAGCCCAGATCCTCGCGCGCGATCTCGACCAGCACCAGCGGCAGGCCCTGGCGCACCGCCTCGGCATGCACGGCCTTGACCAGCGAGCTCTTGCCCATGCCGCGCGAACCCCAAAGCAGCGCATTGTTCGCCGCATGGCCGCGGGCGAATTGCAGCGTGTTCGCCAGCAGCGTGTCGCGCGCCCGGTCGATGCCGATCAGCTGCACCAGATCGACGCGGTTGACCTCGGCCACCGGCTCCAGCCGGTCGGGGTCGGGCTGCCAGACATAGGCGGTGGCCTCGGTGAAACTCGGCTCGGGCGCGGGCGGCGGCGACATGCGTTCCAGCGCCGCGGCGATGCGCAGCAGGGCTTCGTCAGACATCGGCTTCCTGTTCTTCCAGCTCGCGTTTCTTCTCCATCCGCCGCACCAGGAAGATCGACACCTCGTAAAGCCCGTAGATCACCGAGAACAGCACGATCTGGCTGATGACATCGGGCGGCGTGACCATGGCGGCAAGGATCAGGATCACCACGATGGCATAGCGGCGCACGCTGGCCAGCCCTTCCGAGGACACCAGCCCCGCCTTGCCCATCAGCGTCAGCGCCACCGGCAACTGGAAGGACAGGCCGAAGGCCAGGATGAACTTGGTGGTCAGCGCCAGGTATTCCTCGACCGAGCCCTGGAAGACGATGCCGGCCCAGGGCTGCTCGGCACCCGCCGCACCCCCCGCCCCAGCCGCGGCGGCGACCGCCGGATCGGCGGGCTGCGCCGCCGGACCTTGCTGGAAGCCCAGGAAGAAGTCGAAGGCCCAGGGCAGGATGATGTAATAGGCGAAGGCCGCGCCGATCAGGAACATCACCGGCGAGGCGACCAGGAAGGGCAGCAGCGCGTTCTTTTCGCTGCGGTAAAGCCCCGGCGCAACGAAACGCCACAGCTGGTAGCCGACCACCGGAAAGGCCAGCACGAAACCGCCGAAGAAGGCGATGCGCATGGCGACGAAGAAGCCCTCCTGCAGTTTCAGCAGGATCAGACCGCAGGCCTGGTCGCGCTTTTCCAGCGCGTGGCAGATCGGCTGGGTCAGGAAGTCGAAGATCGGGTTCCAGACGAAATAGCACAGCACCATCGCCACGACGAAGGCGAGAACCGACCAGATCAGCCGCGTGCGCAGCTCGGCCAGATGCTCGATCAGGGGGGCGGATGTGTCGTCGATATCGTCCGGCTTGGCAGATTTCATCGCCACGGGAGCGGCCTCTTCATGTCAGTCTTGTCAAGCGCGGTCGGACCGGCGCACGGCGTGCAGGCGGCGGCGCCCTTCGGCCGTGTCCAGCGCATCCTCGGCGGCTACCGGCGGGGCGGCGACGCCCGGCGCGGGCGGCAGGTCGGCGGGCGGGGCGGCAGGCGCGTCGCTGCCGTTCGCCGCGGGCTGCGGCGGCAGCGGGGCCGAGGGATCGGGGACGGGCGCCTTGCGGCCGGCCTCGTCCTTGGGGTTCAGCGGATCCCATTTCTCGAACCGCTCGGTCGCGCGTTCCAGCGCGTCAAGCCCCAGCGCGCGTTTCGAGCTCAGCGCGTTCACGTCCTTGAGCGTCTTGGCCGCGTCGTCAAGGCCCGAGCTCTTGGCCGCATCCTCCATCGCGCTGCTGAACTCGCGCGCCATCGAGCGCGCGCGCGCGGTGATCCGGCCCAGCGTGTGAAACAGCTTGGGCAGATCCTTGGGTCCGATGACGATCAGCGCCACCACGCCGATCAGAAGCAACTCGCTCCAGCCGATATCCAACATGACCGTCGGGCCGGGGGATCAGAGCTTGGTCGTGTCGGTCGGCGTCACGTCGCGCAGCGCGCTGTCGGCGCCGGTGCGGGCGCGCTCGGCGTCAAGCTTGGCGCGTTCGGCGGCCAGGTCGGCGCGGGCGCGCTCGATGTCGTCGGCGGTCTTCAGCTGCTCCAGTTCCTTGGGCTCGCTGTGGGCGGCGGCGTCGATATCCTCGGCGCCTTCCTTGACGCCTTTCTTGAAGGCAGTGATCCCCTTGCCGACCTCGCCCATCAGGGACGAGACCTTGCCGCGCCCGAAAAGAACCAGAACGACGATTGCGATCAGCAATAGCGCCATGGGTGAAGGTGCGTGCATCTGTTTTCCTCCGTGGCAGGCCCCTGGGCCTTGCGGTGCATCCATCTGTCCCGATATAGGTCGGGATCGCCCTCTTCGAAAGCCCCAAACGCGTGATCGCGCCGTTTGCCCCGCCGCCGCGCTTCGCCCCTGCCCAGGTTCCACGCCATACCGCCCGCCATGGAAAGCACCCAGATCATCAGCGCCTTTGTCACGCTGTTCGTCGTGATCGACCCGGTGGGGCTTGCGCCGCTGTTCATCGCCCTGACCCGCGACATGACGCCGCAGCGGCGGCGGCGGATCGGCTGGCGGGCCCTGGCCATCGCTGCGGCGCTGATGACGCTTTTCGGCCTTGCGGGCGAGGCGATCCTGACCGGCATCGGCATCTCGCTGTCCGCCTTCCGCATCGCCGGCGGGCTGCTCTTGTTCCTGACCGCGCTGGACATGCTGTTCGAACGCCGCACCGAGCGGCGCGAGGGCCAGGCCAGGGACGATGACGACGATCCTTCGGTCTTTCCGCTCGCGACGCCGCTGCTGGCCGGTCCGGGGGCGCTGGCCTCGATGATCCTGCTGGTCGGGCAGAACCCCGGCCCCGCCCATACGCTGATGATCCACCTGGTCATGCTGGCGGTCCTGGGCATCGCCGCCGCGCTTTTCGCCGTGGCCGGGCCCATCGCGCATGTGCTGGGCCGCACCGGGACCATGGTGGTCACGCGGCTTTTCGGCATGCTGCTGGCGGCGCTGTCGATCCAGTTCGTGATCGACGGGCTCAAGGGTTCGGGGCTGGTATGATGGGCGAGGAATTCGGCCGGATCGCCTATCTGGTGCTGCTGCTGGTCGCCGTCGGCGGCTTCCTGCTGGTCGAGCTGCGCGTCCGGCCGGGGCAGACGCTGCGGCAGGCGGCGGCCTGGGGGCTGATCTTCCTGGGCGCGGTGGCGCTGGCCGGGCTTTGGGACGACATCCGCGGCACCATCTCGCCGCAGGCACGGATGCTGGAAGGCGGCCGGATCGAGGTGCCGGTCGGCAATGACGGCCATTACCACCTGACCGCGCAGGTAAACGGCACCCCGGTGCGCTTCGTCATCGACACCGGCGCCACCAGCATCGCGCTGGGGCCCAGGGACGCCGCCCGCGTCGGCATCGTCCCCGAGGCGCTGGCCTATGCCGGCCAGGCCCGCACCGCGAACGGCATCGTCCAGACCGCAACCGTGCTGCTCGATTCGGTCGCCATCGGCGAGATCCGCGACACCCGCGTTCCTGCGGTGGTGCTGCGCGCCGAACTCGAGCAATCGCTGATGGGCATGTCCTACCTGTCGCGCTTTGCCCGTGTCAGCATCGAGGGGAACCGGCTGGTCCTGGAACGCTGACCGGCCGCCTGACGATTCAGGAGGCGGAGGCCGCCTTGCCCTCGCGCCCGGCAGCGGCCGAGGCTTCGATCTGCTTGTTCAGGAACATGATCGCCAGCCGGCGGCGGTCCTGCTGTCTTTGCGTGATCTTGCGGCGATTGACGCGCCTGTTCGATGTTCTTGCCATGTTTGTCTTGCCTTTTTTTCTTGAGATTATTGGGCCGCCCCCACCCGACCCTCGCCCGGTTGCGCCGGGAAAGGCCCGATGGGACCAGCCGCGATAAGGGGATAATATGGGGGCGGTCAGGAGGAACTACGCAAGACCCGTGACGCGCGAGGCGTCTATTTCTTGCGCTTCTTGCCCGCTGTCCCGCCGTCGGCGGCTTCCCTGGCCAGCCGCGCCGCGCGCAGGCTTGCGGTCAGCTCCTGGCGACGCTGGGTCTGCTCGCTGATGATCTGCCTGGCCTCGGAGGTGGTCCGATCCATCGCCGTCAGCGGCGTCGGCTCGCGGAAAAGTCCCTTCAGTCGGTCCTTGGGTGCCATGCGAGCCTCCGATAAGGTTGGTCCGACCAGGATCGGTCGGACCATCTGTCTTGAAATCGGGGGCCGGATCAGGCCAGCGCCAGGTCGCGCGCCGATTGACGGCCGTCGCGGCCGGTTTCGATTTCGAAGGTCACGGCCTGGCCGTCATCGAGTTGACGGATGTTCGCCCGCTCGAGGGCCGAGATGTGGACGAACACGTCCTTGCCGCCCTCTGCGGGGGCGATGAAGCCGAAGCCTTTGGTGGCGTTGAACCATTTCACGGTGCCATTGGCCATCGTGATGTCTCCTTAGAGTAATACCGTCCGCGACATGCGACGGCCCGGCTCAGTCAGATCGAAGCATAGTCTGAAGCCGGAAAGGAGACAGGATGCGGAAGAAATAACCTAGCCCGCAGAACATGGGGGGCAAAGCGCAAAAATGCAAGGGCTGTCTGCGCGCGGCCGGATATTCGGTCGCTTCAGCCCTGGTCGCGCTCGGCCAGGTCCAGCCATTCCTCCTCGGCGGCGGCCAGCGCCTGCTGGCGTTCGACCAGGGCGTCGCTGGCCTTGGCGAACTTGGCCGGGGCGGTCTGGAACAGGTCGGGCTGGGCCAGGAACTCGGTCAGCTTGCCGATCTCGGCCTCCAGCCGCTCGATCACGGCCGGCAGCGTCTCCAGCCGCTTGCGTTCCGAAAAATTGAGCCCGGCGCGCGCCGCCTCGGCCTTGGGCGCGGGCGCGACCTGCGCGGGCTTGGCGGGGACCGGCCGGGTCGGCTCGGGCGCGGGGGTCGCCTGCGGGCGCTGCGCGCGATAGTCGGACCAGCCGCCGGGATAGATCGTGGCGCGACCGTCGCCCTCCATCGCCACCGTGGTCGTGGCCACGCGATCGATGAAGTCGCGGTCGTGGCTGACCAGCAGCACGGTGCCGTCATAGTCGCCCAGGATGTCCTGCAGCAGGTCCAGCGTCTCGACGTCGAGGTCGTTGGTCGGCTCGTCCAGCACCAGAAGGTTCGAGGACCGGGCCATGATTCGCGCCAGCAAAAGCCGCGCCTTTTCCCCGCCCGAGAGGCTGCCGACGGGCGCGCGCGCCTGCGCCTCGTCGAACAGGAAATCCTTGAGATAGGCCACGACATGGCGCGGGTTGCCGCGCACCATCACCTGGTCCGAGCGCCCGGAAACCCGCATGGACGGGTCGCCCGCCAGCGCGTCCCACAGCGTCACCGTCTCGTCTATGGCGCTCCGCGCCTGGTCGAAGACCGCGATTTCCAGGTTGGTGCCGTGCCTGACCTCGCCGGTATCGGGCGCGATCTCGCCGGTCAGCATCTTGATCAGCGTGGTCTTGCCGGCGCCGTTCGGGCCGACGAAGGCCACGCGGTCGCCGCGCAGAACCCGCAGGTCGAAGGGCTTCAGGATCCCCCGCTCGCCGAAGGACTTGGAGATGCCCCTGGCGTCGATCACCCGCTTGCCGGATTGCGGCCCCGCGTCCAGTTCCATCGCCGCCGTGCCCTGGCGGCGGATCTGGCCGGCGCGTTCCTCGCGCAGCGCGGCCAGCGCGCGCACCCGGCCCTGGTTGCGCTTGCGCCGGGCGCTGATGCCCTCGACCGCCCAGCGGGCCTCGGCCTTGATCTTGCGGTCGAGCTTGTGGCGCGCCTCGTCCTCGGCGGCCCAGAGGGTTTCGCGCCAATCCTCGAAATGTTCGAAGCCCTTGTCCTGCCGGCGCACCTCGCCGCGGTCGATCCACAGCGTCGCCCGCGTCAGCGCCCGCAGGAAGGCGCGGTCGTGCGAGATCAGCACGAAGCCGGCCCTGGTCGTGGAAAGCTGCTCTTCCAGCCAGCCGATCGCCTCGATGTCGAGATGGTTGGTCGGCTCGTCGAGCAGCATCAGTTCCGGCGCCTCGGCCAGAAGCCGGGCCAGCGCCGCCCGCCGCCGCTCGCCGCCCGAGGCGGTGGCTGTCGGGCGGTCGGGGTCGAATTTCAGCCCCTCGGCCGCCATCTCGACGCGGTAGCCCTCGGCGTCGCCAAGGCCGGCGCGGGCGAAATCGCCCAGGGTGGCAAAGCCCGACAGGTCGGGATCCTGCTCCATGTAGCCGACATGGATGCCGGCGGGGGTGACGACCTCGCCGCTGTCGGGCTCGACCAGCCCGGCCATGACCTTCATCAGCGTGGACTTGCCCGAGCCGTTGCGGCCGACCAGCGCCAGCTGGTCGCCCTGCTGGACGGTCAGGTTCAGCCCGTCGAAGACGGGATTGCCGCCGAACGTCAGGGAAATATCGGTGAGTTGCAAAAGCGGTGCGCGTGCCATGAGGGGGCAGATATGCCGCGCCAGCCTCCGGGTCAACGGGGGGCGGACGGGGGCGGGATGGGGGCGCTGCCCCCGGCCCTGCGGGCCTCCCCCGGAGTATTTTCGCAACGGAGAAACGGCCGGGAAATCACAGCGCCGCCACCAGCCGGCCGGCCAGCGCATGCAGCTCGGTGCGATAGCCCGAGCGGGCCGAGGGCTGGTCGGGGTCCGAGGTCATGGCGATGGCGACCGGCACCCGGCCGGGAAACACGTAGATCATCTGCCCGCCATAGCCCCAGCCATAGCGCACCGGCCGGCCGCCGATGCGGCTGATGAACCAGCCATAGCCATATGCCTCGCCGTTGAAGATCGAGCGGGTGCGCGGCTGCCAGCTGGCCTCGATCCAGCGCGGCGGGATCACGCCCTGCCCGCCCGCGGCATAGGCGGCGCCGAAGGCCAGGAGGCTGCGGGTGCTCATCGCCATCTGGTTGCCGCCCAGATGGATGCCCTGCGGATCACGGTCCCATGCGGCGATGGCGAAGCCGGGGATGCGCAGCCAGTCCCGCGCCAGCGCCAGCGTCGAGCGCCCCGAGGCGCGCGCCAGCATGGCCGAGACCAGATGCGTCGAGGCGGTGGAGTAAAGCATCCCCTGCCCCGGATCGGCGACGAAGGGCGCGGCCAGCGCGGCGCGCACCCAGTTGCGGCTGCCGACCCAGCGGCCGTAGTTCGGCCCGGACTGGCGCTGCAGGCCCGCCTGCATCGACAGCAGGTGCCCCAGCGTCAGCCGCGCCAGGCGCGGGTCGGGGTCGGCAGGCAGGTCGGCACGCAGCAGCTCGGCCACCGGCTGGTCGGTGCCGGAAAACAGCCCGCGCGCGATGGCGATGCCCGCCAGCGCCGAGACGATGGATTTCGAGGCCGACTTGATGTTCGTCGCCCGGTCGGGCGTGAAGCCGCCGAAGCCGCGCGCCGCCACCTCCTCGCCGTCGCGCCAGACGGCGACGGCGCGCAATTGCGGCAGGTCCGCCGCCTCGAGCACCTCGCGCGGCGAGGCCGGCGCCAGGCGCGGCAGGGCCAGCAGCGGCAGGGCAAGCAGGATTGAACGTCGCCTCATCCGGGTTATATGGGGGACACCGGGTCCGGGCCGAGTCCGGGCCGAGCCCGCTCACCGTTTCGTGACCCTTCCATGTCCGCCAGCCGCCGCCAGCCGGACCCGCAAGACAGGAAAGACCATGTCCCAGACCGTCATCCTTTCGACCTGCCGCGTGGCGACGCCGAACGGCAGCCGCTACCTGCAGCAGCTCTGCAAGCATTGGGCGCACAAGTTCGAGGTCGCCTTCGACCCCGCCCAGGGCCGCATCGCGATGCCCGAGGATCGCATCGTGACCCTGACCGCCACGCCCGAGGCGCTGGAAATCCGGCTGGAGGCGCCCGAGGACACCACCGCCCATATGCGCCACATCGTCGACAGCCACATCGCCCGCTTCGCCTTCCGCGAGGAACTGGCCTTCGACTGGCAGCCCGCCTAAGGGCGGTTGCCGCCCCCCGTCCGCGCCGCTAATCTGCGCCGGTCAACAAAGGCCGAGGCATGAGCGAGAGCGAACGGAACTACCAGGTGCTGGCGCGGAAATACCGCCCCGAGACCTTTGCCGACCTGGTCGGCCAGGACGCGATGGTGCGGACGCTGAAGAATGCCTTCGCCGCGGACCGCATCGCGCAGGCCTTCGTGATGACCGGCATCCGCGGCACCGGCAAGACCACCACGGCGCGCATCATCGCCAAGGGGCTGAACTGCACAGGCCCCGACGGCCAGGGCGGCCCGACGACCGAGCCCTGCGGGGTCTGCGAGCATTGCGTGGCGATCTCGGAAGGCCGGCACGTCGACGTGATGGAGATGGACGCCGCATCCAGAACCGGCGTGAACGACATCCGCGAAATCATTGAATCGGTTCACTATCGCGCCGCCTCGGCCCGCTACAAGATCTATATCATCGACGAAGTCCACATGCTTTCGACCAGCGCCTTCAACGCGCTTCTGAAGACGCTGGAAGAACCGCCGCCGCATGTGAAGTTCATCTTTGCCACCACCGAGATCCGCAAGGTGCCGGTCACGGTTCTGTCGCGCTGCCAGCGTTTCGACCTGCGCCGCATCGAGCCCGAGGTGATGATCGCGCTGCTGCGCCGCATCGCGACGGCGGAAGGCGCCGAGATCACCGAGGACGCGCTGGCGCTGATCACCCGCGCCGCCGAGGGCTCGGCCCGCGACGCGACCAGCCTGCTGGACCAGGCGATCAGCCATGGCGCGGGCGAGACGACGGCGACGCAGGTCCGCGCCATGCTGGGACTGGCGGACCGCGGCCGGGTGCTGGACCTCTTCGACATGATCCTGCGCGGCGCCGCCGCCGAGGCCCTGGCCGAGTTGCAGGCGCAATATGCCGATGGCGCCGACCCGATGGCGGTCCTGCGCGACCTGGCCGAGATCACGCATTGGGTCTCGATCGTGAAGATCACGCCCGAGGCGCTGGACGACCCGACCATCGGCCCGGACGAACGCGCCCGCGGCCAGCAGATCGCGGAAAAGGTGCCGATGCGGGCGCTGACCCGGCTGTGGCAGATGCTGCTGAAGGCGCTGGAAGAGGTGGGCCAGGCCCCGAACGCGATGATGGCGGCCGAGATGGCGATCATCCGCCTGACCCATGTCGCCGACCTGCCCGACCCCGAGGCGCTGATCCGCAAGGTGCAGGCCAGCGCCGCGGCGGGCGCGTTCAGCCGCAGCGCCGCAGCGCCCGCCGCGCGCAGCGAGGCGCCGCGGGCGGCCGCCGCCGCGCCCCGCGCGCCCATGGCGGTGCGCCAGGACGGCAGCGCCGCGGCGCTGGCGGTCTCGCCCGATGCGCTGGCGGGGTTCCCGGACTTCGAATCGGTGATCGAGTTGATCCGGCGCATGCGCGACATGAAGCTGCTGCTCGATGTCGAGGATCACCTGCGTCTCGTGCGCTATTCCCCCGGCCGGATCGAGTTCCAGCCGACCGAGCAGGCGCCGCGCGACCTGGCGCAGCGGCTGGCGGAACGGCTGCGCGGCTGGACCGGCGGCCAACGCTGGGCGGTGACCGTGACCTCGGACCCCGGCCGGCCCTCGATCAGCGAACAGCGCGCCGAACGCGAGGCCGAGGCCCGCGCCCGTGCCATGCAGAACCCGACCGTGCAGGCGATCTTCGCCGCCTTCCCCGGCGCCAGGATCACCCGGATCCGGCCGATCCCGGTGCCGGTCGCGGTTGAAAAACCGGCGGGCGAGGATACATCCCCGCATGAGCTGACCGAAGGCCCGGTGGCCGAGGTCGAGGAATGGGATCCCTTCGAGGACGAGGATTAGGCGATGTTCAAGGGCCTTGGCGACATGGGCGACCTGTCGAAGATGATGGAAGCCGCCCAGCAGATGCAGACCAAGATGGCCGAGATGCAGGAAGGGCTGAACCGCCTGACCGTCACCGGCGAATCGGGCGGCGGGCTGGTCAAGGCTACCGCGACGGCCAAGGGCGAGTTGACGGCGCTCGACATCGACCCCTCGATCTTCCGGGCCGAGGACAAGGAAGTGGTCGAGGACCTGATCCTGGCCGCGGTCAGGGATGCGCAGCGCCGGGCGCAGGACAAGGCGGCCGAGGAGATGGCTCGCCTGACCCGCGAACTCGGCCTGCCCGCCGACATGAAGATGCCGTTCTAGGCGATGCCGCCCACCTCCGGCGACGAGATCGAGACGCTGATCGCCACCATGGCGCGGCTGCCGGGGCTCGGGCCGCGCTCGGCCCGGCGCATCGTGCTGCACCTGATCCGCCGCCGCGCCGGGCAGATGGCCCAGCTGGCGGCGCTGATGGCCAGCGTGGCGGAGCATGCCCGCGAATGCCTGGTCTGCGGCAATATCACCCAGTCCGACATCTGCCCGATCTGCGAGGATCCCGGCCGCGCCATCGGCGAGATCTGCGTGGTGACCGACGTGGCCGACCTCTGGGCGCTGGAACGCGGCCGCGCCTTTCACGGCCGCTACCACGTGCTGGGCGGCAGCCTCTCGGCGCTGGACGAGATCGGCCCCGAAGACCTGCGCATCCCCCAGCTCATCGCCCGCATCGCCGAGGAAAAGGTCACCGAGGTCATCCTCGCCCTCTCGGCCACGGTCGAGGGCCAGACCACCGCGCATTACATCGCCGAGGCGCTGGCACCCACCGGCGTTGCCGTCACCGGCCTGGCGCAGGGCGTGCCGATCGGCGGGGAACTGGACTATCTCGACGACGGCACCATTACCGCCGCGCTCCGCGCCCGCCGCCAGTTCTAGCGGCGCCCGCCGAGCCGGGGCTCTGCCCCGGACCCCGAGGGTATTTTCACAACAGAGAAAGACGCAGGACACGGATCGGCGGTGTGCATGAGAAAAGGGGCTCCGAAACCGGCGCCCCTTGGCTTTCACCGTTCTGCAAATACTCCGGGGGTCCGGGGGCGGCGCCCCCGGCCGCGCCGTCAGGCGTCCAGCTTTTCCACCGCCTTGGCCGGCTTGGCGATCTCGATGCGGCGCGGCTTCAGCGCCTCGGGGATCTCGCGCACCAGGTCGATGTTCAGCATGCCATCCTCGTGGCTGGCGCCCTGCACCCGGACATGATCGGCCAGGGTGAAGCGGCGTTCGAAGGCGCGGGTGGCGATGCCGCGATGCAGGTAGCTGCGGCCCTCGTCCTCGGCGGCCTTGCGGCCCGAGACGATGACGGCGCCGTCCTTGACCTCGACGCTCAGTTCGTCGGCGGAAAAGCCGGCGACGGCGATCGAGATGCGATAGGCATTCTCGCCGGTCTTCTCGATGTTATAGGGCGGGTAGCTGGCGATGTCGGCCGACAGGGCACGGTCCATGACATCGGCCATGCGGTCGAAGCCGACCGAGGCACGATAAAGCGGAGTCAGGTCGAAATTGCGCATGTTTCGCATCCTTCTTCAAGCGATACAAAGGCTTGCCCCCCGGTGCGGGCGGGCAGGTCCGTCGGCGCCCCAGGGGCCCTCCGACAGGGTTGAAGTAGGAATGCGCCCGGCGGCTTTCAAGCCCCGGCCCACGGGCCGGACAGGCAAGGAAAAAGGGCGCGCGGACCCGCCGCACGCCCCATCCAGCCCCAGGCCGGCAGCCGGGCGGCCCGTCAGGCGCGGGCGGCGGCCAGCATGCGGGCGATCTCGTCCTTCAGCCCGGCGCGCTGCTTGCGCAGCTGGGTCTCGGCCTCTTCCGACATCGGCGTATGGCGGCTTTCGGCCGCGGCGACCTGGTCGTTCACCTCGTCATATTCCTCAAGCAGGCGCGCGAAATGCGCGTCCGAGAGCTTCAGCTCGTGAATGCGCTCCGCATCGTTGGGAAATTCCTCGTGGATGGCGTGGGGTGCTGCCATTTTCATCTGCTCCGGTACAAAGATAACCAGGTTGCTGGATAGACGCCGCGACGCAGGCTGGCAACAGCAAGACCACGAGGATAGAACCGCGCCATGGACCCGAACACCGCCCTGCCCGGCCTGCCCGCCTTTGGCCCGCTGTCGCCGGCCGACCTTGCCGCCCTGCTCTGGCTGTTCCTGGCCTGGCTGGGCATCGGCTGGATCACCGAGAACCCGCCAAGGGCCCATCCCTCGGTCACGGTGCTGATGAAGACCTATCGCCGCGAATGGATGCGACAATTCATCACACGCGACCCGCGCATCTTCGACAGCGCCATCCTGACCACCCTGCGCGAGGGCACGGCCTTCTTCGCCTCGGCCTGCCTGATCGCGGTCGGGGGCGGGCTGGCGCTGATCGGCAATACCGACCAGCTGGCCGGCGTGGCGCGCCAGTTCGACCTGGGCCACGTGCCGACACTGAAATGGGAAATCAAGATCGTCGTGGTGCTGTTCTTCGTGGCCAACGCGCTTCTGCGCTTCGTCTGGTCGCACCGGCTGTTCGGCTATTGCGCGATCATCATGGCCTCGGTCCCGAACGAGCCCGACGACCCCCGCGCCGTGCCGCTGGCCATGCAGGCGGCCGACATCAACATCACCGCGGCGAAAAGCTTCAACTCGGGGCTGCGCTGCGTCTATTTCGCGCTGGGGGCGCTTGGCTGGCTGGCGGGGCCCTGGGGGCTGTTCCTGGCCACCAGCTACGTGCTTTTCATCTCGTGGCGGCGCGAATTCGCCTCACACTCGCGCCGGGCGATCATGAAGCCGGTTCCCGGCAAGACGGGCCTGCTGCCAGGCAAGCCCGAGGGCGAGCATCCCCGCCCCTGACAGCGCCACCGCCACCAGCCCCGAGGAACGCCAGCCCCAGCCCGCCGCCAGCGCCAACCCGGCGAGCCAGGGCCCCAGCGCATTGGCGGCGTTGAAGGCGGCGTGGTTCATCGCCGCGGCCATGCTCTGCGCCTCGCCCGCGACCTCCATCAGCCGGGTCTGCAAGGGCACCACCATGCCCGAGCCCAGGCCCAGCAGGAAGGACGAGGCCAGCATCATCCCCCAGTCGCCCACCGCCCAGGCGGCGAAAGCCTGGGTCGCGGCCATGAACAGCATCAGCCGCAGCGCCGCGCCCCAGGTGCCATGGCGCATGGTCAGCCGGGCGGCCAGGATGCTGCCCAGCGTGCCGCCGATGCCGAAGGCCGACAGCGTCGCCGGGATCGCCCAGCCCGGCGGCTGCGTCGTCGCCAGCATCGCGGCCGAGAGATAGGAATAGACCGCGAAGAGCCCGCCGAAGCCGATGGCGCCGACCAGCAGGATCAGCATGACCGCCGGATTGCGCAGCGCCTTCAGCTCGGCCAGCGGCCGCGCATCCCTGGGCGCGCCGACCCGCGGCGCCAGCCGCAGGATCAGCCAGCCCGCCAGCAGCGCCAGCACGCCGGGCAGCGCAAAGCCCCAGCGCCAGCCGAGCCCCTGCCCCAGCACCCCGGCCAGCGGCACCCCGGCAATATTGGCGACGGTCAGGCCCAGAAGCACCTGCGTCACCCCCTTGGCGCGCTGGTCCCGCGGCAGGGCATCGGCGGCAAACAACATGGCCACGCCCAGGAAGCCGCCATGCGGCAGGCCGGCCAGGAAGCGCGTGCCGACCAGCGTGCCATAGCCCGGCAGCACCGCCGCCAGCAGGTTCATCACCCCGTAAGCCGCGATCAGCCCCGCCAGATAGCGCCGCCGCGGCAGCCGCGCGCCCAGGATCGAGGTGATCGGCGCCCCCACCACCACGCCCAGCGCATAGGCCGACACGACATGGCCGGCCTGCGGCTCGCTGATGCCCAGGTCGCTCGCATACCAGGGCAAGAGCCCCATGGCGGCGAATTCCGAGGTGCCGATGGCGAAGGCGCCAAGGCCCAGGGCAAGGATGGCAAGCTTGAGATTGGGCTGCGGCGGCATGGCGGCACCTTCGGGGCTGGCGGATGTGGGAAAATCAGGCCCGCTAGCGTTAACAGATGCGACCATATGCCGCCAAGCCGCCCGCCGCGAAGCCCTGACATGCAATAGGCGCAAGGCTGCGACGGCATGCCGCCGGTTGTCTTCTTCGTTCCCCAAATACTCAAATCCCGCAGCGCGGGCAGGCGCAGCGTCGATGCGGCGACTGAACCTGCAATCCCGGCGCTGCAGAAAACCTTCCGATGAGTATTTTCAGAACGAAGAAGCTGTCGGGCCAGCGCCTCAGCCCGGCTGCCAGCGCGGCTTGCGCTTGTCGAAGAAGGCGGCGATGCCTTCCTGGGCCTCGTCGCCTTCCCAGACATCGACCAGGGCCTGGATGCTGGCCTCGATCTCGGCCTCGCCGATGGGCGGGCCGAGGCGGCGGGCCAGGCGCTTGGCCGCCGCCACCGCGCCGGGGGCGCAGGAGAGATAGGGCGCGATCTCGGCCTCGACGGCCGCGTCCAGCACCGCGGCATCGGCAAGGCTCGCCAGCAGGTTCAGCCGCATCGCCTCGCCCGCGTCGAAGAGGCGCGCGGACATGAAGACGCGGCGCGCCCTGTCCTCGCCCATGCGGGCCAGGACATAGGGGCCGATGGTGGCGGGGATCAGGCCGAGCCGGGTCTCGGTCAGGCCGAAGCGCGCCTCGGGCACGGCCACGGCGACATCGCAGACCGAGATCAGGCCGATCCCGCCGCCGAAGGCATTGCCCTGGACCCGGCCGATCAGCGGCTTGGGCAGGGTGTTCAGCGCATTCAGCATCATCGCCAGTTCGCGCGCGCCGGCCCGCCGGGTCTGGGCATCGGCGCGCATCTGCTCCTGCATCCAGCCCAGGTCGCCGCCGGCGCAGAAGCTGCGCCCCTCGGCCGCCAGCACCACCGCGCGCACGGCCCGGTCGGCGCCTAGCCGCTGCGCGGCTTCGGTCAATTCGCGGATCATCCGGGCCGAAAGCGCATTGTGCTTGTCCGGGCGCGCCAGCCACAGATGCGCGACGCCGCGGACATCGGTCTCGATGCGGATCGTTTCCATCATGCGCCTCCTCTCATGCCGCGGGCCATGGCGGCGGCCTTTTCGATCACCGCCATGTCGAGCCCGGTGTCGTGGCCGCCCAGGGCCAGGTGCGCGGCGAGTTTCTCGGTCGCGACATTGCCCGCGGCGCCGGGCGCATAGGGACAGCCGCCCAGGCCCCCCACGGCGGCGTCGAATACCCGCAGCCCGCGCGCGAGGCTCGCGTCGATATTCTCCAGCGCCCGACCGGCGGTGTCGTGGTAATGGCCGGCCAGGTTTTCGGGCGGCAGTTCCTCCAGAACTGCGGCCAACATGGCGTCGATCGCCTCGGGCCGGGCCTGGCCGATGGTGTCGCCCAGGCTCACCTCGTAGCAGCCCATGTCGCGCAGGCTGGCCGCGACGCGGGCGACGCTTGCGGGCGCCACCTTGCCGTCGAAGGGGCAATCCGTCACCACCGAGACATAGCCGCGCAGCGGGATGCCGTCGACCCGCGCCGCCTCTGCCACCGGCGCGAGCCGCGCGAGGCTTTCGGCGATGGTGGCGTTCAGGTTCGCCCTGGAAAACCCCTCCGAGGCCGAGGCGAAGATCGCCACCTCGTCCGCGCCGGCGGCCCGCGCCGCCTCGTAGCCGCGCAGGTTCGGGGTCAACACCGCATAGCGGATGCCCGGCCGGCGGGCGATGCCGGCCATGACCTCGGCCGCGTCCGCCATCTGCGGCACCCATTTCGGCGGCACGAAGCTTGTCACCTCGATGCGCCGGAAGCCGGCCTGCGACAGCAGGTCGACCAGGGCGATCTTTTCCGCCGCCGGGATCAGGCGCTTTTCGTTCTGCAACCCGTCGCGCGGGCCGACCTCGAAGATCTCAACCTTGGACATCGGGCACCTCGTAGAAATCGCGGTCATAGATGGCGTCGCCCCCGGCGCGGGCCAGGGCGCGGCGATAGGCCGGCCGCGCCAGCATGCGGTCGCGATAGGCGGCCAGCGCCGGATAGCCGGCGGCGGGCAGGAAGCGGAACAGCGCCTCGATATTGAAACCCAGCATGCAATCGGCGGCCGAGAAGGTGGAAAGCAGCGTCTCGCGCCCTGCCAGATGCGCGTCGAGCGCCTGGGCGGTCACGGCCAGCCGCCGGGTATCGAGCCGCATCAGCGGCACCGAGCGCGCGCTTTCGGGCCGCAGGAAGATGTGGTGGATGTTCAGCGCCTGCAGGATATTGGCCTGGGTTTCGGCGAAATGGACCCATTCCAGGAAATCGGCGCGCTCGGGCTCGCCCGGTCTGGGGGCCAGCCTGCCCTCGCGCTCGGTCAGGTATTGCAGGATGGCGCCGGATTCGAAGATGGCGCGGCCGTCGATTTCCAGCGCCGGGATGCGGCCGGCAGGGGACAGCGCGCGAAACTCGGCGCTGCGCAGGCTGCCGTCGGTCAAGGACCAGGAGCGCAAGGTGCAATCGAGCCCCAGCTCCTCGATCAGCCAGAGCACGCGCATGGAGCGCGAGCCGGGGACATGGTGCAGGATCATGCGTCCTCTTCCTCCTCCAGCCGGATCAGGGCGGCGCCGGCCTCGACCTGGTCGCCGGCAGCCGCCAGCACCTCGGCCACGCGGCCGTCGCGGGCGGCGGTCAGCGTGTGCTCCATCTTCATCGCCTCTAGGATCGCCAGCGGCTCGCCCGCCGCCACCTGCTGCCCCGGCTCGACGAAGATCGCCTTGACGAGCCCCGGCATGGGCGACAGCGTCATGCCGCCCCCCGCCTCCTCGCCGCCGCGGGCCAGCGGGTCGAGCGGGATGAGCGTCAGCGAGCGGCCGCCGAAGACGCTGGTGCCCGCGGCATGGTTCACGATGCGCGAGCGGCGCGGGCTGCCGTCGACCCACCAGCGCCCGCCCTCATAGCCGATCTCATGCGTGCCGCCGTCCAGCGTGACGCGGGCGGCGCCGGGGCCCAGCACCTCGAGCAATGCCTCGCCGCCGTCCCAGGCGATGGTGCGGCGCAGCGGCTGCCACAGCGTGATGCCGCCGCGCAGCGTCGGATCGTCGAGCCCGGCAAGGCCGAGGACTGCCAGCGCCTTGGCCCGCGGGTCGGGTTCGGCGGCCTCGACCAGCGCCTGGAGGTCGCGGGCGATCAGGCCGGTGTCGACCTCGCCCCGGCCAAAGCCTTCGTGGCGGGTCAGCGCGATCAGGAAATCGACATTGGTGACCGAGCCCGCCACCTCGGTATCGACGAGCGCCGATTCCAGCGCCCGCAGGGCGATGGCGCGCGTCGCGCCATGGGTGACGATCTTGGCGATCATCGGGTCGTACCAGGGCGAGATGGCGTCGCCCGGCCGCACCCCGGTCTCGATCCGGGCATGGTCGGGAAAGCGCAGATGCGCCAGCCGCCCGGTGGCGGGCAGGAAGCCCGCGGGCACGTCCTCGGCATAGAGCCGGGCCTCGAAGGCATGGCCGGTGATGGCCAGGTCTTCCTGCCGGGACGGCAGCGGCTCGCCGCTGGCGACGCGGAGCTGCCATTCCACCAGGTCGATGCCGGTGACGAGTTCGGTCACGGGATGTTCGACCTGGAGGCGGGTGTTCATCTCCATGAACCAGAAGCCGTCGGGGCGAAGGCCCCGGCTGGCATCGACGATGAATTCGACGGTGCCGGCACCGGCATAGCCGATGGCCTCGGCGGCGCGGGTGGCGGCGGCGCCCATGGCCGCGCGCATCTGGGGCGTCATGCCGGGGGCCGGGGCCTCCTCGATCACCTTCTGGTGGCGGCGTTGCAGCGAGCAGTCGCGTTCGAAGAGGTGGACGGCGCGCTGGCCGTCGCCGAAGACCTGCACCTCGATATGGCGAGGCCTGGAGATGTATTTCTCGATCAGCACCGCCGGGTTGCCGAAGGCGGTGGCGGCCTCGCCCTGCGCGGATTGCAACGCGGCGGGGAAGTCCCCGGCCCGTTCGACCAGGCGCATGCCCTTGCCGCCGCCGCCGGCCACCGCCTTGATCAGGACGGGATAGCCGATCCTGTCGGCCTGGGCCTGGAGGTGGTCCGCGTCCTGGTTCTCGCCGTGATAGCCGGGGACGACCGGGACGCCGGCCTCTGCCATCAGCGCCTTGGCGGCGTCCTTGAGGCCCATCTTGCGGATCGCCTGCGCCGAGGGGCCGATGAAGGTCAGCCCCGCCGCCGTCACCGCATCGACGAAATCCGGGTTCTCGCTGAGAAAGCCGTAGCCGGGATGGATGCCTCCGGCGCCGGTGTCGAGCGCGGCGCGGATGATGGCATCGCCGCGCAGGTAGCTGTCCTTGGGCGCCGGGCCGCCGATCGGCAGGGCCTCGTCGGCCAGGGCGACGTGGCGGGCGCCGCGGTCGGCCTCGGAATAGACCGCGACGGTCCGCACGCCGAGCTTGCGGGCGGTGTCGATGACGCGGCAGGCGATCTCGCCGCGGTTGGCGATCAGGATCTTCTGGAACATCCGGCGGCTCCTGTGGCAGCGGTCGGGCCGGGGGTTTCACACCCCCGGACCCCCGTGGGGTATTTGGAAAACGGAGAAATCATCGGCGGGCCTCGTCCACCGCCTGGCGGAGCGTGGCATGGCTGCCGGCGTCGAAGCCGACCAGGATCACTTCGAGACCGGCGGCATGGTCGAGGATGGCCGCGACCGCGATGCGGGCGGCGCGCTCGGCCGGGAAGCCGTAGATGCCGGTCGAGATCGCCGGGAAGGCGATGCGGGCGATGTCATGGGCCTGGGCAAGAAGCAGGCTGTGGCGATAGGCGCTGGCGAGCAGGTCGTCCTCGCCCGCCGTGCCGCCTTGCCAGACCGGGCCGACGGCATGGATGACGTATCGGGCCGGCAGGCCGTAGCCCCTGGTGATGCGGGCCTCGCCGGTCGGGCAGCCGCCGATGGCGCGGCATTCCGCGAGCAGTTCGGGGCCGGCGGCGCGGTGGATGGCGCCGTCGACGCCGCCGCCGCCCAGCAGCGTGCGATTGGCGGCATTGACGATGGCGTCCATGGCGAGCCGGGTGATGTCGCCTTGCAGGGTGGAAATGCGCATCGGCGTCACATCCTGAAGATGCCGAAGCGCGTCGGCTCGATCGGCGCATTGAGGCTGGCGCGCAGGCTGAGCGCCAGCACGTCGCGGGTCTTTCGGGGGTCGATGACGCCGTCGTCCCAGAGCCGGGCCGAGGCATAGAGCGGGTGCGACTGGCGCTCGAACATCTCGATGGTGGGGCGCTTGAACTCGGCCTCTTCCTCGGCACTCCAGCGGCCGCCCTGGCGCTCGATCCCCTCGCGGCGCACGGTGGCCAGCACGCCCGCCGCCTGTTCGCCGCCCATCACCGAGATGCGCGAATTGGGCCAGGTCCAGAGGAATCGCGGCGAATAGGCACGGCCGGCCATGCCGTAATTGCCGGCGCCGAAGCTGCCGCCGACCAGCATGGTGATCTTGGGCACATTGGTCGTCGCCACCGCCGTCACCATCTTGGCGCCGTGCCGGGCGATGCCCTCGTTCTCGTATTTGCGCCCGACCATGAAGCCGGTGACGTTCTGCAGGAAGACCAGCGGGATGCCCCGCATCGAGCAGAGCTCGATGAAATGCGCGCCCTTCTGCGCGGCCTCCGAGAAGATCACGCCGTTATTGGCCACGATGCCGATGGGACAGCCTTCGAGATGGGCGAAGCCCGTCACCAGCGTCTCGCCGAAGCGGGCCTTGAACTCGTCGAAGCGCGAGCCGTCCACCACGCGCGCGATCACCTCGCGGATGTCGTAGGGGGTCTTGAGATCGGCGGGGACGAGGCCGAGAATTTCCTCGGGGTCATGGGCCGGGGGTTCGGGGGATTGCCATGCGACGCCCTCCGGCCGGCGGCGGTTCAGGTTGGCGACGGCACGGCGGGCGATGGCCAGCGCATGGGCGTCGTCCTCGGCCAGGTAGTCGGCGACGCCGGAAAGGCGGGTGTGGACATCGCCGCCGCCCAGGTCTTCGGCCGAGACCACCTCGCCGGTGGCGGCGCGCACCAGCGGCGGGCCGGCCAGGAAGATCGTGCCCTGGTTGCGGACGATGATGGTCACGTCCGACATGGCCGGGACATAGGCGCCGCCCGCCGTGCAGGAGCCCATGACCACGGCGATCTGCGCGATGCCCTTGGCCGACATGCGCGCCTGGTTGTAGAAGATGCGGCCGAAATGGTCGCGGTCGGGAAAGACCTCGTCCTGGTTGGGCAGGTTCGCCCCGCCGGAATCGACCAGGTAGACGCAGGGCAGATGGCATTCCTCGGCGATCTCCTGCGCGCGCAGGTGCTTTTTCACCGTCATCGGGTAATAGGTGCCGCCCTTGACCGTCGCGTCATTGGCCACGACCATCACCTCTTGCCCATGCACCCGGCCGATGCCGGCGATCACCCCGGCCGAGGGCGCGGCGCCGTCATACATGCCATGCGCCGCCGTCGCGCCGATTTCCAGGAAGGGCGAGCCGGGATCGAGCAGGTTCGCCACCCGCTCGCGCGGGGGCATCTTGCCGCGGGCGACATGGCGCTCCAGCGCCTTCGTGCCGCCGCCCGCCGCCGCGGCCAGCGCCGCCTCGCGCACCGTCTCGAGCATGGCGAGATGCGCCGCGCGATTGGCGCGGAAGGTTTCCGAGGAAGGCAGGACCGAGGTGCCAAGCTTCATCGCATCATCCTTTCGGTCGAAGCGCCGGAGGTCTGCGCCAGTTTGTCGCAGGCCGGCCAAAAGCGGAAATATTGATCCAGATCAACGTCGAAGCCCGAAACAAGGCGCGATGAGCGAGCATGCGACAAGAAAAGAGGATCGCCATGAGACACAAGCTTGCCATCGCCGCGGCACTCGCCGCGCTTGCCTCCCCCGTGCTTGCGCAATCGCAAGGCGACTGGACGCTTGGCTTCGGGATCGCGCATGTGAACCCGAAATCGGACAATGGCGTGCTGGCGGGGCCGACGCCGGTGGATGTCGGCAACAGCACCCGCCCCAGCATCACCTTTGAGTATTTCATTCGCGACAATATCGGTATCGAGGTGCTGGGCGCCCTGCCCCTCAAACATTCGATCAAGTCGAACGGGACCGAGATCGGCACGGTCAAGCACCTGCCGCCGGTGGTCTCGGTGCAATATCACTTCGACGTGCATCCGCGCTGGAAGCCCTTTGTCGGCCTGGGCGTGAACTTTACCGGCTTCTGGGACGGCGAGGCCAAGGGGCCGCTGGCCGGCCAGGATCTGCGGGTCAAGAACAGCCTGGGCCTGGCTGCGCATCTGGGCGTGGATCACTGGATCAACGACCGCGCCGCGCTGCGCGCCGACCTGCGCTGGATCGACATCGACCCCGATGTCGAGCTGAACGGCACCAAGATCGGCACCGTGGAGGTCGATCCGCTCGTCGCCGGCATCAGCTATGTGATGAAATTCTAGGCCGCCGTCACGGCCTGGACGGGGGCGCCGCCACCGGGCGCGCCCCTTTTCCCCACCGCCGCTCATTGCAGGTCCGCCAGCGACATGAGCAGCGCCACCTGCCGCGCCGTCTCGTCGCGGATGCAGCGGGCGCGGGCCAGATCGCCGGCGCCTTCGCACAGCGCCTCGCGAAAGGCGATCCAGCTGCGCTCCATCCGGCGCAGCGGCTCTGGCGGATCGGCGGCCTCCAGCGCCGCCTGGTAGACGGCGGTCAGCTTCGCCTCCCATGCCTGGTGCGAGGCGTCGAGGCAGTTCGCCATCGGGAAATCCGGGTCGTCGCCAGTGTATTTCTGCCGGGCGTAATCCAGGCAGGCATCCATCCCCGTCCCGGCGCAATCGGCCCGCGCGCCCTGGGTTTCGGCCGCGTCGAGGCATTGGTCGATCGCCGCCGGATCGAAGCCCGAGGCATCGCCGGCCAAGGCGGGCGCGCCCAGCAGCAGCAGGAAGGCCAGCGCGCGCATCAGCCCTCCTCCTCGGCAAGGACGCGCAGCCGCAGCGCCTGTTCGGCAGAAAGCTGCATCATGCAGCCGGCATGAGCGATGCCGCGCATGGTGCCGCCCTGATAGCGCAGCGCCTCGAACCGGCAGCTTTCGTCGCGAAAGGCGATCCAGTTGCGCTGCGCCTGCTTCAGCACCGGCGCCGCTTCTTCCATGTCCTGGCCGTCGCCCTGGCCGGCATCCATGGCCTCGGCCCGGTTCATCGCCGCGGAATACCAGCGGTTGAGCAGCCGGTCCCAATCCGCCGCCTCGGCCGTCAGGCATTGCACCATGCCCGCGGTCGTCTGGCCGCCCGGCTGGTCCATGCAGGGCCCCGAGGCCGCGCCGATGCAGCTGCGCCGGTCGCCCCCTTCGCCGGCCATGCGGTCGAGGCAGGCGGCAAGCGGCTTGCCGCCATAGCCGGGCCCGTCCTGGGCCAGCGCCGGCGCAGCCATCAGCAGGAACAGCGCCAGCGCGCGCATCAGGCGATCTCCATCAGCTGGCGGCCGATCAGCATCCGGCGGATCTCGGAGGTTCCGGCGCCGATCTCCATCAGCTTGGCGTCGCGGAACAGCCGGCTGACGACCGAATCGTTCAGGAAGCCCGCGCCCCCCAGCGCCTGCACGGCCTGATGCGCCTGCACCATGGCCTGCTCGCTGGCGTAAAGCACCGCGCCCGCGGCGTCCTGGCGGGTGACGCGGCCGGCATCGCAGCTGCGCGCCACCTCGTAGACATAGGCGCGCGCCGTGTTCAGCGCGACATACATGTCGGCGATCTTGCCCTGCATCAGCTGGAACGACCCGATGGGCTGGCCGAACTGCTTGCGTTCCTTGACATAGGGCATGACCTCGTCGAGGCAGGCCGCCATGATGCCGGTGCCGATGCCCGACAGCACCAGCCGCTCGTAGTCGAGGCCCGACATCAGCACGCGCACGCCCTTGCCCTCGGCGCCCAGCACGTTCTCGAAGGGCACTTCGCAATCCTCGAAGATCAGCTCGCCGGTGTTCGAGCCGCGCATGCCCAGCTTGTCGAAATGCGGGCTGCTCGAGAAGCCCTTCATGCCGCGCTCGACGATGAAGGCGGTGATGCCGCGGCTGCCCGCCTCGGGGTCGGTCTTGGCATAGACCACCAGCGTATCGGCGTCGGGCGCGTTGGTGATCCAGTATTTGCTGCCGTTCAGCACATAGCGGTCGTTGCGCTTTTCGGCGCGCAGCTTCATGCCGACGACATCGCTGCCCGCGCCCTCCTCGGACATGGCCAGCGCGCCCACGGCACGGCCCGAACACAGGTCGGGCAGGTATTTCCGCCGCTGCTCGTCGGTGCCGTTCAGCTTGATCTGGTTCACGCAAAGGTTCGAATGCGCGCCATAGGACAGGCTGACCGAGGCCGAGGCGCGGGCGATCTCTTCGGTCGCGATGACATGCGCCAGATAGCCCATGCCGCTGCCGCCGAATTCCTCGGACACGGTGATGCCCAGCAGGCCCAGGTCGCCCATCTCGCGCCACAGCTCGTTCGGGAAGGCGTTCTTGCGGTCCACCTCGGCCGCGATGGGCCTCACCCGCTCCTGCGCCCAGCGATGGACGGTCTCGCGCAGCGCGTTCACGTCCTCGCCCAGGTCGAACTGCATTCCCGCGGTGAACATCGGCCATCTCCTCCGTTTATTGAACGAGTGTTCATTTAACTGGTTTATGCCGCCGGAACCGGGCCGGCGTCAAGCCTGCTGTCGCGGCACCTCTTCTTGCCGCCGATCCTGCGCCGGCCGGGGCTTCGTTGACAAGCCCGCGTCCCCGCGCCATTCCTGCCGCGCCCAGCCGCAAGGATGCCCGATGAGCCCGCCTTTCGATACCGCCGCACGGCTGCTGATCCTGCGCCATGCGCCGCTGGCCGGGCCGGGGCTGGCCGGGCGGCGCGATGTGGCGGCGGATTGCAGCGACCGCGCCGCGCTCGACTGGGCGCGCGCGGCCTTGCGCGGCGCGGGCAAGCATTGGTCCAGCCCCGCCCTGCGCTGCCGGCAGACCTGCGCGGCGCTGGACCTGGCCCCCGAATGGCATCCCGGCCTGTGGGAGCAGGATTTCGGCGCCTGGGAGGAGCCCGGCGCCATGATCCCCGACCTGGGCCCGCTGCCGCCCGAGGCGCTGGCCCGCCAGCGCCCGCCGGGGGGCGAAAGCTTCCTCGACATGGCGGCGCGGGTGCAGCCGCTGCTGGAGCAGGCCCGCGGCACGGTGGCCATCGTCGCCCATGCCGGCACGGTGCGCGCTGCGCTGGCCCTGGCGATCGGTCCGGCGGCGCTGTCATTCTCGGTGGCGCCGCTGTCGCTGACCATCCTGTCGCGCAGCCCGGCCGGCTGGGCCGTCGAGGCCGTCAACCGGGTCGCGCCATGACGCCCGAGACCTTGACCATCGCCCTGACCGCCCTGCTGGTCGATGCGCTGATCGGCTGGCCCGATGCGCTCTATCGCCGCATCTCGCATCCGGTGGTGTGGATCGGCCGGCTGATCTCGGCGCTGGATGCGCGCTGGAACCGCGGCCGGCACCGCATCGCCCGCGGCGCGCTGGCGGTGGCGGTGACGCTGGGCGCGGCGGTGATCCCGGCGCTGCTGCTGACCTGGGCCCTGGCGGGGCTGCCCTTCGGCCCGGTGATTCTGGGCGTGCTGGCCTGGCCGCTGGTCGCCACCCGTTCGCTGCACGATCACGTCGCCGCCGTGGCCCGCCCCCTGACCGCCGGGGATGTTCCGGCGGCCAGGGCGGCGGTGGCGATGATCGTCGGCCGCGACCTCGACGACCGGCCCGAGCCCATCGCCCGCGCCGCGCTGGAAAGCCTGGCCGAGAACGCCTCGGACGGTGTGGTCGCGCCCCTGTTCTGGGCGGCGGTGGCCGGGCTGCCGGGGATCGCCGCCTACAAGGCGATCAACACGCTCGATTCGATGATCGGCCACATGAGCCCGCGTCACGCGCTGTTCGGGCGGGTGGCGGCGCGGCTGGACGACCTGGTGAACCTGCCGGCCTCGCGCCTGACCGGGCTGCTCTTTGTCGCGGCGGCGGGGTCGCGGCGGGCCTGGCGGGTGATGCGCCGCGACGCGCGCCGCCACCGCTCGCCCAATGCCGGCTGGCCCGAGGGTGCCATGGCCGGCGCGCTGGACGTGCGCCTGTCGGGCCCGCGCCGCTATCACGGCGTGGAAAGCCTCGAACCCTGGCTGAACACGGGCGCCCGCGACCCCGGCGCGGCGGACCTGCTGCGCGGGCTGGCGCTGTATCGCCGGGCAATGGCGCTGCTGGGGCTGGGCCTGGCGCTGGCCCTGGCGCTCTAGGACCAGTCGAAGAAATCGGCAGGCGCGCGACCGCGCAATTCCTCGGCCAGGTCGGTGCCCATGGCCGCGCCGTCCGCGGCCGGCCCGATGCGCTCGCCGGCGATCACCTCGCTGCCGTCGGGGCGCAGGATCTCGCCGCGCAGCCGCAGCCGGTCGCCATCGAGTTCCGCCAGCCCGGCGATGGGCGTCTGGCAGGAACCGTCCAGCCGCGCCAGGAAGGCGCGCTCGGCCGTCACCCGCAGCGCGCTGTCGCGGTCCGAGATCGCGCCCAGCATCGCGGCGAGACGCGCGTCATCGCTGCGCCGCTCGACGCCGATGCAGCCCTGCGCCACGGCCGGCAGCATCTCGTCGGGCGCGACCGCGCCGCGCGCCACATGCAGCATCCCCAGCCGCGTCAGCCCCGCCATGGCCAGGAAGGTCGCCACGGCGACGCCTTCCTCAAGTTTTTTCAGGCGAGTCTGCACGTTTCCTCGAAACTCCACCAGCTTCAGGTCGGGCCGCCGTGCCGCCAGCTGCGCCCGCCGCCGCAGGCTTGAGGAACCGACGACAGCCCCTTGGGGAAGCTCGGAAATCGCCGCGAACTGCGCGCTGACGAAGGCGTCGCGCACATCCTCGCGCGGCAGGTAGCAGTCGATCACCAGCCCGTCGGGTTGCAGCGTCGGCATGTCCTTCATGGAATGCACGGCGATGTCGATCTGCTGCGCCAGCAGCGCATCCTCGATCTCGCGGGTGAACAGGCCCTTGCCGCCGATCTCCTTCAGCGGGCGGTCCAGCACGCGGTCGCCGGTGGTCTTGATCACCACGATCTGAAAGGCGTCGGCCGCAAGGCCATGCGCAGCCATCAGCCGGTCACGGGTTTCATGCGCCTGCGCCAGCGCCAGGGCCGAGCCACGGGTGCCGATGCGGATGGGGTTCTGGGGGTCGGGCATCTGGGTCATGGCACAGGGCTTAGCGCCCCCCCTCGGCCTTGACAACGGGGACGCGCGCGCCATGAAGGGGGCGAGAGGTGAATTATGTCCGAAAAAACCATCCTGCGCGCGCTCAAGGGCGAGCGTTTGCCCGTTCCGCCCGTCTGGATGATGCGCCAGGCCGGCCGCTACCTGCCGGAATACCGCGCCACCCGCGCCCAGGCCGGCGACTTTTTGTCGCTGTGCTACACCCCCGACCTGGCGGCCGAGGTCACGCTGCAACCGATCCGCCGCTATGGTTTCGACGCGGCGATTCTCTTTGCCGACATCCTGCTTTTGCCGCAGGCGCTGGGGCTCGACCTGTGGTTCGTGACCGGCGAGGGGCCGCGGCTTTCCACCGTCATCACCGCCGCCGGGGTCGCGGCGCTGAAGCCGACCGGGGCGATCCACGACACGCTGGCGCCGGTCTATGAAACCGTGCGCATCCTCGCGCGCGAACTGCCGCGCGAGACCACGCTGATCGGCTTTGCCGGCGCGCCCTGGACCGTCGCGACCTACATGGTCGCCGGCCGCGGCACCCCCGACCAGGCCCCGGCACATGCCTTCAAGGCCGAGGACCGCGCCGCCTTCACCGCGCTGATCGACCGCATCACCGAGGCGACCATCGACTATCTCTCGGCCCAGATCGAGGCCGGGGCCGAGGTGGTCAAGCTCTTCGACAGCTGGGCCGGCTCGCTCAAGGGCCGGGACTTCGACGATTTCGCGGTCGAGCCCGCGCGCCGGATCATCGCCGCGCTGAAATCGCGCCATCCCGGCATCCCGGTCATCGCCTTCCCGCGCGAGGCCGGGCCGCGCTATGCGGGCTTTGCCCGCGCCACCGGCGCCGATTGCGTGGCGCTGGACAATTCGGTCAGCGCCGACTGGGCGGCGGCCGAGGTGCAGAAGGACGGCTGCGTGCAGGGCAACCTGGACCCGCGCCTGCTGGTGACGGGCGGCGACGCCCTGGTGGCCGAGACGCGCCGGATCGTGCGGGCCTTCTCGCAGGGGCCGCATATCTTCAACCTCGGCCACGGCATCACCCCCGAGGCCGACCCCGAGAACGTCACGCGGATGCTGGAGGCGATCCGGGGCTGATGGGCGAGGCCGGGGCTTGAGCTGGATCCTCGCCACGCTGATCGCCGCCGCGGCCCAGACCGGGCGCAACGCGGCGCAGCGGCGGCTGACCGCGGAACTCGGCACCATGGGCGCGACCGCGGTGCGCTTTCTCTTCGGCCTGCCCTTTGCTGCGCTGGCCCTGGCCGGCATGGCGGTGCTGGTGCCGGTCCCCATGCCCGATGCGGCGGTGCTGGGCTGGGCGGCGCTGGGGGCAAGCTCGCAGATCGCCGCCACCGCGCTGATGCTGCTGACGATGGAAAGCCGCGGCTTCGGCGTCACCACAGCGCTGATCAAGACCGAGCCGGTGACGCTGGCGCTGATCGGCGCCCTGCTGCTGGCCGAGCCGCTGGGCCCGGTGCGCATGGCGGCGATCGCCACGGCCACGCTGGGCGTGGTGCTGATGTCGGGGGCCGACTGGCGGCGCGGCGGCTGGCGCGCGGGCGGCCTGGGCATCGCGGCCGGGGCGCTCTTCGGCCTCTCGGCCATCGGCTTTCGCGGCGCGATCCTCGCCCTGCCCTTCGGCGCCGAGCCGGTGCGGGCCGCGACCGTCCTGCTGCTCAGCCTGGCGCTGCAAAGCGCGATCATGCTGGCCTGGCTGGGCGCCGCCGACCGCAGGGCGCTGGCGGGCATCGCCCGGCACTGGCGCGGCTCGCTGGGCGCGGGCGCCCTGGGGGCGCTGGCCTCGCTGTTCTGGTTCCTGGGCTTCGCGCTGACCGCGGCGGCCAATGTCCGCACGCTGGCCCTGGTCGAGGTGGTGATGGCGCAGCTCGTCTCGGGCCGGCTGTTCCGCGAAGGCATCTCGGGGCGGCAGATGGCGGGCATGGCGCTGATCGTGCTGGGCGTCGCCGCGCTGATCGCGGCAAGCCACGGATAAGCCCGCCCGCCTGCGCCCCGAAAGACCCCTGCGCATGACGAACGCGCGCGCGCCCCGCATGGGTATTTGGAGAACAGAGAAGATCGGGGCCGCACCCGGCTTCTTCTTCGTTGCACAAATACCCAAATCGCGGCGGCGCCACCGGATCGGCCTTTCCGCCCCTCGCGCCGCGGGCTAACAAGGGCGCATGACCCTGCCCGCCCTTTCCCCCGATCAGGCCGAAGCCTGGGATGCGCTTGCCGCCGCGCTCGAGGAGTCCGGCATCGACCTCGTCTCGGAAGAGATCGCGCCGCCGAAGCCCGGCAAGGGCCGGGTCATGGCGGTGATCGGCAAGGCCGGCTCGGGCAAGACCCTGCTGCTTGCCGAGCTGACCAAGGCGCTGAAGGCGGCCGGGGTCGATGTCGTCTCGGGCGATTACGAGGGCAAGAAGCGCAAGGACCGCCGCACCGTCGCCATCCTGGCCCCCACCAACAAGGCGGCCTTCGTGCTGCGCATGCGCGGCGTGCCGGCGACCACCATCCACCGCATCCTCTATACCCCGGTCTACGACCCGGAATACGAGCGCATCGCCGACTGGCTGACCGGCGTGGGCGAGCGCCCTTCCGTCGAAGGGTTGATGGAGGGGCTGACCGAGGCGGCGCTGGACCGGGCCAAGGCCTTCTACGACCAGCATGCCTCAATCCCCGGCGCCCTGGCCGCGGCCGGCCTGCGCGGCTCGGACTTCATCCGCGGCTGGAAGCGGCGCGAGGACGGGCTGGACATCGGGCTGGTCGACGAGGCCTCGATGCTGGACGAGCGCCAGTTCGAAGACCTGCGCGAGATCTTTCCCCTTCTGATCCTGTTCGGCGATCCGGCGCAGCTGGCCCCGGTCGGGCAATCGGGCGAGATGGTCTTTGATCGGCTCGCGGCCTCGCAGCGGCTGATGCTGAGCCGCATCCACCGCCAGGAGGGCGACAGCCCGATCCTGGACCTCGCCCATGCGCTGGCCGATCCCAGGCTGGAGTTCGACGCCTTCGAACGCATGATCCGCGAGGCCGCCGCCCGCGATCCGCGCGTGACCTGGGCCGAGCGGGTCGAATCCGACCTGATGGCGCAAAGCCCGGTCCTGGTCTGGCGCAACATCACCCGCATCAAGCTGATCCAGGCCTTTCGCTCGGCCTATGGCGCGCCGGGCGATGCGCTGCTGCCGGGCGAGCCCCTGATCTGCGACGGGCTGGAACTGCCCTTGAAGCACCGCAAGAAGCGCATCGACCTGGAGGCGCGCGGGCTGATCAAGGGGGCGCAGGTGGTCTATCTGGGACCGGGGCGCAAGCCCGGCTTCTCGCGCCTGCATGTCGTGGGCGCCGAGGAGCCACGGCTTTCCGCCGCCAGCATCGTCAAGATCGAGATCCCGGATGTCGAGGAGCCCTTCATCCCCTTTGCCGCCCGCATGGGCGCGACCTTCCTGCATGGCGCGGCGGTGACGATCCACAAGGCGCAGGGCAGCCAATGGCCCGACGTGCAGGTCTTTGCCCCCGACATCGCCGCCGCCGCCTGGTCGGGCCGCTCGGAAGCCGGCATCGCGCTGTGGAAGCGGCTGGCCTATGTCGCCATCACCCGCGCGCAGGAGCGGCTGCATTGGGTGGTGAAATCGCGCCTCGCCCGGCCCTCGGCGCCGCTGGGCATCGAGCACCTTGAGGCGCCGGCCGCGGTGCTGGAACTGGCCGCCGAGCCCGAGGCCTAGGCGCGCCGCGACAGCTTGCGCGCCGCCGTGTTCGGGCGCAGCTGGATCATGCGCAACTCCAGCGCCTCGGCCAGCGCCTCGCGCGGGATGCCGGTTTCCTGCGACAGCCGCAGCAGGCCGAAATGCACCCGCGCCAGTTCCTGGTAGTAGCGGGTGAAACTGTAGTTGATCGAGGCCCCGGCAAGCGCGCCCAGCACCGGCACGGCCTGCGCCGCCAGCTTCTGCGCCAGCGAGGCGGACAGCCGCGGCGCCACCCGCGCGATCAGCGCCTGCACGGTCTGGCCTGTAATGGTCATCCGCGCGGCCAGCAGCCCCAGGTCGGTGCCGTCGTCATCCGAAAGCGGCCCGGCCGAGGCAAAGACATGCAGCGCCTCGCGCCGGGCCTCGTCCGAGACCGGGTCGAAGCCATGCTCGGCGGCGATGTCCATGATCGCGCGCAAGAGCAGCGTTACCGTCACCGGCAGCTCCAGCGCCGCGCCGCCGATCCCGGCCAGCCCGCCCACCGCGCCCGAGGTGGTCGAGAGCAGGCGGTTGAACAGGTCGCCCCGGTCCCGCAGCACCCCGCGCGACCGCGAGGCGGCGTCGAAGGCGCGGTTCAGCGCCGCCAGCGTAAGCCGGTCCATGCGCCCGCGCACCGGGGCCGGAAGGCGTTCCAGCAACCCCTCGGCCTTGCCGCCGATGGCGGTCAGCAGTTCCATCGCCACGCCGCCCGCCTGGAGATAGCGCCGCGCCAGCCGGTCGATCGCCGCATGCACGGTCGGGTCGTCGATCGGCGGCAGGACGGTTTGGCGGACGGGGATCTGGCTTTGTTCGGTCATCCTGTGGATACCCTGCGATGTCATGGCTGTGCTAGAACTGGGCACTGGCAAAGGAACCCGCAACCCGTGCCGCGGGTTCCTGTGGCGAATCGGCAGCCCGCCGCCGGAAGGACGGGACGCAAGAACGACGCAAGAACAAGGACAAGGAAGACCGCCATGAACATCCGCCGCACGATCCCGGCCCTGACCCTGACCGCCGCGCTGATGCTGGGGCCCGCCGCCCTGGCGCAGGAAAGCGGGACGCAGGAGACGGGAACGCAAGACACGGGCGCGCAAGCGACGGTCGAGCAACCGGCAGAGCAGGCGACCGCCCAGGCCGCGGCGCCCGAGACGGGGCTGACGCTGGCCGATCTGGGCAAGGACCAGGGCCTGACCGCGGCGGTCGAGAAGATGGCCGAGGGCCACCAGATGCCCGAATGGCTGCGCGAGGGCGCGGTGATCTCGCCCAGCCAGAAGGTCGCCTTCGGCGGCCGGGAATACCTGGCCATGACCGCCTGCAAGCAGCACGACTGCGGCGAAAACCAGTTCGCGGTGCTTTACGCGCCCGCCGGCGGCACGGCCTATGGCGTGCTTTCGGTGCGCGATGGCGAGGGGGCGGAGCTGCTGACCTGGCTCGGCATGGCCGGCGGGCCCGAGACCATCGACGGCCGCACCATCCTTTATGCCGCGCTGACCGGCAGCCTGGCCAATCACCCGCAGGATTTCCTCTATGCCGAGTGATCGGGCGGCGCGACCTGGGTGCAGCCCTCGCGGCGCATCTCGCGCTGGCCGGGCGCGGATTCGCCGGTCTCGCGCTCGACCAGGCCGGTGACGCCCGCCCAGGCGCCGGGCACCAGCTCCAGCCCCAGCACGCGGTCGGGGTTGGTGGGCGGCGGCATCTCGACATCTTCGAGCTTCCAGAAGCCAAAGCGTTGATAATAGGGCAGATCGCCGACCAGCATCACCCGCTGCCAGCCCATCTCGGCCGCGCGGGTCAGGCTTTCGCGCATCAGAAGCGCGCCCAGCCCCTCGCCCTGCGTCGTCGGATGCACGGCGACCGGGCCCAGCAGCAGCACCGGCCGCCCGGCCACGCGCACCGGCCAATAGCGGATCGCGCCCATCAGCGCGCCGAAATCGTCGCGCAGCATCAGGCACAGCGGCCCGACCGGCGCCACCCCCTCGCGCAGCCGATAGGAAGACAGCGCCGTGCGCCCCGGCGCAAAGCACAGGTCCAGAAGCGCCTCGACCTCGGGCGCGTCGGCGGGGGTTTCGGGGCAAAGTTCGTACATCCTGCCTCCGGTGCTGGGGTCGGGATTCGGGTGGTCTGGGCGCGGCGCAGGGACCGCGTAACATGCAGGCGCGGCCGCGAAAACCGCCTGCGGGACCGGGGCGGCAAAATTCGCCGGACTGTCGCAAGGGCGGGCGGGGGCGGGCGGGCAAGGCGGCAAGAACGCTTGACGCGCCGCGCGCATGGGGTCACTTCTGGGCCCCGCATCACTGAGCGACCAGCGAGGCACGCCATGTTCTACCGACCCCAGGACGGCCACGGGCTGCCGCACAATCCGCTGAACGCCATCGTCGCGCCGCGGCCGATCGGCTGGATCTCGACCCGCGGGCGGCAGGGCGACAACCTGGCGCCCTATTCCTTCTTCAACCTGACCGCCTATGTGCCGCCGCAGGTCATGTTCGCCTCGACCGCGGCCAAGCCGGACCGGAACGGGACCAAGGACAGCGTGGCCCAGATCGCCGAGTCGCGCGTCTTCTGCGTCAACATCGCCGACGGGCCGCTGAAGGACCAGGTCAACGCCAGTTCCGCCGCCCTGCCCGCCGGGGTGAACGAATTCCAGGCCGCCGGCATCGAGCCCGCCGAATGCGAGAGCATCGACTGCCCGCGCGTGGCCGGCGCCGCCGCGGCGCTGGAATGCCGCGCGACCCGCATCCTGCGGCTGGCGGGCGAGGCGAACTACATGGTGCTGGGCGTCGTCACCGGCATCCACCTGCGCGAGGATTGCCTGAAGGACGGCCGCTTCGACCTGCGCGCCACCGGCTGGCTGTCGCGCATGGGCTACAAGGACTACACCATCACCACCCAGACCTTCGAGATGGAGCGCCCCTGATGGAGAACCGGCCCGAAAAGCGCCGCCGCGACACCCGGACGGTGCGCGACTATATCCGCACCATCGTCGATTTCCCGCATGAGGGCATCCTGTTTCGCGACGTGACCACGCTTTTTGCCGATGCGCGCGGCTTTCGCATGGCGGTGGACCAGCTTCTGGCCGCCTATGCCGGCGAGGCCATCGACAAGGTGGTCGGGCTCGAGGCGCGCGGCTTCATCCTGGGCGGCGCGGTGGCGCATCAGCTTTCCGTGGGCTTCGTGCCGATCCGCAAGAAGGGCAAGCTGCCCGGCGCCGTCATCAGCCAGGCCTATGCGCTGGAATATGGCGAGGCGGTGATGGAGATCCACGACGACGCGCTTCGCCCCGGCGAACGGGTGCTGATCGTGGACGACCTGCTGGCCACCGGCGGCACCGCGGCGGCCGGGATCTCGCTTTGCGAGCGGCTGGGAGCCGAGGTCGTGGGCTGCGCCTTCGTGATCGAGCTGCCCGAGCTGGGCGGGCGGGCGCTGCTGGAGGGGCTGGGCCACGAGGTCCATGCCCTGACCAGCTTCGAGGGCGCCTGATCCCTTGCGAGGCGCCCCTGCCGGGGTTAGGTGAAGCCCATGGACAAGAAACCGCCCCTGATCCTTTACCTGGCCGCGCCGCGCGGCTTTTGCGCCGGCGTCGACCGCGCCATCAAGATCGTCGAGATGGCGCTGCAGAAATGGGGCGCGCCGGTCTATGTCCGCCACGAGATCGTGCATAACAAGTTCGTCGTCGACAGCCTGCGCGACAAGGGCGCGGTCTTCGTCGAGGAGCTGGACGAATGCCCGGACGACCGGCCGGTGATCTTTTCCGCCCATGGCGTGCCCAAGGCGGTGCCGGCCGAGGCGCGGCGGCGCGAGATGGTCTTCGTCGACGCCACCTGCCCCCTGGTCAGCAAGGTCCATGTCGAGGCCGAGCGCCACCACGCCGAGGGCCTGCAGATGGTGATGATCGGCCATGCCGGCCACCCCGAGGTGCTGGGCACCATGGGGCAATTGCCCGAGGGCGAGGTGCTGCTGGTCGAGACGGTCGAGGACGTGGCCGGGATCGAGCCGCGCGATCCTTCGCGGCTGGCCTTCATCACCCAGACCACGCTGTCGGTCGACGACACCGCCGCCATCGTGGCCGCCTTGCAGGCCCGGTTTCCCGGCATCAGGGGGCCGGCCAAGGAGGACATCTGCTATGCGACGACCAACCGGCAGGCCTCGGTCAAGGCCATCGCCGGGCAGATCGACGCGCTTCTGGTGATCGGGGCGCCGAACAGTTCCAACTCGCGCCGGCTGGTCGAGGTGGGCAGCGCCGCCGGCTGCGCCTATTCCCAGCTGGTGATGCGCGCCGACCAGATCGACTGGCGCGCCATCGAAGGCGCGCGGGCGGTGGGCGTGACCGCCGGTGCCTCGGCCCCCGAGGTGCTGGTGGACGAGGTGGTCGCGGCCTTTCGCGAACGCTACGACGTGACGGTCGAGATGGTCGAGACGGCGCGCGAGAATGTCGAGTTCAAGGTGCCGCGGGTCTTGCGCGAGGCCTGAGCCGGGCTTGCCGGGCGGTGCCGTCGCGGGGGGCGCTGCCCCCGGCCCTGCGGGCCTCCCCCGGAGTATTTTGGGAACGAAGAAAGGGTCGGGATGAAGCTCTGGTCGATGCCGTCATCCGGCAACAGTTACAAGGTTCGGCTGGCCCTGGCGCTGCTGGGGCGCGATTGCGAGATCGTGGATGTCGAATATCTGACCGAGGCGCTGGCGGCGGCCAAGGCGACGGGGCGGCTGCCCTTTGGCAAGGCGCCGGTGCTGGAGCTGGACGACGGGCGGCTGTTGCCGGAATCGAACGCGATCCTGTGCTGGCTGGGCGAGGGCACGCGCTTCGTGCCGCAGGACGCCTTCGAGCGCGCCGCCATGCTGGGCTGGATGTTCTGGGAGCAGAACCAGCACGAGGGCGTGATCGCCGTGCGCGCGGCCTTGCAGGTCTATCCGCAGCGCCGCGCTCAGGCGACGCCCGAGCGCATGGCCGAACTGCTGGAGCGCGGCCATGCGCTGCTCCAGGTGATGGAGGACCGGCTGGCCGGGCATGACTGGCTGGTGGGCGATGCCGTCAGCCTCGCCGATATCTGCCTTTACGGCTATACCCATACGGCCGGCAGCCTGGGCGGGTTCGACATGGCGCGGTTCCCCGGCATCGGGCGCTGGCTTGGCCGCATCGCCGCCCTGCCCGGCTACAAGGGACTGGAGGCGTGAGCGCGCTGTTCGCCTGGACCGACGGCGCCTGCAGCGGCAATCCCGGCCCCGGCGGCTGGGGGGTGCTGATGCGGGCCATGGAAGGCGAGACGGTGCTGAAGGAGCGCGAGCTGTCGGGCGGCGAGGCCGAGACCACCAACAACCGCATGGAGTTGATGGCGGCGATCTCGGCCTTGGAGGCGCTGACCCGGCCGAGCGAGATCACCGTGACCACCGACAGCGCCTATGTGAAGAACGGCGTCACGCAATGGATCCACGGCTGGAAGAAGAACGGCTGGCGCACCGCCGACCGCAAGCCGGTGAAGAATGCCGAGCTGTGGCAGCGGCTTGACGCGGCGCAGGCACGCCACAAGGTGCGCTGGGAATGGATCAAGGGCCATGCTGGCCATCCCGAGAACGAGCGCGCCGATGCGCTGGCGCGGGCGGGCATGGCGCCCTTCAAGCCGGCCAGGGCCGCGGGATGAGCGTCGAGGCGCTGGTCCCGCTTCTGGATTATGCCAGCGTGCTGGTCTTTGCCCTGACCGGCGCGCTGGTGGCGAGCCGCGGGCAGCTGGACGTCGTCGGCTTCATCTTCTTCGCCACGCTGACCGGGATCGGCGGCGGCACCCTGCGCGACCTGGTCTTGGGCCGGGCGCCGGTGTTCTGGGTCGGGCGGCCCGAGCTGCTGCTGCTGACCGCCGGCGCGGCGATCGTGGTGTTCTTCACCGCGCATCGGCTGGAGAGCCGCTATCGCGCCATCCTGTGGCTGGATGCCTTTGCCCTGGCCGTGGCGGTGCCGGCCGGGGTCGGCGTGGCGCTGGAGGCGGGGGTGAGCCCCGTCGTCACCGTGCTGATGGGGGTGATGACCGGCACCTTCGGCGGGCTGATGCGCGACGTGGTCGGGAATGAGGTGCCCCTGGTGCTGAAGCAGGGCGAGCTTTACGTCACCGCCGCCTTTGGCGGGGCGGTGGCGGCGCTGCTGTTGCTGGCGTTGGGTGCCGGGCGCGGCTGGGCGCTGATCGGCTGCGCGGCGGTGGTGCTGCTGCTGCGCGCCGGGGGCCTGGGCTTCGGCTGGCGGCTGCCGGTCTACAAGGCGCGGCCACCGCGGATGTGACCGGCCTCAGCGGTCGGACCAGATTGCCATCTCGGTGCCGCCCGGCTCGCGGAACTGGAAGCGGCGGCCGCCGGGAAAGGCGAAGATCGGCCGGGTGATCGCGGCCCCCGCCTCGGTCACGCGGGCCAGCGCAGCTTCGAGGTCGTCGGTGCGCAGGATCACCAGCGGCGGCGCCGGGGAACCGGCGGCGATGCCGCCCGCCAGGCCGGCATCGGCGAGTTCCTGGTAGTCGGGACCGTAGTCGTTGAAACGCCAGCCGAAGGCTTGGCCGAAGAAGGCTTTCGTGGCCGGCAGGTCGGGCGAGCTGAATTCGAGATAGTCGATCTTCATCGGGAAGCCCTTTCGGATGTTCCCGTTTTGTTTACACCTGCGCGCGGCCTAGCGCAAGACCGGGGGGCCGGGACGGCGTTCGCGCAGATCCTCGACCCCCATGCGCAGCCCGGCGCCGATGCGATGCGCAAGCGCCGACCAGGCTTTGGCCGTCTCGGGCGGCAGGGTGCGGCGCAGGGTTTCGTCGAAAAGCATCAGCCAGGGCGCGAAATGCTGCGCCTTCACGTCGCCCGTGCGCATGTGGACCTGCATCGGATTGCCGTCATAGCCGCGCTCGTAAAGGATGGCATTGCGCCAGAAGCGGGCGATCTTGGCCTCATGCTCGGGCCAGTCGGCGACATGGGCGGCGAAGACCGGGCCCAGCACCTCGTGCCGGCGCACCGCGGCGTAGAAGGTGGCGACGACGCGGTCGATCTGTTCGGGTGTGACGTCGAAACGGGGCGGGATCATGCGCCGGATATGGACCCCTGCGGCCCGCGCTGCAAGCCTGTCACGGATCGCGCGTGCCCGAAAGCGGCGGGATCATGGTGCCGGCGACCAGATGCGTCAGCCCGCGCCGCAGCAGCGGCAGGGTCGAAAGCGGCGCCAGGACCAGGTCGCGCAACCAGGGCAGGCTGCGGCTGCCCGACTGATACATCGGCGTGAAGGCCGCGCTCATCGCCTGGTAGATGCGCACATGCCAGCGGCGCATGGCGGCGTAATCCGGCAGGGCTTCCGCCAGCGGGCGGCGCAGCGCATGGGCCAGCGCAAAGGCGTCGAGCAGCGCCATGTTCGCCCCCTGCCCCAGCTGCGGGCTGGCGCGATGGGCGGCATCGCCGATATGGACCAGGCCCGGCGCAAAGGGCCGGCGCAGGGTGCCGTGGCTGTAGCGCGCCGGCGTCATCTGCGCATGGTCGCGGATGGTTTCCAGGAAGGGCGCCATCTGCGGCCAGAGCACGGCGACCTGGGCGCGCCAATCCGCGACCGGGGTCTGCGGCCAACGGTCCAGCTCGGCCAGCGGCATGGACCAGAAGACGGCCGCGCGCGGCGTCGGGTCGCCGGGCAGGCAGCCGATCGGCAGCACGCCGGCCATGCGGCTGGCGGCGCGGTAGCGCTGGCGCAGCTGGTCGCGGGGGAAATCCGTCTCGGGCCAGGGCACCGTGCCCCAGATCGCGCCATAGCCCAGCGGCCGCGCCCGTAGCGGCGACAACCGCGAGCCGGCACCGCTGGCATCGACGACAAGGTCGAAGGGGCCGAAATCGCGCCCATCCGCCAGCGCAAGGCGCCGTCCCGCCCCGTCCGGCGGCGCCGCGGCGATCTCGGCCCCGGTCACCACCGGCAGGCCGAGCGCGGCGACCCGGTCCCAGAGCAGCCCGAACAGCGTGGCGCGATGGATGCCGCGGCCCGGCGCGGCGGCGGGATAGGAGACGTCCAGCACCTTGCGGCCCCGCGCCTCGTGCCCGAGCATCCGGGCGATGGGGCTGGAGAGGCGGCGGGTCTCCTCGCCCGCGCCGATCCGGTCCAGCACGGCCAGCCCGACCGGCTGGACCACCAGGCCCGAGCCCAGCGGGCGCGGCGCGGCAAAGCGCTCGAACAGGGTGACGGCATGGCCCTCGCGGGCCAGAAGCGCGGCAGAGGCCAGGCCGCCGATCCCGGCGCCGGCGATGGCGATCCTGTAGCTCATGGCCGCTTGCTGCCCGAGCCGGGCCGCGGGTGCAAGCCGCGCTTGCAGGGTTCGGGGCGGTTTCCTATAACCCGCGCATGTTCAGCAGGGCGCGGATATTCCGAATTATTCGCCCGGCGGCGTAGGGAGCCCTCGCCGCCGGGTCATGCATGCCTGCCCTGCCACCGAAGGATTCCCGCCAGATGAGCGACACCACGACCGAGACCCAGGCCGCGACCGATTACCGCGACACCGTCTTCCTGCCCCAGACCGATTTCCCGATGCGCGCCGGCCTGCCGCAGCGCGAGCCCGAATGGCTGGCCCGCTGGGAGCGCATCGGCATCTACGACCGGCTGCGCGAGAGGGCGGCGGGGCGCGCGCCCTTCATCCTGCACGACGGCCCGCCCTATGCGAACGGCAACCTGCATATCGGCCACGCGCTGAACAAGACCATCAAGGACATCATCGTGCGCAGCCACCAGATGATGGGCCGCGATGCGCGCTACGTGCCGGGCTGGGACTGCCACGGCCTGCCGATCGAATGGAAGATCGAGGAGAAATACCGCAAGGAAGGCCGCGACAAGGACGCGGTCGACGTGGTCGAGTTCCGCCAGGAATGCCGCCGCTTTGCCGAGCATTGGGTCGATGTCCAGCGCGAGGAGTTCAAGCGGCTGGGCATCACCGGCAAATGGGACGATCCCTACCTGACCATGGACCATCACGCCGAGGCGGTGATCGCGGCCGAGTTCATGAAGCTGCTGATGAACGGCTCGCTCTACCAGGGCTCGAAGCCGGTGATGTGGTCGCCGGTCGAAAAGACCGCGCTGGCCGAGGCCGAGGTCGAGTATCACGACCATACCAGCCACACCATCTGGGTGCGGTTCCCGGTGGAATCGTCGCAGGGTATTTGGGCAACGGAGAAACCCGCCAGCGTGGTGATCTGGACCACCACCCCCTGGACCATTCCGCAGAACCGGGCGGTGGCCTATAATCCGGGCGTCGCCTACGGGCTTTATCGCGTGGGCGCGGTGGCCGAGAATGCGACGGCGAAAAGCGGCGAGTTGCTGGTGCTGGCCGATGCGCTGGCCGAAAGCGTGCGCGCTGCGGCCAAGGTCGAGGAATGGGAGCGGGTCCGCGACGTGACCGCGGCCGACCTGGAGGGGCTGGTGCTGGCCCATCCCCTGCGCGGCGTCGAGGGCGGTGCGGGCGAATGGGACTATGACGTGCCCATGCTGCCGGGCGAGCATGTGACCGAGGATGCCGGCACCGGCTTCGTCCATACCGCCCCCAGCCATGGCGACGACGACTATCAGCTTGGGCTGCGCTTCAAGCTGCCGATGACCTATAACGTCGAGCCGGACGGCTCCTATCGCGCCGACCTGCCGCTGTTCGGCGGCCAGGCGATCATCGGTGCGGACGGCAAGGAAGGCCCGGCCAATGTCAGCGTCATCAAGCAGCTGGCCTGGGCCGGCGCGCTGCTGGCCAAGGGCAAGATCAAGCATTCCTATCCGCACAGCTGGCGGTCCAAGGCGCCGCTGATCTATCGCAACACGCCGCAATGGTTCGCGGCCATCGACCATGCGCTGGCCGACGGCATGGGCGAATATGGCGACACCATCCGCACGCGGGCGCTGACCTCGATCGACAGGCTAGTGAAATGGTGGCCGCAATCGGGCCGCAACCGCATCCATGCCATGGTCGAGAACCGGCCCGACTGGGTGCTGTCGCGCCAGCGCGCCTGGGGCGTGCCGCTGACCTGTTTCGTGAAGAAGGGCGCAAAGCCCGGCGACCCGGAGTTCCTGCTGCGCGACCAGCGGGTGAACGACCGCGTCATCGAAGCCTTCGAACGGGACGGCGCCGATGCCTGGTATCGCCCCGGCTTTGCCGCCGAGGTGCTGGAGGGCGTGGCCGATCCGGCGGATTACGATCAGGTGATGGACGTGCTGGACGTCTGGTTCGACAGCGGCTCGACCCATGCCTTCGTGCTGCGCGACCGCGCCGACGGGGCGCCGGACGGCATCGCCGACGTCTACCTGGAAGGCACCGACCAGCATCGCGGCTGGTTCCAGTCCTCGCTCTTGCAGGCCTGCGCGACCAGGGGCCGGGCGCCCTATCGCAACGTGGTCACGCACGGCTTCACGCTGGACGAGAAGGGCATGAAGATGTCCAAGTCGCTCGGCAATACCATCGTGCCGGCCGAGGTCATCAAGCAATACGGCGCCGACATCCTGCGGCTCTGGGTGGCGCAGACCGACTATACCGCCGACCAGCGCATCGGCCCCGAGATCCTCAAGGGCACCGCCGACAGCTATCGCCGGCTGCGCAACACGCTGCGCTTCGTCCTGGGCAACCTGGCCGGATTCGACGAGGCCGAGCGGGTCGAGGCGGCCGAGATGCCGGAACTGGAGCAATGGGTGCTGCACCGGCTGGCGCAGATCGACCAGCAGCTGCGCAAGGGCTATGACGGCTTCGATTTCCAGGGCGTGTTCCAGACCGTGTTCCAGTTCGCCACCGTGGACCTCTCGGCCTTCTATTTCGACATCCGCAAGGACGCGCTTTATTGCGACGCGCCCGATGCGCTGCGCCGGCGGGCGGCGCGCACGGTGCTGGACCTGCTGTTCCACCGGCTCGTCACCTGGCTGGCGCCGATCCTGCCCTTCACCATGGAGGATGTCTGGCTGAGCCGTTTCCCCTCCGAGGATGACAGCGTGCATCTGCGGGACTTCCCCGTCACCCCGGCGGAGTGGCTGAACGCATCGCTGGCGGCGAAATGGGACACCATCCGCCGCATCCGCCGCACCGTGACCGCCGCGCTGGAGATCAAGCGCACGGACAAGGTGATCGGCGCCAGCCTGGAAGCCGCGCCGGTGGTGCATGTCGAGGAGCCCGAGGATCTGAAGGCGCTGAAATCGGTGGATTTCGCCGATATCTGCATCACCTCGGACCTGAGCCTGACCGCCGATCCGGCGCCGGGCGAGGCGTTCCGGCTGTCGGACGTGCCCGGCATCGGCGTGGTCTTCGAGGCCGCGGAGGGCGAGAAATGCCAGCGCTGCTGGAAGATCCTGCCCGATGTCGGCAGCCACCGCCATCCGGGCACCTGCGCCCGCTGCGATGCGGTGCTGGCCAAGGGGTGACGGTCCCGCCGATGGTTCCCGGCAGCGCCCTGCCGGCCGGGAACCGTCGCTCGCGGCTAGCGCAGCCAGAGGCCGGCCTTCTTCAGGATTTGCCGCGTGCGGCCTTCGTTCAGCGGCATGCGGCGGTCGAACATGGGGCGGATGCGGTCCCGGCCGGTTCCCTCCAGCACGATCTGCCGCGAGGGCGCCCATGCCTCGGCCAGCGGGGCCAGCCGCGGATCGCGCAGCAGCGTCTCGACCGTCTCGACGGCAAGGTCGCTTTCCCTGGCATAAAGCAGCGGCAGGTCGCGATAGTGACAGGTCACGTCGCCGTCGAGCCCGGCGAGGCCGGGGCCCGGCCGCCCGCCGCCAAGCGCGTGGATCACCAGCGGAAGCGCCACCTGGTCCAGCAGCACGTCCAGCTTCTGGCTGGCCAGCGCCTCGCCGGGATCCTCGCGGATCGCCAGCGCCCAGTCCAGGAAGCGGCGGCCGAATTCCTGCGGGTCGGCGCCGAAGAACCAGCCGGCGTTGAAATACAGGTAACGCTCCCAATGCTCGTCGGGCTGGCTGGTGTCCAGCGAGCTTTCGTAATCCAGCCCGAAACGGTCATAGAGCGACTTCCAGATCGCGCCATAGCCCGGACCGTAAAGCGGCGGCTCGGGCCATGTCGCGCTGCGGCGCATCGAGGCCGAGGGGCGCGAGAAGTCGAAGGGCAGCCGGTCCAGCGGCCCGGTCACCAGCGTATCGCTGTCGAAGAAGACGAAGGGCTCGCCGGGCGGCAGCACCGACAGCGCCTCGATCTTGTTGCCGAAGGGATAGCTGGCGCCGAAATGCCGGGCGGTAAAGGGCAGGATCTCGGCCCCGAAATCCAGCAGCGCCAGGCGGATCGGGGCCGGTATCTTGGTCCGCTCGCCGCTCCAGGCGCCCTCGGCGGCGGGCTCTGCGACGATCAGCCGGCCGCGCCAGTCGGGGGCGTGGTGGCGCAGGCTGGCGGCGAACAGCGCCGCCTCCATGCTCAGGCGGATGTCCTGGCCGATCAGCAGGATATTGAAGGGGCCGGCCTGCACCGGCGCGGGGGCCTTGGCCGCGGCTTTGCCCTTGGCCTTTGCCTTTGCCCTGGTTCCGGCCTTGGCCTTGGCTGCCGGCTTTTTGCGCTGTTCTGCGCGTTCGGCATGGCGCGACTGGCGCTGCGCTTCGCGCTCGGCACGGTTGGCGGCCTGCTGAGCGGCCCGCTTGGTCGTCGGGGGCGTGTCCGCCCGGTCCTTGTCTTTGTTCTTGCCCACGTTACACATACCCATCTTGCGAATCTTTACCGCGACGGGTTTAGCAACAGGAGGGGGTTTCGTTCCAGAGGCGAATTCGTCTTTTCCCACTCAACCACCATGCGATGCGGTGGGGAAAGAATAGGGAACGGAAACACCCTTGAATTGCATCAAATGCGGAAATTCGTCGGAAACCTCACCAAAAAGGCAGGTTCCCGCTCAACGGCTTTCATTGCAGGGTGACTTCAGCCGTTGAACGATTTCCACTTTTACAGGTACGGCAAGACCGGGTGAGACGTGGGCACCGTGCTCATCCGGTCGCTCTTTATTCGAATTTGACATTCTACCCGAGACTTGTCGATCATTTCGATAAAACCATGGCGCTTTTCCGCCGATGCTCTTGTGCTGGTTTATTGAATCGCGCGCCCTGCAACCGCACCGGCCAAGGATTTTTCGCGCCCCTCGGCCGGGATCCGGTACCGCCTTGCAGTTGAAATGACGGAATTTGGCTCGCCCATCGTCGGCCGGCAGTCCCTACCCGTTGCCCAAGGCGAGTTTCCGCCATTTCCCGGCCGGACATTTTCCCTTTCCAGATCAGCCCGTTTTCCCGGAATCCGGCGGCGGCACAGCAGGGAGGCGGCGAATCCTGCGGCAGATTTCCGGCCGCATGCGGGAACCTCCTGCACGGAACGGTCGTTCAATTCCCACATGCAAACTCAATCCGCTCGAAAGGAGTGCCGATGAACTGGGATATCATCGAAGGCAAATGGAACCAGCTCAAGGGCAGCGTCAGGGAAAAATGGGGCGACCTGACCGATGACGAACTGACCGAGATGGCGGGCAGGAAGGACAAGCTTGCCGGCAAGCTGCAGGAGAAATACGGCTGGACCAAGGAAAAGGCCGAAGAGCAGATCGACCACTTCTTCCGCGACAAGGTCTGACCCCGCTTTCACCCAGGTCCGACGACCCTCGGGGCCTCCGGTTCGCGCCGGGGGCCCTTTTCTTGCCACGGCCCGGCGGGATCAAGAACAAAATGCGAACAAATCCCCCATTGAACCTCTTGCGCGGGCTTCCTATCTTGTCTGCCAGCAGGGGGCGCAGACTGCCTGTCTTTAGGGGTTGCGCCTCTTGGCGAGAAAGGACTGATTCCATGAACGAATTCGCCCAAACCACCCATCCGGTCCTGCCCTTGCGGGACATCGTGGTGTTTCCGCACATGATCGTGCCGCTGTTCGTCGGGCGCGAAAAATCGGTGCGGGCGCTCGAGGCCGTGATGGAGCAGGACCGCCCGATCCTTCTCGCAGCCCAGAAGGATGCCGCGGTCGACGAGCCCGCCGCCGAGGGGATCTTCCGCACCGGCGTTCTGGCCAATGTGCTGCAGTTGCTGAAACTTCCCGACGGGACCGTCAAGGTTCTGGTCGAAGGGCGCGAGCGCGTCACCATCACCGATTTCGTGCCGAACGACGCCTATTTCGAGGCCCGCTGCGAGATGCTGCCCGAAGAGCCGGGCGACGAGGAAACGCTGGCCGCCCTGACCCGCGCCGTCGCCGAGGAGTTCGAGCGCTACGTGAAAGTGCGCAAGAACATCCCCGAAGAGGTCGTCTCGGCCGTAGCCGAGGCCCGCGATGCGGCGCGCCTGGCCGACCTGGTCAGCGGCCATCTGGGCATCGCGCTGGACAAGAAGCAGGAACTGCTGGAAACGCTGGTGACTGCCGAGCGGCTGGAAAAGGTCTATGGCCTGATGCAGGGCGAGATGTCGGTCCTGCAGGTCGAGAAGAAGATCAAGTCCCGCGTCAAGACGCAGATGGAGAAGACCCAGCGCGAATACTACCTGAATGAGCAGATGAAGGCCATTCAGAAGGAGCTGGGCGACGGCGAGGACGGCTCGAACGAGATCACCGAACTGGAAGAAAAGATCGCCGCGACCAAGTTCAGCAAGGAGGCCCGCGAAAAGGCGGAAGCCGAGCTGAAGAAGCTGAAGTCGATGTCGCCGATGTCGGCCGAGGCCACGGTCAGCCGCAACTATCTCGACTGGCTGCTGGCGCTGCCCTGGGGCGTGAAATCGCGCATCCGCAAGGATCTCGGCAAGGCCGAGGAGGTGCTGGACGCCGATCACTACGGCCTGGAAAAGGTCAAGGAGCGGATCGTCGAATACCTGGCGGTGCAGAACCGCTCGGCCAAGCTCAAGGGGCCGATCCTGTGCCTCGTCGGGCCTCCGGGCGTCGGCAAGACCTCGCTGGGCCGTTCGGTGGCCCGCGCCACGGGGCGCGAGTTCATCCGCATCAGCCTTGGCGGGGTGCGCGACGAATCCGAGATCCGCGGCCACCGCCGGACCTATATCGGCTCGATGCCCGGCAAGATCATCCAGGCGCTGAAGAAGGCCAAGACTACGAACCCGCTGATCCTGCTCGACGAGATCGACAAGATGGGCCAGGATTTCCGCGGTGACCCGGCCAGCGCGATGCTGGAGGTGCTGGACCCCGAACAGAACGCGACTTTCGTGGACCACTATCTCGAGGTGGAATACGACCTGTCGAACGTGATGTTCGTGACCACGGCCAACAGCTACAACATGCCGGGGCCCCTGCTCGACCGGATGGAGATCATCCCTCTGGCCGGCTATACCGAGGACGAGAAGCGCGAGATCGCGCGCCAGCACCTGCTGCCCAAGCAGATCAAGGCGAACGGGCTGCGCAAGGGCGAGTTCTCGGTCAGCGACGAGGCGCTGACCCATGTGATCCGCTACTACACCCGCGAGGCGGGCGTGCGGTCGCTGGAGCGCGAGATCGCCAAGCTGGCCCGCAAGGCGGTGACCGAGATCCTCAAGGGCAAGGTCAAGTCGGTCGAGGTGACGCCCGAAAAGGCCGAGGAATACCTGGGCGTGCGCCGCTATCGCTATGGCCTGGCCGAAAGGGACGACCAGGTCGGCGTGGTGACGGGCCTGGCCTGGACCCAGGTCGGCGGCGACCTGCTGCAGATCGAGGCGCTGAAGCTGCCCGGCAAGGGCCGGATGAAGACGACCGGCAAGCTGGGCGAGGTGATGAAGGAATCGATCGACGCCGCATCCTCCTTCGTCCGCTCGATCAGCCCCGAGCTGGGGGTGAAGCCGCCGAAGTTCGAGAAGGTGGACATCCACGTCCACGTCCCCGAAGGCGCGACGCCCAAGGACGGACCCTCGGCGGGCATCGCCATGGTGACCTCGATCGTGTCGGTGCTGACGCAGATCCCGGTCCGCAAGGACGTGGCCATGACCGGCGAGGTCACGCTGCGCGGCAACGTGCTGGCCATCGGCGGGCTCAAGGAAAAGCTGCTGGCGGCGCTGCGCGGCGGCATCAAGACCGTGCTGATCCCGGCCGATAACGAAAAGGATCTGGCCGAGATCCCGGCCAACGTCAAGGAAGGGCTCAGGATCATCCCGGTCAGCCATGTGCGCGAGGTGTTGCAGCAGGCGCTGGTGCGGATGCCCGAGCCCATCGAATGGGACGAGGCCGCCGAGGAAGCGGCCGAGGCCAGCCGGCTGGCCGCGACCCGTGACCAGGGCAGTGGCGGCGCGGCGGTCGCCCATTGACACAAGCAACCGCGCGGGCCATCCCGCGCGGTTTTTTCTTGACCGAGGCTCCATCAGAAAGGAGTTCGCTCATGGCAAGATCGGAGGGAAAACCGAAAAGGGAAAGCACAGCCGAGCCTGAGCCGGCAAGGGTTCTGCAAAAGCGGCAGCTGCTGGCCCAGGTCGCGCGGCGGACCGGCCTGCGCAACAGCGAGGTCAAGGCCGTCGTCGAGGCCACCCTGGCCGAACTGGACGAGGCGATTGCGGCGGGCATGACGCTGGCGCTGCCGCCCTTGGGCCGGGCGCGGATCAGCCGGCGCAACGACAGATCGGGCGGCGAGGTCATCACCCTGCGCCTGCGCCGCCGCGCCGCCGGCGAGGCATGATTTTTCGTCCAAAGCCTCTTGCAGCCCGCCGCGGCTGCGGCTATCTAGCGCGCATCGGGCGATTAGCTCAGCGGTAGAGCGCTTCGTTCACATCGAAGATGTCAGCGGTTCAAATCCGTTATCGCCCACCATGATTCCAAAGGCGCTAAGGCAGGTTTAACAACCCCTTAGCGCCTTTCTCATACCCCTTCCGACATCTTGCCACCCTTTCCGAAGTTGTCAGCGGTCACCGCGCGGTCACCGGAATTCGGGCCACCGTGTCATGGGGCCGCCCGGCGCGGTGCCTACCATCCTTCACCGGTGCGTTTCCGCCTATATCCTTCACCGGCTGGTATTCATCCTTCAAGGTTTCGCTCCCGATGCATTAGCATGAGCCCTATTGGACGATGGAGATTTCCCGATGACACGTTTCGCTCTGCTTTTCGGCGCCTGCGGTTTGATTGTCCTGGCGACTCCCTCAGTGGCGCAGGGCACCGATTTCAATGTGACCTATCATGTCGAGCGCACCCCCGCCGCGCAACTGAGCATCGAGACCTGCGGCAAGGCCGTCGTAGAGATCGCCACGAAAGCCGGGCTGCACACCGCAACCCAGAGCTATCCGGGCCAACTCGTGACCGTCAGCGGCGGCGCCGAGGGTAGCGGCGCTTTCATCGCGCAGTGTATCGCTGTCGATGACAAAACGGTCAGCGTCGTGCAAGGTATCGATTATCGCCCGCACAAAGGCGCCTTGGGCGAATTCGCCGATCAGGCCTTCGCGGCGGTGAAGGCGGCTGTACAATAGCCGGTCTCCGTGTTGGCTCGCGGTGCAACCGCCTTACAGGATTCGGATGCATTGCGGTTTCTTCTGTTACAGGGAAACGAATAGGTTGAGCCGCAGCACCGCCTCGCGCCCTTCCCTGGCCGATACCAGGGCGGTTACAAACTCCTCGAGGCTGTGCTCTTCGAGCTTTTCCTTGCCGCCCTCGATCTGCCATTCGATCAATTGCGGCATCGCCATGGTCACGGTGCCTCAGACCGCATTGTCTGAGAATGGCGGTGCGAAATTAGTCCACGTTAGCGGCGGCATGGTGCTGCTGCGGGCGGCGTAAAAGTCGTCCACCTTTTCCCTTTCTGCGGCTGCAGGGAGGATGGGAGGATCTACAGCGTGGAACTCTATCTCAAGGTTCGTCAGGCCTGTGCTGCTGGTATGAGCCAGCGTCAGGCGGCGACGACATTCAACATATCGCGCGACACGGTCGCAAAGATGATGACGTTCTCGGTTCCTCCGGGCTACCGGCGGACGGCCGAGGTCAGGCGCCCGAAGCTCGATCCGTTCATCCCGATCATCGAGGGTTGGCTGGAGGCGGACCGGACCATGCCGCGCAAGCAGCGGCATACGGCGAAGCGTGTGTTTGACCGTCTGCGCGAAGAATGCGGTTTCACCGGCGGCTACACGATCATCAAGGATTATATCCGGGAACGTGAGCGGCGGGGCCAGGAGGTGTTCGTGCCGCTGGCGCATCCCCCAGGACACGCGCAGGCCGACTTCGGCGAGGCAATGGTTCGGATCGGAGGTGTCGAACAGAAGGCGCATTTCTTCGTGCTGGACTTGCCGCATAGCGACGCCTGCTACGTCCGTGCCTATCCGGCGGCGGTTGCCGAGGCCTGGGTGGACGGTCATGTCCATGCCTTTGCCTTTTTTGGGGCGGTTCCGCAGTCGATCGTCTACGACAATGACCGCTGCCTGGTGGCGAAGATCCTGCCGGATGGCACCCGCAAGCGGGCGGCGCTGTTCAGCGGGTTTCTGTCGCATTACCTGATCCGGGATCGCTATGGCCGCCCTGGCAAGGGGAACGACAAAGGCAATGTCGAAGGCCTGGTGGGCTATTGCCGCCGCAACTTCATGGTGCCGATGCCTGAGTTCGCCAGTTGGGAAGAATTCAACCTCTGGCTGGAGGAGCGCTGCAAGCGGCGTCAGCACGATGTCCTTCGCGGCGAGAGCGAAACGATCGGCGAGCGACTGCAGCGCGATCTCGCCGCGATGCGCCCGCTCCCGGCGGCGCCCTTTGATGCCTGCGATCAGGCGACCGGCCGCGTGTCGTCGCAATCGCTGGTGCGCTACAAGACCAACGATTACTCGGTGCCCGTCGCCTACGGCCATCAGGATGTCTGGATCCGGGGCTATATCCATGAGGTGGTGATCGGCTGCCGGGGCGAAGTGATCGCCCGCCATCCCCGGTGCTGGGATCGCGACGAGATCGTCTTCGACCCGCTCCATTACCTTCCGCTGATCGAGCAGAAGATCAATGCGTTGGATCAGGCGGCACCATTGCAGGACTGGGACCTGCCAGAGGAGTTCGCCACCCTGCGCCGGCTGATGGAGGCACGGATGAACCGGCACGGCCGACGCGAATATGTCCAGGTCCTGCGGCTTCTGGAAACCTTCGATCTGGCCGATCTGCATGCGGCCGTGAGGCAGGCGCTGCAGATGGGGGCGATCGGCTTCGATGCGGTGAAGCATCTCTTGTTGTGCCGGGTGGAGCGCCGGCCACCCCGGCTGGATCTGGACTGCTATCCCTACCTGCCCAGGGCAACGGTCGAGAAGACCGAGGCCCGCTCCTACATGCGGCTGCTGTCTGTCAATGCGGAGGGCGTGGCATGAGCGACGCCCCGGAAATCCTGCTTGCCCATCACCTCAAGGCGCTGAAACTGCCGACCTTCCTGCGAGAACACCAGAAACTGGCCCGGCAATGTGCGGCGGAAGGCGTGGACCATGTCCGATATCTCGCCCGGCTCGTCGAACTGGAACTGATCGACCGGGAACGGCGGATGGTCGAGCGGCGCATCAAGGCCGCCAGGTTCCCGGCCGTCAAAAGCCTGGACAGCTTCGACTTCACGGCCATCCCGAAGCTCAACAAGATGCAGGTGCTGGAACTGGCCCGGTGCGAATGGATCGAGCGGCGCGAGAACATTATTGCTCTCGGCCCCAGTGGCACGGGCAAGACGCACATCTCGCTCGGCCTTGGTCTGGCCGCCTGCCAGAAGGGCCTGTCCGTCGGCTTCACCACCGCCGCGGCCCTGGTCAGCGAGATGATGGAGGCCCGCGACGAGCGCCGCCTGCTGCGCTTCCAGAAGCAGATGGCAGGATACAAGCTGCTCATCATCGATGAACTCGGCTTCGTGCCGCTGTCGAAGACCGGCGCCGAGCTGCTGTTCGAACTGATCTCGCAACGCTACGAGCGCGGATCGACCCTGATCACCAGCAATCTGCCTTTTGACGAATGGACCGAGACATTCGGCTCCGAACGCCTCACCGGCGCGCTTCTCGACAGGCTGACCCACCACGTCAGCATTCTCGAAATGAATGGCCAGAGCTATCGTCTCGCCCAAAGCCGCGCCCGAAAGGCCGGCTGACCCCTTTCAAAAAATACCAACGGCACAAGCACGGAACTCTGGTCGGGCTACGCCCTCCCGACGTTCCGTGCTTGTGCCGCTAACTGGCAGACTTTTGCGCCGCCGCGTGGCCGGGTTTTACTCCGCCGTTGACACAATCGGTTGAATTTCCCCATAGAGCCGGCTGCTTACGTTGCTCCAGCAGGCGGCAACTACTTCAAAGCAACTGATCGACGTTCGCCAAAGTCGTATTGGTCAGCGGCGGAGACTTAAGCACGTCGCGCGATAGGTCCGGATCCGGGATGCTTGTTTTAATCAACGTATCCAGCCTTTCGAACCACTCGCCATCGTTCGAGGCAAAGAGGTTGTACAGCGCCTCATTGCGAGTCTTACAACGCCACTCTTTGTACTTTGCGCCGCAGTACTTTACTGCGGCCGTCATGATGTGCCAACGAAGCTTAGAATACTTGCCATCGAACCGCTTATTCGAGGTGAGCATCCTCAGGCGATAGTGGCAGAAGCAGGCGGTGTAGTAATCTTCTTCCGGTTTCCTGCACCAAAGACCTCAGACAGTAGCTCTCCAGTCAGGCGATTAGGGTAGCGGCTCGCCAGATCAGGCCGCATCATCACCGTCGCAGCATAACATCGCGCTGTCTCCCTGACATCAAAAATCCTGACTGGAGCCACATTTTCGGGCCCATACTGACCTTTCCGGCGTTCGAAGTAGAGACGATTGGCTTCGCCTGCGCCGCGAGCATTGAAATATCGCTCCAAATCTCGAAGCGTTGCCATGGTTGAGACGAACTGAGCATCTTCCACCTTAGACTGACGGTTCGTCGCTCGGACAATATCATCAATCACGGCAGGGTCATCAGCCTCAATCAACTTCACCATCAGACTCACCGTGTCATCCGTTTGATCGTCAAGCGCGATAAGCACATTCGATGTCTGACCGATGTCTGACAGCCGTTCACGATCTGGAAGTCCCTAATATAGATTTCCTGACCGGAAGGCCGAACGCTCGACGCAACGATGGTTACCCCATTGTTCATAAGGCCAAATCGAGCCTTTTTGTTAGCATCACCAAGAGTTCCTGCAATTTCGGCGTTCACGTCTGCGTCGACGCCGAGGAAATCACGCACGTTTTCTTCGAAAAGTTTTTTCCGAGGTACTCCGTGCTGATCCTTAAGGATTGCTTGGATGAAACTTCGCGCCTTCACCGTGGCAACATATGCGTTGTTGATGCTCTGAGCTGCCGGGAATGGCGCATATCCAACAGTCGTTAGGCTGGCTTCGACGGGGCCATCAGCCGCGAGCCAGTACTCGTGGATCACGTCGCGATGAGCTTTAACTAGCTTTGTGTCATTCGAATAACCCAACGCCCCGATCGCAATTAGGCCAGCATCGAAGGCTGCGTTGATTTCCACTGCATCAGTGTCCGGCGCAGCAGTGAAGAAGTATGTGTGCAGGTCTGGAAGGCCGCCCCTTATACGGCCGATGTTCTTGAACAACAGCTGAAACATACTTTTGAAATCTGCCAAAAATTGGCTGTGCGGCTGTTTGGGGGCTTCGGACAAATAGTCTGTGATTGCCGCAACAAACGAGTCGATCTCCTGCTTCGACCAAGTCACAGATCGCTTGGCTTGTGTCAGGACGACCGTAACGTGAAATTCTCGACGGGACGACTTGAAAATCTCTTCAAGTTCGTCAGCGGAGAAAACTGCCCGGTCATCAAGAAAGAGAAGTGCACCGTCGATCCCCGGGTCAGCGCCATCGTACACCAAGTCCGTCGCTTCAACATTGTCGGCGGAATAGCGGGTGAAGGCGCAGTATGCGGTGAAAGCTTCGAAGTTTTTTGCGTCGTCGAAAGGGGAGGCAAAATTTGCGCAGAAAGTGTCGAAATAAGACTTTGTAACCAGATGCATGATGGATCCCAGCAGTGACGATGCTCGGGAAGCATATACGACCGTGCTGCAGCACAACAATCCAAAATGTACCTCTGGCGTCAGGATGCAACTTTACTGGCGCAACGAATGGTCCGAATGGCGTGCGGCTACGCAGCGTCGAGAGGGGCGACAGGCGGCTTTGGGCCGTCTTTGCCACCTTTGCCTCTCACGGCCACATCTGCGCCGCATGCAAAACCCGCAGGATCACCAGCGCTCCCCCGACCTCAGCATAGACCACAAGATAGTTAGGCCGGACGACCATTTCGCGTGTCCCTGTCACCCTGCCCGGCCGATACGCTCTAAGCCGATCAGGCAGCTTGCCAACCTTTGCCTCGATCTCATCCAGCAGCGCAAGTGCCGCTGTCGGATTGTCATCGGCGATGTACTCGAAGATCGAACGCAGGTCGTCACGGGCGGCTTGCCGCCATTCCACCTCAGGCACGGCGCTTCCGCTCGATCAGTTCGCGCATCTCTGCCATGACATCGGCATGACGGATCGTCGGCCGATCATCCTGAAGTGCTTCGCGCACCTTGGCACGAAACCACGCGTCATAGGCATCTGGATCGGCTGTCAAACCGGCCGGCAACCCGCCCTCCCGCGCGACGCGGGTCAGCAAGATGCGAACCGCATCCGACAGGGTCAGGCCGACGCCAGCCAGCGCCTCAGCAGCTTGGGCCTTGAGTTGGTCGTCCACGCGGACGTGCAGCATCGAAGTTTGTGCGGGCATGGTGGCCTCCTGTGCTTTCAGCATTGTATCTCAAATGAGACCCAGAAGCAAGGCATGGTCACCATCCGGTCACCTCCCCCGGATTCGACCAGATTGCACGATCTTCGACACCTTTGCACATTAGCACCGCCCGGTGGCCCGCTTCCCCCGACGCCTCGAATCCTAGACTTTCATGCAGTCTCGTGTCATCTCGTGCAATGGGGTGACAAAGCAATTTCTGGCTTCACATCGAAGATGTCAGCGGTTCAAATCCGTTATCGCCCACCAGATTCACCCCAGCAATTACAGGAAATCCCTTGTTTTGCTGGGGTTAGTCCGTTCTACTGTCACAAACATTGTTACAAAACGGGTCTGTGATGGCTGGGGCGCAACGATACCTTTTGAACCGAAACGGTCGATTCTTCGCCCGGTTGGTGGTGCCGAAAGACCTGCGGCCAGTCGTCGGCAAGACCGAACTGCGCGCGCCCCTCGGGCCGGATCGCCGAACGGCAATGAAGCTGCTGCCCGGTGCGGTGGCATCCCTTCAACATCAGATCGCGCAAGCCGAGCGGGCGGCTATTCCATCAAACAGCACCGCCACGCCAGCGCGCTACCCCCTCGCCCCAGATCAGATTGCAGCCAGTCACTATGCGCAGCGTCTCGCCTTTGACGACCAGATGCGCAACAGCACGTCCTATGCCGCCGCCTCGACCATCAGCATTGATGACGGCTATGTCGCCCAGCTTCGCGCGGGCGTGGCCGGGCGTCTGACCGATCAGGAACTGGCCGACCTGATGGGCGCGCGGATCGAGCGTTTCCGCGCGGCTGGCAATCTCGACGCCGCGCCCGGTTCCGATGAATGGCGCACCATCGCGCGCGCCCTCTGTAGTGCCGAACTAGAGGCGCTGGCGCGTGTCGTGGAGCGCGACGAGGGCGACTATACCGGCCAGCCGTCAACCCCTCTGCTGCTGAACGTCAAGCAGCCCGAGAACGAACCAGAACCCATAAGCCTGTCTAAATTGTGGGATGACTACATCAAAGCGCGCACCGCTGCGGGCTTCATGAAGGACGGCGGTAAGCGCATGGAGCCCGTCAAGGTCAGCCTGCGGAAGTTCCTCGGGCACAACGACGCGCGCCAAGTCTCAAAGAAAAACCTGCTGGACTGGCGCGACCAGTTGCTTGCGACCCTTTCGGCTAAGACGGTTTCGGATATGTATCTCTCTGCCGTCCGCTCTCTTTTCCAATGGGCGCATGACAACGAGCGCCTGCCCGAGAACCCCGCCGCGACCGTCAAACAGGCCAAGCCCAAGAAGCAGCGCGCCCGCGAGGCAGGATATACCGATGCAGAGGCTATCGCGGTTCTGAAATTGTCGCGGTCGTATGAAGCGAAACCCGATCAATTCGGCTACGTTCGCGAGACAAACGAATCCGTAAACGCCAAGCGATGGGTGCCGATCCTCTGCGCCTTCACGGGCGCGCGCGTGTCCGAGATTACCCAGCTACGGAAAGAGGACTTGCGGCAAGAGGGCGACCGCTGGGTGATCCGCATCACACCTGACGCCGGCACGATGAAAGCGGGTCATTTCCGCGACGTGCCTTTGCATGAGCAAGTAGTCGTGGAGGGGTTTGTTCGGTTCGTGGAACAAGCTGACCACGGCCCATTGTTCCACAACGGCAAAGACCCGGCCAAATTCGCGGCCAAGGCGGTGCGGATGACAAACCAAGTCGGAACTTGGCTGCGCGAAACTGGCCTAGTTCCGGCTGGGGTTCAGCCGAATTACGCATGGCGGCATCGGTTCAAGACGCAGGCGCGAGATATGGGCGCTGATATTCGCGTGGTTGATGCGATCCAAGGTCACGCCGGGCGCACCGCCTCGGACGGCTACGGCGACGTTTCGCTGACTGCCAAGGCCCGCGTGATCGACGCGTTACCCAGCTACACTATTGAACGAAATTCATAACAACATGAGCACTTGTAATAATCGTCCTGCATGTTACATTGTAACATAGGAAGTTTTGCGAGTGCCTGTTGATGAGTATCCCCCAGCGCCTTGCCCGTTTGTTCGGGCAAGGCCGGACTGAATCCAAAGCGTTCACGCTGACCAGCCCCGAGGCTTACGGCCTGTTCGCTGGCCTGCCGGTGCGATCCGGCGTCACTGTCACCAGCACCACCGCTCTGCGCGTCCCCGCCGTTGCCGCTGCTGTCGGGCTTATCTCGGAAGCCTGCGGCAATCTGCCGTTCAAACTGCACGACCGCGACACCCGCGAGGCGCAGAAAGACCACCCCGGCTATGAACTGATCCATGGCGAGGCGAACCCTTGGACCAGCGCCGAGGAACTGCGCGAACACCTGACCCGCGATGCGCTATTGTCTGGCTCTGGCTTTGCGCAGGTGGTGCGCAACGGCATCGGCCAGCCGCTCGAACTGCACCGGATCGACCCCGGCGCGGTATCGGTCGAAACTGACGACTACGGCGAACCGTCTTACCGCATCCGGCTGAAAGGTGGCGGCGATACCGTGCTGCCTTATACCGATGTGCTGCATATCAGCACCTTGGATGGCGTTTCCCCGATCACCCATGCCAAGGAAGCCATTGGCCTTGCGCTGGCAGCGGAACAGCACCTTGCGGAATGGTTCGGGCGCGCTGGCCGTCCCTCGGGCTATCTCTCGACCGAGCAAGACCTAAAACCCGATCCGGCAAAGAAGATCATTGATGGCTGGTCGGCGGTGAAAGCTGGCAGCGCCGCAATTCTCGACAACGGCATGAGATACTACCCTCTCGCCACCAGCAACACGGATGCCGAGTTCTACACGAACCGGATTGAGCAAATCCGCGAGATCGCCCGCGCCTTCCGCATCCCGCCCAGCATGATCTTTGAACTGGAACGCGGCACTTGGTCGAATGTCGAACAGATGGCGCAACAGTTTCTGACCATGACGCTGCGGCCTTGGTTGAAGCGCTGGCAGGCCGCTTATGCGCGCGTCTTGCTGTCGCCCGAGGATCGCCGCGCCCTCTATATCGAGGCCGAGACGAAAGACCTGATGACCGTGGATTTTGCGGCGCAGGCCACCGCTTACAGCCAGTATGTCGCCATGCGCGCCATGACCCCGAACGAGGTCCGGGCCGGGCTGAACCTGCCGCCGATGGCGGGCGGCGACGAACTATCGAACCCCTTCACCACCTCGGGCGGCACCACCGCCACGCCCGAACCTGCCAAGGAAGCCCCCAATGAATGACACCACGCAAAGCCCGCTGGAAATGCTGGCGGCGCTTGAAATCGCCCTGGCACTTGTCAATGCCGGTATCCTGACCGCCGCCGAACTGCGCGCCATGATCGGCCTGCCTGCGAATGATGCCGCATGATCACCGCGACCGCCTTTTTCGGCGACCGGGAACGCCCGTTCACGCTGACCGACGACATGGTGACGGAACTGGAAGCCTCGACCGGCACCGGCATCGGCACCCTGTTCCAGCGTCTGACCGCCCATGCCTTCAAGCTGGCCGATCTGGCCGAGGTGATCCGGCTTGGCCTGATCGGCGCAGGCACCAGCCCCGAGGAAGCCGCCCGGCTGGTGAACAGCTACGCCCGCAATCGTCCGGTGGCCGAGGTGCTGCCGCTGGCGACCGCGATCCTTGCCGCCCGCTGGATCGGCGCGGATGAGGTGCAACATGGCTGATCGGATCGAGGTCAAAGCCCAGCTTACCACCACCGAGGCGGGCGAGATCACCGGGATTGCATGGCCGTTTGGCACGCCTGATCGCGTGGGCGACGTGATCGAGAAAGGCGCTTTTGACCAGCCCGAGGCGCTGCCGATGCTTTTCGCGCACGATCAGGCCCAAGTGATCGGCATCTGGGATTCCATCACCGAGACGCCCGAGGGCTTGAACGTCAAAGGCCGCTTGCTGGTCGATGACGTGGAACGCGCCCGCGAAGTCCGCGCGATGATCCGGGCCGGTGCTGTCACTGGCTTGAGTATCGGTTTCGTCACCAAGGACGCCGCCCGCCACGCCAAAGGACGCACCATCAAGGCGCTTGCCCTGCATGAAATTTCAGTTGTCGCGGTCCCGTGCCACCCGGACGCGCGCATTCAAACCGTCAAAGGTGGCACCCCTGATCCTGTAAACAGTGAGTTTGTTATGGAAAACGCAAATCCGGCCCAAGAGGTCAAAGCACAAACCCCGGCCAATGACGCTGCCCAGATCGACACCAAGGCGCTGAATGGCGTCCTGTCGCGCCTCGACAAGCTGGAAGCCAAGGCGAACCGTCCGGGCGCACCGGCTGTCGTGCAAGGCGATACTGCCGAGAAAAAGGCATTTTCCAGCTACCTGCGCGGCGGCGAGGCCCGCATGGAGGCAACCGAGGTCAAGGCGCTGGCCGTCGCGAACAACGCGAATGGCGGCTATCTGGTGCCGCCCGAGTTCGGTTCGGAAATCCTGAAACTGCTGACCGAGATGTCGCCGCTGCGCCAGTATGCCAGCGTCCAGACCGTCACCGGCACCGACATCACCTTTCCGACCCTGCTGTCGGGCGTGAACGCCTTCTGGACCGAGGAAGGCGCTGACATGACCGCCAGCGAGCCGACCTTTGGTCAGGTCAAGATCGCGAACCATGAGCTTTCCAGCTTCTACGTCGCCAGCAACAAGGTGCTGGAAGACAATGCCTATGATCTGGAATCGGTGATGAACCGCGAACTGGCCGAGGGCTTTGCCAAGGTGGAAGGGCTGGCCTTTGTCAAAGGCACCGGCACCGGCCAGCCGCGCGGCCTGATGACTGCCACCGGCATTGCCGAGGTCAAGACCGGCGTGGCGGCTAACTTCCCGGCCAGCAATCCCATGGATGTTCTGATCACCATGCAGCACGCGATTCCGTCCTTCCACGCCCGTAGCGCGGTCTGGCTGATGAACCGCAACACGCTGGCGACCATCCGTAAGTTCAAGGATGCGCAAGGGCAGTATCTTGTCACCGATCCGAAAGACGGCGGCGTTCTGCGCCTGCTGGGCAATCCCATCGTGGAAATGCCCGACATGGACAATGTGGCGGCTGGCGCTGCGCCGATCATGTTCGGCGATATGTCGGGCTATCGCATCTTTGACCGGGTGGACCTGTCGATTCTGCGCGATCCCTACACGCTGGGCACGAAAGGTCAGGTCCGGTTCATCGCCCGCAAGCGCGTCGGCGCCGACCTGACCCATGCTGACCGCTTTGTGAAGCTGCGCGTGGCCGCATAACGCCATGACCTTGCAGCCCGCCTATGAGACGATCCTGCGCCACGGCGACCATGCCGTGACGCTGCGGGCGTCTTTGCGGGCTGCGGTCGCCTTGGACAACCTGCCGGGCGGCATCCCCGGCGCATGGGATAGCCTCATGCGCCAAACCTATACCCGAATCCGTGCGGTGATCCTCGCCACCGCGACGGATCGGGCAGCGGCGTTTGTCCTCTTGGCAGCCCTGTCCGACAAGCCGCTTGCGTCTTTCCTCTCTCGGGCGCAAGCGGCTTGCCTTGAACTGCTGGTGAACCTCTTGCCAGAACCCGAGGAACCCGCACCGGCCAGCACCACCGCAAAGCCAATGCCGCTGCGGGACTACCTGTCCGAACTGTTCAAGTTCGGCACCACCATTCTGGAATGGCCCCCGTCCGAGGTCTGGCAGGCATCCCCTGCCGAGATTGATGCGATCCTGCGCGCCCGCCTCGACCGGCTAGAAGCCATGGAAGCCGCAGCCAATGGTGACCCGCACAAACCCGCCATGAGCGCCGAACAGCGCCAAGCCAATGAAGCTGCTGGCCTTGATCCCGAGTTCAACCGCCACGCCCTGCGCGCCCTGAAAGCCCGCCACGGTGCCTAAGCCGCCGCGCCTCTGTTCCTGCGGTGCCATCGTGCCCCATGGCGTCCTTTGTGCCTGCCAGCTAGAGCGCCAGCTTGAGCGCAAGCGCCGCTATGACGCCACACGGCCGAACAGTCGCCAGCGCGGCTATACACGGGAATGGGAGAAGGCGCGGGCCGAGTTCCTGCGCCTTCATCCCTGCTGCGCTATGTGCGGTGCTGACGCGACCCTTGTGGATCACATCAAGCCCCACCGGGGCGACAAGGCCCTGTTCTGGAACTGGAACAACTGGCAGGCGCTGTGCACCGGCTGTCATAGTTCGGTGAAGCAGCGAAGTGAGCAAAATATTGCCGACTGCAAGCGCTCAGGCTACACATGATGGAAACAGCAGATGGGTATCGGAAGCAGAATGTCGGAAACGAACAACGGGCGAGGAAATCCTATCGCTAAATATGGGCGCGCACACCTAGTATTTTTAGTCGGGGTCTTTGGCGTTTTTGTTCCTATTTGCGTAAATTTGGCGTTCTTTTGGTTTATGCGAAAAACCGTATTTTATAGTGCGCCCAACTGCAGCACGGTCTCGGACGTTTTTTACTGTTACCTTAATCAAGGCGGCGCTTGGAGTGATGCGACATATTTGCAGACGATAACGGGATTCTACACCTCTGTGATAACAATCTTGATTGCTGCGTTAGCTGTTGTTGCAGCCTTTGGCGCATATACCTTAAAGGCAAGCGCGCGAGCACAGATTGAACAAGAAATTCCGCCTCACATTTCTGACTATTTCGACCGCGATAAGGGGAAAGAACTTTTAGCAAAGCAGGCAGCCACAGTGGTTTCCGATCAGTCGCTGCGATTGCCTTTCCCCTCCGAGGGCGGTCTGTATGATGCATTCATCTCCCTTGAGAACAAGGTTGCATCGCTAGAGCTTCAAATCCAAGAAATGCAGGAGGAGTAAATGAGACGCCCGCGACCTACGGGATTTTCGTCAAAACTTCCCACCATGAATTCGTCCGCGCTGGACACCCCAGAGCGCGTCCTTTCATACTGCCAAGAAATGGGACTAATAACTGAATTTGGCTCCGTTGACATTCAGCGGCTGATACTCAATGATGACAATCTCACACTGAAATTTGAGGATCTTGCTGATAAGGATGCGTATATCATGCATGCTGGCGGAGCTAGTTATATCATCGGCATAAACTCAAAGCACCCCAAGAACAGACAGCGATTTTCGATGGCGCATGAATACGCGCACTATCAGCTGCACAGGAATCAGATCACCGAATTCCCAGAGGGAGAGCGAATACTGCACCGTGATGGTAATTCGATACCGATCGAATGGCAAGCTAATAGGTTTGCGGCTAAAATTCTGATGCCTAAAACGGCAGTCGAAAGCGCGATGATTAAAAGTGATGGACGTATAGTTGAAGCCGCTCTTGCGTTAAAAGTTTCTGTGGCGGCGCTTCAATTTCGTCAAGAAGAACTGTCGCGAGATACAGCATGACGGGGAAGTATTATCTTGTGTTGAAAACTGGAACGTCTGAAATGCGGGCATATCGCAACATTACCGCTAGCGTTCGGTCGGAAATTACACCCATTATTGAGATAACGCGGGGGCGAAAGAATCAGCCAAAGACGAGAGAGCGAACCGGCGAACAATACAACTTCAGCGCCATTCAGGATTTTATTGATAACGAGGTTTCCAAGAGTCGGGACAGCTTTATCGATGTGACTCGTGATGATGATTTGTCTTCGGACTTTACGCGGAATTTGAGTTCTCCAAAATCTGGATACATCTGCTGGGCGGAATACATTCGGGAGCGCCAACGGGCAAACCCAAGTATATGCCCAATTCTACAAATATCGCCAGTTCCCGGTGAGAGTTGGATTGACTACGAGAGATCTCTTTTCATGCAGTTTGACGAACTTGCCAAAACCAGTTCGGCTATTGGGTATCGCGCGGTAAAAAAAACGGATGATGAGTTTGATTTAGACCTTCAGGTGTTGTCAAGGAGGGCGCTGGCTTATACGGAGTCTGGGGGAAGATTTGTTGTCATACTGGACTACGATTATGTTAGGCCAGGAACAGGCGAACTGCACTCCATAGAAGCCGCCGAAGTCTTCCGCATCGTCCATGATATTTGTCCATTTGCTGAATTAGTTCTAGTTTCGACTTCCTTTCCGAAGTCCGTAACGGACGTTGGCGGAGAGAGTTATGGAGACTTTCGCATTGAAGAGGTTTATCTCCACGCTGCCACGGCCAATAGAGTGCACAACTTTGCAGACATTTCCTACGGAGACTACGGCTCTATAAACCCGATTCGAAATGACGCGGTGGCTAGAGGCTGGCGCCCTAGAATAGACTACCCCTATGGGCCGGATCACGTTTTTTATTATCGTGAGAAGCGTTCATCCCACGGGAGTGGAGATGACAAGGTTTACTCGGCCTATGCTACGCATTACAAAAATGTGGCAGCCAAGGTTGTAGCCGACTCCAAATTTAGACATGATTCTCTGTCTTTCCGTGCTGATATTTGGGGTGTTTCTCAGATTATTGAAGCTTCACAACAGCCATTACCAAAGTCCTCACCGTCTTTCTGGATATCCGTGCGAATGAATATCCATATTCATCAGCAGATTGATCGATTACGTCGTGCTTCAACCGACCTCAATTCTCTACTTCTTTGAGGGAGGGGTATCCCCAAACCTTCGCCCCTTGCTGGGAACCGGCGGGGGGAGGCACGCGCAAGACAGGCCGAATATAACTTTTTCTTATGATTGTTATGTGATAACGTAACACTACGTTATGGATACCCTGTTGCGAGTGACCTGTTATGCCGATCCCTGCTGCCCTTGTGCGGGCGCATCTGAACTTTCTGCCCGATGAGGCTGCCGACGACGCAATCCTGACCCATTACGGCAACGTGGCCGAGGCATGGGTTGCGTCTTATACCGGCCTGCCTTTCGACCCTGACAACGTGCTGATGCTGCAAGCGGCGCTTATGCTGATCGCGCATCAGTATGAGGCGCGCGAGGCCGTGACCTTTGCCAGCGCCTATCAGCTTCCTTTCGGCGTCACCGATCTGCTGTCCGGTATCAAGCGGCAGGTTGTCGGCTACATCCCCGAGGTGGAGGGCACCGCCAATGGCTGATCTGGTGCAAGGTTCCAAGGAACTGACCCGGAAGCTGCAAGCGATGCGCGATGCCGTTGCGCCGGTCCTGCGCCCGGCTCTGGTCGCGGCTGGCAATGAGGTTGCCAAGGATGCGCGCAGCTTGGCCGAGGCCAGCCGCCGCACGGGTGATCTGATCGAGTCGATTCACGTCACCGGACCCGGCGAGACGACCCCGCCCCATTCCACCGATGGCGGGCAGCGCACGGCTGGCCCGTTCGAGGTGCTGGTGACGGCTGGCGACAGCGATGCCCGCCACGCGCATCTTGTGGAGGGCGGCACCGCGCCCCGGCTGCACAAGGACGGCACCAGCACCGGCACCATGCCCGCGCAACCGTTCTTCAACCCGGCATGGCGGCTGAACCGCAAGCGCCTCGAACAGCGGATTAACCGGCTGCTGCGCCGAGCCGTGAGGGAGGCCAGCCAATGACGCCCGACATGGAACTGCAACGCGCGGTGCGGCTGGCGCTGATCGCCGCACCCGGCGTTGCCGCGCATATCGCGCCCGAGCGCATCCGCTCTGGCCTTGCCCGGCCCGAGGCCATGCCCTGCGTGATCATGACGCCCGCCGAGGTCCGTATCCTCGGCCATGCGTCTGGTGGTCAGGTGGTGGCCGAGGCCAGCATGAAGCTGCATGTCTGGACTGCCGCCGATCAGGCCGCCGTCGCGCAACAGATCACGGGCGCCGCCATGCTGGCGCTGATGGATGCACCGCGCCCGGCTGGTGCCGAGATTGACCGCTGGGAACGCCCGGTCATGGCGTGGGTGCCCGATCCTGATCCGGCGCTGTCCTGCGCCCATGCGGTGATCAGCCTGCGCGCGGCGCTGCGGTGGAGGCGGTAAGATGCGCGCAGGACGTTTGACGAACCGCATTCAGATCGAACGCAACGCGGTGCTGGTCGATGATTACGGCCATGCCCGCGAGACGTGGCTGCCGCTGCTGACCTGCAAGGCCGAGATCAAGGACGCCACCACCACCGAGTTCCTGACCGGCCCCGGCGAGATGGACAACCGCAAGGCCGTGTTCCTGATCCGCTATCCGCTGGCGGTGGAGATCACCACCGCCGACCGGCTGGTGATGGATGGCAGGCATTACAATATCGTCGGGCTGGCCGAGATCGGGCGCAGGCGCGGCCTTGAACTGCGGGTGATCGCGGCATGAGCAAGCACCTGCGCGGCGTCAAGCCTGCCGTGCATCCCGACCAAGAGCCGCTGACCAAGGCACCCAAGGCCCCGGCCTATTTCTCGCCCTACGCGGTGCAGGAATGGAAGCGCATCCTTCCCATGCTGATCGCGCGCAAGCTGATTTGCAAAGCCGATCTAGGGCTGGTGGAGGATTTGTGCATCGCGCGCGGCTACATCCGCCAGATTGAGACCGAGCGGAAGCAGGCAGGCGGCGTTATCGACAAGGTGACGTTTGGTATCCTGAACCGCGCCATTCTCTCGGCCCGCCAGCTTGCCGCGAACCTTGGCCTTGATCCTGTCAGCCGTGCCCGGCTTGGCGCTGGACCCGACCAGCCCGACCCGAACGCGCGCCCCAATCCCTTGAGTTTCCGCCGATGAGCGCCAGCACCTATCCGCATTGGGTCTTTGACAACTCGCCTATTGATGACCCGTTCGGATATGGCGAGCAGGCGGTTCAATTCCTGCGATCCCTGTCGCATCCGCAAAGCACGTTGCCGGGCTTGGCGTTCCAGCTTGACCCATGGCTTGAGCGCATTGTTCGGCGTATCTATGGCCCCCGCCACCCGGACGGTAAGCGCATCGTCAAGGACGTTTGGTTGCAGGTTCCACGCGGCAACCGCAAGACCTCGACCGCCGCCGCGCTGGCGCTGCTGCACCTGCTGGGGCCGGAAGCCGTGCCGCAAGGGCAGGCATATTTCTGCGCAGCTGACCGCAAACAGGCTGAAATTGGTTTCCTTGAGGCTCTGGGTATTATCCGCGCCGACAAGAACCTGTCTGACGTGGTGAGCGTCAATAATCCCAAGATTGGGACGAAATCCATTCAAAGCCATTTGGATGGCTCTATTTTGGAAACCACCACCTCGGACGGCGATAAATTCCACGGCACCAGCCCGACCTTTGTCATGTGCGATGAGGTGCATATCTGGAAGAACCGCAAGCTCTGGGAAGCGATGTATTCCGGGCGTAGGAAACGCGGTGCGCTGTTTGTCACCTGCACCACGGCGGGGCGTGGGCGGCATGGCTTCGCTTATGAGCGATATTCTATGTTCCGCGATATTGCATTGGGCAAGATCGTGAACCCGTCAAAACTGCCGATCATTTTTGAACCCGAGGAGGGCGACGATTGGCTTGATGAAGCCGTTTGGCACAAGGTCAATCCCGGCATGAGATATGGTTATCCGCTTTTGGATGAAATGCGCGATGATGCAATCACGGCGCAGCATGATCCGATTGAAGGATATGCTTTCCGTCAACTCGCCCTGAATGAATGGCTTGGCAATTCCACGTCACCGCTGTTCAATTTCGACGAATACGATGCGGGCGCTTTTGAGATTGAGTTGGATAAGAGCGGCAAGCCGGTCGATTACGAAACCGACCTTGAGGAGTTTCCCTGCTATCTGGGTGTCGACTACGCTCAATGCGGCGACCTTGCGGCTATCGTCGCGGCGTGGCGGCACGATGGCGGCAAGTATGATGGGCAGATCACGATTAAGCCTTGGTTCTTTGTGCAGGCCGAGGGGCTGGAAGATCGGGAACGGCTGGAACAGGTGCCCTATCGCCAATGGGTGAAGGATGGGCACTTGATTGTGGTGCCCGGCCCGGTGGTGACGCAAGAGGCCGTGGCCGAGGTGATCAAGGAAATTTACGCCCGGCATGACGTGCGACAAGTGCGCTATGACCCATGGCGTTTCCGTGCCACCGCTGCGGAACTGCTATCTGATGGTGTTCCCATGGTGGAGATGCGCCAAGGTTCGGCAACCATGGGACCGGCCAACGGCGAACTTATCCGTGCGGTGAACGGGCGTCTGATCCGGCACGATGGGCACCCGATCCTTCGCAACCATTTTGACGGCGTTGCGGCGGTCACGAACAAGGCTGGCATGATCTGGCTGGACAAGGCCGACCAGAAACGCGGCCATATTGACGGTGCTGTTGCTGCAAGCATGGCCGTTTCCAGCGCGATCACGGATCATAACCAAGGCGGGCTTTATTCCCGCGATGATATTCTTGGCCTGCTGGTGGCCGCTTGATGAGTAGGAATTGAACCATGGCACTTGATGAAACCGGCCTGCTGGTCAAGCTAGAGGCGAACATCGCCAAATGGGAGAAGGACTTTAACCGGGCGATCACCCAGCAACAGCGCGCATCGCAGCGCATGGAAAAGCTGGCCCGGCAGAATGCCAATAAGATCGCCTCGGAATATGAGGGCATCGGCGGCAGGATCGGCAAAGCCTTCAACGGCATCCCGGCATCACTGAAAGGCATTGGCGGCGCTTTCCTTGGTGGCGTGGCCGGTGGCATTGCCGTTGGTGGTCTGGATCAGATCAGCCAAAGCATCGCCAGCACCACGAAAGAGGTTGCCAATCTTCGAAATGAAGCCGAGCGGGCAGGCGTTTCCACGACCGTTTTTCAGGAATGGAAATTTGTGGCCGATCAGAACCGGATTAGCATTGATGCGCTAACCGATGGGATTAAAGAGCTTCATATTCGCGCTGGTGAGTTTTTCCTTGATGGCACGGGCGCGGGTGCTGAGGCGTTCAAGAAGCTAGGATATTCCGCCGAGACGCTGAAAGAGAAACTGAAAGACCCCTCGGCCGCCTTGACCGAGATTCTCGGCAAGCTGAAAAACTTCGACCAAGCCGGCCAATCGTTCCTCTTGGAGGAAATCTTTGGCGGTTCCGGTGGTGAGCAATTCAGCGCGCTGATCGGCCAGAGTGAGGAAGCCCTCAACGCCACCATTGCCCGCGCCCATGAAACCGGCGCGGTGCTGGATGCGGAATTGATCGACAAAGCCGCCGAGATCGACCGCCGGTTTAGTGAACTGACCGCGCGTGTCGAATCCTTCGGCAAGCGCGCGGTGATCGCCATTGCCGACGCTGCGGTGGAACTGACTGACTTCCGCGACCGGCTGGACGGCATCTTTGACAATGAGGCCGAGGGCCGCGCGATCCTCGGCAATGAACTGTATGACACCCTGTCGCGCGACCGGGATGCGGTGGACGCGCAGGCCGAGGCGCTGCGCAATCTTGATGCGCAATATATGCGGCTGGCCGAGGAAGCGACCAGCGCGGGCATGGCGATGCGCGGTGCTATCGGCCAGCTTGACGCTTGGGGCTATGGCGAAGCTGCCGACCAGTTGCGCAGCCTGTCGGCTGAACTGGACGCGGCGCAGCAAGGATTCCGCGACGGCACCATGAGCGGCGACGATTTTGCCGCCAAGCTGGCCGAGATCGACACGGGCGCGCAGGATGCTTTCTCCAGCCTGTCGGACGTGGACCGGGCGCAATTCTCGGGCGTCATGTCGCAACTGTCGCGGCTCGGTGGCGTCATTGCCTCTGTCACGGCGCAGGCATCGGCGCTGGTGGGGGAATTGGCGAAAGCCGCGCAGATCGACCCCGGCACGAAACAGCTTGAGTCGCTGCGCCAGCAACATGCCGCGCAACAGGCATCCATGGATAGCCTCGACGCCATGCGCGAGGCCAACGAACGCTTCAACGCCTCGGAAGCCGCCCGCAACGCGCTGACCAGCGAGGGCGTCAAGCTGGAACGCGAGAAAGAGGCCGTGCGTAAACGTGCTGCCGAGGCGGGCGCGACCCTGACCGATGCCCAGATCACCAGCGCCGCACAAGCCGCGCTGGATGGCGATGCCGCGCGTTCTGCTGCCGATGCTGCGGCGCGATCCTCGGGCGGCTCCAAGGGCGGTTCTGGCGGCTCTGGTGGCGGTGCGGCAAAGCTGGATGAGTTCGCCCGCGAGGCGCAGGCGATCCGCGACCGGACGCGGGAACTGGAATTTGAATCCGCTGCCCTGATCGCAGGCGCTGCGGCGGGCAAGTCCTATGGTGATGCCGTCGCCTTCGCATCCGAGAAGGCCAAGCTGCTGTTTGCCGCACAACAGGCCGGAAAGCAGATCACGCCCGCCCTGACCGCCGAGGTTGACCAGCTTGCGCAGGCGTATGTCACGGCAGGTCAGAACGCTGACCAAGCCGCCGAGAAGCTGCGCCAGATCGAGGACGCCGGCCAGAAGGGAGCCGAGGCGTTGAGCGAGATGTTCACGGGCATCCTGACCGGCATCATGTCGGCGCGCGAGGCATTGGCCGGGTTGCTGCGAAAGATCGCCGAGGCGCAGTTTAACCGCGTGTTCATGAACATGTTCGGACAGGGCGGCATGTTCGCGGGCGTCGGACAGGCTGTTGGCGGATGGCTAGGCTATTCCGATGGTGGTTTTACCGGCCATGGCGGCAAGTATGAACCGGCTGGCGTGGTCCATAAAGGCGAGTTCGTTTTCTCGAAAGAGACCGTCCAGCGCATCGGCGCGGGCAACCTCGAACGGCTGCACCAGAACGCGCGCAGGGGCTATGCTTCGGGCGGGCTGGTCTCTGCTGCCGGAAAGGTCGCCAAGGCCGTCAGTGACTCGCCCAGCGGCTCTGCGCGGGCATCCGTGCCGGTGATCAACGTCACGGGTGGCGCGATCACCGTCAACGCATCCGGGGGAACGCCCGAGGCCAATGCCGATCTGGCGCGGCAGGTTGCCCGCGAGTCCGAGGCCAGCTTGCGCGGCTTGGTGCAGCAAGAACTTGTCCGGCAGATGCGTCCGGGTGGCCTGCTGCGCTGATCTTCGGCCGGCCGTTGTGGTGGTATTTTACCGCTTCGGCCGGTTGTCCCGTTTGTCCCGATTTCTGCCGGGGATGGGATTTTGAGCGACCTGCGGGACAGCCTGCACCCGGCCTGTAACGCTGTCCCGATTTCTGCCGGGGATGGGATTTTGAGCGTGTCCCGTTTGTCCCGATTCCTGCCGTATCTTATGAACTTGTTTGATTATCTACACTTAAACAAGAAAGATAAGAAAGCGGCAGGAATCGGGACAAACGGGACAACCCGTCTCCGGGTGGTAGCGAAGCGCTGACGCCCGAACAGAACCCCACAATCAGAAACACGTCTCCGGGTGGTCGCGGGCTGCGCCCGCTCCGGCTGGTCTATGGTCTGCCTCTGGTCGAGCTGCTGCGGCTGGTCTGCTTCTGGTCCGGCTGGTCTGCCTCTGTCGCCGGCCCCGGCTCCGGTTCACCCGACACCCACGGCAGGACCGACCCTAGGAGCGCCACAGAACGCGCCACAGAGGCGATTCGCGCGTTTTGGTGCTATGCCAGCCAATTTCAAGAGATCGGCCTGCAAGGTGCCTCTCCGCGCCGCTCTAGCTAAATAGCCATTGCGGTTTTCGTGGTTTTGACCTAATGCGGATGGGCAGGAGAAAATTAAGGGTCAACATCCATGTTGCAGATCGAAAGAAACAAGAATGATGAACGAAATTGCTGGCGGCGCTGCCGCCGACCTGACCGCTAATCCGATTGCCGCTGCCGCCGACCCGGACGCGGAATTTCTCGCGAACCTTGACGGCTATATCTCTGGCGAGATCGTGCTGCCCTGTCGCTCCGCTGGTAAGGTTCACCCGAAGCCCGCAGCACCGCAGCCCTATCGCGGCCGCAGCTTCTCGGATGAACACGGAACCTGGGATGAGGCCCGCCCCGGTGCGCAACCCCGCCATGGCGACCAGATCGACGATGAGGGCGTTATCTGGAGGCTCCGGCCGGTGACTGTCGATCCGCGCAAGATGAATCCCAGACAAGCCTATGACCATGCTGTCGAGGTTGCGGCCGCAGCCCGCAACCGCGTCGAGGTTCTGGCGGCGAACCTCGCCGCCGATCACCCGGACCTGATCCGCGCCCGCGAGATCATGCACCAACTGGCCGACAACCGGCTGGCGAAGCTGAAAGCGTTTGAGGCGTGGCAAGAGGCTGGTAATGATCCTGTCCTGACCCCGGTTCAGGCATGGGAGGCCACGCGCCACGACCGCACCAAGCAATGGCGCGCAATCGACGCATATCGCCAGACCGAAGCCGGGCGGCTGGAACGGAACGCCAGTCTTCGCACGACCGACCGGGGTCCGAACGCGAAGCTGAACGCGCTGACCCCTGACGAACTCAAGGAACATCGCCGCCAGAAAGAGGCCGAGAAGAAGCGCCGACAACGCGCGAAAAAAGCTGCTGCTGCTGCTGCTGCTGCCTGACCGTCCCGGCCGATCCGCGCGCGACCATAAAAATGTGCTGATCCCGCGAGAAGAAACGCGGGTCAGCCGTAAGAGCGTGAAGGATGGGCGATCATGAAAGGCAATCGCAATGACTTCACTTGATACCGCGACGGCTGCGCGGAATGATGTAATGAGCCGGTGGCGCGCAATCGACGCATATCGCCGGACTGAGGCAGGCCGGGCCGAACGGAACGCCAGTCGCCGCAAGGTCAGGTCCGAACCGAACGCCGATCTTTCGGGTTTGACCCCTGACGAACGCAAACAGCATAAACGCGCACAGGCGGCCGAGCGTGTTCGGCGGCACCGCGCGAAAAAAGCTACCGCTGCTGCGATTGCCGCTTGACGCCACCCGGCCGAGGCGGTATCAAGATACCGCTTCAACTGATCGGCTTCTTGTTTCTCCGATCAGTCGCGACAGTGGATGGTCCCGAAGCTCCTGCACAAGAACCCTAAGCTCGCGCTTAGGGTTTTTTGCGTTCTGGGGCGTCCCTGTCCGTCCCTTGGCGTCCCGAAGCCCGGCCGGATAAGTAAGCACTTATTTCACAAGCCCATGAAATAAATCACTTTTCTGCTGTCCGACCCCTTCACAGATTCAGCCGGGAATCTTATATTGAGGTCAGACAATTCAGAGGACTACAAAATGAACCATTTCCTGCCCGACACCGATCATGCCGAGCTGGTCGATAACCTGGTCAATGCCTTCACGCGCGCCGCTCATGGCGACGGCGATCTGCGCGGCAAGGTGATCGAAGCACTGGCCGTCGCTGGCGTCCTGCCGGAGGCATGGGTGGAGGCATGGGATAAGGCTGATGCCGAGGTCGAGCTGCTGCACCGGATCACCGGCACCGCCCTGCCCGAGATCACGGTCGAGAACATGCCCGAGATCACGGTCGAGAACATGCCCGAGATCAGCGACACCGCCCTGCCCGGCCGCGCTCTGGATCTGGCGAACCAACAGCGCGTCGCCACCGCGAAGGCGATCAGCGAAAAAATGTGCTGACCCGCGAGACAAATCGCTGGCTGACAGTAAGAGCATAGAGGATTGGCGTGTTCCTTGGGTTGAGCAGACCGAAACGCGCTGCGGTTAGACGGTGAGTGCGCGCCCTTCGGAGGGCAAACCCCGTCACGGTGCGGTGGCATACTCCTTTGCCGCGCGGCACCGGAACCTTTGTATTGTGGATCACGAATGGGAAGGGCGGGGAGCGATCCTCGCCCTTTCTGCTGGGCTGGTGACGCCACGTCACTTAGCCCACTCCATGGGGCGCCACAATGTTACAAAGCGTCTCGTAACTTATTGATTTATAATATATTAGGAACGGTTCAAATCCGTTATCGCCCACCATGATTCCCAGCGACTTAGGCCAGCGCATAGAATGCGCGCCTAGGTCGGCTGGATCCCTCCTCCCCCAGGCAGCTGGACGGCCGCGCATTTTCGCAGCCCCCGCCGGTTGTTGACGGCGGCGGCTCTGTCTAGCATCGCCGCGGACGATCGGGGCAACAGGGGCATGCCATGAAGCTAGGGACAATGTTCGCGGCCTTCGCCATCGCCGCCGGCCTGGGCCAGGCCGCGACGGCGCAAGAGATCGCGTTCTTCCGCATCGGCACCGGCGGCACCGCCGGCACCTATTACCCGATCGGCGGGCTGATCGCGAATGCGATCTCGAGCCCGCCCGGCCCGCGTGCCTGCGAGGAAGGCGGCTCCTGCGGCGTGCCGGGGCTGGTGGCGACGGCGCTGGCCACGAGCGGATCGGTCGGCAATGTGAAGGCCATCGACGGCGGCAGCCTGGAGGCCGGCTTCAGCCAGTCCGACGTGGCCTATTGGGCGCAGACCGGCACCGGGCTGTGGGAAGGCCAGCCGGCGGTCGAAAAGCTGCGACTGATCGCCAACCTTTACCCGGAAAGCATCCACCTGGTCGCCCGCGCCGATGCCGGCATCGCCTCGGTCGCCGATCTCAGGGGCAAGCGGGTATCGCTGGACGAGCCGGGCTCGGGCACGCTGGTCGATGCCAAGATCATCCTCGCGGCCTTCGGCCTGTCGGAAAGCGACATCACGCCGGAATATCTTCGGCTCGACCAGGCGGCCGGCCGCATGCGCGAGGGGACGATAGACGCCTTCTTCTTCGTCGGCGGCTATCCGGCGGGCGCCATCGCCAAGCTGGCCAGCCAGCAGGAGGTGGCGCTGGTGCCGATCGCCGGACCCGAGGTCGACGGGCTGCGCGAAACCTACACCTTCCTTGCCACCGACACGGTGCCGGCCGGCACCTATGAGGGGCAGGATGCCGATGTCGCCACGCTTTCGGTCGGGGCGCAGCTGGTGACAAGCGCCGACCAGCCCGAGGTGCTGATCCACGGCATCACCCAGGCGCTTTACAACCAGACCACGCAAAGGCTGCTCGCCGCCGGCCATCCCAGGGGCAGGCTGATCACGCTGGAGAATGCGACCCAGGGCGCGGGCATCCCCTTCCATCCGGGCGCCGAGCGTTTCTACAGGGAAGCCGGTCAGCTGGAATGAACCGGGTCGCGAACGGCCATGCCCGCGTCCATGGCCGGCGTTTGCCTTGCCAAATTATTTCCATTATACATGAATAATGGAAAAGAATCGCGTTCTCGACACGCTCGCCGCCCTGGCCCATGACATCCGGCTGGATGTGTTCCGCTTGCTGGTCCAGGCCGGTCCCGAGGGTCGGACGGCAGGCGAGATCGCGGATATGCTGAACATCCGCGCCAATACGCTGTCGAACAACCTGACCGTCCTTGCCGCGGCGGGGCTGGTGCATTCGGCGCGCGAGGGCCGCTCGATCCGCTATTTCGCCGGGATCGAGGCGATGCGCGGGCTGCTGGCCTTCCTGATGCAGGATTGCTGCGGCGGCCGGCCCGAGCTGTGCCAGCCGGTTTTGGACCAGATCGCCCGCAACGGCCGGAGGCCCGCCATGACCGACCATCCCTATCACGTCCTTTTCCTCTGCACCGGCAATTCGGCCCGCTCGATCCTGGCCGAGGCCATCCTGAACGCCGAAGGCAAGGGCCGGTTCCGCGCCCATTCCGCCGGCTCGTTTCCCAAAGGCACGGTCCACCCTCTTGCCCTGCAACTGCTCGAGCGGCGGGGGCATGACACGGCCGGGCTGCGCTCGAAAGGCTGGGACGAGTTTGCCGGACCCGAGGCGCCGCAGATGGATTTCGTCTTCACCGTCTGCGACGATGCGGCCGGAGAGATCTGCCCGGTCTGGCCCGGCCAGCCGATGACCGCACATTGGGGCCTGCCCGACCCGGCCGCCGCCACCGGCACTGAGGCCGAGCGGCACCTGGCCTTTGCCGAGACCTATCGCGCGCTGAAGAACCGCATCTCGGCCTTCGTCAGCCTGCCCATCGCCTCGCTCGACCGCCTGTCGCTGCAAGGCCATGTGGACCGGATCGGCCGGGCCCCCGATGCCCCCGCCGAAGGCTGATCTCCGGCCTTTCGCAGCGCGGGCCTGCGGGGCCACGATCGTCGCAATCGGCACCCCGCGCCGCCATAGCCTGGCCCCGGCGGATGCGCGGCGCATTGGTGAACGGCCCCGGCGACCTTCGCGCCCATCGCCAGGGACACCCGTCGGCGCGCTGGCGAACGGCCGGTGACGCTGGCACCGGTGGCCGTCGCCCGAACGCCTTGCCCCAGGGGACCGTGATCGCCTTCCGTCACGGCCCCCGGCAGTCCGCGTCGGGGTTCAGAACCGCCAGCCCCCGGCAAGCCGGATGCTGCGCCCCATCTCGTAAAGATTGGTCACGCCGCCCGACACGCTGTAGGGGGTGGAATGATCCAGGTAGCGCTTGTCGAAGATGTTCTGGATCGCCAGGCTGTATTCCTGCCCTTCCGCCGGCCGCCAGACCACCGACAGGTCATGCACGGCATAGCCCGGCAGTTCCTCGAGCGCGGTGAAGGCGGCGGGCAGGTCGTCCTCGGCCAGGACCAGGATGCTGGTCCAGGCGAATTGCAGGTCATGCGCGGCCATGGCATGGGCGATGTCCAGCACGAGCTTGTCGCCCTGGGGAGCCACGCCGTTCGACCAGTCGCCCGGCCCGACCGGAACGCCGGCGTAATCGACATCGGCGCGGGAATAGCTGAGGTCCAGGCTCCAGCCGCCCCAGTCCCGGCCAAGCCGCGCGGTAAAGCCCCGGCTGTCGATGTCGCCGCCGCGCGTCCGGGCATAGGGCATGCCGCGCTGCCCGCCGTAAAGGATCGAACCCTCGATGCGGGTGTCGAAGAGGATCAGCCCCGCGCGCCATCCATTGGCGTCGAAGGTGGCGCCGATCTCGGTGGTGCGGGCGCGTTCGCCCTCCAGCGTCGGGTCGGTGGCGGCGGCGTTGATCCCGCTTGTCAGCTGCGTTCCCGGCACCGGACGGACACCGCGATGCGCCTCGGACCACGAGGCGAAAAGCGACAGCCCCTGCGCCGTTTCAAAGCGCAGCCCGACATTCGGGCTGAGGTGGTCGCCGTCATAGACGTTCCCCGCCAGATCGGTCAGCGAGGTGCTGTCATAGCGCAGCCCGCCCGAGGCCAGCCAATGCCCGGCAAAGCCGTATTCGGCCTGCAGATACAGGCCATGCGTCTCGCCCGTCTCCGAGACACGCGGGCCCGAACCGGCGCGGCCGCGCGACTGTTCCCTCGTGTAGTCATAGCCATAGGTCAGCACCAGCGCCCCCAGTTCCGAACGGTTGCGGATATCCAGGCCGCTGGTCAGCCACTCGCCCTCGGACGGCGAGGCGGTCAGCCGCTTCAGCGCGCTGCGGTTGTCATAGGCGCGCAATTCCAGGTCGATCAGCGGGTTGCCCGCCGGAGCATAGGAATAGCGCAGGCTGGTGGTTTCGCGGATGAACTCCTGGTCCTGCGGCTCGGCATCCGGCAGGCCGAAATTGGCCTGCGTGGCGCGCATGCCGTTATCCTCGCGCCGGTTGTGGGTCAGGGCGATCTCGTGGTCCGGGGCGGGACGGAAGCGCAGCTTGACCAGGCCCTCGGCGGGTTCGTCGTCGCTATAGGGAACCTCGTTGCCGCCGCCGTCCTTGTAATTGCCGGCCCAGGTCTTGGACCCATAGACCAGATAGGAAAAGCGCTCGTCCGGCCGGCCGTAGAAGCCCAGGGACGGCGAAAGCCGGTCGCCATTGCTCTGCCCGGCGAAACGCAGCATCACCCCCTGCCGCTGCCCCGGCAGAAGCAGATCCTCGGCATCCTTGGTCTCGTAGCGGATGGCGCCGCCCAGGGCGCCCGGACCGGCCAGCGCGCCGCCGGTGCCCGCCTCGACCTCGACCCGCTTCAGCATGAAGGGGTCGATGCCCATGTTGCCGTTGTGGCGAAACAGGTTGCCGCTTTGGCGGGCGCCGTCCACGGTGACGTTGAGGCTGGTTTCCTCGATCCCGCGGACATAGACCCTTTGCGCCGTGCTGCGGTCGGCGCCGCTGACACGGACCTCGGGCTCGGCGGCATAGAGATCGTTGAGCGTCAGCGGCTGGCGCTGCGCGATCCTTTCATCGGTCACGGACTGACCGTCCGCGTCGGTTCCGGCCTTGAGATAGATCGTTTCCAACCGCACCGTGTCCTCCTGGGCCGCGGCAGAGGTCATCGCCAAGGCCGAAGCCGTGGCCAGCCCGGCGGCCAGGCAAGCCCGGCGCCCTTTTCCCGAAATCAACCTTTTCACAATCATCTGTTCCTTCGCCTCCGGCAAACCCGATAAATTTTCTTGGGTATGCAGGCTTGTATCAGCCGGGCGGGGGGCGGTCTGTTTCGCCCCGGCCAAAAGCCGTCGAGAAACGGACAGGGCGCGATCAGGATCCCGGACGGCGGCCGCGCCCGGTCGGGGCGGCGCTGTCGCGCAGGAAGTCCGAGGGGGTCATGCCCGTCACCTTGCGGAACATGGCGGTGAAGGCGCTCTGGCTGGCATAGCCCAGGTCCAGCGACACGGCCAGCACCGACTGCCCCTCGGCCAGGCGCGCCATCGCCTCCATGATCCGCAGCCTTTGCCGCCATTGCCCAAAGGACAGCCCGGTTTCGCGCAGGAACAGCCGCGCGAGCGTGCGCGCGCTCATATGCGCGGCATCGGCCCATTGCTCCAGCGACCGGCCGTCCTCGGGGTGGCGCACCATCCGGTCGAGCAGCGGCCCCAGCCGGTCGTCGCCGCTTAGCGGCAGGTGCATCGCCGCCATGTCGCGGGCGCTGCGGATCTGGTCGGCGATCACCTGATACACCCGCGCATCCGCCCCGACAGGCAAGGCCTCCGCCCCGCGGCCAAGCGCATAGGCGATCAACTCGGCCAGCAGCGGCGAGACGGTCATCACCTTGGCCCGGCCCGGCATGTCGCGGCAGATCCCGGCATCGACATAGGCGTTATGCACCTCGGTCGCGGCAATCCCCTCGACATAATGCAGCACGCCGGAGGGGATCCAGATCGCCTGTCGGGGCGAGGCGGTCCAGATCTCGCCCTCGGTCCAGATCCGGCAGCGGCCGCTGCGCGGGAACAGGAACTGGCCGCGGGCATGGGCATGGGGCTTGCAGGCCTGGCCCTCGTGCAGGCGGGTGATGCGCAGCAGCAGCGGTGCGCTCCAGCTGTCGATCTGGCGCAGGCGCCCGAGTTCGGGGCCGGCAAAAGCGGTCGTCCGGTCCTGGGCAAAGCCTGGCATGGTCGCGGGATACCTCCTGATCCGCCATGCCTAGAATACCTGAGTGTTAAGGTAAATCATTTCGGGCAGCGATGACTTGTCGCGCCCCGGCAGCCCCCCGCCTAGTTCGATCCCAGGTGGCGCAGCCCGTGGGTCACGTCGGCGCGCACGGCAAGCCGCAGCCCCGGCTCGTCCCCCGCCCGCAGCGAGGCCAGGATCATGCGGTGATGGCGCGGCGGCTCGTTGCGCTTCATCCGCCCGTAAAGCGCCCGCATGGTCGGGCCCAGCTGCAGCCAGACCGTCTCGACGATGGCCAGCATCGCCGGGGCCTGGGCGCGCAGGTAAAGCAGGCGATGAAACTCCAGGTTGGTGCGGATATAGCCCACGGCGTCGTGCCGCTCGGCCGCCTCGCCGATGGCGGCGTTGATGACGGCCATGCGCTCGATCAGGGCCTGATGGGCGCGCGGCAGGGCGCGGGCGGCCAGTTCCGGCTCGATCAGCCCGCGCAAGGCGGCAAGCTCCTCGATCCGCTCGACCGACAGTTCCGGCGTGGCGATACGCCCCGAAGAGGACAGCGACAGCGCCCCCTCGGCCCCCAGCCGCCGCACCGCCTCGCGCGCGGGCGTCATCGAGACGCGATGCTCGGCCGCGATGCCGCGCAGGGTCAGGGGCAGGCCCGGCGGCAGCTCGCCCAGCATGATGCGCTGGCGCAGGTTGCGATAAAGCCGCTCATGGGCCGAACTTTCCGAGGAACGCGAAGCTGTCATGCGCCATCTGTGATCACAAATGCGGGCGCCGTCAAGCCGCCTCGATCAGGAACGAAAGCGCCAGGCCAGCAGTTCATGCCCGTGCCGGCGCAGCCAGTCGCGATGGCGGGCGTAATCGGGCATCAGCCGGCCGGTTGCGGCCCAGAAGGCGGCCGAATGGTCCATGTGCAGCAGATGCGCCACCTCATGCGCGGCGACATAGTCCAGCACCTCGGGCGGCGCCATGGCCAGCCGCCAGGAAAACATCAGCCGCCCGTCATGGGTGCAACTGCCCCAGCGCGATCGCGTGTCGCGCAGCGCCAGCGCGCGAAACCCGCGCCCCAGCGCCGCGGCATGACGGTCGCAGGCCCGGCTCAGCCGCGCCTGCGCCAGGTGCTTCAGCCAGGCCTCGACCAGCAGGCCGGCGGGACGGCCCTGCGGGACCAGCAGCAGCGCCTCGGTCAGTTCCACCCGCCGCCCGTCATGGGGCACGATCCGGCGCGGGCGCCCCTGGACGGGCAGCAGGGCGCCCGGTTCGACCACGCAGAGCGGCGGCATCCCGGCGCGGGTCTGCCGCAGCCATTCGGCCCGTGATTCGGCAAAGGCGCGGCCGTCCGACAGGCTGGTGCGGCTGGGCAGGGTCAGCACCACCTCGCCCCCCGCGCGCGCCACGCGCAGGGTCATGCGCCGCGCCCTGGACGAGCGCCGCAGCGTCACCGGAATGTCGCCTCCGACCAGAATCCTGTCCATCCGTTCCCCCATCTTGCGAAGGGCCGCGCCTCTGCCCATCTTTCCCCCGCACCGCCGGCCGGCCGCAAGGGGGAAAAGGCTTTGACACCCTGCCCCGGCTGTGGCAGGGGACAGCGGATTTAGCTGAACGCGGCAGAAAGAGAACAACCATGCCCAAAGAGGAATGGGGCACGAAACGCCTTTGCCCCCATTGCGCGACGCGCTTTTACGACCTGATGAACGACCCGATTACCTGCCCGGCCTGCGGTGCGGAATTTACCGTGGAAAGCCTGACCAACGGTCGCTCGCGCTCGCTGATCTCGGAAAAGACCGCTGCGCGCGACGCGGACCAGGCCGACCTGGCCGAGGACGAGGATCTGGACGACGACGCCGACACCGGCGATCTGGACGACGATCTGCTGGACGATGACGACGACGATGGCGACATGTCGCTGGACGACATCGCCGACGTGCCGGACAGCGACGACGAATAGATCCGCGTCCTGACCAACCAGAAGGCCCCGGAGCGCGACCGCGCCGCCGGGGCCTTTCCCATCGGGCCATGGCAGGGTCCGACGGGTATCGTCGATCTTGGCCCGGCCTTCGCCGGCCGGTGCGGCCATAATGAGGGCACGCGCCCGCCCAGGGGCTGGCGTAGGCTTAGCGGCAGGGATCAGCCGTTGCCTTCGCCACCATCGCCGCCGGAATCACCGCCATCGGAGCCGCCATCCGAACCACCGTCGGAGCCGCCGTCCGCGCCGCCATCCGCGCCTCCGTCAGAGCCCCCGGTGCCGCCATCCGATCCGTCCGAACCGCCGTCGGAGCCGCTGTCGGAGCCGCTGTCGGAGCCGCTGTCGGAGCCGTCCGAACCATCGCCATTCTCTCCGGTTCCGTCGCCAGTCCCGTCGCCAGTCCCGTCACCCGTATCGCCGCCCGTATCACCCCCTGCATCCTCGCCGGGTTCATCACCGGCGCCGGGCCCATCCTGGGTTTCCGAGACGGTCGGCCCGCCCTTGCCGCTTTCGTCCGGTTCGGCGCGAAGTTCCACGCCGTCCACAGAGATCAGGCTGCCATTGGCGATGCTGTAGACCAGTTCGGTGGGCTGGCCGTTGCGCTGCGCATTGATCGTCAGGATCGGGCCCTCGCGCAGGATATGCACGTCGCTGAAGCCCTGCGCGATCAGCGTCCGCGCGATCTCCTGGTCATTGTCGAGCTGCTCCAGCAACGGGTAATCCGGCTCGAGAACCGCGCCCACCGGCGCGCTCGGCTCGACCGCCGCGCCCGGCGCGATGGCGGTGTTGCCCGAGGGCGTCTCGATGACGGTGGTATTGCCATCGATCACCTCGCCGCTTTGCGCAAGTGCGGTGGAGCCCATGATGGCGCCAAGCGCCAATGCCTTGCCGCCGACCAGGGCGGTCGTCAAACTGCGTTTCAGCATGACTCTTACCTCCTTCATGCTCATCGGGTCTAAACCCCGGCGAGCGGTAAAGGGTTTCGTCGCGCCGGATCGCATCCGCGTCATCCCGCGCAGCTGCGTATCGTTGTCGCACCCCCTTGAAACCATTTTCGAGAATCGCCGACCGGGGCGAAAATACCCTCGACGGCGCGGCGCCCGGAGCGGTTGGCAGCGCCGTCACCCCTGCCGATCCGCCAATCCGGCGGCGGGCGGGAAATCCGTCCATATCGTGGAAATATCCGGCGCCTGGCGCCAATTCTCCGCAGGATTCGGGCAATAACTGCCCAAAAAGTCAGCTTCTCATGCAGCACCCCGTGGGGCATCACTGGGCCTGTTCGCGTTCCGATTGTTGTCTCTGGCGGATTGCAATCAGTTATCGATTGCCTGGGAGGTTTGTGGTGAAAAGTATTCTGTTTGGAATGAAGGCCGACTGGTCGGCAGCTTTGGAGCGCAGCGCGCAGGCCATCGGCATCCAAAGCCATATGGCGGATCTTCGCCATGCCGATCTGTCCAGCTATGACGCCGTGGTCCCGCTGACCCTGTGGGACCGCGATTTCCTGGATCAAAGGCGTGCCGGGGGCGAGATGTTCAACGCCCTGTTCCCCAGCGCCACGGCACAGGAAAACTGCCATGACAAGCTTGCCTTCAACCGGCTGATGGCCAGCTCCAGCCTGGGTGATTACGTCCCGGCCATGTTCGCCGATCCCGGCAACCTTCCGATTGGCGAGCCCATCATCGTCAAGCGCCGCAAGGATGAATGGGGCAAGCTGTCGCGTATTTGCTGCCTGACCCCGGATTCGCCGCTGGTCTACGATCCCGAGCAGGAATTCCTGCAGGAATATATTCCCGGCACGACCGAATTATCCGCATATCTGCTGATGCGCGACGGCCGGATCGCTTTTTCCCGCACGGCCATATTCGACATGCCGGACATGCCGCATGTGAAGGGGATCAATACCGGGCACAAGAGCCTGGTATGGCAGGAAGGTTCGCGCCATCGGGATCTGTTTACGGAAATCCTGGACAGGGTGGGATTTGCGAATGGCGCCTGCTGCATCGACTATCGCGAGGTGGACGGCAAGCCCAAGATCTTCGAGATCAATCCTCGGCTCGGCGGGTCCATCACCGGAAATGCGGGCAGCTATTTGCAGCATTACCTGATTGCAGCTTGCGGCAAGCGCCTGCTGCCTGCACCCGCCCCCGAACGGCTGCAAGAGGCGGCGTGACCGGCGGCCCGCTTCTGCATATCCTGCCCTCGGCCGTTTGTTTCGGCCGGGGGATCGCCGTCAGATCGCGAAGATGTCGTCCGCCACCTGGGCCACGGTCAGGTTCTGGCCGTTGACCACGATGCGGTCGCCGTCGCCGAAGTCGATCACCACGCCATTCGCGGTCTTTTGCATGTGGTCGCGGATGAAGGCGGCGGGGTTCGCATCCAGCCTGGCATCGTCGATCAGCAGCCGGTCGATGCCGCGCTGATAGCCGTTGATCGTATCGACGCCATGACCATCCTGGAAGATGAAGACATCGGCCCCGGCCCCGCCGGCCAGAACGTCGTTGCCAATGCCGCCATGCAGCGTGTCATTGCCATCGCCGCCGATCAAGCGGTCGTTGCCCCCTTCCCCTCTCAGCCAATCATTACCTGCACCGCCGTCCAGCATGTCGTGGCCGACCCCGCCCAGCAGGCGATCCTGCCCCACTCCGCCCCAGATGGAATCGTCGCCGATCTCGCCGCGCAACTGGTCATTGCCCTCGGCTCCAGCCAGGGAATCGTTGCCGGGGCCGCCTTGCAGCGTATCGTTGCCGTAACCGCCATGCAGGGAATCGAAGCCTTCGCCGCCGATGATCCGGTCGTGGCCTCCGTTGCCGCTCAGCGTGTCGTTCCCCGCCTTGCCGTCCATCCAATCGTGGCCGTCCCCGGCCGAGGCAAGATCGTTGCGGGCCGTCAGGCGATAATCGTCGTTGCGCGGCGTGCTTTGCGTCGGGCCGGGGGTGACGAAGACCTCGCCGTTGAAGCTTGCCAGCCAGTCGGCGCGGGACTGCATCGACAGGTCCGCGCCGGGATTGGCGACGCGGGTGAAGGTGCCGGTGTCGACGCGCACCTGCCCGTCCGTATCGGCAAAGTTCTGCGTCGCCATCAGAACCTTGTAGTCGCGGCCGTTCACCGTCAGATAGCCGACCTCCAGCCCGATGCCGATAAAGGCCGCATCGCTCATGATGTTCTGATAGTGGCCGGAGCTGTTCATCAGGTTCTGGTGCAGCTGGCGGATCTCGTCGCGCAGGTCGGCCTCGCCCTGGATGGAGACATAGGCGATGTTCTCGGCCGTCATCCAGTTGCCCGCCAGGTCGAAGCCCGCCGCCTCCATCCGCTCGCGCGAGGAAGAGCCGCCGCGGCCGGTATGCGAGAACACATCCGTCTCCAGCATCCAGCGGCTATGGCCCTCGGCCGAATCGTTGAGCCGTTTTTCGATGGACAGCGCGGGAAGCCCTTCGGCCTGACGGGCCTGGTTGACCAGGCTGACGAAGTAGCGCTCGTTTGCAGATGCAAAGGACATGGTCGTTATCCGCCTCGCGAGAATTCATCTCATAAAATGCAGCTTCAGGGAGCATATCAGAGCCTGGGTGGAATCAGAACCACCGCCAGGGCAGGACGGCGGATATCAGCCAGCCGCCCCGCCGCCAGGGCCGGGCGCGCAGGCATCGCCCGGACCTGCGCCGCCCGAACGCCGCAACCGGCGGACCCGTTTGATCTGGACCGAGGCCGGGGCTAAGCTCGCCACGCGCACCGTCACCTGGACATGAGAAATGATGACCGATCCTTCCAAGCCCGTCGTCGCGGTGACCGGCGCCAGCCGCGGCATCGGCCATGCCATCGTGCGCCACTTCCACCGCCAGGGCTGGAAGGTCATCACCCTGGCGCGGACGCCGTTCTCCTCGCAATGCCCCTGGGCCGAAGGCATCATCCATCACATCGAGGTCGACCTGTCCGATCCCGGCTCGATCACCGACGCCGCCGACAGGCTGAAACGAATGCTGGACGGGCACGGGCTGTCGGCCCTGGTCAACAACGCCGGGATTTCCCCGAAGTGCGGGGACGGCGGGCGCATGGGGGCCTTGGTCACGCCGCTGGCAACGCTCCTGAGCGTGCAGCAGGTCAACCTGGTCGCCCCGCTGCAGCTTTGCCAGGAGCTTCTGGAGCCGCTGAAGGCAAGGCAGGGCGCGGTGGTCAACATCACCTCGATCGCGGGCAGCCGGGTGCATCCTTTCGCCGGCGCGGCCTATGCCGTTTCCAAGGCCGCGCTCTCGGCCCTGACCCGCGAGCTGGCCTATGACCTTGCCGAATACGGGGTGCGGGTGAACGCCGTCGCCCCCGGCGAGATCGAGACCTCGATCCTGTCGCCGGGCACCGACCGGATCATCGAGGCGCAGGTGCCGATGAAGCGCCTCGGACGCCCGGAAGAGGTGGCGGAGGTGGTCTATTTCCTCGCCAGCGGGCAGGCGTCGTATGTCACCGGCAGCGAGATCCACATCAACGGCGGCCAGCATGTCTGACACGGTCGCGGGGGGCTGCCGGGCAGGCGGAAACCCCTGGGCTCCGGCCGTTACACCCCGGCCCGCGCCTCGGGCAAGACCCTGATCCGGCGGCGCTTGGCGTCGGTTTCCGGCGGCAGGCCGCGATGAAAGGCAAGCGCGGGCAGTTCGGCCCCCAGTCGCCGCGCCAGCCCGGCCAAGCTGGTTCGCAGCGCCGGCTCGGCACCCGGCGCGGCTGCGTCCAGCCACAGGTGCAGCATCCTGCCCTGCTGGACGACCCGATAGTCGCGCAAGGGCTGCGGCAGGCAGGCGATGGCGGTTCGAATCGCCTCGGACGCGACCATGCGCGGCCCCATGGCCGAGGGCCACCACAAGACATCGTCTTCGCGGCCTTCGATCCGGGCGATGCGCTGGCTGGCGCAGCCGCAGGGGCAAGGCTCGGGATCGGGGATCAGCACGTCGTCCAGGCGATAGTTCAGGATCGGCAGGCTTTCGCGCGTGAAGTCGTGGATGACCGGGCAGAAGGCGCCGCTTGCCGCGTCGATCACGTCGCGGTCGATGCGCAGCCAGCGTTCGTTCAGGTGCAGGTGGCCCAGCCGGCAGGTCATCGCCAGGACGCCCTCGGTCGCCTGGTAGACCTGGTGGACGCGGGTGCCGAAGGCGCGTTCGATCAGCGCCGCATCCTCGGGGGACAGCGTCTCGGCGACCGAGATCACCCGCCGCGGCGACAGGGCCAGCCCGCCCGCCGCCTGCCGCTCGGCCAGCATCGCCAGGATGCGCGCGGGCGCGATCAGGACGCTGGGGTCCAGATCGGCCAGCCGGGCCAGGTGATCCTCGAAGGGCGACAGCAGGTCGAAGAAGGCAAAGCGGACCAGCGGATTCGACAGGCTGCGATAAAGCGCATTGTCGGCGCGCATGAAGAACGCCACGCGCTGGCGCCGCCACAGTTCCGGCCAGTAGCGCCCCAGCATGATCGCGGCCCAGAGCCGCCTTTCCCGCGGCGTCGCCAGGAACAGCCCGCGCTGGCCCGAGGTGCCCGTCGAAAGCCCGACCGAGACCTTTCCGATCAGCGGGCGAAAATCGCGGCTGGCCTCGGCCCGGATGGCCACCTGCATCGCCGCGTCATGATCGATGCCGCAGGTGTTGATGGCCGAGAAATTCGCCATCAGCCGCGCCTTGTCCATGCGCGGCAACGCCTTTAGCGGCAGGTCGGCCATGCCGCGATAGAAGGGCGAGCGCGGCATGACCCGCGCGCGGAAGCGGTGAATGGCGGCGGCGTGATGCGCCTCGATCTCGGCGCGGCAGGAAAAGCCGCGGCCATGGCGGCTGTGCAGGAATGCGGTCAGGCTCATCTGGCGGTCTCGGGGCAATGCGAGGGGTCGATGGTGATGTCGGGGCGGCGCAGCATCAGCGCGCGCAGCCGGGCGAAGGTCCGGCGATAGGCGGCGGCATCGCCCAGGCGCGCCAGCACCGGGCCGGGCGGCAGCCGGTTTGCGCGCAGCTGCGCCCGGCCATAGGCGGCATCGGCGACCAGGAAGCGCGCGGTCTCGGGCAGCCAAATCCCCGTCTGTCCGGTGCCGTGGCCCGGCAGCGGCACGGCGATCAGCCGGCCGTCGCCCAGCAGGTCATGGCCTTGCGGAAATTCGGGCAGGCCGGTCGGGACCGCCACGCATGCCTCGACCGGCTGCGGATCGCGCGCCAGGATCGCGTCGCGCAAAAGCGGCGGACAGGCGGCGCGGATGCTGGCCAGATCGCCGAGCGCCCGCAATTCGGCAATCGCCGCGGCCGAGGCCGTGACCGGAATGCCGGCCGGCAGGTCGATCAGCCCGGCGCTGTGATCGGCATGCATATGGGTCAGGAACACCAGATCCGGCAGGCGCGGCAGCCGGCGCAGCAGCTGTTCCTGCGCCGGCTGCCGGACGGGGGTCAGCCAGCGATAGAGCCGGGCCGGAAAGCCCCGCGTCGCCGCGAAGAAGGCCGGCCCATAGCCGGTATCGACCAGCACGCAGGCGCTTTCCGTCTCGACCAGCGTGGCCAGCGCCGGGAAGGTGGCGCCGCCCAGGCCCGGCAGTCCCGCGCCCCAGGCCGGGGCGCGGCATTCGCCGATCTTCAGCGTGGTCAGGCGAAGCATTCCGCCACCCCCTCCTGGAAGCCGACCCGCGGCCGATAGCCCAGATCCCGCCGCGCGGCCGAGATGTCCAGCGTCAGGCTGCTGCCCAGGGACGCCACGGCCTGCAAGGTCAGCCGCGGCTCGGCCCCGCCGCGCATCCGGGCCACGGCCTCGGAGGCACCGGCCAGCCAGCGCGCCAGCCCCTGCGGCAGCGGCATGCCGCGCAGGCGCAGCCCGGCGCGATGCGCGATGATCTCGGCCAGGTCGCAGAACCGGAAAGCCTCGCCCGAGGTGATGTTCCACACGCCCCCGCGCGGACCCGAGGCGGGCAGGATCATCCCCCGCGCCGCATCGTGCCGATGCGTCAGGTCGATCAGCGCCCGCCCGCCCCGGATCATCGGCAGCCGGCCGCGCCGCATCGCCTCGATCACCCGCGGCAGCAACGCCCGGTCGTGGCGGCCGTAGATGGCACGCGGGCGGATCGCCGTGCAGCCCATGGCCCCGGCATGGCCCAGCACCATCCGCTCGGCCATAAGCTTGCTTTCGGCATAGAGCGACAGCGGGCGCGCCGGCAGCGGCGCATCCTCGGCCACGTCCAGCCTGTCGGTGCCGTCGGCATAGATGCTGGGCGATGAGGCAAGGACGAAGCGCTTGACCCCTGCCCGCTCGGCCGCGTCCAGCAATCGCTGGGTCGCCAGCACGTTGTCGGCATGGAACTCGGCCCGCGTGCCCCAGGCCGAGCTGCGCGCGGCGCAATGGAACACCACGTCGATGCCGTCGAGCAGCGGGCCCAGATCGGCGCTGACCAGATCGGCGGCGCGAAAGCCGGGCAGCGCCGCGGGCTGGCGCGCGGTGGTGCTGACGTCCCAGCCATGCATCGCCAGCTGCTCGACCAAGGCACGGCCCAGGCAGCCGCTGGCCCCTGTCACCAGCGCGCGCATCAGAACCGCACCATCGTGCCGCCGAGCGAGATGCCGGCCGAGGTGCCCATCAGCAGCGCCGTATCCCCGCGCATCAGCCGCCCCGAGCGCACCGCATGATCCAGCGCCGTCGGGATCGAGGCCGCGATCTGGTTGCCGGCATGGGCAAAGATGTCGATCACCCGCTCGGGCGGCAGCCACAGATTGCGGGTCGCGTGCTGCAGGGCCTGGGCGCTGGCCTGGTGCGGGATGACGCAGGCGATGCCGTTCAGCCCCACCTCGGCCTTTTTCAGCAGCCTTTGCAGAAAGCGCGGCAGATAGCGCGAGGCGACCTTGAACGCCTTGCCCCCGTCCATGTGAAAGCGGTCCTGGCCCGGCGCGATGCCGCGGGCCGGATTGACCCGCGTGCCGCCCGCCGCCAGCACGCAGGCGTCATGGCCATGGGCATAGGTCTGGAAATCATGCGCCAGCACCGCGCCCTTGCCGCCCGCCTCGACCACCACGGCCGCGGCGCCGTCGCCAAAGATCGCGGCAGCCTCGGGCCGGTTCCAGTCCAGTCCGACCGAGGCGATGTCCGAGGAAAACACCAGCGCCCGCCGCACCCGGCCGCATTGGACATACATCGCCGCAAGGTCCAGCGCCTGCAGGAAGCTGAGGCAGGTCGCGTTCACGTCGAAGGCCGGAATGCCGGACCGGCCCAGCCCCAGCCGTTCCTGCACCAGCGTCGCGGTCGAGGGGATCGGCTGTTCCATCACCCCGCAGGCGCCCAGGATCATGTCCAGATCCTCGGGCTTGCAACCCGCCATCTCCATGGCGCGCCGCGCCGCCTCGGCGCCCATGAACGAGGTGGTTTCCTCGGGCATGGCGACATGGCGCGAGGCGATGCCGAAGCGCGCCTGGCATTCGCCCTGCGCCCATCCCATGCGGTCGTCGATATCGGTCGAAGGCAGGACCGTGGCGGGCAGGTAGCTGCCGGTCCCGGTGATTGTGAGATTGATCGGAGACATGTGAGGCACCATTATTGAACGATGTTCATTAACATTGACAATCGCCCCGATTCCTGTCAAGCATATTTTTGAACATAGTTCAGGAACACCATGGCCAGACCCAGACGATATGATCACGACGCCCTGCGGACCCGCACGATCGAGGCGGCGAAGCTGCTTTTGGAGGAAGGCGGGCCGGCGGCGCTGACCGCCCGCGCGCTGGCCAGTGCGGTCAAGACGACGCCCGGCACCATCTACAACCTCTTCGACAGCATGAGCGCGGTGCTGCAAGAGGTGAACCGGCAGGCGCTGGTCGATCTGGCGATCGCCGTGGATGCGGTGCGCGAGACCGAGCCGCGCGAACGCCTGCTGGCGCTGGCCGAGGTCTATGTGACCTTCATGCTGGATCGCCGCGCGGTCTGGCGGGCGCTGTTCGAGGGGCCGCGCATCTCGAACAATTTTCCCGACTGGTATCTGGCGCAGATCGACGGGCTGATCGGCCGCATCACCCAGCCGGTGGCGGCGCTGAAGCCCAAGGGCGACCCGCGCCTGCTGGCCGAGCAGCTGCTGCTGTCGGTGCATGGCATCGTCGCCCTGGCGGCCATCGACCGGCTGGACCTGATCACCAGGCAAAAGCCCATGGACCTGGCGCATGCCGCGGTCGAGCGCATGATCGCCGCCATCCGTGCCGGGGCCGAATGATGCCCCGGACGAGGTTGCAGAACCGGCCATGCGCGGGGCGCTGATCCTGGGCTCCGCCCGCTGCGGCTCGACGCTGGTGTCGCAGATCCTGAACGCGCATCCGGCCGTCCTGTCGGTTTCCGAGCTTTTCGCCGCCGCCGGGCATAACGCCTTTCGCCCGCGGCATCTGGACGGCGCGCGGTTCTGGGCGCATATGGCCCGGCCCTCGCGCGCCATGGCGCAGGTGGCGAACCCCGATGCCGCGCCCTCCGAGTTCCTTTACGGCCGCGTCCCGCACCCCGCGCATGACCCGTGGCATTGCCCGCCGATCCTGGCGGTCACGCTGCCGCATCTGAGCGAAAACCCCGATGCCCTGTTCGATGCGCTGGCCGGGCAGATGCGCGCGCGGGCCCCGGCCCCGCTGGCCGCGCATTACCGCGCGCTTTTCCAGGCGATGGCCCGGCAGATCGGCGGGCGCGAGATCTGGGTGGAACGGTCAGGCGGGTCGCTGGTGGCCGCGGCGACGCTGCGCGAGATGTTTCCCGATGCAGCGCTGGTGCTGCTGGCGCGCAACGGGCCGGACACGGTGCTGTCGATGCGCGACTATCCCGCCGCGCGGCTGGCGATCTGGTGCTGGCGCAGGCTCGGGCCGCTGGGCCTCGACCTGCTGCACCCGCGCCGGCATTTCGGGCGCGGCGCCCTCTGGCCGCTGGTCGCCGCGATCAGCGGGCCGTCCGGCGTCCGGCGCATCGTTGCCCGCCGTCCCGGCCTTGCCGAAACCGGGGCCTTCTGGTCGACCCTGACCATCCGCGGCCTGCAAGGGCTGCGCGGCGCCCGGCCGATGCTCCTGCGCCACGAGGATCTGTGCCGCGACCCCCGCACCTGGATCGAAAGGCTGGGCGCACATCTGCAGGCCGGCGCCCCCGCCGCATGGCTCGACCGGGCCGCCGCCATGCCGCAGCTGCGCCCGTCGCGCCTGGCCGCGCTTTCCCCCGCCGAGCGCGAGGCGCTGGAACGCGCCTGCGCCCCCGGCGAGGCGGCGCTTGCCGCCTTCTGCTCCGGCGCGGGTGCTGAAGCGGCTTCGCCCTCGTCCTAGCCGGGAAAGCCAAGGGCGGCCGCCTTTGCGGCGGCAAGAATGGTTCGCCGCCTGTGGGCGCCCGCCCGGCATATCGGCAAGGCCGGATGCTCGACCGGCCTAGGTTTGCGGCCCGTGCGGTGGCCGCCCCGTCACCTTCCGCCAATATTCATCGGCCCGCTTCTCGAAGGTCGCGGCGTCGCGGGCGTCGCTTTGGTAAAGCGTGCCGGGCGGGATCGGGGAATAGTCCTGCTCGACCCAGCCGCGCGGGTCGTCATGGGGCAGGACATAGCCGGTGTGGCCAAGCGCCTCGGCCCCCCTGTAATGCGCGTCGCGCAGGTGCAGCGGCACCGGGGCGGGCGGGGTCGAGGCGACCAGTTGCAGCGCCGCCATGATGCCGCGGCAGGCCGAGGCCGATTTCGGCGCCCGCGCCACATGCAGCGCGGCATGGGCCAGCACGATCTGCGCCTCGGGATAGCCGATCTTCTCGACCGCCTGCGCCGCGGCCACCGCCGTCTGCAGGGCGGTGTTGTCGGCCAGCCCGACATCCTCGGACGCATGGATCATGATGCGCCGGGCGATGAAGCGCGGATCCTCGCCGCCATGGATCAGCCGCGCCAGCCAGTAAAGCGTCGCGTCCGGGTCCGAGCCGCGCATCGACTTGATGAAGGCCGAGACCACGTCGTAATGCGCATCGCCCGAGCGGTCGTGGTTGATCGGCGCTGCCGCATAGGCTTCCTCGATCATCGCCTCCGTGACCGGCCCGTCATGGCCAAGCGCCAGGCTTTCCAGCGTGGTCAGCGCGCGCCGCGCATCGCCGCCCGAGCGGCCGGCGACCAGGCGGATCTGCTCGGGCGTCATCGCCACGCCGGGCAGGTGATCCAGCCCGCGCCGCACCACCTGTTCCATGTCCTCGATGGAGAGCGGCTCCAGCTTCAGGATGGTCGAGCGCGAGACCAGCGCCGGGGTCAGCACGTGATAGGGGTTGCCGGTGGTCGCGCCGATGAAATCGGCCGTGCCATCCTCGCAGATCGCCAGCAGGTCGTCGGTCTGGGTCGCGGAAAAGCGCTGCACCTCGTCGACGAAGATCAGCAGCGGGGTCATCCGCGCCTCGTCCGCCAGGCGGCGGATGTCGGCGACCCCGGCGCGGGTGGCGTTCAGCGGCCGGAAGCTCTTGCCCAGCATGGCACCCACCGCCCGCGCGATCGAGGTCTTGCCGATCCCCGGCGGCCCGTAGAGGATGACGCTGCCCAGCGCCCCGGCCGCGATGCGGCGGCGCAGGATCGAGCCGGGCGCGGTCAGCGCCTGCTGCCCGATGACCTCGTCCAGCGTGGCCGGGCGCAGCGCCGCCGCCAGCGGCAGCCGGCCCTGGCGCGGGGCGGCGTCGAAAAGATCGCTCATGCGGATTCCACCATGTGCGTGTTTTGTTCCGGGTAACAGGAAGGCCAAGCGCTGGCAATGAAGCTTGCCCCTCGCCCTGCGGCTTCGGCCGAGGCCACCCTGGACCCGGCCGCGGACGATCCCGAGGGGAAAGCCCATGGCCGCATGATCCGCAGACATCCTCGGCCCATTCCCGGCGCATGCGGGCCGAACGCCCGGAAAGCCTGTCAGGCCCGGCTCAGCTTTCCTCGGTCAGGGCGGCCACCGGATCGGCACCCTCCCTGCGCTGCTCGGCCCATATCTGCCGATGCTCGATGATCCGGCTCACCGTCAGGCGGCAGGCCTGGTCGGAGGCATGCAGCGGCCGCGCCGCCCGTATCTTCAACGAGGCCATCGCCCCGCCGGCCGGCAAGACCTGCCGCTTGTGGGCGGCGACAAAGCCGATGGGCCGGTTCTCAAGCAGGAATATCTCGAGCCAGGCGCCGTTATACGCATTCTCGAAGCCGATGACCGCGCGGTCGGCGCCAAGGGGATAGACTGCGATCGCATCCCCCTGACCCGTCTGCGCCGCTGTCGTCGCAGAGACCAGCGCATCCGCGATCTCATAACGCCCGAGCAGCCAGCGCATGACCAGTTCCGGCTCGGCCCGCAGGGCGGCGGGCAGATCCTCGGCCCTGCCCGACCGGAACGCGGGAAGCAGCGCGGTGTCGAGGCAACGCCATTGACCGGTCGCCTCGCAATGGAATGTCAGCAGAAAACGCATCGTCAGCATGCCCTTTGTTCTGTTTTCGCTGCCGGCGGGTCACGGGCAGGACTTAGGCACGGGGACCGGCGCCCGCAAGGGGGCGGCCGCGCCGTTGCGACATCCCGCCCGAAATCGGGTCGGACAGCGGCGGCGGATGCGGCACCCGGCGACGAACACGTCGGACAAGGCGGCCGACGATAGCGCGACGGGGGGACAAGCGGCTTTCCCCGTGATAGTCACGCCTTCCAAGGAGCAAGGCGGAATGCAGGACAGCACAGCGGAAAGCCCCGACCAGATCCCGGCGGTCATGGCCGCGCTGAAGGACGTGTGCGGAGAGGCGCTGCTGGCGCTTTACCTGCACGGATCGGCGGTGTCGGGCGGGCTTCGCCCGCAAAGCGACATCGACCTGCTCGCCATCGTCGCCCAGGGCCTGGCCGAGGATCGGCGGGCCAGGCTGCTGGCGGCCCTGCTGCGGATTTCCGCCCGCCATCCCGCCAGGCCCGGCGGGCCGCGTTGCATCGAGCTGCTGGTGGTCCGCGCCCCGGACCTTGCCCATGGCTTTCCGGCCAGGGCCGAGTTCCTCTATGGCGAATGGCTGCGGGGGGATTTCGAGGCGGGCGAAAGCCCCCTGCCCAGCCGCGATCCCGAATACACGCTGCTGCTGGCGCAGGCGCAACGGCAGGCCAGGCCGCTTTTCGGCCCGCCCGCAGCCGAAATGCTGCCCGAAATCCCCCTGGGCCATATCCGCCGGGCCATGCGCGATGCGCTGCCGGCGCTGCTGGCGGGACTGCCGGGGGACGGGCGCAACGTGCTGCTGACGCTGGCCCGCATGTGGCACACCGCCAGCACCGGGGCCTTCGTCGCCAAGGACGCGGCCGCGGCATGGGCGATGCCGCAGATCCCCGACCCGCAGGATGCCGCGGTGCTGGATCATGCCCGGCGGGCCTATCTGGGCGAGGCCGCGGAGGAATGCCGCCTTCGCGGCAACGAAGCGCGGCGGCTGGCGCAGCACCTGCGGGATCGCATCCTCGCATTGCTGTGATCGCCGGCGACCCGTCCCGCGGCCCCCGAGATGCGGCCTTGCCCGGTTTCGGGGTTGACCGGCGGCCTCGGCCGCGGAAATCCTGCGCGGGTGAACCAGTCGCCGCTTGCAGGAATCCCCATGACCAATTGCCGCCCCATCTTGCTGTCGGACGATCACGTCGCCCGCGTCGCCTCGGCCCAGGGGCCGCTGCACGATCCGCGCTGGCGCATGCTCGAGGATGCCGATCTGGACCTGCTGGCCGACCGGCTTACGCAGGACCGGCCGCGACCGATCCCGGTCTTTGCCTATGGCTCGCTGATCTGGAACCCCGGCTTTGCCGTCGGCGCCCGGCGCCGCGCCACCGCCATTGGCTGGCATCGCCGCTTCTCGATCTCGCTCGAGCATTTCCGCGGCACGCCCGAGCGGCCGGGGCTGATGCTGGCGCTGGCCTCGGGCGGCAGTTGCGAGGGGCTGGTCCTCGACATCGCCCAGGGGACCGAGGCGCAGTCGCTGCGCGCCATCCTGCGGCGCGAGCTTGTCGCCCATGAACTCTCGGCCAACGCCTGCTGGATCGAGGTCGAGACCGCCCGCGGCCGGGAAGAGGCGCTGACCTTCTATGCCGACCCGATCGGCACCCAGCTTGCCGAGCTGACGGTCGAGGATCAGGCGCGGCGGCTGGCCCGCGCATCGGGGGCCGCGGGATCGGGCGCGGAATACCTGCTGCGCACCGTCCGCGGGCTGGCGGAACACGGCATCCATGACGACTATATCTGGACGCTCCAGCAGCTCGTGGCCGAAGAGATCGAGGCCGGGGCGGATGGCGCGGACGAATGACCGCCGGGCGCTGGCGGCGAACCCGCGCGCGACGGGCGGCCGCGGTCAGCGCAGCAGCCGCCGCTGGAACGCCGGGTCCGGCAAGGCGCACATGTCCGCCCTGCCGAACAGGCGATAACGGTTGCGCGCAAAGCGCCGATAAAGCCAGTTGCGCAGCCCGCGCGGCAGGATCCGCAGCGGCGCGGCCAGCCTGCCGGGCCCGCCAAGCCGCCGCCCGGCATAGAGGACCGCATCGCAATCGGCATGGGCGATGCCGTCCTCGATGAAAAGCCAGCTTGCGGGGTCTTCTGCCTCCAGCCCGTAATGGCGCAGGAGCGCCGCGCCAAGCGGGGTCTGGACCGGGCATATCCGCACCCTGCCCGAACGGTCGAGCCGGTGGATCATCCGCGCGCCCCAGCTGCAAAGCGCGCATTCCGCATCCATCACGGCCAGGGGCGCGGAATCGTCGAAACGCGGCACCAAGGGATCGTCGCGAAAGGAATAGGGCGCGGTCATGCCGCCAGCATCGGCCAGGGACGGCGGCCGGGCAAGCCCCTTCGTGCCCGCCGGTCGTCCAGCCGCGGAGGGATGCCCAGGGGGCCGGACCATGGCCCTGCCGGCGGGCATGAAAAAACCCCGCGGCAAAGCGGGGTTCGTTCATCGATGGCGATGGCTTCAGGCGCCGCGGGCGATCCGCTCGATATCGCCGCGGGTCAGGCCGATATCGCTCAGTTCGCGGTCGGTCAGCCGGGCCAGTTCGCGGCGGGTGATGCGGGCGTTGTTCCAGGCGGCGATCATTGCGGTCGCGCGGGCAAAGACCTGGCCCAGGCCACCGGCAGCATGGTTATGGCTCATTTCGACAGCGGACATCTCGGCACCTTTTTCATCTTGCCCATCCAGCGGGCATGTTGCGGACAAGGCGGATATAGGCTGGGCAAATCGCGGAAAGTAGCCGTGATCCCGGCAAAGCCGCTATGCATTCTGCGCCGCAGCATGAGCACCCAGCGCAGGGCCATGACCCCTGCCGAAGGCGCGACCCCGCCGCAGCCCAAGCCGCAGCCGGATCGCGGGCGGCGCTACTGCGCCGCGCCCTTCAACCTGGCCGCGAAGAACGGCGCCAGCACCGAGATCGCCTCACCGACGTATTCCCGGCCGTCATAGAGATCCATGTGGTTGGCGCCCTCGACCACGTGGAAGGCCTTGTCGGCGCTGGCGGCGCGGTCGAAAAGATCCTCGCTCATCCATTTGCTGCCGGCCTTGCTGCCCGCCACGATCTGCATCGGCTGGGTCAGGTAGATGTCGGCCATGTGATAGGCGTCATAGGTGATGATCTGGTTCAGGCTGCGCAGGGTGGCGAAGCCCGGCGCGGTCGGGCATTGCGCGCGCGGGGTGTGATGGTATTCCCAGGCCTGGCGCAGTTCCTCGGTCGGCGCATCCGCTTCCTTCAGGGGCGCCAGCGGCATCGTGGCGCTGCCGCCCGCGGCGTCCGAGGTCCGGGCGTTCGAGCCCGCCTCGATCAGCGGCAGCGCGTCGCTGGATCGGACGTCGTTGTCCCAGCCGTTGCGGAACATCGCGCCGATATTGACCGCGCTGACCGTGCCGATCGCCTTGATGCGGCGGTCCTGGATCGCGGCATTGGCGGTATAGCCCGCGCCCGCGCAGATCCCCATCGCGCCGATCCGCGCCCGGTCCACATAGGGCAGCGTCACCAGGTAGTCGATGACGGCGCTGATGTCCTCGGTGCGGATATGCGGGTTTTCCAGCTGGCGCGAGGTGCCGCCGCTTTCGCCCTGGTAACTGGCGTCATAGGCGATGGTGATGAAGCCCCTCTCGGCCAGCCGGGCGGCATAAGTGCCCGCCGCCTGCTCCTTCACCCCGCCGCCGGGATGCGACACGACGATGGCAGGCCATGTCCTGGCCGCGTCGAAGCCTTGGGGAAAGTGGACGACCGCCGCCATGGTGATCGCCGGGTTGTTGCTGTTGGTGAAGCTGATCCTGGTCATTGTCCGGTTCCTTTCACGGTCGAGATCACCCTCGATTACGGCCTGGCCGATGTGGTGGCGGATCGCTTCGACGCAGGCGTCCGGCTGGGCGGCGAGATCGCCAGGGACATGATCGCGGTGCGGATCGGGCCGGACATTCCCATGGCCATCGTAGGGTCGCCCGACTACTTTCGCCAGCACGCGCCCCCGACCGCTGCGGCGCAGCTGGTGGACCACCGGGCGATCAACCTGCGGCTGCCGACCAGCGGCACGCTGAACGGCTGGCGGCGGCCGGGAAACCCGCGTCCGGGTCGAGGGCCCGCTGGTCCTGACCAGCATCGACCTGATCCGCGATGCGGCATTGGACGGCCACGGCCTGGCCTATCTGCCGCTGGACCAAGTTCGGCAGGATCTGGACGACGGCCGCCTGCGGCGCGTCCTGGCCCGGCTGACGCCCGACCTGCCGGGCTATCACCTGTATTATCCCCGCCGCCGCCATGCCTCGTCGGCCTTCACCCTGCTGGTCGAAACCCTGCGCTGGCGCGGGTGATGGCGTATCGACGCCCCGAAAGCCGCACGCCGGACGATCCGGGCCCATGCCGTTGCCACAGGCAGCAGGCCCGTCACGGCCCCTGATCCCCGGCCGCTTCGTTTAGCAGGCAATCGGCCACCTCCGGCGAGAAATACCGGCGGCGGCCTTCCAGAAGCAGCGCGTCCGGCGTCGCGGGATCGCGGCCGAAGGGCGCCATTCCATGCCGGGCCAGCACCCTTGCGCAGCCAATCCAGTCGCCCTCCGGCACGGGCCGGTTCAAGGATGCCCAGCCCAGGGTGCCGGACACATCGTCGCCGAACCCCTGCCCGGCCCGCCAGGACGCGCCATGCTGCAGAAGGAATTCGGCAAGGGCGCTATCGCCGCGGAAGACGGCGTGGTTCAGCGCGCTTGCGCCCCAATCCCCGCCGCGCGCCTCGATGGGCCAACCCAGCTCGACCATCAGCCGGACGGCATCGCGGGCGCCCTCGGCCGCCAGATCCGGCAAAAGCCGCAGCCGGGCCGGGTCCAGGCGGGCGACCAGTCCGGGGTCTTGCGACAGCATCCGCCGGGCCTTGGCCGCATCGGCGCTTGTGCAGGCGGCGATGAAGCGCTCTTCGGGCGACAGCGCGTCCGGCCGGCCCAGCAGGGACGCGACCTCGGGCAGGCCATAGCGCAGGGCCAGCGCGGCCGCATCGGTGCCATCCCCGGTCCGCGCGCCGGGATCGACGCCTGCCGCAAGCAGCACCCGGACATGCGCGGGCGAGCGGCGCCGGCGGATGGCATGGAACAGCAGGGCGCCGCCGCGCAGCTCGGGCGCGGCGCCGGCATGATCCAGCAACAGCCGAAGCCGCGCAATATCGTCGAAATCGAGACAGCGGAACAGCGCATTGGTGCCGGTGACGACCGCCCCCGCCGCCAGCAGCAGATCGGTGCAGCCGAGGCCCTCGAGCGAATGGTAAAGCGACTCGCCGTCATTCGGATCGGCGCCGGCCTCCAGCAGCAGGCGCGCAAGCTCGGCGTCGTGATTGCGCCCCACGGCGCCGTAAAGCGCGGAAAGCGGCACGCCGGCGTCCGGTTCCCGGACCGAGGCGGGCGGCCAGCGGCTGCCGACCCGCTGGTCGGGGTCGGCGCCGGCGGACAGAAGCTGCCCGACCACAGCGTGGATGCGCGGGCGGAATGCCGGCAGCTGCAACAGCCCCGAATGGGTCGCGGCGACCAGAGGCGGCAAGGACAGCGGCCCCGCCGGCCGATGCACCCAGCCCGCATCGGCAAGGATCGCGCGGCGCACCGCGGCGACATCCCCCGCGGCACAGGCGATGATCGGGAAATCCAGCGGCAGCCGGGGCTGGTCCTGCAGCAGCCGCACCGCCAGTTCCGGGCGCGCATTGCCGGTGCCGCCGGCAATATCCCCGGCATAGGCGAAGCGCGCGAAAGCCTCGGCAAGCACGCCGGGCTGCAAACCGCGCGGCCGCGCCGCCTCGACGAAGGCCTTCAGCGCCGCCCAGGACGCGAAGCCATGTTCCCGCGCGATGCAGGATTGCGCATCATGCAGCCGGCAGCCTGCCGCCGCGACCTGCGCGTCGCCGCGCCCCCTTGCCGCAGGCAAGCCGCGGCGCAGGCGGTCAAGCGCGCCGCCATCGCCCGCGCGGCAAAGCCGCAAAAGCTCCTTAGCCTGCCGTTTCAGTTGATCAAGATCGGGTCGTTCGGGAAGAACGCTCATGGAACCCTCAGTGCATCCGATGCCGACGACCCGCAATCCGGCAGCACAAAGGTTCGTTCGACGATCAGGCGTCGGGTCAAGTGGGCTCGGCCCTTTCCGCGGGTCTGGAAGCGGCTTGGACCGCTGGCCGCAGATTAGGTCGCGCAGGCGGGGCTGTCAAACGGCGGGAAATCCGCCGCACCCCCCTGCGACGGCGCGCGGACTGGCATCCCGCGGGAAATCGGGCTAGAGCGGAAGGCGTGCGGCAGGCAGCTTCCGGCCCCTGGACCCAAGGGCAAGGCCACCACCCGGATGCAAGGAAAGGGCGGCGGCCCGATCCGCAAGACTCCCGGAAAAACGGAAGGAGACCTCATGCGACATTCATCCCTGCGACTGGCCACCGCCCTGGCCGCATCGCTGCTTTGCGGCCTTGCCGCCCATGCCGAACAGGCGGCCCCGGCGCCGCAAGCCGATCCGGCCGCGGTCCGGCAGGACAGCCGGATCAGGACCGCCGCCCTGGCGCAAGGGCTTTACGAACTGGTGCATTCACCCCGCCAGGGCGCGCTGTTCGCGGCCTCGGCCGGCGGCTTCGGCGAGAATGCGGCGCCTTCGCGCATCCTGCGCCTCGACCCCGAGACCCTGGCCGTCCAGGCCGAGATCCCGCTGGACCGGAAGGGCTTCGGCCTTGCCATCGACGACGCGGCCGGTCGGCTTTACGTCGGCGCCGGGCTGGACGCCGCCGTCATCGTCATCGACACGGCCGCGAACAAGGTCGTCGGCACCATCCAGCTGGCCGAGAAGATCAAGGACGAAAAAGGTGAGGACGCCTATCCCCACCATTTCCGCGAACTGGCGCTGGACCCCGAGAGCCATCGCCTCTATGCGCCGGGCCTGCACCCCACGGGCTCCAGCCTCTATGTCGTCGATACCGAGGCGATGAAGGTGGAAAAGGTCGTGCCGGGCTTTGGCTACAACGCCACCGGCATCGCCATCGACCCCGCGGCGGGCCGGGTCCATGTCTCGAACCTGCAAGGCCAGCTCTTCGCCGTCGATACCGGGACGCTGGAGATCGTCAGCACGGTCGAGACCGGCGCGGACCAGTTGCTGAACCTGGCGCTGGACGCCGAGGGCGGGCGGCTTTTCGCCATCGACCAGGGCCATCCGCGTGTCACCAAATACCGCGCCGAGGCGCTTCCCGACTACCAGCCCAGGGGCGAGGGCAACCAGGTCTTCGTCTTCAGCACCAGGGACGGCAGCGAGATCAGGCGCATGGCCAGCGGCGAAGGACCGGTCGCCCTGCGCTTCGACGGCGAGCACCGGCGGCTTTACGTCACCAACCGGGCCGAGGGCAGCATCAGCGTCTTCGACACCGACAGCTACGACTTGCTGGAAAAGCTGGAGACGGGCGCGCATCCGAACAGCCTGGCCTTCGACGCCGGCCGCAACGCGCTGTTCGCGACGGTGAAATCCGCCGAGGGCGCGCCCAAGAACAGCGACGAGAGCGTGGCGCGCATCGACCTGTGACCGCCCGCGCGAAGGGCATCGGGGGCCGGATCATCCCGGCCCCTTTCCATTGGGGCCTGGCCGGCACGAGATCCTGGAACCTTGCGCGCAGGGTCAGCCTGCGCAGACCCCGCCGTCCCGAAGAACGCCTCGCGCGATGCGCGTCAGGCCGGCGGAGCCCGCAAGATCGCCAGGGCATTTTCCGACGGAAACCTTCGAAATCGACGCCAAAGAACCACAGTCCGGGAAAGGATGGGGCGCAGGATCGCCCCACCGTTCAGCGGGGATCTGCGTCGATGGCCGCCAGCACCGCATCCGCGCTTTTGCTGTTCACGGCCAGGCGCACATCGTAAAGAATCGCCAGCCGCAGCAGCGATTTCACGTCCACGTCATGGGGCAAGGCGGACAGCGGGTCGATGAAGAAGATCAGGTTCTTCAGCCGCCCTTCGGAAATCATCGCCCCCAGTTGCGCGTCGCCCCCCAGCGGGCCGCTGAGAAGCCGGGTCACATCAAGCCCCGTCGCCGCATGGATCCGCGCTCCGGTGGTGCCGGTGGCGACCAGCGACAGCGGCCGCAGCCGCAGCCGCAGCCGCAGCCGGTCGATCCGCTCTTCGACCCAGGCAATCAGGTCGTCCTTCTTGCCGTCATGCGCGACAAGGGCCAGGTCGGCGTGAATATCCATGCAGGCTCCGCAAGATAGCTGTTGTTAGCGCAATCATATTGGTTTGCCCGCCGCAAGTCGAGTTAATGATGGCAAGCACTTTCAGGGGCGAGCGGTGATGCAGATCTTCCTCGGCGACAGCCATGCCTATCCGGGATGCCGCGCGACATTGCCGGGCGATCTGCCCGCGGCCGGGACCGATGTCGTCATATGCCTTGCCGACGGGATCGAGGTGCCGGGCCGCCTGTCGCCTTGCCCCGAAGGATTCCGGCTGGAAATCGCCAGCCATCGCACCGCGGCAGGAACCTCCATCGCGCGCAAGTCCTGGCTGCTGGGGCGGGACGATGCCGGCTGGAAGATCAAGGCAAGGCTCGCGGACCCCGCATGATCGCCGCGCCGGCGCAGGGATGCGGGATCGGCGTGACGCCGGTCGCCGTCCAGCCCGGCCGGCGGCGACCGGGGGTAGTGGAGAGCCGTGGGCGATAAGGCCCGCGCCGAGGCCACCTCGCCGAGATCGTCCCGAAAATCGTGGCGCGGGCCGGGCCGCGTTGCGTGCTGGACGCGGGCTCGGCACGCTGGATCAGCGGGTCGCGCTGAAAACTCCCGCCGCGGCATCCGGCATCTGCCAGCCCGGTTCGTCCCGGCGGCGGAGAGCTTGTCGAAGGCCGGGCAAGCCGATCCGTGCCCGGCGGTGTCGAAATCCGCCTGGACAGGACGCCCGGAAAAGACCCTTCCCTGCCCGGCCCTTTCACCCTCGGCTGCGGCGGACCGGATGTCCTGCCGGCGCCGTCACCAGCCGCCCCTTGCGCCGGCAAGGGAGGGGCGGCTGGTCGTCTCTTGCTGAATGAGGCGCTCAGCTCAGGTGCTTGCCCTTGGTTTCCGGCGCCCACATGATCGACAGGACCAGGCCCAGCAGCGGGAAGCCCGCCATCATCGTCAGCGTGGCCGAGAAGCCGAAGGTCTGCATCAGCCAGGGCAGCAGGAAGGTCACGCCCGCCGCGGAAATGCGCGAGAAGGCGGCCGAGAAGCCGACGCCGGTGGCCCGGACATGGGTGTCGAAGATCTCGGGCGGATAGACATACTGGATGTCGTTGGCGGCCGGGGCCACGAACATGTAGATGCCGAACAGGCCCAGCACGATCCAGGCGGGCGCTTGCGGGAACAGGCCCAGGCCCAGCAGCGTCAGCAGGATGATGGCAAACGTCCAGATGACGAAGCCGCGCCGGCTCATCCAGTGCAGCAGAAGGATGCCGGCGAACGCGCCCGCGATCTGGATGGCGTTCAGCCACATGTCGACCGAGCCCGATTCCTCGACGCCCAGGGATTGCAGCACCGGCATCATGAAGGTGAAGATGCCGAAGAACGGGCCGACCTGGCAGAACCAGAAAAGGCCCGAATACAGCGACTGCCGCCAGGTCCGGGCGGTGAACAGCTCGCGCGGCGAGGCGTGTTCCGCGCCCAGCTCGATTTCGGGGATGTAGAACTCATTGCCGAAATGGCGGTCGACGACGGCGCGCGCCTCGGCCTTGCGGCCCCTGGCTTGCAGCCACATCGGGGTTTCCGGCAGGGTCATCCGCAAGACGAAGGTGATGATCGCCGGCACGGCGCTGGTCGCCAGCAGCATGCGCCAGTTGTCGCCCTGGTAAAGCGCGCCCACGATGAAGGCGAGGGTGAAGCCCACCTGCCAGCCGATCGAGAAGCTGCCCAGCAGCATCCCCCGCCCCCTGCGGCGCGAGAACTCGGCCAGCACCGACGAGCCGACCGCATATTCGACGCCGACGGCCAGGCCCAGCGCCAGCCGCAGCGCCACCAGTTGCCAGACGTCCTGGACGAACAGTTGCATCAGCGACAGCAGGATGAAGGCGGCAAGGTTCCAGCCGAACACCGGCCGGCGGCCGAAGCGGTCGGCCAGGTTGCCAAAAAACAGCCCGCCCACGAAGATGCCGATCAGCGCGCTCGATGCGATCAGGCCCTGGGCCAGCGCGGAAAGCTGCATCTCGTTTCCGGCCAGCGACAGGGCCGGGCCGACGATGCCCAGGACATAGCCGTCCAGCACCGCGCCGCCCAGAACGGCGGCGGCGGCCAGGATGTGAATGGTTTTCAGCGGCGCCTCGTCGACAGGCAGGCGCCCCTGGGCGTCCCGCACCGCCGGCCCGCCCGACAGTATTGCAATGGCCATCTATCCTCCTCGTTCCGTTCAAGCCCGAGGCTTCCGCTGAAGAGCGGCGGAACCTCGCAAATCCGCATGATCCATGGCTTGCCCACGATGTGGCTCCTCCGCAGGCCATGAAGGCGGTGGCTGGCGCATGGCTTGCCGGCGAATGCCTGGCACCTGGCCGCCAAGGCCATCCCGGCGCCGCTTTCGACGCGCGTCGCCGGCTGCATCACCATGGCGCACAGGCCGCCCAGCCAGGGTCTTTTCAGCGGATCGGGCGCGAAACCCGCAAGCAATCCAGCTCAAATTTGCCGCGGTTCTTTCGCATCCGTTCTGTCGGATTTGCGCGGTTCGGCGGCAAGCCTGCCGGCCGCCGATGGGCATGCCGCCTGCGCCGGATGGGACGCGCCACCCGATGGCCGGCCGCCTTATGCAAGAGCGTTACGCCTTTCGGTTCAACCGCCCATCCCGGCGCGAAAGGGGGCAGAGCGTCGGCCTTGGGGATCATGCCATCCGGGATGCGGGCGATGGCGTGGGGCGCGCTTGCCTGAAGCCCGTCGGGAAGGGTATCGCGCAAGCGCAGGCAACCCGCGCCGCCAAGGCGCCTTCGCGTGCCGTTGCCGCCAAGCGTTGCTCAATGCGCAAGTAGCGGCGCAGCCATCCTCTGTTGGCCTTGGAAGGCCCGAAAATGCGGGCCTGGTGTCGAAAGTCAAGCAATATGCAAGGCCATGGTTACCCGATCCCCCGGACCTCTGGGGGCGGCGCGGCCCTGCCATGACGTTGAGGTAGTAGATCTGGAAGCCATGAGGTGCGTCGCAGGGATGGTGGCCGCGCGGGACCAGAGTCACGTCGCCGTCCTTCACCGCCATCAACTCGTCAAGGGTGCCGTCGTCGGTATCCGCACGGTTATTCGGCGGCGCTGCTGGAGATTTCGTCGCTTCTGGGCATCCTTATCCTGCCTCGATCACCTTGATCCTCTTCGCCGTCTCGCCCGGCGACCGGCTGGAAAAAGCCATGCGCCGCAAAATGCAGGATGCGGCAGCCGCCGGAGGCCGCGCGGACCCCCGCCTCGCCGGCATCAGTGCCGCGCCGATCAGCGGCTGGCCTTCGCCATCCAGCAACCCGTCGAATGGGATCAGATGCGTCACCCCGTCCGGCCGCGGCCGTCGCCCCGTCGCCGATCCCCGCCGCCCCGGCGATTGCAGGAAGACCAACCGCCGGCAGCCGGGCGCTTGGCACGGCTGCCGGCGGGCGGGGAAACTCACGCAGATGCGGAGGTGGGCGCTGGCCCATGAGGCCGGCTGACCCGGTTCGGAGAACTCGCAATGGGGCGGAATGGAATAGGGCAATGCGGCTGTATTCTTTCGAAACGCATTGCGTGCGGACAAGGGGATACGCCTTCCCCGCTGCAAATACCTACACGATCGCCCCGGACAGCTCGACCGCAATCGCTGTGCTGCTACGCATAATCAGTTCCAATTCAATCTTGCTATGAACCATGTAATTGGGGTCGGGCGCTCCAATCATCGCAAGAATCTCTCGCCCCGCCGTGGCCCCCAATTTCTGCGCGGGGATGCGCACTGTGGTGAGCGCCGGTTCCATCTGCGCCGAGCCGGCAAAGTCGCCGATGCCGATCACCGACAAGGTGGTGGGAATGGCGATCCCCAGCCGCGCCGCCGCATAGATCGCCCCCTGCGCGATCACGTCATTGGCGCAAAGCAAGGCGCTCGGCCGGTCCTGTCCCGCCAGTAATTCCAGGCAAGCGGCCTTGGCCTGGGCGATGCTGTAGGGCACCTCGACCTGCCAGCGATCCTGCAACACGATGCCGGCATCGCGGAAAACAGCCGTCGCCGCCGTCTTGCGGTCACGTGCCCGGTCGTTGTCGAAGGTGGCGGGAAAGACCATGCCGATGCGGCGATGCCCCAGCGCGATCAAATGCTCGGCGGCCATCCGCCCCGCCTCGCGGTTGTCCACCCCGATGCAGGGCAGCGCCGAATCCGGCAGGTAGTTCCAGAGCGCCAGCAATGGCACGCGCTGTTCGGCGATCAGACGGAAGGTGCCGGCGCTGTGATCCAGCCCGACCACCGCCAGCGCATCGACGCGATGCTCCAGCAATTTGCGAACCAGCCGATATTCGGTCTCCAGATCGTAGCCATGCGAGGCCAGGAGCAGGGTGAAGCCCTGCTCGCTGACCGTGTCGTTAAAAGCCTGGACCACCTCGGCGAAGATGGTGTTGGCGACGGTCGGCACCACCAGACCGATGGTGGCGCTGCGCTTGCCATGCATGGCCTGCGCGGCGCGGTTGCGGATATAGCCGGATTTCTCGATCGCCAGTTCGACCTTCTTGCGCGTCGCCGGATGCACCAGATCCGGGTGATTCATCACCCGCGACACCGTCGCCGGTGAAACGCCTGCAAGATTGGCTACGAAAACAATATCTGGCTTAATCATCAGATTTTCCATATATATTTTTATGAATCATAAAATTTAATGAAAACAGTTGCAAGACTGTTTTCATGGCCTAGGGTCGAAAACCACGGCAAGAGGAGGCCGTGCCAGACCAACATTGCAGACAGGGCGAGCCCCGGTTTTTCCGGGCTGCTGACCTATTCACCTTCCCGGCGGGCGGACTGCCGGGAGCAGGAGCAAATGACAGGTATGAACATCTCGAACGATATTCTTTCGGTCGACGCGGCGATGGTGCGGGCGCGCAGCGCCCAGGCCGGATACGAGGCGGGGGGCAGCCAGAGCCGCTATGATCGGGCTGCCCTTGCCGTCGGCTGGGCCATCATGCAGCCCGAACGCAACCGGCAACTGGCGGAACTGGCGGTCCGCAGCACCGGGCTGGGCAATGTCGCCGACAAGATCGTCAAGAACCATCGCAAGACGCTGGGGCTTCTGCGCGACATCCGTGGCGTGGCCACGCATGGCATCCTGTCCGACGACCCCGAAACCGGCATCGCCGAGATAGCGCGGCCCATCGGCGTGATCGGCGCGGTGGTGCCCTCGACCAACCCGGCCGCGACGCCGGCGAACAACATCATCAACGCGCTGAAATGCGGCAATGCCATCGTTCTGTCGCCCTCGCCCAAGGGGGTGGCCTGCTGCGAGATGCTGCTGGGGTTCATCCATGCCGAGTTCGACCGCATCGGCGAGGACCGCGACCTGGTGCAGATGCTTCCAGGGCAAGGCAGCAAGGCCAAGACCCAGCGCCTGCTGGAGACCGCCGACCTGGTGGTCGTGACCGGCAGCCAGGACAACGTACGGCGCGCCTATGAAAGCGGCACCCCCGCCATCGGCGTCGGCGCCGGCAATGTGGCGGTGATCGTGGACGAGACCGCCGACCTGGCCGATGCGGCGGGCAAGATCGCCGCCTCCAAGACCTTCGACAACGCCACCTCCTGTTCGTCCGAAAATGCGCTGATCGTGGTCGATGCGGTCTATGACGCCTTCGCCGCTGCACTTGCGGCCGAAGGGGGCGCGGTCCTGCCGCCGTCCGAGGCGCCGGGTATCGTGGCCCGGCTCTGGCAGGACGGGCATATGAACCGCGAGATCATCGCCAAGGATGCCGAGGTGATGATCGACCGGCTGGGGCTGGCCGGCAGGGTGCCGGCCGGCACCCGGCTGATCGCGGTCGAGACCGAGGGCATCGGTCCCGACCATCCGCTGTCGGGCGAAAAGCTCAGCCGCATCGCCGCGCTTTACCGCGCCCGGGATTTCGAGCATGCGGCGGAACTGGCGCGCCGCATCCTGAGCCATCAGGGCGCCGGCCATTCGGTCGGGCTGCATTCGCGCGACGCGGATCGCCCGCTGGCGCTTGGCCGCGACCTGCCGGTCTGCCGGGTCATCGTCAACCAGGCGCATTGCTTCGCGACCGGCGGAGCCTTCGACAACGGCCTGCCCTTTTCGCTGTCGATGGGGTGCGGCAGCTGGGGCGGCAACTCCATCGACGCCAATTTGAACTGGCGCCATTTCATGCAGCGCACCCGCGTCGTGCGGCCAATTCCCCCGCGCGAGCCGGCGCTTGACGAGATCTTCGGCAGCTATTGGCAGGAGGCGGGGAAATGAGGCTGGATCCGCTGAACCCGCCGCAGGGCACCACCCGCGACTGGCTGGACCATCGCGCCGCCGACCAGGGCCGGACGATCAGCCATGTCTTTCCCGAGGACGGCTCGGTCCTGACCTGGCGCGAATTGCGCGACGAGGCCGCCCGCATCGCCGGGCATCTGGCCGGGCTGGGCCTGGAGCGCGGCGAAAGCGTCGCGCTGATGATGCCCAATGGCCGCAATGCGGTGCTGGGCCTTTACGGCGCGCTTTACGGCGGCTTTCGGGCCACCATGATCAACCTGATCGCCGGCGCCGATGCCATCGGCTATGTGCTGTCGCATTCCGGCGCCCGCGCCCTGCTGGTCGATCCCGGCCAGCGCGCGCTGCTGGAGCCGGCGCTCGCCGCCCATCCTGCCGCGCCTGTGGTGATCGAGGCGGGTGCCGGCTTCGACTGGCCCGCCGGCTGCGCGCCGGCCGAGCCGCATCCGCATGGCGCCGCGGACGATGCGCTGCTGATGTATACCTCGGGCACCACCGGCCGGCCCAAGGGCGTGGTGCACAGCCATGCCAGCCTGCTGGCCGGCGGCTGGACCACGGCGTTGGCGCATGAGCTGCGGCCCGAGGACCGGGCCTTGTGCGTGCTGCCCATCTATCACATCAACGGGCTTTGCGTGACCATCCTTGGCCCGCTGCTCTCGGGCGGCTCGGTGGTGGTCTGCGACCGCTTTTCGGCCAGCCGGTTCTGGGGCCTGTGCGACCGGCACGAGGCCAGCTGGTTCTCGGTCGTGCCGACGATCATCTCGCATCTGCTGCATGGCGAGGGCGAGCCGTCGCCCGCGGCCCGGGCGCGGCTGCGCTTCGGCCGCTCGGCCTCGGCGGCGCTGGCGCCCGAGGTGCAGTCGGGCTTCGAGCGCCGCTTCGGCATTCCCATCGTCGAAACCATGGGCCTGACCGAGACCGCGGCGCAGATCCTGTCGAACCCGCTGCCGCCGGGCCTGCGCAAGATCGGCTCGCCCGGCCGGGCGGTGGGCAACCAGGTGGCGATCCTGTCGCCCGACCTGCGCCCGCTGCCGCCGGGCATCGAGGGCGAGATCGCCGTGCGCGGCGCCAATGTCATGCGCGGCTATCTGGGCGACCCGGCCGCCACCGGCGCCGCGCTGACCCCGGACGGCTGGCTGCGCACCGGCGACCTGGGCCAGATGGACGAGGAAGGCTACGTCTTCGTCACCGGCCGCCTGAAGGAGCTGATCATCAAGGGCGGCGAGAACATCGCCCCGCGCGAGATCGACGAGGCGCTCTATACCCATCCCGACGTGATCGAGGCCGCGGCCTTCGCCCGCCAATGCGCCCGCTACGGCGAGCGGGTCGAGGCGGCCGTCACCCTGCGCCCCGGCTCGCCGCTTGGCGCGCCCGAGCTGATCTCGATCTGCGAGGAGCGGCTGGGGAAGTTCAAGTCGCCCGAGGTGATCCACCTGATGGCCGAGCTGCCCAAGGGCCCCTCGGGCAAGATCCAGCGCCTGAAGCTGGCGCAACTGACACAATAGCGCCCAAGGGGCAGGAAGGAGGCGTCGTTTCCCAAGAACACGGCCCGCCGCCAGGAGCCCGAAGACCCGCCGGAGGAGGGCGGAGCTTCAACAGAGGACCGCGCAACGAGCCGCAAACGGACGTGCCAACACATCCAGCATAATCCAGGGAGGAGACATGCTAAGGCTTACCCGATTCAGGACGACGGACCGCGTTCTGTTCGTCATCTGCCTGATGTATCTGGTCACCTATATCGACCGGGTGAACATCAGCACCGCCGCCCCCGCCATGCAGGCCGAGCTGGGCCTGTCGAATTTCGAGTTGGGGCTGGCGTTTTCCGCTTTCGCCTATCCCTATGCGCTGTTCCAGATCCTCGGCGGCCGGCTGGGCGACCGGCTGGGACCGCACAAGACCCTGATCATCTGCGGCACCGTCTGGTCGGCCGCAACCGTGATGATCGGCTTCGTCGAGGGCGCGGTCTCGCTCATCATCGCGCGCGTGCTTCTGGGCATGGGCGAAGGCTCGGCCTTCCCGACCGCCACGCGGGCGCTGTCGAACTGGATGCCGGCCGAGAAGCGCGGCTTCGCGCAGGGCATCACCCATGCCTTCGCCCGTTTCGGCAATGCGCTGACCCCGCCGCTGATCGCCTTCCTGGTCATCGCGCTGTCCTGGCGGCATGCCTTCGTCATCGTCGGCCTGATCAGCTTCCTGTGGGTGGCGCTGTGGTGGTGGTATTTCCGCGACGATCCCCGCAGCCACAAGGGCATCACGCCCGAGGAACTGGAGGCCCTGCCGGACCAGAGGATCGTGGGCGAGCGCAAGACCCTGCCCTGGGGCCGGCTGCTCAAGCGGATGCTGCCGGTGACGATCACCGATTTCTGCTATGGCTGGACGCTGTGGCTGTTCCTGAACTGGATCCCGTCCTATTTCCTGCACCAGCACGAACTGGACCTGAAGAAATCCGCCATCTTCGCGGCCGGCGTCTTCCTGGCCGGGGTCGTGGGCGACCTGGCGGGCGGCTGGCTCAGCGACGGCATCCTGCGCCGCACCGGCAATGTCGCCCTGGCGCGGATCAGCGTGATCATCCTGGGCTTCCTGGGCGCCTTCGCCTGCATGTTGCCGGTAATGTTCTCGACCGATCTGGTGACGGTGGCGATCAGCCTCAGCGCGGCCTTCTTCTTCGCCGAGCTGATCGTGGCGCCGATCTGGGCCACGCCGATGGATATCGCGCCGCAATACTCCGGTACTGCCAGCGGTTTCATGAACTTCGGCTTTGGCCTGGCCGGGATGATCTCGCCTATCGTCTTCGGGCTGATCATCGACCTGACCGGACGCTGGGATCTGCCCTTTGCCGCCTCGCTGGTCTTGCTTCTGCTGGGCGCGGGCATGGCACTGTTCATCCGGCCTGACCGTCCGTTTCTCGACGATCCAGCGAACGAGGACGCGAACGAAGACAAGGATCTGGACTGCGATCCACAGATCGCCGGCGCAGTATCGAAATGAAGAAGGGACCTGCCCTGCCGGGCAGGTCCGATCCCCCCGCCAAACCAAGCCAAGCCAAGCCAAGCCAAATGGCATGCGAAGGATCACCCGGAGCAGTTCGATCGATGCCAGGGCCGATGCGAAATGTCTTTCCTTGGGATCGGCATGTTCCCGGTCTGGGCCGACAGCGAATTATGCGCGCCGCCATTGGATAATATACTGAAAATGCAAGGAAAATAAAATGAGAATGACCACTGAGGAGTCTTTTGTGAAAGTTCTCCAGCTTCACGGGATCGAGCATGCGTTCGGGATCATCGGCTCTGCGATGATGCCTGTGTCGGACCTGTTTCCCAGGGCTGGGATCACGTTCTGGGACTGCGCGCACGAGACGAACGCCGGGATGATGGCGGACGGGTTCACCCGCTCGACCGGCCGGATGTCGATGGCGATCGCGCAGAACGGCCCCGGCGTGACCGGCTTCGTCACGCCGGTCAAGACCGCCTACTGGAACCACACCCCGCTGCTCTTGGTCACGCCGCAGGCGGCGAACCGCACCATCGGCCAGGGCGGCTTCCAGGAGATGGAGCAGATGCGCATCTTCGCCGATTGCGTCTGCTACCAGGAAGAGGTGCGCGACGCCTCGCGCATCCCCGAGGTCTTGAACCGGGTGATCATGCAGGCCTGGCGCAACTCGGCCCCGGCGCAGATCAACATCCCGCGCGACTTCTGGACCCAGGTCATCGACGTGGAGCTGCCGCAGGTGGTCGCCTTCGAGCGGCCCGCGGGCGGCGAGCAGGCGGTGGCCGAGGCGGCAAAGCTGCTGTCCGGGGCCGAGTTCCCGGTGATCCTGTCGGGCGCCGGCGTGGTGCTGTCGGGCGCGATCCCGGAGCTGGCCAGGCTGGCCGAGCGGCTGGATGCGCCGGTCTGCTCGAACTACCAGCACAACGACAGCTTCCCCGGCTCGCACCCGCTGGCCATGGGCCCCTTGGGCTACAACGGCTCGAAGGCGGCGATGGAGATCATCGCCAGGGCCGACGTGGTGCTGGCGCTGGGCACGCGCTTGAACCCGTTCTCGACCCTGCCGGGCTATGGCATCGACTACTGGCCGAAGGACGCCAGGATCATCCAGGTCGACATCAACGCCGACCGCATCGGGCTGACCAAGAAGGTCACGGTCGGCATCCAGGGCGACGCGGCCAAGGTGGCGCGCGGCATCCTGGCGCAGCTTGCCCCCACCGCCGGCGATGCCGGCCGGGCGGAACGCAAGGCGCTGGTGGCGCAGACCAGGTCCCGCTGGGCGCAGGAACTGTCGAGCCTGGACCACGAGGAGGACGATCCCGGCACCGAATGGAACGAGGACGCGCGCAGGCGCGACGCCGGGCTGATGAGCCCGCGCCAGGCCTGGCGGGCGATCATGCAGGCGGTGCCGAAAGAGGCGATCGTCAGCTCGGACATCGGCAACAACTGCGCCATCGGCAATGCCTACCCGAGCTTCGAGGCCGGGCGGAAATACCTGGCGCCGGGGCTGTTCGGGCCCTGCGGCTACGGCTTCCCGGCGATCCTGGGCGCCAAGATCGGCAATCCGGACGTGCCGGTGATCGGCTTTGCCGGCGATGGCGCCTTCGGCATCTCGATGAACGAGATGACCGCCTGCGGCCGCGAGGACTGGCCGGCGATCACCATGGTGATCTTCCGCAACTACCAGTGGGGGGCGGAAAAGCGCAACACCACGCTGTGGTACGACAACAACTTCGTCGGCACCGAGCTGGACCGCGACACCTCCTATGCGAAGATCGCCCAGGCCTGCGGGCTCGTCGGCGTGCAGGTGAAGAGCCAGGAGGAACTGACCGCGGCGCTGCACGATGCGGTCGAGCGGCAGATGAAGAACCGCGAGACCACCTTCATCGAGGTGCTGCTGAACCAGGAACTGGGCGAGCCCTTCCGCCGCGACGCGATGAAGAAGCCGGTGGTGGTCGCCGGCATCGACCCGGCCGACATGCGCCCCCAGCAGGGCGCGGCCTGAGGCGGGACGGCGGCGGAAGGCCGGGGCGTCCCCTGCCTTTCTCCGTTTCCCAAATACCCCGGGGGGCGCTTGCGCGGCCCCATCGAGGGGCCGCGCAAGCGCGAGGGGGGCAGAGCCCCCCTCGGCGCCCCGCCCCGCCCGCGGCCCCCATGACACCCCCCGGCGCGCAGCAACAAGCGCCCCGGCCCATCCCCGCATCCCGGTGAGGACGATGATTTCCACCATGATCCCTTCGCGCGGCCTGATCGAGGAAGCCTTTCCGGGCTTCGCCGTCTCGGCGCTGGTCGCGGCCACGGCGCAGTTCCTGTCGGATCATTACGGCGCCCCCGCCATGCTGATGGCGCTGCTTTTGGGCCTGGCGCTGAACTTCCTGGCCGAGGAGGGCACCCGCACCGCCCCCGGCATCGCCTTTACCGCGCGCACCGTGCTGCGGCTGGGGGTGGCGCTTCTGGGCGCGCGCATCTCGGCCGGCATGCTGGCGGCGCTGGGGCCGGGCGCCATCGCGCTGGTGGCGGCGGGCGTGGTGCTGACCATCCTGTTCGCCCTTGCCGCCAGCCGGCTGGCCGGCCGCGGCTGGCGCTTTGCGCTGCTGACCGGCGGCTCGGTGGCGATCTGCGGCGCCTCGGCGGCCATGGCCATCGCCGCCGTCCTGCCCCGGCACGAGAAATCCGAGCGCGACCTGGTCTTCACCGTGCTCTCCGTCACCGTGCTTTCGACCGTGGCCATGGTGCTCTACCCGATGCTGGCCGGGCTTTTCGGCTTCACCGCCCGCGATTCCGGCGTCTTCCTGGGCGGCACCATCCATGACGTCGCCCAGGTGGTCGGCGCCGGCTTCTCGATCGGCCCCGAGGCGGGCGAGACCGCGACCCTGGTCAAGCTGATCCGCGTCGCCATGCTGGCGCCGGTGGTGCTGTGCTTTTCCCTGGCGATCCGGGCGCGCGGGCTTTCGGACCGCCGGGGCGGCAAGGCGCCGCCGCTGCTGCCGGGCTTCGTCATCGGCTTTCTCGCGCTCGCCACGCTCAACAGCCTGGGGCTGGTGCCGCCGGCGGTCTCGGACTTCGCCGGGCAGCTGTCCCGCTGGGCATTGCTGATCGCCATCGCCGCGGTCGGCATCAAGACCTCGCTCGGCAAGATGCTCGAGGTCGGCGCCGGCGCCATCGGGCTGATCGTGGCCGAGACCGTGTTCCTGGGCGTCTTCGTCGTCGCCGGCCTGCATTTCCTGGGGTAAGAGATGAAACCGCTCGAGCGCATCCACCAGACCGCCAAGGCGCTGGACCGCCACATCATCCTGTCCGAGGGCGACGACCCGCGCGTGGCCGAGGCCGCCCGCCGGCTGCTGGCCGAGGGGCTGGCGCGCGTCACCCTGATGGGCGGGCCCGAGATCCCCGGCGCCCGCCGCATCGACCCGGCCGGCGCGCCCGACCTGGCGGAACTGGCCGACCATTGGCACCGCATGCGCGCGGCCAGGGGCATGACCGGCGAACGCGCGCTGGCCGAGATGCGCGACCCGATCCGCCAGGCGGCGATGCGGGTGCGGCTGGGCCAGGCCGACGGCACGCTGGGCGGCGCCGTCGCCACCACCGCCGACACCGTCCGCGCCGCATTGCAGATCATCGGCCGGGCCCCCGATGCCGGCATCGTGTCGAGCTTTTTCCTGATGCTGTCCTGCGGGCCGGGCGCGCCGATCAGGGGCGGCATGATCTTTGCCGATTGCGGGCTGGTGATCCAGCCCGACGCGCAGGAGCTCGCCGCCATCGCGCTTTCGGCCGCCGAAAGCTGCCGCCGGCTGCTGGCCGAGGAGCCGCGGGTGGCGCTGCTGTCCTTCTCGACCGCGGGCTCGGCCGACCACCCGAGCCTCGGCCGGCTGCGCGAGGCGCTGGCGCTGATCCGCGCCGCGGCCCCGGATCTCGAGGTGGATGGCGAGATGCAGTTCGACGCCGCGCTGGACGAGGCGATCCGGGCGAGGAAGGCGCCGGCCAGCCGGCTGTCGGGGCGGCCGAACGTCTTCGTCTTTCCCGACCTCGCCGCGGGCAATATCGGCTACAAGATCGCCGAGCGCCTGGGCGGCCTCACCGCCATCGGGCCCATCCTGCAGGGACTGGCAAAACCCGCAAACGACCTCTCGCGAGGATGCTCCGTCAAAGACATCGTCGACGCAGCAGCCGTAACAGCCGTCCAGACAGCAGAGGCAGGGCAATGTCGTTTTTCAGCCATGTAGGATAAGAAACCAAATGGGAGGTGGCCTGGTGAAGATCGGCGGATTGAAGGAGATTTTTGAGGGGGAGGCTCGGGTCGCCATCACTCCGTCCTCTGCGGGGCATCTGCGCAAGCTGGGGCATGACGTGCATGTCGAGACGGGCGCGGGGGTTCGTGCGGGGTTTTCGGATGCGGCCTACGAGGCGGCAGGCGTCACCGTGCATCCCGATGCCGCGGCGCTGGTCGGGGCGGTGGAGGTGGTGGTCAAGGTCCGGCCGCCGAGCGAGGCCGAGCTGCGGCAGATGCGGCGCGGGCAGACCCTGATCTCGCATTTCTACCCGGCGCAGAACCCCGACCTCCTGGAGCTGGCGCGCGAGCAGGGCGTCACCGCCATCGCCATGGACATGGTGCCGCGCATCTCGCGCGCGCAGAAGATGGATGCGCTGTCCTCGATGGCCAATATCGCCGGCTACCGGGCGGTGATCGAGGCGGCGAACAACTTCGGCCGCTTCTTCACCGGCCAGGTCACCGCGGCGGGCAAGGTGCCGCCGGCCAAGGTGCTGGTGGTGGGCGCCGGCGTCGCCGGGCTTGCCGCCATCGGCGCGGCGGTCAGCCTGGGCGCGCAGGTCCATGCCTTCGACGTGCGCCCCGAGGTGGCCGAGCAGATCGAATCGATGGGCGCGGAATTCGTCTACCTGGACTTCCAGGACCAGGTGCAGGACGGGGCCGCGACCGGCGGCTATGCCGCGCCCTCGAGCCCCGAGTTCCGGGAAAAGCAGCTCGAGAAGTTCCGCGAACTGGCGCCCGGGATGGACATCGTCATCACCACGGCGCTGATCCCCGGCCGCGATGCGCCCAAGCTCTGGACCCGCGACATGGTCGCGGCGATGAAGACCGGCTCGGTCATCGTCGACCTGGCGGCCGAGCGCGGCGGCAATTGCGAGCTGACCGTGCCGGACGAGCGCATCGTCACGGAAAACGGCGTGGTCATCATCGGCTATACCGACTTCCCGTCGAGGATGGGCGCGCAAGCCTCGGAGCTTTATGGCAACAACATCCGCCACATGCTCTCGGACCTGACGCCGGGCAAGGACGGCGTCATCGTGCAGAACATGGAGGACGACGTGATCCGCGGCGCCACCGTCGCCCATGACGGCGACGTGACCTGGCCGCCGCCGCCGCCCAGGGTCGCGGCCATCGCCGCCCAGAAGCCGCGCGAGAAGCCCAGGGAGCCGACCCCCGAGGAACGGCGCGCGCAGGAGATCGCCGCCTTCCGCGCCCAGACCCGCAGCCAGGTCACGCTGCTCGGCGCGGGCGCGGCGGCGATGCTGCTGGTGGGGCTGTTCGCGCCCGCGAGCTTCCTGTCGCATTTCATCGTCTTCGTGCTGGCGGTCTTCGTCGGCTTCCAGGTGATCTGGAACGTCAGCCATTCGCTGCACACGCCCCTGATGGCGATCACCAACGCGATCTCGTCGATCATCATCGTCGGCGCGCTTCTGCAGATCGGCTCGGGCGGCTGGCTGGTGGTGTTGCTGGCGGCGCTGTCGGTGCTGATGGCGGGCGTCAACATCTTCGGCGGCTTCCTGGTCACGCGCCGGATGCTCGCCATGTTCCAGAAGTCGTAAGGGGAGAGGGCGCATGGAATACGGATTCACCACCGCCGCCTATGTGGTCGCGGCCGTGCTGTTCATCCTGTCCCTGGGCGGGCTTTCCGGCCAGGAAAGCGCCAAGCGCGCGGTCTGGTACGGCATCGCGGCCATGGCGCTGGCGGTGGTCGCGACGCTGATCGGGCCGGGCTACGGCAACTGGGGGCTGACGCTGGTCATGCTGGCCATCGGCGGCGCCATCGGCTGGGTCGTGGCCAAGCGGGTGCAGATGACCGAGATGCCGCAGCTGGTCGCGGCCATGCACAGCCTGGTCGGCCTGGCCGCGGTGCTGATCGGCTTCAACGCCCAGTTCGAGCTCTCGCGGGTGCTGCGCGCCCGCGCCGCCGACGCGGCGGCCGAGTTCCACGGCTTCGCCGCGGTGCTGGCGCACAAGACCCCGGCCGAGATCGCCATGCTCAAGGTCGAGGTGGCGCTGGGGATCTTCATCGGCGCGGTGACCTTCACCGGCTCGATCGTGGCCTTCGGCAAGCTCGCCGGCAAGATCGACGGCAAGCCCCGGAAGCTGCCGGGCGGGCACATGCTGAACGCGGGGGCGGCGGCGCTGTCGCTCTTGTCGGTGATCCTTTACTGCACCGCCGGGGCGCCGGTGCTGTGGCTGGTGCTGATCACGCTTCTGGCCTTCTTCATCGGCTATCACCTGATCATGGGCATCGGCGGCGCCGACATGCCGGTGGTGGTGTCGATGCTGAACAGCTATTCCGGCTGGGCGGCGGCGGCGATCGGCTTCACCCTGGGCAACGACCTCCTGATCGTGGTCGGCGCGCTGGTCGGCTCGTCCGGTGCGATCCTGAGCTACATCATGTGCAAGGCGATGAACCGCAACTTCGTCAGCGTGATCCTGGGCGGCTTCGGCGGCGAGGCGGGCCCGGCGATGGAGATCGAGGGCGAGCAGGTGGCCATCGACGCCGACGGCGTGGCGGCGGCGCTGAACGAGGCGGACGAGATCGTCATCGTGCCGGGCTACGGCATGGCGGTGGCGCAGGCGCAGCAATCGGTCAGCGAGCTGACGCGCAAGCTGCGGGCGCGCGGCAAGAACGTGCGCTTTGCCATCCACCCGGTGGCGGGGCGCCTGCCGGGGCACATGAACGTGCTTCTGGCCGAGGCCAAGGTGCCCTACGACATCGTGCTGGAGATGGACGAGATCAACGAGGATTTCCCCTCGACCGACGTGGCGATCGTGATCGGCTCGAACGACATCGTGAACCCGGCGGCGCAGGAGGACCCGAACTCGCCGATCGCGGGCATGCCGGTGCTGGAGGTGTGGAAGGCCAAGCAGGTGTTCGTCTCCAAGCGCGGCCAGGGCACCGGCTATTCCGGCATCGAGAACCCGCTGTTCTACAAGGAAAACACCCGCATGTTCTACGGCGACGCCAAGAAGTCCATCGACCAGCTCCTGCCCATGATCGAGTGAGCGGGCGATCTCGCTGTTGGTGGCGGCGATGCAGCTCGATGCCCTCAGGCGTCTCCGATATATCCTAATAAACACAACGAGTTGCTGTTGTTATAGCTTTGCCGGTGGGCAATGCTTTCCCGAAATGAAGTTGCAAGGCGCGTCCTGGAGGAGGGCCTTGCGGACAGCCGGTTGCGCGCAAAGCGCACCAAGCCACGGAGGAAACCCATGTCCGATAGAACCGATTCCACCTCGATCCCGCAGGATGCCGAGGCCCCGAGCGGATCGCGGCGACGCTTTCTGAAAACGACGGGGCTGTCCGCGCTTGGCGCCATGCTGGGCATGGCCGTCCCGTTCGAGCGCAACCTGCCCGCGGGCTTCGTGCCCGCCGCCCTGGCCCAGGATACCGGCCTGGACCTGATGGCCGGCAAGCAGGGGCTCATCGTGCTGGGCGACCGGCCGCTGAACGCGGAGACCCCGGCGCATCTGCTGGACGACGACGTCACCCCCTATGAGCGGCTGTTCATCCGCATGAACGGCCTCGTGCCGCAGACGGCGCTGGACCAGGACGCCGAGGGCTGGGTGCTGACCGTGGACGGCGAGGTCGAGACCCCGCTGGAGCTGACCATCGACGATCTGAAGTCGCGCTTCGAGACCGTCACCCGCCGGCTGGTGATCGAATGCGGCGGCAACGGCCGGGCCTTCTTCCAGCCCGGAACCTCGGGCAACCAATGGACCGTCGGCGCGGTCGGCTGCCCGGAATGGACCGGCGTGCGGCTGGCTGACGTGCTGAAGGCGGCGGGCGTCAAGGAAAGCGCCGTCTATACCGGGCATTACGGCAACGACGTGCATCTGAGCGGCGACGAGGAGAAGGAGGTGATCTCGCGCGGGGTGCCGATCGAAAAGGCGCTGGAGGAGGACGCGGTCATCGCCTGGGCGATGAACGGCGAACCCTTGCCGGCGCTGCACGGCTTTCCGCTGCGGCTGGTGGTGCCGGGCTATCCGGCCTCGGCCTCGCAGAAATACCTCAACCGCATCTGGATCCGCGACAGGGAACATGACGGCGCCAAGATGACCGGCGATTCCTATCGCATCCCGGCCTATCCGGTCGCCCCCGGCACCGAGGTGCCCGAGGAGGACATGGTGGTGCTGACCGAGATGCCGGTGAAGTCCATCGTCACCTTCCCGCAGACCGGCGCCGAGGTGAAGGCGGGCGAGGCGGTCGAGGTCCGCGGCCATGCCTGGTGCGGCAAGGGCGACGTGGCCGCGGTGCATGTCTCGCTGGATTTCGGCCAGACCTGGCAGGAGGCCGGGCTGGAGCCGGCGCCGAACCGCTTTGCCTGGCAGCGCTGGCGCGCGACGCTGACCCTGCCGCAGCATGGCTATTACGAGGTCTGGGCGCGGGCCACCGACCAGGACGGCATCGGCCAGCCGCCGCTGTCGCCGGTCTGGAACCCGCGCGGCTATGCCAACAACATCCAGCACCGCATCGCGCTGGTCGCGGTCGGGTGAGGGGTGATGGCGATGCGCATTATTCTGACGACCGTGGCTGCGACCCTGGCCGTGCTGGTGCTTGGCGCCGGGCTGGCCGTGGCCGAGGCCAGGCTTGACCCGATGCAGGCGCTGGCGGGCCGGCCCGCCGGCGCGAACCCGCTCGACCCGATGACGGCGATCCGTGCCAAGGCGGATGCGGGCGAGGCGCGGGCGGGGAACGAGGAATTCGGCGGCCTGCCCGACGGCGCGGGCGCCGAGGAGACCTATTACCAATGCGTCGCCTGCCATTCGACCGAGATCATCAAGCAGCAGCGCGTCACCGACCACCGCTGGGACGAGCTGTGGCGCTGGATGGTCGAGGCGCAGGGCATGGTCGAGCCCGAACCGGAAACCAAGGCGCTGATCCTGGCCTATCTCAAGGCGAACTTCTCATCCGAGAGATAGGAAGAGGGGGGCGGACGCTTAAAGGCCGCTGCCATCGCCTGCAGGCTGATCAAAACGGCCAAGCTGAACGCCACAGTCGATCCCCAGGCCTAGGGTCAGGACAGGCTCTCGGGTCAGGTCCAGAAGATCATGGTCGCGAAGGCTAGGGCGGAGAGGGAGACCTTCGGGCAGCGGTCATAACGGGTGACGACCCGTCGCCCGTCCTCGAGTCTGCCGAAACGGGATCTCTCGATCCTGTTTCGGCGTCTGCAGCGTCGCTTATCGGGTTTGACGGACTTGCCGCCAGCCTCCCGGCCCGAGATGCAGGTGTCGCCAGAGCGTTTCCAGGCGGTGTGTAAGCCGGCATGGCCAACTGCCCCCGTAACGGGGGTGATCGGCTTCCCAAACAGCCCCCCCTTTACACTGATGGTCATGATGCCCCCGTGGTCATCGGGGGCACAGTGCGGGATGCTGGTTGTGGAGAGAGTTGCGAAGATCCGTCGGGCGGATTTCCAGGAGCAGAAGACGATCAAGCAGATCTGCCGGGAGTCTTCTTCGGGGCTGCGCTCGTGGGATCTACGACAACATGAAGACGGCGGTGGATACGATCTTCGTCGGCCGCGACCGCGCCTGCAATCGCGTTCGCCTGTTCCCTCGAACCACTGGCGTTCACAGGCTCACTCCGGCAGATGTGCGGGCACTATCTGGTCGAGCCGCCGTCCCTTGGGCTTGAACCAATGGCGCCTCAATGAACGGCCCTGCACCCCGGCCTCTGGCTGGGACTGCGCCTGCGTGGCGCCATCGGTTCGAGCCCGCTGGCGCAGGGACAGGTCGAGAACCAGGTCGGCGTTGTCCGGCGGCGGTTCTTCGTGCCTCGACCGAAGTCCAAGAGCTACGCCGAACTCAATGCCTGGCGCGAGGATCGCTGTGTTGCATGGGCCAGGTCGCATCCGCACCCGGAGCTTCGCGATCGCACGATCTGGGAGGTTCATTTGGGCCATCACGCTGCAGGAGGAATTCTTGTCGATCGAAACCGCCTTGCGCTCTTCAAGCCCGGTTTCGTCGGGCCGCGCTGTGAAGTCGCCGAGAACCACCATCTTCAGAGGCAGTTCAGCCTCTGCTTGCCGATCGCCGGCTCCGGGGACGAACTTGGCGTTGATTCGCTCCTTGGGAGCGACCGACACGCCCTTTAACCATTACACATCTCCTCGGAACCCATGCATGCGCATAACGATAGTTAACGCGCCAGCAAGTCGGCCTTGAGTTGCACGAAGCCCGACTTTCCTGTTGATCCGCACCCATCCGCTCGCATGGGCAGATCGAAGGAAACGCTACATATTGTCGTCATACTGAAGATAACTGCATGAATATACCACACATATGGCATACGATGGCATGCAGCCAGTTGCCCGCCCCTGCGCGCTTGCACCGCATCTTCCCATGGGCAGGACGCCTTCCGACGCTGCCGGCGATCATGTCGCCGACTCAGCTTCGATAGCGATGAACCGGATCACCTCGCCTGCTTCGTCAGGCGCAGGAAGTCCGACCCGCGGCAGCCGTAGCCCTCGCGCTTGCGCTCCTCGGCACGCACCAGCGCGAAGAGACAAGCCTCGGCATCCTCATGCTATCGGAACAGGAAGGCTCGAATCTTCCGGTCGTGGCCGCCGATATGGTCGTAATGCCCGGTCAGCGTGCCGGCCATGACCTCGCCGAACAGTCCGCCCCGCATGATCGAGGGCAGTCAGGAGGGATAGGTCGCGTGAGCCTCGTCGGCGTCGGGATGGGGTCGATCCCCATCTGCTCATGGAAGAAGGCGCGCATCGGCAGGGGCGGATTCGAGATAGCCAACGAGATCAGCTATCAGCGCGTCGTCGCGGTCGCAGCGCTGCTCCAGCAGGAGATGGCCGTGATTTCGGACATCGCTCGGGAGTGCTCGAACCAGCGTTTCAGCGCATCCGGCGGGCGCGGACGAATATGCACGGTCAACGCGAAACTCCCCAGCACCTGTTTGGGAAAGTCGCCCACCCGCATAAAATGCTGATGCATCCGAGAAGCACGCCCGCCATCCCGCGCCCCAGGCCCCCCGCTGCAAAGGGTCCATGCTGCGAAGGGCGCGGACGTTCGGGCGGACGGATCAAAGCCCCAGGCACCAGCGCATGACGGCCTTTTGCGCATGCAGCCGGTTCTCGGCCTCGTCGAAGATGACCGAGTTCGGGCCGTCCATCACCGCGCTCGTCGCCTCGTCGTCGCGATGCGCGGGCAGGCAATGCATGAACAGCGCATCGGGCTTGGCGCACGCCATCAGCGCCTCGTTCACCTGGTAGGGACGCAACTGGTTGTGCCGCCGCTCGCGCGCCGATTGCGGGTCGTGCATCGACACCCAGGTATCCGTCACCACCAGGTCGGCGCCCTCGACCGCCTTGGCCGGGTCGCGCTCGATCACCGCCTGCACGCCCTGGGCGCGGGCGAAGTCCAGCGCCTCGCGCTCGGGGTCCAGCGTCGGCGGGCCGGTAAAGGTGAAGTCATAGCCGAACTGGCCGGCGGCATGGATCAGCGAGCAGCAGACATTGTTGCCGTCGCCCGACCAGACCACTTTCCTGCCGGCGATGGGGCCGCGATGTTCCTCGAAGGTCATCACGTCGGCCATGATCTGGCAGGGATGGGTGCGGTTCGTCAGCCCGTTGATCACCGGGACGCTGGCATATTCCGCCATCTCCAGCAGCGTCGCCTCTTCGAAGGTGCGGATCATGATCAGGTCCACATAGCGCGACAGCACCCGCGCGGTGTCGGCGATGGTCTCGCCGTGGCCCAGCTGCATCTCGCTGCCGGAGAGGACCATGGTCTGCCCGCCCATCTGCCGCACGCCCAGGTCGAAGCTGACGCGGGTCCGGGTCGAGGGCTTTTCGAAGATCAGCGCCACCATGCGGTTCCTGAGCGGCAAATCGGCGTCGGGCGCACCCTTGGGCTGGCCGTTGCGCGCATCCTTCATCCGGCGCGCAGCGTCGATCATGCCGCGCAGGTCTGCCTTGTCGGTGGTATGGATGTCGAGGAAACTGTTCATTTGTGACTGTCTTTCGGATTGATCTGGCAAGCAAGCCGCTTTGCCTAGGGGAGGTCAAGGCCAAAGGCCCCGCGTCGTGGCGGAAATCGACCTCTCCTCATCGGTGCCGCGTCATGATGCGCGCCAGGGTTCCGTCTTCCGAAGGGCGCAGTTCCTCGCCGCGGAAGCCGGCCTTTTCATAGGCGCGGATCGCGCGCAGGTTGTCGGGCTCGGGGTCGATGACCAGGACCGGCGCCTCGGCCAGCAATGCATCGGACAGGGCGCGCAGCCAAAGCCCGCCGTGGCCGAACCCCTGGGGGCCGGAAAAGCAGTCGATCGCCAGCGCATCGCCGGGCAGGCCGGCGAAATGCGGCGCGCCCCAGTGATGCGCCGGGTAATACTGGGCATAGGCGATGGGCGCGCCGTCGCAAAGCGCGATGACCTGCCGCATCGCCGGCTCGTCCAGATCCTCAGCGATCCCGGCCAGCTCCGCCTCGGCCCCGCGCCACCAGCGCGCGACCTCGGGCTGGCGCAGCCAATCCGCCAGCATGGGCAGGTCGGCGCGCGTGACCGGCCGGAAGCCGAACCTATCCATCCAGCCTGCCGGCGGCCCGGTCCAGCCGGGCGACCGCCTCGGCGATCTCCGCATCGCTGATGGTCAGCGGCGGCAGCAGGCGCAGGGTGTTGTCGGCCGCGGCCACGGTCAGGATGCGCTCGGCATAGCCGGCATTGACCAGATCGCCCGGCGCGACCTTGCATTTCAGGCCCAGCATCAGCCCCTGGCCGCGCACCGTTTCGAAGACCTCGGGATGCGCCGCCACCAGCCCCTCCAGCTTCTGCCGGAAAAGCGCGGCCTTGCGGTTCACCTCGGCCAGGAATTCGGGCTGGGCGATGATCTCCATCACCTTGGCGCCCACCGCGCAGGCCAGGGGGTTGCCGCCATAGGTCGAGCCATGCGTGCCCGCCACCATGCCGGCAGCCGCCTTTTCGGTCGCGACCACCGCACCCAGCGGGAAGCCGCCGCCGATGCCCTTGGCGATCATCATGATGTCGGGGGTGATGCCGGCATATTCATGCGCGAACAGCTTGCCGGTGCGGCCCATGCCCGATTGCACCTCGTCCAGCACCAGCAGCGCGCCGGTCTGGTCGCAAAGCGCGCGGATCGCTGCCAGGTCGGCGTCGGGCAGCGGGCGGATGCCGCCCTCGCCCTGCACCGGCTCCAGCATGACGGCGGCGGTGCGGTCCGAGATGGCGGCCTTCAGCGCCTCCATGTCGCCCCAGGGCAATTGCCGGAAACCGGGCATCAGCGGGCCGAAGCCCTTGACCATCTTTTCCGACCCCGCCGCCGCGATGGCGCCGGTGGAGCGGCCGTGGAAAGCGCCCTCGAAGGTCAGGATCTCGTAGCGGTCGGGATCGCCCTGCTCGCTCCAATACTTGCGCACCATCTTGATCGCCAGTTCCGCGGCCTCGGTGCCGGAGTTGGTGATGAAGGCGGTGTCGGCAAAGGTATGCCCGACCAGCAGGTCGGCGAGCCTTTCCTGCTCGGGGATCTGGTAGAGGTTCGAGACATGCCAGATCCGGCCCGCCTGTTCGGTCAGCGCGGCGACCAGGTCGGGATTGGCATGGCCCAGCGCATTCACCGCGATGCCCGCGCCCAGGTCCAGGTATCGCGTCCCGTCCGTCGCGATGGCCCAGGAGCCCTCGCCCCGCTCGAAGGCGATGGGGGCACGGTTATAGGTCGGCAGGACATGCGAAATCATGGAGTTACCCTCTCTGGGAACGGCCGCGCGGCGGCACCATGGCTGACGGAAAGGCAGGCGGGATCGGACGTCGAAAGCGTCAACGTCGGGGACGGGCGATATGGGCGGTCCGAGCGATCATGCCCGTTCGCATAGCGCGGAAGCGGCCCCCGTGCAACGGGGATTTCAGGGCTTCATGCGATAGCCCGAGGCCAGCCAGCGCCAGGCGGTGAACAGCACCAGCGCCACGGCCAGCCCGCAGACCGCCAGCCCGCGCAGCACCGGCGCGTCGGAAACCCCGGCGATGCCGTAGCGCGCGCCGTCGATCAGGTAGAAGATCGGGTTCCAATGCGCCAGCGCCCGGAACGGCTGGGGCAGCGCCTCGACCGAATAGAAGGTGCCCGACAGGAACGACAGCGGCGTGACGATGAAATTGGTGATGACCGCCATCTGGTCGAATTTCTGCGCCACGATCGCGGCCAGCAGCCCCAGCCCGCCCATCAGCAGCGCGCCCAGCACCACGAAGGCCAGCGCCCAGAAGGGATGCGCCACCCCCTGCCCCAAGACCAGCGCCATGCCGGTGGCGATGGCGGCGGCGACGATCAGCGCCCGCGTCACCGCCCCGGTCAGGTAGCCTGCCAGGATCTCGCCCGCCGACAGGGGCGGCATCAGCGTATCGACGATATTGCCCTGCATCTTGGCCGAGATGATGCTGGAGGAGGTATTGGCGAAGGCGTTCTGGATCACCGTCATCATCAGGATGCCGGGCCCCAGGAAGGCCAGGTAGGGCAGGCCCATCACCTCGCCCCGGTTTTGCCCCAGCGCCAGCGCAAAGACGATCACGAACAGCGCCGAGGTCATCAGCGGCGCGAAGATGGTCTGCTGCCAGACGCTGAGGAAGCGCATGATCTCGCGCCGGCTGAGCGTGTATAGGCCCAGCCAGTTCACCCGGCCAAAGCGGCGCACGCCCATCTGGCGAAATCCGGGGCGGGACTGGATCGGCTGCATCGGGGCTCCTTGAATTTGCGGGCTCGGATGGGTAAATCTGGCTATCCCCGGATTTAAGGCCGGGTCTTGCGGAATTGAAGCCACTAGCACGAAGAGCGCCGGGACGCATCCCGGTGCAGGAAAGGCAAGCCATGTCCTGGACCGACGAGCGCGTCGAGACGTTGAAACGCATGTGGGCCGAAGGCCAGTCGGCCAGCCAGATCGCCAAGGAGCTGGGCGGCGTGACCCGCAACGCGGTGATCGGCAAGGTCCACCGCCTGGGCCTGTCGAATCGCGCCGAAGAGGGCGCGGACCCGGCGCCCGAACCCGTTGCCGCCAAGCCCGCCGTCGCGGCCGCCCCCGCGCCTGAACCCAGGCCCGCCGCGCCCGAGCCGGCACCGGCGCCCCAGCCCAAGCCCGCCGCGGCGGCCGCCCCCGCGCCCGAGCCGGCACCCGAACCCGCGCCGCAGCCGGCCAGCTTCAACCGCCGGCCCATCGTGCCGGCCGGCCAGCCGCTGCCGCCGCAACCCTCGGCCAACGAGATCAGCCCCGAGGCGCTGGCCTCGGTCCGCGAGGTCGAGAAGCGCGCCCGCAAGCTGACACTGATGGAGCTGACCGAGCGCACCTGCAAATGGCCGATCGGCGACCCGGCGACCGACAAGTTCTGGTTCTGCGGCCTGCCCTCGATGCCCGGCAAGCCCTATTGCGAGGCGCATGTCGGCGTGGCCTTCCAGCCGATGAGCTCGCGCCGCGACCGTCGTCGCTGAGGTGCCCGATTTCCCCCGGCTCGCCGCGCTGGCCGTCACGCTGGACGGCTGCGGCGACGCGGCCCGCGCGCTGCTGGTGCGCCGCCGCAACCCGCCCGACGCCGGGCTCTGGGGCTTTCCCGGCGGCCATGTCGAGCCAGGCGAGACCGCGCTTGACGCCGCCGTGCGCGAGCTGGCCGAGGAAACCGGCGTCACCGGCCGGCCGCGTGCCTATCTGGACAATATCGACGTGATCGAGCGCGGCGCGGATGGCGCGCTGCGCTTTCACTTCCTGCTGGCGGCGGTGCTGTGCGACCATGTCGCGGGCGAGCCGGTGGCGGCGGACGATGCGCTGGACGCGCGCTGGGTGGCGGTGGGCGACATCCTGGCCGGCCGCCTGCCGCTCAGCGCCAGCGTGCCCGATGTCATCCGCAAGGCGCTGGCCTACCGGGACGCCTCCTGCTGACCCCGCGCGGCCCGGCCCGCGGCGAAAACCGTGCGAACCGCTGGCCTTCGCCGCCGGTGCTGGATAAAGAAGCGCCAGTGAACAACAGGACCGGATCATGGCGCGGCATCTCATCACCTCGGCGATCCCTTACATCAACGGGATCAAGCACCTCGGCAATCTCGTCGGCTCGCAGCTTCCGGCGGATCTCTATGCCCGCTACCTGCGGGGCCGCGACCACGAGGTGATGTTCATCTGCGCCACCGACGAACACGGCACCCCGGCCGAACTTGCCGCCGCCAAGGCCGGCAAGCCCGTCGCCGTCTATTGCGCCGAGATGCACGAGATCCAGGCGGAAATCGCGCGCAACTTCGGCCTGTCCTTCGACCATTTCGGCCGCTCGTCCTCGGAACGCAACCACGTGCTGACCCAGCATTTCGCCGGCAAGCTGGACGAGAACGGCTATATCGCCGAGGTCGAGGAGCGGCAGGTCTATTCCATCGACGACGGCCGCTTCCTGCCCGACCGCTATATCGAGGGCACCTGCCCCAACTGCGGCTATGACAAGGCCCGCGGCGACCAGTGCGAGAACTGCACCAAGCAGCTGGACCCGACCGACCTGATCGAGCCGCGCTCGGCCATTTCCGGCTCGACCAACCTGGAGGTGCGGGCGACCAAGCACCTCTACCTGCGCCAGCGCGCGCTGAAGGACCAGATCGCGACCTGGATCGACAGCAAGACCGACTGGCCGATCCTGACCACCTCGATCGCCAAGAAATGGCTGAACGACGGCGACGGCCTGCAGGACCGCGGCATCACCCGCGACCTCGACTGGGGCATCCCGGTGAAAAAGGGCGACAAGCCCTGGCCGGGGATGGAGGGCAAGGTCTTCTACGTCTGGTTCGACGCGCCCATCGAATACATCGCCGCCACCGCCGAGGGCGCCGACAAGCGCGGCCAGCCCGACAGCGCCTGGCGCCGCTGGTGGCGCCTGGACGAGGGCGCCGGGGACGTGACCTATACCCAGTTCATGGGCAAGGACAACGTGCCCTTCCACACCCTGTCCTTCCCGGCCACGATCATCGGCTCGGGCGAGCCCTGGAAGCTGGTCGATTACATCAAAAGCTTCAACTACCTGACCTATGACGGCGGCCAGTTCAGCACCTCGCAGGGGCGCGGCGTGTTCATGGACCAGGCGCTGTCGATCCTGCCCGCCGACTACTGGCGCTGGTGGCTTCTGTCCCACGCCCCCGAATCGGGCGACAGCGAGTTCACCTGGGAGAATTTCCAGCAGTCGGTGAACAAGGATCTGGCCGACGTGCTGGGCAATTTCGTCAGCCGCATCACCAAGTTCTGCCGCTCGAAATTCGGCGAGACCATCCCCGAAGGCGGCAGCTACGGCCCCGAGGAAGAGGCGCTGGTCGAGGCGCTGACCGCCCGCGTCCGCGCCTATGAAGGCTTCATGGACCATGTCGAGGTCCGCAAGTCGGCGGCCGAGCTGCGGACGATCTGGGTTCTGGGCAACGAATACCTGCAATCGGCGGCGCCCTGGTCGACCTTCAAGACCGACCCCGACCGCGCGGCGATGCAGGTGCGGCTGGGGCTGAACCTGATCCGGCTTTACGCGGTGCTGTCGGCGCCCTTCATCCCCTTTGCGGCCGATGCGATGCTGGCGGCGATGCGGACCCAGGACCGCACCTGGCCGGACGATGTCCGCGCCGCGCTCGAGGCCCTGCCCGCCGGCCACGCCTTCACCGTGCCCGAGGTGCTGTTCGCCAAGATCAGCGACGAAAGCCGCGACGAATGGCAGGACCGCTTCAAGGGCATCCGCGGCTGAAATCACCCCGACAGCCTGCGACAAAATGCCGTAGGCTTGTTGCATTCATGCCACAAACCTTTCCACGGGCGGGCTGACGTCTTGTCCCGTGGTATGGCGGCTAGTTAATCGCCCGCAGTTACCCAGGTCATGGCGATCCCCCTTGCCCTCTCGGCCCAGGCAAAAAACCGTTCCTGTTGTCGAGAGGTGACGATGCCGTCCTATCAAACGAACTCCCCTGCCCGCGTGTGCGATAACCGCAACATTCGCGCGGCCTTGCCCCCGACTGGACGGCTCGCCGGCCTGCTGATTGGCCTGACCGCACTCACCGCCCCCGCAATCGCGGTGGCACAGGCAGAGACCGAGGAAGTTGTTCTGGACACCGTGGTCCTCGTGACTTCGGCCTCGTCGATCGCGACCTCGATCCAGGATGCCCCCGCCTCCATCACCGTCATCGACCAAAGCGACATCCAGGCCAAGGGCGCGCGCGATCTCAAGGACGTGCTGCGTACCGTTCCCGGCCTTAACCTGACCCGAGGCAACGACGGCAATTCCCAGGTGTCGTTCCGCGGCCTGTCCTCCAGCCGCACGCTGACCCTGATCGACGGCAAGCGCATCAGCAGCCGCAACACCTTTGCGCGTCATTATCAGGGCGACCTCCAAATCGTGCCGCTGGATGCGATCGAGCGCATCGAGGTGGTGCGCGGCCCCATGTCCACCCTTTATGGTTCGGACGCGATGGGCGGCGTTATCAATATCATCACGAAGAAGGCGACCGATACCTGGTCGGGCTCGCTGACCACCGATTTCGCTTTCGCGGACGAAAACAGCACCGCCGACAGCCGCTCGGTCACGGGCTTCATTTCGGGTCCGCTGGGCCAAAACCTCAACCTCTCGGCCTGGGGGAAGCTGGCGGAAATCGAAGCGCCGGACGAGCCTTATGGATATTCCGTAGGTCGCGACAACGTGCTTACTCCGCTTTATACTTCAAACGGAACCCGTACGAAAACACTTGGCGCACGGCTGACGTGGCTTCCGCAAGAAGGAGTGGAATGGGGCGCAGAAACCCAAGCTTCGGTTGACAACTACCTGGGCGATGCGGGAGCACATGACACCAACAAGGTAACCAAGAAAAGCATCGGCCTGACCAACGAATGGCAGCTGGGCCAAGGACATCTTTCCAGCTACCTTCGCTACGAAACATCGGGCAACGAGTCCTGGAACTCGACGAGCGGGTCGTGGAACGACGCTATTGATTATGACACGACCATCCTGGAAAGCCGCTATACCTCGCAGACCAGCCTGACTGGCCGGCAACTCGACTATACCATCGGCGGTCTGGTTGCACATGAAAAGCTGAGCGACCCGCAGACATCGGCTTCTTTGATCGAAGGCTCGGTCAATACTGCGGCGCTTTATGCCGAAGCCCGTCTGCAAGCGACCAACGCACTTAGCCTGACCACCGGCATGCGCGTGGACCATCACGAGCGCTTTGGCACCCATATCACGCCGCGCATCTATGCAAATTACGATTTTGGTAACGGGCTGATGCTGAAAGGTGGCTATTCACAGGCTTTCGTTGCCCCAGACCTCCGCAACCTGAATCCCAATTATGAAATGGGTTCGAACGGAAATGGCTGCAAACCCTATCGCGGGCCTTGCACGATCATCGGCAACCCCAACCTTCAGCCCGAAACCTCGGACAACTTCGAGATCGGGCTGAATTATCAGGGCGAGCGCAGCAGCTGGGAAATCACGGCCTTCTACAACGACGTGGAAGACATGATCAGCGCCCGCAGAATCCGCGCAGACGATCCCAATGATCCGACCGACAGAGCTCTGTTTCAGCGCGACAACTTCGACTACGGCAAGACCGCCGGGGTCGAGTTCGGCCTAGATTACGACATTACCAACGACCTGACCTGGATCACTTCGGGCACCTATATCGCCAAGTCCGAGTTCAAATATGGCGATTTCGACACGGCCTATCCAATGGCCACCACGCCTAAGTGGAACATCACCACGGGCCTGGCCTGGCAGGCGAACGACCGCCTCAATCTGTCGGGTGAAGTGACCTATGTCGGCAAGCAAGCTGGTTATGTCGTCGAGGAAGGTCTTGTGGTCGGCTCGGGCGAGCAGGCTTCGGTCCCGGCAGGCCAGAACAGCAAGGCCTATTATCTGGTCAACGTGGCTGCGGCCTATGACCTCAACGATATGGCCACGCTGAATGTCGGCATCGACAACCTGTTCAATGACCAACCCGAAACGGACGTGTCCTATCGCGAAAACGGACGTCTGTTCACGCTGGGCATCACCACTCGCTTCTGATCCGATAGACTGCACAAAAACCCAAGGCCGCCCCGGAAAGGGCGGCCTTTTCTTTCCGACGATATGGAACCTTGGGCCGTGGCAACGCATGATGCCTCTGCAACCCAGCCTAGCGGAGAGAAGCATGACCCATTGCATCCTGATCGGCGCCCCGGTGGACGAGGGGCAGCGGCGGCCCGGCTGCCTGATGGGCCCGGCCGCCTATCGCGTAGCGGGGCTGGCCTCGACGCTTGCCGAGCTGGGCCATACGGTCGAGGATCGCGGCGACCTTTTTCCCGCCGCCGGCCGCGGCCAGACCTGCGCCAATCCCGCCGTGCATCACCTGCCCGAGATCGTCGCCTGGACCGAGGCGCTGCGCGCCGCCGGCTGCGCCGCGATGGAAGAGGGGATGCCGATCTTCCTGGGCGGCGACCACGCGCTGGCCCTTGGCACGCTCGCCGGGGTGGCGGCCCATGCCCGCGCGGCGGGGAGGCCGCAATTCGTGCTGTGGCTGGACGCGCATAGCGATTTCCATACCATCGAGACCACGGGCTCGGGCAACCTGCACGGCACGCCGCTGGCCTATGCCTCGGGGCGGCCGGGATTCGAACCCTTCCCCGCCTTTCCCGCGCCGATCCCAGGCCGCAACATCTGCATGTTCGGCATCCGCAGCGTGGACGGCCCCGAGCTGGCCGCGCTGCGCGAGACCGAGATCGTCGTGAACGACATGCGCGTGCTGGACGAACGCGGCATCATTGCGCCCCTGCGCGAATTCCTGGACCGGGTCCGGGCCGAAAACGGCATGCTGCATGTCAGCCTGGACGTGGATTTCCTCGACCCCTCGATCGCGCCGGCCGTTGGCACCACCGTCCCCGGCGGCGCCACCTTCCGCGAGGCGCATCTGGTCTGCGAACTGCTGCACGAAAGCGGGCTGATGACCTCGCTCGACCTGGTCGAGTTGAACCCGTTCCTGGACGAGCGCGGCCGCACCGCCAAGCTGATGGTGGACCTGGTCGGCTCGCTGATGGGGCGCAAGGTCTTCGACCGGCCGACCCGCAGCTTCTGAGCCCGCAACCTGCGGCCCCCGCCGCGCCCCCGCCGCGACGGAGGCTTGCCAATCCCCCGCCCGCCCGCTAGCCAATTCCCCGGCGCGGGCGTGGCGGAATGGTAGACGCATGGGACTTAAACTCCCTGGGGCGCAAGCCTGTGCGGGTTCGAGTCCCGCCGCCCGCACCATATTCCCGCATATCCTTCCCCCCATGGTCCGGCAGCCTATAACCTGATCCGCACCACCAATCCCTTCCGGCCCCTGCCGGTGGCATATCCTTTGCCAGCACCAGCCGCCGCCTGGCCCTCGAAAAGGGGCAAGGAAAAGCGCACCGGTTCGCCTTTCCCTGCCGCCCGAAAGGCCCTTACCACCACGCTCGGGCCTGTCCGGGGGTGCCGCTTGCACCGCATGCCATCCCTACCCCGGCGGCCCTTTCGCGGCAAACGCCAACCGCGCGCGATTTTAAACAAATCGCCTTGGTTCCCCCGCCCGGCTCGGCTAGGTTCGCGCCGGAATCCGAACCCAGGAGAACATGATGGCACAGCGCCTCCACCTCGTTTTCGGTGGTGAACTTGTCGATCCCACCCGCACCGAGTTCCGCGACACCAGGGACATCCATATCGTCGGCATCTTCCCGGACTACGCCCAGGCCCATGCCGCCTGGAAGGCCGAGGCGCAACGCACCGTAGACAGCGCCCATACCCGCTATTTCATCGCCCACCTGCACCGGCTGCGCGACGAAGAGCGCGAGGTCAGCCCGACCGAGGAACTGGGCAGCTAGGCCCCCGCGAATCGCGATGCTTCCCGCCGATGCAACCGCGTCCCTGGCGCTTTGGCTGCACCTGCGCCGCCGCGCGGCGCTGGCCGGCGGCCCGGTCGAACTCCCCGAGGCCCCGCCGGGCGAGGGGCCGCTGGTCATGGTGCATCTGGCGGAACAGGCCGAAGAGCCGCCGCAGCCGGGCGCGCTGGTCAGGGCGCTGCTGGCCCGGCGGCCGGGGCTGCGCTTCGCCTTCCTCGGCGCGCCCTTGGCCCCGGACACCCTGCCTGCCGGGCTGCGCGCCGTGACCCTGCCCCGGCCGCAGGATCCGGCCGCGGTGCGCGAGGTGATCCGGGCGCTGCAGCCGCGGGCGCTGCTGGTCCTGGGCGACCAGCTTCCGGCCGCGCTGATCTCGGGCGCGGCCGAGCAGAACCTGCCGGTCATCCTGTGCGAGGCGCGGCTCGTGGCCCATGCCCGGCGCGGATCGTGGCGCGGCGCGGTCAATCGCGGGCTGATGGGCAAGATCGCCCGCATCCTCGCCCCCGACCCGACCGCCGCCGCCGCCGCCCGGCAATTGGGCGCCCCGCCCGGCCGGATCGAGCTGACCGGCCCGATCACCGAGACACGGCCGCCCTTGGCCGCCAACGAGGCAGAGCGGCGCGCACTGGCCCAGATCCTGGCCGGCCGCCACATCTGGCTGGCGGCCTGTCCCACGCTGCCCGAGGCGAAGGCGGCGCTGGCCGCGCACCAGGCCGCGCTGCACCACAACCACCGCGCCTTGCTGATCCTGGCCGGGCTGCCGGCCGAGACGATCCCCCAGGTCCGGGCCGAGGTCGAGGCGCTTGGCCTGGCCGCCGTGCTGCGCTCGGACGACGAAGACCCCTCGCCCGACGATCACGTGCTGATCGCCGAGGACACGCAGGAGATGGGCCTGTGGTATCGGCTGGCGCCGGTCTGCTTCATGGGCGGCACGCTTCTGCCCGGTCCGGGCCTGGCGCCGCGCCACCCGTTCGAGCCGGCGGCGCTTGGCTCGGCCATCATCCACGGCCCGCTTACCGAGGCGCATGGCCCGGAATGGACGCAGCTCGACGGGGCCTCGGCCGCGCGGCTGGTGACCGAGGCGGCCGGGCTGACGCGCGCGGTCGCAGATCTCTCGGCGCCGGATCAGGCGGCGATGCTGGCCGGCAACGCCTGGTCGGTCAGCACCGGCGGCGCCGCCGTCCTGGGCCGCATCGCCGATACCGTCCTCGAGGCCATGGAGAACCCGCAATGAGCCGCCGCGCCCCCGATTTCTGGTTCCGGCCGCCGGGGCTCAAGGCGCGGCTGCTGGCGCCGCTGGGCGCGCTTTACGCCGCGGCCACCGCCCGCCGCCTGGCGCGGGGGCCACGCACGCGGCCGGGGGTGCCGGTGATCTGCATCGGCAACCTGAACGCCGGCGGCACCGGCAAGACGCCCACCGCCATCATGCTGGCCCAGCTCTTGCAGGACCGCGGCGTTGCCGTGCATGTGGTCTCGCGCGGCTATGGCGGCAGCGAAAAGGGACCGCTGCGGGTCGAGGAATCGGGCCACAAGGCGGCCGAGGTCGGCGACGAGCCGCTGCTGATGGCCGCCTTCGCCCCGGTCTGGGTCGCGGACGACCGGCAGGCGGGCGCAAGGGCGGCGGTCGAGGCCGGGGCGCAGGCGATCCTGCTCGACGACGGCTTCCAGGACCCGGCGCTGGCCCATGACCTGGCGCTGGTGGTGGTCGATGCGGCCAAGGGCTTCGGCAACGGGCTTTGCCTGCCCGCGGGGCCGCTGCGCGAGCCGGTGGAACGCGGCCTCGCCCGCGCCGACCTGCTGCTTTCGATCGGCGAGGCCCCGGCCCAGGCGCAATTCGCCGCGGCCTGGGGGACGCATCTGTCCCTGCCGCACCTGACCGGCCGGCTTGCGCCCCTGCAGACCGGCATGGACTGGCAGGGCCAGCGCGTGCTGGCCTTTGCCGGCATCGGCCATCCCGAGAAATTCTTCGCCACCTTGCGCGACTTGGGCGCCGAGGTGGCCCGCGCCGAGGCGCTGGAGGACCACCAGCCCTTCACGCCGCAGCTGCTGACCCGGCTGGAAACCGAATCGCGGCTGATCGGCGCGCAGCTGGTAACGACGGAAAAGGACGCGGTGCGGCTGCCGCGCAGCTTCCGGCCCAAGGTGCTGGCCCTGCCGGTGCGGCTGCAACTGGACGACCCGGCGCCGCTTGCCGACCGGCTGGCCGCGCTGGGATTGTGAAAGGCCCCGAAACGGGTCAGGGGCCTTCCGCTTTCTCCGTTCTCCAAATACTCCCGCGGCCGCGCCGCCCGGAGATCGCTCAGCCTTTCTCGGCCAGCTTGGCGTCGATGATCTTCTTCAGCTCTTCCCAGGGCTGGTTCTGCACCTTTTCGCCGGCGATGATGAAGGTCGGCGTGCCCTCGACCTGGTCGGCGGTGGCATGGGTCTGGAAGGTGGTGACCAGGTCCGCGACCTTCTGCTTGTCGTTCCAGCAGGCATCCATCTGCTCGGTCGTCATCCCGGCCTTGGCGCCGATCTTGCGCAGGTTCGCCGCGATCTCGTCGCCCGATTTCGCGTTCAGCCAGTTCTTCTGGTCGTCGAAGATCAGGTCCGAGACGGCATAGTATTTCTCGTCCCCGCCGCAGCGGGCAAGGATGCCGGCCCAAAGCCCGACCGCATCGAAATAGACGTCGCGCTGGATGAAGCGCACCTTGCCGGTATCGACATATTCCGCCTTCAGCCTGGGCAGGTTCTCGTCATGAAAGACCGCGCAATGGCTGCAGGTGAAGCTGGCATATTCGATGATCGTGACCGGGGCGTCGGCCTGGCCCAGCGCGATGTCGGGCAGAACCTTGCCCTCGGGCGCCGGCTCGGCGGCATTCTCGGCGGGTTTCGCCTCTTGCGCCATCGCGGGCAGCGCGGAAAGGGTCAGCGCGGCCGTGGCGGCGGCGATCAGGGAGCGGCGAAGCAGCATCATGGATTGGCCTTTCGGTCGTTGGCGTCCCGGCGGGACAGGATGTTCAGCGCCAGCCGCCGCATGGCGGCGGACAGCGCGGGATTGTCGAAGCCCGAGGCGATGGCCTCGGCCTGGGCGAGGTCTTGCGGACCCGGCGCAGCCGCGCGGCGCGGCGCGGCAAGGAACGCGGCCTGCCCCTCGGCAAAGCCTTCCGCGCCTTGGGCATCGGCCCCTTCGGCAAAGCCGACGGGCGCGGTCTGGGTCAGCACGATGCGCGAGACGGCGTTGAAGCCGTAGCAGGCGTTCACCCGCGCGCGGATCTGTTCCAGCTGCATGCCGATCAGCGGCGCCTGCGCCCCCGGCACCAGCAGCGTCAGCGTGGCGCCCATGGACTTGCCATGGCTGATCCTGACCGGGCGGGTATGGGCGGCAAGCTCGGGGCCGACCACCTCGGGCCAATGGGTCAGCAGCCGGGTCGCGGCAAAGCCCCGGCCCTCGCCCACCACCTTGACCCGATGCGCGACCAGCTGGGCCGCGGCCTCGAAGCCGCGCATCCGGCGGCGGGGCTGGGTTTCGGGTTTCTTCTGGGCCATCGGGCGACCATATGGTTTATCTGGCGCGCAGTCTGGACCGCGGCGCGCCCGGATACCAGAGAGACGAGGCTGAAAATTGCGTGACCCCAGGGTGATCCCGACCGAGCTGCTGGCATGGTACGACCGCCACGCCCGCGTGCTGCCATGGCGCATGCCGCCAGGCGGCGGCGGGGCCGACCCCTATCGCGTCTGGCTGTCCGAGGTCATGCTGCAACAGACCACCGTCGCCGCGGTAAAGTCCTATTTCCAGCGGTTCACCAGCCTCTGGCCCACGGTCCACGACCTTGCCGCGGCCGAGGATGCGCAGGTCATGGCGGAATGGGCCGGGCTTGGCTATTACGCCCGCGCCCGCAACCTGGTCGCCTGCGCCCGCGCGGTCGCGGCCATGGGCGGATTCCCCGATACGCGCGAGGGGCTGGCGGCCCTGCCCGGCATCGGCGCCTATACTTCGGCCGCCATCGCCGCCATCGCCTTCGACCGCCCCGAGACGGTGGTGGACGGCAATGTCGAGCGCGTGGTCGCACGGCTTTTCGCGGTCGAAACCCCGCTGCCCGCCGCCAAGCCGGAACTGGTCGCGCTGGCCACCCGCCTGACCCCGCCCCGGCGGCCGGGCGATTTCGCCCAGGCCATGATGGACCTGGGCGCGACCATCTGCACGCCCCGCAGCCCGGCCTGCGGCATCTGCCCGATCATCCCCCATTGCGCGGCCCGCGCGCAGGGCATCGCCGCGGACCTGCCGCGCAAGGCGCCGAAGAAGGCCAAGCCCCTGCGCCGCGGCATCGTATGGATCGGCTTTGCCGAGGGCGCGGTCCTGGTCGAGACCCGGCCGGACAAGGGCCTGCTGGGCGGCACGCTGGCCTTTCCCTCGACGGGCTGGGACGGCTCGGACCTGCCGCCCCCGGCGCCCGCGGACTGGCAGGAGATCGGGCTCGTCCGCCATGTCTTCACCCATTTCGCGCTGGACCTGACGGTGATGTCCGCCCCCTTGACCGCGGCGCCGCAGCGCGGCAGTCTGGCACCGTTCAGCGAGTTCAGACCTTCCGCCCTGCCAGGGCTGATGCGCAAGGCCTGGGCGCTTGCCCGCCCCGAAACCGCAACCGGGTCTGCGACAACCGGTCGCCGTGGCAAGCCATGGCGAAACCCGCCACAGTCCCCCGCGTGACACGCATTTCTCCCGGCTGCTCAAGCCCCGTATCAAGACCGATTATTTCGTTGCCCCCATGCAAACCGCTTTTCGTTCCCGTCTGATCGACGCCCTGCCCTTCTGGCTTTCGCTGGGCATGGTTCCCCTTTTCCTCATCGCCGCATATTTCGGCGGCTGGTGGTTCCTGCTGATGCCGCTCTACGCCTGGTATCTGATGACCATGTTGGACGCGATCCTGGGCCTGAACGAGGAAAATCCCGACACCGAAACACCCGAGGCGCAGCTGTTCTGGTATCGCGCCATCACCGTGATCTGGTTCCCGATCCAGGCGGCGATGATCTTCGGCGCGATCTGGTATTCCGCCCGCAGCGGCCTGACCGGCTGGGAAAGGCTCGGCCTGTTCTTCGGCATCGGCGTGGCCTCGGGCACCATCGGCATCGTCTATTCCCATGAATTGCTGCACCAGAAGAACTGGCTGGAGCGCTGGATGGGCGACCTGCTTCTGGCCTCGACGCTTTATTCGCATTTCCGCACCGAGCACCTGCTGGTGCATCATTCCTGGGTGGCTACGCCGCGCGACGCGGTTTCGGCCCGCTACAACGAAGGGTTCTTCCGCTTCTTCCTGCGCGTGCTGGCCGAATGCCCGAAAAGCGCCTGGCAGGCCGAGGCGCGGTGGCTGACCCGTGCCGGCCGGTCGAAATTCGACCGCCGCAACCCGTTCTGGCGCTATGGCGCGCTGCAACTGGCGATGCTGGCCCTGGCGGCGGCGCTTGGCGGCTGGCAGGGGATCTTGCTGTTCCTCTGGCAGGCCTTCGTCGCCGTCTGGCAGCTGGAACTGACCAATTACGTCGAACATTACGGGCTGACCCGCAAGCATCTGGGCGAGGGCCGCTATGAACATGTGCTGCCGCGCCACAGCTGGAACAGCGCGCACACGGCGACGAACTGGCTGCTCATCAACCTGCAACGCCATTCCGACCATCACTACAAGCCCGACCGCCGCTTTCCGCTGCTGCAAAACTATAGCGAGGAAGAGGCGCCGCAATTGCCGATGGGCTATCCGGCCATGACCTTCCTGGCCATGGTCCCGCCCCTGTGGCGGCGGCGGATGAACCCCCGCGTCCGGGCCTGGCGGCGGCAATTCTATCCCGAGATCATCGATTGGCAGCCCTATAACCGCGGCAAGCTGCCGATGCCGCGCGGCGCGCTCTAGCGCCGCCGGCGCAGGCCGCCCCGCCGGTTCCGGCAAAGCTGAAAAGGCCCCGCCCGGCGGCATGCCGCAGGACGGGGCAAGGCGGTCCCGGCCGCACCAGAGCTTGCGGAGCCTCGGGACTTGGCGAAAGCGGAAAACTCAGTGGGCGCGGCCTTCCTCGGCCTCCATCTCGGCGCGGATCTGCTGGCGCAGGATGTCGATGGGCACCATCCGCCCCTCGCGCCGGAAATGCCAATAGGTCCAGCCGTTGCAACTGGGCGCCCCTTCCAGCGCCGCGCCGACCTGGTGGATCGAGCCCTTCACGTCATTGCCGATCAGGCTGCCATCGGCGCGCACCTTGGCCTTGTGGCGGTTGTTGAGCGAATAAAGCTCCTCGCCCGGCCGCAGCATCCCGCGCTCGACCACCTGGCCGAAGGGCACGCGCGGCTCGGCGCGCTTGGGCTTGATGGTGGCGATGGCCTCGCTGTCGAACTTGCGGATGCGGGCAAGGCGCTTTTCGGCCACCTCGCGATAGGCCTGCTCGCGCTCGATGCCGATGAAGTCGCGGCCCAGCATCTTGGCCACGGCGCCGGTGGTGCCGGTGCCGAAGAACGGGTCCAGCACCACGTCGCCGGGGTTCGTGGACCCGACCAGGATGCGGTGCAGCAGCGCCTCGGGCTTCTGGGTCGGATGCGCCTTGGCGCCCTCCGCGTCCTTCAGCCGCTCGCCGCCGGTGCAGATCGGCAGCACCCAGTCGGAACGCATCTGCACGCCCTCGTTCAGCGACTTCAGCGCCTCGTAGTTGAAGGTGTATTTCGCGCCCTCGGACTTGCTGGCCCAGATCATCGTCTCATGCGCATTGGTCAGCCGCTTGCCGCGGAAATTCGGCATCGGGTTGGCCTTGCGCCAGACCACGTCGTTCAGGATCCAGAAGCCCTGGTTCTGCAATTCGGCCCCGACGCGGAAGATGTTGTGATACGAGCCGATGACCCAGATCGCCCCGTCGGGCTTGAGGATACGCCGCGCCGCCGCCAGCCAGTCGCGGGTAAAGCGGTCATAGGCGGCGAAACCGGAAAACTGGTCCCAATGGTCGTCCACCGCATCGACGCGGGAATTGTCCGGCCGGTGCAGCTCGCCCTTCAGCTGCAGGTTATAGGGCGGGTCGGCAAAGATCAGGTCGACGCTGGCCTCGGGCAGCGCGTTCATGATCTCGATGCAATCGCCGGCGAGAATCTGGTTAAGCGGAAGCGTTCGCGCCGCAGCGCGGGATTTGGTGTCAAGCTTGGTCATCACTGCCTCGGGTTTCGGCTATTGGTTTGCCGATTTGCTGGGGCCGATAATGAGTCACAGCCGATTCGCCGTCAAATTCTTTTTCGAATCAACAGCTTGCAGTTTCTTCTTTACACAATATCTTGTGGACCGGGGCAAAGCTGCGCCTATGATATGGGGTCACGCCCAGATCTAGCAGCGCCTGGCGATGCGCCGGGGTCGGATAACCGGCATTCGCCTCCCAGCCGTATCCGGGATGCTGTTGCGCCAAATCCACCATGATGCGATCGCGCAACAGTTTGGCCAGGATCGAGGCCGCCGCGATCGACAGGCAACGCGCATCGCCGCCGACCACGGCCTGCCCCGGCAGGTCCAGCTCGCGCGGCAGCATGTTGCCGTCGACCAGCACCAGGCAGGGCCGCCGGCGCAGCCCGGCGATGGCCCGGCACATCGCCAGGTGCGAGGCGCGCAGGATGTTCAGCCGGTCGATCTCCTCGACGCTGGCATGGCCGACGGCCCAGTCGCAGCGCGCCATGATCAGCTCGGCCAGCACTTCGCGGCGCTTCGCCGTCAGCTTCTTGGAATCGTTGAGCCCCTCGGGAATGCAGGCGACATCCAGGATCACCGCCGCCGCCGTCACCGGCCCCGCCAGGGGTCCGCGCCCGACCTCGTCGACGCCGGCGACGAACCGCGCGCCCTCGCGCAGCGCGGCCTCCTCCAGGGCATAGTCGGGCAGGCTCATGCCTCGACGGTGACGGGGGCGATCGCGACCTCCTCCAGGTTCACCCCCCCGCCCTCGCGATCCACGACCAGAAAATCGGCCGGCCGGTCCAGCGGCGTCAGCACGCCGTGCCAGACCCCGGCGCGCAGATTCACCCCCATGCCCGCCGGCACCAGGAAGGCGATGGGCGCGCCCGGCCGCCCGCCCTCGTCCGGGGCGACGATCGACAGCCAGGGATCGGGCCCCAGCGGCACGAAGGCCTGCGAGCCCAAGGGATGCCGCTCCAGCAGCGCGCAGTCATAGGGCAGGCTCACCGGCTCGGACCGGAAGATCGAGATGATCGCCTCACCCCCGCCGCGCTCGACCGTGGCCAGCGCGTGATGGCGCTCGCAGCGACCGGCGTTGATCATCTTGCTGGGTGCCTCGCGCGGGGTCAGCAACTCGCCGAAAGGGGCGAACTCATCGGCCGTGATCGGCCTTGCCTTGATCGTCGTCATGTTTCTTTCGTGCCCAAATATCCCGGGGGTCCGGGGGCAGCGCCCCCGGCCCGAACTCTACAACCGCCCCATCCGCGGCAGGAAGATGGTCAGCAGGCCCATCAGCGGCAGATAGGAACAGACCTGATAGACGAATTCGATCCCCCTGGCATCGGCGATCACCCCCAGCACCGCCGCGGCGATCCCGCCCATGCCAAAGGCGAAGCCGAAGAAGATGCCGGCGATCATCCCGGTCCGCCCCGGCACCAGCTCCTGGGCAAAGACCACGATGGCCGGAAAGGCCGAGGCCAGGATCACCCCGATCACCACGGTCAGAAGCCCGGTCGCGACCAGCCCGACATGCGGCAGCACCAGGGTAAAGGGCAGGATGCCCAGGATCGAGAACCAGATCACCTTCAAGGGCCCGACCCGGTCGCCGACCAGCCCGCCCAGCATGACGCCCGCCGCCATCCCGCCCAGGAACAGGAACAGCATCACCTGCGCATGCTGGGTGCTGAGCCCGAATTTCTCGATCAGGAAGAAGGTGTAATAGCTGGAAATGCTGGCGGTATAGATGTTCTTGGTGAATGTCAGCAGCGCCAGCACCACGATGGCCAGCGCCACCCGCTGGCGGGTGAATGGCAGGGCCTCGGCGGGACGCGCCGAGGCGGCCTTGCGCCGCCCGTCGGCCCAAGTGCCGATCCGCCACAGGATCGCCGATCCCGCCATGGCCGCGATCGAGAAGATCGCGACCGAGGGCCGGCCCAGCGGCACCACGATGAAGGCCGCCAGCAGCGGCCCCAGCGCCGCCCCGAAATTGCCGCCCAGCTGGAACAGCGACTGCGCCGTGCCGAATCGCCCGCCCGAGGCGATGCGGGCCACGCGCGAGCTTTCGGGATGGAACACCGCCGAGCCGATGCCGATCAGCATCGCCCCCGACAGGAGCACCCAATATTCATGCGCCAGCGCCAGCAGCAGCACCCCGACGAAGGTCGAGCCCATGCCGACGGCCAGCGAACGCGGCATCGGGTTGCGGTCCGTGACCATGCCCACCACCGGCTGCAAAAGCGAGGCCGTGACCTGGAAGGCAAAGGTCATCATGCCGATCTGCCAATAGGACAGCGCGAATTCCTCGCGCAGCAGCGGATAGATCGCGGCCAGCATGGACTGCATGATGTCGTTGATCATGTGGCACAGGCTGATCGCGACCAGAACCGTCCAGGCCGTGGCGGAAACGCCCTGGCCGCGGAACATCGAAGCTTCCGACACGGCAACACCTCTTGAGAATCGCCCGATTTGTCCCGTCCGGCCGGCAAAATGTCAACCGTGGCAGGCGGAACACGGCCGGCCGGCGCGATTGTCCTTGACCCTCACGGGAATTTGCTCTCAAAAACTAAACCAATAAGTTTACTTAAGCCTCTGGTCGGGCGAGACATGTGGCACGGCCTTGTTGCAGCCTCGGTGCCGCGAACCGTTTGATCCAGACGTATCGAGTTCTGCCGCCCCCTCGACGCAAAGACATATTCCAGAGATGATTGAACTTCCCCGCCACCTTGCCCAGGCACTTTCGGCCGAACAACAAGAGCGCAAGCGTCGGAACATGACCTGGCAGGCCGTCCAGGAAGAGGTTCTGACCCGGATCCACGACGGCCATTGGCCCGAGGGCGAACTGATCCCGACCGAGGCCGAGCTGGCGACCGAATTCGGCTGCGCCCGCGCCACCGTGAACCGCGCCCTGCAGACCCTGGCGCAAAGCGGCGTCCTGGAGCGCCGGCGCAAGGTCGGCACCCGCGTGGCGCAGCACCCGCGCGTGCAGATGGTGCGCTTCCTGCTGCGGCGCGAGATCGAGGCGGCGGGCAAGGCTTATGGCTATGCGCTGCTGGACTACCAGGAATGCCCGCCCCCGGCCGATGTGGCGCAGGCCATGCTGCTGCGCACCGACGACAGCCTCTTGCGCATCAAGGCCCGGTTCAGCGCCGACGAGGCGCCCTATTGCTGCGAGGAACGCTGGATCAACAGCTACGCCACCCCCGGCCTGACCCGCGAGGCGCTGTTGCAGATGAGCCCCTGCGAATGGCTGCTGGGCCATGTGCCGATCAACCGCGCCAGCATGGCGATCGGGGCCACGCTGGCCGGCTCGGGCTTCGTGGCCGAGGCGCTGGGACTGGCGCCGGGCGATCCGGTCCTGGTCACCGAACGGATCGACTGGCTGAACAACATGCCGGTTTCGCTGACGCGGCGCTATTTCCCGCAACACCACCGCTTCGCCGCCACGATCTGAGCCGGGCGTTCAACCCGAGTTGACCGGCTCTTGCTTGCCTTGCGCGGCACATTTGGCCAAATGTGCCCGACAAAAGCAAAAGACCACAGGCAAACAGAACGGTTCCGAGCATGTTCCCGACCCGACCCCGCACGGGCCTTTTTCCGCATCTCGCGCTGGCCGCGGCCGCCCTTGTGCTGCCGCTTTCCGCCGGCTGGGCGCAGACGGCAGCGCCCGCCTCCGGCACCTCGGCGCAGGTCGCGGCGCCCAAGCCCAGGGCCCTGGCCTCGATCACACCGGCCGAGATCGAGGCGGCCGTCTATGACGGCACCGACCTGCCCGCGGGCCAATCCGCGCTGACCGCCAAGGTGCAGATCCTGCTGGACCGCGCCGGCATCTCGCCCGGCGTGGTGGACGGCTGGCGCGGCGGCATGAGCGAAAGCGCCATCATGGCCTTCCAGCGCCGCTCGGGCCTGCCGATGACGGGGCGCATGGATCACGCGGTCTGGGATCTGCTCCAGGGCTATGCCGCCGCGCCGCTGACCATGGCCTATACCATCACCGAAGAGGACGCGACCGGCCTGGTGGACCGCATCCCCTCGGATTATGCCGAAAAGGCGGCGATGAGTTCGCAGGGCTATACCAGCGTGCTGGAAAAGCTGGCCGAACGCTTCCACATGGACGAGAAGTTCCTGGCCAAGCTGAACCCCGGCGCCCGCTTCCAGCCCGGCGAGACGATCCATGCCACCGTGCCCGCCAAGCCGATCCGCGCCAGCGTCACCCGCATCATCGTGGACAAGGAAACCCGCCGCGTCGCCGCCTATGACGCCAAGGGCAACATGGTCGCGGACTACCCGGCCACCGTCGGCTCGGCCGACACGCCCTCGCCCCATGGCAACCACGTGGTCGATGCGGTGGCGCTGAACCCGACCTATACCTACAACCCGCACCGCAACTTCAAGCAGGGCGAGAACGACCGGGTGCTGATCATCCCGCCGGGGCCGAACGCGCCGGTCGGCAATGTCTGGATCGACCTGTCCGAGCCGACCTATGGCATCCACGGAACCGCGACCCCGTCGCAGCTGTTCCTGAACCAGTCGCATGGCTGCGTGCGGCTGACCAACTGGGACGCATGGGAGCTGGCGCATATGGTCAAGCCCAAGGTGACGACGGTCGAATTCCTGCCCCCCGGCGTGCGGATCGCCGATGTGACCGGGATCTCGCCCGTGGCGGCGGCGACGCAGACGGCGGCGGTCGCGGCCATCGCCAGCACCCGCCCGCCGGCCCGCGGCGACCGGCTGCCGCCGGCCGCACCCGCGGCAGTCGCCATCCCCGCCGCCGCGACCATGGCCGAGGCCGCCGCAGCGACCGCCGCCGCCGTGGTCACGCCCGAGCCGCTGGTCATCACCCCCGACATCCCGGCCTCGAACGAGCCGCTGGTCCCCGAGGCGGCCCCCGCCCTGCCCGTCCAGGAAGAGCCGGAATATCCCTCGGACGCGGTGCTGCCGGAAAACCTGCCCGGACAGGCGCCGGGCAGCGTGACGCTGTATCCCCAGGCCGGGCAGCCCTGAGGATGCGCTGGCTGGCGCCGATTCTGGTGGCGATGGCCGCGCTGCTGACCGCCCCCGCATCGGCGCAGGATGCCCCCGCGCCGCGTCCCGACCACCCCGCCGCCGACCGCCCCGCGCCCCGCCCCGAGGCGGAGGCAGAGCCCCAGGCGGAGGCAGAGGCAGAGGCAGCGCCCGAGCCGCCCGCCGAGGCCGCCCCGGATCCCGAAACCCCGGAGAAAGCCGAGGCCGAGCCCCCGCCCGCAGCCCCCGTCCCGACCGGCCCGCCGGTTCATGCGACCCTGCGCGAAAGCGACTTCGACTATTCCGCCTGCCTGCTGGAGCTGACGCTGCTGGGCGCCGATTACAGCGAGACGCCGCCGATCCTCGACCCCGATCAGCGCGATTGCGGCATCGACCGGCCGGTCTTGCTGCGCCAGCCCCTGCCGGGGATCGAGATTCCGGGCGGCGCGCCCATGCGCTGCGACCTGGCGCGGCACCTGGCGCATTGGCTGCGCGATTTCGTCCGCCCCGCCGCGGCGCTGCTGCCGGGCCAGCCGCGGCTGGTGGCGCTGGAGCCGGGCTCGACCTATCAATGCCGGGCGACCGTCGGGACCGCGGGCGAGAACCTGTCCGAACATGCCTTCGGCAACGCCTTCGACATCGCCGCCTTTCGTTTCGAGGACGGCTCCCGCATCGAGATCGGCCCGCGCCAGGACAACGGCGACTTGCAGGAGGCCTTCCAGCGCGCGGCGCGCGGCACCGCCTGCCTGCATTTCACCACCGTCCTCGGCCCCGGCGCCAATGCGGCGCATGACGACCACCTGCATCTGGACATCAAGGCCCGGCGCGGCGGCTTCCGGCTGTGCCAATAGGGCCTAGCGCCGGGCCCGGCCCAGCTCCAGATATTCGGGATCGAACCGCGCCAGCCGCGCCAGCCTTTGCCAATCGAGAATCTCGACCTCGGCGCCGTTCCAGCGGATCAGCCCGTCCGCGCGCAGGTCGCGCACGGCGCGGTTCACATGGATCGGCGTATAGCCGAGGATGTCGGCCAGTTCCTTTTGCAGCAGCGGCAGCACGAAGCGGTGGTCCTGCGCCGCGCCCACGCTGGCCAGCCGCGTGTAAAGCTCGCACAAAAGATGGGCCAGATGCGCGCTGGAGCGCAGCGAGGCCGCCGCGACCAGCCATTGCCGGTGGATCGCCGCGTCGATCGCGGTGGACATCCACAAGAGCCGGGTCAGATGCGGAAAGTTCTGGGTGATCTGCCGCAGCTCGGCGTGATCGACGAATTCGACCTCGGATTCCCCGACCGAGATCACGTCATGTTCCAGCCCGGCCAGCACGAAGGCGTGCAGGTCCACGAAATCCCCCGGAACGTGCAGGGCGGTGATCACCCGCTCGCCCGGACGGCCGACCAGCTCGTGCTGGCGGGCCGACATGCCGCGCAGCATCATGCAGCTGCGCGTGGCCATCCGCCCGCGCGGCACGATCACCTCGCCGGGGCGAAAACAGGCATGCTGGGTCGGAATCGCGCGCAGGCAGGCAATATCGCATTCGGAAAGCAGGTCTCGTCTTTGCAAATATCGGACGAAATATTCGGTGATGGCCATGACGCTCCTCGGCTCGACCGCAGGAGATTGTCAACGCGCCGCGGGCTGCGCAATGACCTCGGGACTCCGGTTAACATTCATCAATCATGCCATAAACCCGCCGGATTCATAGACTTCTTTCGCGTTCAGCCCGGTTTCGGCGCCGCAACGCCCAAAGCCTCGGCCAAAAGCGCGAAGCTTTGCGTCGCATCGGCACCTTGCCGGGTGAAGAAGGCGTCCAGGGCCGGGTAAAGCCGCACCGCCTCGTCCAGCCTGGGGTCCGAGCCCGGCGCATAAAGCCCGGCGCGGATCATCAGCTCGGATTCGGCATAGGTGCCCAGCGTCGCCCGCGCCCGCGCGATCAGCGCGTTCTCGGCCACACTTGCCGCCTGCGGCAGCGACCGCGAGACCGAGCGCAGCACGTCCACCGCCGGAAACCGCCCGCGCTCGGCGATGGCGCGGTCCAGCACGACATGGCCGTCCAGCACCCCGCGCAGGATGTCGGCCACCGGCTCTTCCATGTCGGAACCGGCGACCAGCACGCTGAAGATCGCGGTGATGTCGCCCGCCCCCTCGGGGCCCGGCCCGGAACGCTCGGCCAGCGACATGATCAGATGCGAGGTCGAGGGCGGAAAGCCGCGATAGCTGGGGCTTTCCCCCGCCGCCAGCGCGATTTCCCGATGCGCCTCGGCAAAGCGGGTGATCGAATCGGCCAGGAACAGCACATGCCGGCCCTGGTCGCGGAAATGCTCGGCCACCGTCATCGCCGCCCAGGCGCAGCGCCGCCGCATCAGCGGCGACTGGTCCGAGGTCGCCGCGACCACGACCGCGCGCGCCATCCCTTCCTTGCCCAGCGTCTCCTCGACGAATTCGCGCAGCTCGCGCCCGCGCTCGCCGACCAGCGCGATCACCACCACATCGGCCGAAACCCCCTTGGACAAGGCCGAAAGCAGCGTGGACTTGCCCACGCCCGAGCCCGCAAACAGCCCCATCCGCTGGCCGCGCACCAGGGGCAGCAGCGTGTCGAAGACCGCAAGCCCGGTATCCAGCCGCCCGCCCAGCCGGTTGCGCAGCGCGGCCGGCGGCGGGGCGGGACGAAAGCCGCGCTCCTCGCCGCCCGCGACCAGGGGGCGGCCGTCGAGCGGCCTGCCGAAAGGGTCGATGATTCGCCCGATCCAGGCATTCGCCGGCGCCAGCATGGGCGCAAAGACCAGTTCGACCCGCGTGCCAATCGACAGCCCGTCCATCGGCCCCTCGGGCAGGATCGCCGCCTGGTCGGAATGCAGCGCAATGACCTCGCCGCGCAGGTTTTCGCCGGAACGCATTGAAAAGACAACGCGATCACCTAGGGACGCGTGGCTGTTCAACCCGGCCGCCAGAATCACCCCTGCCTGGATCGCGCTGACCTGGCCGAAATGCCGGGTCAGGCGGACCCGCCGTATCCGCGTCGCGATAGATTGCATTTTATCCATTTCGTCCTCGCTTTTTCCGGCCGGCGCCCCTGCCTCGAAAGGGTTTCTAAACCAGTCGAGGTTAAGACCGGGTTTATCGGAACCTGAGGAGAAGCCTCGATGTTTGACCGTATCGACACCCTGCGGATGGCCAGTTCGCTGACGGCCCATGCCGCCGAACGGCAGAAGCTGATCGCCCGGAACGTCGCCAATGCCGACACGCCCGGCTTCCGGTCACGCGATCTTGCCGGCTTTGCCGAGACCTATCGCAGCCAGGGGGCCATGGGGATGCGCGCCTCGCGGCCGGGCCATCTGTCGGGGGCCGGCTGGGGCGCAGGCTCCGCGCGCGTCGCCGATGCCGGCGGCGAGCCCGCGCCCAACGGCAACTCCGTCTCGCTCGAGGACGAGATGTTTCGCAGCGCGGCCGCCAAGCGCCAGTTCGACCTGTCGCTGGCGGTGACCAAATCCTCGCTTTCGCTGGTCCGCACCAGCCTTGGCCGCCGCAGCTGAGGGGGGCGATCATGACCCAGCCGCTTTCCGCCACCGAACTGGCCGTGTCGGGGATGAAATCCCAGGCCGTGCGCCTGCGCCATATTTCGGAAAACATCGCCAATGCCGACACGCCCGGCTATCGCCGCAAGCTGGTGGCGTTCCAGGAACAGGTCGATTTCGGCCGTCCGACCGGCGCGGTCAGCGCGGGGCCGACCCGGCTGGACCGGCGCGAATTGCCGCGCGTCTACGACCCCGCGCATCCGATGGCCGACGACGAAGGCTATTACGCGGGCTCCAACGTGGACCTGATCGTCGAAATTGCCGACGCCAAAGAGGCCAGCCGCAGCTACGAGGCCAATCTGCGCGTCTTTGAACAATCCCGCCAGATGGGCAGTTCGCTGCTGGATCTGATCCGCCGCTAAGGGGCAATGCCATGATTTCACCGACAATCGCCGCAACCGCCTATGACCGCGCCCGCCATGCCGTCGCCCCGGCCGAGGGGCTGCCGCAGGGCGTGACCAGCGCCGCGGCGGATTTCGCCCGCGTGATGGAGCAGGTCGACCTGGCCGCCACCGGCGCCATGACCGGCAAGACCGAGACGCATGACCTGGTCCACAGCATCGCCCAGGCCGAGATCGCGCTCGAGACCGTGGTGGCCATCCGCGACAAGGTGGTCGAGGCCTACCAGGAAATCCTGCGCATGCCGGTCTGAGGGGCAATCATGGACGAGAACCTGATCTTCGACCTGACCCGGCAGGCGCTGTGGATCGCGGTGCGCATGTCGGCGCCGCTTCTGATCGTGGCCCTGGTCGCCGGCGTCGTGATCGGCCTGTTCCAGGCGCTGACCTCGGTGCAGGAGATGACGCTGACCTTCGTGCCCAAGATCGGCCTGATGCTGGTGGTGTTCTGGGTCAGCATGAGCTTTATGACCGCGACGCTGACCAGTTTCTTCACCGACCAGATCCTGCCGCAGATCGCGGGGTCATAGGCCATGGACAACGCGATCTATGCCGCCCTGACCCGGCAATCCGGCCTGATGCGCGAAATGCGCACCGTCGCCAACAACATCGCCAACGCCAATACCGCCGGCTTCCGGCGCGAGGGCGTGGTGTTCTCGGAATACATGGTGCCGCTGGACGGGCGCGGCGAAACCCTTGCCATGGCCAATGGCCGCGGCCGCATGGTCGATCTTGCCCCCGGCGGCATGACCCAGACCAACGGCCAGTTCGACCTGGCCATCGACGGCGAGGGCTTCCTGATGGTCCAGACCCCGCAGGGCAACCGCCTGACCCGCGCCGGCGCCTTCATGACCAATGCCGAAGGCGAGCTGGTCAACCCCGACGGCTACCCGCTGCTCGACGACGGCGAGGCCCCGATCGTGATCCCGGCCGGGGCCGGCAGCATCGGGATCGGCATCGACGGCACCATCTCGGCCGACGGCAACCCGATCGGCCGGATCGGCGTCTTCGCCAGCCCCGACCCGGCAAGGCTGCGCCATACGGCCGGCACGCTCTTCGACCCTGGCGGCGCGGTCGAACCGCTGGACCAGGCGGTGCTGCGCCAGGGCTTCCTGGAGGAATCCAACGTGGATCCGGTGCTGGAGGTCGCCCGCATGATCGAGGTCCAGCGCGCCTATCAGCTGGGCCAGAGCTTCCTTGACCAGGAAGACCAGCGCATCCGCCAGACCATCTCCTCGCTGACCCGGTGAAAGGACAAGCCATGAGGGCACTTCAAATCGCGGCATCGGGCATGAGCGCGCAACAGATGCGCGTCGATGTCATCTCGAACAACCTCGCGAACATGTCCACCACGGGCTACAACGCCCGGCGGGCAGAGTTCGCCGACCTGCAATACCAGCAGGCCACCCGGCCCGGCACGCTGACCGCCGCCACCGGCACCATGGTCCCGGCGGGCGTGCAGCTTGGCCTGGGCGTGCGCCCGGCCAGCGTGGCGGTCATGCTGGCGCAGGGCACCCCGGTCCAGACCAACGGCGACCTCGACATCGCCATCGACGGCAACGGCTACCTGGAGGTCACGATGCCGTCGGGCATCTCGGCCTATACCCGCGACGGCAGCCTGAAACGCTCGGCCGAGGGGCAGGTCGTCACCTCGGAAGGCTATCCGCTGGTTCCCGACATCACCATCCCCGAGGACGCCCGCAGCATCGCGATCAATGCCGACGGCCAGATCTTCGCCTATTTCGACGACCGGGTCGAGCCCGAGAACCTGGGCCAGATCACGCTGGCCAATTTCGTCAACGCCAAGGGGCTCGAGGCGATCGGCTCGAACATGTTCCTGGAAACCCCGGCCTCGGGCGCACCCCAGGTCGCCACGCCGGGGCAAGAGGGGCTGGGCACGATCCGCGCCGGCTTCCTCGAGGAAAGCTCGGTCGATCCGGTGCGCGAGATCGCCGAGCTGATCAAGGCGCAGCGCGGCTACGAGCTGAACTCCAAGGTGATCACCGCCGCGGACCAGATGCTCGGCACCACGGTGCAGGTGCGCTGATGCGCGGCCTCGTCCTTTTGCTGATGCTGCTGCCGCAAGGGGTGCTGGCCGGATCGGTGGTGGCCAACCGTACGCTGCCTGCCGGCACGGTGATCGCGGCCGGCGACGTCACGCTGGTCCCGGACCAGCAGGGCGGCATCGAGGATCTCGCGCCGGTCCTGGGCCAGCAGTTGCGCGTCATGGTCTACCAGGGCCGCCGCATCGACCCCTCGGCCCTGACCGCGCCAACCCTGGTCGGGCGCAACCAGATCGTCACCATCGCCTATGAAAAGGCCGCCCTGCGGATCGAGGCCGAGGGCCGCGCGCTTTCGGCCGGCAGCGCCGGGCAGGTCATCCGCGTCATGAACAACGCCTCGCGCGTGACCGTCTCGGGGCGCGTGGCCCCCGACGGGACGGTCATCGTCCGGCAAAACTGAAAGGCAGCCCATGCCCAAGCACATGTTCCCCCGCCCCGCCCCGCTGATCGGCGCCCTGGCCCTTGCCCTGTCGCTTTCCGCCTGCGGCCGGGTCACGCAGATCGGGCAGGTGCCCGACATGACCGCCCCCGAAAGCAGCGTCGAATTCCAGGCCATGACCTCGTCGGGCCATGGCGTGCAGGAACTGCCCTACAGGGCCGACAGCACGGCCTCGCTCTGGCGCGTGTCGCAGAATTCGCTGGTGGCGGACCGGCGTGCCTCGGACCGCGGCGACATCCTGACCGTGGTGATCGAGATCGACGACAGCGCCGAAATCCAGAACAGTTCGGGGCGCAGCCGCAGTTCGGCCGACAAGGTCGGCATCCCCTCGCTGGCGGGCCTGCCGCAGCGCATCGACCGCATCCTGCCCGAAGGCGCCAGCATGGAGGAACTGGCCGAGGCCAAGGCATCCTCGAGCTACAAGGGCAGTGGCAATATCTCGCGCCGCGACAAGCTGACCCTGCGCGTCGCGGCGACCGTGGTGGACCGGCTGGCCAACGGCGTGCTGCGCATCCAGGGCACGCAGGAGGTGCGGGTGAACTACGAGGTGCGCGAACTGACCGTCAGCGGCTTCGTGCGCCCCTCGGACATCGGGCGGCGCAACGAGATCGCCTATGACCGCATCGCGGGCGCGCGCATTTCCTATGGCGGCCGCGGCCAGATCAGCGATGTCCAGCAGCCGCGCTATGGCCAGCAGCTTGCCGACATCCTCCTGCCTTACTGAAAGGGGGTCGCGGTGAAAAAGCTCCTGCTTATCCTGGTCCCCCTGCTGGCCTTCTTGGGCGGCGCGGTCGGGGGCGACATGCTGGGCGGCTCGAAACCGGCCGAGCCTGCCCAGGGCTATGCCGCCACGGCGGCCGAGCCGGGCGTGGCGGAGACCGGCGATCCCGCCCCAGACCACGGCAGCGAGGACGGCGGCGGCGAGGGCGGCGGCGGCGAGGCGGCCGACACCGGGGCCAGCCTCGACTGGTTCGCCTTCCCCAACCAGTTCTTCGTGCCGATCCTGCGCAACGGCACGCCCTCGGCCATCATGATCCTGTCGCTGAGCGTCGAGATGCCCGCCTCGGCCCGCGCAGAGATCGAGGCGCAGGAACATCGGCTGCGGGACGCCTTGCTGAACGCGCTGATGATCGAGGCGAATACCGGCGGCTTCGACGGCAATTTCACCGCCGAACCGGCCATGCAACGCCTGCGCGCAGCCCTGCTTGCGGCAGGCCGGAAAGCCGCGGGGCCGAATGTCAGGCGCATCCTGATCGAGGACATCGGCCAGCAGATCCAGTAAGGCTCGGCAATCCGGGCCGGCAGCCATGGCCGAACCGTATCACGCGGGCGCCCAGCCGGCAGCCTGTTTTCGCCTCTTCTGGCCCCCCCTGCACTCGGGCAATGCCTTCCACCACGGCCGGGGCAATGCATTTTTCGGCCGCCAAGTGGTCCCGCAACGGCACGGGATCCGCCAAGCCGGGGCCGGAGAGCGGCTTCGGATAGCCGAGCGGCTCAGCGCTCGTCGCCGGCGGCGGCCGGGCCGGTGCCGGCGCCATTGGCCGGTGCGGCGGCCGTTCCGGCACCATTGGCCAGGGCCATGATCTGGGCATGGCTTCGCGCCAGCTCGCCGCGAAAGGCGTCCCGCACCGCCAGGCGAATCAGCCGACGGCAGATGCGCCGCTCGGCCGGGGGCAGCAGGCGGCCCTTGCGCAACCATTTCAGCAACATCAGCGCCATCAGCGGCGGAAAGAACAGCCGCCCCGCGACCCGGCGATAGACGAACCAGGCGTTGCGATGCAGGTAATACACCTTCCACAGCGGCCGGGGCATCGCCCCCGCCGTCTGCGTCGCGCAATCATGCTCGAACTCCAGGTCCGGGGCGAAAAGCAGCCGCCCGCCGGCCTGGGTCAGCCCCAGCGAATACAGAACGTCGTCGCCATAGATGAACAGCCGGCCATCGGGATAGCCGGCGCGGGCCACCCCGGCGCGGGACACGAAGAAGCCGACGAAGGAGGTGCCGTCCAGGGGCCGCGGCGCCTGCGCATCGTAGTCGCTGTCAGGAATGTGAAACGCCGCCCGGCCGCCCCCTGCCAGCACGCGCAGGAAAACCGGCAGGTCGCCGAAGGGGTTGACCCAGGGCCGGTTCATCTCGCAGATCCGGCCGCCGGGAAAGCGCACCGCCGCCGCCAGCGCCTCGGCGCCGGGCCAGCGGCCCTCGGCCAAGCCTTGCCGGAGCCGGACGATGGCGCCGGTCGCCGGGCGGGCGTCGTCGTCCATCAGCACCATCCAGTCGGGGTCCAGCCTGCGGCCGGTCTCGCGCATTCCGACCTCGAACCCCAGCGCACCGCCGCCGTTCTGCGGCATCTCGATGACGAGCAGCCGCGGGTCGTCCTGGCCGGCCAGCCATTCCCGCGTGCCGTCGGTCGAGCCGTTCTCGACCACCACGACGTGATCGAGCGGTTCGGCCAGCAGGCGGGTCAAGGTCTTTTCCAGATGCGCCAGCCGGTTGAAGGTGACGACGACCGCCGCGACGACCGGAGGGGAAGGATCAGGCTGGATCAAGACGGGCTCACGGGTTGGCTGGCGGAAGGGGCGCAGAACCGGGGCTTCTTAGCAAGAGACGCGGCGGGGATAAAGCAGCGGCCTGGGCGGCAGGCGGCCGATCCGCGGCAAGCCGCGCAACGATCCGAACGCCGCGGCAGGCGGCCTGCCCGGCAAGCTTTGCCCCGGACAGGCGCCGTCGGGATCGCGGGCCAGCTACTCCGCCTCGCCCAGCAGGCGCAACAGATAGCGGCCATAGGCATTCTTGGCGCATTGCCCGGCCCTGGCCCGCAGCTCATCGGCGGAAATCCAGCCGGCCTGGAAGGCGATCTCCTCGGGGCAGCCGGTCTGCAGGCCTTGGCGGTTTTCCAGCGTGCGCACAAAATTCCCCGCATCCAGCAGGCTGGCATGGGTGCCGGTATCCAGCCAGGCAAAACCGCGGCCCATCTTCTCGACGCTCAGCTGGCCGTCGTGCAGATAGCTTTCCAGAAGCGTGGTGATCTCCAGCTCGCCCCGGTCCGAGGGACGGACCTCGGCCGCGCGCCGCGGCGCCGTGCCGTCCAGGAAATAAAGCCCGGTGACGGCGAAATTCGACGGCGGCTGGGCCGGTTTCTCGACGATGGCGCGCGCCCGGCCCGCCTGGTCGAAATCGACCACGCCATAGCGCTCGGGGTCGGAAACCTGGTATCCGAAGACCGTGCCGCCCGTGTCCCGCCGGTCCGCCGCCTCCAGCAGCAAGGGCAGGCCGTGGCCGAAGAAGATATTGTCGCCCAGCACCATGGCCGAGGGCGCGCCTGCCAGGAAATCCTCGGCCAGAAGATAGGCCTGCGCCAGCCCGTCGGGCGAAGGCTGCACCAGGTAGTCGAAGCTGAGCCCCCATTGGCTGCCGTCGCCCAGCAGGCGGCGGAACTGGTCCTGGTCCTCGGGCGTGGTGATGATGGCGATCTCGCGGATGCCCGACAGCATCAGCACGGTGATCGGGTAATAGACCATCGGCTTGTCATAGATCGGCAGCAGCTGCTTGGACACGCCCATGGTGATCGGATAAAGCCGGGTGCCCGAGCCGCCGGCCAGGACGATGCCCTTGCGGCGGCTGGGTGGAGTCTGGGGTTGGGTCATGGTTTCAGCTCCTGCAAGACCTTGGCGAGACCGGCGCGCCAGTCGGGGCGACTGATGCCGAAATCCCGCTGAATGGCGGCGCAGTTCAGGCGCGAATTGGCCGGGCGCCGGGCGGGGGTGGGATAATCCGCCGTTGAAATGTCGCTGACGCGGCAGGACAGGCCCGCCTGCGCCATGATCTCGCGCGCAAAGCCGGCCCAGCTGGTGTCGGGACTGCCGGCGAAGTGATAGATCCCCCCGCGCGAGGCGTCGCCGCGCATCGCCCCCAGCATGGCCAGGCAGGCGGCCGCGATGTCGGCGGCCGGGGTCGGGCCGCCCTGCTGGTCGGCGACGACGCGCAATTCCTCGCGCTCGGCGCCCAGCCGCAACATGGTTTTGACGAAGTTCGCCCCATGGGCCGAAAAGACCCAGGAGGTGCGCAGCACCGCCCATTGCCCGCCGGCGGCGGCGATGCCCTGCTCTCCAGCCCGCTTGCTGGCGCCATAGACGCCCAGCGGGCCGGTCGGGTCGGTTTCGACCCAAGGCCGCTCGCCCGAGCCGTCGAAGACGTAATCGGTCGAGATATGCAGGAAGGGCAGGCCCAGTTCCGCTGCCGCCCGCGCCATGGCGGCCGGCGCATCGGCATTGACGGCGCGGGCCAGGTCGGGTTCGGATTCGGCGCGGTCCACGGCGGTATGGGCGGCCGCGTTCAGCACCGCCGCGCAGCCCGAGGCGCGGATCGCCGCGGCGCAGGCCGCGGGATCGGCCAGGTCGGCCCGATCGCGGCCCAGGAAGCGCGCGTCGGGCGCCAGCCGCGCAAGCTCGGTCGCGACCTGCCCGCTGCGGCCAAAGACCAGCAGGCCCTTCATGCCCTGCCGAGCCTTTCGCCGACACCCTGACGGGACAGAAGCGGCCGCCACCAGTCCTCGTTTTCCAGATACCATTCGACGGTGCGTGCCAGCCCCTCCTCGACCGTGACCGAGGGGCGCCAGCCCAGTTCCTCGCGGATGCGGGTCGGGTCGATGGCATAGCGCCGGTCGTGGCCCGGCCGGTCGGCGACGAAGGTGATCAGCCGGTCATGCGGCGCGGCATCCGGGCGCAGCCGGTCCATATGCGCGCAGATCGTGCGCACCAGGTCGATGTTCTTCGCCTCGTTCTCGCCGCCGATATTGTAGCTGCGGCCGATGACGCCCTTTTCCAAGACCAGCAGCAGCGCGTCGGCATGATCCTCGACGTAAAGCCAGTCGCGGATATTGCCACCGTCGCCGTAGACCGGGATCGGCCGGCCGTGCAGCGCGTTCAGGATCACCACCGGCACCAGCTTTTCCGGGAAGTGGAACGGCCCGTAATTGTTGGAACAATTGGTCAGCACCACCGGCAGGCCATAGGTCTCGTGCCAGGCGCGGACCAGGTGGTCCGAGGCGGCTTTCGAGGCCGAATAGGGGCTGCGCGGGTCATAGGGCGTGGCTTCGGTGAACTGCCCGGCCTCGCCCAGCGAGCCGAAGACCTCGTCGGTCGAGATATGGTGGAAACGGAAGCCCTCGGGCCGGCCCTGCGCGGTCCACCAGGCGCGCGCCGCCTCGAGCAGGTTGTAGGTGCCGGTCACGTTGGTCTCGATGAAGGCGCCCGGCCCGTCGATCGAGCGGTCCACATGGCTTTCGGCGGCCAGGTGCATGATGGCGTCGGGCCGGTGCGCGGCCAGGATGCGGTCCAGCGCGGCACGGTCGCGGATGTCGGCCCGTTCGAAGGCATAGAGCGGGCTGCCGGCAACCGAGGCCACGTTTTCGGGATTGGCGGCATAGGTCAGCGAATCGAGGTTCACCACCGAATGTCCCCGCGCCACCGCCAGCCGCACCACCGCCGAACCGATGAAGCCCGCGCCGCCGGTAACCAGAATCTTCATAATCTCGCCTCGTAATCAAAAGGCCCTTCATAGGTGAAAGGGCTGTCGAACTCGTTCAAAGACGGGGCGGCGGCGTCCTTGGCCGACAGGATCGGCCGGCCGGCGATGCCCCAGTCGATGCCGATACTGTCCCAGACCACCGATCCGTCGCAATCCGGCGCATAATAATCAGTACATTTATACAGGATTTCCGTGTCCGGCTCGCGGGTGACGAAGCCGTGCAGGAAGCCCGCCGGTATCCACAGCTGCCGGCCGTTTTCAAAGGACAGCTCGCAGCCGGTCCATTGGCCATAGGTCGGGCTGCCCTTGCGGATATCGACCGCCACGTCGAAAAGCCGCCCGCGCCCGCAGCGCACCAGCTTGCCCTGGGCATGGGGCGGAGCCTGGAAATGCAGCCCCCGCAAGGTGCCCGCCGCCGCCGACAGCGAGTGGTTGTCCTGCACGAATTCCGGCAGGTCCAGCCCCGCTTCGTGCAGGGTCTTGCGGCTCCAGCTTTCGCAAAAGAACCCGCGATCATCGCCGAACCGCCGCGGAACAAGGACCAGGACGCCCGGAAGCGAGGTCTTTTGGATCTGCATCTGTCTCTACCAGATTTGCCTTGCGCAGGATGCGTATGGAGGAACTCCCAAAGGCGCGCAAGCGGCGCGCTGGCGCCGAACCTATGCCTGCGGAGATTAAAATGCACGGGGAATTGCGCGTGACTTCGCAGGCCGGTTCGGCACCTTGTCGGGACAGGAACCAGACCCGCCACCAACGAAGCCCGCGATGCGATACCGTCACGTTGCCACCTATATCGGCCCCCAGGCCCCCTTCGTGACCAACATCACGAATCTGCGGAGTTTTTCCGGGCCGGACGGGCATGCGCTCTACAGCATCACCCATGTCGGCGGCGGCATCGCGGCCTATCGCGTCACCGCGGCCGACCTGCCGATCGAGATGATCGGCGCCCAGCCCCATGCCGCCTCGCTGGGCTACGGCGGCACCCCGGACGCCAGCATCGTCACGCTGAAGGACGGGCCGGTGCTGTTCGGCACCGGGCTGCGCGATGCGCTGGGCGCCGGCATCCGGCTGGACGACCAGGGCGGGTTTCGCGCCGAGGCGCCGCTGGCCGGGCCGGCCGGCCTGCCCGGCGACGTGATCCGGCTGGGCCAGTTCCAGACGACGCAGGGCGATTTCCTGTATTCGGCCCGCGACGGGCAGACCGCCTTCGACATCTGGCGGCAGGCCGCGGACGGCACCATCGCCCATGTCACCCAGGCGGCGCTGCCGCTCGGCTCGGGCGTGCAGGGGACCGAGATCGACGACATGCTGGTGGCCACCCTGGCCGACCGCAGCTTCCTCATCTCGGCCTCGGCCACGGGCAATTACGTCGCGGTGCAGATGATCCATGCCGACGGCTCGGTCGGCACGGCGCATATGCTGTGGTCCTGGCACGGCCTTGGCATGGACCAGCCCAGCCACCTGGCCACGGTCGCGGTCGGCGGCGTGACCTATCTGGTGGTCGCGGCGGCGCAAAGCTCGTCCCTGACCACCATGCGCCTGACCTACGAGGGCGAGCTTCTGCCGGCCGATCACGTCATCGACGAACGCAGCACCCGCTTTGCCGGCGCCACCGCGCTTGCGACCGCGACCCTGGACGGCCGCGCCTTCGTCTTCGTGGGCGGCGGCGACGACGGCCTCAGCGTCTTCACCGTCCTGCCCGAGGGGCGGCTGATGCATCTGGCCACGCTGGTCGATACCGACGACCGGGCGCTGGCCGATGTCTCGGCGCTTTCGGCGCTGGTGATCGAGGGCAAGATCGCGCTTTTCGCCTCGTCGCGGCGGGAAAGCGGCATCACGCAATTCGTCTTCGAGCCGGGCGGGATCGGCCTGACGCGGGTGGTCGGCGCAGGCTGGCAATCGGGAACCGAGGGCAACGACATGATGCAGGCCAGCGCCGAGACGCGCGGCCTGGACGGCGGCGCCGGCGACGACATCCTGATCGCCGGCGGCGGCCCGGTGCAGATGACCGGCGGCGCCGGCGCGGACATCTTCGTGGCGGCCGAGGTCAACGGCAAGATCACCATCACCGATTTCGAGCCGGGGGTGGATCGGCTGGACCTGTCCTTCCTGGGCATGGTCCGCAATGTCGGGCAGCTGGGGTTCCGGCCGGAAAGCTATGGAATCAGGATATTTTACGGAAATTCGGTTCTCTGGGTCATGACACGGGACAACACGATGCTGCAGGCGAGCGCCTTTGACAATTCGCTTTTCCCCATCGCGCACTACGCGGCCCCCGACATGCGCACGACGGTGGCCGGCACGGCGGGCAACGACACGCTGAACGCGAGCCACAACGGCTCGGACGTCTTCGGCCATGCCGGCAACGACCTGCTTCTGGGCGGACCGGGGGACGACAACCTCCAGGGCGGGGCGGGCAACGACACGCTGCGCGGCAATGGGAAGGATGACACGCTGGTCGGCCACGACGGCAATGACCAGCTGTTCGGCGGCGACGGAAACGACCTGCTCTACGGCGGAAGCGGCAACGACAACCTCGCCGCGGGGGCCGGCGCGGATGCGCTTTATGGCGACGCTGGCCATGACACGCTTGCCGGACATGACGGCAATGACCGGCTCTTCGGCGGCGACGGAAACGACCTGCTCCACGGTGGCAACGGCAATGACAACCTGGCCGGGGGCCCCGGCGCGGATGCGCTTTATGGCGAGGCCGGGCATGACACGCTGGCCGGATATGACGGCGATGACCGGCTCTTCGGCGGCGACGGAAACGACCTGCTTTATGGTGGAAACGGCAATGACAACCTGGCCGGGGGCCCCGGCGCGGATGCGCTTTATGGCGAGGCCGGGCATGACACGCTGGCCGGATATGACGGCGATGACCGGCTCTTCGGCGGCGACGGAAACAACCTGCTCTACGGCGGCAATGGCAATGACATGCTGCTAGGCGAAGATGGCGATGATCTGCTCCATGGAGACGGGGGGGACGATCTTCTGGAGGGCGGTTTGGGCAATGACACCCTTTTCGGCGGCGAGGGATATGACCTGCTGCGAGGAGGAGACGGCAATGACACGCTCAACGGCGGTGCCGGTCATGACACGCTTTACGGCGATGCCGGGGCGGACGTGCTTCATGGCGACGAAGGCCACGACCTGATCCATGGCGGCGACGGAGACGATACGCTGTTTGGCGGGGCGGACCATGACAGCCTGTTCGGCGATCTCGGCGACGACCTGCTCGACGGCGGCCCAGGCAACGACGACGTTTTCGGCGGCGAGGGCAACGACACCCTGATCGGCGGGGCCGGCCATGACAGTCTGTTCGGTGGGGCGGGCGACGACCTGCTTCAGGGCGGCGACGGCAGCGACACGCTTGCTGGCGGGGCGGGCTCCGACACGCTGGTCGGTGGGCTTGGGGCCGATGTGTTCGTGTTCTCGGCCGCCGAGGATCTGGACGGCAGCATCGATGTCATCCTGGATTTCCAGTCGAACGAGGACAGGATCGACCTTTCTGGCCTGTGGCTGACCTTCATCGGCACCGATGATTTTTCCGGTCTGGGGCAGGTTCGCGCCGACTGGTCGCAGGCGGGCGCGCATCGGCTGCTGGTCGACCTGGACGGTGATGGCACGGCCGAGTTGACGATCGCGCTGGGCGGGCTGGAGCAGTTGAACGCCTCGGACCTGCTTCTCTAGCGGTCGGGGGGCGCAGCGCATTGCCCCGTGATCGGCGCAGGGGCTGGAGCCTGCGGGTTCAGGCCTGGGCATGGCCGGATGCAGAGGCGCTGTCGGTGCCGGAGGGCGGGGGGACGGCGGCCGAGATACTCCCGATGCTCTGCCGTGCCGGCGGGCCTGGGGCCGATGGGTTCGTGCTCTCGGCGGGGCCGATGCCTGCGCGCCTGCCTGGTGCGCCTTCCGATCCGGCCCTGGGCGGCGAGGGCACGGCACAGGACATGGCGTGCGTCACGGCCCGGATCATGGAAGGCGGGGGGCCGGGGCGACGCCGCCCCCGCGCATCATCTTTCGAGGAGTTTCTGGTGGTTTCTCTCGAGCAGGGCGAGGCCGGCGAGCAGGAAGACCAGGGCGATGGCGACCACATAGGCCTGGCTGATATAGCTGGCCTCGTAGGTGGCGTAAAAGCCGCGGCGCATCAGCCCGGTGCAATGGATCAGCGGGTTGTACCACAGCAGGTCCTGCGCCCGGACCGGCATCATGTCGTAAAGGAAGATCACCCCCGAGATCAGGAACAGCGGCCGGGTCAGGATGTGCCAGATCCGCTCCCAGACCGGGAAGGCGTTCATCAGGTAGCAGTTCAGCGTCCCCACCCCGGTGCCCAGCAGCGCCACCAGCAGCAGCGCCTCGAAGACCCCGGCCATGTCCACCGGCCCCGGCAGCTGGTAGGCCAGGAAGATGCCGCCGATCACGATGGCGATCACCGCGACATGGGTCAGCGCGTTCAGCACCACCCGCGCCAGCAGCGCATCGAGGAAGGTCACGCTGGGATAGGCCAGGAAGGGCCGCGAGAAGCGGATCGAGGCGGCGGTCTTGTTGGCCAGGTCGGTGAACATGGCAAAGGGCAGGTAGCCGGTGGCATAGAACAGCGGGAAGTTCGAGCCCAGGCCCGGGCTGCGCAGCGCCATGCTGAACAGCACCGACAAAAGCGCCACGCCCAGCACCGGCTCGAGCACCGCCCAGACATAGCCGCCGGCCGAGCGGCCGTAGCTGGTGGCCATCTCGCGCAGCATCAGGGCCACCACGGTGCGCGGCATGCGAAAGCGCGGCCCGTTGCGCGACGGGCGCTGCGGCCGGCGGGTCGGGCCCGCATGGGCTGCGCCGGCATGGCTTTCGTCGGGTGGGCTTTCGCCGGCTGGGCTTTCGCCGGCACGGGCCTGGCCGGCACGGGTCTGGCCGGCTGGGCCTTGGGGGTGGCGGATTTCCGGGGCGGTATCGGACATGTGAACGCAAACACTGGTCTGGACGGGCGGCAATATGTAACAACTGCGCCCGAAAGGTAAACCAGCGAAAGCGCACCTGCCCGTGACCACCCCCTCCACACCGGCCGGCGGCAAGGCCGGCCAGCCAGCCGAGCCCGCCACCCGGCAGCCGGGCGCCGCCCTGCCGCGGCAGGCCGAGGCCGAGGCTGTCGCGCCCCGGCCGGCCGCGCCCGCATCGCAATCCGTATCCCAGGCCGCATCCCAGGCCGCAACCCAGCCTGCATCCCGGACCGCCGCCGAGGCGCCCGCCGCGGGCGCCCGGACCCAGCCTGGCCCGACCCCCCGCCCCTTCCAGGGCCAGCAGGGCCTGGGCACCCGGCCGCAAAAGCCGCAGGCCCCGGCGCGGGACACGGCCCAGGCCGCCCGCCCCGAGCCGCAGGCCCCAGAGGCCCGGCCAGGACAGCAGCCGCAGGCGGCAACGCCAGGAACGCAGGGGCAGCAGCCTTCCGCGCCGGCCGGTGCGCAGCCGGGGCAGCCGCAGAATCAGGCCCAGGATCGGCCGCAGGGCCGGCAGCAGCCGGGACAAGGCCGGCCGGCGGCGCAGGAATCGCCGCAGGATCGGCCGGCCGCGGCCGCCCCGGCCAAGCCCCAGGCACCGGCCAAGCCGCAGTCCCAGCCGCAGTCCCAGGCCAAGCCGCCGGCGCTGCGCCCGCAGGGCCAGCCGATCCCGGTCCGGCCCATGCCGCCGGCCCAGCCCGCCGCCCAGCCTGCCGCCCAGCCGCCCGCACCCCGGCCGGCGGCCCCCGTCCCCGCTCCGGCCCCCGCTCCGGCCCCCACCGCGGCCCAGTCGCTGCGCCCGCCCGCCCGCCTGGCCGAGCCGCAGCGCCGGCACTGGCTGATCCTGGGCTCGTTCCTGGCGCTGGTGGTGCTGCCGAGCCTCCTCTGGGCCGGCTATCTCTGGCTGCGCGCCGAGGACCAGTATGTCTCGACCGTCGGCTTCTCGGTGCGCAAGGAACAATCCACCCCCGCCATCGATCTCCTGGGCGGGCTGGCGCCGCTGGCCGGCGCCGGCGGCAGCGCCTCGGACACCGACATCCTCTACGAATACATCCGCAGCCAGGACATCGTCGAAAGGATCGACGCCCGGCTCGACCTGCGCGCCCGCTACGCGCGCGCCTGGCCGCATGACTTCGTCTTCGCCTTCGACCCCGAAGGCCATGTCGAGGACCTGACCGACTACTGGCAGCGCCAGGTCAAGGTGCTCTACGACAGCACCACCCAGCTCATCACGCTCAAGGTCAGCGCCTTCACCGCCCAGGACGCGCAGGAGATCGCCGCCGCGGTGTTCCAGGAAAGCTCGGACAAGATCAACGCGCTCTCGACCATCGCCCAGGACGACGCCACCCGCCTGGCCAAGGCCGAGCTGGACAAGGCCCGCGCCGAGCTGACCGAGACCCGCCAGGCGATGACCGCCTTCCGCATGCGCTCGCAGATCGTCGACCCCGAGGCCGACCTCGCCGGGCAGATGGGGGTGCTGAGCGGGCTGCAGGCGCAGCTGGCCGAGGCGCTGGTCGCCCACGACCTGCTTCTGGACAATGCCCAGCCCACCGACCACCGCGTCACCCAGTCCCAGCAGAAGATCGACGCGCTGCGCCGGCTGATCGAGGCCGAGCGAGCCAAGTTCGGCGCCGAGGGCCAGGGCCCGGCCGGCGAAAGCTATGCCCAGCTGATGGCGGAATACGAAAAGCTGGCCGTGGACCGCGAATTCGCCGAGGGCGCCTATCGCTCGGCCCGCATCGCCCATGAGACGGCGCTGGCCGAGGCGCAGCGCCAGGCCCGCTACCTGGCCGCCCATATCGAGCCCAAGGTGGCGCAAAGCGCGACCGAGCCGAACCGGCCCTGGCTCTGGGCGATGATCACCGGCATGCTGCTGGCCGGCTGGTCGATCCTGGTGCTGGTCTATTACAGCGTCCGCGACCGCCGCTAGCGCGATGATCCGGCTCGAGAACCTGACCAAGATCTACCGGCTCAAGGGCCGCGAGACGCTGGTGGCGGACAACCTGAACGCCGAGTTCCCGACCGGGGCCTCGGTGGCGCTGCTGGGCCGCAACGGCGCCGGCAAGTCGACGCTCTTGCGGATCATCGCCGGCACCGTGCTGCCCACCGCGGGCCGGGTGCTGTCGGACGGCACGATTTCCTGGCCGGTGGGGTTTTCGGGCAGTTTCCACCCCGAGCTGACCGGGGCGCAGAACGTGCGCTTCGTGGCGCGGATCTACGGCGTGGACACCGACGAGCTGGTCGATTACGTCGCCGATTTCGCCGAGCTGGGCCAGCATTACCACCAGCCCTTCGGCAGCTATTCCTCGGGGATGCGCTCGCGGCTGGCGATGGGCACCTCGATGGGCATCCATTTCGACACCTATCTGGTGGACGAGGTCACCAGCGTCGGCGACGCCAATTTCCGCGCCAAGTCCCAGCGCGTCTTCGCCGAGCGCATGGCCCGCTCCTCGGCCATCGTCGTCAGCCATTCCATGCCGATGATCCGCTCCATGTGCTCCATGGGCGCCGTCCTGCACAACGCAGGCCTCATCCTCTTCGAAAACATCGAGGACGCAATCAAAACGCACGAGGAAATCCTGAGACTCCCACAAGCAAGGTGAAAAGGGGGGGCCATCTCCGCCAAAGGGCGGAGGTGACGACAGGCACCCGGCGCGCTAGAGGGGGACCAAAGAAGGAGACCGCCATGGATACCAAGGCCCTGATCGCCGCCTATTACGACGCCTTCAACGCCGGCCGCACCGACGAGATGCTGGGCTATCTGCATGACGAGGTCGAGCATCACGTCAACGAGGGCGGCATCCGCCGCGGCAAGGCCGCCTTCGCCGCGTTCAACGCCCACATGACCCGCAGCTATCGCGAGGAACTGACCGACATGGTGATCTTCGCCAACGAGGCGGGCGACCGGGCGGCGGCGGAATTCGTGGTCAACGGCACCTATCTGGCGACCGACGAGGGCCTGCCCGAGGCGCAGGGCCAGACATACGTCCTGCCCGCCGGCGCCTTCTTCACCATCCGCGACGGCCGGATCGCGCGGGTGACGACCTATTACAACCTCGCCGACTGGACGCGCCAGGTTTCGGGGGAGGTTTCGGGGCAGGTCTCGGCGTGATCCGCACCGAATCCCTGACCGGAGAGGCGGTCGCCGCCGCGCTGGACGACCTGGCGCGGCTGCGCATCGCGGTGTTCCGCGACTGGCCCTATCTCTACGACGGCGACCTGGATTATGAACGCGACTACCTGCGCGCCTATCAGTCGCCCGGCGCGGTGGTGGTCGCGGCCTGGGACGGCGACCGCATGGTCGGCGCCGCGACCGGCGCGCCGATGGAGGACCATGCCGGCGATTTCGCCACCGCCTTCGCCAACCGGCCCGAGCGGCTGGACGAGATCTTCTATTGCGCCGAGTCGGTGCTGCTGCCCGAATATCGCGGCCATGGCCTGGGCCACGCCTTCTTCGACGGGCGCGAGGCGCAGGGCCGGGCGCTTGGCCGCCGCTACAGCGCCTTTTGCAGCGTGATCCGCCCCGAGGACCACCCACTGCGGCCCCAGGGCTATCGCCCGCTGGACGGGTTCTGGCTGAAGCGCGGCTATGCGCCCTTGCCGGGCGTGGTCGCCGGCTTCGAATGGAAGGACATCGGCGAGGCCGAACCCTCCCGCAAACCCCTGCAATTCTGGATGAAAACCCTGTGAGCCGGATCGTGAAAATCGCCGCCGCCGCCTATCCCTTCGACTGGCTGGCGGATCTGGACGCCTATCGCGCCAAGATCTCGGCCTGGGTCGAGCAGGCCGCCGATTGCGACCTGCTGGTCTTTCCCGAATATGGCGCGATGGAGCTGGCCTCGCTGGGCGGGCCGCTGGTCGCGGGCGACCTGGAAGCCTCGCTGCACGAGGTCGCCCGGCACGAGGCCGCGCGCGACGCGCTGCATGCGGACCTGGCGGCGCGGCATGGGGTGCATATCCTGGCCGCCTCGGGGCCCTGTTTCGACGGGCCGCGCCCGGTCAACCGTGCGGTGCTGTTCGGGCCGCGGGGGCGGATCGGCCATCAGGACAAGCAGGTCATGACCCGGTTCGAGCGCGAGGACTGGGACGTGGTCGGCGCCCCCGGCCTGCGGGTCTTTGACACCGAGGTCGGGCGGCTGGGCGTGCTGATCTGCTATGACAGCGAGTTTCCGCTGCTGGGCCGCGTGCTGGCCGAGGCGGGGGTCGAGGTGGTGCTGGTGCCCTCTTGCACGGACACGGTGGCGGGGTTCAACCGGGTCCGCATCGGCGCCATGGCCCGCGCGCTGGAAAGCCAATGCGTCGTGGTGCAGGCGCCGACCGTGGGCGATGTGGACTGGAACCCCGCCATCGACGAGAACCGCGGCGCCGCGGCGATCTATGCGCCCCCGGACGGGCTGTGGCCCGAAAGCGGTGTCCTGGCCGAGGGGCTGATGGACGTGCCCGGATGGGTCAAGGCCGAGGTGGACCTGGACCTCGTGGCCGAAAGCCGCCGCAACGGGCGGGTGCTGCCCTTCGCGCATTGGGGCGAGAGTGCAGCGATGCGGCTGGTGGATTAGAACGGGCCGCAACGCCCGCACCATTAACCGAATCTTGGCAGTTTCTGTTGGAGTATCCCCGGCGACACGGGGGTTCTCTGGCATGAACATGATCTATACGGAAGCGTATCGGACGGCGTTCGATGCTTATCTGCGCAAGGGCATTCCGATTCGGCTGACCCTGAAGCACAGGCTGGGCCGGCAGACCAATACGTCTGGCGCTGCCGGAACGACGATCGGGTGCGGACGACCCGTCGCGCGAACGACGGCCGGGTGTTTTCATGGGACGACCCGCCTGACACCGGCCATCCGGGCGAGGATTACAACTGCCGCTGCGAGGCCGTGCCCTATATGCCCGGCGAGACAGAGTTCGCGTCTCACGAGTTCACGTCCGGTTTCCCGCGCAGTTCCGTTCGGTAGGTAGACCTGGATTTCGTGTTCCACTACTATTTTGGCGGCGGCCGCGCCGTGACCCTCGATGAGATCGGGTATTTGCGCGGGATTGTCGAGCAGTATGCGTATCGCGATGGCGCAGAAGGGGCTTTTCCCAGACTTTCGGGGCAGATTGCTGATGCCGCCAGAAAGCAGGGAACCGGACCAGTTGCTTACGATTTCCGGTTTACTTACGATTTTGGTAGTGTCGCGTTTTCCCATGGCGACGGGACCGTCAAAGAATTGTTCATAGGATGGGCCGAGGATTATGGTGAGATCTTCCGTATTTCCGGCGACATCAGTTTCGAATTCACTGACGATTTCGTCGATCCGCTGGATATGAATTTCGAACCTGGGGGCACGCCCTATCACATCAGCGGAAGGTGGCGCACGAGTTTCTCGGCAGAAGTGCTCAAGGACCGCAAGCGCAGCATTTACTTTGATCCCAAGGAATCGCGATAATGCTGCGCAAGTTTGGCCGCCACCTGCTTTTGCTTCCGGTCTTTCTTTTCCTGCTGTGGGCGCTGGTCGCCGGTGTGCAATGGGTCAGACACGCGCCCAAAAGCGTGACGTTGCCAAATGGAATGATGTTCAAGCTGGAATACTACTTTCCCGGAGCGCCTATCGCATTGTTCGCAACCGATGGCAGAAAGATTCTGGCGCGCGAGATCGAGTTCGTTTGCTTCGACGATCGCTATGTCAGCATCACATCCTACAAACTCGGTGATTCTGGCATTTACGATGCCCAGACCAACGCCAAGGTTCGAGAGGAAGAACAGGACTCCGTGGAATATCTCCTGATGCACGCGCGCCGCAAAGCGTGCAACGGCTATTACACCGGCCTCCTTGGTGCTGTTTTTCTGCTCGATGGCCAGAAATACTCGTCGCTCCTGCCGCCCTGCGAATGGCGAAATCTCGACAATCCGGCGCTGAAGAACCGTGCCTGGTTCGACCGGCCCTGCGATGACAGATCATGGCGGGAGCCGCCCGCCTCATCCAACGCGAACAAGGCGAAGGCGGACGGCCGCCCCGAACCCTAGCCTATTCTGCCACGGCCGGCTCGGCCGGCACCGCCCCTTCGGGCGTCTCGGCGCCCTCGGGCACTGTCGCGCCCTCGGCGGGCACGGCCAGCCGGTTGTCTTCCCACTCGCCCGAGGCGACCTGGCCGGTGGCATAGCGCATCACGCCCGCGCCCTGGCGCTTGCCCATGACGAAATGGCCGGTATAGACGTCACCGTTGGCATAGGTCGCCACCCCTTCGCCGTCGATCTCGCCCTGCTTCCAGCTGCCTTCGTAGCGGAAGCCGTCCGGCGCGATCAGCCGGCCCTTGCCGTGGCGCAGCCCGTCCACGAACGAGCCGTCATAGGTGGTGCCGTCGGGATAGGTCGCCTGCCCCTGCCCGTGCCGCTGCCCGTCGCGCCAGGCACCGTTATAGACATAGCCGTCGGGATAGGTCATCCGGCCCTGCCCCTCGTTGCGGCCGCGCTTGAAGCCGCCCTCGTAGACCAGGCCGTTGGCGTATTTGGCGACGCCCTGCCCCTCGATCACGCCCGCGACCCATTCGCCGTCATAGCTGGCGCCGTCCGGATAGGTGATCAGGCCGCGGCCATGCGGCAGGTCGGCCATCAGCGCACCCTCATAGACTGAGCCGTCGGGATAGGTGATGCGGCCCAGCCCCTCCATCCGCCCCTCGACCCAGTCGCCGGTATAGACATAGCCGTCGGTGCCGGTGAAGGTGCCGACGCCCCAGCGCTTGTCGGCGCGGAAATCGCCCTCGTAGCGGTCGCCGTTGGCATAGGTGGCGACGCCCTTGCCCTCGCGCTTGCCATTGGCAAAGCGCCCCTCGTAGCCGTCGCCCGAGGGCTGGGTCAGCTTGCCCTGCCCGGCCATCTGCCCCGCCGACCAGCCGCCCTCGTAGACCAGCCCGTCCGGCATGGTCAGCTTGCCCTGGCCGGAACGCTGGTTCGCCCGCATCTCGCCTTCGTAGCTGGCGCCATCGGGATAGGTGATCTTGCCGAAGCCTTCCTTGACGCCCTGCTTCCAGTCGCCCTCGTAGCGATAGCCGTTGGGCTGGGTCAGCACGCCCTTGCCGTCATGCAGCGCGTTCAGGAAGCCGCCTTCGTAGACCGAGCCGTTGGCATAGCGCGCCACCCCCTGCCCGACGATCTGGCCGTCCTGCCAGTCGCCCTCGTAGCTGCCGCCGTCGGCATAGGTGATCTTGCCCTTGCCATGCGGCTTGCCGCCGGCGAAAGCGCCCTCGTAGACCGAGCCGTTGGGGAATTTCGCCACGCCCTGGCCCAGGATCTCGCCCTCGACCCAGTCGCCGGTATATTCATAGCCCGAGGGCAGCCTGTAGGTGCCGCGCCCGTGCTGCTTGCCGTTGCGGAAGGTGCCCTCGTAGACGCCGCCGTCGTCATATTGCTTGGTGATGACCGCTTGCGCGCCGGCCATGCTCGCGCCGGCCAGGATCACCGCGCAGGCGACAAGGGCTGCCTTCATGGGTGCTGCACTCCGCCTCGTTGCTGCTTTTGCCATCGGTTTATCGCAAGGGGCGCGCCGGCGCAAAGCCCGACTTTTCCTTTGCCGCGCCGTCGCCTATCAACGGGGGCAAGATCCGGTAAGGAAGCGCCATGACCGACACGTTCCGCATCACCCTTGGACAGCTGAACCCGACCGTGGGCGACCTGCCCGGCAATGCCGCCAAGGCGCGCGAGGCATGGGCCAGGGCGCGCGAGGCCGGCGCCAACCTGCTGGCCCTGCCCGAGATGTTCATCACCGGCTACCAGACCCAGGACCTGGTGCTGAAGCCCGGCTTCACGCAAGAGGCCATGGCGCATATCGTCGATCTGGCGCGGGATTGCGTCGACGGCCCCGCCATCGGCATCGGCGGCCCCTATGCCGAGGAGGACCGGCTCTACAACGCCTATTGGATCCTCAGGGGCGGCCGGGTGGCGGCGCGGGTGCTCAAGCACGAATTGCCGCACAAGCAGCTGTTCGACGAATGGCGGCTGTTCAACGTCGGCCCGATCTGCGGCCCCTATAGCCTGGACGGCCTGCGCATCGGCAGCCCGATCTGCGAGGACGCCTGGTGGCCCGAAGTGGCCGAGACCCTGGCCGAGACCGGGGCCGAGATGCTGCTGGTCCCGAACGGCAGCCCCTATCACCGCAACAAGCTGGACCTGCGCATGGGCCATATGGTCGCCCGCGTGGTCGAGACCGGGCTGCCGCTGATCTACCTGAACTCGGTCGGCGGGCAGGACGACCAGGTCTATGATGGTGGCAGCTTCGTGCTGAACCCCGGCGAGGACGGCGGCGCGGTCAAGGTCATGCAGCTGGCCCCCTTCGACGAGATGCTGGCCCATGTCGATTTCGCCCGCACGCCCGCCGGTTGGCGCGCGGTGCCCGGGCGCATGGACCACCAGCCCGACGAATGGGAACAGGATTATCGCGCCATGACGCTGGGCCTCAGCGACTACATGCGCAAGTCCGGTTTCCGCAAGGTGGTGCTGGGGCTGTCGGGCGGCATCGACTCGGCGCTGGTCGCCACCATCGCCGCCGACGCCATCGGCCCGGAAAACGTCCGCTGCGTCATGCTGCCCAGCGAATACACCTCGCAGGCCAGCCTGGACGATGCCGCCGATTGCGCGGCCCGGCTGGGCACGCGGCTGGACACGGTGCATATCGAGGGCGCCCGCGACGCGGTGGGCGACGCGCTGGCGCATCTGATGGCGGGCACACAGCCCGACGCGACCGAGGAAAACATCCAGTCCCGCCTGCGCGGCGTGATGCTGATGGCGCTGTCGAACAAGTTCGGCGAGCTGCTGCTGACCACCGGCAACAAGTCCGAGGTCGCGGTGGGCTATGCCACGATCTATGGCGACATGGCCGGCGGCTACAACCCGATCAAGGATCTCTACAAGACCCGCGTCTTTCAGACCTGCCGCTGGCGCAATGAAAACCACCGCGACTGGATGCTGGGCCGCACGGGCGAGGTGATCCCACCGCAGATCATCTCGAAGCCCCCCTCGGCCGAGCTGCGCCCGAACCAGAAGGACCAGGACAGCCTGCCGCCCTATGAGGTGCTGGACGCGATCCTGGAAGGGCTGGTCGAGAAGGACCTGGCGCTCAGGGATCTGGTCGCGCAGGGCTTCGAGCCCGAGACGGTCAAGAAGGTCGAGACCCTGCTTTATGGCAGCGAGTGGAAGCGTTACCAGGCCGCGCCGGGGCCGCGCATCTCGACCAAGGCCTTCTGGCTCGACCGCCGCTATCCGCTGGTGAACCGCTGGCGAGACCGGCTTTAGCGCGGCGCGACCGCCCTGCCCCAGCCGCCGAAACCGGGGGCTGGCGCCGCTGGCGCGCGATTAGCCGGGTCTTGCTGCAAGACGACGGTGAGGACGGCGCGATCTCGTTCGACGGCCATCCGGCGCCTCGGGCAAGGAATATGCGACGGCAGCGGCAAGGCACCGACCGAGCCGGCGGATCAGACCACCACCGCCATGCGCTGCTGCTGGCCGACGCCGAAGACGCGCTTGTAGCGCTCGATCTCGTCCTGCGGGCCGGTGGCCTTTTCGGGATTGTCGGACAGCTTGACGGTCGGGCGTCCCTCGGCCGCGACCGCCTTGCAGACCAGCGAGAACGGCGCCAGCCCGTCGCCCGGCACCAGCCCGCGGAAATCGTTGGTCAGAAGCGTGCCCCAGCCGAAGCTGATCTTGGCCCGGCCGTGGAAGCGTTGGAACAGATCCCGGATCTTGTCCACGTCCAGCCCGTCCGAAAAGATGATCAGCTTGTCGCGCGGATCCTCGCCGCGGTCCTGCCACCAGCGGATCGCGGTCTCGGCGCCCTCGGCCGGGTCGCCGCTGTCGACGCGGATGCCGGTCCAGCCGGCCAGCCAGTCCGGCGCATGGTCCAGGAACCCCTTGGTGCCATAGGTGTCGGGCAGGATGATGCGCAGCATCCCGTCATGCTCCTCGTGCCAGTCGGCCAGCACGCGATAGGGCGCCTGGCGCAATTCCGCGTCGCTGTCGGCCAGCGCGGCATAGACCATGGGCAGTTCATGGGCATTGGTGCCAATGGCCTCGATGTCGCGGCGCATGGCGATCAGGCAGTTCGAGGTGCCGATGAAACGCTGGTCGCCCAGGCCCTCGACCATGGCCTGCACGCACCAGTCCTGCCACAGGAAGCTGTGCCGCCGCCGCGTGCCGAAATCGGCGATGCGCAGGTCGGGGCCGAGCTTGCGCAATTCCTCGATCTTTTCCCAAAGCCGGGCCATGGCGCGGGCATAAAGCACCTGCAATTCGAACCGGCCCATGTCCTTGAGGACGGCGCGGCTTCGCAGTTCCATGATGATCGCCAGGGCCGGGATCTCCCACAGCATGACCTCGGGCCAGCGGCCCTCGAAGATCAGCTCGTACTGGCCGTCGCGCTTTTCCAGGTGATAGGCCGGCAGGCGCAGGTTCTCCAGGAACTCCATGAAATCGGGGCGGAACATCTGCCGCTTGCCGTAGAAGGTATTGCCGCGCAGCCAGGTGCTTTCGCCCCGCGTCAGCGTCAGGCCGCGCACATGGTCCAGCTGCTCGCGCAGCTCGCCCTCGTCGATCAGCTCGGCCAGGCGGATGCGGCTGGTGCGGTTGATCAGGCTGAAGGTGACTTGCGTGTCGGGCCGGTTGCGAAACACCGACTGGCACATCAGCAGCTTGTAGAAATCGTCGTCGATCAGCGAGCGCACGATCGGGTCGATCTTCCACTTGTGGTTATAGACGCGGGTGGCGATGTCGACGGTCGGGATCATCATGCCAGCACCACCCCCGCCTTGCGCATGTCCTCGCGCGCCGCCTCGCGCGAGCCGTTCAGGTCGATGGCGCGGGTGGCATCCTCGATCACGGTGGCGCGGAAACCCAGCTTGGCCGCGTCGATGGCCGACCAGGCGACGCAGAAGTCATGCGCCAGCCCGACGAAGGCCAGATCCTCCATGCCGCGGTCGCGCAGGTATCCGGCAAGGCCGGTGGGCGTGCGGTGGTCGTTCTCGTAGAAGGCCGAATAGCTGTCGATCTGCGGCCGGAACCCCTTGCGGATCACCAGGTCGGCGCAATCGGCGGCCAGCGCCGGGTGAAAGCCCGCGCCCTCGGTCCCGATCACGCAATGCGCAGGCCACAGCACCTGCGGGCCATAAGCCATGTCCACGACCGAAAAGGCCGCCGCGCCGGGATGGTTGTCGGCAAAGCTGGCATGGTCGTGGGGGTGCCAGTCCTGGGTCAGCACCACGGCGTCGAAATCGGCCATCAGGTCGTTGATCGGCGCCACGATCTCGTCCCCGCCGGCGACGGCCAGCCGGCCGCCGGGACAGAAATCCAGCTGCATGTCGATGACGATCAGGGCCTTTGCCATGGCGCCTCTCCTGTTATCCCAGGAAAATTGGTAGGCGCAGGCGGCGGGGGCGTCAATGCGGCAACTTGATTGCACCCCCGCGCGGCGCTATGGCCAGCCCATGCTGATCGTCGCCGCGCTTTACCATTTCACCCGCTTTCCCGACCCGCAGGCGCTGAAGCCGCCGCTGGCGAAATGCGCCTGCGCGAACGGGGTCAGGGGCACGCTGCTGCTGGCGCCCGAGGGGATCAACGGCACCATCGCCGGCACGCGCGAAGGCATCGACGCGGTTCTGGCCCATATCCGCGCCCTGCCCGGCTGCGCGGGCCTGGAATGGAAGGAAAGCACGGCCGAGGCCATGCCCTTCGGCCGCATGAAGGTGCGGCTGAAGCGCGAGATCGTCACCATGGGCCAGCCCGACGTGGACCCCACCGCCGCCGTCGGCCGCTATGTCGCGCCGCAGGACTGGAACGCGCTGATCAGCGCGCCGGACGTGGCGGTGATCGACACCCGCAACGACTACGAGGTCGAGATCGGCACCTTCGCCGGCGCCGTCGATCCGGGCACCCGCAGCTTTCGCGACTTTCCCGCCTGGTGGCGCGAGAATGCGCATCGCTTCCACAACAAGCGCATCGCCATGTTCTGCACCGGCGGCATCCGCTGCGAGAAATCCACCAATTTCCTGCTGGGCGAAGGCGTGCCCGAGGTCTTTCACCTGAAAGGCGGCATCCTGAAATACCTCGAGGAAGTGCCGGAACAGGACAGCCTGTGGCGCGGCGAATGCTTCGTCTTCGACAAGCGGGTCAGCCTGGGCCACGGGCTGCGGCAGGGCCGCCACGAGCTTTGCCATGCCTGCCGCCGGCCGCTCGCGCCCGAGGATCGCGCCCGCCCGGAATACGAGCCCGGCGTCTGCTGCCACCGCTGCGCGGGCGAATATACCGAGGCCGACCGCGCCCGTTTCCGGGAACGCCAGCGCCAGGCCGAGCGCGGCGAGTGCTTTGGCGACACCGTCGAAACGGAAAGCTGAAAAATAATCATTATCAGTGCGTTAGGGAATATCTCCGTTCCCGCATCACGCCCCATCACGCCGGCTTGAGCGCGAAGCCCCTGTATCGGCGGGCTTTTTCCCGCGCCCCGCATCCCTGCGGCTAACGGGCCGTCACTTGTCCGTGCCGCGACGCCGGCAAGCCTTCCAATCCGGGCGCCGGGTGGTAGGCAGGCGGTCCGAGTTAAATGGAGAACTCACCATGAAGAAAGTCGGATACGCAGCTTTGGTTTCGCTGGTCGCCGGTGGTGCCTATGCGGGTGGCTATGTCCCCCCCGTGGTCGAGCAGCCGGTCGCGGTGCCGCCGCCCGTGACGACCGTTTCGGACAGCGACTGGACGGGCTTCTATGCCGGTCTGCAATACGGCAAGGGCAGCGGCGATCTTGGCAATCGCGGCGCGCTGGCCGATTTCGGCGATTACGACGGCTATGGTCTGCATGCGGGCTATCAGCGCGACCTGGGCCGCTTCGTCCTGGGCGGCGAACTGGACTACAACAAGATCTCGCCCGACGAGAACTATGACGACGGCGACCTGACCCGGCTGCGGCTGCGCGCGGGCGCCGACATGGGCCGCTTCCTGCCCTATGTCACGCTGGGCGCGGCCAAGATCTCGGTCGACGATTTCTCGGAAACCGGGCTGACCTATGGCCTCGGCGCCGATTTCAAGGTCACCGAGCGCTTCACCGTCGGCGCGGAATACAGCCGCAGCGACTTCAAGGACGTGCTGGAAGACGAAACCGGCATCAGCGGCCGCGACCTGGACACCGACCTGGTGCAGCTGCGCGCCTCGTATCGGTTCTGATCCTGCCGCAAGAAGCAAGGCGCCCCCGCTTCGGGGGCGCCTTTCGTTTAGCCGGGCGGGTTATTTCACCTGCCCCAGCCGGCCCGCGGCGATGGCGGCCATGTTCAGGATGTCGTTCACCGTCGAGCCGGTCGAACAGATCTGGATCGGCAGCGGCACGCCGGTCAGGATCGGGCCGATCACCGTCGCCCCCGCCATTTCCTGCAGCAGCTTGACCGAGATCGAGGCCGAGTGCCGCGCCGGCACCACCAGCACGTTGGCCGGCCCCTTGAGCCGCGAGAACGGGTATTTCGCCGCCTGCGACGGGTTCAGCGCCACGTCCACGGTCATCTCGCCCTCATATTCGAAATCGACGCGGCGCGCGTCCAGCACCTCGGTCGCATGGGCCATCTTCACCGCCCGCTCGCTGATCGGATAGCCGAAGTTGGAAAACGACAGGAAGGCCACCCGCGGCTCCAGCCCCAGCCCGCGCGCGACATGGGCGCCGCGGGTGGCGATGTCGGCCAGATCCTCGGCCTCGGGCCATTCATGGACCAGCGTGTCGCCCATCAGGATGACGCGGCCATTGTGCAGGACCGCGGTGATGCCCACGGCGCCGTCGGCCGGGGTCACGTCGAAAACCGTGCCGATCTGGGCCAGCACATGCGCGTTCTTGCGCGTGGCCCCCGTCACCAGACCGTCGCCATGGCCATGCGCCAGCATCAGCGAGGCAAAGACATGGCGGTCGCGATTGGCCAGCTTGACCGCATCCTCGCGGTCATAGCCCTTGCGCTGCAGGCGGGCATAGAGCGTCTCGTGATATTGCTCCAGGTGGCGGGAATTGCCGGCATTGACCACGGCGACCTCGCGCGCGGCTTCGCCCAGGCCCGCCGCCTCCAGCTTTTCGCGCACGTCGCTTTCGCGCCCGACGACGATGGCCTGGCCCATGCCGCCGCGCTGCCAGGCCACGGCGGCGCGCAGCACGCGCAGGTCGTCCCCCTCGGCAAAGATCATCCGGGCCTGGGCCTGGCGGGCGCGGGCATGGATGCCTTGCAGGATGGCCGCGGTCGGGTCCATGCGCGCCTTGAGCGACTGGACATAGCCCTCCATGTCGATGATCGGGCGGCGGGCGACGCCGGTATCCATCCCCGCGCGCGCCACCGCCGGCGGCACGACATGGATCAGCCGCGGGTCGAAGGGCGTCGGGATGATGTAGTCGCGGCCGAATTGCAGCTTGCGGCCGTAAGCCACAGCAACCTCGTCCGGCACGTCCTCGCGCGCCAGTTCCGCCAGCGCGCGGGCGCAGGCGATCTTCATCTCGTCATTGATGGCGCGGGCATGGATGTCCAGCGCGCCGCGGAACAGATAGGGAAAGCCCAGGACGTTGTTGACCTGGTTCGGATAGTCCGAGCGGCCGGTGGCGACGATGGCGTCGGGGCGGACGGCATGGGCCTCTTCCGGGGTGATCTCGGGGTCCGGGTTGGCCATGGCGAAGATGACCGGGTTCTCGGCCATGCCCCGCACCATCTCCTGCGTCACCGCGCCCTTGGCCGAGACGCCCAGGAACACGTCGGCGCCCTTCATCGCCTCTTCCAGCGTGCGGGCCTCGGTCACGACGGCATGGGCGGATTTCCACTGGTTCATGCCCTCGGTGCGACCCTGCCAGATCACGCCCTTGGTGTCGCACATGATGCAGTTTTCATGCCGCGCGCCCATGGATTTCAGCAGCTCCAGGCAGGCGATGCCGGCGGCGCCGGCGCCGTTCAGCACGATGCGCACATCCTCGATCCGCTTGCCCGACAGCTCCAGCGCGTTGATCAGCCCCGCCGCGCAGATCACCGCCGTGCCGTGCTGGTCGTCATGGAAGACCGGAATGTCCATGACCTCTTTCAGCCGCTGCTCGATGATGAAGCATTCCGGCGCCTTGATGTCCTCGAGGTTGATGCCGCCGAAGGTCGGGCCCATCAGCCGGACCGCATCGATGATCGCCTCGGGGTCTTCGGTGTCCAGCTCGATGTCGATGGCGTTCACGTCGGCAAAGCGCTTGAACAGCACCGCCTTGCCCTCCATCACCGGCTTCGAGGCCAGCGCACCCAGGTTCCCCAGCCCCAGGATCGCCGTGCCGTTCGAGATCACCGCGACCATATTGCCCTTGACGGTATAGTCATAGGCGGTCTCGGGCCGTTCGGCGATGGCCTCGACCGGGACCGCCACGCCGGGGGAATAGGCCAGCGACAGGTCGCGCTGCGTCGCCATCGGGGTCGAGGCCACGATGTCGTATTTGCCCGGACGGGGTTCCAGGTGATAGGCCAGAGCCTCTTCCCGCGTGATGCGGGACTTGCGCGGGGTGTTGTCGTCGCTCATCCGGTGCCTCCTCCTCGTGACGTTCCGGCAGCAATAGCGCCAGCCCAAGCGGAACCGGAAGGGGTAAAATGCCCGGCGGCGCGGCTCAGGGTATCATGGCGGCCAGCACCGCGTCGCGATGGCCGTTCAGCGCCGTCGCCGCCGCGACGATGGCAAGCGTGGCGGCGACCAGGTCGTGGCGCGGATCCCAGCAGCCATGCCGCCGCGCCAGCCAGACCGTCGCCGGATAGCACAGCACCTGCGCCAGCGCCTGCCCGATCAGCAGCCCCGGCAGGCCGTAAAGCACCGCGCCCCCGGCGACCAGCGCGGAATAGATCGCCGCGCGGGTGGATTGCACGACGAAGAAGCCGCGCGAATCCCCCGCCGCCAGCGCCGCGGATTCATAGCTCAGCGGAATGACCTGCAGCATCTGGATGCAGGCGATGGCGACCAGGATGCCACCCGCCGCGGCATAGCGCGGGTCATAGAGCAGCTCGACCAGCGGCGGCCCGGCCCAGGCCAGAATCACCGCCACTGCCAGCAGCAAGGCCGTCAGCCCGGCGCGGGTGCGGGCCAGGATGCGGGTGTTCTCGGCGCTTTCGGCCGGCGGGTGCTGGCGATACATCGGGATGAACAGCCGCCCGGCAATGGAGGATCCCAGCATGGCCGGCACCGTCGCCAGGAACAGGCCGATATTGTAGATGCCCAGCTGGTTCAGCGTCAGCACCCGGCCCAGGATGATCCGGTCGCCCTGGAACAGCAAGAAGCCGCAGATGGTGCTGAAAAAGATCCACTTGCCGAATTTCATCACCTCGGCGCGGGCCTCGGGCTCCATCCGCAGCCGGTTGCGGTGTCCGGGCAGGAACAGCCGGAACATCAGCAGCTGGACCAGGGCGCCCAGCACATTGCCCCAGACCAGCGCCCAGACCGATTGCAGGACCAGCGCCGCGGCGATGGTCAGCAGGATGCCGATCAGCTGGTTGCCAAGCTCGATCACCGTCAGCCGGCCCAGTTGCAGGTGGCGCGCGGCGGTGTCGATCCGGGTGGGAAGGAAGCCGCCCACGATCATCGAGCAGGCCGCCGCCGGGAACACCCAGCCGAACAGCGGCGCGTCGTAGAACAGCGCCAGCGGCCAGGCCATGACCATGGCCGCGCCGAAGATCATGAAGCCGCGGATGATCTTGAGCGTCCAGATCGTGTCGAGGAAATCCGGCTCGTCCCCGCGCTTGCTTTGCATGATCGAGGGGCCGAATCCCATGTCGCTGAACATGGTCAGCCCGATCAGGAAGCTTGTCACCAGCGCCATCAGGCCGAAATCGTCGGGGCTGAGGATGCGGGTCAGGATCAGGTTCGAGCCGAGCCGCATGATCTGGCCCAGGCCGAAATTGGCCATGGACCATGCGCCGCTGCCCAGGGCCCGCGAGGCAAAGCTGCGACCCGGCGCGGCGGCGGCGGCCTCGCTTCCGCCCTCCTGCCCGCTCATCAGCCCATCCCGTCGGTCGGCATCGGCACGACGCCGGGCGAGGGCAGGCCGGGAACCTTGCCGATCATCCACAGGGCGACCAGCACGCCCAGCACCAGAACCACGACCATGTAGAGGTTGCGCAGCCGGCGCCGGCGCAGGTCGGCCGCCGTCTGGCGATAGGGCAGCGAGATCACCGGCCGGGTGCCGGTGGCGCGGGCGAATTGCTCGCTGCGCCGCAGCACCGGATTCAGCAGCTCCAGCGCAAAGGCCGCGACCAGCGCCAGCCCGACGCTGACCCCCGCCCCCATCACCGCGCTCTTCTTGCGGTTCGACATGGCGGGATATTCCGGCGGCAGGGCGCGCTCCAGCATCACGAAACGCTCGGTCTGGTCGTTTTCCATCAGCATCTGCTGGGTTTCGACCTGGGCCAGCTGGCGCGAGATCTCGTTGTAGCGGTCCTGCAGGCGGCGCTGCTGGCGTGTCATCGCCTCAAGCTCGCGGCTGACTTCGGGGGCGCGGGCGCGGGCGCGGCCGATCTCGGTGCGGCGCAGCGCGATCCCGGCCTTCTGCTCGTTCAGCTTGGTCAGCTGGGCCTGGATCAGCTCGGTCTGGCGGCGGATCACGTCGGGCCCGCCGCTGCCGGTGCCGCTGTTCAGCAGCTTCAGGTTCTCTTCCAGCCGCCGGATCTCGGGATGGTCGGGCGCCAGCGTCCGGCGCGCCTGCGCCAGTTCGATCTCGGCGGTGCGGATCTGCTGCACCAGCGAGGCCGGGGGCCGCATCTCGGCCGCAAGCCCCCCCGCCTCCAGCGACAGCCGTTCGCGCTGCAGGGTCATGATGTCGCGGTCCAGCGCCGTCTCGGTCTCGGTCAGCTGGGCAAGCTGGGTTTGCAGGAACTCCTGCGAGCTGGGCAGCGCATCCTCGTTGCGGGCGCTGAACTCGACCAGCTTGCGTTCCTGTTCGGAAAGCTGCTCGTTCAGGCGGCGTTCCTCGCTGCGCAGGTATTCCTGCGCCTCCAGGATGCGCACCTGGCGATTCTCGCGGTCGCGGTTGACGACGCTGTTGGCGAAGTCGTTGGCGATGGCGGCCGCGGTCGCCGGCGTCTCGGCCTGGGCGGTGATGACGATGGCGGCCAGGGACATGCGGGAATCGACCGAAACGCCGGGGGCGGCGATGCTTTCGATCCGGGTCGAGCTGCGCAGCGCCACCAGCTTTTCCGACTCGCTCAGCGGGGTGTCGGCGAAAAGCCCCAGCCGCTCGATCACCTCGCGCAGGTTGGCGCGCGCCATCAGGCGCTGTTCGATCAGCTGCACCCGGCGCGAGGCGGGCAGCGAGCTGTCGGTGCCCTGGTCGATGGCGGCCGGCATGTCCAGCTGGATCACCGCCGACGCCTCATAGACGCGGGGCGAGGAAACGATCATGTAGAACGAGGTCAGCACGCCCAGGACCACGATCGTCAGCACCAGCGGCAGCCGCCGCCAGAGCATCGAGATCAGATCCTGCAAGGATTGAATCGGTCCCAAATCTTGAACCCTGTCTTTCGTTGTTCAGTCTTCCGACTTGTTCAGGACCACGCCCATCACCGGCGGCATGCCGACCAGCAGCCTTTCGCATTCCGCCATGTCCGAGGCGGTGCCGCTGCGCCCGTCGGCGACCAGCAGCAGCGCATCGGCCAGCGGCAGGGCGGCCAGCGCCGCATCCTCGCCCAAAAGGGCGGCGGTGTCGATGACCGCGATCCGGGCGGGGTGGCTGTCGTGCAGCTGCCGCATGGCCTGGGCCAGCGCCTCGTCCTGCAATAGCTCGGCCGCGTCCGGCTCGGCCCGGTCGGGGGCCAGGACCGACAGGTTCGGCGCCTCGTCCACGCGCGAGACCAGCGCGCCCAGGCCGCCGCCGCCCTCGCGCAGCGCGGCCGAGACCGCCGTGCAGCCCGGGATGCCCAGCTGGCCGGCCACGCTGGGCTTGCCCAGGTCCAGGTCGATCAGCGTCACCTGCGTATGCGGCTGGCGGGCCAGCGCCAGGGCCAGGTTCACCGCGACGAAGGTGCCGCCCGCGCCCGGCGTCACCGGCACCACGGCAAGCCTGCTCCAGCCGCGGCTGCGCATCTCGCGCAGGATGCGGGTGCGCAGCAGCGAGAAACGCTGCGCGCTGATCTTGGCATGTTTCGCGTCCATGGCGGCCAAGGCCGCCTCGCGCCGGATGAACTTGCTCGAGACATGGCCCTGCGCCGCATCGGGCGCAGCCTGTCCAACCGGCGTCCTGTCCGGGTCGTTCCCTGTCGCGGGCGTCAAACCTGTTGCCCCTCTGCCTCTGGTGAAACGGCGCCGCCCACGGGGGCGGCGGCCTGCCGGTGACTTTCCCGGCAGCGGCATGGTAGCGTCGGCGCCATGAACGCGACAACCCAAAACCGGCCCGATCCCGACAATGCCCCGCATTTCCCGGTGTCGCGGTGCCGTTTCCCCCCGTTCCGGCCGGCGACCGGCGCCGGCGCGCGATTCTCAGCCGCCGATTGCCCTGCCGCTCGATTCGGCGGCGGCCCGTCCAAAGGCCCGGTGCCGGCCCGATGACGCCCTGCACCATCATCCTGCCCGCGCATGACGAGGCCGGCTATATCGACGCCTGCCTCGACCATGTGCTGGCCCAGGACCATGCCGGCCCGGTCGCGCTGGTCCTGGTCGCCAACGGTTGCCACGACGACACCGCCGCCCGCGCCCGCGCCCATGCGCCGGCCTTTGCCGCGCGCGGCTGGCGGCTGCGGGTCGAGGAACTGGCGCAGGGCGGCAAGATCGGCGCGCTGAACCACGGCGACGCCTGCGCCGGGCCGGGCGTGCGGCTGTATCTGGACGCCGACATTCGCATGGGACCGCGGCTTCTGTCGGGGATCATGCGGGTGCTGGACGTGCCCCGGCCGCGCTATGCCGGCGGGCGGCTGGTGGTGGCGCCCGCCCGCAGCGCGGTGTCGCGCGCCTATGCCCGGTTCTGGCAGAAACTGCCCTTCGTGGCCCAGGGCGTCACCGGCGCCGGGCTTTTCGCGGTCAACGAGGCCGGGCGCGCGCGCTGGGGGGCCTTTCCGCAGGTCATCTCGGACGACACCTTCGCCCGGCTGCAATTCGCGCAGGACGAGCGTTTCCTGGTGGACGAGCCCTATGAATGGCCGCTGGTCGAGGGGTTCGGGCCGCTGGTCCGGGTCCGGCGGCGCCAGGACGCGGGCGTGGCCGAGATCGCCCGGCTGTTCCCCGACCTGCCCCCGCGACAGGGCCATGTCCGCCCCGGCAGGGCGGAACTCGCCCGCCTTGCCGCCGCCGATCCGCCGGGCTTTGCCGCCTATGCCGCCGTCGCGCTGGCGGTGCGGCTGGGCCGCAACAGCCAGGAATGGGCGCGCGGCCGCTAATCGGCGCCGAATTCCTGCACCACCTGCCAGGCAAGCTCCTGCAGCACGGCCGCCTGCTCCTGGGGCACCTGGGGATAGGGGCCGCCGCCGCCTGGGATCCGGTTGGTCAGCCCGACCGGGCTTTTGCCGGTCAGGGTCGCGTAATTGATCATGGCTATGTAATAGCACCCGCCCTTCTCGGTCGGGTGGATGTCGTCGAGGAAAAAGTCGCGGATCGAGGTCGCGCCGGGAACCTTGCCCGCTTCGGCGGCGTCATGCAGCCGCACCATGCCCAGCCCCACCGGGACCAGCCGCATCGGCTCGGCCCCCTCGGGCAGGTCGCGGTTCACATGGTCGGCGATCGCCTGCCACTGCGGCAGATCCGCCATGATGCGGTCGCGCCAAGCCCTGGTCGAGCCCGGCTCGATGTAATCCCAGGTCTGGTAGAGATAGGGCTTGACCCTGGGGTTCGACTGCCGCGCCAGTTCCACCCATTTCGCGGCATAGCCAAGGCTGTCGTGGTATTCCATCGCCGGGGCCAGCGGCACGCGCTCGGTGATGACCAGCGCCTCGACGGCATGGCCGGGCAGCCATTTGCGCCCGTTCACCCCTTGCGCGTGATGCGCCTCCTTCCACTGCCATTCCAGCGGGGCGCCGTTGAGGATCTGCATTTCCACCGGCTCTTCCAGCAGGCCCTGCATCATGCCGGGCACCGTCGTGCCCATCAGGCTGTGGCCGATGTAGAAAGCCGAGACGCTTTCAATTAAAAATTGCAGGACACCCGCCATATCGACAACCCTCGATTGTGAAATGCTTTTGCCCAGCATCGCATCCCGGCATCGCGAATTCCACCCAATTCAACCGACAGTTGCCAATATAACGCTGCGACAACCAATACGCCGCACGACCAGCAAAACTCTCGGGTTTCACCTAATATGTTTACCCTAGGTAAAGGCGGTTCCTCCCGGCCGAGAACCTGCTGTAAAGCATTGTTTTCAAATGAACCTATACTTTTCGTCAGTGTCCAAATTCGTTCTAGTTTTATTCAAATGCCCGGCTATACTGCGAGGGTAGTGATGAGGGCGGGTTTTCAAATGCGGCACACCACGGATTTCGATATCGAGACAATCGACTCGGTCCTGCAAACGGTCGCAAAAGGAAACACCAATCAGCCCCTGGGCGCCCGATCCCTTTACTCCCGCTTTATCAAGCGTCCGCTGGACATCACCGCCGTCCTTCTGGCGGTGCCGATCATCGTGCCGGTGGTGCTGATCCTGGCGCTCGTCATCCTGTGGCACGGCGAGAAGCCCTTCTACACCCAGCTGCGGGTCGGCCGTTCCGGCCGCAGCTTCCGGCTGTGGAAGCTGCGCACCATGGTCGAGGATGCCGACCGGCGGCTGGAGGAACACCTGGCCGCCAATCCCGAGGCCAGGGCGGAATGGGATCTGACGCAGAAGCTGAAGAACGATCCGCGCATCACCTCGACCGGCCGCTTCCTGCGCAAGACCTCGCTGGACGAACTGCCGCAGCTGTGGAACGTGCTGCGCGGCGACATGAGCATCGTCGGCCCGCGGCCGATGATGATCGAACAGGCCCCGCTTTATCCGGGGGCGGATTACTATCACCTGCGGCCGGGCGTCACCGGGCTGTGGCAGATCTCGGATCGCAACGACAGCACCTTCGCCGCCCGCGCGACCTTCGACGCGCGCTATGCAGCCGATCTGAGCTTCAGCGGCGATGTCGCCATCATCGCCAAGACCGTGGGCGTGGTGCTGCGCTGCACCGGCTACTGAATGGTGCGGCCGCGTCCGGCCCCTATTTCGGCCTGCATCTCGTGCCGCTCGATACACCGGAAACGCCGCCAGGCGACGAAAAGGGTGGCGGCCGTCCCGCTGACGATATAGATCAGCAGCGCGGCCCAGAACGACAGATCGAAGGCAGCAAACCCGATCAGCGCGCTGGCCAAGGCAATTGCGACACCAAGGGTCAGGATGCCAGTCAGAGGCTTTCTCCTCAAATGTACAAATCCTCAGAACAATAGTGCCAAAGAAACCGGAAATCGCTAGACAAACTTTGGTGCGTCTTGCGGTAATACGGCATATCCGCCCATTGTTCAGCAAAAATAGGCGCCAACCAGCCGAAATCTCGGGGCGATAACGGGGCGCAAGGGCTTTTCTTCATGGATTAGGGACCGTCAGCTTGCGAATCGGTTATTTGATCAATACCTACCCTCGCCCCTCGCACAGCTTCATCCGGCGGGAAATCGCGGCGCTTGAGAACGAGGGGCTCGAAATCCACCGATTCGCCATGCGCGGCGACGGCGGCGCGCTCAGCGATCCCGCCGACCTTGCCGAACATGCCCGCACCGAGCGGGTGCTGGAGGCCGGGGCCGCGCGGCTTCTGGCCGATCTGGCCGGACGCGGCGCGGCAAGCCCCGCGCAATTCGCCGCCGCCCTGCGGCTGGCGCGGCGCCGGGCGCGGGCCGGCGAAGGCAGCCTTGCCCGGCAGCTGATCTACCTGGCCGAGGGCGCGCGGGTGGCAGGCCGGGCACGGGCGCTGGGGCTTGCGCATGTTCACGCGCATTTCGGCACCAATTCGGCCAGGGTCGCCGCCTATGCGCGCCTGCTGGGCGGTCCGCGCTTCAGCTTCACCGTCCACGGCCCCGAGGAATTCGACAATCCCCAGGCGCTGGACCTGGGCGGCAAGCTGGCGCTGGCCGAGTTCTGCGTTGCCGTCAGCAGCTATGGCCGCTCGCAGCTTTGCCGCTGGGCCGCGCCCGGCGACTGGGACAAGGTCCATGTCGTGCATTGCGGCCTGGACCTGGCCCGCTGGGCCGAACCGCAGACCCTGCCGGCAGGCCCCTTCCACATGGTCGCCGTCGGCCGCTTTGCCGAGCAGAAGGGCTTCGGCCTGCTGATCCGCGCCTTCGCCCTGGCCTGGCGCCGCAACCCCGCCTTGCGCCTGTCGCTGGTCGGCGACGGCGAGCTGCGCCCGCAGGTCGAATCCCTGATCGCCGCCGAGAGCATGGGCAAGGCGGTCCGCCTGCTCGGCTGGCAGGACGAGGCCGGCGTGCGCGCCGCCATGGATGCCGCCCATGCCCTGGTCACGCCCAGCTTCGCCGAGGGCCTGCCGGTGGTCATCATGGAGGCCATGGCCTGCGCCCGCCCGGTGATCGCCACCTATATCGCCGGCATCCCCGAGCTGGTCCGTCCGGGCCTGGAAGGCTGGCTCGTCCCCGCCGGCGACGCCGCGGCGCTGGCCGATACGATGCTGCAAGCCGCCGAGGCTGCGCCCAACGCCCTGGCAGCCATGGGCGCCCGCGCCCGCGCCCGCGTCATGGAACGCCACGACATCCGCGAATCCGCCCGGCGGCTGGCAGCGCTGTTCAGCCGCGCCACAGGCTGAGCGCCAGCCAGCAGCCCGCCGCCTGCCCCCAGCGCCCGCCGATCAGCCGCTCGCCCATACAGGCGCGGAATCGCCGGGGTCCGACCACCGCCGGCACCGCGCGGAAATCCAGCATTTGGCCGGTCAGCGGATATTGCGCCTTGAACATCGCCTCCTTGGCGCAAAAGGCCAGCAGGGCATCCCCGGCGCCCTGCAGGCGAAAGGGCATGACCGTCTCGGCCAGGCCCTGCGGGACGGAGCGGTTGCAGGGTTCCAGATCGACGCCCACGCTGGCCCCGCCCGGCGGGGCGGCGATGGCGATGCAGTAATCGCCGCTATGCGACAGGCTGGCGCGCAGGCCCGGCGGCAAGTCCGGCTGGCGATCCGGCCGCGCCGCGATCGGCCGGCCGGCGGGCAGGTCGTGCCCCGCCTCGCGGATCGCCGCCCGCAGCGCCATGCGGCCCAGGGCGAACTCGCGCCGCCGCTTGGGAACGGCGCGGGCGATGGCCTCGGCCTCCTGGGGCAAAAGCGGCGCGGGCTCGACCGCCAGCGGCAGGACCGCGCAGCCGTAGCCCGCAGGCAGCAGGCGCCGGGCCAGCGCGTCGAGCGCGGCGGTCCCGCTCACCGCCCGCCGCGCAACTGCGCCCGCAGCGCCCGGCGCCGGGCCATGGCATCCTCGGCCGCCAGCACAGGCTCGGGCACCACCGCTGCCGGCGCCGGCGCGGGTGCGGGCGCCACCGGGGCGGCGACCGTGCCGAGCGGCGCCAGCGAAGCGACATGCTTCAGGAAATCCGCCATGACCGGGAAGCGGAAGATGTCCGTCACCCCCAGCCGCGGCAGCGCCAGCCGGTCGCGCATGGTCCGGTGCAGCTGGATCGCCAGCAGCGAATGCCCGCCGAGCGCAAAGAAATTGTCGCGCGGGCCGATCTGCTCGACGCCCAGCACCTCGGACCACAGCGCCTGCACCGCCTGCGCCAGATCCTCGGTCGGGGCGGCGCTTGCGGCGACAGCCGCAGCGGCGGTGGCGGCCTCGATGGCCGCCGCCGGCGCCGCCCCCGCCGGAGCCTGTGCGACGGCCCCCGGCACCGGCAGATGCTTGCGGTCGATCTTGCGGTTCGGCGTCAGCGGCATCTTCTCAAGCCGCAGGATCCGCCCCGGCACCATATGCGCCGGCAAATGCGCAAGCAGAGCCTCGCGCAGCGCCTTTTCGCACAGTTCGGCCGCGCCGGTGACATAGGCCACCAGCCGCTTGTCGCCGGGCACGTCCTCGCGCACCAGCGCCACCGCCTCGCGCACGCCGGGCAGGCTGGCCAACTGCGCCTCGATCTCGCCCAGCTCGATGCGGAAGCCGCGCAGCTTCACCTGGTGGTCGGCCCGGCCGATATAGTCCAGCCCGCCATCCTCGCGCCAGCGCACCAGGTCGCCGGTGCGATAGATGCGCGCGCCCCAAGGCGCGGCGCGATCCGCCGGCACGAAGGGATCGGGGCGAAAGGCCGCGGCGGTCAGATCCTCGCGCCGCCAATAGCCGCGGGTCACGCCATGACCGCCGATCCACAGCTCGCCCTGAGCGCCGGGGGGCACCGGCACGCCGTCGCCGTCCAGCACATAGACCTGGGTATTGGCGATCGGCCCGCCCAGCGTCACCGCGCCGCCGTCGCTCAGGTCGGCCACCGTGGACCAGATCGTCGTCTCGGTCGGGCCATACATGTTCAGCACCCGCGCCCGCGTCGCCGCCTTGATCTCGGCCAGCAGCGAGGGCGACAGCGCCTCGCCGCCCACCATCACGCATGTCAGCCCGGCCATGGCCGCCGCCACCTGCGGGTCCGAAACCAGGATGCGCGCCATGCTGGGCGTGCATTGCAGATGCGTCACCTTCCAGCGCCGGATCTGCGCCGCGATCGAGAAATCGCCCTCTTCGGGTTCGGCGCCATGCGGGTTCACCTCGGCCCGCAGCCGCGCCAGCAGCGGAAAGCCGGCCATCACCTGCTCGGGCGCGATGCCATAGTCGATCAGGCAGGCGATCTCGCCCACGCCGATGGCCTTCAGCTGCTCGACCCGCGCGATCCCGTCCTCGAGGGAACCGAACAGGCCCGAATCCTCGAAATAGCGCAGGAAGGCGAATTCCAGGATGCCGTCCAGCTCTTCCTCGGAGAGCGAGCCGAGGTCGATGGCCATCGGGTTGGTCATGCCAGCCGGGCGACGGAAGGCCGGGAAGTCCCAGGCATATTGCTTGACCAGCGCCGCGGCGCTCTTCAGGTAGTTCTTCATCGGCTCGCGGGCGATCTCGCGCGCGGTCTCGCGATCCTCGGCCAGGCAGGTATGCAGCATCAGCGTGACGGTGAAGCGCGCCGGATCATGGCCGGCCTCGCGCAGCGCGGCGTGGTAATCCTTGATGCGGCTTTCCACCGTGTCGATGCTTTGCCCCAGCAGGTGGGTCAGCACGTTCATGCCCAGCCGCCCGGCCTCGATCCAGGTTTCCGGGTTGCCGGCAACGGTCAACCACAGCGGCAGTTCCCTTTGCACTGGGCGCGGCTGCGTCACCACGCCGAACATGCTGCCGTCCTTGCGCGGGAACTCGACCGCCTCGCCGCGCCACAGCCGGCGCAACTGCTCGACGCCCTGGGCCAGCGCCGCCTTGTTGTTCGGCGGCGCGTTTTCCGGGCGCAGCACGAAATCGTCCGGCTGCCAGCCCGAGGCGATGGCCAGCCCCGCCCGCCCCGAGGTCAGGTTGTCGATCACCGCCCATTCCTCGGCCACGCGGGCCGGGTGGTGCAGCGGCAGCACGCAGCTGCCGGCGCGCACCGAGATGTTCTTCGTCACCGCCGCCACCGCCGCGCCCGAAACCGCCGGGTTCGGATAGGGACCGCCGAAGGCGTGGAAATGCCGTTCCGGCGTATAGACCGCGACGAAACCGTTCTGGTCGGCAAAGCGCGCGCCCTCCAGCAGCAGCTGGTATTTCTTCGGCCCCGGCCCGTCGTCGTTGCCCCAATAGAACAGGCTGAAATCCATGCCGCCCGAAACCTCGCGCCGCGGCTGGGCGGGGACCGAGGACACCGCCAGCCGCGATTCCTCGCCCGCGATCACCAGCCGAAGGCCGCGCGCCAGCGACCAGAAGATCTCCAGCACCGAGATGTCGAAGGACAGGCTCGTGACTGCCAGCCAGGCATCGCCCGGCCGGTGCGGGATCACCGCGTCCATGCCGGCGAAGAAATTGGCGACGTTGCGATGCTCGACCATCACCCCCTTGGGCCGGCCGGTCGAGCCCGAGGTATAGATCAGATAGGCCAGGTTCTGCGGCCCGACGGCGCTGACCGGCGCCGCCACCAGCCCATGCGGCAGGTCGGTCGGGATGCCCACCACCTGCGCGCCATGCGCCGGCAGCCGGTCGGCCAGCCCGTCCTGCACCAGCACCACCCCGGCCCCGCTGTCCTGGATGTAAAGCTCGATGCGGTCGGCGGGATAGTCCGGGTCCAGGGGCACATAGGCGCCGCCCGCCTTCCAGATCGCCAGCGCACCGATCACCAGCTCGGGCGAGCGGCGGGCGAACAGCCCGACCGGCTGGTCCGGGCCCACGCCCATCGCCACCAGCTTCGCCGCCAGCGCATTCGCGGCGCGGTCAAGCTGGCCGCGGGTCAGGGTGCGATCCTCGAAGGCCAGCGCCACGGCATCCGGGTCGGCCGCGGCCGTCTCGGCGATCAGCCCGTGGATGCAGGCCAGCCGCACCTCGGCCTGGGTGGCGTTGCGGGCGACCAGCAGCGCCTCGCGCTCATCCGCGTCCATCAGGGGGATGTCGCGCAGCGTGGTGGAGCCGGGCAGCGCCAGGCCGCCGTCCAGCGCGCGGGCCAGCCGCTGCGCCTGCGCGGGCGTGACGCGGGCCGGATCATGGTCCAGCCAGGCGCCGGTTTCGGTCAGGGTCACGCACAGCGCCGCATCCCGGACCGGGCCGCGGGCATCCAGGCTGATCGCCAGGTCCGGCGTGGCCATGTCGCGCAGTTCGGGCGCGCGGTGCAGCAGGTCGGCCATGAAGAAGCCGCGCCTGGCCTGTTCGGCGATCTGCCCGGCCAGCGCCTGTCCCAGATCGGCCAGCGTGCGCTCGCCCGGCGCCTCGACCGCCAGGGGCTGCCAGTCGGCGACGATCCCGGCCGCCTCGGGCTGGGCCGCGGGCCGCAGCGCCAGGTCGAAGGCGGCCTGCCCCGCCAGCCGCGCCATCAGCGAGGCGGCCAGCGCGATCCGCTCGGGCCCCGCGCCGGGCATCAGCTGCACGCGCTGGCTGGAACCGGAGCCCTCGCCCGGCAGCACCGCCGGGTTCATCCGCGCCAGCCGCGCCCGCCAGAAGCCGTCATGCTTCGCCGCCTGCCCGGCCAGGTCGGTCAGCCGCGCGGCCTCCTCGCTGGAAAGCGGCGGGATCACCGTGCCCACCGGGGGCAAGTCGCCGGCAAAGCGCAGCCGCACCGCCGCGTCCGCCGCCGCGATCAGCGCCGAGGCGCCGTCATGGGACAGCACCGTGCCGGGCGGGGCCACGGCGGGCTCGATGCCCTCGAAACCCGCGACCAGCAGCACGCGGTCGGCCAGCCGGACCTTGGGCATGGCCAGCGGGTTCCAGTAGCCGCCATGGTCAAGGCCGCGCACCAAGGCGCCAATGCGCGCCGCGGCAGCCGTGAAGTCCAGCACCGCCGCCGCCTCGGGGCGCTTGTCGCGGCCGACATAGGTCCGCTGCGACAGATCCTGGCGCTGCCGCTGCGGGCCGGCGCCCTCGAGCTGCGCGACCACATCGGCAAAGCTTTCGGCCCCGCGGGCAAAGCAGCGCGCGTTCAGCGTCAGCGCGGTGTCGTCCTCGCGGATCTCGAACAGGCGCTGGGTCAGGATGTCGCCCTCGTCCACGCCGCCCTCGATCATGTGCCAGGTGACGCCGTGCTGCGGCTCGGCACCGATGATCGCCCAGACCGGGGCGTTCAGCCCCGCCAGCCGCGGCAGCGGCCCGTCGTGGAAGTTGATCGCGCCCAACCGGCCGCGCGCCAGCATCTCGGGGCGCAGGATCGACAGGTTGGCGACGCTGAACAGCCAGTCGGCCGCGGGCGCATCGGCGGGCAGCGGCGCGTCCTGGTCCTCGACCGCCAGCCCGGCGCCCTGCGCCCAGTCGCGCAGGTCGGGATTGCGCGTCACCACGGCATTGATGCGATGCCCGCGCGCCAGCAGCGTTTCGGCCGCGTGGCGCAGCAAGGATTCGTTACCCACCAGAATCGCGGAAAATTGCGTCATGGCTTACCCTTTTCAACATGAACGGGCTTTGGTTGCGGGCGAAAGGCGTGGCGCGTCAGCTGCGCCAGATGGCCCGGCGGCCCATCCGGCTTGCGCCCCGACATAAGGCAGCGCAGGCGGAACACCCCCGCGCCCCCCAGATGGGCGACCGTGGCCCAAAGCGCACCCAGCCGCCCATGATGTTTCTCGAAATAGCGCCGCCGCGAATCGTACCAGTAATCCGGCGCGCGCTTCCATTCCTTCATGCCGGTGCTGACCGATCCGATATGCAGCACCAGGCTTTCGACGACGTAATGCGTCTGCCAGCCCGCCCGCGCCGCGCGGCGGCACAGGTCGGTTTCCTCGTAGTAGAGAAAGAACCCCTCGTCGAAGAGCCCGATGCGGTCCAGCACCGCCATGCGGATCATCATCGAGGCCCCCGCCGACCAGTCCACCCGTCCCGAGACCTGGGGCTGGGGCAGCGAGACAACCTTGCGGCTGAGCAGGCGCGAGATCGGCCCGGTGCGGCTCATCGATTCGAACTCGCCCAAGGCCGAGGGAAAGCGAAAGGCGGTGCTGTGCGGCATGTCGTCGGTGCCGCGCAGCCGCGAGCAGGCGATCCCGACCCGCGGATGCACGCCCAGGTAATCGACCAGCGCCCGGATCGCGCCGGGCTGCGGGATGGCGTCCGAATTGAGCAGATAGACCAGGTCGGCGCGGCGCCCGTCCGGCAGGCCCTGGCGGATGCCATGGTTGTTGCCGGCGCCAAAGCCGCCGTTCCAGCCCGATTGCACCACCGCGACGCGATCCGAAGGCCAGCCGCGCGCCTGCACGCCCGCCTGCATCCGTTCAAACGAACCGTCCCCGGAATCGTTGTCCACGATGATCAACCCGCCGTCGATGCCCTGCATTTCGCGCAATGCGGCCTCGGCGGCCTGCAAGGACATCTCTGGCGTGCGCCAGTTCAGCACGATGACATGAACGCTGGGCGGGGCTGCATCGGGGTCCATGGTCACTCTGCCGCCTTGATCCTTGCCGGGGCGTCCGCATCGGCATCGCGCAGGATCTCGCGCAGGACCGAGGCAAGGCGGCGCACGTTCGGCTCCAGCACCATGGAATCGTGGTCGCCCGGCACCTCGATCACCCGCAGGTCGGGCATCCAGGGCGTCCAGCCGTTGTCCTCGACCACATAGTCGCGGCCGGAATTGATCCAGCGCCCGCCCGTCACCTTCCAGCGCTTGTCGAGCGGCGGGCGGAACATCGCCACCGGCCCGTCCCAGACCGAAAGCCGCATCCGGGGCAGCGCCGCCAGGAAGGCCGCCTCGATGGCCAGGTCGTGGAAGGCGCCGGTCGCCTCGGCGCCGACCTCGGCCTCGACCGCCTTGGCCTTGCTGCGGCGCTGGAATTCATAGGCGACGCGGTCGCGCAGCCATTTCCAGACGAAGCCCGCGCCCCCCTCGCACAATTCGCCCAGGCGGATCATCAGCCGGTCCTTGCGGCCGACCGGCTCGCGCAGCGGCAGGGGCGTGTCGAGCATGACCAGCATCGCCACCTCCTCGCCCGCCGCGCGCAACTGCCGCGCCATCTCATAGGCGGTCAGCCCGCCGCCCGAGAAGCCGCCGATCAGATAGGGGCCGGTCGGCTGCACCTGGCGCAGTTCCGCGATATAGTCGCGGGCGGCCTCGGCGAAATCCTCATGCGGCTTGTCGTCGCCCAGCAGGCCGCGCGCCTGGATGCCCCAGAAGCGGCGATCCGGCCCCAGCCGCTGCGCCAGCTGGCGCAGGTTCATGATATTGCCGAACATGCCGGCGACCATGAAGAAGGGCGTGCCCTCGCCCCGCCCGCCCATGTCGACCAGGAAACGGAACCGCGGCCGGGCCGCGACCGGCAATTCGCGCACGTTGTCGGGCGAGACCAGCTCGCGCGGGCCGGTGCGTTCCTCGACCAGCGCGGCCAGCTGCGCGATGGTCGGCGCCTCGAACAGGGTCGAGATCGGCAGGTCGACGCCGAACGCCTTGCGCAGCTGCCCGAACATGCGCACCGCGATCAGCGAATGCCCGCCCAGGTCGAAGAAGCTGTCCGCCGCGCCGACCTGGGCAATGCCCAGCAGCCCGGACCAGATCGCCGCCAGTTCCGCCTGGATGCCCGGCGCCGGGGCGACGAAATCGCTGTCGAGGTCGGGACGCTCGAACCCGCCCTCGGCGGGCGCGGCATCCTCGACCACCCCCGCCTCGGCGATCAGAGCCGGCAGGTCCAGCGACGAGACATAGACCTGAGAAAGCCCGGTCGAGATCGCCCGGCTCAGCATCGCAGGCCCGATGGCGGCCGGGATGCCCTGGCTGATGTTGTGCTGCAAGCGGCGCTCGGCCGGGGACAGGCTGCGCGGCGGCTGGCTGCGCGCGGGCGTGGCGGCGATGGCCGCCGCCAGCTTGCGCAGGGCAAAGCCGCGGATCTCGGCGACGACCGTGCCGTCCAGCGCGGCCAGGGTGATGTCGAATTGCGCCATGCCCTGCGCATCGGTGTTTTCGCCCGCATTGCGGATGCGGCTGACCACCTGCGCCGGCAAGGGCGCGTAAAGCCGGATCGCGCCATAGCCCATCGGCACCCACAGGTTCTCGGGCGTCCAGCCCTTGATCAGCTGCATGGCCCAGCCGGTCGCGATGTCCATCAGCGCCGGATGCGCCAGCCATTCCCCGGCCTCGGCGGCGTATTCGGGCGCAAGCGACAGCTCCGCCACGCCCTCGTCGCCGGTGACGCGGAAGCGGCGCAGCACCTGCCAGCGCGGGCCGAACGCCATCCGGCCTTCCTGCGCCGAAGGCAGCGCCGCGCCCTGCCCGTCCCGGTCCCATGGCCCGCCGCCGGCCAGCGGCTCGGGCGCCGGTTCCTGCAAGCCCGCGACCAGGGCCGAGACATTCGGCTCGCCCTGCGGATCGTCCAGGATATCGATGCGCATGGCATCGCCCTCGGGCGAAACGCGGGTGCTGACCAGCGCGGTGTCGGAAACCAGCACCGGGCGGCGGAATTCCAGGTCGCGGATCGCCAGCGGCAGGCTCAGCCCGCATTCCAGCGCCGCCTCGGCCACCAGTTCGATCCAGCCGGTGCCGGGCATCAGCGCCTGGCCCTGGGCGGTCTTGTGGCCGCCGATGATCCAGTCCTGCATCTTCAGCGCGGTGCGGAACTCGCGCCCGCCCGGCATGGGCAGGCTTTCGTCCAGCAGCGGCCGCCCTTGCGGCACCGCCACGGCCGAGGCCGTGTCCAGCCCCATCGCCCGCGCCGCCATGCCGGCATCGGCCCAGACGCCCCAGTTGACCGCGACAACCCGGCCCAGCGCCTGCGGTGCCGAGCGCGCCACCGCGTTCAGGTATTCGTTGGCGGCGACGTAATCCGCCTGCCCCGCCGGCGCGATCGCCGAGGAGGTCGAGGAGAACAGCACCGTCAGCTTCGCGGGATTGTCCGCCAGCGCCTCGATCAGCGCGCGGGTGCCCAGCAGCTTCGGCGCCAGCACGTCCCAGGCCTCGTCGTCGGTCTTGGCCGCGATCAGGCTGTCGCGGATCACGCCCGCGGCGTGCAGCACCACGTCCAGGCTGCCGAAGCGCGCCCGCGTCTCGGCCACGGCGCGGGCCATGTCCTCGGGGCTGGTCACGTCGGCGCGGATCGCCAGCACCTCGGCGCCCAGCGATTCCAGTTGCCGGACCGAGGCCATGACGGCGGGCGAATCCACGCGGCCGCGCGTGGTCAGCGCCAGTTTCGCGCCGCCGCGCTGCGCCAGTTCGCGCGCGATGGCCTGGCCGATGCCGCCGAAGCCGCCGGTGATCAGGCAGGCCGCGCCCTGCGGGATGGCGGCCATGCCGTCATCCTCCAGCGCCACCCGCTCCAGGCTTTGTTCGAACCGCCGCCCGTCGCGCCATGCGGCGACGGCAGCGCCCGAGGGGGCCAGCGCCTCTTCCAGCAGGTTGGCGGCCAGCGCGTCCAGGCCCTTCGCCGGCAGGCGGATGTCCACCAGGCGGGCGCGGATATTCGGCATCTCATGCGGCATGACGCGGATCGGCCCGGCGGCGGTGGCCTTTTCCGGCACCGGGGCGGGTTCGTCCGCGACGCGCAGCGCGTCGTTGCAGATGGCGATCAGGTCCAGCTTTGCATCCGGCAGCTCGGCGCCGATGGCCTGGGCCAGGTGCAGCAGGCCGAAGAAACCGCGCTCCAGCTGGCTGTTGAGCAGGCTGGAGCCGGGGCGGAACTTAGCCCCCTGCGTCACCGACCACAGGTGCAGGATGCGGTCGGGCACCATGTCCTGCCCGGCCAGCGCGGCCAGCAGCATCTCATAGCCCTCGCGATCGGATTCGACCGGCAGCAGGAAACGGCCGTCGCCGCCCGCAACCGTCTTGTCGGCGAAGGTATCGCCCACCTCGACCACGGCGACGCGCTGGCCGCGGGCGCGCAGCGCCTCGGTCAGGCGCGCGGCAAGGCCCAGCTCGTCGGCAAAGACCAGCCAGGTCCGCGCGCCCTGCGCCACCGGCCCCTGCAGCCCGATCTCGATATTCGGCGAGGCGAGTTTCCACGCCGGACGCCAGCCCCAATCGGCGGGCGCGTCGATCCGGGCCAGTTCCGAGGCCGCCTCGGCCGCGGCATGGGTGGCGCGTTCGATGAAATAGCGCTTGCGCTGGAAGGCATAGCCCGGCAGCGACAGGCGCCGGCGCCGCGCGCCGCCCCAGACCTGGTCCCAGTCGATCTGCCCGCCGCAGGCCCAGAACCGCGCCAGGGCGCCCATGAAATAGCTGTCGTCGCTGGTCGCATGGTCGCGGTGGCGCAGCGTGGAAATCACCTGGTTGGCGGCGACCGCCGGATGCGCCTTGGCCATGGCCTGCATGGCGCGGCCCGGCCCGACCTCGACGAACACCCGCCCCGGCACCTGCGCCAGATGGGCGATGCCATCGGCAAAGCGCACCGTGCCGCGCAGATGTGCGACCCAATAGTCGGGGCTGGTCGCCTCGGCCGCGGTCAAGGGCTGGCCCGAGCGGTTCGAGATGATCGGGATCTGCGGCGCATTCAGCGGGATCGAGGCGAGATAGGCGCGGAATTCGGCCAGGATCCCGTCGAGCAGCCGCGAATGCGCGGCGATGGAGATGGCGATGCGCTGGCATTCCACCTCGCGCGCTGCCATGCGCGCGGCAAAGCGGTCCAGCGCGGCATCGGGACCCGAGACCACCGACAGGCCCGGCCCGTTCACCGCCGCCAGGTCCAGCCCCAGCTCGGCCAGCTCGGCCGCGAAATCCTCGGGGGCCAGCGGCACCGACAGCATGCCGCCCGCCGGCACCCGGTCGAACAGCAGGCCGCGCAGGCGCACCAGGCCGATGCAATCCTCGAAGGACATGACCCCGGCAATGCAGGCGGCGGTATTCTCGCCCATGGAATGGCCGATCAGCGCGGCGGGGGTCACGCCCCAGCTGATCCACAGCTGCGCCAGCGCATATTCGGTGATCATCAGCAGCGGCAGTTGCAGCGAGGGCTGCAGGAGCCGCCGGTCCGCCTCGGCCTCGGCCTCGGCCCCCGGCTCGGGCAGCCACAGCGCGCGCAGGTCGGCGCCATGCGCGGCCACCATGTGGTCGAGGCCGCGGTCCATCCATTCGCGGAACACCGGCTCGGTTTCGTAAAGCCCGCGCGCCATGCCGGCATATTGCGCACCGCCGCCGGGCAGCATGAACACCGCCTCGGCCGGGTCGCCGGCTTGCTGGTGGTCGAAGACCAGCAGCGGGTCGGGATCGGCCAGAAGCCGCGCCGCCTCGGCCGCATCATGCGCGACCAGCACGCGCCGGCGGTCGAACTGCCGCCGCCCTTGGGTCAGGGTAAAGGACAGGTCGGCCATGTCCACGGCCGAGTTGGCCGCCAGCCAGCCCGCCAGCGCGGCCGAATTGGCGTCCAGCGCCGCCTTGCTGCGGCCCGAGACGGCGATGATGTGGAACGGCCAGTCGGATTCCCCCGACGCCTCGGCCAAGGGCGGCTCTTGCACGATCACATGCGCATTGGTGCCGCCGACACCCAGCGAGTTCACCCCGGCGCGGCGCGGCCCCGGCACCGGCCAGTCCGACAGCCGGTCGTTGACCTGGAACGGCCCGCCCTCGAAATCGATGGCGGGGTTCGGCGCCTCGTAGCCCAGGCTGGCCGGGATCTGCCCGTGATGCACCGCCAGGGCCGACTTGATCAGCCCGGCGCTGCCGGCGGCGGTGTCGAGATGGCCGATATTGGTCTTGACCGAGCCGATGCGGCACGGCCCCTGCCGCGTGCCGTCCGAAACCCGCGCATAGGCCTGGTTCAGCGCCGCGACCTCGATCGGGTCGCCCAGCGCGGTGCCGGTGCCGTGGCATTCGACATAGCCGATGCTGTCCGAGGAAACCCCGGCCATGACCAGCGCCTCGGCCACCGCCTGCGCCTGGCCCTCGACGCTGGGGGCCAGGTAGCCGGCCTTGGCCGCGCCGTCGTTGTTGATGGCCGAGCCCTTGATGACCGCCCAGATATGGTCGCCATCGGCCAGCGCGTCGCGCAGCCGGCGCAGCGTCACCACCGCCGCGCCGCTGCCGAAGACGGTCCCCTGCGCGCGATGGTCGAAGGCATGGCAATGGCCGTCGGGCGACAGGATCTCGTTTTCCTTGTAGAGATAGCCAAGGCCATGCGGCAGCTCGATGGTCACGCCGCCGGCCAGCGCCATGTCGCATTCGCCCGAGTTGAGCGACTGGCAGGCCATGTGGATCGCCACCAGCGAACTGGAACAGGCGGTCTGCACGCTGATGCTGGGCCCCTTGAGGTCGAAGACATGGCTGACGCGGGTGGACAGGAAATCCTTGTCGTTGCCGGTATGGCGCAGCAGGAAATGGCCCACGCCATCGACCAGGTCGCGGTTCGAGCAGACGTTCCAGTAGTAATAGCTGCCCATGCCGCAGCCGGCCCAGACGCCGATATTGCCGGCGAAACGCTCGGGCGGATGCGCCGCATCCTCCAGCGCGTGCCAGCAGGTTTCCAGGAACTTGCGGTGCTGCGGGTCCATGATCGCCGCTTCCTTGGGCGAAAGCCCGAAGAACTCGGCGTCGAACTCGTCGAACTGCTCCAGCACGGCGGCCGAGGGGACGTAGTTCGGGTCCGCCAGCCGCGCCCGCGACTCGCCCCGCGCGATCAACTCGGCCTCGGGGATGCGGCGGATCGCCTCGACGCCCCGGCACAGGTTGTCCCAGTATTCGGCGATCCCCGCGGCCCCCGGCAACTGGGCGGCCATGCCGATGATAGCGATATCACCGTCTTCGACGGCGGGTTTGTCAAAGGCCATGCGGTGCCTCATTGAACTCGTGGAATGCCCCTGTGGGCAGCAATGACTTAACAACTGGCGCGCGTATCCGGCATAGCGAATCCCGCGCTTCGGACCAACCTATAAAACCGTCCGCAGGCCTGCCTTTTTAGGCAGAATCCGCTGGGCCGCCGGCAGATCGGCCGACTCGGCCGCGCCCTGCCGCAGCCGGCGGGCATTGCCCAGCAGCGCCCCGGCGGTCAGCCAGGTCAGCGGCGTCAGGGTCGCATTCGGGATCAGGTCCAGCATGTTCATCGCCAGCATCAGCGAGATCGCGCCAAGCACCACCATCTCGGCCTTGCGCGGCGGATGCCGGCCGCCCGGCATCGCCCGCAGCAGCGCCAGGATCGGCGTCAGCAGCAGCAGGAACTGCGCCAGGTAGCCGAAGATGCCCCGCGCCCCGATCAGGATCACCCATTGCCCGTCCGGGACCGAGGTCAGCCGGCCGTTATAGGGATCGTAGAACAGCGACCGCCCCCAGCCGCCCCAGCCGAAGGCCGGCCGCTCCATCGCGCGCTCCAGCAGCTCCTCTTCGTTCATCAGCCGGAACTCGAGCGAGCGCCCCCGCTCGGGCGAGATGGACATGGCCAGGTTGACGATGCCCTGCAGCGGCATCCACGGGGTGGTGCGCAGCGTCGGATAAGAGACGGCGGCGGTGGCCACCAGCGCCGCCACCAGCACCATCGTGCGCGGCCGCGCAAAGGCCACCAGCGGCGCCGCCATCAGCGATTGCACCAGCGCCCCCGCCGATTTGCACAGAAAGACGATGCAGGCCAGGTAGACCGCAATCAGGATGTTGCGCCGCGTCGGCTCGTTGCGGGCAAAGGCGATGGCGGCCAGGAAGGCGGTCATCGTCATCAGCGCCACCCACAGCGGATGCTCCAGGAAGACGATGGGGCGATAGCCGCCATAGCGGATGGTCTGGACGAAATCGTGCTGGAAATAGCCATAGACCCAAACGTTGATCTGCGGGCTCATCCGCAGTTCGATCAGCATGGGAACGGTATAGCACAGGACGCCCAGCAGCAGGCTGCGCGCCCATAGCTGGGCGCCCCTGGCATTCCACAACAGCTTGTAGCCCAGGAAGAAGGGCAGCAGCAGCAGCGTCTGCACGATCAGGTCGGCCACGCCCTGGCTGATCGACATGGCCGGCCGATAGTTGACGCCGTCGATCAGCGGATCGGGATTGGTCAGCGCCGACAGGATGGGCGCGGCGAAGTTCATCGCCAGAAGCAGCATCACCCAGGGCCCCATGGGCGGCGGCGCGGGCTCGTTGCGGGCGCGCTCCTTGGTGACGAAATAGACCATGATGGCAGCGGCCAGCGCCGGGACCATGTGTTTGTTCAGGCCGGGAAAGGCGGGCACGTCGATCTCGACCAGCTGCGGCAGCAGCAGGTAGCCGGCAAAGATCGACCAGATCATCGCCTGCGCCCGCTCCATGCGCTGGAACAGCACCGCCACCACCACCGGCCAGGTCACCAGCACCATGAAGGCCAATATGGGCATGGCCCGACTCCCGTCCCCGCCTTGTCGACCGGCGGTGCGAAGGACGTTGCAATCCCCTCGCCGCCAACACATCCTGCCGTCGATTCCGGCCGGACCCGAGGGCTTATCATGCATTTCAGCTTTCCCGACGGCAATGCCGTCCGCGTCAATTGTCGGGATTCTTCCGCGCTGCTGGCCGCGGTGCGGCAGCGGCTGGCCGAGGGGCGCGGCTTCGCCATCGCCACGATCAACGTGGACCACCTGCAAAGGCTGGGCGAGGACGCCCGCTTTCGCAGCGCCTACGGCGCGCATGACCTGGTCTGCGCCGACGGCAACCCCATCGTCTGGCTGTCGCGCATCGCCGGCCGGCCGGTGGCGCTGGCGCCCGGCTCGGACCTGGTGCTGCCCCTGGCCGCCGAGGCGGCGCGGGCCGGCCTGCCGGTGGCGCTGATCGGCAGCAACGACGAATCGCTGGCGCTGGCCGCGCGCAGCATGCAGGCGGCGGTGCCGGGGCTGCGCGTCGCGCTGACCCATGCGCCGGGCTTTCCCTTCGACCCGACGGGCGAGGAAGCGGCCCAGATCATCGCCCGCATTCGCGCCTCGGGCGCCCGGCTGTGCTTCCTGGCGCTCGGCGCCCCGCGGCAAGAGCTTTTCGCCATCCGCGCCCGCGACGCGCTTGGCGATGTGGGCTTCGCCTCGATCGGGGCCGGGCTCGACTTCCTGTCGGGCCACCAGCGCCGGGCGCCGCAATGGGTGCGGCGGATCAAGCTGGAATGGCTGTGGCGGATGCTGTCCAACCCGCGCCGGCTGTTCCTGCGCTATGCCAAGGGCTTCGCCATCCTGCCCGGCCACCTGCGCCGGGCGCTGGCCATCCGCGGCGAAAACCGGAAATAGGCCCGGCCCCTCAGCCCGGCAGGACCAGCCATCCGGCCTGCGCGGCCGCCAGGCGCACCTGCGCGCCGGGCTGGGGCAATGCCACCCCCGGTTCGTTGAAACGGTCCAGCACCACCTCGCGTCCCGCGGCCCGTGCCCGCAGCCGCTGGACCGAGCCCAGGAACTCGACGCCGGTGATCTCGGCCGGGATGCCCTCGGCGGCGATGCGCAGGCTTTCCGGCCGCGCCGCCAGGGTGATGCGGCCGGCGGGCAAGGGACGGTCCAGCGCGATCTCGGCCCCCTCGACGCGGACGAGGCCGCGGGCCGGGTCCAGCACCTCGGCCTCGAAACGGTTCAGCGTGCCGACGAAGCCGGCCACGAAATCGGTCGCGGGCTGGTTGTAGATCTGCGCCGGCGTGCCGGTCTGGTCGGCGATGCCCTGGTGCATGACCACGATGCGGTCCGAGATCGACAGCGCCTCTTCCTGGTCATGGGTGACGAAGATGGTGGTGATGGCCAGCTGCTGCTGGATCTCGCGGATCTGGTTGCGCAGGCTGACGCGGATCTTGGCGTCCAGCGCCGACAGCGGCTCGTCGAGCAGCAGCACGCGCGGGCGCGGCGCCAGCGCGCGGGCCAGCGCGACGCGCTGCTGCTGGCCGCCCGAAAGCTGCCAGGGATAGCGCCCGCCCAGGTCCGGCAGGCCGATCAGCGCCAGCATCTCGGCCACGCGGCCGGCGCGTTCGGCGCGCGGCACGCCCGCGGTGCGCAGGCCGAAGCCCACGTTCTCGGCCACGGTCAGGTTCGGAAACAGCGCATAGGACTGGAACACCATGCCGATCTGGCGCTGGTTCGGGCGCAGGCGCGTCACGTCCCGCCCGTCGATCACCACCCGGCCCGCCGTCGGCGTCTCGAACCCCGCGACCATGCGCAGCACCGTGGTCTTGCCGCAGCCCGAGGGGCCCAGGAAGGACACGAACTCGCCCTTCTCGACGCCCAGGTCGAAGTCGTGGACCACCTTGGTCACACCGAAGGATTTCTGCAGGTGGTCGAGGGTCAGGAAGGTCATTTCGCTTGCATCCGTGTGCCGAACAGGCGGGAGATCAGCTGCATCACCCCCATGCAGCCCCAGGTGACGGCAAAGGCGATCACCGCCAGCGCCGCCGGCTCATAGGCGCGGTTCGCGCCCAGAAGCTGCATGTAGGGGCCGAAGGCGGGACGGTTCAGCAGCGCCGCCATGGTGAATTCGCCGATGACGATGGCGAAGGACAGGAAGGCGCCGGACATCACCGCGCCCAGCACGTTGGGCAGGATCAGCCGGCCGATGATCCGCGCCCAGCCGGCGCCCAGCGATTGCGCCGCCTCGGTCAGCGAGCGCACGTCCAGCGTGGAAAGCCCGGTATCGACGGCGCGATACATATAGGGCAGCGCCAGCGTGGCATAGCCGCAAAGCAGCAGCAGGTTGGTGCCCGACGCGGTGCCGGTCAGCGGCAGGATCGAGCTGGTGTTGTAGAGCCGGATATAGCCGAAGACCACGACGATGGCCGGAATGACCAGCGGCAGCAGGGTGATGAACTCGATCACCGGGCGCAGCCGCGGCAGGCGCAGCCGCACCCAATAGGCGGTCGGCACCACGATCAGCACCCCCAGCAGGATGGTCAGAGCCGCCATGGCCACCGAATAGCTGAAGGTGGCGCGGAAATTCGGGTCCGACAGCACCGAACGATAGGCGTCCAGCGAATATTCCCCGCGCCGCATCCGCAGCGAGAACTCGATGGTGCCGATCAGCGGCAGCAGGAAATACAGCCCGCCGACGATCAGCGCCGCCCAGGACCAGACCCGCCTCATCGCATCCACCGCTCGGCGCGGGCGCGCATGACGACATAGGCGAGGTTCGCCAGCCCGGTGACGACGATCATGCCGAAGGCCATGGCATAGCCCAGGTGCGGGTCTTGCAGCACGTCGCCGCGGATCTGCGCGAACAGCATGATCGGCACGATGGACAGCGACGAGCCGGTCAGCGCATAGGCCGTCGCCACCGCGCCGAAGCTGTTGGCAAAGAGCAGCGCGAAGGTGCCCAGAAGCGACGGGAACAGGATCGGCAGCGCCACCATGCGCCAGTATTGGAAGGTGCTGGCGCCCAAGACCTCGGCCGCCTCGCGCCATTCGCGCTTGAGCCCCTCCAGCGCCGGGGTGATGATCAGGATCATCAGCGGGATCTGGAAGAACAGATAGGTCAGCGTCAGGCCCCAGAACGACAGCAGGTTGAAGCCCATGGCATAGATGTTGATGCCGAACCATTGCCGCAGCAGCGTCGTGACCAGCCCCACCCGCCCCAGCGTGGCGATGAAGGCAAAGGCCAGCGGCACGCCGGCGAAATTCGAGGCGACGCCGGAAAAGGTCATCAGCGGCCCCTTGATCCAGCCCGGCACGCCCCCCATCACCACCGCCGCCGCCATGGCAAAGCCGATCAGGCAACCCAGCAGCGCCGAGGCCAGCGAGATCTTGATCGAGATGGCAAAGCTCGACACGATCCGCGGCGAGGCGAGCCCAGCCAGGTTGGCCAGCGTGAACTCGCCCTGCGGGTTCTGGAAGGCGCCGATGACGATGTTCATCGTCGGCAGCACCAGAAACAGCAGCGCGAAGGCGAAAAAGGGCAGGACGCCCAGCCAGTTCCAGCCGATCTGTCTCATTCCGCCTCGCCCGTTCGGGGCGGCCCCGCCGGTGCGGGCGGGGCCGCCGCGCCTTATTCCTGGACCGCCGCGCCGACGGTGGCGTCCCAGCCCTCGGTCACGACCTTCTTGTTGGCCTCCTGCTGCTCCAGCGTCGGGAAGATCGCCTTTTCATAGGCGTCCGCCGGGGGCAGCGCGTCCAGCAGCTCCTGCGGCACCTTGCCGCCCGCAACCAGGTCGTTGAAGCGGATCGGGTGGCAATAGCCTTTCAGCCAGCCCAGCTGGCCCTCGTCCGAATACAGGTATTCCATCCACAGCTTGGCCGCGTTCGGATGCGGCGCATAGGCCGAGATCGCCTGGACATAGACGCCCGCGACCACGCCGTCCTCGGGGATGACGACCTCGACCGGCGGGTTGCCGTTCAGGCTGTCGCGCCAGGACAGCAGGTTGTAGTCCCAGGCGGTGACGATCGGCGTCGCGCCCTGGGCGATGGTCGCCGACTTGCCGATGACGGGGACGAAATTGCCGGCCTTGTTCACCTCGGCCATCAGTTCCATGCCCTTCTGGCCCGAGGCCTCGCCCGGCTCGCCGCCATTCGCGATGCCGGCCGCCATGACCGAGATGATCGCCTGGGCCGAGGCGCGCGGATCGCCCGCCAGCGCAAAGGCGTTGGCGTATTCCGGCTTGGTCAGGTCTTTCCAGCTTTTCGGCGCCGCGTCGATCAGGTCGCTGTTCACGCCAAAGGCCATCACGCCGTAATAATCGCCATACCAATAGCCCTCGGCGTCCTTGGCATCGTCCGGGATCGTGTCCCAGGTCGCGACCTTGTAGGGCTGGATCAGCCCCTCGGCCTTGGCCTGCGGGCCGAAGGACAGGCCCACGTCGATCACGTCGGGCGCCTGCGGGCCCTTGTTGTCCTTGTTGGCGCGGATCGCCTCCAGCTCGTCGGCCGAGCCCGCGTCGGGGTTCAGCTCGTTGACCTGGATCTCGGGGTATTTCGCCTTGAAGCCCTCGATCACGCCGCCATAGTTGCACCAGTCATGCGGCAGGGCGATGGTGGTCAGCATGCCCTCGGCCTTGGCGGCCTCTTCCAGCGCCGCCAGATCCTGCGCCGAGGCGACACCCGCACCCGCCAGCAGGCTCAGCGCGGCCAGCCCCGCCGCGGTCGATTGAATGGTCATTGGTCAACTCCGTTCCAGAACACGCCCCATAGGCGGCTGGATGCCACCTAGCGGCCCCCCGTGACAGTCTTGCGACGGAACTCCCCTGTTGGCAAAGGTTTTTTCCAGCCTGCCCTAGCCGCCCGGTCAGGGCACCAGCGCCAGCCCCACCTTCATGGCCCGGCCGCCGATGCGATATTCGGCCTCGATCCGGTGGCCGGGCCGGGCGGGATGCAGGCCGCCCAGCGAGCCCAGCGAGATCACCGAGCCCGGCTTCAGCTCATAGCCGCCCTGCTGGACCAGCCACAGCACCACGTCCAGCGGATGGCCCAGCAGCATCTCGCCCGAGCCGGTCGCGACGCTCTTGCCGTCGAGCTTCAGGTTCACCGTCAGCGCCGCCAGGTCGGCGACCGGATCGCGCAGATCCGAGATCGGGATGCCGCGGCCCAGCACGCCGCGCCAGGGCGTCACGCCATAGGCCACCATCAGGGGCCCGGTCGGCACCACGTCCTTTTGCAGCGCCAGGTCGGGCAGCTCGACAAAGGGCCGCACGTCCCGAAGCGCGGCCGCCACCTCTTCGCGGGTGCGGGCCTGCATGATGGCGGAACTGCCCACGGTCACGACCAGGTCGGCCTCGAAGAACGGCTCGCGGCTGCCCGCAAGGCTCAGCCGCGCCCCGTCCGGCAGCAGCATGGGCGCAAACAGCGCGCCCGCCACCGGCTCGGTCACGCCGAAGCGTTCCTGCACCGGCTTAGAGGTGAAGCCGACCTTCACCCCCACCGGCGCGCCCAGCTCGGCCTCCAGCACGCTGCGGAAGCTGGCATAGGCGCAGGCCCCCTCCTCGAGCGTGCGCACCAGGGGGTCGGGCAGGCGCTGGCCGGCGATCCAGCCGCGCGCGGCATTCTGCATCAACGAGACATCCGGGCAGGCCGCGACGGCCACGCCCGCCAATGGCAGCATGATTGCGCCCAGAATCAACGATTTCATCGCCTCGCCCCAAAGACTGTTTTCCGCCAGACGATGCCGCAACAAAAGGCGGCTGTCACCGGGATTCTTGCGTCACCGGCGCAACTTGCCCGCATCCTGTTTGCATCGGCCCGCGCATCCCCTAGAAGAACGGGACCGCAGGCGACAAGGCTGGACATGAGCGACCAACCCACCCCGATGATGGCGCAGTATCTTGCGATCCGCGATGCAAACCCCGGCGCGCTGCTGTTCTATCGCATGGGCGATTTCTACGAGATGTTCTTCGAGGACGCGGTGGCCGCTGCCGCCGCGCTCGACATCGCGCTGACCAAGCGCGGCACGCATCTGGGCGAGCCGATCCCGATGTGCGGCGTGCCGGTCCATGCCGCTGAGTCCTACCTGCTGACGCTGATCCGCAAGGGCTTCCGCGTCGCCATCGCCGAGCAGATGGAAGACCCGGCCGAGGCCAGGAAGCGCGGCTCGAAATCCGTGGTCGCCCGCGACGTGGTCCGCCTGGTCACCCCCGGCACCCTGACCGAGGAATCGCTGCTCGAGGCGCGGCGGCACAATTTCCTGGCCAGCTTCGCCACGGTGCGCGAGGAATCGGCGCTGGCCTGGGTCGATATTTCCACCGGCGCCTTCCGCGTCATGCCCTGCCCGCCGGCGCGGCTGGCCCCCGAACTCGCCCGCCATGCCCCGCGCGAGTTGCTGGCCGCCGAGGGTTCGCGGCTGGACGAGACCGCCGCCGAGGCGGGCGCGGCGCTGACCGAACTGCCGGCGATGAGCTTTGACAGCGCCGCCGGCACGCGCCGGCTCTGCGCGCTGTTCCAGGTCGAGACGCTGGACGGGTTCGGCCAGTTTTCCCGCGCCGAACTGGCCGCCATGGGCGCCATCGCCGACTACCTGGAGCTGACGCAAAAGGGCCGGATGCCGCTGATCCGCCCGCCGGTGCGCGAGGCGCTTGGCGGCTCCATGCAGATCGACGCCGCAACCCGCCGCAACCTGGAACTGACCCAGGCGCTGTCGGGCGGGCGCGAGGGGTCGCTGCTGGCCGCCATCGACCGCACGGTGACGGCGGGGGGCGCGCGGCTCTTGGAACGCCGCATCAGCGCACCGTCGCGCGACCTGGGCGAAATCCACGCCCGCCAGGCCGCGGTCGCGCATCTGGTGGACGACCCGCGCCTGACCGCCGACCTGCGCGAGGCGCTGTCGCGCGCCCCCGACATGGACCGGGCGCTGTCGCGGCTGGCGCTGGAGCGGGGCGGGCCGCGCGACCTGGCCGCGATCCGCGCCGGGCTGACGCAGGGCGCGGCCATCGCCGCCATGCTGGGCTGCGACCAGATTGCCGTGCTGGCCGAGGCGGCGCGCGACCTGACCGGCCATGACGCGCTGATCGACCTGCTCGACGAGGCGCTGGTGGCCGAGCCGCCCCTGCTCGCCCGCGACGGTGGCTTCGTTGCGCCGGACTATGACGACGACCTGGACGAGACCCGCCGCCTGCGCGACGAAGGCCGCGGCGTCATCGCCCGGATGCAGGCCGATTACATCGCCGAGACCGGCGTCCAGAGCCTCAAGATCAAGCACAACAACGTGCTGGGCTATTTCATCGAGACCACCTCGACCCATGCCGAGCGGATGCTGGCCCCGCCGCTGAACGGGCGCTTCATCCACCGCCAGACCACCGCGAACCAGATCCGCTTCACCACGGTCGAGCTGTCCGAGCTGGAAACCCGCATCCTCAACGCCCGCGACCGCGCGCTGGAGATCGAGCGCGAGATCTTCGCCCGCCTGGCCCGCGCCGTGCTGGACCAGGCCGGCCCCGTGGGACAAGCGGCCCGCGCCATGGCCGAGATCGACCTGACCGCCGGTTTCGCCGACCTCGCCTCGGGCGAGGGCTGGGTGCGCCCCGAGGTCGACGCCAGCCGCGCCTTCGTGATCGAGGGCGGCCGGCATCCGGTGGTGGAGCGTGCGCTCAAGCGCAAGGGCGAGGCTTTCGTCGCCAACGACTGCGCCCTGACCGAGGGCGAAACCCCGGCGATCTGGCTGCTCACCGGGCCGAACATGGCCGGCAAATCGACCTTCCTGCGCCAGAACGCGCTGATCGCCATCCTGGCGCAGGCCGGCGGCTTCGTGCCCGCCCGCCGCGCCCATATCGGGCTGGTCAGCCAGCTCTTCAGCCGGGTCGGTGCGGCGGACGACCTGGCGCGCGGGCGGTCCACCTTCATGGTCGAGATGGTCGAGACCGCGGCGATCCTGAACCAGGCCGACGACCACGCGCTGGTGATCCTGGACGAGATCGGTCGCGGCACCGCGACCTGGGACGGGCTTTCCATCGCCTGGGCGGTGATGGAGCATCTGCACGCCACCAACCGCTGCCGCGCGCTCTTCGCCACGCATTACCACGAGATGACCAGCCTGTCGGCCCGCCTGCCCGGCGTCGAGAACGCCACCGTCGCCGTGCGCGAATGGGAGGGCGAGGTGATCTTCCTGCACGAGGTCAGGAAGGGCGCCGCCGACCGCTCCTATGGCGTGCAGGTGGCGCGGCTGGCGGGGCTGCCGCCCGCGGTGGTCGAGCGCGCCCGCGACATCCTGCACCAGCTGGAAAGCGGCGAACGGCAGGGCACCGGCAAGCCCGCCGCGCTGCTCGACGACCTGCCGCTGTTCCGCGCCGCCCCGGCCCCGGCGCCCGCGGCCAAGGCCAAGCCCTCGGCGGTCGAGGACCGCCTGCGCGGCCTCAACCCCGACATGATCAGCGCGCGCGAAGCGCTGGACCTGGTCTATGAGCTGCGCGGGATGCTGGAGGGCGAGGCGTAAACGGCGGGGGCCGGACCGGCGGGCCCGATCCGCTTCCTCGGATTTTCCCGACCGGGCCGGTGCCGGTCGCAAGGATCATGAAAATGCGCCCTATTTTCGCGTCTTCCGGCGCGAAAATCCGTGCGACGCTTACCGGCCGGTAACGATTGCCGGTCTAGAACGGGGGCGAGCATACAGAAAACAGCGGAAGCCAGAATGCAACTGACATTGCTGCCCCAGCCCGACGGGCTGACGATCCGCGTCGATGAAAAACGCCTCGACGCCGCCATTGCCACCGCCTTCAAGGACCGCGTGCGCGGCATGATCGCCGGCGGCGGCGCGCAGGTGACGCTGGACCTGCGCGGGGTCGAGTTCATGGACAGTTCCGGCCTTGGCGCGGTAATCGCGATCTACAAGGCCATGCCCGCGGGGCGAAAGCTGACGCTGACCGGGCTGACCCCGAATGTCGAGCGGGTGTTCCACCTGACGCGGATGGACACCGTGCTGACAATCCGCAAGTCCGCCGAGATCCCCGCCGCGCGCCCCGAAGGCCCCGAAAGATGAGCGTTTCGCCCGAACCGGCCGGAAAGCGGCTCCGCCAGCCCCCGCCACCCCGCCAGCCGATGTTCCACCGCATCTTCCGCGCCGATCCCGCCACGGTGCGCGCCGCGCTGCTGTTCCTGCGCGAAAGGTTCGACGGCAGCGCCGGGGACGAGGTCATCGCCAAGCTGGAACTGGCGTTGGCCGAGGTGCTGAACAACATCTGCGAACACGGCACCCGATACGAGGCGCTGCGCCTGGGCGGCCGGCCGCATGCGCCGCTGATCCACCTTTGCGTCGCGCGCCATGTCGGCGGCATCGCCTGCGCGGTGACGGATGACGGCCGGCCGCTGCCCTCCTCCTGCCTCGACATGCACGACCTGCCCTGGACCGGCCCGCCGCCCCAGGATGCCGAGGCGATCCTGCTGCTGCCCGAGGGCGGCTTCGGCTGGTTCCTGATCCAGGAACTGACCGCCTCGCTGTGCTATTTCCGCGAGGGGCGGCGAAACTTCCTGGCCTTCGTCGTTCCGGTGGCCGATCCGGGGCCGCAAGCCGCGCCCGCCCCCCGGACGCCTGACCTCAATTCAGGCCGAATTGCAGCGGATAGCGGCCGTCCTGGAATTCGCCGAACATCTCCGTCACCTCGGGATGTTCCAGCGGCTCGCCGGAATGATCCGGCACCAGGTTCTGCTCGGAGACATAGGCGACGTAATAGGTCGCCTCGGTTTCGGCATAAAGGTGATAGAATGGCTGGTTGCGCGAGGGGCGCGATTCCTCGGGGATGGATTCGTACCATTCCTCGGTGTTGGAAAATTCCGGGTCCACGTCGAACACCACGCCGCGGAACGGATGTTCGCGATGGCGCACTACCTGGCCCAGACTGTATTTCGCGCTCTTGGACGGAATCCGCATCTCACCGTTCCTGTTTGGCGCGGCTCTTACAACCACCGGGCGCCGCTGTCCACCTGTGGGGCCGCAAACCACCTGCCCGCCCTGGCGTTGACGCGAGGGCCGGGACATTCCGCATCGGGACGGGGCCGCAGCGCCGGGCCACAGGGCCCGCCCTATCGACGGCCACGCTCGCGCTGCGGCTTGGCCCCCACCGGCCAGGCCCGCGCTGCGGGCTGCGGGCTGCGGGCTGCGGGCTGCGGGCTGCGGGCTGCGGGCTGCGGGCTGCGGGCTGCGGGCTGCGGGCTGCGGGCTGCGGGCTGCGGGCTGCGGGCTGCGGGCTGCGGGCTGCGGGCTGCGGGCTGCGGGCTGCGAATGCCGCAGTTTCACCGGGCCGGCAAGGCCTCGCCCGGCTCCAGCGCCACGGTCGAGATCGACATCTTGGCCGAGCCTTCCTTCACCTGATCGGCATGGGCAAGATAGACCAGCACCTGGTTTTCCTCGTCATAGATCCGCTTGACCCGCAGCGACTTGAAGATCAGCGAGCGCGAGGCGCTGAACACGTCCTCGCCCTTCGGCCCCCGGCGGATGTCGCCGATCGTGACCGGGCCGGTCCGGCTGCATTCGATGGCCGAGTTCGACGGATCCTCGAACCAGTTGCCCTGGCTCAGCCGGTCGATCACCGAACGGTCGAAATAGGCCAGGTGGCAGGTCACGCCCTGCACCTGGGGATCGGCGATGGCCTCGACGATGATGTCGTTGCCGACCCAATCCACGCCGACCTTGCCGACCACCTCGGCCGAAACGGGCGCGGCCATCAGCGCCAGGGCGACAATCCATGTCTTCATCTCGTTCTCCGGGGCAGCGAAACCGGACCAAGCATGGCAAGCCCGCACCGCCGCCGCAAGCCCCGCTGCCCGCGGCACCCCCCAGGCATGGGCCCGGCACCGCGGGCGAATCGCGCCAGCCGCGGCGCCCCGGCAAAGCGCGGCGCGAAAGCCGCCCGTCCCCTGCCGGCAGGATCGCCATGCCGGCCCCCGAGAACCGGCCCGCCCAAGACCGGGGCTGCCCCGTGCCGGCCGCGCGGGATCCCTGGACACACGCCGCGCAAGGGTTCAAAGGCCGCGCACCGAAACGCCCACCCCGCCGGATAAAGGTTTCCCGCGCTCGACCGATGCATCTCCACCACCCGGCACGGCGGGCCATCCAGCCGGTCCGGGCCGCGCGGCTCGCCGGACAGCAGCTCCCGCCAGGACCGCAACCCGCGATGCGCCCGCGAACGGTCCGGCGGCGTCAGCCCGATGGCTTCGCCCGATCCGGCCGTCAGCCCCGCTTGAGCCGGCTTTCGATCAGCAGGTCGGCCTCGTCCAGGATCGGATGCGCGACCGAGACGATATGCGCATTCACCCGCTTCAGGTCGCGCAGGATGTCCAGGTGCAGCGAAGAGGTCTGCTGGCTCTCCGCCCGCCCCTCGCGCAGCCGCATCAGGTGGCGCTGCGCCGACATGCGCTCCAGTCGGCGGATCTCGACCTTCTCCTCCATCAGCTGCCGCGCCAGGTCGCGGTCGCGGGTCATGAAGACGGTCTGGGCCAGCCGCAGGTTCTCGATGGTCATCAGGAACAGCCCGTCGAGTTCGCGATAGCCCTCGTCGGAAAAGCGCAGGGCCAGCGCCGCCTTCTTGCGGATCTCGGGGCCGAGCCCCTTGTCGATGATGTCGCCGACATGTTCCAGGTTGATGACATAATCCAGGATGGTGATGGCTTGGCGCCGCTGATCCTCGCCCGCCTCGCGGCCCAGGCGGGAGAGAAAGCTCTTCACCTCCTGCTGCATGCGATCCACCCGCTCTTCCAGCACGGAAACCTCGGCCAGCGGCGCGTCGTCGCCGCGGTCGAAGGCGGTGTGGGCTTGCTGCAGCATCCGTTCGACCACATCGCCGATGGCCAGCGCCGCGCGGCTGGCGCGGGCCAGCGCCACCGCCGGCGTGTCCAGCGCCTGCCCGTCGAGCAGCTGCGCCTCGATCGGCGGCGGCGCCTCATCCTCGTGCAGGATCAGCCCGGTCAGCCGCGTGACCAGCCCCGAGAAGGGCCAGATCGCCGCGGCCAACACCAGGTTGAAGGCCAGATGCGCCTCGACCGCCAGCCCGGTTTCCGGCAGGGGCACGGCGGTCAGCACCTGCGCCGCCTGGCCCGCCAAGGGCAACGCGACAAGGCAACCGACGGCGCGCACGACCAGGTTGCCCAGGGCGACGCGGCGGGCGGCGATGCCCTGCCCGGCCGTGGCCAGCACTGGCGGGATCGCCCCGCCCAGGTTGGCGCCCAGCACCAGCACCACGGTCAGCGCCGGCTCCATCCCCAGCGACAGCACCAGCATCACCACCGCCAGCGAGGACGAGCAGATCACCGCCAGCCCCGCCGCGATGGCCAGCGCCACCGGCCAGGCATTGCCCAGCATGGCCAGGAAGGCCGCCATGGCCGCGGATTCGCGCAGGGGCTCGGTCGCATGGCCCAGCAGGCCCAGCGACAGCAGCATCAGCGCGATGCCGATCAGCGCGAGCCCGCCGCCCGACCAGCCGCGCCGGGACTGGCGGCGCATGGCATAGCCGGCCAGCAGCAGCACCGGCACCAGCGCCTCGATCCCCGAGGCGACGATCCAGGCGGTCAGCGCCGTGCCCAGGTTGGCGCCCAGCAGCACGATCTGGGCCATGCGCGGCCGGATCATGCCGCGATCCACGAATGAGGCCGTCATCAGCGCCGTCGCGGTCGAGCTTTGCAGCCCCAGCGTCGCCACCAGCCCCGAGGCAAAAGCCCGCAGCCCGGTGCGCGTGCCCCGCCCCAGCGCCATCTTGAGCCTGACGCCGAAGGCGCGAACCATCCCGTCGCGGACCAGGCCAAGCCCGAAAAGCAGCAGCGCCACGGCCCCGGCGAGCTGGAAGATGACGGAAAGGGACTGCACGGCGCCTCACCTCCTGACACGCCACGCATGGCGCATAGGGCTGATATTTGGCCCCTCGTGCCAAGGGGTCAATGGATGCGTGGGATTTGAGACATTTCCCGCCGGTGCCCTGGCAAGCCTGCCACAGGGCCGGGCTCAGGGGCCGGGCTCAGGGGGCCGGGATCGGCTCGCGCCCCGCCTCGGTCAGCAGATGCAGCCCGGTTTCGTCGAAGACGACCACGCTCAGCGGCCCGCCATAGGCCGCGCCGGTGTCGATGGCCAGGCGGTTGCCGAAATGCGTCACCTGCTTGACCGGGCTGTGGCCATGCACCACCAGCAGGCCGTGATCGCTGGCATCGTCCAGGAAACCCTTGCGGATCCAGACCAGGTCGTGCTCGGTCTGCCGGGCCAGGTCGACGCCGGGGCGGATGCCGGCATGGACGAACAGCGCCTGCGGGACCAGGTGCCACAGCGGCAGCGCATCCAGCCAGCGCAGATGCGCCTCGGGCACGGCGCGCAGCACCTCGGCATGGGTGCGGGCGGGGTCGCGGATCTCGACGCCGTAGGAGGCCAGCGTCTCGGCCGCGCCCAGCGAGGGATGCTCGAGCCAGTGCCGCCCCGAGGCCAGTCCGGGGTCGATCCATTCCGGCTGCCAGGCAAAGCGCGGCAGGAAACGGTCGTGGTTGCCCTTGAGGACGATCCAGGGCAGCCCCTCGGCCTGGCCGCGCATCAGGTAATCGACCACGCCGCGCGAATCCGGGCCGCGGTCCTGCAGGTCGCCGACATGGACCAGCCTGCCGCCGCCACCATGCGCGGCATCGTCGCGCGCGATCAACTCATGCGCCGCGCGCAGCAGGTCGAGATGGCCGTGAATGTCGCCGATGGCATAGGTCCGCATGCAAGCCCCGCAAATGAAAACCCCCGGAGCCTAGTCCGGGGGTTCGCAAGGTTCAAACCTCGAATTGCAGCGGCCGCACCTGCAGGAACTTGCCGGTGGCGCGCAGCGCCTCCAGCGCCTCGGGCTTCAGCGTCTCGTCGAGATAGAGGATGGCGATGGCATCGTCCCCGGTCTTGGTCCGGCCCAGGGTGAAATTGGCGATGTTCACGCCCAGGTCGCCCAGGGTCATGCCCAGTGCGCCGATGACCCCCGGCACGTCGCGGTTGCGGGTGTAAAGCATATGCTCGCCGATCTCGGCATCGACATTGATGCCGCGGATCTGGATGAAGCGCGGCTTGCCGTCGCTGAACACGGTGCCGGCGATGGACCGCTCGCGCGTGTCGGTGACGACGGTGGCCTTGATATAGCCGTCGAAGACGCCCGACTTGGCCTGGGTGGTGGTCGCCACCTGCACCCCGCGCTCGGCCGCCATGACCGGGGCCGAGACCATGTTCACGTCCGGGTTCGTGGCCTTCATCACCCCGGCGATCACCGCGGCGTTCAGCGCCTTGAGGTTCATCTCCGAGGCGACGCCGTCGTAAAGCACGTTGATCGCCTTGATCGGCTCGTCGGTCATCTGGCCGATGAAGGCGCCCAGGTGCCCGGCCAGCTTCAGCCAGGGCCCCATCACCGCCGCTTCCTCGGCCGTGACCGAGGGCATGTTCAGCGCATTCTGCACCGCGCCGGTCAGCAGGTAGTCCGACATCTGCTCGGCGACCTGCAGGGCGACATTCTCCTGCGCCTCGGTGGTCGAGGCGCCCAGGTGCGGCGTCACCACCACGTTCGGCAGGCCGAACAGCGGGCTCTCGGTCGCGGGCTCGGTGGCGAACACGTCCAGCGCGGCGCCGGCGACATGGCCCGATTTCAACAGCGCGGCCAGCGCCTCCTCGTCGATCAGCCCGCCGCGGGCGGCATTGACGATGCGCACGCCCTTCCTGGTCTTCTCCAGGTTCTCGCGCGACAGGATGTTGCGGGTCTTCTCGGTCAGCGGCACGTGCAGGGTGATGAAATCGGCACGGGCCAGCAGCTCGTCCAGCTCGACCTTCTTCACGCCCAGCTCCTTGGCCCGCTCCTCGGACAGGAAGGGGTCATAGGCCAGCACCTTCATCTTCAGCCCCAGCGCCCGGTCGATGACGATGGAGCCGATGTTCCCCGCGCCGATGACGCCCAGGATCTTGTTGAAGACCTCGACCCCCATGAAGCGGTTCTTCTCCCACTTGCCCTCATGGGTCGAGACGCTGGCCTCGGGCAATTGCCGCGCCACGGCGAACATCAGCGCGATGGCGTGCTCCGCCGTCGTCACCGAGTTGCCGAAGGGCGTGTTCATCACGATGACGCCCTTCTTCGAGGCCGCCGGAATATCGACATTGTCCACCCCGATCCCGGCGCGGCCGATCACCTTCAGGTTGGTGGCGTTCTCCAGCAGCTTCGCCGTCACCTTGGTGGCCGAGCGGATGGCCAGCCCGTCGTACTGGCCGATGATCTCGGCGAGCTTTTCCTTGTCCTTGCCGACATCCGGCAGGTAGTCCACGTCGACGCCGCGGTCGCGAAAGATCTGGACGGCGGTTTCCGAAAGCTTGTCCGAAACAAGAACCTTGGGCATTTCTCTATCCTCTGGATATGCGGGGGCCGGCAGCGCGCCGCAGGCGCTGCAACTCGGCTTCTTTCGTGTCCAAATATCCCGGGGTCCGGGGCAGCGCCCCGGTCCGGCAGCGCGCTCAGGCGACTTCCGCCTGCGCCTCGATCTCGGCCTCGAAGGCATGTTCGATCCAGGGCATCAGCGCCGCGACATCGGCGGTCTCGACGGTCGAGCCGCACCAGATCCGCAAGCCGGGGGGCGCGTCGCGATAGGCGCCGGCATCCAGCGCCACGCCTTCCTTCTCCAGCCGCTTGGCGACGGCCTTGGCGAAGGCGGCGCCGTCCCGGATCCGCGGATCGGTGAACTTCAGGCAGACCGAGGTGGTCGAGGCCGTGGCCGGATCCTCGGCCAGGTCGGCGATCCAATCCTTGCCGGCGATGAAGTCGCGCACGGCCTTCGCATTGGCCTCGGCGCGGGCGACCAGCGCCTTGCGGCCGCCAAGGGATTGCGCCCATTTCAGCGCCACCAGGTAATCCTCGACACACAGCATCGAGGGCGTGTTGATGGTCTCGCCCTTGAAGATGCCCTCGATCAGCTTGCCGCCCTTGGTCATGCGAAAGATCTTCGGCAGCGGCCAGGCGGGGGTATGGCTCTCCAGCCGCTCGACGGCGCGCGGGCTCAGGATCAGCACGCCATGCGCGCCCTCGCCGCCCAGCACCTTCTGCCAGCTGAAAGTCACCACGTCGAGCTTGTCGAAAGGCAGCTCCATCGCGAAGGCGGCCGAGGTGGCGTCGCAGATGGTCAGCCCGGCGCGGTCCGCGGGGATCGCATCGCCATTCGGCACCCGCACGCCCGAGGTGGTGCCGTTCCAGGTAAAGACCACGTCGTTGTCGAAATCGACCTCGGCGAAATCCACGATCTTGCCGTAATCGGCCTTGCGGACCACCGCATCCAGCTTGAGCTGCTTCACGACATCCGTGACCCAGCCCTCGCCGAAGCTTTCCCAGGCCAGCATCTCGACCTTGCGCGCGCCCAGCAGCGACCACAGCGCCATCTCGACGGCGCCGGTGTCCGAGGCGGGAACGATGCCGATGCGGTAATCCGCCGGCACGCCCAGCACGTCGCGGGTCAGGTCGATGGCCTCGGCCAGCTTGGCCTTGCCCACGGCGGCCCGATGCGAGCGGCCCAGCGGCGCGTCGGCAAGCATGTCCAGCGAGAAATTGGGGATCTTGGCGCAGGGGCCCGAGGAAAAGCGCGGATTGGCCGGCCGCGCGGCCGGAGCAGTCTTGCCCATGATGTTAGCCTTCCAGCTATGAAGCGCCGCGTTGGGGCGGCGTGTCCCGCTGATGGCCTTAGCGCCGCCGAAGGATTCCCGCAAGAAAAAATTGCAAGCCATGCATGCGACAGTTTTTCGGCATGAATCCGACTGATTGATCCGCCGCGGCGCATTGGCTAGTGCTGCCGGAAACAACCGCCAAGGGGGCCAGCATGTTCACCGTCACCATCCTTGCCGCGCCCAGCCGCGCGGACCTGTCCGCCGCGCTGGTCGACGACCTGCGCCGCGCCTGGGATGGCGGGCATGTCATCTGGCTGGCCCAGGGCACCGCCGCCGAATTTCCCCTCGCCGCCGAGCCGGCGGATTTCTGGCAGACATGGGAACGGCTGCAGGCCGAGGGCTTCGACCTGGCGATCCAGCCCACCCGCGGCCGGCGCAAGGCGGTGCTGCTGGCCGACATGGATTCGACCATGATCCAGCAGGAATGCATCGACGAGCTGGCCGATGTCGCCGGCGTGGGCGAGCGCGTCGCCGCCATCACCGCCCGCGCCATGAACGGAGAGCTGAACTTCCACGAGGCCCTGCTGGCCCGCGTCGGCCTGCTGGCCGGCCTGCGCGAATCGGCCATCGCCGAGGTGCTGGACAATCGCATCACCCTGGCCCCCGGCGGCCGGCAGCTGGTGGCGACGATGCACGCGCAGGGCGCCTATGCCGCGCTGGTCTCGGGCGGGTTCACCGATTTCACCGGCCCCGTCGCCCGCGCGCTCGGCTTCGACGAGCATCGCGCCAACACGCTCCTGGCCGAGGAAGGCGTGCTGACCGGCCATGTCGCCCTGCCGATCCTGGGCCGCGAGGCCAAGGTCGAGGCGCTGCGCGACATCACCGCCGCCCGCGGCCTGGCCCCCGCCGACGTGCTGGCGGTGGGCGACGGCGCCAACGACCTCGACATGCTCAAGCTGGCCGGCATGGGCGTCGCGCTGCACGCCAAACCCGTGGTCGCAGCCCAGGTGGGCTTGCGAATCAACCACGGCGACCTGACCGCGCTGCTCTATCTGCAAGGCTATGCGGCCGAGGAATTCGCCGCATAGGACCGTCGGCCGCCCGCATCACCCCGCGGCAAAAGCGCAGGGCGCGGACCCGCACGAACTTGCGATCATGACCCATCGGTGACAGAAGCAGGGGATGAATCCGCGCCTCAAAGCCCTGACCGTCCACCTGCTGACCGCGACCGGAGCGGTGCTGTCCATGCTTGCCCTGCTGGCCGCCGTCCGGGGCGAATGGTCGCAGATGTTCTTCTGGCTGGTCATCGCGTTGATCGTGGACGGCGTCGACGGCCCGCTGGCGCGGCGCTATCACGTCAAGACCAACTGGCCGACCTATGACGGCGTGTTGATGGACCTGATCATCGACTACCTGACCTATGTCTTCATCCCGGCCTATGCGCTGTTCATGTCGGGGCTTTTGCCGGGCTGGACCGGCTGGATCGCGATCATCGCCATCACCTATGGCAGCGTGATCTATTTCGCCGACACCCGGATGAAGACCCGCGACAATTCCTTTGCCGGCTTCCCCGCCTGCTGGAACATGGTGGTGCTGGTGCTGTTCGCGATCAAGCCGGATTTCTGGCTGACGCTGGCCATCGTCGTGGCGCTGGCGATCGCCATGTTCACCAATCTCAAGTTCATCCACCCGATGCGCACCGAACGCTGGCGCCTGGTCTCGCTGCCCGTGACCGTGGCCTGGGTGGGGTTCTCGGTCTGGGCGGTGCTGGTCGATTTCCACCCCGAAAGCTTTGCCCGCTGGGGGCTGCTGCTCAGCTCGCTGTGGCTGATGTTCGCGGGCCTCGCCCAGCAGCTGACCGAGCGGCGGGCTTGATCGCCGGCCGTTTTGCCGGGAAGCTGCGCCCAGGGATCAGCCCAAGGGGGACGGGGATGCTTGCGAAACTGATGCAGACGGCCGCGCTGGCGGCCATTCTGGCCACGCCGGCGCTGGCGGCGCCGGATTCGATCACGCTGGCCATGGTGCTGGAGCCGCCGAACCTGGACCCGACCGGGGGCACCGCCGCCGCCATCGACGAGGTGGTCTATGCCAATGTCTTCGAGGGCCTGACCCGCATCGCCCCCGACGGCAGCGTCAAGCCCGGCCTGGCCGAAAGCTGGGACAGCGCCGACGGCCAGACCTACACCTTCCGCCTGCGCCCCGGCGTGACCTTCCACGACGGCGCCACCTTCGACGCGCGGGACGTGGTCTTCTCGCTCGACCGCGCCCGCGCGCCCGACAGCACCAACGCCCAGAAAACCCTGTTCGAGGGCATCGAGACCGTCGAGGCCCTGGACCCGCTGACCGTCCGCGTCACGCTCAAGGCGCCGGACGGCGGCTTTCCGTTCAAGATGGCCTGGGGCGACGCGGTGATGGTGGACGAGGCCAGCGTGGCCGGGATCGCCACCAGGCCCGTCGGCACCGGCCCGTTCCGCTTCGGCGAATGGCGGCAGGGCGACCATATCCGGCTCGACGCCTTCGAGGGCTACTGGGGCGAAAAGCCGGCGCTGAAAGCCGCCACCTTCCGCTTCATCGCCGATCCCAGCGCCGCCTTCGCGGCGATGATGGCGGGCGACATCGACGCCTTCCCGATCTATCCCGCCCCGGAAACCCTGGCGCAGCTGCAGGCCGATCCACGCTTCAAGGTGCTGGTCGGCACCACCGAGGGCGAGACGATCCTGGCCATGAACCACAAGCACCCGGCGCTGGCCCAGGCCAAAATACGCGAGGCCATCGCCCATGCCGTCAACCGCCAGGAAATCATCGACGGCGCCATGTTCGGCTATGGCACGCCCATCGGCACGCATTTCGCGCCGCACCATCCCGATTACGTCGACCTGACCGCGAAATCGCGATACGACCCCGAACTGGCGAAAACGCTGCTGGCCGAGTCGGGCACCCAGATCCCGACCCTGCGCCTCGCCCTGCCGCCGACGCCCTATGCCCGCCGCGGCGGCGAGATCGTGGCGGCCGAATTGCGCGCCGTGGGCATCCAGACCCAGATCACCAACATGGAATGGGCGCAATGGCTGGAACAGGTGTTCAAGAACGCCGATTACGACCTGACCATCATCAGCCATGTCGAGCCGATGGACATCGGCATCTACGCCCGCAAGGATTATTACTTCAACTACCGGAACCCGGCCTTCGACGAGACCATGGCCCGGCTCGACGCCGCCACCGACCCGGCGGAACGCTCGGCGCTGCTGAAACAGGCGCAGGAGATCATCGCCGGCGACCATGCCAACGCCTTCCTGTTCCAGCTGGCAAAGACCGGCGTCGCCAAGGCGGAAATCGAGGGGCTGTGGGAAAACGCCCCGATGCCCGCAAACGACCTGACCCAGGTGCACTGGACGCAATAGGGGCGTCGAGTCCGGCTTCTTCGTTCCCCAAATACCCAAGGAACGCCGCCACCCGCGCGGCGTTTCAGTTCTTCAGCACCAGGCACCGCCCGCCCAGGCCCCGCAGCCGGTTGCAGAAGGCATGGGCCTCGGACTTCGAGGAATAGCCGATCTGCGCGGTGAAAAGCTTCCTCGGCCCGCCCGAGATCTTGCGATGCACATAGCTCACGCGCTTGCCGCCCAGGATCGGCCGCAGCTGCCGGTTCAGCCGCGCGACCTGCGCGCTGGCCCCCGACTGGCTGGGATGGGTGGCGACGATCACGCCCCAGGGCCAGGGATGGTCGGGGGTCTGGAACTCGCGCAGCTTGCGCGCGCTGGCCAGGTCGATGCAGGCCTGGCGAAAGGGCCGCTCCTTGTCCAGCCGCACGTCCAGCCGCTGGGGCGGATCGTCGCGCCAGATCCAGGCGGTCTGGCCGGTGATCGCCTGGACATAGTCCTGCGTCTCCCAGGGCAGGCCGCCCCCCTGCGAGACGAAGCGCGCGGCGCGGTTCTCGCCGCCGTTATAGGCGACGGCGGCCAGGCCGACATTGCCGAAGCTCGCCGTCAGCGTCGCCAGGTAGCGCGCCGAGGCCTCGATGGCCTTGGCCGGGTTGAAGGGATCGTCCAGCCCGACCATCTCGGCGGTGCCGGGCATGAATTGCGCGATGCCCATGGCGCCGACCGGGCTGATCGCGCCCGGCTCGAACAGGCTTTCCTTCCACAGCAGCCGGGCGAGGAAATGCGGGTCGAGCCCGTTCTTCCCCGCCGCCCGCTCGATGGCCGAGCAGACATCGGGCACATAGGCGGCGACCGAAATGCAATAGGTGCCGTCATCCGTGCAGCGCAACTGGTCCGGGGGCGGCGGCGGGCCATGGACCGCGTCCTCCACCGCCTGGACGGGGAGGACAAGGAAAGCGGCGGAAACGGCGGCGGCAAGGGCCAGAACCGGACGGCGCATGGTGAACCCGGATGGAGTGGTCGGATGTCCAATAGCAGGCAAGGCACGGCTTGGGAACCGTGCCTGCGCGCTTACTGGGCCTTCTTGCCCTTGCCCTTGCCGCCCTGCCCGTTGCCCTTCCCGGCGGGTTTTCCGGCTTCCGCCGCCCTGGCCGATTTGCGCGCGGCGCGGGCGGCCTCTTTCTCGGCCGCCTTGGCCGCCTGTTTCGCGGCCTTGCGCTCGGCCTTCTCGGCCTCCTTCACCCGCTTCTTCTCGGCCCTCTCGGCCTCCTTGATGCGCTTCCTCTCGGCCTTGTCGGGCAGCGGCCGCACCGGGCGCGGGGACTTGGACGGCGCGGCAGAAGCGGGGGCGGCGGGCTCGGCAGCCACATCCGCGGCGGGCTCGGCCTGTTCGGCTCGGCGGCGCTTTTCGGCGGCGGCGCGGCGCATCGCCTGGGCCAGCGCCTTGCGCACCGCCTCGTCCTGTTCGCTTTGCTTCATCGCGCGCAGGTCGCGCTGCAAGGCGGCCAGCGCGGCCTGATCCAGCAGGCGCAGCGCCGCGGTCTGGGTCTGCTCGGCAATCGCATCCAGGTCGCGCGAGGCGGAGGCGGTCGGATCGGCGGGCTTGGCCATGGGCTCTCTCCTTTCAGGCTGGGCGGATCAGGGCGGAATCTGCCACGCCCGGCCGGCGCTGGCCAGAAAAAGAACGCCCCGGCCGTGGACGGACCGGGGCGGGCATGGAGTCGGAACCGGAAGGCGCGGTTATTGCGCGGCCTGAGCCTCGGCGGTCTGCACCTCGCCCGCGGGCGCCAGGTAGCCGTTGGGCAATTCGACCAGCGGCCCTTCCAGCGCCAGGCTTTCGGCGCGGGTGCGGACCTTGACCGCGGTGCCGCTGGGGATCTCGTCGAACAGGTCCATGATGTCCTGGTTGAACAGCCGGATGCAGCCGGCCGAGGTCGCCTTGCCGATCGAGGATGGGTCCATCGTGCCATGGATGCGATACATGGTGTCGCGGCCGCCCTTGTAGAGATAGAGCGCGCGCGAGCCCAGCGGGTTGTCCACCCCGCCGCGCAGCCCGCCCTTGAGCGGGCCGTAAAGCTCGGGCTGGGTGCGGACCATGTTGGCGGTGGGCGTCCAGCTGGGCCAGGCATGCTTGCGGCCGATGGTTGCGCTGCCCTGGAAGTTCTTGCCCGCCTGGCCGACCGCGACGCCATAGCGCATGGCCTCGCCACTGCCCAGCACGTGATAAAGGAAGCGCGCATAGGGATCGACGACGATGGTGCCGGCGCCTTCGGGGCCGTTGTAGGGCACGCGCTGGCGGCGGTTGCGCTCGGTCAGATAGGCGGGGCGGACGGCGTTGATCTCGATCGGCTCGCCATTGGGGCCGGTATCGGTCCGCGCGCCATAGACGCCGTGGTCGGGCGGCGGTTGGGTCGGGGTCTCGGCGGCGGGCGCACAGGCGGCAAGGCCAAGGCCCACCACCAGCAAAAGCGGAACAAGGCGCATCGTTTTTCCCTTCATAGCGCACCGCGCCCAGGGGCGCGGCGGTGGCAGCTGTGAGATTGCGTCGAATGACGCGCCCGACCCGAGCAGAGGGCGGGCAAGAGTTGCAACCCCTTATCAGCCCTTCCGGTTCTGCGGCGTCAAGCCTTGGACCCGCCGGACATGCGCAATCGTTACCGAACTGTTGCCCAAACGCGCGATTTTCCGCGCCTGCCGGGCCCGATCCGCGGGATTCGGAACCGGCGCGGGGCCAGCGACGTTGGCTTGCCGATCGGCCAAGCGCCGCAAACCCGCAAGGAAAGGAAGCTTTTCATGACCCTGACCGCCTTGCTCATCACGCTCATCATCGGGGCGATCGCCGGCTGGCTGGCCGGGCTGATCGTCAAGGGCCATGGCGAGGGGCTGCTGATGAACATCGTCATCGGCATCCTGGGCGCCGTGATCGCCGGCTGGCTGTTCCCGATGCTCGGCCTGGGCATGAGCGCCTCGGCCCCCATCCTCGGCACGATCATCTTCGCCACCCTGGGCGCGGTGATCCTGCTGGTGGTGCTGCGCCTCGTCAAGCGGGCCTGACACCGCGCCGGACGGCAAGAAAGGGGGCCTTTGGAAGGCCCCCTTTTTCCATGCTTGCCGCGATTTTCAGGCGCGGGCGGGTTGCAGCGCCGGACGGCCGGCTGCCTTGGCGCCGCGCAGGTAGCGGGCATAGCCCAGATCCTCGGCCGCGATGTCGGGCTTGCGCCCCGAGATCAGGTCGGCGATCAGCCGCCCCGAGCCCGCCGACATGGTCCAGCCCAGCGTGCCGTGCCCGGTGTTGAGGTACAGGTTCGGGATCGGCGTCGCGCCGACGATGGGCGTGCCGTCCGGCGTCATCGGCCGCAGCCCGGTCCAGAACAGCGCCTTTTCCGCATCGCCCGCGCCGCCGAACAGCTCGCCCACCGATTTCGCCAGCGTTTCCTTGCGCCGCGGATTCAGGCTCAGGTCGTAGCCGGCGATCTCGGCCAGCCCGCCGACGCGGATGCGGTCGCCCAGGCGGGTGATCGCGACCTTGTAGGTCTCGTCCATCACCGTCGAAACCGGGGCGCGGCTTTCGTCCTGGATGTCGATGGTCAGCGAATAGCCCTTGAGCGGATAGACCGGCAGCTTCAGGCCCAGGTGCCGCACCATGCGCGGCGAATAGGAGCCCAGCGCCAGAACATAGCGATCCGCGGTCAGCCGGCCCTTGTCGGTGCGCACGGCGCTGATGCGGCCGCCCTCGGCCTCCAGCGCCTCGATGCCGACGCCCCAGCGGAAGGTCACGCCCGCCGCCACGGCCATCTCGGCCAGGCGGTTGGTAAAGAGGAAGCAGTCCCCGGTCTCGTCCCCCGGCAGGCGCAGCCCGCCGACGATCCGCTCGGCCGAACCGGCCAGCCCCGGCTCGGCGGCGACGCAGCCGTCGCGGTCCAGAACCTCGAAGGGCACGCCATCGGTGCGCAGCACCTCGATGTCCTTGCCGGCCGCATCCAGCTGCTGCTGCTTGCGGAAGATCTGCAAGGTGCCCTGCGTGCGCTCGTCATAGCGGATGCCGGTTTCGGCCCGCAGCTCGCCCAGGCAGTCGCGGCTGTATTCGGCCAGCCGCACCATGCGGCTCTTGTTGACGGCATAGGCCGAAGAGGTGCAGTTCCCCAGCATCCGCGCCATCCAGGAAACCCGCTGCCAGTCCAGCCTGGGCTGGATCACCAGCGGCGCATGGCGCTGGAACATCCATTTCAGCGCCTTCAGCGGCACGCCCGGCGCCGCCCAGGGCGAGGAATAGCCGGGCGAGATCTCGCCGGCATTGGCAAAGCTCGTCTCCAGCGCCGGCCCGTCCTGCCGGTCGATCACCGTCACCTCATGCCCGGCCTTGGCCAGATACCAGGCCGACGTGACGCCCAGGACACCGGCCCCAAGAACGATGATCTTCATAGTCGCGCACCCCCCAAAATCCGAGTCGAGGGCAAGGATAGCAGCCGGCGCGGAAATGAAATCCCGATTCCGGCGGAAAATAGGCTTCATGCATCACATAATCGTCGTATATACGGTATTTTCTCGAATATTCTTCGATCATATTGCGGATAGACGAAAGATCGCCGCGATACGGCAAGAATCGGCCGGCCGGATTGCGGCCCGGCGGGGCTCTGCCTAAGCTTGGCCGGATTGTCCCAGGTTTTTCGGATCATGCCAGCAACAGCCCGCAAGAGCCCCTTTGCCCCGTTCCGCCACCGCGACTTCCGACTGCTGTGGTCGGCGACGCTGATCTCGAACTTCGGCGGGTTGGTGCAGGCGGTGGGCGCGGCCTGGATGATGACGCAGCTGACCGATTCGGCGACGCTGATCGCGCTGGTGCAGGCGTCGAACACGTTGCCGATCATGCTGTTCGCGCTGCTTTCGGGGGCGCTGGCCGACATCTTCGACCGCCGCACGCTGCTGCTGGGGGCGCAGGTCTTCATGGCCGCGGTCTCGGTGCTGCTGGCGGTGCTGACCTGGCAGGGCTGGATGACGCCCTTGCTGCTCTTGTCGCTGACCTTCCTGATCGGAGTCGGGCAGGCGATCTACAACCCGCCCTGGCAGGCCAGCATGCAGGACCTGGTGCCGCGCGACGACCTGCCGGCGGCGGTGTCGCTGAACTCGGTGGGCTTCAACCTGATGCGTTCGGTCGGGCCGGCGGTGGGCGGGATCATCACCGCCGCCTTCGGCGCGGCGGCGGCATTCGCGGTCAATGCGGCAAGCTATATCCCGCTGCTCGGCGCGCTGATCCGCTGGCATCCGGTGACGCCGCCCCGCACCACCACGCCCGAGCCCTTTGTCGCCGCCGTGGGCGCGGGCCTGCGCTATGTGGCGCTGTCGCCGAACCTGATGCGGGTGCTGTCGCGCGGGGCGCTGTTCGGCTTTTCGGCCATCGTGGTCATGGCGCTGCTGCCGCTGGTGGCCAAGCAGAACCCCGCCGGGGGCTCGCTGCTGTTCGGGCTGCTGCTGGGCTGCTTCGGGCTGGGCGCGATCGCCGGCGCGCTGATCAACCCGCTGGTGCGCGAGCGGCTGGACAACGAGAACGTGGTCCGCGTCGCCTTTGCCGCCTTCGGCGCCTCGGCGCTGATGCTGGCGCTGACCGAAAGCACCTGGCTGCACGCGCTGGCCATGCTGCCCGCCGGGGCCAGCTGGGTGCTGGCGCTGTCGCTGTTCAACGTCACCGTGCAGCTTTCGACGCCGCGCTGGGTGGTGGCGCGCGCGCTGGCGCTTTACCAGACCGCGGTCTTCGGCGGCATGGCGGCGGGGGCCTGGATCTGGGGCTCGGTCGCCAACAATTACGACGTGAACACGGCGCTGATCGCCGCCTCGGTGCCGCTGTTCCTGGGCGCGGTGCTGGGCCATTGGCTGCGCATCCCCGAATTCGGCACGCTGGACCTGGACCCGGTGAACCGCTTTCGCGAGCCCGAGCTGGCGCTGGACCTGCGCGGCCGCTCGGGGCCGATCATGGTGATGATCGACTATGAGATCGACCAGCTCGACGTGCCCGAGTTCCTGCGGCTGATGGCCTTGCGCCGCAACATCCGCCGCCGCGACGGCGCGCGCAACTGGGCGCTGTTGCGCGACCTGGAACATCCCGAGCGCTGGACCGAAAGCTATCACATCGCCACCTGGGACGAATACGTGCGCCACAACCTGCGCCGCACCAAGGCCGATTTCGAGACCTACCAGGACTTGAACAAGCTGCATCGCGGGACCGAACCGCCCATGGTCCACCGCATGATCGAGCGCCACACCGTCAGCCTGGACGACGACGTGCCGCTGATCGGCAAGCTGGAAGTGCCCTGAGCGCAAAGGCCGCTTTACCGCGCCCCGGCGCCGCACTAGCGTTTCCCCATGCTGCGCTATGTGATCCGCCGCCTGATCTCGCTTGGCCTGAGCCTGCTTTTGGCCTCGGCGCTGATCTTTTCGGTGGTCGAGCTGGTGCCGGGCGATCCGGCCAGCTTCATGCTGGGCACCGGCGCCCAGCCCGAGACGGTGACGGCGCTGCGCCAGCAGATGGGCTTGGACCTGCCCTTGCCGCTGCGCTACCTGCATTGGCTGGGGGGCTTGCTGGCGGGCGACCTGGGCCACAGCTTCACCTACAAGACGCCGGTGGCGGGGATGATCCTCGACCGGATGCAGGTCTCGCTGCCGCTGGCGCTGATGGCGCTGGCGCTGGCGGTGCTGATCGCCCTGCCCATCGGCATGTTCGCCGCCGCAAGGCGCGGCCGGGCGGGCGACACCGGGGTCATGGCGGCGACGCAGGTCGGCATCGCGCTGCCGAATTTCTGGTTCGCCATGCTGCTGGTGCTGCTGTTCGCGGTGAAGCTGCGCTGGCTGCCCGCCGGCGGCTTTCCCGGCTGGGACCATCCCGCCGCGGCGCTGAAATCGCTGCTGCTGCCCGCCGTGGCGCTGGCCCTGCCGCAGGCGGCGATCCTGGCGCGCGTGCTGCGCTCGGCCCTGGTCGAGACGCTGGGGCAGGACTACATCCGCACCGCCCGCGCCAAGGGGCTCAGCGCCGGGCAGGCGCTGTCGCGCCACGCTCTGCGCAATGCGCTGATCCCGGTGCTGACCATCATGGGGATGCAGTTTTCCTTCCTGCTGGCGGGGGCGATCATCATCGAGAACGTGTTCTACCTGCCCGGCCTTGGCCGGCTGATCTTCCAGGCCATCACCCAGCGCGACCTGATCGTGGTGCAGGGCGCGGTGCTGGTGCTGGTGGCGGCGGTGATCCTGGTCACGTTCCTGGTGGACCTGTCCTATGCGCTGGTCGACCCGAGGCTGCGCAGATGAGGGCATCGCTGATCCTGGGCGCGCTGCTTTCCGGGCTGGCGCTGGTCGCGGCGCTGGTCTCGTTCCTGTGGACGCCGGCCGACGTGACGCAGCTTGCCATCGCGCAAAAGCTGCTGCCGCCCTCGGGCCAGCATTGGCTGGGCACCGACCATTTCGGCCGCGACATGCTGTCGATGATCATGGTCGGCGCACGCACCTCGATCGCGGTGGCGCTGGTCGCGGTGGGCATCGGCATGGGATTCGGCGTGCCGCTGGGCCTGCTCGCCGCAGCGCGGGGCGGCTGGATCGACGAGGTGGTCATGCGCGGCAACGACCTGGTCTTTGCCTTCCCCAGCCTGGTCATCGCCATCCTGATCACCGCGGCGCTGGGGCCCTCGGCGCTGAACGCGATCATCGCCATCGGCATCTTCAACATCCCGGTCTTTGCCCGCGTCACCCGCGGAGGCGCGCTGCCGATCTGGACGCTCGACTATATCCGCGCGGCGCAGGTGGCCGGCAAGGGCGCCAGCCGCATCAGCATCCAGCACATCCTGCCCAATATCGCCAACCTCTTGATCGTGCAGGGCACCATCCAGTTCAGCCTGGGGATTTTGGCCGAGGCGGGGCTGTCCTATGTCGGCCTTGGCGCGCAGCCGCCGACGCCCAGCTGGGGCCGGATGCTGGCCGAGGCGCAGACCATGGTGGCGCTGGCCCCGCATGTCGCCGTCATCCCCGGCCTGGCCATCGTCGTGACCGTGCTGGGGCTGAACCTGCTGGGCGACGGGCTGCGCGACGCGCTGGACCCCAGATTGCGCAGGTCGCCATGATCAGGACCGGCAGGCTGGCCGTCGGCATCGGCGGGCATGACATCCTGCGCGGCATCGACCTGGCGCTGCCGCCCGGCCGGATCACCGGGCTGGTCGGCGAAAGCGGCTCGGGCAAGTCCATGGCGGCGCTGGCGATCATGGGCCTGCTGCCCCAGGGCATGGCTGCCGACGGCCGGGTGGAGCTGGACGGCCAGAACCTGCTGGAGCTGCCCGAGCGCGAGCTGTGCCGCATCCGCGGCAAGCGCATCGGCATGATCTTCCAGGAACCGATGACGGCGCTGAACCCGCTGATGACCATCGGCGATCAGGTGGCCGAGGTGCTGCGCATCCACCAGGGCCTGGACCGCAAGACGGCGCAGGAGCGTGCCCGCGACCGGCTGGACCGCGTCGGCCTGGCCGCGCCGCGCTTTCCGCTGACGCTTTACCCGCACGAGCTGTCGGGCGGCCAGCGCCAGCGCGTCGCCATCGCCCTGGCCATCGCGCTGCGTCCCGACCTGCTGATCGCCGACGAGCCGACGACGGCGCTGGACGTGACCACGCAGGCCCGCATCCTCGACCTGCTCAAGGGGCTGGTCCGGGACGAGGGGATGGCGCTGCTGCTGATCACCCACGACCTTGCGGTGGTCGCGGGCATCGCCGACCAGGTGGCGGTCATGCAGCGCGGCACCATCGTCGAGGAAGGCCCGACCGAGCAGGTGTTCCGCCAGCGCCGCCACGCCTATACCCGCGCGCTCTTCGCCGCCTCGACCCACCAGCCGCGGCTGGTGCTGCCCCCGGCGCAGCCGCGGCCGCTGCTGCAGGTCGAGGGGGCGGTGCGCGAATACCCCCTGCCCCGCCGCGGCCTGGCCGCATCGCGCGAAACCCTGCGGGCGGTGGACGGGGTCGGCTTTCGCCTCGACGCCGGGGAATCGGTCGGGCTGGTCGGCGAATCCGGCTGCGGGAAATCGACGCTGACGCGGGCGATCCTGGGGCTCGACCCGCTGCAGGGCGGCCGCATCCTGCTGGACGGGCAAGAGGTGCGCGCCGGCCGCGCCATGGCCGCGGAGCTGCGCGCCAGGATGCAGGTGGTGTTCCAGGATCCCTTCGGCAGCTTCGATCCGCGCTGGCGGGTCGAGCGGCTGGTGGCCGAGCCCTTTCACCTGACCGGCCTGCCCCGCGACTGGCGCGAGCAGGTGGCCGAGGCGCTTTACGAGGTCGGCATTACCGGCGACGCCATGCGCCGGCACATCCACGAATTTTCCGGCGGCCAGCGCCAGCGCATCGCCATCGCCCGCGCGCTGATCATCAAGCCGCGGCTGATCGTGCTGGACGAGGCGGTCAGCGCGCTGGACGTGCGGGTGCGGGCGCAGGTGCTGGACCTGCTGGCGCGGCTGCGGGGCAGCCACGGGCTGGCCTATCTGTTCATCAGCCACGACCTGTCGGTGGTGCGCCAGATCACCGACCGGGTGCTGGTGATGGAAAAGGGCCGCATCGTCGAGGCCGGCCCCACCCACCAGGTGCTCGGGCAGCCGCAGCATCCCTATACGCAAAGCCTGCTGGCGGCGACGCCCCGCATCCCGGCGGCGTGGCAGGCTCACATTCCGGTCAACGGCCTTGCGCTTTCGCCACCCGCTCCATAACTGCTGCGGACTTGTTCTAAGCGAGACGGGACATGACACGCGAAGATCACGGCAAGGGCCCCGCCGCCGGCCGCAGGAATCGCCCGGCTTCCGCGGGAAAGCCCGCCTTCCGTTCCCTGATGGGCAGCGGCCTGCCGGCCATGCCCGAATCACCGATTCCCGACTTGGCCCGGCGCAACCGCACGCCCGATCCGCTGCAGCCGCGCCCGGCCATGGACGGCGCGGAAAGCCGGACCCCTGCCGGCGCGGGGGGAACGCTGCGGCAACCGCATTGAATCTGCATGAAAATCGGCGAAATTCCAGCCGCGGGGCCTGAATGACAACAGGCCCCGCGCAGCCGCAGGGCCTGTTGCTCCTCCCCTGTCATGGCGGCCAGCCTCCCCGCGTAGCCGCCCAGGTATCTCTTGCCGATCAGGCTTCGATCAACTCTGCCTGACGCACGATCACTTGTGCCTGACGGATGGACGCTATGTCAACCAGTCTACCTTTGTATACCGTCGCGCCGGCGCCGGTCCGCTTGGCTTCCTCCATCGCGGCCAGGATCTCGCGCGCCTCGGTCACGGCCTTTTCGCTGGGCGAGAAGACCTCGTTGGCCAGCGCCACCTGCTTGGGATGGATCGCCCATTTCCCGACCATGCCCAGCGTGGCCGAGCGGCGGGCCTGCGCCCGGAAGCCCTCGTCGTCGCTGAAATCGCCGAAGGGGCCGTCCACCGGCAGCACGCCATGGGTGCGGCAGGCGGCGACGATGGCGGTCTGCGCCCAGTGCCAGGGGTCGGACCAGTATTTCGCGCCCTCATGCAGCATGTAGTAGTTTTCCTGGGTGCCGCCGATGCCGGTGGTGGCCATGCCCATGCTGGCGGCGAAATCCGCCGCACCCAGGCTCATCGCCTGCAGGCGGGGCGAGGATGCCGCGATCTCCTCGACATGGGCGATGCCGGCGGCGGATTCGATGATGACCTCCAGGCCGATGCGCTTCTGCCGGCCCTTGGCCGCCTCGATCGCCGTCACCAGCGCGTCCACCGCATAGATGTCGGCGGCATTGCCGACCTTGGGGATCATGATCTGGTCCAGCCGCTCGCCGGCCTGCTCCAGCAGGTCGACCACGTCGCGATACCACCAGGGCGTGTCCAGCCCGTTGATCCTGACCGACAGGGTCTTGGTCCCCCAGTCGATGTCGCCGACGGCCTGGATCACGTTGCGGCGCGCCTGCTCCTTGTCGTCGGGGGCGACCGAATCCTCCAGGTCCAGGTTGATGACATCGGCGGCCGAGCCGGCCATCTTTTCGAACAGCGCCGCGCGCGAGCCGGGGCCGAAAAGCTGGCAGCGGTTCAGGCGGGCGGGCGCGGGGGGTTGCGTGCGGAAGGACATGGCTTGCCTTTCGGGTAAGGATGTTTCAAACGGCGCTGCGAAACTGATAGATAATTGCTGCGGCTGCATCAAGCTGATTTTGCACCTGCGAAAACCCCCGCATCTTGACGCCCTGCCGCTTTCGGCGCAGGACCGCGCTAGCAGGCCCTGGGACAGGAGAAACGACATGACCCGCACCGTCTATCTGAATGGCGACTATCTGCCGGAAGCCGAAGCCAAGGTGTCGATCTTCGACCGCGGCTTCGTGATGGGCGACGGCGTCTACGAAGTGACCAGCGTGCTGGGGGGCAAGCTGCTGGACTTTGCCGGCCACATGACGCGGCTGACCCGTTCGCTGGCCGAACTCGGCATGGGCAATCCGCTGGGCGACGACGAATGGCTGGCCGCGCATCGCCAGCTGGTGGCGCTGAACGAGGTGGTCGAGGGCATGGTCTACCTGCAAGTCACCCGCGGCAATCCCGGCGACCGCGACTTCGCCTATCCGCCCGAGGACACGCCGCAGACCGTGGTCATGTTCACCCAGTCCAAGCCCGGCCTTGCCGACAATCCGCAGGCCAAGACCGGCATCCGGGTGATCTCGATCCCCGACCTGCGCTGGCACCGGCGCGACATCAAGACGGTGCAGCTGCTCTATCCCTCGATGGCCAAGATGGAGGCCAAGCACCAGGGCGTCGACGACGCCTGGTTCACCGAGGACGGCTTCGTGACCGAGGGCACCTCGAACAACACCTATATCGTCAAGGACGGCCGGATCGTCACCCGCCCGCTGTCCAACGACATCCTGCACGGCATCACCCGCGCCTCGCTGCTGCGCTATGCGGCCGAGGCGCAGATGCAGATCGAGGAACGCCCCTTCACCATCGCCGAGGCGCAGGCGGCGGACGAAGCCTTCTTCACCTCGGCCTCGGCCTTCGTGATGCCGGTGGTCGAGATCGACGGCGTGGCGCTGGGCAGCGGCCGGCCCGGCCCGGTGGCGACCCGCCTGCGCGAGATCTACCTCGAGGAATCGCGCAAGTCCGCGATCTGACCCCCTGGGCGCAGATAGTCGAAAAGGCGCACGGGCCGGCCCCGCGCGCCTTCTCCATGACCCCTGCCCCCGATCAGGTCTCCGCGCCCTTGCGTCCAGGGTGATCGTGCCGACGTCGCGAACCAGGGTATCGCGCAGGATGGCCACGTCGTCGCCGTCCAGCACCACGCGCATATCGTCGCCGTCCTGCACCAGCACATATTCCTCGGCGCCGGCATAGTCCTCGGCCAGGCTGATGGCGATCGTGTCTTCGCCGGCATAGGCGATGTCGGCCGCACCGCCCGCATCGCTGCGCAGCACGATCAGGTCGGCGCCATCGCCGCCCTCGATCAGATCGCCCGCCCCGGCATGGATCGCATCGTCGCCCGTGCCGCCCAGCAGCGTGTCGGGCCGCTCGGGGTCCGAGGCGTCGGGCGACAAGATCAGGTCGTTACCATGCTCGCCATCGATGAAGACCGCGCCGCCGTGATCCTCGATCCGGGCGCGGCCCGCACCGCCGATGATCGCGTGATTGCCCGAGCCGCCGTCGAGGGCGCCCAGGTCATGGGCGCCGTAAAGATCGTCGTCGCTCCCCAGGTCGATCTCGTCATTCCCGGCGCCGGCCCGCCCGCCTGGCATTCTTCCGTGGAGAAATATCCCGCAGGGGGAGTCCGCCGCGCCGGCGGCGGACGGGGGACGCGAAGTCCCCCGCGGCCGCGCCGCTTGCGCCGCTCAATGCCCCAGGATCTGGCTCAGGAACAGCTTGGTGCGTTCGGACCGCGGGTTGTTGAAGAACTCCTTCGGCGTGTTCTGCTCGACGATCTGGCCCTGGTCCATGAAGATCACCCGATGCGCCACCGCCTGCGCAAAGCCCATCTCATGGGTCACGCAAAGCATGGTCATGCCGTCCTCGGCCAGTTCGATCATCGTGTCCAGAACCTCCTTGATCATCTCGGGGTCCAGCGCCGAGGTCGGCTCGTCGAACAGCATGATCCGCGGGCGCATGCACAGCGCGCGGGCGATGGCCACGCGCTGCTGCTGGCCGCCCGACAGCTGGCCGGGGTATTTATGCGCCTGCTCGGGGATCTTGACCTTGGTCAGGAAATGCATGGCCGTCTCCTCGGCCTCGCGCTTGGGGATCTTGCGCACCCAGATCGGCGCCAGCGTGCAGTTCTCCAGGATGGTCAGGTGCGGGAACAGGTTGAAATGCTGGAACACCATGCCGACCTCGGAGCGCACCTTGTCGATGTTCTTCAGGTCGTGGGTCAGCTCGGTCCCGTCCACGATGATCTTGCCGGACTGGTGTTCCTCCAGCCGGTTGATGCAGCGGATCAGCGTGGACTTGCCCGAACCCGAGGGCCCGGCGATGACGATGCGCTCGCCCTTGCCGACGACCAGGTCGATGTCGCGCAGCACGTGGAAGGTGCCATACCATTTGTTCAGCTTGACGATCTCGATCGCGGCTTCGTCGCTTGCGGCGGGGATCGCGGTGGTTCGGGTGGTCATATGCGCCTCCTCAGCGGTGGTCGCGCTTCAGCCGGCGTTCCAGATACATGGAATAGCGCGACATGCCGAAGCAGAGGATGAAGAAGATCGCGCCGACGAAGATATAGGGCTCCCAATAGGCACCCTTCCATTCGAAGCTTGCGCGGATGGTGTCGGCCATGGCCTTCAAGGGGTCGAACAGCCCGACGAAGACGACCAGCGTCGTGTCCTTGAACATGCCGATGAAGGTCGAGACGATGCCGGGAATGCTGATCTTCAGCGCTTGCGGCAGCACGATCAGCCGCTGCGCCTTCCAGTAGTCCAGCCCCAGCGCGTCGGCGGCCTCGTATTGGCCCTTGGGCAGGGCGGCCAGGCCGCCGCGGATCACCTCGGCCATATAGGCGGCGGCAAACAGCGTCACCATGATGATGACCCGCAGGATGATGTCGAAATTCGTCCCCGGCGGCAGGAAATAGTTCAGCAGCAGCGAGGCCACGAACAACAGCGTGATCAGCGGCACGCCGCGGATGAACTCGATGAACATCACCGCCAGCAGCTTGATCACCGGCAGGTCCGAGCGCCGCGCCAAGGCCAGGATCACCCCCAGCGGCAGAGAGAGCGCGATGCCGGCGACGCCGATGGTGATCGACAGCACGAAGCCGCCGAACTGGTCCGAGGACACCGGACGCAGCCGCAAGGGCAGCACCCCGGCCAGCGCCGAGGCCAGCGGGCCGGCCAAGAGCAGCCACCAGGCCGCCGTCGCCACCACCGCCAGCGCAAAGGCCAGCAGCCCGAACCGCGCCGCCAGCAGCCGCCAGACCACGAACCCCAGGCAGAAGCCCGCCAGCACCATCGCCTCGCTCCAGAGCGAGCCGCCCCAGAGCAGCCAGACGGCGATGAAGGGATAGGCCAGGCTCGCCAGCAGCGACCAGCGCGGGCGCGTCTCGATCAGCGCGGCCCAGAGCAGCATCAGCACCGCCATGCCCAGCAGCGCGCCCATGGGCGCCCCGAGCAGCGCGGCAAAGACGAAGGTCAGCGCCAGCGACAAGCCCAGCACCATGCGCCGCGCCCTGGTGCTTTCGGAAAACAAGACCGGCGCCAGCGCCAGGAACAGCAGGCCGAAGGCCAGCACCGGCCGCCAGTAAAGCGCCTGCGGATAGAAGCCGAACAGGAACTGGTTCCAGCGATGCTTGATCAGGGCGAAGCAGGCGCCCGTCGCGCCTTCCCCCCAGGTCTGGGCGATGATCTGGCGGCACTCGGCCATGCTGCCGGCGTTCCAGACCGAATGCGACAGCCACGGCCCCACGGTGCTGACCACCAGCCAGACGATGCCCAGCCCGACGAAGGTCAGCGCGATGTTCAGCGGCCCGGAAAACAGGTTCTCGCGCAGCCATTTGATCGCGCCGGTCTCGGCCAGGGGCGGCGGCTCGGGCGGCAGCATCGTCTCGCGCACATAGGCGACGGTTTCGGAATGCGTCTCGCTCATCTCACCGCTCCTTCAGCTTGACGCGGGCGTTGAAGATGTTCATCCCGGCCGAGATGATGAGGCTGAGCGCCAGGTAGATGCCCATCATCAGCACCATCGCCTCCATCTCGCGCCCGGTCTGGTTCAGCGTGGTGCCGCCCAGCGTGCCGCGCAGGTCCATGTAGCCGACGGCGATGGCCAGCGAGCTGTTCTTGGTCAGGTTCAGGTATTGCGAGATCAGCGGCGGCACGATCACCCGCAGCGCCTGCGGCAGCACCACCAGCGACATGGTCCGGCGCGGCCGCAGGCCCAGGGCAAAGGCCGCCTCGGTCTGGCCCTTGCTGACGGCCAGGATGCCGGCGCGCACGATCTCGGCGATGAAGGCGCCGGTATAAAGCGTCAGCGCCAGCCACAGCACCACCAGGGCGTTGTCCAGGTTGATGCCGTCGGCAAAGTTGAAGCCGCGCAGCACCGGCGGGATCAGATGCAGGCCGAAATACCAGGTCAGGAACAGCACCGGCAGCGCGAACATCGCCAGGCTGATCCACCAGGTCGTCGGCCGCTTGCCGGTCCGGTCCTGGATGCGCTGCGCCCGGCTCCGCAGCAGCCGGCGCCCGACGAAGGCGGCGGCGATGACCACGACGAAGGCGACGAAGGCCCAGCTGATCCCCTCGCGCCCCAGCGAGATGGTGCCGGGCGGGTTGGTCATGCCGATCGAGGGGATGGCGGTATAACGGTTGGTCGGCGCGATGGTGTCGAACAGGATCATGCTCGCGGCCGGGTTCTCGCCGCGATAGGCGTTGGGCGGCGGCATCACCTCGGTAAAGATCGCAAGGCAGACCAGGATCCACAAAAGCAGGGGAATGTTGCGGAAGACCTCGACATAGACCGTCATCAGCCGCGCGATCAGCCAGTTCGAGGACAGCCGCAGCACGCCCACGATCACGCCCAGGACCGTCGCCGCGATGCAGCCCAGCACCGAGACGAGCAGCGTGTTCAGCAGCCCGATCACGGTCGCGCGCAGATGGGTGTCGTCGGAATTGTATGGGATCAGCTGCTGCGGGATGTCGTATCCGGCGCGCCGGAACAGGAAATCGAAGCTGAGCGTCTTGCCCATGGCGGACAGGTTGCGCAGCGTGTTGTCGATCAGCCAACTCGCCGCCAGCATCACCAGGATGAAGACGATGGCTTGCAGGGTCAGCGAGCGATAGCGCCGATCATAGATCAGCATCGACAACCGGAACGGCGGATTGTCCGCCCCCGTATAAGCGACCATGTAGTAACCCCCTGTGACCGGCGGAAATGTCGGGCCTTTGGCCTCTGGCTTGCCGGTTTTCGTTCGGGGGCGCGCGGAGGGCACGCGCCCCCGCACGCCCTTGTTCAGATGCGATTACCGGAAGGGCATCGCATACATCAGACCGCCCTGGGTCCATTGCGCGTTCAACCCGCGCGCCAGCCCGATCGGGGTCTGTTCGCCGATGGTGGCGGCGAAGATCTCGCCGTAGTTGCCGCCGGCCTTGATGGCGCGCCTGGCCCATTCGGCGTCAAGCCCGATCATCGTGCCCAGCTCGTCGGTGGTGCCCAGCAGGCGCTGGACCTCGGGGTTGTTCGAGCTTTTCGCCAGCTCGTCGATATTGGCCGAGGTGACGCCGTATTCCTCGGCCGCGATCAGGGCGTAAAGCGTCCAGCGCGTGATGTCGCCCCAGTTGTTGTCGCCATGGCGCACCGCCGGGCCCAGCGGCTCTTTCGAGATGATCTCGGGCAGGATGATGTGGTTTTCCGGGTCCGCGAAGCTGGCGCGGGTCGCGGCCAGGCCCGAGGCGTCGGTCGTATAGGCATCGCAGGCGCCGGCCATGTATTGCTGTTCGCCCTCGGCGTTGCTGTCGATGTTGACCGGCTGATAGTCCATGTTGTTGGCCTTGAAGTAATCGGCCAGGTTCAGTTCGGTCGTGGTGCCGGTCTGGATGCAGATCGTGGCCCCGTTCAGCTCCTTGGCCGAGGAAACGCCCAGATCCTTGCGCACCATGAAGCCCTGGCCGTCGTAGTAGTTGACGCCGATGAAATCCAGCTTGAGGTCGGTGTCGCGCTGGAAGGTCCAGGTGGAGTTGCGGGCCAGAAGGTCCACCTCGCCCGAGGAAAGCGCCGTGAAGCGGGTCTGGCCGGTGGTCGGCACGTATTTCACCTTGGTCGCGTCGCCCAGCACCGCCGCGGCCACGGCCTTGCAGAAGGCGACGTCGAAGCCCGACCAGTTGCCGTTCGCGTCAGGGGCGGCAAAGCCGATCAGGCCGGTGTTCACGCCGCAGTTCAGCACGCCGCGGGCCTTGACCTCTTTCAGCGTGTCGCCCTCTGCGGCCAAAGCACCCGAGGCCGCCAGCGCGACCGCCGTCACAGAGCCGAAGAATACAGATTTCTTCATTGATTTCCCCACTGTTGTTCCGGGTCTCGCCCAGGAATGCGCCGTCTATAGGGCCGTTGGCGAGCCCGTTTGAGCAAGGGGCATTCGTTACCCCCATAAGCGGCATTGTGCCGATGGAGGCGGATGCGTCAAGAAAGAACCAAAACGCGCCCGTCAGCCGCGGCTGAGAAGCCAGAACCGCTCAGAATCGCGCATCGCGGCCAGCCGGCCGGCGGCCGCCTCGTCGGCCTCGTCGTCGCGGCCCCAGCGTTGTGCCTGAAATTCCTCGTCAATCCGGGACAGGGCATGGGCGGCCTCGGCGTCGATGCGGCCGCGTATCACCGCCAGCCCCAGGACCAGCGAGCCGGGCAAGGTCACCAGATCGTGCAAGGCCGTCAGGCCGAAGGGATCGAGGGCTGCGACCTCTGCGCGCAGTTTCAGCAGCGCGACCGGATCCTGCGGCACCGGGATCACGCCATGGGTGATGCGCAGCGGCGCGCGAAGCTCGGTCGCCGCCCAGTCGATCAGCGGATCCCAGCCCTCGGCCTGGGCGCGCACCAGCGCCTCGGGCGCATCGGCGCGATAGGACAGCAGGTCGGTGCCGCCATATTCGCCCAGCATCGCCGCCACCGCGTCGAATTGCGGCATGACCTTTTCGATGGCGGAATTGGCCGCGCGGGTCAGCGGCATGGCGTTGGGGTCGATCACATCCCGCACCGCCTGCCATTCCTCGGCCACGGCCAGCGCCAGCGCCTCGGTCGGCAGGCGCAGCGGCTGCTTGCCGGGCGTGCGCAGGGGACGTTCGTCCAGAAGCACGCTCCAGCCGCCGTCCACTTCCTTGTGGATCGCGACGGATGCCCAGAAACGGCGCGCCTTCCATTCACTCATCGGCCCACTCCAGCAGCGCGCGGGTCAGCGCGGGATAGTCGGGCGCGACCAGATGCGCACCGGCGGCATGCAGTTCCTCGGCCGGGCAAAAGCCCCAGCCGACGCCGTAGCCGGCAACCCCGGCCGCCCGCGCCATTTCCATGTCGAAGGTGGAATCGCCCACCATGACCGCGCGCCCCGCCACCACGCCGGTTTCCGACAGCGCGCTTTCCAGCATCGCCGGATGCGGCTTGGATGGATGGCCGTCGGCCGATTGCCGGGTGATGAAGCGCCGGGTCAGCCCATGCGCGTCCAGGATCGCCGCCAGCCCGCGCGCCGGCTTGCCGGTGGCGATGCCCAACAGCATTTCATCGCGCGCGGCCAGCGCGTCCAGGCAGTCCAGCGCGCCCGGATAAAGCGGCGGCAGCGCCCCCGCCGCGCGCGAGGCGATGAAGGATTCGCGATAGCCGGCCACGACGCGCTCGTGCAGGTCGGGACCGGCGCCGGGCAAGAGCCGCGCCACCGCAACCGGCAGCGACAGGCCGACGATGGAGAGGATGCGCGCCGGCTCCATCTCGGGCAGGCCCGCGCCCTGCATGGCGCGGTTCATCGCCTGGGTGATCTCAAGCTGGCTGTCGACCAGCGTGCCGTCGATGTCGAAGATGACCAGTTTCATGCTGTCTCGGCAAAGGGGTCTTCGGGCACGTCGTTTTCCGACCAGCCCAGCGTCTTCCAGGTGCGGCTCATGTGATCGGGCAAGGGCGCGGTCACGGTGATCAGCTTCTTGGTGATCGGATGCTCGAAGCGGATCATGCGCGCATGCAGGTGCAGCTTGCGGCTGATCTCTCCGCCCAGCTGGGCGCCCCAGCCGTCGCCCAGGTTCTCTTGCCCCGAGCCGCCGTATTTGCCGTCGCCGACGATGGGATGGCCGATCTCGGCCATATGGGCGCGCAGCTGGTGGGTGCGGCCGGTGACGGGCACCATGGCAACCCAACTGACGCGCCCGCCGAGCGCATCCAGCACGGCATAGTCGGTATGGGCGCGCTTGGCACCCTCGGTCGTGGCGACGGCCGAGGGGTGGACGGCCATCATCTTCTCGCCCTCGCCGCCCCGGCCGCGGCCGGGCGCCTTGACCAGCCCGTATTTGATCGAGCCCATGCGCGGATGCGGCACCCCGGCCACGGCGGCCCAGTAGATCTTGCGGGTCAGCCGGTGGCGGAACGCCTCGGAAAGCGCCCGCGCGATCCGGTCGGTGCGCGCCAGCAGCAGCACCCCCGACGTGTCCTTGTCCAGCCGATGCACCAGCTTGGGCCGGTCCTTGTAGCCGAACATCAGCGCCGCGGTCAGCCCGTCCACATGCCGGTCGCCCTGCCCCGAGCCACCCTGCGAGGGCAGGCCCGGCGGCTTGTTCAGGGCGATGATATGCTCGTCGCGCCACAAGACGCAGGACTGGATCATCTCGGCATCGGACTGCTTCACCGACGCTTTCGGCTGGGCGGGCGGCGGCGCGCCCTCGGGCAGCGGCGGCACGCGCACCTCCTGCCCGGCCTCGATGCGGGTATTGGCCTTGACCCGGCCGCCGTCGACGCGCAGCTGGCCGGTGCGGCACCATTTCTCGACCGCGCCTTGGGTCAGCTGCGGGAATCGCTTCTTCAGCCAGCGGTCGATGCGCTGCTCGCCCTCGTCCGCGCCGACGCGGATGGTCTGCACGCCGCTCATGCGAAAAGCCCCCGGCCGATGGCCAGCCCGACGATCACCGCCGCCAGCGACAGCAGGACCGAGCCCAGCACATAGCCAAGCGCGGTGGCGGCGGCGCCGCGTTCCCACAGCGTCATCGTGTCCAGCGCGAAGGCGGAGAAGGTGGTGAAGCCGCCCAGCACCCCGGTCAGCAGAAAGGGCGCCAGATGCTGCCCGCCCCGATGCGCCAGCAAGGCCGCCAGCAGCCCCATGGCCAGGCAGCCGGCGATGTTCACGCTCAGCGTGCCCAGCGGAAAGCCGGGGGTCAGCCGCCCGGCCAGGATATTGACCCCATAGCGCGCCGCGGAGCCCAGGGCCCCACCCAGCGCGACCTGAAGGAAAGTGTGTTTCATGCTTTGTCCTCTGCCCGCCGCTTCTGACGCAGCCCGGCGAACCATTCAACGCGCTTTTTCAGCTCGCGCTCGAATCCCCGCTCGACGGGCAGGTAGAAGACCGGGCGCTTCATGCCGTCGGGGAAATAGTTCTGGCCCGAAAAGGCGTCCTCGGCATCGTGGTCATAGGCATAGCCGGCGCCATAGCCCTGTTCCGACATCAGCCCGGTCGGCGCGTTCAGGATATGCTTGGGCGGCATCTGGCTGCCCGAGCGCCGCGCCAGGGCGCGCGACGCCTTGTAGGCGGCATAGCCGGCATTCGACTTGGGCGCCAGCGCCAGGTAGATCGTGGCCTGGGCCAGCGCCAGTTCGCCCTCGGGGCTGCCCAGCCGCTCGTAAAGCGCCCAGGCGTCCAGGCAATGGCGCTGCGCGGCCGGATCGGCCAAGCCGATGTCCTCGATCGCCATGCGGGTCAGGCGGCGGGCGAGATAGCGCGGATCCTCGCCCCCCTCCAGCATCCGCGACAGCCAGTAGAGTGCCGCGTCTGGGTCGCTGCCGCGCACCGATTTGTGCAGGGCCGAGATCAGGTTGTAATGCTCGTCGCCCGACTTGTCGTATTTCGCCGCGCGCCGCATCAGCCGCTGCGCCAGCGCCTCGGGGTCGAGCTTGCCCTTGACCTTCCAGGCCATCACCTGCTCGATCAGGTTCAGCACCGCGCGGCCGTCGCCGTCGGCCATCTCCAGGAGCCGGTCGCGGGCCTCGCCGGTCAGCGGCAGGGCGCGGCCCAGTTCCTGCTCGGCGCGCTGCGCCAGGCGCTCGAGGTCCGCCAGGCCCAGCCGCTCCAGCACGATGACCTGGGCGCGGGACAGAAGCGCAGCGTTCAGTTCGAAACTGGGGTTTTCGGTGGTGGCACCGACCAGGGTGATGGTGCCGTCCTCCATATGCGGCAGGAAGCTGTCCTGCTGCGCCTTGTTGAAGCGGTGGATCTCGTCGACGAAAAGCAGGGTGCCGCGGCCCTGGCTCCGGCGCAGGCGGGCGGCGTCGAACACCTTGCGCAGCTCCGGCACGCCGGAAAAGATCGCCGAGATCTGCACGAAGGCCAGGTCCGTCTCTTGCGCCAGAAGGCGGGCGATGGTGGTCTTGCCGACCCCCGGCGGGCCCCAGAGGATCAGCGAGGACAGGCTGCCGGCGCCCAGCATGGCGCCCAGCGGGCCGTCGGGGCCAAGAACCTTGTCCTGGCCGATGACATCGGACAGCCTGGCCGGGCGGATCCGGTCGGCCAGGGGACGCGCCACCGGGCGCGCAGCTTCGCCCGAGGCGGGCGCGGTGTCGAATAGGTCTGCCATGCGGGCGACATGTTACGCCGCCCGCATCACGCGCGAAAGGCCCTCCACCCTGCGCGCCGCATCAGTGCATCTTGGCCGCCAGGTTGATCGAGACGCATTGGAAATAGCCGTCGTCGATCCAGACCACCGGGCCCATGGCCTGCGCGTCCAGCCCGCAGGGCACCAGCCAGCGCGGCCAGGTCGAGGCGACCAGGCACACCAGACGCGAGGCGCCCAGTTCGCGCGCCGAATTGGTCATCTCCTGCACCAGGTTGAAATGCACCCGGCGGCGTTCGCGCTGCGGGATGGTGTGGTCGACGAACAGCCGGCTGGCTTCCCAGGTGCCCGGCTCGACCGGCGCCTGTTCGTCCAGCAGGTTCTGCGGGATCGAGCCGCCGAGCAGGTCAAGCTGAGCATCGCGGATCATGTAGGAATACATGCCGCAGCGCGCCGTGGTGGGGGTCAGGCGCACGCCGGCCAGAACCCGGCCGTTTTCGTGGATCGCCACCCAGCGGCTCATCGGCGTGTCGTACTGGTCGAACTCCATGTCGTCGGTCTGGGGCAGGTTCCAGCGTTTCTGGACGATGAAGCTTTGCTTGCGGGCGCGGAAGATGTTGGCGAACAGCTCGCCGTGGTTGTGGAGGTTGGCGAAGGAAAGTGTGGTGGTCTGCATGGTCTTCTCCTGGGGTTCTTGGTGGTGGTGGCCCCCAGGTGTAAACCGCAACGGCGGACGAACCGTATTACAGCAAGCGGTAATCCTTGGCCCGTTGCAGCGCCTCGGCCGTCGTGCGCGCCATGAGTCGTTCGCGTGCCGAGATGAGACGTGCCTTGAATGCGCTTTCCGTTATACCAAGCTTGGCAGCCGCCGCTGCATGACGATCCCCCTCTGCGATACACCGAAGGGCCTCTTGCTGAGCCTTCGTCAGGCTCTCCGGCGGCTCCGTGATTTCGTGAAGCCGTCGTAGCGTTGCCGAGATCACATCGATCTCGTCATCCGTGAATTCCCGCTTGTCATGGGCGAAGGCCGCGATGGTGCGCGACTTGATCGGCCCATGCGCCACGACCAGACCATAGTGCAGCCCGTGATCGGCCGCGTCCTGGAGAATCGAAAACGGGTCTGGAATGGGCAGCACGCTCCACCGGCAGGCGCCGGTGGTCGAGAAGCCCCAGGCGATGGTGGGGTCGCGCAGGGCATAGGCCCGTTCGGAATAGCGCTGGGCCCATTCCTTGTTATAGGTCTGGAACTGCATCAACGGTGCAGCGAAACGAATGTGCAGCCCGATGAAATAGCCCGCCGGAGCAAGCTTTTTCAGCTTGGCGAGTGCTGCATTGATTTCCGCGCGAGACGACATGACTTTTTGGACAGATTGCGTTTTCTTCGGGTTACAACGAAAAATGGCACGGTTCTCAGTGTATTCAAGCAATACCGTGCTTGCGAGCGACGTTTTTCGGAATGCCGTCGGGTCAGCCCGTCGGCACGGCAAGGCATAGCCGTCTTTGCCCTCCGGGCGCAAGCCGTCGCGCTTGCTGCAATTCCCGTGCGTTTCCTGATGGACGGTGCAACTTTCGCACGAAAATGAACGGATTCGTTCCCCTTAGCCGCCGATCACATGAATCGTGGACTGTTGCAAAAAGCCCGCAGCCATGGCGATGGCTGCGGGCGTCAATGATCGCTTAACCCTAAGAAAGAGTTAAATTTCTTACGATTCGTCGGCAGCCGATTCGGCTTCCAGGCGGGCACGGTCGGCCGCGCCCTTGGCGCTGGTGTCGCGCTCGACGAATTCGATGATCGCCATCGGGGCCATGTCGCCATAGCGGAAGCCGGCCTTCATGATGCGGACATAGCCGCCCTGGCGGTCCTTGTAGCGGGCGCCAAGCACGTCGAACAGTTTCGCGACATGGGCGTCCTGCTTCAGCTGGGCGGCGGCCTGCCGGCGGGCGTGCAGATCGCCGCGCTTGGCCAGGGTGATCAGCTTCTCGACGATGGGGCGCAGTTCCTTGGCCTTGGGCAGGGTGGTCTTGATCTGCTCATGCTCGATCAGCGAGCCGGCCATGTTGGCGAAAAGCGCCTTGCGGTGCTCGTGGGTGCGGTTCAGGCGGCGATAGCCGCGGGCGTGACGCATGATGATCTCCTATGACGTCTTTTTGCTTTGTCCGGCGGCCCATGCGTGCGGGCCGCTCTCCTTGGGGCGGATGCCCGGTCTTGCGGGGGGCGTCGCCGCCCCCGGAACTCAGAACTGGTCGTCGAAACGCTTGGCCAGATCCTCGATGTTTTCCGGCGGCCAGTCCACGACATCCATGCCGAGGTGCAGGCCCATGCCGGACAGCACTTCCTTGATCTCGTTCAGCGACTTGCGGCCGAAGTTCGGGGTGCGCAGCATCTCGGCCTCGGTCTTCTGGATCAGGTCGCCGATATAGACGATGTTGTCGTTCTTCAGGCAGTTCGCCGAACGCACCGACAGTTCCAGCTCGTCGACCTTCTTCAGCAGGCGCGGATCGAACTCCAGCCCGTCCTCGGCATCCGAGCGGGTGGCCGTTTCCGGCTCGTCGAAGTTGACGAAGACCGACAGCTGGTCCTGGATGATGCGGGCGGCATAGGCCACGGCGTCTTCCGGGGTCAGCGAACCGTCGGTCTCGACCTTCATGGTCAGCTTGTCATAGTCCAGCACCTGGCCCTCGCGGGTGGGCGTGACTTCGTAGCTGACGCGCTTGACCGGCGAGAAGATGGCGTCGATCGGGATCAGGCCGATGGGCGCGTCCTCGGGGCGGTTCTTGTCGGCAGCGACATAGCCCTTGCCATTGGCGACGGTCAGTTCCATGTGCAGCTCCGCCCCCTCGTCGAGGTGGCAGATGACATGGTCGCGGTTCAGGATGGTGATGCCGGCGGTTTCCTGGATGTCGCCCGCCTTGACCTCGCCCGGACCCTTGGCAGAAAGCGTCAGGCGCTTGGGCGCGTCGACGTCCATCTTCAGCGTCACGCCCTTGAGGTTCAGCACGACATCGGTCACGTCCTCGCGCACGCCGGGGACGGACGAGAATTCGTGCAGCACGTTGTCGATCTGCACCGAGGTGATGGCCGCGCCCTGCAGGGACGACAGCAGCACCCGGCGCAGCGCATTGCCCAGCGTCAGGCCGAAGCCACGCTCCAGCGGTTCCGCGACCACGGTGGCCACGCGGGACGAATCGGCGCCCGGCTTGATTTCAAGCTGGGTGGGCTTGATGAGTTCGGCCCAGTTCTTGTGGATCATGCGTTTGCCTCCATACCAGTTCCCGCCCCATGACCGTGGCCGGAAACGCCCGAGGTGAAATGCGTAAAGCGCGCCCCGCACGGGACAGCCCCGCGCAGGACGCGTCAAAATCCCAAAGGATCAGACCCGGCGGCGCTTCGGCGGGCGGCAGCCGTTATGCGCGAGCGGGGTCACGTCACGGATCGCCGTGATGTTGAAGCCGACCGCGGCCAGCGCGCGCAGCGCCGATTCGCGACCCGAGCCAGGGCCCTGCACTTCGACTTCCAGCGTGCGGACGCCGTGTTCCTGCGCCTTCTTGCCGGCGTCTTCGGCGGCCATCTGCGCGGCGTAGGGGGTCGATTTGCGCGAGCCCTTGAAGCCCATGGTGCCGGCCGACGACCACGAGATCGCATTGCCCTGCACGTCCGAGATCAGGATCTTGGTGTTGTTGAAGGACGAGTTCACATGCGCCACGCCGGTGGCGATGTTCTTGCGTTCCTTGCGCTTGATACGGGTTTTATCGCGTGCCATGTCCGTTCCCCCTTACTTCTTCTTGCCGGCGATGGGCTTCGCCGGGCCCTTGCGGGTGCGGGCATTGGTGTGGGTGCGCTGGCCGCGGACCGGCAGGCCGCGACGGTGGCGCAGGCCACGATAGGAACCCAGGTCCATCAGGCGCTTGATGTTCATCTGCGTCTCGCGGCGCAGGTCGCCTTCGACGGTATAGTTGGCGTCGATGTATTCGCGGATCTTCAGGACTTCGGCATCCGACAGCTCGTTCACGCGGCGGGTCGGGTCGATGCCGACGGCGGTGACGATCTCGTCGGCGAATTTCGAGCCGATCCCGTGGATATAGGTCAGGGCGATCGGGACGCGTTTCCCGGTCGGAATGTTGACGCCAGCAATACGAGCCACGCGTGTTTCCTTTTCCATGTTGCGGTTCCGTAGCGCCGGAACCTTTTTTCACAACCAAAGACCCGAAAGCCAAGCCTCCGGGCCTTGAAGCGACACCCAGGACATCCGGGTGATTCTCTTGCGAGATGCTGCGAAATAAGGGATTCGCCGTCCGAGGTCAAGCCTAGGACGGGATCTTGTCCATCACCTTGGCGACCTGGGCGGCCACCTCGTCGATCTCGGCCAGGCCGTCGACCGGGTTCAGGTTGCCCTTGACATAGTAATAGCCGATCAGTGGCGAGGTCTTCTTGTAATATTCCATCAGCCGGGTCTTGAGGCTTTCCTCGTTGTCGTCGGCCCGGCGGCGCAGGTCGGTCGAGCCGCAGACGTCGCATTTGCCCGGCTCCTTGGTCGGCTTGGTCACGTCGTGATAGACCTCGCCGCAATTGCCGCAGGTGAAGCGGCCCGAGATGCGCGAGACCAGCGCCGCATCGTCCACCCGCATCTCGATCACGGCATCGATGCGCTGGTCCATCTCGGCCATCAGCGCCTGCAGCGCGTCGGCCTGCGCCAGGGTGCGCGGGAAGCCGTCGAAGATGAAGCCCTTGCCGCCCTGCCCCAGCTTTTCGCGGATCAGGCCGATGACGATCTCGTCCGTCACCAGCTCGCCGCGGTCCATCACCTCGGCCACGCGCTTGCCCATCTCGGTGCCCGAGTTGCGGGCCTCGCGCAGCATGTCGCCGGTCGAGAGCTGGACGAGCCCGCGCTCCTCGATCAGCCGCCGGGCCTGGGTGCCTTTGCCTGCGCCGGGCGGGCCCAGCAGAATGATGTTGATCGCCATGTCGTCGTCCCTCTCCTACCCTTTTTGGTGGGTTTACCCCTTAACGGCGCGCCGGCGCCTTGCGCGGCTTGGCCGCCGCCCCGGCCTTGCCGCGCTTGCCGCGCAGTTGCGATTTCTCGATCAAACCTTCGTATTGATGGGCGAGCAAGTGGCTTTGCACCTGGTTGATCGTATCCATGACGACGCTGACCACGATCAGCACCGAAGTCCCGCCGAAATAGAACGGGATCGCCAGCTGGTCGCGGATGATCTCGGGCAGAAGGCAGACGAAGGCCAGGTAGGCCGAGCCGATCACCAGCACCCGCGTCACCACATAGGTCAGGTAATCCTCGGTGCGCTTGCCGGGCCGGATGCCGGGGATGAAGCCGCCCTGGTTCTTCAGGTTCTCGGCCACGTCCTCGGTCTTGAAGCTGACGTTGAAGGTGTAGAAATAGGTGAAGAACACGATCATCGCCGCGAAGAACAGCAGGTAGAGCGGCTGGCCGGGGCCGAAATAGGCCAGGATCGTGGACATGATCGGGCCGGTCTGGTTGCCCGAGAAGGTCGAGATCGTCACCGGCAGCAGCAGAAGCGAGCTGGCAAAGATCGCCGGGATCACCCCCGCCGGGTTCACCTTGATCGGCAGGTGCGACGATTGGCCGTCATAGACCTTCATCCCGACCTGGCGGCGCGGATACTGGATGTGGATCTTGCGCAGCGCGCGCTCCATGAACACCACGAAGGCGATCACCGCGGCGACCATGAGGATCACGCCCAGAATCACCGGGGTCGAGACGGCGCCCGAACGGCCCTGGGCCAGGAACTGCGCCAGGCTGCCGGGGATCTCGGCCACGATGCCGACGAAGATGATCAGCGAGATGCCGTTGCCGATGCCGCGGGCGGTGATCTGCTCGCCCAGCCACATCAGGAACATGGTGCCGCCGACCAGGGTGATGACCACCGAGGCGCGGAAGAACATCCCCGGCTCATGCGCCAGGTTGCCGTGTTCCAGGCTGACGGCCAGGCCCCAGGCCTGGAACAGCGCCAGCGCCACCGTGCCGTAGCGGGTATACTGGTTGATCTTCTTGCGGCCCTGCTCGCCCTCTTTCTTCAGTTGCTCCAGCGCCGGCACCATCGAGGCCAGCAGCTGCACGATGATCGAGGCCGAGATATAGGGCATGATGCCGAGCGCGAAGACGCCCATCCGCCCCAAGGCACCGCCGGTGAACATCGACAGGATGCCGCCGATGCCGGCCTGGGCCTGCTCCATGAAGTTGCGCAGCGCGGCGCCGTCGATGCCAGGCACCGGGATATAGGTGCCGAGACGATAGATGATGAGAAGTCCGAGCGTGAACCAGATCCTCTGGCGCAACTCGGTCGCCTTGCCGAGCGCGCCCCAGGAAAGGTTCGCGGCCATCTGTTCTGCGGCTGACGCCATGCTTGTGCCCCTTCGTGGCAGCGCCGCCGGATCGTTTCCCGATCCCGCGGCGCCTGGAAAACTTGACAGCTATCTATGGGGCGCGGGCGCGCCCTTCAACAACTTATTCGGCCGCGGCTGCTTCTTTGGCCGGGCGGGTGACGGTGATCTTGCCGCCGGCCTTCTCGATGGCCTCGACCGCGGCTTTCGACGCACCGGCCACGGTCAGGTTCAGCGCGGCCTTGATCTCGCCCTTGGCCAGCACCCGCACGCCGTCCAGCTTGCGGCGGATGACGCCGGCGGCGACCAGCGCGTCCTCGGTCACGTCGGTTTTCGCATCCAGCTTGCCCGCTTCGACGAAGGCCTGCAGCTGGCCCAGGTTCACCACCGCGAATTCCAGGCGATTCGGCTTGCTGAAGCCGCGCTTGGGCAGGCGGCGATACAGCGGCATCTGGCCGCCTTCATAGCCGTTCAGCGCCACGCCCGAACGCGAGGTCTGGCCCTTGATACCACGGCCGGCGGTCTTGCCCTTGCCCGAGCCGGGGCCGCGCGCCACGCGCTTTTTCTTGCGGTTGGCGCCGGGATTGTCGTGCAGTTCATGCAGTTTCATGTCGCTTCTCCTTGGCCGGAAACGCCCCATGAAGCGAAAGGGGGCGAACGCGGCGTTTCTTGCTTGTTCGAGTCGTGATCCCAAGGGAACACCGGCGGCTTCTATCGGCTGTTCACGGCTGGGTCAAGTTGGCATGGCCGAAGCGCCCGCGCCCCGCCGCGCCGGCAAGCCCATCGCCCGCTCAGCGCCGCGGCCAGCCCGTTGCGCGGACCTGGGCCGTCTCAGAACTCCACCCACAGCCCCAGCCTGACCGCGCGCTCGCCCGGTCCCGACAGCGGCTCGACCAGGCCCAATTCCAGCTTCGCAGGCCCGAACAGGTCGCGCACCGCCGAGACCGCGAGCTTGGCGGAAAAGCCGGTGTCCTCGCGATCCTCCAGCCGCAGCTGATGGATCAGCATCAGCGCCTCGGTCATGTGCCACCCCACCGTCACCTCGGCCTTGGTCGTCGCCTCGGCCGTCAGATAGCTCAGCGCGCTGGCACCCCGAGCGGCCAGCGCAGCCATTTCCTCTTCATCCCTGAGCGCGCCCGCCAGCTTGTGGCGCAGCTCGGCCGATACCCAGCCCCCGCCCCGAACGCGCCGCAGCAAGGGCAGGTCGTCAAAAACCCTGCCCCAACCCAGCGCGGCCTGGGCCACCGGCATCGGCTGGCCGCGACGTTCCACCGCACCCAGACCCAACGAGGCGGCCCAGCGGTCCGGCCCCCTGCCCCGGTCCAGCGCGCGCTGCAGCCAGACCAGGCTGCTGGTCTCGCCGGCGCTGGAGCGGCCCAGTTCGACCCCGACCGTCAGCCGCGGCCGACGCCCCAGTTCAGCATAAAGCCCGGCATAGCTGTGCCCGGCGGCGTCGCGTTCGCCCGACAGCGCCAGGAACACGCCATTCACCGCCCGCGGCCAGGGACTGGCCGAGGCCGCACCGGCCAGCAGCAGGACGGCAAGCGCAAGGCAGAGCAGCGGGCGCGGCACATCTGGCTCCTTTCCTGCGGGCGCGGTCCTGGCGGCAGCCTAGGGACAAGCCGTTAGCAAAGGGTTAACAGGCCAAGAAAAAACGCCCCGGAGCAGCTCCGGGGCGCTTTCGATGCAATGCCTGGGAAGGGCGTGGCGGGATCAGCCGCGCTCTTCCACGATGGTCACCAGATGCGGGATCTTGGCGACCATGCCGCGCACGGCCGGGGTATCTTCCAGCTCGCGGGTGCGGTTCATCTTGTTCAGGCCCAGGCCCTTCAGCGTCTCGCGCTGGACGGCCGGGCGGCGGATCGGCGAGCCGATCTGCTTCACGACGATGGTTTTAGCCATATGCCTGTCTCCTTACGCTTCGACGGCGGCTTCGGCCGGCTTGTCGTTGGACGGCAGGATCTCGGCCACCTTCTTGCCGCGGCGCTGCGCGACGTTGCGGGGCGAAGCTTCCTTCTTGAGACCGTCGATGGTGGCGCGAATCATGTTGTAGGGGTTCTGCGACCCCAGCGACTTGGCCACGACGTCCTGGACGCCCAGCATCTCGAACACGGCGCGCATCGGGCCGCCGGCGATGATGCCGGTCCCCGGAACCGCGGTCCGCATCACCACCCGGCCGGCGCCATGACGGCCCTCGATGTCGTGATGCAGCGTGCGGCCATCGCGCAGCGGCACGCGAACCAGCGAGCGCTTGGCCTGCTCGGTCGCCTTGCGGATCGCCTCGGGCACTTCCTTGGCCTTGCCCTTGCCGAAGCCGACGCGGCCACGCTGGTCGCCGACGACCACCAGAGCAGCGAAGCCGAAGCGCTTGCCGCCTTTGACGGTTTTCGACACGCGGTTGATCGCGACCAGACGGTCGGCGAATTCCGGGGTTTCCTCGCGCTCTTCGCGGCGACCCCGACGGTTTTCACGTTCTGCCATAAGGCATTCCTCATACGCTGGCGCGCGTTCCGCGCCGTTGAAGCCAATCCTGGTGGGCCGCCGACGGATCGGACGGCCCCCGGATCATCGGGGTGGCGCTGCCGCCACCCGCATTCGTCAGAACTTCAGGCCGCCTTCGCGGGCCGCATCGGCAAGCGCCTTGATCTTGCCGTGGAACAGGAAGCCGCCACGGTCGAAGATCACCTCTTCGACACCGGCCTTCTTCGCGCGTTCCGCAATGGCGGCGCCGATCTTGGCCGCGGCCTCGACGTTGTTCTTGCCGACCACGCCCAGATCCTTCTCGAGCGACGAGGCGGCGGCCAGAGTGACCCCCTTCACGTCGTCGATCACCTGGACGCTGATGTTCTTGGAAGAACGGTGGACGGAAAGCCGCGGACGGCCGTCCGAGATCTTCCGCAGTTTGTTCCGCACGCGCAGGCGGCGCTTCAGGAACAGCTCTCTCTTGTTCAGTGCCATTTCTCGCGCCCCTTACTTCTTCTTGCCTTCCTTGCGGAAGACGACCTCGCCCTTGTAGCGGATGCCCTTGCCCTTGTAGGGCTCGGGGCGGCGCCACTCGCGGATGTTCGCGGCGACCTGGCCGACCAGCTGCTGGTCGATGCCTTCCACCACGATCTCGGTCTGCTTCGGCGAGGTGATCGTCACACCGTCCGGCGTTTCGAAGTTCACGTCATGCGAATAGCCCAGAGCCAGCTTCAGGGTCTTGCCCTGCATGGTGGCGCGATAACCCACGCCCTGGATCTCGAGCTCTTTCTTGAAGCCTTCCGACACGCCGACGGTCAGGTTCTCGACCATCGAGCGGGTCATGCCCCACTGCTGGCGGGCGCGCTTCGAGGTGCCGCGCGGCGTCACCTTGACCGAACCTTCTTCCACCGACAGGGTCACGTCGTCGGTCGCGGTGAACGTGCGGGCGCCTTTCGGCCCCTTCACCTCGATCGTCTGGCCCTTGATTTCGGCCGTCACGCCCTTGGGGAGGGCGACCGGTTTCTTACCAATCCGAGACATCTCTGCCCTCCTTAGAACACGGTGCAGAGGACTTCGCCGCCAACATTGGCGTTGCGAGCCGCTGCGTCCGACATGACGCCTTTCGGCGTCGAGACGATGGAAACGCCCAGGCCGTTGCGGACCATCGGGATTTCCTTGGCGCCGGCGTAAACGCGGCGGCCGGGTTTCGACACGCGGGCCAGTTCGCGGATGACCGGAGTGCCTTCGTAGTACTTCAGGCTGATTTCCAGTTCCTTGTGACCGGCTTCGGTCGTGGTTTCTTCATAGCCGCGGATGTAGCCTTCGGCTTTCAGCACGTCCAGGACCCAGGCGCGCAGCTTGGAGGCCGGAGTGCGGACGGTCGATTTGCCGCGCATCTGCGCGTTGCGGATGCGGGTCAGCATATCGCCGAGAGGATCGTTCATCGACATATTGCCCCCTTACCAGCTGGATTTGACCATGCCGGGGATCTGGCCGAACGAGCCAAGCTCGCGCAGCATGATCCGCGACAGTTTCAGTTTACGGTAATACGCATGCGGACGGCCGGTCAGTTGGCACCGGTTGTGCAGACGCGTGGCCGAGGAGTTGCGCGGCAGTTCGGCCAGTTTCAGGCTGGCCTTGAAGCGCTCTTCCATCGGACGGGACTGATCGTGGACGATCTCGTTCAGCGCGGCGCGCTTGGCGGCGTATTTCTGAACCAGACGCTCGCGCTTCTTCTCGCGCTCGACCATGGATTTCTTTGCCATATCTTCTTCCCTCCGCGATCAGCCGTTGAAAGGCATGTTGAATGCCTTCAGCAGCGACTTCGCTTCCGCGTCGGTCCGCGCGGTGGTGCAGATGATGATGTCCATCCCCAGAACTTCGTCGACCTTGTCGAAGTTGATTTCCGGGAACACGATATGCTCCTTCAGGCCCATGGCGTAGTTGCCGCGGCCGTCGAAAGCCGTGCCCTTGACGCCGCGGAAGTCGCGGACGCGGGGCAGCGCGATGTTGACCAGGCGATCCAGGAATTCATACATCCGGTCGCCGCGCAGCGTGACCTTGCAGCCCAGCGGCATCTCTTCCCGGACGCGGAAGCCGGCGATCGACTTCTTGGCCTTGGTGATGACGGCTTTCTGGCCTGCGATCAGCGACAGTTCCTCGGCGCCCTGCTTGACCTTCTTGGTGTCCTTGACGGCCTCGCCGATGCCCATGTTCAGGACGATCTTGTCCAGGCGCGGGATCTGCATGTCGTTCTTGTAGCCGAACTCTTCCTTGAGCGCGGCGCGGATCTGGTCCTTGTAGAGCGACTTGAGGCGCGGGGTGTAATTGGCTTGGTCCAGCATCAGATCACGTCTCCCGTGGTCTTGGCGAAACGGACCTTCTTGCCGTCTTCCACGCGGAAGCCGACGCGGGTCGCTTTGCCGTTCTTGTCCAGCAGCGCCAGGTTCGACAGGTCGATCGGCATGGCCTTGGCCACGCGGCCGCCCTGGCTCGTCTGGGTCTGGCGCTGGTGACGGATCGCGATGTTGACGCCGTCAACGACCGCCTTGTTCTCTTTCGGGAACACCGCGGCGATCTCGCCCTGCTTGCCCTTGTCCTTGCCGGTCAGCACGACGACCTTGTCGCCCTTCTTGAGCTTCGCAGCCATCACAGCACCTCCGGCGCAAGCGAGATGATCTTCATGAAGTTCTTGGCCCGCAGCTCGCGCACGACCGGCCCGAAGATACGGGTGCCGACCGGTTCGCCCTGGTTGTTCAGGATGACGGCGGCGTTGCGGTCGAAGCGGATCGAGGTGCCGTCCTCGCGCTTCACTTCTTTCGCGGTGCGCACGACGACGGCCTTGCGGACGTCGCCCTTCTTCACGCGGCCGCGCGGAATGGCTTCCTTGACGGAGACGACGATGATGTCGCCCACCGACGCATAGCGACGGTGCGAACCACCCAGAACCTTGATGCACTGCACCCGGCGTGCGCCGGAGTTGTCAGCGACATCCAGATTGGTCTGCATCTGGATCATTTGGTTACTCCCGACCTTTGGGGACCGGCACGACCTTGATCATGGGCCGGCCCCAGGGTATCGATTAAACTGGGCCTCAGGCCGAAACCTCGGTGGCTTCGGTCAGCACGGTCCAGCGCTTGGTCTTCGAGATCGGCGCGCATTCGACGATGCGAACGATGTCACCCACCTTGAACTGGTTCTGCGCGTCATGCGCGCGGTATTTCTTGGACGAACGCACGGTCTTGTGCAGCAGCGGATGCTTGAAGCGACGCTCGACCAGAACGGTGACGGTCTGTTCGTTCTTGTCGCTGACGACCTTGCCTTGCAGGATGCGTTTGGGCATGGACCGGGCTCCTTAGTTCGACGCCGCGGCTTCAGCCGCTTTCTGGTTCAGAATGGTTTTCACACGGGCCACGTCGCGGCGGACGGAGCGCATGCGGGCGGTCGATTCGAGCTGGCCGGTGGCCTGCTGGAAGCGCAGGTTGAACGCTTCCTTCTTCAGCGCGAGCAGCTGTTCCTTCAGCTGGTCAGGCGTCTTGTCTTTCAGTTCCTGCGCTTTCATGCGCCTTTTCCTTTCAACATCACCGGCGAGCCCCTGCCATGCAGGGCCACCCTGATTCCGGTGGAGTTTCATGATGAAGGCCTGCCCATACAGGCTCGGCCGGATTTTGGCAACCCCGATTGTCCCGAGGAGGCCGGAAATGCAGCGCCCCGCCACTGTCGCGGCGGGGCGCAATCTGGAAGCGATGGCGAATTACCAGTCTTCGCGCGCGACGATGCGGGTCAGCACCGGCAGCTTCTGCGCGCCCAGGCGCAGCGCCTCGCGGGCGATGACGTCGTTCACCCCGTCGATCTCGAACATGATCCGGCCGGGATGGACGCGGGCGGCCCAGTAATCCACCGAACCCTTGCCTTTACCCATCCGCACTTCGGTCGGCTTCGAGGAAACCGGCACATCCGGGAAGATGCGGATCCAGACCCGGCCCTGACGCTTCATGTGGCGGGTGATCGCGCGGCGGGCCGCCTCGATCTGGCGCGCGGTGACGCGCTCGGGCTCGATGGCCTTCAGCGCATAGGAGCCGAAGTTCAGGTTGAACCCGCCCTTGGCCTCACCGTGGATGCGGCCCTTGTGCTGTTTGCGGAACTTGGTCCGTTTCGGTTGCAGCATTGCTTCTTCTCCTTAGCGCGCGTCGCGGTCGCGATCACGGCGCGGGCCGCGGGGCGACGGACCGTCCTGCGCTTCGGTCGCGCGGCGGTCGCGGGCCTGCGGATCATGCTCCATGATCTCGCCCTTGAAGATCCAGACCTTCACCCCGATGATCCCGTAGGGGGTCGAGGCTTCCGACAGCGCATAGTCGATGTCGGCGCGCAGCGTGTGCAGCGGCACCCGGCCTTCGCGATACCATTCGGTCCGGGCGATCTCGGCGCCGCCCAGGCGGCCCGACACGTTCACCCGGATGCCCAGGGCGCCCATGCGCATGGCGTTCTGCACCGCGCGCTTCATGGCGCGGCGGAACGACACCCGGCGCTCGAGCTGCTGGGCGATCGACTCGGCCACCAGCTGGGCGTCCAGCTCGGGCTTGCGGACCTCGACGATGTTGAGGTGCAGTTCCGAGGCGGTGTAGTTCGCCAGCTTCTTGCGCAGGGTCTCGATGTCGGCGCCTTTCTTGCCGATGATGACACCCGGACGCGCGGCATAGATCGTCACGCGGCATTTCTTGTGCGGACGCTCGATCACCACGCGGCTGACGCCGGCCTGCTTGGCTTCCTTGTGGATGAAGTCGCGGATCTTCAGGTCTTCCAGCAGCAGATTGCCGTAATCCTTGTCATCCGCATACCAGCGGCTGTCCCAGGTGCGGTTGACCTGGAGACGCATCCCGATGGGGTTTACCTTCTGACCCATTACGCGCGCTCCCCGGCTTCGATGGCCTCGACCTGACGGACCTTGATGGTGATTTCCGAAAACGGCTTCATGATCTTGCCGTAACGACCACGGGCGCGCGGACGGCCACGCTTCATGACCAGGTTCTTGCCGACCCAGGCCTCGGCGACGATCAGGTTGTCGACGTCGAGGTTATGGTTGTTCTCGGCGTTGGCGATGGCCGATTGCAGGCATTTCTTGACATCGCCGGCAATGCGCTTGGACGAGAAGGTCAGGTCGGCCAGGGCCTTGTCCACCTTCTTGCCGCGGATCATCGCCGCAACCAAGTTCAGCTTCTGCGGCGAGGTGCGAAGCATCTTGGTCTTCGCAAACGCCTCGTTCTCCGCCACGCGGCGCGGATTTTGTTCCTTACCCATGACGCTTACTTCCTTTTCGCTTTCTTGTCGGCGGCGTGACCGTAATAGGTCCGCGTCGGCGAGTATTCACCGAACTTCTGGCCGATCATCTCTTCGGTCACCGAGACCGGGATGTGCTTCTGGCCGTTGTAGACGCCAAAGGTCAGGCCGACGAATTGCGGCAGAATGGTCGAACGACGCGACCAGATCTTGATGACGTCCGACTTGCCGGACTCGCGGGCTTTCTCGGCCTTGCGAAGCACATAAGCATCGACAAAGGGGCCCTTCCAAACAGAACGTGCCATGGATTAACGCCCCTTCTTCGCGTGACGCGACCGCAGGATATACTTGTCGGTCGATTTGTTCGTGCGGGTGCGGTTGCCCTTGGTGCCCTTGCCCCAGGGAGTAACCGGGTGACGACCGCCCGAAGTCCGGCCTTCACCACCACCATGCGGGTGGTCGATCGGGTTCATGGCCACGCCGCGCACGCTCGGGCGGATGCCCAGGTGCCGGTTGCGGCCGGCCTTGCCGAGGTTCTGGTTCGAATGGTCGGCATTCGACACGGCGCCGATGGTGGCCATGCATTCCTGGCGCACCAGGCGCAGCTCGCCCGAGGACAGGCGGATCTGGGCATAGCCGCCGTCGCGGCCGACGAACTGGGCATAGGTGCCAGCCGAGCGGGCGATCTGGCCGCCCTTGCCGGGCTTCAGCTCGACGTTGTGGACGATGGTGCCGATCGGCATGCCGCTGAAGGGCATGGCGTTGCCCGGCTTCACGTCCACCTTGGCGCCGGCCACCACCTTGTCGCCGACAGCCAGACGCTGGGGCGCGATGATATAGGCCTGCTCGCCGTCTTCATATTTGATCAGCGCGATGAAGGCGGTGCGGTTCGGGTCGTATTCGATCCGCTCGACGGTCGCCGGGACATCGAACTTGGTGCGCTTGAAATCGACGATGCGATAGAGACGCTTCGCCCCGCCGCCCTTGCGGCGCATCGTGATCCGTCCGGTGTTGTTCCGGCCGCCGTTCTTGGTCAGCCCCTCCGTGAGGGACTTGACCGGGCGCCCTTTCCAAAGCTCCGAACGGTCGATCAGAACCAGCCCACGCTGGCCAGGCGTCGTCGGCTTATACGACTTGAGTGCCATGCTTTCTGTCTTCCGTTGCTTTGGACCAAAGCTAGGTCCGTTTCAGTCAAATGGCGACGGCCCCGCTGCCGGGGCCGTCGATTCGCAGGCTTCTATCAGAGGCCGGTCGAGACGTCGATGCTGTTGCCAGCTTCCAGCGTCACATAGGCCTTCTTCACGTCCGAGCGGACGCCGGGGCGGCCGCGGAAACGCTTGGTCTTGCCCTTGGTGATGGTCGTGTTCACGGCCTTCACCTTGACGTTGAACAGGGCCTCGACGGCCTGCTTGATCGCCGGCTTGGTCGATTCCTTGGCCACTTGGAAGACATAGGCGTTCGCATCGCCCACCAGAGTGGCCTTTTCGGTGATGACCGGCTTGACGATCACGTCGTAATGTTCGGGTTTCACGCTCATTTCAGGCGAGCCTCCAGAGCTTCGACACCGGCGCGCGTCAGCACGAGCGTGTCGCGACGCAGGATGTCATAGACGTTGGCACCCATCGAGGGCAGCACATCGACGCCTTCCAGGTTGCGGGCGGCGCGGGCGAAATTCTCGTTCACCTCGGCCCCGTCGATCACCAGGACGCGCTTCCAGCCGTTTTCCTTGACCGCCTTGGCGACGGCCGCGGTCTTGGCTTCCGCGATGTTCAGGCTCTCCACGACGACCAGCTCACCCGCGGCGGCCTTGGCCGACAGCGCGTGCTTCAGGCCAAGCGCGCGGACCTTCTTGGGCAGGTCGAAGGCGTGGCTGCGCGGGGTCGGGCCCTTGTAGACGCCGCCGTGACGGAAGATCGGCGCCTTGCGGGAACCGTGGCGGGCGCCGCCGGTGCCCTTCTGGCGATAGATCTTCTTGGTCGAGTAGCTGACATCCGACTTGCCCAGCACCGAATGGGTGCCCGCCTGCGCCTTCGCACGCTGCCAGCGCACGACGCGGTGCAGCAGGTCCGCACGCGGTTCAAGCCCGAAGATGTCATCGCTCAGGTCGATGTCCCCGGCCTTGCCGGCATCGAGCGTGATAACGTCGAGTTTCATCAGTTGTCTCCTTCGGGCGCAGCGGCCTCGGCAGGGGCGGCAGCCTCGGCCTGGGCAGCTTTCGAACGGGTCGCGGCCGGGAAAACGGTGTTTTCGGCCAGCGGCTTCTTCACGGCGTCCTTGATCGTGACCCAGCCGCCCTTGGAACCCGGAACCGAGCCCTTGACCATGATCAGGCCACGTTCGGCATCGGTCTTGACGACCTGGAGGTTCTGGGTGGTGACGCGCACGGCACCCAGGTGGCCGGCCATCTTCTTGCCCTTGAACACCTTGCCCGGATCCTGGCACTGGCCGGTCGAGCCGTGCGAGCGGTGGCTGATCGACACGCCGTGCGAGGCGCGCAGACCGCGGAAATTGTGCCGCTTCATCGCACCGGCAAAGCCCTTGCCGATCGAGGTGCCGGCGATGTCGACATACTGGCCCTCGAAGTAATGGTCGGCGACGATCTCCTCGCCCACCTCGACCAGGTTCTCGGGCGAGACGCGGAATTCCGCGATCTTGCGCTTGGGCGCGACATTCGCCTTGGCGAAATGGCCGCGCAGCGCGGCGGTCGTGCGCTTGGCTTTCGCCTCGCCCGCGCCGAGCTGCAGCGCCACGTAGCCGTCTTTCTCGGCGGTGCGCTGAGCGATGACCTGCACGTTGTCCACGTGCAGCACGGTGACGGGCACCTGACGCCCGTCCTCCAGGAACAGCCGGGTCATGCCCAGCTTCTTGGCGATAACACCAGTCCGCAGCATGATGGCCTCCTTAAACCTTGATCTCGACATCCACGCCGGCGGCGAGGTCGAGCTTCATCAGGGCGTCAACGGTCTGCGGGGTCGGGTCGACGATGTCCAGCAGGCGCTTGTGCGTGCGGATTTCCCACTGGTCGCGGGATTTCTTGTCGATGTGCGGACCGCGCAGAACGGTGAATTTCTCGATCTTGTTGGGCAGCGGAATCGGGCCGCGGACCTGCGCGCCGGTGCGCTTGGCGGTGTTGACGATTTCCTGCGTGCTGGCATCCAGGACGCGATAATCGAACGCCTTCAACCGGATGCGGATATTCTGGCTTTGCATTCTCATCCCTCTTGCGGGGAGTTCAAGTTGAGAGGCTGACGACACACCACGCACCGCCAGCGTCGAACCGTATAAACAAGAGCAGGCCGCCTTGCGTGGCGGCCCGGCCCTGACAAGCCGATTCTTGGAAAACCGGCGATGATTGCGGGGATTTATCCGGTTCACGACCTGCGGTCAAGCTATCTTCACGCCGAACTCTGCCCTCATTGCGCGGGCTATCAAGGCGCTCTTGATCTGTCTCGGCACACAACGTGGCCATGCCGGAGAGCGTCTGCTGGTCGAAGCCATGTCGCGGGCGGGCGTCGCCATCCTGGATCCAGGAAAAGAAACACTGATGCGGCAAATGGCGCTCTACGCCGGCGCTCGGCTCCTGATCTTCGCCGAGGGATCGGCGATGCATGGGCGCCAGCTGTTGGGACGCGTCGACCAGAAGATCCTTGTCCTTCGGCGGCGCCCACAATCCCGGATGGCTTGGGCACAGTTGGAGCCGAGGTGCCGTAAGCTGAAATACGCGCTGATCATCAAGGCCTTTGCTATGCCCCTCCCCCCTCAGGGCGTCCCCGTCCATCCCTACGGTATTGCCTTTTATAACAAGGATCCGCTGCTTAATACGCTGCGACGCAACGGCATCGACATTACGCCATATTGGGGCGAGGAAGCCTATCGGCAGGCCATGAAGGTGGATGCTCATGCATGGTATCGGGGCGTCATGAGGCGGAGAATCATTCACCGCAAGAAGACCCTAGCGCATATCAGGACAGCATTCGATACGGCGGGCATCCCTGTTCCCTCCTGGCGCTTTGCGGCACCTTCGGCAGGGCCCCTCCAAGCGCCCGGCGCGGCGTGCGCTGCTTCTTTCGTGCCCCAATATCCCGGGGTCCGGGGCAGAGCCCCGGCAGCCGCGCCCGGCAAGCACCCCCGCGGCCACCACCCCCGCGGCAAGGAAAAAGGCCGCCCCCTGCGGAGCGGCCCCTCATCGCGATATCCCTCGCGGGATCACCCGATGCTCATCACCCGATGCTCCCGGAAGGGCCGCGGCTGGAAGCCGCCGCCCCAAAGGATCACTTCAGGATCTTCGACACCACGCCGGCGCCGACCGTGCGGCCGCCCTCGCGGATGGCGAAGCGCAGCTTCTCCTCCATCGCGATCGGCGCGATCAGCTCCACCGTGAACTTCAGGTTGTCGCCCGGCATCACCATCTCGGTGCCCTCGGGAAGCTTCACCGTCCCGGTCACGTCCGTCGTGCGGAAGTAGAACTGCGGACGGTAGTTCGCGAAGAACGGCGTGTGACGGCCACCCTCTTCCTTGGTCAGGATATAGGCCTCGGCCTCGAACTCGGTATGCGGCGTCACCGAGCCGGGCTTGGCCAGAACCTGGCCGCGCTCCACCCCGTCGCGCTCCACCCCGCGCAGGAGCGCGCCGATGTTGTCGCCGGCTTCCCCGCGGTCCAGCAGCTTGCGGAACATCTCGACACCGGTGCAGGTCGTCTTCTTGGTCGGGCGGATGCCGACGATCTCAAGCTCGTCGCCCACGTTCACCGCGCCGCGCTCGACACGGCCCGTCACCACCGTGCCCCGGCCCGAGATCGAGAACACGTCCTCGATCGGCATCAGGAACGGCAGGTCCACCGCGCGCTCGGGCGTCGGGATGTATTCGTCCACGGCGGCGATCAGCGCGCGGATCGAATCCTCGCCGATCTCCTTGTCGCGGCCTTCCAGCGCCGCCAGCGCCGAGCCCTTGATGATCGGGATGTCGTCGCCGGGATAGTCGTAGGACGACAGCAGCTCGCGCACCTCCATCTCGACCAGCTCCAGCAGTTCCGCGTCGTCGACCTGGTCCACCTTGTTCAGGTACACCACCATGTAGGGGATGCCCACCTGGCGGCCCAGCAGGATGTGCTCGCGCGTCTGCGGCATCGGGCCGTCGGCCGCGTTCACCACCAGGATCGCGCCGTCCATCTGCGCCGCGCCCGTGATCATGTTCTTCACGTAGTCCGCGTGGCCGGGGCAGTCCACATGCGCGTAGTGCCGGTTGGCCGATTCGTATTCCACATGCGCGGTCGAGATCGTGATCCCCCGGGCACGCTCCTCAGGAGCCCCGTCGATCTGGTCGTAGGCCTTGAATTCACCGAAATACTTCGTGATCGCAGCCGTCAGCGTCGTCTTGCCGTGGTCAACGTGACCAATCGTCCCGATGTTGACGTGCGGTTTCGTCCGTTCAAACTTTGCCTTTGCCATGGGCATGGCTCCTTATGTTGACGGTGCGTGCAGCCACGCACCCTACGGGGTTGGTAGGGTGCGCGGTTTCCCACGCACCGCCGGGATTACGCGTATTTCTTCTGGATCTCGTCCGAGATGTTCTGCGGCACGGCCTCGTAATGGTCGAACTGCATCGTGAACACCGCGCGGCCCGAGGACATCGAACGCAGGTTGTTGATATAGCCGAACATGTTGGCCAGCGGCACCATCGCGTCGATGACATTGGCGTTGCCGCGGGTGTCCTGGCCGCGGACCATGCCGCGACGGCTGGTCAGGTCACCGATGATCGAGCCGGTATATTCCTCCGGCGTGACCACTTCGACGCGCATGATCGGCTCGAGCAGCTTGGCGCCCGCCTTCTTCAACCCCTCGCGCATGGCGGCGCGGGCGGCGATCTCGAAGGCCAGGACCGAGGAGTCGACGTCATGGAAGGCACCGTCGATCAGCGCCACCTTGAAATCGATCACCGGGAAGCCGGCCAGCGGACCCGAATCCATCACCGACTTGATGCCCTTCTCGACGCCCGGAATGTATTCCTTGGGCACGGCACCGCCGACGATCTTCGACTCGAACGAGTAGCCCTCGCCCGGCTCGGTGGGCGTGATGACCAGCTTGACGCGCGCGAACTGGCCGGTACCGCCCGTCTGTTTCTTGTGCGTGTAGTCGATCTCGGCTTCGCGCGAGATGGTCTCGCGATAGGCCACCTGCGGGGCGCCGATATTCGCCTCGACCTTGAACTCGCGCTTCATGCGGTCCACCAGGATGTCGAGGTGAAGTTCGCCCATGCCCTTCATGATGGTCTGGCCCGATTCCAGGTCGGTCTCGACGCGGAAGGACGGATCTTCGGCGGCCAGGCGCTGCAGGGCAAGGCCCATCTTTTCCTGGTCGGCCTTGGACTTCGGCTCGACGGCGATCTCGATCACCGGCTCGGGGAAGGTCATGGTTTCCAGGACCACCGGTTTCGCCGGGTCGCACAGCGTGTCGCCCGTGGTGGTTTCCTTCAGGCCCGCCAGGGCGATGATGTCGCCGGCGAAGGCTTCGTCGATCTCTTCGCGGTTGATGGCGTGCATGACCATCATCCGGCCGACGCGCTCGCGCTTGCCCTTGGTCGAGTTCAGCATCTGGTCACCCTTCTTCAGGGCGCCGGAATAGATCCGCGTGAAGGTCAGCGAGCCGACGAAGGGGTCGTTCATGATCTTGAACGCCAGCGCCGAGAACGGGTCCGAATCCGCGGCGTGACGGGCGATGTTGCGCTCTTCCGTCTCGTCGCCGGGGGCGAAGCCCATGTAGGCGGGAACGTCGGTCGGCGCCGGCAGGAAGTCCACCACCGCGTTCAGAAGCGGCTGCACGCCCTTGTTCTTGAAGGCCGAGCCGGCCATGACCGGGAAGAAGGACAGCGACAGCGTGCCCTTGCGGATCAGCTTGCGCAGCGTCGCCTCGTCGGGCTCGTTGCCTTCCAGGTAGGCTTCCATCGCCTCGTCGTCCTGTTCGACGGCGAGTTCGATCATCTTGCCGCGCCATTCCTCGGCGACGTCCTGCAGATCCTCGCGGATCGGCTGGCGAATCCAGGAGGCGCCCAGATCCTCGCCCCTCCAGACCCATTCTTCCATCTTGATCAGGTCGACGATGCCTTCCAGCTTGTCCTCGGCGCCGATCGGCAGGGCGATCGGGCAGGGGGTGCCGCCGGTGCGGTCCTTGATCATGGCGACGCATTTGAAGAAATCGGCGCCGATCTTGTCCATCTTGTTGACGAAGACGATCCGCGGAACCTTGTAGCGGTCGGCCTGGCGCCACACCGTCTCGGTCTGCGGCTCGACGCCGGCGTTGCCGTCCAGCAGGCAGATCGCGCCGTCGAGCACGGCCAGCGAACGCTCGACCTCGATGGTGAAGTCGACGTGGCCGGGGGTGTCGATGATGTTGAAGCGGCAACGCTCCTTGTCATCGGGGGTGAAGTCCGCATCCTCGTGGCGCTGCCAGAAGGTGGTGGTCGCCGCCGAGGTGATGGTGATGCCGCGCTCGGCTTCCTGCTCCATCCAGTCCATGGTGGACGCACCTTCGTGCGTCTCGCCCATCTTGTGGTTCTTGCCGGTATAGAACAGGATGCGCTCGGTCGTCGTGGTCTTGCCCGCGTCGATGTGGGCCATGATCCCGAAGTTCCGGTAGCGCTCCAGCGGATATTCGCGTGCCATAAAGGGCCTTCCTTCCGGTTACCAGCGGTAGTGGCTGAACGCCTTGTTGGCGTCGGCCATCTTGTGCGTGTCCTCACGCTTCTTGACGGCGGTGCCGCGGCCGTTCACCGCGTCGGCCAGCTCGCCCGCGAGGCGCTCTTCCATGGTGTGTTCGTTGCGCTTTTTCGAAGCGTCGATCAGCCAGCGGATCGCCAGGGCCTCGCGGCGCGAGGGGCGAACCTCGACCGGAACCTGGTAGGTGGCGCCGCCGACCCGGCGCGAACGCACCTCGACCGAGGGCTTCACGTTGTCGAGCGCCTCGTGGAAGACCTCGATGGGCTCGCGCTTGAGCTTGCCCTGGACGCGGTCGAGGGCGCTGTAGACGATGCGTTCGGCAACCGATTTCTTGCCGTCGATCATCAGGTTGTTCATGAATTTGGTCAGCACGCGATCGCCATACTTGGCGTCGGGCAGGACTTCGCGCTTCTCAGCGGCGTGACGACGAGACATATGCGGATCTCCTTACTTCGGACGCTTGGCGCCGTATTTCGAACGACGCTGGCGACGGTCTTTGACGCCCTGGGTATCCAGCACACCGCGCAGGATGTGATAGCGGACACCCGGAAGGTCTTTCACCCGGCCGCCGCGGATCAGCACGACGCTGTGTTCCTGCAGGTTGTGCTTTTCGCCCGGAATGTAGGAGATGACTTCGAAACCATTGGTCAGGCGGACCTTGGCCACCTTACGCATGGCCGAGTTCGGCTTTTTCGGCGTCGTGGTATAGACGCGCGTGCATACGCCCCGCTTCTGCGGGCAGGATTGCAGGTGCTGCGACTTCGAGCGCTGCACCTTGGGCTGCCGCGGTTTGCGGATCAGCTGTTGGATCGTCGGCATTCGGTTCCCCGTCTTGCTTTCGTCAATACTCGCAGCCACCGGCTGCGCCACTTCTCGACGGCGAATCACGCCCATCGTGAAACGCCACAACCCATCCTGTCCCCGAAACCGGGGAGGACGGGCTGAATTACCAGAGGATCGGGGCATTCGGCCCGGATCATGACCACAGAGGTTCTGGGCCCCGATCAGATTCCTGACGGGTGAAGGCGCGTATATGGGCAAACCGGGGGTGAGTCAACAACCCCGCCGCCGCTCTTCACCCCAGCCACAGGCGCCGCGCGCCCTCGTCCAGTCCGGGCAGGTCGATGCGGAAACGGTCGGCCAGCAAGGCGGGCATCACGGCCCCCTGCCCCTCGACCGGATAGCCCGCGCCGACCGCGCCGGAATCGTTGTCACGGTGCAGCATCCGCGCATACATCACCTTGCCGGGCATGGTCACGCCGGGCATGGACATCGCCACCTTCCAATGCGGGAAATGCAGCGCGCAGCGCCCGGCATCGGGCGGCAGGTAGATGGTCAGCGCCGCGCTGGCATTGTGGATCATCCGCAGTTCCGCGCCGATCCCCCCTGCCCCCGCGCGCAGGACCACGCCGCGGGAATAGTCGCAGGACAGCCGGCGCCTTTGCCGCCAAAGCGGCTGCATCGCCGCGAAATCGCGGCGGGCGTCGCGGATATAGTCCACCGCCACCGCATCGTCGTCGTCATGGCGGAAATGGCCGACGACATCGGCCCCCGGCTCGACATGGGGGGCGACGGCGGCCATGCAGGCCTCCACATGCCGCTCCATCGGCGGAACCAGGGCCAGCCGCGCCTGCGGCATGATCCCGGCCAGTTCGCGCAGCCGCGACAGCCAGGGCTCGGGCAGGTCCGGCCCCGTCATCAGCACCAGGGTGAAATCCGGGTCGGTCTGGGCCAGCCAGCCCGGCAGCGCGACATGCTCGAACCAGAACCAGCGCCGCGCCAGCCGCGCGGGGTCATAGAGGAACGCCCGCCGCTCATCCAGCGACTCGTGTGCGACCTGGAAGCCGCGCCCGCCGAGATAGGAAAACCGGCACAGGCCCAGCATCTGCACCCGCATCAACCCCTCCCCTGCAGCCGCCGCTCGCGCAGGATGGTATAGATGCCCGCCCCCACCACCAGCGCCGAGCCGGCCCAGGTCCACAGGTCCGGCCATTCGCCGAAGATCGCCAGCCCCAGCACCACCGCCCAGACCAGCGAGGTATAGCGGAAGGGCGCGACGACCGAGATCTCGCCCACCCGCATGGTGGCGACGGCGGTGATATAGCCCACGGTCAGGAACCCCGCGGCCATCGCCAGCAGCGCGAACTCGGCCAGGGTGGGGATGCGCCAGCTTTCCGTCCAGCCCAGCACGAAGCCCGACAGCATCACCGCCAGCGCCGCGTAAAAGGCGATGGCCGAAGAGCCGACCCCGACCGAGAAGGTCCGCGTCACCAGGTCGCGCAGCACGATCAGCAGCATCGCCGCCAGCGCCACCGCCGACCACAGGTCGAAAGCCCCCGTGCCCGGCCGCAGGATCAGCAGCACGCCCAGAAAGCCGATGCCGACCGCCAGCAGCCGCCGCCAGCCCAGCCTTTCGTGAAAGAACAGCGCCGCCGCCAGCGTCACCGCCAGCGGCAGCGCCTGCATGATCGCCGAGATGTCGGCCAGCGCCATGCGCCGCAGCGCCAGCAGGTAGAACACCGTCGAGATCACGTCGGCCACCGTGCGCAGCGCCAGCGGCCAGACGTCGCCGCGCGGCACCCGCAGCCGGACGCCGCCCTGCGCCCGCGCGATCAGCACCATGGTCAGCAGCACCATGGCGCCGCGGATGGCGATGGATTCGTAAAGCGGCAGGCTTTGCGTCACCGCCTTCATCAGCGCGTCATTGCAGATAAAGGCCGCCATGCTGAGCATCATCAGCGCCGAGCCGCGCAGGTTGTCGGCGGCACTGGCCGAAAAGACCTGCGGCTCGGCGGGCGGCCGACCCTTTCGACCCGATGAAAGAAACGGCGTGCGCATGGCGATTCCCGGCGGTTTTCCAATGCTTAGGAAAGCCGCAGAAAGAAAGCCATAGCCTGTCAAGCGCGCCCGCAGCCGGTCGGCGGTTCCGCGGCCTTTTGGCCACGAACCGCCCTGGCGCCCCGGCCGCGAGCTGCTGTCCGGCCCATGGGAAACCGCGATCAGGCGTTGCGCCTGTACCACTGCTTCTTCCAGCCCGATCGGAATATCAGATAGCCGACCAGAACCAGAACGCCGCCGATGCCGCCATTCCTCAGCGCCCAGGAGAAGTTGGAGGTCAAGGCCAGCAAGGCGTCCAGCAGCATGGCCACGCCGAAAACCACCGCAAGCCCGCCGATGATGATCGGCCACAGGCTGCGCCGCAGGTTGGCCCCGCAGCCGGCGCAAACCGTAAAACCTTCCTTAACCTCCGAGCCGCAATGCCCACACAGCTGCATGGATGTTCCTCCTCGACAATCGTTACCCTGGCGTTACCCCGGCCGGCCGAAGCCCGGAAACGCAAGGGGCATCGGCAGGACGGCGGGCCGTTCACCGCAAGAAGGCGCCCAGTCAACCTTCGGCGGATAATGCCCGTGCCATGCAATCCCAGATTGCCGAAACGGAGGCAAGCCCGCGCCAGCAAAAAGGCCCGGCATCGCTGCCGGGCCTTTCCAGTTTCATCCGCGGGCGATCACTCGTCGCCGCCGACCTCGGCCGGGGTGTCTTCCGGCGCGATCAGCGCGGCGGCGGCTTCCGCCTCGGCGCGGCGCGCCTCGATCACCTCGTGGTCGCGATCGGTGGCGATGCGGCGCACGCGGGCCGTGGCCCCGCCGGTGCCGGCCGGGATCAGCCGGCCGACGATCACGTTCTCCTTGAGCCCGACCAGCTTGTCGCGCTTGCCCTGCACGGCGGCCTCGGTCAGCACGCGGGTCGTCTCCTGGAACGAGGCGGCCGAGATGAAGCTGCGGGTCTGCAGCGACGCCTTGGTGATGCCCAGCAGCACCGGCTCGCCGGTGGCCGGACGGCCGCCCTTGGCTTCGATCTTGGCGTTCTCTTCCTCGAACTCGTCGCGGTCGACATGCTCGCCCTTCAGCAGCGTGGTGTCGCCGCTGTCGAGGATCTCGATCTTCTGCAGCATCTGGCGGACGATCACCTCGATGTGCTTGTCGTTGATCTTCACGCCTTGCAGCCGGTAGACGTCCTGCACCTCGTCGATCAGGTAATCGGCCAGAGCCTCGATCCCCATGATGCGCAGGATGTCATGCGGCGCCGGGTTGCCGTCCATGATGTAGTCGCCCTTCTGCACGAAGTCGCCTTCCTGCACCGGGATGTGCTTGCCTTTCGGCACCATGTATTCGACCGGCTCCAGCGTGTCGTCGGCGGGCTGGATGGCGATGCGGCGCTTGTTCTTGTAGTCCTTGCCGAAGCGCACATAGCCGTCCAGTTCGGCAATGATCGCGTGATCCTTGGGACGACGAGCCTCGAACAGTTCCGCCACGCGGGGCAGACCCCCGGTGATGTCCTTGGTCTTGGCGCCCTCGCGCGGGATACGCGCCACCACGTCGCCGGCGCGGATCTCCTGGCCCTCCTCGACCGACAGGATCGCCTCGACCGACATCGGATAGGTGACCGGGTTGCCCTGCTCGTTGCGCACCGGCTCGCCATCCTGGTCGACGATGATGATCTCGGGCTTCAGCTCGTTGCCCTTGGGGGCCGAACGCCAGTCCGTCACGATCTTCTGCGTCATGCCCGTCGCGTCGTCGGTCTCGTCGCGGACCGAAATGCCGCTGATGAGGTCGACATATTTCGCGATACCCGCCTTCTCGGCGATGATCGGCAAGGTATAGGGATCCCATTCGAACATCTTCTGGCCGCGCGCCACGGCATCGCCTTCGCGCACGAACAGTTTCGAGCCGTAGAACAGCTTGTGGCTGGCCAGCGTGTCGCCCGTCGCGCCCTTGATGTGCAGCTGCATGTTGCGGCTCATCACGATCAGCTCGCCATTGGCGTTTTCCAGCGTGCTTTCGTTCTCGAAAGCCACCGTGCCCTCTTGCGCCGCGGCGATGAAGGACTGCTGGCCGCCCTGGGCGATGCCGCCGATGTGGAAGGTCCGCATCGTCAGCTGCGTGCCCGGCTCGCCGATGGACTGGGCGGCAATGATGCCGACCGCCTCGCCGATGTTGACCAGCGTGCCGCGGGCCAGGTCGCGGCCATAGCACAGCGCGCAGACCCCGTCGTCCGATTCGCAGGTCAGGGCCGAGCGGATGCGCACGTTCTGCACGCCCGCCACCTCGATCTCGTCGGCCTTGCGCTCGTCGATCAGCTCGTTCTTGCGCACGATGACCACGTCCTCGCCCGGCACCAGCACGTCCTCGGCCGCGACGCGGCCCAGCACGCGCTCGGAAAGCGGGCTGACGACTTCGCCGTCGTTGACCGCGGCCGAGGCGGTGATCGCCCGCTCGGTGCCGCAATCATGCTCGCGGATGATGCAGTCCTGCGCCACGTCCACCAGGCGGCGGGTCAGGTAGCCCGAGTTCGCCGTCTTCAACGCGGTGTCCGACAGGCCCTTGCGCGCGCCGTGGGTCGAGTTGAAGTATTCAAGAACGGTCAGCCCTTCCTTGAAGTTCGAGATGATCGGCGTCTCGATGATCTCGCCGTTCGGCTTGGCCATCAGGCCGCGCATGCCGCCCAGCTGCTTCATCTGGCTGACCGAGCCCCGCGCGCCCGAATGCGCCATCATGTAGACCGAGTTCGGCTCCAGCTCGGCGCCGTTCTCGTCCTTCTTGGTGGCCGAGATGGTCTTCATCATGGCGTCGGTGACGCGGTCGTTGCATTTCGACCAGGCATCGACGACCTTGTTGTATTTCTCGCCCTGGGTGATCAGGCCGTCCAGGTATTGCTGCTCGAACTGCTTGACCTGGTCCTGCGTCTCCTCGACCAGCTCCCATTTCGTCGGCGGCACGACCATGTCGTCCTTGCCGAAGGAAATGCCGGCGCGGAACGCCTCGCGGAAGCCCAGGCCCATGATCTGGTCGCAGAAGATCACCGATTCCTTCTGGCCGCAGTAGCGGTAGACGGTGTCGATGACGTTTTGGATGTCCTTCTTGCGCAGCAGGCGGTTGACCAGCTCGAAGGGCGCCTTGGCGTTCTTGGGCAGCAGCGCGCCCAGGCGGATGCGGCCGGGCGTGGTTTCGAAGCGCTTGATGACCTCGTTGCCGTTCTCGTCGATCTGCGGCAGGCGGGCGGTGATGCGGGCATGCAGATGCACCGCGCCGGAGGCCAGCGCGTGTTCCACTTCCTCGAGGTTGGCAAAGACCATGCCCTCGCCCTTCATGCCCTCGCGCTCCATGGTCGTGTAGTAGAGACCAAGGACCATGTCCTGCGACGGCACGATGATCGGCGCGCCGTTGGCGGGCGACAGCACGTTGTTCGTGGACATCATCAGCACGCGCGCTTCCAGCTGCGCCTCAAGCGACAGCGGGACGTGGACGGCCATCTGGTCGCCGTCGAAGTCGGCGTTGAAGGCCGAGCAGACCAGCGGGTGCAGCTGGATCGCCTTGCCTTCGATCAGGATCGGCTCGAAGGCCTGGATGCCCAGGCGGTGCAGCGTCGGCGCGCGGTTCAGCAGCACCGGATGTTCGCGGATCACCTCGTCCAGGATGTCCCAGACCTCGGGACGCTCTTTCTCGACCAGCTTCTTGGCCTGCTTGACGGTGCTGGAAAGCCCCTTGGCCTCAAGCCGCGAATAGATGAACGGCTTGAACAGTTCCAAGGCCATCTTCTTCGGCAGGCCGCATTGGTGCAGCTTCAACTCCGGCCCGGTCACGATGACCGAACGGCCCGAGAAGTCGACCCGTTTCCCCAGAAGGTTCTGGCGGAACCGGCCCTGCTTGCCCTTCAGCATGTCCGACAGCGATTTCAGCGGGCGCTTGTTGTTGCCGGTGATGACGCGGCCGCGGCGGCCGTTGTCGAACAGCGCATCGACCGATTCCTGCAGCATCCGCTTTTCGTTGCGCACGATGATGTCGGGCGCACGCAGCTCGATCAGCCGCTTCAGGCGGTTGTTGCGGTTGATGACCCGGCGATACAGGTCGTTCAGGTCGGACGTGGCAAAGCGGCCGCCGTCCAGCGGCACCAGCGGACGCAGTTCCGGCGGGATGACCGGAATAACGGTCAGCACCATCCACTCGGGACGGTTGCCCGACTCGAGGAACGATTCCACGATCTTCAGACGCTTGATGATCTTCTTCGGCTTCAGTTCGCCCGTCGCTTCCTTCAGCTCCTCGCGCAGCTGTTCGGCGGTGGCGGCCAGGTCGATGTTGGCCAGCATCTCGCGGATCGCCTCGGCGCCGATATTGGCGGTGAAGGCGTCGGCGCCATACTGGTCCTGCGCGTCGAGGAATTCCTCTTCGGTCAGCAGCTGGCCATAGCTCAGGTCGGTCAGGCCCGGCTCGATGACGACGTAGTTCTCGAAATAGAGGATGCGCTCAAGGTCGCGCAGCGTCATGTCCAGCATCAGGCCGATGCGCGAGGGCAGCGACTTCAGGAACCAGATATGCGCGACCGGGGCGGCCAGCTCGATATGGCCCATGCGCTCGCGCCGGACCTTTTGCAGCGTCACCTCGACGCCGCATTTCTCGCAGACCAGGCCGCGATACTTCATGCGCTTGTATTTGCCGCAGAGGCATTCGTAGTCCTTGATCGGGCCAAAGATACGTGCGCAGAACAGACCGTCACGCTCGGGCTTGAACGTGCGGTAGTTGATGGTCTCGGGCTTCTTCACCTCGCCATAGGACCAGGCGAGGATTTCCTCGGGCGAGGCCAGCGAGATCTTGATTTCGTCGAACTGCCGCGGCGCAGCCAGCGGGTTCAGGGGATTGGTGGCAAGTTCCTGGTTCATTTCATGTCCTTTTCAGGCGCGGGGCAGGCGAAATCCATCATCCAAGCTCCATGAAGCCCATAGGCTCCGGTATGCGGAATGGTTTCGCGGGCGTTGTGGTGAGGCAGCCGACAATGTCTTGCGGCTGCCTGGAGCATCCTGTTCGCAGGCACGGCGTCGTTGTTCGAGTAATCGAATGTCGTTGCGACAAACTCATACCCTTTTTCTCGACGCGAGTTGCCATCTGCGATCCGTTCGATCTGCACCCCACAGCCCGCAAGGGCGATGAGGGAAGGCAGCATTCCGAAGCGACAGATGGCAATGCTCATGCCTTACTCGTCCTCCTCCGCATCCAGGAGTTCCATGTTGAGGCCCAGACCCCGGACCTCCTTGACCAGGACGTTGAACGATTCCGGCACGCCGGCCTCGAAATTGTCCTCGCCTTTGACGATGCTCTCATAGACCTTGGTCCGGCCGGCCACGTCGTCCGACTTGACCGTCAGCATCTCTTGCAGGGTATAGGCGGCGCCATAGGCTTCCAGCGCCCAGACCTCCATCTCGCCCAGACGCTGGCCGCCGAACTGCGCCTTGCCGCCCAGCGGTTGCTGCGTGACAAGCGAGTAAGGCCCGGTCGAACGCGCGTGCATCTTGTCGTCGACAAGGTGGTGCAGCTTCAGGACGTATTTCATCCCAACAGTGACCGGACGCGCGAACTGCTCGCCGGTGCGGCCGTCGAAGACGATGGACTGGCCCGAGGTGTCGAAGCCCGCACGGCGCAGCGCGTCGTTCACGTCCGCCTCTTTCGCGCCGTCGAAGACGGGCGTCGAGATCGGAACGCCGCCGCGCACCGCATCGGCATGCTCCAGCAGGGTCTCGTCATCCATGCCTTCGAAGGTCTCGGCATAGAAGTCGTCGCCATAGCCGTTCCGCATCGCCTGGCGCACCGGGCTCATGTCGCCGTTGCGGCGATAGTCCTGCAGCGCCTCGTCGATCTTGATGCCCAGGCCGCGCGACGCCCAACCCATGTGGGTTTCCAGGATCTGGCCCACGTTCATCCGCGAGGGCACGCCCAGCGGGTTCAGCACCAGGTCGACCGGGGTGCCGTCGGACAGGAAGGGCATGTCCTCGATCGGCACGACCTTGGAGACGACGCCCTTGTTGCCGTGACGGCCGGCCATCTTGTCGCCCGCCTGCAGCTTGCGCTTCACCGCGACGAAGACCTTGACCATCTTCATCACGCCCGGAGGCAGGTCGTCGCCCTGGCGCACCTTTTCGACCTTGTCGTCGAAACGGTTGTCCAGCGCCCGCTTCTGCGCGTCGAATTGCTGGTTCAGCGCCTCGACTTCCTTGGCGGTGTCCTCGTCGGCGACGGCAAGCTGCCACCACTGGCCGCGGCTCAGCTGGCCCAGCAGGTCGTCGTCCACCACGGCGCCGGCGCGGATGCCTTTCGGCCCCTTGACGACTTCCTTGCCCATGATCAGCGATTTCAGGCGCGCATAGATGTTGCGCTCCAGGATCGCCAGCTCGTCGTCGCGGTCGCGGGCCAGGCGCTCGACTTCCTCGCGCTCGATCTGCAGCGCGCGCTCGTCCTTGTCGACGCCGTGGCGGTTGAACACCCGGACCTCGACGATGGTGCCATAGGCCCCCGGCGGCAGGCGCAGCGAGGTGTCGCGCACGTCCGACGCCTTTTCGCCGAAGATGGCGCGGAGCAGTTTCTCCTCCGGCGTCATCGGGCTTTCGCCTTTCGGGGTGATCTTGCCGACCAGGATGTCGCCCGGACCCACTTCGGCGCCGATATAGACGATGCCGGCCTCGTCGAGGTTGCGCAGCGCCTCTTCACCGACGTTCGGGATGTCGCGGGTGATCTCTTCCGGGCCCAGCTTGGTGTCGCGCGCCGCAACCTCGTATTCGTCGATATGGATCGAGGTGAACACGTCGTCGCGGTGGATCCGCTCGGAGATCAGGATCGAGTCCTCGTAGTTGTAGCCGTTCCAGGGCATGAAGGCCACGACCACGTTGCGGCCGATCGCCAGTTCGCCCTGGTCGGTCGAGGGACCGTCGGCCACGACCTGGCCCTTGACCACCCTGTCGCCCACCTTGACCAGCGGGCGCTGGTTGATGGTCGAGGACTGGTTCGAACGCTTGAACTTGCGCAGGCGATAGATGTCCACGCCCGCATCGCCCGCGCCCAGGTCCTCGGTGGCGCGGATAACGATACGCTGCGCATCGACCTGGTCGATGATGCCGCCGCGACGGGCCATGATGGCCGCCCCGGAATCGCGCGCCACGGTCGCTTCCATGCCGGTGCCGACGAAGGGCGCCTCGGCCCGCAGCAGCGGAACCGCCTGGCGCTGCATGTTCGAGCCCATCAGCGCGCGGTTGGCGTCGTCGTTTTCAAGGAAGGGGATCAGCGCCGCGGCGACCGAAACCAGCTGTTTCGGCGACACGTCGATCAGGTCCACCGCCTCGACCGGGTTCAGCATGAAGTCGCCGGCCTGGCGGGTCGAGACCAGCTCCTGCACGAAGCGGCCTTCGCCGTCCAGCTCGGCATTGGCCTGGGCGATGGTGTGGCGCATCTCCTCGGTGGCGGACATGTAGATCACGTCATCCGTCACCTGGCCCTCGACCACCTTGCGATAGGGGGTCTCGATGAAGCCGTATTTGTTCACGCGGGCAAAGGTCGCGAGGCTGTTGATCAGGCCGATGTTCTGACCTTCCGGCGTCTCGATCGGGCACATCCGGCCGTAATGGGTCGGGTGGACGTCGCGCACCTCGAAGCCGGCGCGCTCGCGGGTCAGGCCGCCCGGCCCAAGCGCCGACAGGCGCCGCTTGTGGGTGACTTCCGACAGCGGGTTGGTCTGGTCCATGAACTGCGACAGCTGCGAGGAGCCAAAGAACTCGCGCACCGCGGCCGCGGCCGGCTTGGCGTTGATCAGGTCCTGCGGCATCACCGTGTCGATCTCGACGCCCGACATGCGCTCGCGGATCGCGCGTTCCATGCGCAGCAGGCCGATGCGATACTGGTTCTCCATCAGCTCGCCGACCGAGCGCACCCGGCGGTTGCCCAGGTGGTCGATGTCGTCGATCTCGCCCTTGCCGTCGCGCAGTTCCACCAGCCCGCGGATACAGGCGATGATGTCCTCCTTGCGCAGGGTGCGCTGCGTGTCCGGCGCATCCAGGTCAAGGCGCATGTTCATCTTGACCCGGCCCACGGCGGACAGGTCATAGCGCTCGCTGTCGAAGAACAGGCTGCCGAACAGCGCCGAGGCGGCCTCGACGGTCGGCGGCTCGCCGGGACGCATGACGCGATAGATGTCCATCAGCGCGCCTTCGCGGCTCATGTTCTTGTCGGCCGCCATGGTGTTGCGGATATAGGGGCCGACGTTGACATGGTCGATGTCGAGGACCGGGATCTCCTCGATGCCGTTGTCCAGCAGCACCTTGAGCAACCCGCCCGAAATCTCGCCGTCGCGGTCGTATTCGACGGTGATCTCGTCGCCGGCCTCGGCATAGATCAGGCCGGTCTGTTCGTTGATGATGTCCTTGGCGACGAAGCGGCCGATGATCTTTTCGAACGGCAGCAGCAGGTTCACGTCGCCCTGTTCGATCAGCTGCTTGACCAGCCGCGGCGTCACCTTGTCGCCGGCCTTGGTGATGACCTCGCCGCTCTCGGCGTTCACCAGGTCATAGGTCGGGCGGGTGCCGCGCACGCGCTCGGGGAAGAACTTCGTGACCCAGCCCGCGGCCTGCCCCTTGCCGGCGCGCTGCAGCTTGTAGTCCACGGTATTGTAGAAGGCATCCATGATGCCCTCCTGGTCCATGCCGAGCGCATAGAGCAGCGTCGTCACCGGCAGCTTCCGGCGGCGGTCGATGCGCGCGAAGACCAGGTCCTTGGCGTCGAATTCGAAGTCCAGCCACGAGCCGCGATAGGGAATGATGCGGCAGGCGAACAGCAGCTTGCCCGAGGAATGGGTCTTGCCGCGGTCATGGTCGAAGAACACGCCGGGCGAGCGGTGCATCTGCGACACCACGACGCGCTCGGTCCCGTTCACGATGAACGTCCCGTTCTGCGTCATGAGCGGCATGTCGCCCATGTAGACGTCCTGTTCCTTGATGTCCTTGACCGATTTGGCGCCGGTCGCCTCGTCGACATCGAACACGATCAGACGCAGCGTCACCTTCAGCGGCGCGGCATAGGTCATGTCGCGGCTCTGGCACTCGTCCACGTCGTATTTCGGCTTTTCTAGCTCGTATTTCACGAATTCCAGCGTCGCCGTCTCGTTGAAGTCCTTGATCGGGAACACCGACTGGAAGACGCCCTGGATGCCTTCGCCGTCCTGGTGGCCCTCGGCGTCGCCGGAGCGCAGGAACAGGTCATAGGAGGATTTCTGAACCTCGATCAGGTTCGGCATCTCCAGAACTTCGCGGATATTGCCATAGTAACGCCGGATGCGTTTCTGGCCGACATAAGCTTGCGCCATAGAGGGTCTTACCTTTCGTCTTTCGCTTGCAGCGGCCGTCGGGGCCCGACCGGCGCAAGGCGGCGAATGAGGGGCGGGGTTCCATTCGTGCCGCGCGTCCCACCGCGAGGCTCCCGAACCCCGAACATGCCCTGAAGGAAGGTCTGGCGGACAAACCGCCCTTCAAGACAGGTTCGGCAGGGTCCGGGAAAACCCCGGACCCTGCCCATTTCTTGCAGTCAATCGGCCGAAACGGCCAATTACTTCAGCTCGACCTTGGCGCCAGCCGCTTCGAGCTTCTTCTTCATTTCCTCGGCGTCGGCTTTCGAGGCACCCTCTTTCACCTTGCCGCCGGCTTCGACCAGATCCTTGGCTTCTTTCAGGCCCAGGCCGGTGATGCCGCGCACTTCCTTGATCACGTTGATCTTGTTGGCGCCGGCGTCCAGCAGGACGACGTCGAATTCGGTCTTTTCCTCAGCGGCTTCGGCGGGGGCGCCGGCAGCCGGACCGGCCATCATGACCGCGCCGCCAGCGGCGGGCTCGATGCCGTATTCGTCTTTCAGGATGTTTTTCAGTTCCTGGGCTTCCAGCAGGGTCAGGCCCACGATTTCTTCGGCGAGTTTCTTCAGATCAGCCATTTTTCCGTTCTTTCCATTAAGTGTTCCAACGTCGGGGTTTCAACCCCACGACGGAATGGGGATTGCCTCAGGCGGCCTCGCGCTCTTCCAGAGTCGAGAGGATGCCCGCGATGTTGCTGGCAGGTGCGCCGATCGCGCCCGCGATGTTGGAAGCAGGGGCACCGATGCAGGCCACGATCGAAGCGATAAGCTCCTCGCGCGACGGCATCTGGGCCACGGCTTTCACACCGGCAGGGTCAAGCGCCGTGTCGCCCATGGCACCGCCCAGGATCACGAACTTGTCGTTCCCCTTGGCGTATTTATCCGCGACCTTGGCGGCAGCCACCGGGTCTTCGGAAAAGGCGAGCACGGTCATACCCGTCAGATAGTCGGCGATGCTTGCGCAAGGCTTCCCATCCAGGGCGATCTTGGCGAGCCTGTTCTTGGCAACGCGAACGGACCCGCCGGCTTCGCGCATCTGCGCGCGCAGGTCCTGCATCTGGGCAACCGTCATTCCCTCGTAGCGGGCAACCACCACGACGCCAGAGGCTTCAAAGATCTGGCCGAGTTCTTCGACCACCTGTTCTTTTTGCGCTCTATCCACGGTTTCACTCCAAGTTGGGGGTTTCCCCCCGGCTCTCACTTTCCAGCCGCCCGAACAGCGACTGGAGGGTCCGTGACGGTCCCAAGATCACCCGGAGCGAGGCCCGGAAAATGGTCTTGATCCCATCTCAGGAAGGACGATTAAGCGGCCCGGATCAATGATCGCGTCCCGCACCCTCCGTCTCGGACAGGACGGGGCATCGCTGCCCCGCCATCCGCCGGCGCCCTGTTGAAGGAAGCCGGCGAAATTCCTGCCGCGTCACTGCGCGGCGGTCGAAGCCAGGTCCAGCGACACGCCCGGACCCATGGTCGAGCTGATCGAGACCTTCTTGACATAGGTGCCCTTGGCGCCCGAGGGCTTGGCCCGGTTCACCGCATCCACGAAGGCGCGGATGTTCTCGGCCAGCTTCTCGGCGTCGAACGAGGCCTTGCCGACGCCGGCATGGACCACGCCCGCCTTCTCGGCCTTGAACTGGACCTCGCCGCCCTTGGCAGCCTCGACGGCACCCTTCACGTCCATTGTCACCGTGCCGACCTTGGGGTTCGGCATCAGGTTGCGCGGGCCCAGGATCTTGCCCAGACGACCGACCAGCGGCATCATGTCCGGGGTGGCGATGCAGCGATCGAACTCGATCTTGCCCGACTGGATCGTCTCCATCAGGTCTTCCGCACCGACGATCTCGGCACCGGCGGCCTTCGCCTCGTCAGCCTTGGGGCCGCGGGCGAAGACGGCGACGCGCACGTCCTTGCCGGTGCCGTTGGGCAGGGTCACGACGCCGCGGACCATCTGGTCGGCATGGCGGGGATCGACGCCCAGGTTCATCGCGATCTCGACGGTCTCGTCGAATTTCGCGCTGGCGTTCTCCTTGACCAGCTTGACGGCTTCCTCGACCGCGAGGTTGGCCTTGCCGGCAAAGGCGGCACGGGCGGCGGCTTGTTTTTTCGACAGTTTAGCCATGGCTTAGCCTTTCACCTCGATGCCGATCGAACGCGCCGAGCCCAGGATGATCTGCATCGCGGCTTCCACGTCGTTCGCGGACAGATCCTTCATCTTGGCTTCGGCGATCTCGCGGACCTGCTTGACGGTCACGGTGCCGGCGACCTGGCGGCCGGGCTTTTCCGAACCCTTGGCCCGGTTGCGCTTGCCCTGCGGCTTCAGGCCGGCGGCCTTCTTCAGCAGGAACGAGGCCGGGGGCGTCTTGGTCTCGAAGGTAAAGGACTTGTCGGCGTAATAGGTGATCACGACCGGAACAGGCGAGCCCTGCTCCATCTCCTGCGTACGGGCGTTGAACGCCTTGCAGAATTCCATGATGTTGATGCCGCGCTGACCCAGGGCCGGGCCGACGGGCGGGGACGGGTTCGCCTGGCCCGCCTTGATTTGCAGCTTGAGGCTGCCGACAACTTTCTTGGCCATCTGGCCCTCTCCTTATCATCACGCCCCGAAAAGGGGCCGACTTAGCGGTGCGGCTGGGCCCCGAAGGGCCGGCGCCTCCCGCAGACGATCACGCGGTCTTGGAGACCTGCGTGAATTCCAACTCGACCGGGGTCGGGCGGCCGAAGATGGACACCGTGACCTTGATGCGGTTCGCGGCCTCGTCCACTTCCTCGACCATGCCCGAGAAGCCCTCGAAGGGCCCGTCGGTCACGTTCACCTTTTCGCCCACGTCGAACCGGATCAGGTTGCGCGGCGCCACCTCGGCCCCGCCCTCGCCGGTGCGATGCAGGATCGCGTTCACCTCGTCGTCGCGCATCGGCATCGGCTTGCCCTGCGCGCCCAGGAAGCCGGTGACGCGGTTGATCGAGTTCACCAGGTGATAGGTCTTGTCCGACAGCTCCATGCGCACCAGCACATAGCCGGGCATGAAGCGACGCTCGGACGTGACCTTCTTGCCGCGGCGGATCTCGATCACTTCCTCGGTCGGGACCAGCACCTCGTCGATCTCGTCCTCGAGGCCCTTCTCGACCACGGCCTGGCGAATCGCCTCGGCGACCTTCTTTTCAAAGTTCGACAGGACGCTGACCGAATACCAACGCTTTGCCATGTCTCGATCGACCCCTGTTTCCTTCCGGGCGAGCCAAGGCCAACCCATTGAATTCCTTGTCCGCCCCGGCCTATTCCTTGGCAATCGCCGCAGGCGCCGGCCAAATTGAAATCGGCGCGCACGACCGAATCGATGCACGCCGTATCACGGGCAGGTCGGGCGGACATAACGCCCCCTGCCCTTCAATGCAAGCCCTCAGCTGCCGACCAGGTTGATGACGACCGAAAGGCCGGTCTTGATCAGCAGGTCGACGAGGAAGAAGAAGATCGAGGCCAGCGTCGCCATGATGAAGACCATGATCGTGGTCGTCACCACCTCGCGGCGGGTGGGCCAGGTGATCTTGCCAAGCTCGGCGCGGACCTGGCTGATGAACTGGACGGGATTGGCCATGGGTTTTCCTTCGGTCTTGCAGCGGGTCAGATAGCCTGCGCCGGCCGGCATTTCAAGCGCCGATCTGAGCGGCGGCGATCACGGCTCCAGGAACTCGACCCCCGGCATGGCGTGCAGGGCGGCGATGTCCTGCGCATAGTTGCGGGCCGAGCGGGCATGGGTCTCGTCATCCAGCAGGCGCAGCCGGGCATGGCCCGAGGCGGGCTGGAACCGCTCGCGCGCACGTCGCGCCAGGGTGCACTGGTCGATGCCCTCGCCCGATGCGGCGCGGCGCAGCAGCCAGTCATAGCCGGCCTGGGTCAGGCTGACGTTGGCGGGCGGCGGGTCGGGCACCTCGGCGGCAAGGCCGGCGGGCAGCAGCCGTTCAAGCAGCCGCAGACGCAGCGCGGGATAATCCTCGTAGCGCCACAGCACGATGCGCGAGACGCCCTCGACCGCCGCCAGCCGCCCGACCAGCCCCGCCCAGGCCGAGCGGGCCGGATCGCGGTCGCCCAGATAGGCGGCGATGTCGATTTCTTTGCCGCCGGCGACCTGGAGCGCAAAGGCCGAGACGATGAAGGAGGCCGGATCGCGCAGCGACAGATACACAACCGCAGGCCCGCCGCCCGCCAGCGCGATGACATGCCGCAGCCGCTGTGCCGCGCGGGGATAGATCTCGCCGCGCCGGGAAAACAGCCGGCTGCGATGGGTCATGCCCAGGATGTTCTCTTCCGAGATCAGCAGATCGCGGCAGCCCTGCCGCATGTCCAGCAGCATCTGCCGGGCGGATTCCTGGTCCCGGCCGCCGATGCCCTGGGCCAGGACCGCGGACAGCGACAGCGGCTGGCCGCGCAGCATGGCCGGATCGACATAGGCCAGCCCGGCGCAAAGCAGCCGGTCGCGCACCTGGCGCAGGGAAAATTGCAGATGGGTCGAGGCGGTCTTGTGCGCCCCCAGATGTATGCTCAGCGCCATGGGATCTCGGCAGGGATCGGAAGGCACGCGGCATGACACGGAAGGCGGCTGGCAGGGGTTGGGGGACTCGAACCCACGACCCTCGGTTTTGGAGACCGATGCTCTACCAACTGAGCTAAACCCCTAAGCCGCGCGTCTGATTACGGCAGGTGAGGGCGCGGTTCAAGAGGGAAGATCACTCGGCCTCAAGAAACCCGCCCGACTGCCGCGCCCAGAGGCCGGCATAGATGCCCCCGCGCGCCAGCAGCGCCTCATGCGTGCCCTGCTCGACGATGCGGCCCTGCTCCATCACCACCAGCCGGTCCATGCGCGCGATGGTGGACAGCCTATGCGCGATGGCGATCACCGTCTTGCCCTGCATCAGCATGTCGAGCTGCGACTGGATCGCCGCCTCGACCTCGCTGTCCAGCGCCGAGGTCGCCTCGTCCAGCACCAGGATCGGCGCGTCCTTCAGCAGCACCCGCGCGATGGCGATGCGCTGGCGCTGGCCGCCCGACAGCTTGACCCCGCGCTCGCCCACATGCGCCTCCAGCCCGCGCCTGCTCTGCGAATCGGTCAGGGTGGCGATGAAATCCGCCTCGGCCAGTTCGGCCGCGCGCAGGATCTCGGCCACGGAGGCATCCGGGCGGCCATAGGCGATATTGTCGCGGATCGAGCGGTGCAGCAGCGAGGTGTCCTGCGTCACCACGCCGATGGCCGCGCGCAGGGATTCCTGCGTGACCTGCGCGATGTCCTGACCGTCGATCAGGATACGGCCCGACTCCAGGTCGTGAAACCGCAGCATCAGGTTCACCAGCGTCGACTTGCCCGCGCCCGAGCGCCCGACCAGCCCGATCCGCTCGCCCGGCGCGATGGTCAGGCTCAGGTCGTCCAGCACCGCGCCGCGGCCGGGCCGCGCCACCTCGCCATAGCGGAAGGTGACGCGGTCGAATTCGACCCGGCCCTCGGGCACCGCCAGCGGCCGGGCGCCGCGCACATCCGTCACCATGCGCGGCAAGGACAGCGAGCCGATGCCGTCGCGCACCGTGCCGATATTCTCGAAGAGCGTCGCGAATTCCCACATGATCCAATGCGACATGTTGCCCAGCCGCAGCGCCAGCGGGATCGCGACGGCCACCGCGCCCACGTCGATCTGGCCATGGGTCCACAGCCACAGCCCCAGCGCCGTGACGGCAAAGACCAGGCCCGAGTTCAGCGTCGACAGCAGGATGTTCTGGATCGAGGCCAGCCGCATCTGCCCATGCACGGTCTGCAAAAAGCCGTCCATGCTTTCGCGGACATAGGCCTCCTCGCGCGAGGAATGCGAGAACAGCTTGACCGTCGAGATATTGGTATAGCTGTCCACCACCCGGCCGGTCATCACCGCGCGGGCATCGGCCTGCGCCTCGCTGATGCGGCCGATGCGCGGGATCAGCCACCACAGCAAGAGCCCGTAAAACACGCCCCAGCCGACGAAGGGCAGCGCCAGCCAGCCGTCGGTCGAGGCCGCCAGCACCAGCGCGCCGATGAAATAGACGCAGACATAGGTCAGCACGTCCATGAACTTCATGGCGACTTCGCGCACGGCCAGCGCGGTCTGCATCAGCTTGGTGGCGATGCGGCCGGCGAACTCGTCCTGGAAATAGCTCATCGACTGGCGCAGCAGATAGCGATGCGCCTGCCAGCGGATGCGCTGCGGGAAATTCCCCATCAGCGTCTGGTGCATGACCAGCGAGAAAAGAACCTGCAGCAACGGCAGGCCGATCACCAGGATCGCGCCCATCAGGATCAGGCGATTGCCCTCGAGCGCCCAGAAATTCTCGCGGTCGGCCGCGGCCAGCCGGTTCACCAGCTCGCCCAGGTAGCCGAACAGCACCACCTCGGCCACGGCGATCAGGGCCGAGCAGGCGGCCATCGACAGCATGTAGCCCTCGGCCCCGCGCGAGAAATGCAGGATGAACCGCCACAGCCCCTGCGGCGGCATCCGCGGCGGATCGGCGGGATAGGGATCAAGCCGGCGCTCGAACCAGCTGAACATGACAGACCTCATTCGTATCGGGCCGGGCCCTTGCCCGGTTCGTTTCGTCGCACCGCCTCAGGCGGCCAGTTCCTCAAGCGCCGCGACATCGGCACGGGCCAGCGCGGCGGTGGCGCGGGCGATCCGCGCCACGGGCCAGTGCCACCATTGCAACGCCATGAGCCGGGCGATGGTGGCATCGTCAAAGCGCATCCGCATGACACGGGCCGGGTTGCCCGCGACCACGGCGTAATCCGGCACCACGCCGCCGACCACGGCGCCTGCGCCGATGATGACGCCGCTGCCGATCCGCGCGCCGGGCAGGATGATGGCGCCGTCGCCGATCCAGACGTCATGGCCGATCACCGTATCCGGCAGGCCGCTGATCTGGTCGATATAGTCGCCCACCCGCGCGTGATCGAAGATCGCAAAGGGATAGGTCGAGATCCCGGCCATCGGATGATTGGCCGAGGCGGTGACGATCCGCACCCGGTCGGCGATCTGGCAGAACCGCCCGATCACCAGCCGCTCGGGCGCACCGGCATAGGTATAGGGCGCAAGCCGCGCCGCCCAGTCCTGCGGCGGGTCGAAGCTGCTGGCATAGGTGAAATCGCCGATCTCGATATTCGGATGGTCGATCACCCGGTTCAGATGCACCAGCCCCCGGTTCAGGGTGCCGTCTGGAAAGCGCATGGGATGGGGCAAAGCCGCATCAAGGAAGTCAGCCGTCATGGGAATCCTCTTCAATCCGTCCGTGAAAGGTCAGATCTGCGAGTTGTCCATGACACCGTTCTCCCCTGTTGCGGCGGGCACCATAGCCGGATTTCGCCGCCGAGGCAACCGGGGGTGCGCCGCCTGCGGTTGGGGGCTCTGCCCCCGCCCCTGCGGGGCTCCCCCGGAGTATTTGGAAAACGGAGAAGGCGCATGCGGCGCGCGACCTGCGGTCACAGGTGCCGCGTCTCGGGCGCGGGATTCCACCAGGCGTCATGCGCCCCGTCGGCATAGAACACCGGCGCGGCGATCAGCTCGGCCTCGGGCACGTCGTCCAGGGCGCCGACGCAGACCTGGACGAAGCGACCGCCCATCTCTTCCAGGTTGCCCTCGGTCCACAGCCGCGTGCCGCAGCGGGCGCAGAACATGTGGTGCATGTCGACCCCGTCCTGCTGCCGGCGCGGGGTCTCGGCCAGCATGCCGGCGCCATGGGTGATGCGGAAGCGCTCCGGGTCGGGCAGGCGCATCTCCCAATAGCGCATCTTGCGGCAGAAGCTGCAATTGCAGCGCATGGTGCCCTGCGACAGCTCGCCCTCGGCCTCAAAGCCGACGGCGCCGCAGAAGCAGGATCCGCGATAGAGGGTCATGCCGGTTCTCCATGGTGGACGGCCTCGACATTGTTGCCGTCGGGGTCGAGGACGAAGGCGCCGTAATAGCCCGGATGATATTCCGGCCGCAGCCCCGGCGCGCCGTTGTCCTGCCCGCCCGCGGCCAGCGCGGCAGCATGGAAGGCGTCGACCGTGGCGCGGTCGGGCGCGGCAAAGGCGACATGGGTGCCCGGACCCGCGGGCCGGCCGCTGCCGATCCAGAAGAACGGCTTGCCCGCGCGGCCATAGCCCAGATGCGCGCCATGGCCGCCGGTCATCTCCTCGGTCACCTCCATCAGCAGCTCGATCCCCAGGGGCGCCAGCGCCCGGTCGTAGAAGGCGCGCGAGCGGGCAAGGTCCGAGACGGGAAATCCGATATGGTCGATCATGCGAAATCTCCTTTCCCGGCAAGGATCGCCCCGCCCTGCTGACAATTCGCGTCAGGAGAGCTTTTCGGCAAAGAAGTCCAGCGTCCGCTGCCAGGCAAGCTCCGCCGCCGCCTCGTCGTAGCGCGGCGTGGTGTCGTTGTGGAAACCGTGCTGGGTGCCGGGATAGAAGAAGGCCTGGTATTCCTTGCCCTGCTCCTTCAGCGCCGCCTCGTAGGCGGGCCAGCCCGCGTTCACGCGCTCGTCGTTCCCGGCATAATGCAGCATCAGCGGCGCCTGGATCTGCGCCACCTCCTCGGGCCGGGGCTGGCGGCCGTAGAAGGGCACCGAGGCGGCCAGTTCGGGATAGGCCACCGCCAGCGCGTTGCAGACCCCGCCGCCATAGCAGAAGCCGACCGCGCCCACCTTGCCGGTCGAATCGGCATGGTCGCGCAGGAATTCGTGGGCGGCGAAGAAATCCTCCATCAGCTTCACCGAGTCGAGGCGGGCCTGCATCTCGCGCCCCTGGTCGTCATTGCCGGGATAGCCGCCAAGCGGGCTCAGCCCGTCCGGCCCGAAGGCCAGGTAGCCCGCCTTGCCGAGCCGGCGCACGACATCCTCGATATAGGGGTTCAGCCCACGGTTTTCATGCACCACCAGCACGGCGGGAAGCTTGCCCTGCGCCCCGGCCGGCCGCGCCATCAGCCCGCTGATGCGGCCATTGCCCGCGGGGCTGTCATAGCTCGCGGTCTGGGTCGCGATGGCGGGATCGTCGGGCGGCACCTGCTGGGCCAGGGCGTAATCCGGCCGCAGCGCCTCGAAGATCGCGGCGGCGCTCATCCCGGCGGTGGCGAATTGCGCCGCCTGCACCATGAAATCCCGCTTGCTGATTCGGCCATGCACGTAGCCGTCGAAGATCTCGAGGATGCGGGGATGGAAATCGGAAGCCTTCCTGCGTTCGGTCATCGTCCTCTTCCTTTGCCTGCTGGCGCAAGGATAGCATGAAACCCCCTCTCCGCTCTTTTTCCCGCGCCGCTCTCCCGCCCGGCGCGGCCTGCGCTGCTTCTTTCGTGCCCCAATATCCCGGGGTCCGGGGCAGAGCCCCGGCAGCCGCGCCCGGCAAGCACCCCCGCGGCCACCACCCCCGCGGCAAGGAAAAAGGCCGCCCCCTGCGGAGCGGCCCCTCATCGCGATATCCCTCGCGGGATCACCCGATGCTCATCACCCGATGCTCCCGGAAGGGCCGCGGCTGGAAGCCGCCGCCCCAAAGGATCACTTCAGGATCTTCGACACCACGCCGGCGCCGACCGTGCGGCCGCCCTCGCGGATGGCGAAGCGCAGCTTCTCCTCCATCGCGATCGGCGCGATCAGCTCCACCGTGAACTTCAGGTTGTCGCCCGGCATCACCATCTCGGTGCCCTCGGGAAGCTTCACCGTCCCGGTCACGTCCGTCGTGCGGAAGTAGAACTGCGGACGGTAGTTCGCGAAGAACGGCGTGTGACGGCCACCCTCTTCCTTGGTCAGGATATAGGCCTCGGCCTCGAACTCGGTATGCGGCGTCACCGAGCCGGGCTTGGCCAGAACCTGGCCGCGCTCCACCCCGTCGCGCTCCACCCCGCGCAGGAGCGCGCCGATGTTGTCGCCGGCTTCCCCGCGGTCCAGCAGCTTGCGGAACATCTCGACACCGGTGCAGGTCGTCTTCTTGGTCGGGCGGATGCCGACGATCTCAAGCTCGTCGCCCACGTTCACCGCGCCGCGCTCGACACGGCCCGTCACCACCGTGCCCCGGCCCGAGATCGAGAACACGTCCTCGATCGGCATCAGGAACGGCAGGTCCACCGCGCGCTCGGGCGTCGGGATGTATTCGTCCACGGCGGCGATCAGCGCGCGGATCGAATCCTCGCCGATCTCCTTGTCGCGGCCTTCCAGCGCCGCCAGCGCCGAGCCCTTGATGATCGGGATGTCGTCGCCGGGATAGTCGTAGGACGACAGCAGCTCGCGCACCTCCATCTCGACCAGTTCCAGCAGTTCCGCGTCGTCGACCTGGTCCACCTTGTTCAGGTACACCACCATGTAGGGGATGCCCACCTGGCGGCCCAGCAGGATGTGCTCGCGCGTCTGCGGCATCGGGCCGTCGGCCGCGTTCACCACCAGGATCGCGCCGTCCATCTGCGCCGCGCCCGTGATCATGTTCTTCACGTAGTCCGCGTGGCCGGGGCAGTCCACATGCGCGTAGTGCCGGTTGGCCGATTCGTATTCCACATGCGCGGTCGAGATCGTGATCCCCCGGGCACGCTCCTCAGGAGCCCCGTCGATCTGGTCGTAGGCCTTGAATTCACCGAAATACTTCGTGATCGCAGCCGTCAGCGTCGTCTTGCCGTGGTCAACGTGACCAATCGTCCCGATGTTGACGTGCGGTTTCGTCCGTTCAAACTTTGCCTTTGCCATCATGGCCTCCTATCGGGGGGGCCACCCGCGCGACAGCCCCCGTCGTGAAACATCCGCCGCGACTTATAATCGTGCCGGGGAAAAATCAAGGGCGGCCGGGCCTTTGCCGCCGGGGCTGTGGCGGTGGAACCGGAACCCGGCGAATACGTTGGAATTGCGCAACAAGGCTGCCCGGCCCGCGGCCCCGCAGCGCTTTCGGAGGACCAAGATGAGCCTGATGAAATCCCTCGCCCGCGTCGCGGCCGGCGTCATGCTGGCCAAGGGGATCGGAACCATGATGAAGAACGCCCAGAACCGGCCGCAATCGGGCGGCGGGCGCAGCCCCGGCGGGCTGCTCGACGAGTTGTTCGGCAACAACACCGGCCAAGCCGGCGACCGCCGCAGCGGCGCGGGCGGGCTGGGCGACATGCTGGGCCAGGTGCTGGGCGGGCGCTCGGGCGGCGGCACGGCTTATGGCGGGCCGAACTCGCCCCGCCACAGCGGCACGGCCCAGGGCGGGCTGGGCGGTCTGCTCGACCAGCTGACCGGCGGTCGCGGCGGCTCGGGCACGGGTTCGGGCGGGCTTGGCGGCGTGCTGGGCGGCGCGGCGGCGGGCGGCCTGGGCGGGATGCTGGGCGACCTGCTGGGCGGTCGCGGCGCGCAGCCGCAGGGCCAGCAGCCGCAGGGCCAGGCCCCGCAAGGCAGGGGCGGCTTGGCGCAAAAGGACGCGCAGCCGCAGAACGACGCCAGTTTCGGCGAACTCTTCAACGAGGCGCTGGCCAGCGGTGACGAGCCCTCGACCGCGCCCACGCCGGAACAGAACGCGCTGGCCGGGCTGATGCTGAAGGCGATGATCCAGGCCGCGAAATCCGACGGCGAGATCGACGAGGCGGAAAAGGCCAAGCTGATGGCCGAGTTCGGCGAGCTGGACGACGAGGAACGCGCCTTCATCCGCGAACAGATCGCCGCCCCGGTCGATGCCGCCGCCCTGGCGCGCGAGGTGCCGCAGGGCTTCGGCCCGCAGGTCTACCTGATGTCACTGATGGCGATCGAGTTCGACAACCGCAAGGAGGCCGAATACCTGCACACGCTGGCGCAGGGCCTCGGCCTCGACAAGGAAACCGTGAACGGCATCCACCAGAAGGTCGGGGTGATCAACCTTTACGCCTGATCGAACAGGCCCAGCTGGCGCGGCGGCTCGTCTTGCCGCGCCTCTTCCAGCCCCGACAGCGTGATGCCCAAGAGCCGTACCCCATGCGGATCGGCAAAGACCGGGGCCAGCAATTCGCAGGCCATCTCCAGCATCTCGTCGCGGCTTTCGACCGGACGCGGCAGCGAGCGCGCGCGGGTGATCTGGCGGAAATCGCCGTATTTCACCTTCAGCGTCACCGTGCGGCCCCGGCGCGCGGCCGAGGCGGCATGGCGCCAGACCTTGTCGGCCAGCACCGCCAGCGCCTCATGCGCCGCCGCGATCTGGCGCAGATCCTCGAAATAGGTGTTCTCGGCGCCGATGCTCTTGCGGATGCGGTCGGGCTTGACCTCGCGCGTGTCGATGCCGCGGGCGATGTTCCAGTAATAGCTGCCCGACTTGCCGAAGCGCGCGGTCAGGAACTCCAGGCTCTGCCGGGCCAGGTCGGCGCCGGTCAGGATGCCATGCGCCTCCATCCGCGCCGCCGTGGCCGGGCCGATGCCGTGGAAGCGGCCGATGGGCAGGCCCTGCACGAATTGCGCCCCGGCCTCGGGCGGGATCACGAAAAGCCCGTCGGGCTTGCGCTGGTCCGAGGCCAGCTTGGCCAGGAACTTGTTGTAGCTGACCCCGGCCGAGGCTGTCAGCCCCGTCGCCGCGCGGATGCGCGCCCGGATTTCCTGCGCGATGCGGGTGGCGGTGCGGCCGTCCAGGTGATCGGTCAGGTCCAGATAGGCCTCGTCCAGCGACAGCGGCTCGACGAGCGGGGTGTATTCGGCAAAGATCGCGCGGACCTGCTGGCTGACGGCGCGATAGACGTCGAAGCGCGGCTTCACGAAGACCAGGTCGGGGCACAGCCGCATCGCCCGCATCGAGGGCATGGCCGAGCGCACGCCATAGCGCCGCGCCTCATAGCTGGCCGCGGCGACCACGCCGCGCTGGATGCCGCCCACGGCGACCGGCCTGCCGCGCAGCGCCGGGTCGTCGCGCTGCTCGACCGAGGCATAGAAGGCATCCATGTCCACATGCACGATGCGGCGGACGCGCTCCTCGGCCGGGCCGGTCACGGGATGATGCGGGCATCCCCCGCCGTCAATCCCTCGCCCATGCGGTCGAAGCGCATATGGGCGATGGCGCGGCCGCCGGACTGGGTGAAAAGCGTGCCGGCCTCGCGCCCGTCCGCCATCAGGATCGGCGTGCCGACGGGGGCCGCGCCCTCGATCCCGACCGTCACCAGCCCCTTGCGCAATTCGGTCTTGTGCTTCATCCGCGCCGTGACCTCTTGCCCGACATAGCAGCCCTTGCGGAAATCGACGCCATGCAGGCGCTCGAACCCGGCTTCCAGGATGAAGGTCTCGTTCGGGATCAGCTCGACCAGGGTTTCGGGAATGCAATGCGCGACCCGGATGGCGCCCCAGTCGGTGCCGTCGTCCCCCTCGGCGCCGTAAAGCCGCCAGCCGAGCGCCGGGTGCCGCGGGTCGGCGATCGCCCCCGCCGGCGCCGGCCCGGTGCCGCGGGCGACGGCCAGATCCATCGGCTCGATCGCAACCTTCGAGCGCAGCCGATACATCGACAGCCGCCGCGCCAGGTCGTCCGCCAGCCGCGCGTCCACGTCGATCAGCAGCCGCTCGCCCTCGGGCACGACCAGGAAATCGGCCAGATACTTGCCCTGCGGCGTCAGCAACGCCGCCCAGCACGGCACCGGGCCGACCTTGTTCGTCACCAGCCCTTGCAGGAACTCGACCCGGTCCTCGCCCGAAACCGCCAGAATGCGCCGCATCAATCCTCTCCGAATTGCAACCGGACCAGCGCGGCATAGGCGCCGCCCTGGGCCATAAGCTGGTCGTGACTGCCCTCTTCGACAACCCTGCCGGCCTCGACCACCACGATCTTGTCGGCTTGCCGCACGGTCGAAAGCCGGTGCGCGATGACCAGCGTGGTGCGCCCGGCCGAAAGCTCGTCCAGCGCCTGCTGCACCACCCGCTCGCTTTGCGCGTCCAGCGCAGAGGTCGCCTCGTCCAGCAGCAGGATCGGCGCATTGCGCAGCACGGCGCGGGCGATGGCCACGCGCTGGCGCTGTCCGCCCGACAGGGCCGAGCCGCGCGGGCCCGCAGGCGTGTCCAGCCCCATCGGCAGGGCGTCGGTGAAATCGGCGACATGGGCGGCGACGACGGCGCGGCGCAGCGCCTCGTCGTCCTGGTCGTGGCCCAGCAGGATGTTCTCGCGCAGCGTCTCGTCGAACAGCGCCGCATCCTGGCTGACGGTCGAGAACTGGTCGCGCAGCACGCCCAGCTCATAGTCGCGCAAGGCCACGCCACCCAGGGTGATCTGCCCCGATTCCGGGTCGACCAGCCGGGTCAGCAGGTTGAAGACCGTGGATTTCCCCGCCCCCGAAGGCCCGACCAGCGCGGTGGTCCGGCCCGCCTCGGCGGTAAAGCTCAGCCCGTTCAGCACCGGGTGGTTGGCATAGGCCAGCCGCACGTCCTGAAAGCGGATCGTGGTGTCGGGCGGCGGCTCGCGCCGCGAGCCCGAGGTGATGGTCGGCCGCAGGTCCAGCACGGCATAGATGCGCTCCAGGCTCGCGGCGGCGACCTGCCAGGTGCCGGTCAGCGCCCCCAGCCGGCGCAGCGGCTGGAAGGCCAGCGCCATGGCGGTAAAGAAGGACATGAAATCGCCCACCGTGCGCTCGCCCCGCGTCACCTCGGCACCGCCAAGCGCCAGCACGCCGATGAAGCCCAGGCCGGTGACGACATCGACCAGCGCCGGCACGGTGGCGCCGATGCCGGACATCTTGACCTCGGCCTGGCGGATGCGGGTGACGATCTGGGCAAAGCGGCCGGCCTGGTAATCCTCCATCCGGTTCAGCTTGACGGCGTTGATGCCGTGCAGCACCTCGTCCAGCCGGGTGGCGCGCTGGCTGGCGTTGACGCGGTTCTGCCGCATCTTGCGCCGGATATAGCGCTGCACCACCAGCGTCGGCAGGATCAGAAGCGGCGCGCCCACCAGCGCCGCCATGGTCCACCAGGGATCGACGGCCAGCGCCACCCCGAACAGCGACACCAGCGAGACCATGTCCCGCCCCGCGCCCGAGATGAAAGTGGTCCAGACCCCCTGCACCGCCATGGTGTCGCCCTGCACCCGCTCGATCAGCGCGCCGGGGGGGTTCTGCTGGAAGAAGCCGCCGTCCAAGGTCATGATATGGCGCAAAAGGTCGGTCTGCATCGAGGTCGAGACCGCCAGCGAGACCGAGGTCATCAGGCTGCGGTTGACGACGAAGGTGGTGGCGCGGATCAGGAACAGGCCAAAGATCGCGCCGCCGACCCACCAGATCGCATCGGTGTCGCCACCGACGAAGACCCGGTCGAACAGCGGCTTCAGCATCCAGCTGAGCATGCCCAGGGTCGAGCCCTCGATGACCAGAAACAGCAGCGCCAGCAGGATGCGGCCCCAGTAGGGCCGCAGATAGTCGCGCCACATGCGGGCGAACAGATTGGCCGTCCTGTGAAGTCTGTCCGCCATCGCATCCCCGGTCCTCGGTCAGGGCAAGGGATAAGGCGCAAGCGGCGCGGGGGCAAGCCGCCCGCGGCGCAGTGCCCCGGCGGGCCCTGCCGAAGGCCCCGCCCGGCCCTTTCCGTTTCCCAAATGCCCATATCCCGCCCGTGCCACCCGCCCCGGCCTCGCCGCCCCAGGCCCAGCCCTTCTTCGTTGTCCAAATACCCATGCCCCGCACCTCGCCCGCCCCCGGTTGACCCGGCGCGGGGCCCGTCCTACGGATGACGGATCATCAGAAAGGCATTTCCCATGAGCTTCGCCCAAGGCGCCGCCGTCCTTGCCATTCCCGGCCCCTCGCCCGCGCCCGACCGCGTGCTGCGCGCCATGCACCGCGCCTCGCCCGACATCTACGGCGAGGCGCTGGCGGCCGAGAACCGGGCGATGATCGCCGGGCTCAAGCGGCTGGCCGGGACCGCGGGCCATGTCGTGCCCTATATCGGCAACGGCCATGCCGGCTGGGAGGCGGCGAACGTCAACCTGCTCGACCGGGGCGAGCGGGCGCTGGCGCTGGTCTCGGGCCATTTCGGCCGCGGCTGGGCCGCCACGGCCCGCGCGCTGGGGATCGAGGTCGAGGAGCTGGACTTCGGCCTCGCGCCCCCCGACCCGCAGCGGCTGGCCGACCGGCTGGCGCAGGACCGCGAGGGGCGGATCCGGGCGGTGCTGGTCTGCCAGGTCGATACCGCCAGTTCCGCCCGCGCCGACATTCCCGCCCTGCGCGCGGCCATAGGCGGCCATCCCGCCTTCCTGGCCGTCGATGCCATCGCCTCGCTGGGCTGCGAGCCCTTGCGGATGGACGAATGGGGCGTGGACCTGCTGGTCTCGGCCAGCCAGAAGGGGCTGATGGTGCCGCCGGGGCTGGCCTTCGTCTGGTTCTCGGACCGGGTGAAGGCGCGCGGGCGCAGCGGCCTTGCCACGCCCTATTGGGACTGGACCCCGCGGGCCGAGGCCGAAGCGCTGTGGCAGTTCTGGGGCGGCACGCCGCCCGTCCAGCACATCTTCGGCATGAACGAGGCGCTGCGGATGCTTCTGGACGAGGAAACCCTGCCCGCCGCCTGGGCCCGGCACAAGGGGCTGGCGCGAGCGACATGGGCGGCACTGGAGCGCTGGGGCGCGGGCCATCCCGGCATCGGCGCGCTGATCGCCGATCCCGCCGGCCGCGCCCGCTCGGTCACTGCGGCCCGGCTGCCGCAGGCCGGCGCCCTGCGCGAATGGACCGCCGCCCGCGCGGGGGTGACGCTGGGCATCGGCCTGGGCGCCGCCGATCCCGACAACGCGCTGCGCATCGCCCATATGGGCCATGCCAATGCGCATCAGCTGCTGGGCGTGCTGGCGGTGGTCGAGGCCGGGATGACGGCGCTGGCGATCCCGCATGGCAAGGGCGCGCTCGAGGCGGCGGCGGCCGAGATCGCGCGGCTCGCCTGAGCCCTTGCGGCAGGGCGCCGCAGACCCAACCTTTCCGGGGCAAGGCACGAAAGGCGACAGATGCGCATCACCCCCCTGCCCGAGTTCCAGTCCGAGGCCCTGCTGCCCGGCCAGGATTTCGCCCCGATCGAGCGGCTGATCCGCGACGAGGCCCAGGAACACGGGCTGGAGCTGCATACCGGCCATGGCCGCTCGATCTGGTGCCAGGTCGAGATGGGCGAGTTCGGCGCCAAGCGGCGCGGCGACGGCGTGCTGGTCTTTGCCCGCGCCCATCGCGCCGAATGGCTGGGCGCGATGCAGCAGGCGATTTCCGAACATCTTGGCCAGCACCTGCCGGCGGCGGCGGCAGCGCTGCGCTGGCCCTCGGCCGCCGATGCCGGCAAGCCGCCCGGCAATTTCAGCCTGGCCGAGGTCGTCGGGGTCGAGCCGCTCTGCCCGGATTTCCTGCGCGTGCGGCTGGCCGCGCCCAACCTGCACCGGCTTGCCACCGAGGATTCGCTGCATTTCCGGCTGGTCCTGCCGCAACCCGGCGACGACGCGCCGGAATGGCCGCGTCTCGGCGCCAACGGCCAGATCCTCTGGCCCAGGGGCGACAAGGCGCTGCACCGCCCGGTTTATACCGTGCGCCGCATCGACGCCGATGCCGGCTGGCTGGAACTGGACGTTTTCGACCATCCCGGCGGGCGGGCGGCGCATTGGGCGCAAAGTGCCCGGCCGGGCGCGCGCATCGGCCTGCTCGGCCCCAGCGGCGGCGGCATCCCGCAGGCCGCGCAGCTGATGCTTGCCGGGGACGAGACCGCCTGGCCCGCCATGGCCCGCATCCTCGAATCGCGCGCCGGCAGCGCGCGGGGCCAGGTCTTCCTGCTCGGCGCCCGGCCCGGCTATCCGCTGCCCCGGCCCGCGGGCTTCCGCATATGCCACCTGCCCGGCGGGACCGCGGCGCTTTGCGCCCTGCTGCGCGACGAGCCGCCCTTGCCCGGCAGCTATCTGTGGGCGGCAGCGGAAAAATCCGAGATTGCCGCGCTTCGCGCCCTGCTGCTGGAAACGCTGGGCCACGACAGGGCGCAAAGCCACTTGGCCGCCTATTGGTCGGCATAAAGCGCGGCAGCCCGTCCGCGGAATAGTTGACAATTTTACCTTGGTGATCGATACGAAGCCCAAACCGCGGCCAGAGGGTCGGCGGCATGCCAGTTTGCATGTGCCGCGCCCAGCAAGATGCGGACGGATCGAATGCCGGAACTATAAGGATCGCCATGACCCAGAAGTCACTGCCGCGCCGTAGCGCGGGGACCGCCGTTGCTTTGACCTGCCTGCTGCTCGCCACGCCGATCGCGGCGCAGGAAGCCGCCACGGGCGGCCAGACCAGCCCGGCGCCCGAGGTCCAGACCCAGCCGGCCGCCCCCGCCGGCGAAACCGCAGCCCCGCAACCCCAAGTCCCGCAGCCCGCGACGCCGGAAGCGGCGGCCCCCGGCACGGCAGCACCCGGAGCGGCAAGCACGACCCCCGCCCCGGCGGCCGAGACGACCCCGCCCGCAACCCCCGCGCCCGCGGCAACCGCACCGGAAGCCGCCCCGCAGGAAACCACCGCGCCGGAAACGACCGCGCCGGAAACAACCGCACCGGCCCCCGCCGCCGATGCGCCCGCGGCGGCGCCCGAAACCGCGCCCGCCACCGCCCAAGCCCCGGCGGCCTCCGAAACCCCGGCGGCACCGGAAGCCCCCGCCCCCTCCGCGCCCGAAGCGGCCGAGCCCGGCGGCTCCAGCATCCTGCCGCAGGCGGTGCAGGACGCGCTGTCGCCGATGCTGAACCCGCCGGAACGCGACCCGAACCTGCCGCACGACCTGTCGCCGATGGGCATGTTCGTTGCCGCCGACTGGGTGGTGAAGGCGGTGATGATCGGCCTGGCCTTCGCCTCGGTCGTGACCTGGACGGTGCTGGTCGCCAAGGTGCTGGAACTGCTGGGGGCCATGCAGCGCGCCCAATCCGGCATCCGCCGGGTCGAAGCGGCGGCGAACCTGCCCTCGGCGCTGGCTTCGGCCGGCAACCGCCGCGACCCGGTCTCGCGCATGATCCGCGCCGCGGCCGCCGAATACGACCGCTCGGCCCCGGCGCTGGACCAGGCCGGCGACGCGGGCGTCAAGGAGCGCGTCGATTCGCATCTGGACCGGATCGAGGCCATCGCCGGCCGCCGCATGAGCCGGGGCACCGGCGTTCTGGCCACCATCGGCTCGACCGCGCCCTTCGTCGGCCTGTTCGGCACCGTCTGGGGCATCATGAACAGCTTCATCGGCATCTCGCAGGCGCAGACCACCAACCTTGCCGTCGTGGCGCCGGGCATCGCCGAGGCGCTGCTGGCCACCGCCATCGGCCTGATCGCGGCCATCCCGGCCGTGGTGATCTACAACGTCTTCGCCCGCGCCATCACCGGCTACCGCCTGCGGCTCGCCAATGCCGCGGCCGGGGTCAAGCGCCTGGTCAGCCGCGACCTCGACTTCCGCGGCACCGTCTCGCGCACGGAGGTCTGAGCCATGGCCGGCGGCATCCGCGAAACCCAAGGCGACGATCTGGTCGAGAACCACGAGATCAACGTCACGCCCTTCATCGACGTGATGCTGGTGCTGCTGATCATCTTCATGGTGGCGGCGCCGCTGGCGACGGTGGATGTGAACGTGGACCTGCCGGTCTCGAACGCGACCCCGGCGCAGCGCCCCGACCAGCCGGTCTATATCACCGTCAAGCCCGACCTGACGCTTGCCCTGGGCAACGAGGACGTGCCGGCCGGCGGGCTGGCCACGGCGCTGGCCGCCGCGACCCAGAACAACCGCGAGGAGCGCATCTTCCTGCGCGCCGACAGGAAGGTGTCCTATGGCGACCTGATGGGCGTCATGAACACCCTGCGAGAAACCGGCTATCTCAAGATCGCCCTGGTCGGGCTTGAAACCACCGGCGGGGGGGTGGCGCCCGCCGCCCAGCCCGCCGATGCCGAGCTTGATGCGCCCGCGGCAGCACCTGCCCCCGCGGCAGCACCCGCCGCAGCGCCGGCCCAGCAAACCGCCTCGACCCCGTCAAGCGGAGGAGCCCCCACGCCATGAGTTGGAAGCCTTCCCCGGCCCTGCGCGACAGCGCGCTATGGGGCACCGCCGCAGCGGTGGCCCTGGCCGCGCATATGGGCGGCGCGCTGTGGATCCTGCAACGCGCCGAAGCCGCCGCGCCCCCCGGCCTGCCCGACCCGGTCTATGTCGAGCTGGCACCGATGCCCGAGGCGGCCGCCCCGCCGGACGAGGCCGAGACCCCGGAAATGACCGAGGCCGAACCGGAACCCGAGCCCGAACCGGAGCCGGAGCCCGAACCGGAACTCGCCATGCCGCCGCTTCAGGAACTGGAACCGCTGGCGGACATGAACTCGCTGTTCCCGCCGCCGCCCGATGCGGTGGTGCTGCAGAAATCCGAACGCCCGCCCGAGCGTCCCGACCCCGAGCCGGAGCCGGAGCGGAAGGTCGTCGAAAAGCAGCCCGAGCCCAAGAAGCGCGAGAAAAAGGAAAAGGCCCCGGAAGAGCAGCCGGCCCGCCAGGCCACGACCAGGGTCCGGGCGCCGCAATCCGACCGCACCGCCGCACCCCAGGCGCAGGCCGGCACGCCCAGCCCGCGGCAGGTGGCCAGCTGGCAGTCCAAGGTGCAGGCCGCGGTGGCGCGCCACATGCAGCGCACCCGCTTCAACGGGCGCGGCGACACCATGACCGTGACCGTGCGCTTCAGCGTCGATCCCAGCGGCCGCGTGGCCGGGGCGTCGCTGGCAAGCTCGACCGGGGATGCCAGGATCGATTCTGCGCTGAACCGCCAGGCCTCGCGGATGCCGCGCCTGCCGGCGCCGCCCTCGGGCAAGACCACCGCGCTGGTGCTGCCGGTCAAGATCGTGCTGCGCTGATCCTTTTGCGGGTCGGCGCATCGGGCGCCGGATCCGGCACCGGGCGGGGGATCGGCTCGACCCCCAGAACCGGGGCCAGATCGCGCACCACCTGGGCCAGGGCCCGCGCATCCGCCCCGGCCTCGGCATTGCGGCGCCAGACCACGGCCAGATCGCGCGAGGGCGCCGGCTCGGTAAAGGGCACGATGCGCAGCCGGCCGTCGCGGTTCTCGTCCGCCAGGGCCAGCCGCGGGATCAGCGTCATGCCCATGCCGCTGGCCACCATCCGCATCAGCGTCGTCATCGAGGCCGCTTCCAGGTTCAGCTTGCGCCGCGGGCTGCGCAGCCCGCAGACCTCCAGCGCCTGGTCGCGCAGGCAATGGCCGTCGGCCAGCAGCAGCAGGCGGTCCGCCTCGATGCTTTCGGGCCGGGCCGGGCCGGACAGCAGCGTGGTGTCGCTGCCCGACAACGCGACCAGGAAGGCGTCGCGCAAGACCGTCTCGGCCTCGATCCCCGGCTCGTTGACCGGCAGGGCCATGATCCCGGCATCGAAACGGTGGCTCAGCACGCCCGAGACCACCTCATCCGTCGCGATCTCGTGCAATTCCAGGTTCAGCATCGGATGGCTGGCGCGCAACGCCGGCACCAGGTGCGGGATCAGATAGGGGGCGACCGTGGGAATGATCGCCAGCCGCAGCCGCCCCGACAAGGGCAGCCGTCCTGCCCGCGCCAGCGCCTCCAGCCGCTTGGCGGTGTCCATCAGTTCCTGCGCCACCGGCAACAGCCGCTCACCCAGCGCGGTCAGCCGCACCGGCCCCGCGCCGGCGCCGCGTTCAAACAGCGCCCCGCCCAGCCGCGCCTCGAGCTGGGCGATCTGGCTGGACAGCCCCGGCTGCGAGACATGCACCGTCTCGGCCGCGCGGCCGAAATGGCCCAGCCGGGCGACGGCAAGGAAATAGGTGATCTGGCGCAGGGTGAAGTTCATAACCAAGCGTTATCAAACCCGCGGGAAATCACAAGCGTTCTTTCCCGCCCGCCGGCGCGGCCCTGCGGATCAGCCCGGCAGGCGCTGGACCAGCAGCTTGTCGATGCGGCGATGGTCCATGTCCACCACCTCGATGCGCCAGCCCTGCCAATCCACGCGATCCCCCGCCTGCGGCAGCCGGCCGGCCAGGTCCAGCACCAGCCCGGCCACGGTGGAATAGTCGCGATCCTCGTCCAGCGAGACCGAAAGCCGGTCGGCGAATTCGTCGACCGGCATCCAGCCTGCGACCAGCAGGCTGCCGTCGTCGCGCTCGACCAGCTTCGGCTCGTCGTCGTCGAGGCCGGCGAACTCGCCGGTGATCGCCTCCAGCACGTCCATCGGCGTCACCACGCCCTCGAAATGGCCGTATTCGTCATAGACCAGCAGCATCTGCCCCGGCGCGGCGCGCAGGCGCGCGATGACCTCGGGCGCGTCCATGGTCTCGGGGATGATCGGGGCGGGCTGCATCACCTGGCGCAGGTCCACCGCCTCGGCGCGGCTTTGCGACATCAGGTCCACGCTGGCGATCACGCCGATCAGGTTGTTCGGGTCGCCGTCGCTGACCGGCAGGCGGGTGCGGCGGCCGTCGCGGAACTTGCGCGCCATCTCTTCCCAGCTGTCACCCACATCCACCGCCTCGATCTCGCGCCGGGGCGTCATCAGCCCGCGGGCGCTGCGGTCGGCGATGCGCATGACGCCGGCGATCATCTCGGTCTCGGCGCGGTGCATGACGCCCGCGGTCTCGGCTTCCGAGATCACCAGCTTGATCTCTTCGTCGCTGATGGTCTGCCGGTCCTCGCCCGATTGCCCCAGCGCGGCCAGGACCAGCTTGCCCGAACGGTCCAGCAGCCAGACCAGCGGCGCCGCCCCGCGCGAGATGGCCAGCATCAGGGGCGCCATCCGAACGGCGACGCGCTCGGGCGCCTTCAGCGCCAGCTGCTTGGGCACCAGTTCGCCCACGATCAGCGACAGGTAGGTGATGGCCACGACCACGCCGCCCATGCCCAGGGGCTGCGCCAGCGAGGGCGGCACCCCCCAGCCCGGCAGCGCCGCCGCCAGCCGCGCCCCCAGCGTCGCGCCGGAAAAGGCGCCCGACAGGATGCCGACCAGCGTGATGCCGATCTGGACCGAGGACAGGAACCGCCCCGGCTCCTCCCCCAGCGCCAGCGCGGTGGCGGCGGCCCGGTCGCCGCGTTCGGCCAGGACTTTCAGCCGCGCCGGCCGGGCCGAGACGATGGCCAGTTCAGACATGGCCAGAAGCCCGTTGAGCAGGGTCAGGACAAGGACGACAAGGACTTCGATCCACATCAAAGGGGCTCGCTCGGGTCAGGGGGATGCCGGGAAGCAGCGGGGCGCAGCAGGCCGCGCCTGTCGGAAGGGTCGTCGATCATGCGCTTGTCGGCGGCTGGCTCCGGCTGTGTCATGCCCCAATATATCGGCTGGCGCGGCCGTGACAATCACCCAGGCGGAAATTGCGCAGGACGCAACGTCACTCGCGCTTTTTTACGCGATTTTTTGCGTTTTTTTCTTTCGTTTCCTGCGGCATTATGGAAATTTTCCATCCCCGGCCATGGCACGACGGGATCGAACCACAGGATTCGAGGGGGCAGATGAAGGACAGAACCGGGGAAGTTACCGAGAAGATCGTCTTCGTCCTCCAGGGCGGCGGCGCGCTGGGGGCGTTCCAGGCCGGCGCATATGAGGCACTTTGCCGCGCCGGGCAGGAACCGGAATGGCTGGCGGGCATCTCGATCGGATCGATCAATGCCGCGCTCATCGCCGGCAACCGCCCCGGCCAGCGGCTGGAGGCGCTGCGCCGCTTCTGGGAAGAGGTGACGGGCGCGCCCTGGCTGCTGGGCTCGTGCTTCGAGGGCGGGCCGCTGCACGAACAGATGCGCGCCGTCTGCAACGAAAGCCGCGCCACCATGTCCACCATGCTGGGCGCGCCCGGCTTTTTCCGCCCGCGCATCCCGGACCTGTTTTCCTTCCTGCCCGGCCTGATGCGGCAGACCAGCTGGTATGACACCTCGCCCCTGCGCGATACGCTGCTGGCCCTGGTGGATTTCGACTATCTCAACGCCCAGGGCCCGCGCCTGTCCGTCGGCGCGGTGGATGTCGAGACCGGCAACTTCACCTGTTTCGACAGCCGCGAGACGCGGATCACCGTCGATCACGTCATGGCCTCGGGCGCGCTGCCGCCGGGCTTTCCCGCGGTCGAGATCGAGGGGCGGCACTACTGGGACGGCGGGCTGGTCTCGAACTCGCCGCTGCAATTCGTGCTGGCCAAGCCCTGCGACCGGCCGCTGTGCATCTACCAGGTGGACCTCTACCCGTCGCGCGACATCCTGCCCCGCACCATGGCCCAGGTCGAGCAGCGCGAGCGCGAGATCCGCTTTTCCAGCCGCACCCGGCTGAACACCGACGAATTCCGCATCCGCCATGCGCTGGCCAGCGCGGCGCGGCGGCTGCACGCGCGGCTGCCGGCCCCGTTCCGCGACGACCCGGACCTGGCCATGCTGATCGAATCCGGCCCGGCCCATCCGGTCAGCCTGATGCACCTGATCTATCGCCATGCCGATTACGAAAGCGCGTCCAAGGACTACGAATTCTCGCGCCTGTCTATGCTGGACCATTGGCGCGACGGGCTGCAGGACGCGGAACGCTCGCTTGCCGATCCGCGCTGGACCCAGCGGCAGGTGCCCGAGGACGGGCTGATGATCTTCGACCTCCACGACCCGCACCGGCAAGAGGCGAAGGCGGTCTGAGCCCCCGCCGCCATGCCGGCGCCCGGCGCGGGCCGGCTATTTGCGGAACAGATCCCGCAGCCCCGAGGGCTGGCTGCGCCAGAACTGCGGCGGCGCCGAGACGCTGGCGCCCAGCCTGGCCGCCGCATGCCAGGGCCAGCGCGGATCGTAAAGCACCGTGCGGGCCAGCGCGACCATGTCGGCATCGCCGGTGGCGACGATGGCCTCGGCCTGCTCGGGCTCGGTAATCAGGCCGACGGCGATGACCGGGATGCCGACCGCCTGCCTGACCGCCCGCGCCAGGGGCACCTGGTAGCCGGGACCGACGGGGATCTGCTGGCGCCGGTCCAGCCCGCCGCTGCTGACATGGATCGCCGCGCAGCCCCGCGCCTCGAGCGCCTGGGAAAAGGCGATGCTGCCCTGGATGTCCCAGCCGCCCTCGACCCAATCGGTGCCCGAGATGCGCACCGTGACCGGATAGCCCGCCGGCACCGCGTCCCGCACCGCCTCGAAGACCTCCAGCGGAAAGCGCATGCGGTTTTCCAGGCTGCCGCCATAGTCGTCCTCGCGCCGGTTCGACAGCGGCGACAGGAACTGGTGCAGCAGATAGCCATGCGCGGCATGGATCTGGATCGCGTCGATCCCCAGGCGCACGGCGCGGCGCGCGGCCTGGGCAAAGGCGTCGCGCACCCGCGCCAGCCCGGCGCGGTCCAGCGCCAGCGGCGGGTTCTCGCCCTCGGCAAAGGCCAGGTCCGAGGCCGAGACGGTCTGCCAGCCATGCGGCGCATCCGGCGCGATCTGCGCCCCGCCCTCCCAGGGCTTCGCGGTCGAGGCCTTGCGCCCGGCATGGGCCAGCTGGATGGCGATGGGCATGTCCGACCAGGCGCGCACGCCCTTCAGCACCCGATCCATCGCCGCCTCGGTCGCATCGTCCCACAGGCCGACGTCGGCATAAGAGATGCGGCCCTCGGGCAGGACGGCGGTGGCCTCGATGGTCAGGATGGCCGCGCCGGAATGCGACAGCGCGCCCAGATGGATCAGGTGCCAGTCGGTCATCCGCCCGTCCTCGGCCGAATACATGCACATGGGCGCGACGACGATCCGGTTGGCAAGGGTCCGGCCGCCGATGGCGATCGGCTCGAAAAGCTTGGGTTGGGGCATGAGGGGCATCCTTGCTGCTACCCGTCTCAGATAAACCGCAACCGCCCAGCCGCAAGCCCCGGCCCGCGCGCTTCTTTCGTGTGCAAATATCCGGGGGGAACGCCGGGCCGGCCCCATCGAGGGGCCGGCCCGGCGTGGGGGCAAAGCCCCCCTCCCGCTCAGAAGCTGTTGCGTTCGTGATAGGTGCGCAGGAAGCCCTGGATGCGCGGATCCTCGGGGTGGTGCAGGATGCGGCCGGGGCTGTCCACGCCGACAAGCTCGCCCTTTTCCATGAAGGCGACCTGGTCGGCGACATGGGCGGCAAAGCCCATCTCATGCGTGACCACCACCATGGTCATGCCCTCGCCGGCCAGCGTCTTCATCACGTTCAGCACCTCGCCCACCAGTTCGGGGTCGAGCGCCGAGGTCGGCTCGTCGAAAAGCATCAGCCGCGGCTCCATGGCAATGGCGCGGGCGATGGCGACGCGCTGCTGCTGGCCGCCCGACAGGCGCGCGGGGTGGTTGCCCATCTTGTCGGCCAGCCCGACCTTGGCCAGCGCCTCGGCGGCGCGGGCCTGGGCCTCGGCTTTCGACAGGCCGCGCACCCGGACCAGCCCCTCGGCCACGTTGCCCAGCGCCGTCATGTGCGGCCACAGGTTGAACTGCTGGAACACCATGCCGATCGAGCGCCGCATCTCGCGCAGCTTGCGCCCCGACATCTTTCGCCCCGGCGCCTCGTAGCCGATCAGCTGCCCGTCGATGCGGATCTCGCCCGAATCGTATTCCTCGAGGAAGTTGATGCAGCGCAGCAGCGTGGACTTGCCCGAGCCCGAGGGCCCGATCAGGCAGGTCACCTTGCCCGGCGGGATCGCCAGGTCCACGTCCTTCAGCGCATGGAAGGGGCCGTAATACTTGTTGACCTTGCGAATATCGACGGCAGAAGCCTGCATCGGCTCAGGTCCTTTCGATCAGGTGTTTGGTGATGCGCGCCTCGAACCGGCGGCCGACGCGCGAGATGGTCTCGACCAGCGCCCAGAAGAACAGCGCCAGCACCAGGTTCGCCTCGAGATAGCGGAAGGTCTCGGTGGACATGCGGCTGACCTGGTACATCAGCTCGGGCACGGTGATGATGGACAGGATCACCGTCTCCTTGGTCAGGATGATCGAGAAATTGACCAGCGCCGGCAGCGCCGAGACCAGGCCCAGCGGCAGCAGGACGCGGCGCACGATGGTCGGCTCGGCCATGCCGATGGCGCGGGCGGCCTCGATCTGGCCATGCGGCACGGCGCGAAAGCCCGAGCGGAAGATTTCGGCGAAATAGGGGCTGCCATAGATGGTCAGGCCCAGAAGCCCCGCCGGCAGCGCGTCCAGCCGCAGCCCGACCAGCGGCCCGCCGTAATACAGCACGAACAGCTGCACCAGAAAGGGCGTGCCGCGGATCACCTCGATATAGGCCTGGATGATCCAGCCCAGCCAGCGCGGCCCGTAGCGCTGCATCAGCGCGATCACCAGACCCAGCGCCATGCCGAAGATGGTGCCCAGGATCCAGCACAGCACGGTGACGCCGAAGCCCCTCAGCAGGGCGGGGCCGTATTGTTCAAGGATGCTCCATTCCATCAGACGGCCGTCCTGTGTTCAAGGTAACGTCCCAGCGCCGCAAGGCACAGGTTGATCGCCAGGTAGATGCAGGCGGCGGCGATATAGACCTCCAGCGGGCGGAAGGTGGTCGCGGCCTGCGCCTGGCTGGCGCGGGTCAGTTCCAGGATGCCGACGACCGAGACCAGCGAGCTGGCCTTGACCAGCAGGATCAGCTCGTTGACCAGCGCCGGCAGCGACAGGGTGAAGGCCTGCGGCAGGATCACCCGCATCCAGACGTCGCGCGGGGTCATGCCGATGGCCACGGCGGCCTCGGCCTGGCCCCTGGGCAGCGCCGCGATGGCGCCGCGCCAGATCTCCGAGATATAGGCGCTGGCGCAGATGCCGACGGTAACGACCGCCGCGAAGATCGCCGGCACGTCGATGCCGATCACCGGCAGCGTGTAGTAGAACACCAGCAGCTGCACCAGCAGCGGCACCCCGCGCAGGAAGCTGACCCAGATCCCGCCGAGGCCGCGCAGGACCGGATAGGGCGACAGCCGCGCCGCGCAGACCAGCGTGCCGATCACCAGCCCCAGCGCGATGCCGAGCCCCGAGATCAGCAGCGTATAGCGGGCCGCCCAGAACAGCGGCTCGAAACTTTGAAGAAAGACCGGGATCGAAAACATGCGCGCCTCGCCTTGGCCCTTGGGGGAACGGGCGGGACCAGGCCCCGCCCGCCAGCGACTTAGTTCGCGGGGACTTCGCGGGGCAGTTCGGTATAGCTGCCCAGCCATTTCTCCTGGATCGCCTTGACGCGGCCGTCATCGGTCATCTTCAGCAGCGCGTCGTTGATGGCCTTGGCAAAGCTTTCGCTGCCTTCCTCCTTGCGCAGCACCCAGGCGAAATAGGTCGGCTGGCCGAACTGGGCCGGCTCGAACAGCGCGAAGGTCTCGGGGCGGTTCTTCACCAGATAGGTCAGGTTCGGCAGCGAGCCCGCCACCGCGTCCAGACGGCCCGCGGCCAGGTCGGCATAGGCTTCGTCCGTGGTGCCGTATTCCTTGACGTTCACGCCGCCCAGGCTTTCGCCATAGGCTTGCAGCTGGCGGAACTGCGCGGTGCCCTGCTGGACGCCGACGGTCTTGCCCTTGATGTCCTCGGGCTTGGCCAGCTCGGTGTTCGAGGCGGCGCGGACCAGCGAGACGGTGGCATCGGCGATCGGCAGGGTGAAGGTATAGCGCTCCAGCCGCTCGGGGGTGATCGTGACCGGCGCGATCACGATGTCGAACTTGCCGACCTCGAGGCCCGGCAGCTCGGCGGTCCAGGGGATGTCCTGATAGACCGGCTCGACGCCGATTTCCTTGCTGACCTCGTCGAACAGGTCCTTGGTCATCCCCTCGTAGGTGCCGTTGTTCAGCATGTCGAAGGGGGCATAGTGCATGTCGGTCGCGGTGACGATCTTGCCGGCGGCCTTGATGTCGTCAAGCTGGTCGGCCGAGGCCGCCGAGCCGAGCGCAAGCGCGGAAAGCCCGAAGAGCGCGGCCTTGAGGCTGGTGTGGAAGGTCATGTCTGTCTCCTTGTTGGACGGTAGGGGGCGCGGCCCGGTGCGTTGCGGCGCCGCGCCTATGGATCAGAGAATGGCGGGCAGATTCAACCCGTGCTCCCGCGCGCAGTCCAGCGCGATCTGATAGCCAGCGTCGGCATGACGCATGACGCCGGTGGCCGGGTCGTTCCACAGCACGCGGGCCAGGCGCGCATCGGCGTCCTCGCTGCCGTCGCAGCAGATCACCATGCCGGAATGCTGCGAAAAGCCCATGCCCACGCCGCCGCCATGGTGCAGCGACACCCAGGTCGCCCCCGAGGCGGTGTTCAGCAGCGCATTCAGCAGCGGCCAGTCGGAAACCGCGTCCGAGCCGTCCTGCATCGCCTCGGTCTCGCGGTTGGGCGAGGCGACCGAGCCCGAGTCGAGATGGTCGCGGCCGATGACGATGGGCGCCTTCAGCTCGCCGTTGCGGACCATCTCGTTGAAGGCCAGGCCCAGCTTGTGGCGGATGCCGAGGCCGACCCAGCAGATCCGCGCCGGCAGGCCCTGGAAGCTGATGCGCTCGCGCGCCATGTCCAGCCAGTTGTGCAGATGCGGGTCGTCCACCAGTTCCTTGACCTTCTGGTCGGTCTTGTAGATGTCCTCGGGATCGCCCGACAGCGCCGCCCAGCGGAACGGGCCGATGCCCTTGCAGAACAGCGGCCGGATATAGGCCGGCACGAAGCCGGGGAAGGCGAAGGCGCGCTCGAAACCCTCTTCCAGCGCCATCTGGCGGATGTTGTTGCCGTAATCGACGGTCGGGATGCCCTGGTCGTGGAAGGCCACCATCGCCTCGACCTGCTTGCGCATGGATGCGCGGGCAGCGCGTTCGACGGCCTTGGGGTCGGTTTCCTGGCGCGCGCGCCATTCGGCCACGGTCCAGCCCAGCGGCAGGTAGCCATGAACCGGGTCATGCGCGCTGGTCTGGTCGGTCACGATGTCGGGGCGCACGCCGCGCTTGACCAGTTCCGGGAACACATCGGCGGCATTGCCGATCAGCGCCACGGATTTCGCCTCGCCGGCCTTGGTCCAGCGGTCGATCATCTCCAGCGCTTCATCGAGCGAGTGGGTCTTTTCGTCGACATAGCGGGTGCGCAGGCGGAAATCGGCGCGGGTCTCGTCGCATTCGACGGCCAGGCAGCAGGCCCCGGCCATGACGGCGGCCAGCGGCTGGGCGCCGCCCATGCCGCCAAGCCCGGCGGTCAGGATCCACTTGCCCTTGAGGTTGCCGCCGTAATGCTGGCGCCCGGCCTCGACGAAGGTCTCGTAGGTGCCCTGCACGATGCCCTGCGACCCGATATAGATCCAGGAACCTGCGGTCATCTGGCCATACATGGCCAGGCCCTTCTTATCCAGCTCGTTGAAATGGTCCCAGTTCGCCCAATGGGGAACAAGGTTCGAGTTGGCGATCAGCACGCGGGGCGCGTCCTTGTGGGTCTTGAACACGCCCACGGGCTTGCCGGACTGCACCAGCAGGGTCTCGTCGGTTTCCAGCTTGCGCAGCGCGTCGACGATCAGGTCGAAATCCTTCCAGGTGCGGGCGGCGCGGCCGATGCCGCCATAGACCACCAGCTCATGCGGGTTCTCGGCCACGTCGGGATGCAGGTTGTTCATCAGCATCCGCATCGGCGCCTCGGTCAGCCAGCTTTTCGCGGTGATCTCGGTTCCGGTGGGCGGGAAGATGTCGCGGGTGTTGTGACGGGGATTGTCCATGTCTCTCTCCGTTCAGGCCAGCATGTTGCCGGAAATGATGATGCGTTGGATTTCCGAGGAGCCCTCGTAGATGCGCATGATGCGCAGGTCGCGGGCGATCCTCTCGATGGGGAAGTCGCGGGTGTAGCCATAGCCGCCATGCAGCTGCAGCGCGGTGTCGGCGATCCGGCCCGCCGCCTCGCTGGCGGCAAGCTTGGCCATGCTGGAGGCCAGCGAGAAGCGCCCGCCGTGGTCATGGGCGTGCTGGCGCTGCCGCGCGGCGTCCTGCGACAGCAGCAGGGCCGAGCGATAGGCCACACCCATGTCGGCGATCATCCAGCGGATACCCTGCCGGTCGGAAAGCCGCTCACCGCCGATCATGCGGTCCTTGGCATAGGCGATGGCGGCGTCCATCGCCGCTTTCGCCAGCCCCAGGCATTGCGCGGCGACCTCGATGCGGCCGTTGTCCAGGACCTGCATGGCGGTGCGGAAGCCCCTGCCCTCCTCGCCCAAGAGCGCGCCCTCGGGCAGGTGGCAGTCGAGGTTCAGGGTGAACACATGCCCGCCCTTCAGCCCCATCGTGCGCTCGGCCGCGCCCGGCTCCAGCCCCGGCGTGCCCTTGGGCAGGATGAAGGCCGAGATGCCCCTATGCGCCTTCTCGGGATCGGTCACGGCATAGACGACGATGAAATCCGCCACGCCGCCGTTCGAGATGAAGCATTTCGTGCCCTTCAGGTGCCAGCCGCTCTCGGTCCGGCGGGCACGGGTCTTCATGTCGGCGGGGTCGGAACCGGCGGTGGGCTCGGTCAGGGCGAAGGCCCCCAGCGCCTCGCCCGCCGCGGCTTTCGGCAGCCATTCCTGTTTCTGCGCCTCCGTCCCGCCCAGCAGGATCGAATCGGTCGCCAGGTAATGCGCCGTCAGCGCCGAGGCGGTCGAGCCGCAGGCCCCCGCCACGATCGCCACCGCCCGCAAAAGCGCCGGGGCCGAAATGCCGCTGCCGCCATGTTCCTCGGGCAGGTTCGCGCCCATCATCCCGGCCTCGCCCAGCACGGCAAGCTGGTCGTGGACGAAAGCCGAGGTCTCGTCGGTTTCCGCCGCCTTGGGCGCGATCCGCTCGGCGCAGATGCGCTCCAGCACGTCGCAGAACAGCCGTTCCTCCTCGGCCAGCATGCGCCAGTCGTCGCTCATGCGGTCTCCTCCAATCCGAATGCGCGCAGGATGGCGGCGCGGTCGCCGCCAAGGCGCGGGGCCGAGGTCTCGGCCACGGGTTTCTCTGCATCGAAGCGCACCGGCTGGCCGACGGTCGGCGCCAGCCCCAGCACCGGATGCGGCAGGCGGCTGACCAGCCCGCGCGTCAGCGCATGCTCGTTGCCCGCCGCCTGGGCGATATCCCAGATCGGCGCGGCGGGCAGGCCGGCGTCGGCCAGCGCGGCGACGGCTTCCTCGGTGGTCAGCCGGCGCGACCAGCTCTCGATCAGGCGCTTGAGGTCCGGCTCATGCGCGGTGCGGCTTTCGTCGCTGGCAAAGCGCGGGTCGCCGGCGGCCTCGGGCGCGCCGATCAGCGTGGCGAGCGTGGCGAACTGGCGCGGGTTCAGGACCGCGATCACCACCTGCCCGTCCTGCGTCGCAAAGCAACCGAAGGGGGTGGACAGGGGATGGCGGTTGCCCACCCGCTGCGGCAACTGGCCGGCATAGAGATGCAGCGCATGGCTGGTGGTCAGCATGGAAAACAGCGCGTCATACATGGCCACGTCCAGCGTGGCGCCCTGCCCGGTGGCGTTGCGGTTGACCAGCGCCGCCATGACCGCCCAGCTGCCGAACAGGCCGGCGATCAGGTCGGCCATGCTTTCGCCGGTCTTCAGCGGCGCGCCGCCTTCCTCGCCGGTGCCGGCCATCAGACCGGACATGGCCTGCACCACCAGGTCATAGGCCGGCAGGTCGCGGAACGGCCCCTGCTGGCCGAAGCCCGAGATCGAGCAATAGACCAGCCGCGGATTTTCCGCCCGCAGCGCCTCGGCCCCCAGGCCCAGCCGGGCGGCGACGCCGGGGCGGAAGTTCTCGACCACCACGTCGACGCGCGCGGCGATGGCCTTGGCCAGCGCCAGGTCGGCAGGATCCTTCAGGTCCAGGACCAGGCTCTGCTTGCCGCGGTTGTTCAGCGTGAAAAGCGCGCTTTCGCCGTCCTTGAACGGGCCGATATGGCGGTAGTCGTCGCCGGCGGGAGGCTCCAGCTTGATGACCTCGGCCCCCAGGTCGGCCAGAAGCGCGGTGCAATAGGGCCCCGCCAGCACGCGGGACAGGTCCAGCACCCTGATGCCTTGCAGCGGCTTCATGCCCGCAACTCCGGCGCCAGCGCGGCAAGGCGCTCCAGGATCGCCTTCAGCGTCGCGCGCAGGGTTTCGGCCTTGGCCTCGTCATAGGCAAAGGGCGGGGCCTCGGTCTCCAGATGCGTCGCCTGCGCCAGTTCCATCTGGATCGCGTGAACGCCCTGCCCCGGCTGGCCGTAATGCCGCGTCGTCCAGCCGCCCTTGAAGCGCCCGTTCAGAACATGGGTCCGGCCCGTCGCGGCTGCGACCTCCTGCGTGGCGGCCTCGATGGCCGGCGCGCAGGAGCGCCCGCCGTTGGTGCCGATGTTGAAATCCGGCAGCACGCCGTCGAACAGGAACGGGATCACCGAGCGGATCGAGTGGCAGTCGTAAAGGATCGCCACCCCGTGACGCGCCCGCACCCGTTCGATCTCGGCGGCCAGCGCCGCGTGATAGGGGGCGTGGAAACGCGCCTTGCGCTCGGCGATATCCTCGGCTGCGGGTGCGGTTTCCCAGATCGGCTCGCCGTCGAAATCGGTCAGCGGCACCAGCCCGGTGGTGTTCTGGCCGGGATAGAGGCTCGCGTCGTCCGGCCCGCGATTGGCGTCGATGACATAGCGGTGGAAGGTCGCGCGCACCGTGGTCGCGCCGGGCAGAAGCCCGTCATAGAGCCGATGAATATGCCAGTCGGTATCGGCCAGCACCTGCCCGCGCGGGTTCAGCCGGGCGCGGATGTCGTCGGGCAGCCAGGTTCCGGTATGCGGCAGGCCCAGGATGACCGGGCTGTCGCCCTGCGCGACTTCGACGGGGTTCACGGCCGCACCTCGTCCAGCAGGCTGGCGGGGACGGCGCCGACCAGCACGCCCTCGCGCACCAGCCGGGCGGATTCGGCCAGGTCGGGGGCAAGGTAGCGGTCCTGTTCCAGCGCCGGCACCGTCTGGCGCAGCGCGGCGATCACCGCCTGCAACGGGGCCGAGGTCGCCAGCGGCGCGCGGAACTCGACGCCCGCGCTGGCGCAAAGCGCCTCGATGCCCAGGATCTGCGCCAGGTTCGCGTTCATCCGCTTCAGCCGCCGCGCGCCATGCGCGGCCATGGAGACGTGATCCTCCTGGTTGGCCGAGGTCGGGGTCGAATCGGTGCTGCACGGCGTCGCCAGGTGCTTGTTCTCGCTCATCAGCGCCGCACTGGTCACTTCCGCGATCATCAGCCCCGAGTTCAGCCCCGGATCGGGGGTCAGGAAGGGCGGCAGGTCATGGCTCAGCGCCGGATCGACCATCAGCGCGATGCGGCGCTGGGAAATGGCGCCGATCTCGGCAATCGCCAGCGCGATCTGGTCGGCGGCGAAGGCCACCGGCTCGGCATGGAAATTCCCGCCCGAGACGATACGGTCGGCCCCGACCAGCACCAGCGGGTTGTCGGTCGCGGCGTTCGATTCGATCTCCAGCGTGCGCGCGGCCTGCCACAGCAGGTCGATGCAGGCCCCCGTCACCTGCGGCTGGCAGCGGATGCAATAGGGATCCTGGACGCGGGTATCGCCGATCCGGTGGCTCTCGCGGATCTCGGACCCCTCCATCAGCGCCCGGATGGCGCGGGCGGCGGCGATCTGGCCGCGATGGCCGCGCAGGGTGTGGATCTCGTCCAGGAAGGGCGCGGTCGAGCCCATGATGGCATCGGTCGAAAGCGAAGACGTGACCAGCGCCGCGCGGGCACTGGCAAAAGCCTCGAAAAGCCCCGCCAAGGCGAAGGCGGTCGAGACCTGGGTGCCGTTGATCAGCGCCAGCCCCTCCTTGGCGGCCAGCACCACGGGCGAAAGCCCCGCGGCCGCCAGCGCCTCGGCCGAGGGCATCTCGCGGCCCTCATAAACTGCCCGGCCCTCGCCCAGCATGGCGGCGGCCATATGCGCCAAGGGCGCCAGGTCGCCCGAGGCGCCGACCGATCCCTGCGCCGGGATCACCGGCAACACGCCGCGCGCCAGCATGTCCTCGATGAGTTGGGTCACCTCGGGACGCACGCCCGAGGCGCCGCGGCCCAGCGACAGAAGCTTCAGCACCATGATCAGGCGCACGGTTTCCGGCTCGACCGACTCGCCCACGCCGCAGCAATGCGACAGGATCAGGTTGCGTTGCAGCGTGGCGGTATCCCGCGCCGCGATCTTGATCGAGGCGAGCTTGCCGAAGCCGGTGTTCACGCCATAGACCGGCGCCTCGCCATTGGCGGCGGCGGCGATGCGGGCGGCGGATTCGGCGATGCCGGGACGGGCGCTGTCGGCCAGGCGCACGGCCAGCCCCTTGCGCCAGACCTGCTCAAGCTCGGCTAGGGTGGTTTCACCGGGGGTAAGGATCAGTTCAGACAAGTTCGCCTCCGACGATGCGGGCATGAAGGGGGTTGAAGCCGATGCGATAGGTCAGCTCGGCCGGGTGGCGGATGTCCCAGACCGCCAGGTCGGCGCGCATGCCGGGTGCCAGCCGGCCGCGATCCGCCAGGCCCAGCGCGCGGGCGGCGTGGCGCGTGACGCCGGCCAGGCATTCGGCCGGGGTCATGCGAAACAGCGTCGCGCCCATGTTCATGGTCAGAAGCAGCGAGGTCAGCGGCGAGGTACCGGGGTTGCAATCCGTGGCCAGCGCGATCGGCACGCCGGCCTCGCGCAGGGCCTGCATGGGCGGATATTGCGACTCGCGCAGCGTATAGAAGGCGCCGGGCAGCAGCACCGCCACGGTGCCCGCGGCCGCCATGGCCTCGATCCCGTCCTGGCCCAGATATTCCAGGTGATCCGCCGACAGCGCCCCGTGCCGCGCCGCCATGGCCGCGCCGCCCAGGTCGGAAAGCTGCTCGGCATGCAGCTTGACCGGCAGGCCCAGCCCGGCCGCATGGTCGAAGATGCCGGCCATTTCCTCGCGCGTGAACGCGATGCCTTCGCAGAACCCGTCCACCGCGTCGATCAGCCCCTCGGCATGGCCGCGCCGCATCCCGGCGACCACCACATCGCGGATATAGCCCGCGCGGTCGTCCTTGTATTCCGGCGGCAAGGCATGGGCGGCCAGCCAGGTCGTGCGCACCGTCACGGGACGCGCCTGCCCGATGCGGCGGGCGACGCGCAGCATCTTCAGCTCGCTGTCCACATCCAGCCCGTAGCCCGACTTGATCTCCAGCGTGGTCACGCCCTCGGCCAGCAGCGTATCGACGCGCGGCAGGGCGGATGCCAGCAGCGCCTCCTCATCCGCCTCGCGGGTGGCGCGGACGCTCGACAGGATGCCGCCGCCGGCGCGGGCGATTTCCTCATACGAGGCGCCTTCCAGCCGCATCTCGAACTCGCGGGCGCGGTCGCCGCCAAAGACGATATGGGTGTGGCAGTCGATCAGCCCCGGCGTCACCAGCCGCCCGCCCAGGTCATGCCGCGTCGCATCGGCATAATGCGCGGGCAGATCCGATTCGGCGCCGATCCAAGCGATTCGCCCGGCCTCGATCACCAGCGCCCCCTGCTCGATCAGGCCGTAACCACCTGATTCTTCGTCCATCGTGACAAGCTGGGCGTGGTGGAGAAGCTGCATCGGATCGCATCCCGGATTGATTTCTCGGTCGTTCTATGTCTAAACTTATTTCATCTCTATGTCTAAACTTATTTTGGCACAAAGAAGGGCGACGGGATGACGGTTATCTGGGCGGAGCGGGCCTTGTTGCCCGATGGATGGGCAGAAAATGTCCGGGTGACGGTCGAACAGGACCGAATCGCGGCGGTGGAAAAGGACGCCGCCCCGCAGGGCCATCGCACGGGCCTGCTGCTGCCGGCGCTTGCCAACCTGCACAGCCACGCCTTCCAGCGCGCCATGGCCGGCCTCAGCGAAGCGAAGGGCCCCGAGCCGCGCGACACCTTCTGGACCTGGCGCCAGATCATGTATCGCTTCCTCGACCACCTGACGCCCGAGGATGTCGAGGCGATCGCCGCGCTGGTGCAGATGGAGATGCTGGAGGCCGGCTATGCCACCAATGTCGAGTTCCATTACCTGCACCACCGCCCCGGCGGCGCGCATTACGACAATATCGCCGAGATGGGCGAACGCATCGCCGCCGCCGCCGGGCGCACCGGCATCGGCCTGACGCTCTTGCCGGTGCATTACCAGTTCGGCGGCGTGGACCGCCGGCCGCTCGCCCCCGGCCAGAACCGTTTCGGCACCACGCCCGAGGAGTTCCAGCGCCTGCTGGACGGTTGCGAGGCCGCGCTGCGCGCCCTGCCCGCCGATTCGGGCATCGGCGTCGCCCCGCATTCGCTGCGCGCGGTCAGCCCCGAGGGCCTGCAAGCCTGCGTCGCGCTGCGCCCCGGCCGGCCGCTGCACATGCACCTGGCCGAGCAGCTGCCCGAGATCGAGGAAATCAGCGCCGCCTATGGCCGCCGCCCGGTCGAATGGCTGCTGGACAACCACCAGCCCGAGCGGCGCTGGACGCTGATCCACCTGACCCACATGACCGAGGACGAGACCCGCCGCCTGGCCGCCACCGGCGCCGTGGCGGGGCTGTGCCCGATCACCGAATCGTCCTTGGGCGACGGCATCTTCAACGGCACCATCTGGGCCGAGGCGCAGGGCCGCATCGGCTTCGGCTCGGACAGCAACATCCGCATCTCTCTGGTCGAGGAACTGCGGACGCTGGAATACAGCCAGCGCCTGCGCGACCGCGGCCGGGCGATCCTGGCCCAGCCGGAACGCTCGACCGGGCGGGTGATCTACGAGGCCGGGCTCGACGGCGGCGCCACGGCGGCGGGGCGCGAGACGGGGGCGATCCGGCCCGGCCTCTGGGCCGACCTGATCGCGGTCGGGCTGGACAATCCGGTCATGGCCGGGCGCAAGGGCGACCAGCTGCTCGACAGCCTGGTCTTTGCCGGCCATGACGGGCTGGTGCGCGACGTCTGGTCGGCGGGCCGCCATGTCGTGCGGGACGGCAGGCATATGGACCGCGACCGCATCATCGCCGATTATCTGGCAACCATAGCCCGGCTTCAGGATCGCATGTGACCGAAAGAAACGCCTCCAAGGCGCAAGCCATCACTAGCGAGGTGCGCCGCCGCATCGTGGACCGCGAATGGCGGCAGGGCGACCGCATCCCGGACGAGGCCGAACTGGCCGTCGAATTCGGCGTCGCCCGCGCCACGGTGAACAAGGCGCTGCAAATGCTGGCCGAAGAGGGGCTTCTGGACCGCAAGCGCCGCGCCGGCACCCATGTGACGGTGAACCCGGCGCGCAAGGCCACGCTGACCATCCCCATCGTGCGCGAGCAGATCGAGCAGGCGGGGATGGAATACAGCCACCGCGTCGTCGCGCAGCGCCGCAGCCCGCTGCCGGCCGATGTCGCCGCCCGCATGGCCCTGCCCGAGGGGCGCGAGCTGATCCACCTGCGCACCGTGCATTACGGCGACGACAAGCCCTTCCAGGCCGAGGACCGCTGGATCAACCCCGCCGCCGCGCCGGGGGCCGAGGCGGTGGACTTCCAGCGCATCACCGCCAACGAATGGCTGGTCAGGAACTTTCCCTGGCTGCATGCCGACATGGCCTTCTCGGCCGAGAACGCCAGCGCCCGCGACGCCCGGCTGCTGGAGACGCGGCAGGGCACCGCGCTTCTGATCCTGCAGCGCACCACCTTCAACGACCTGGGCGCCATCACCTCGGTCCGGGTGGCCTTTCATCCCGGCTATGCCATGATCGCAACGCACTAGCGGCCGCGCCGGCTTCACTTTGCGCGGCCCTTCGCCTAATAGGCTGGCAATCCCAAAAAGGAAAAGCCATGGCCAGCGCCAATCTCAACATCATGATCAAGGCCGCGCGCAAGGCGGGCCGCAGCCTCGTCAAGGACTTCCGCGAGGTCGAGAACCTCCAGGTCTCGGTCAAGGGCGCGGGCGATTTCGTCAGCCGCGCCGACCGCGAAGCCGAGCGCATCATCAAGGAAGAGCTGCGCACCGCCCGCCCGAACTACGGCTGGATCGGCGAGGAAACCGGCGAGGAAGCCGGCGAAGACCCGACCCGGCGCTGGATCGTCGACCCGCTGGACGGCACCACCAACTTCCTGCACGGCCTGCCGCATTGGGCGGTCTCGATCGCGCTGGAGCATAAGGGCGAGATCGTCGCATCCGTGGTCTTCGACGCCGCCAAGGACGAGCTGTTCACCGCCGAGCGCGGCGACGGCGCCTTCCTGAACGACCGCCGCATCCGCGTCTCGGGCCGCCGGCAGATGATCGAATCGATCTTTGCCACCGGCGTGCCCTTTGCCGGGCGCGGCACCCTGCCCGCGACGCTGCGCGACCTGTCGCGGCTGATGCCGCTGACCGCGGGCGTCCGGCGCTGGGGCGCGGCCTCGCTGGACCTCGCCTATGTCGCGGCCGGCCGCTACGAGGGCTATTGGGAACGTGGCATCAAGTCCTGGGACGTGGCCGCCGGCATCCTGCTGGTGAAAGAGGCCGGCGGCTTCGTCGAATCGATCCGGCCCGAGCAGAGCGCGATCGAATCGGGCTCGATCGTCGCCGCCAACCCGCAGCTTTTCGACGAGTTCGCAGGATTGGTGCGTCAGCGCGACTGAGCCCGGCTTGACCTTTGCCGCGTGCAAGGGCATGGGCGAAACTCAAGACTGGGATATCCGCAATGCCCAACAACCGCCAGACGGGGCCGCTGATGGCCCCGGCAGCCAGCCCGCCTGCCGTCCCGCCGCCGCTTGCCGTGCCGCGCGCCGAACGGCAGGGCGCGGCGATCCTGATGATCTGTGCCTCGGCGCTGATCTTTGCGGCGCAGGACGGCATCTCGCGCTATCTGGGCGCCACCTATTCGCCGATCTTCGTCATCATGCTGCGCTTCTGGTTCTTCGCGGCCTTCGTGATCCTGCTTTGCGCACGGGCACCGGGCGGACTGGGCCGCGCCGTCCGTTCAAAACGGCCCTGGACGCAGATATTCCGCGGCGTGCTGCTGGTGGCGGAGGTCGTGGTCACGGTCGAGGCTTTCGTGCGGCTGGGCCTGATCAACACCCATGCGATCTTTGCCTGCTACCCGTTGCTGATCTCGGCGCTGTCCGGGCCGGTCCTGGGCGAAAAGGTCGGCTGGCGCCGCTGGGCGGCGGTCGCCGTGGGCTTCGTCGGCATCCTGATCGTGCTGAAACCGGGCAGCGGCGTCTTCAGCGCCGATGCGGTGCTGCCCTTCGTCGGCGCGGCCATGTTCGCGGTCTATGGCCTGCTGACCCGGATGGTCGGGCGCGACGATCCGGCCATGGTCAGCTTTTTCTGGACCGGCATCGCCGGGGCCGTCGCCATCACCCTGGTCGGCATCTGGCATTGGGAGCCCATCGCCGGGCGCGACATCCCCTGGCTCCTGCTGCTCTGCTTTGCGGCGGTGGTGGCGCATTTCATGCTCATCAAGGCCTATGAGCTGGCCGAGGCCTCGGCCTTGCAGCCGTTCTCCTATACCCAGCTCGTCTGGGTCAGCCTCTTTGGCGTGGTGATCTTTGGCGAGACGCTGGCGCCGAACGTCGCCCTCGGCGGCCTCATCGTCGTCGGCGCCGGCCTGTTCACCTGGTGGCGCGCTCGCCAGCGCGAGCGGGCCGGGCAGCGCTAAGCGGGGCGGCGCTGGCCTCCTCGACCGGCGCCGGGCCCAGCACCTCGGCCAGCACGCCGCCCGCGGCATAGGCCGCCAGCCGGCGCGCCGGCATCGACGGCCGGGACGAGGCGACCAGCCGGATCGGCGGCGGCGCCGGCGCGGGCTTCATGCCGCCCCCGGTCAGATCCCATGTCGGCACCAGCGGCACCGGCTGGCCCTTGATGCGGGCGCGATAGACCGGCAGCGCCTCGGCCACGCGCATGACGTAGTTGCGCGTCTCGTCGAAGGGGATCATCTCGACCCAATCGACCGGGTCCACCTGCCCGCGCAGGTCGCCGAACTCGTCCAGCCAGCGGGCCGAGCGCCCCGGCCCGGCATTGTAGCCCGCCGCGACCAGCGCGATCGAGGGACCGAAGCGGTCGCGCAGCCCCGCCAGATAGGCAGCGCCCAGCCGGGCGTTATAAGCGGCGTCGCGGGTCAGCCGCCCCTGTTCGAAGGGCTCGCCGACCTTGCGCGCCATGGAACGCGCGGTGTCGGGCATGACCTGCATCAGCCCCAGCGCCCCGGCATGCGACGAGACGGTATGGTTGAACTCGCTTTCGCGCCGGGCGATGGCCATGACCAGCTCGGGCGGCAGGCCCAGCTCGCTGTTCTCAAGGCCCGTCAGCGGGAAATAGGCGGCCGGGTAGACCGCGCCCTTGGCGGCGGCGGCCTTGGCCAGGCGCAGCGCGTGCCAGGGCTGCCGCATCTCCAGCATCATCCGCGCCATGCGGCCGATGTCCTCGGGCGCGGCGGTTTCGGCCAGGTGCAGGAAGAAGCGCGCGCCCTGGTCGGGCTCGCCCGCCGCGACCAGCCAAGTGCCGGCCTGCCAGACCGGGTTAGTGCGCAGCGGGCTGCCGCGCCAGTCGGGCAGGCTGGCCTCGCTGCGCCCGGCGACGGCCAGCGCGGGCTGCATCGGCAGGCCCAGCCTTTCGGCGGCCAGCTGGCCATACCAGGCGGATTGGTATGCGGCGGCACGGGCATAGGCCGCACCGGCGCCGGCCTCGTCGCCCCCGGCCTCCAGCGCCCGGCCCTGCCAGTAATGCGCGCGCGACAGCGAGATCGGGCTCGCCACCGCCCGCTCGAGCGTGCGGAAATGCTGGAGCGCCCGGTCCGCCGCGCCGCCGCGCAGCGCGGCATAGCCCGCCAGCCACTCCAGGTCGGAAAAGGCATCGCTGCCCGGCGGCAGGAAATGCCCGGCGGCCAGCCTTTCGGCCAGGGTCCAGTCGCCCTGCCGCAGCGCAAGGCGCGCGTAATCGGCGCGCTTGCCGGCCCAGGCCGCGGGATCGCGCAGCGCCTCGGCGCTGGTCGAGCGCTCCAGCATCAGGTCGCGCGCCAGTTCGGGCATCTTGGCCCAGACCCGCCAGCGGAAACGGTCGAGCGCCAGGCCCGCATCGTCCCGCTGCGCCTCGGGCAGGGCCAGGATCAGCGCATCCACCCCGGCCTGCCCCGATTGCAGCGCCAGCCGGGCGCGGCCCAGGGCTTGCGCCGGGACCGAGGCCATGGGCAGCACCACCTGCGCCGCCTGCCATTCGCCCAGATCCAGAAGCCGCATCAGCCGCGCATCGTGCAGCCCGGCAACCTCGGCGCCATGGGCGGCCAGAAAGGCGTCGGCCTCGGGCTTGGTCAGCGCCTGCTCGGTCCAGAACCGCGCGATCTCGGCCCTGGCGGCCGCGGGGTCGGTCGCCTGCAGGGCCACGATCAGGGCCGTGGCACCGTTCAGCGTGTCGGGCCGGCGGGTGCCGAACCACGCGATCACCTCGGCCGGAGGCAGGTCGGGGCGCAGCACCGCGTCGCCGCGCTTCCAGAACAGCGCCATGCCGGGCCAATCCGCATGGCGGCGGGCAAAGTCGCGATATTCCGGCCAGCCGCCCTGCCCGGCCCGCAGCCGCTGCCAGGCAATCAGGTCGCGGGCGATGGGCCCCGAGGCTTCGGCCGCGGCCGCGGCGCTGGTCCAGTCGCGCATCGCCGCCGCCGCCAGGGCGCGGGACAGATGCCCGGCATCCTCGGCCCCGGCCGGCAGGGCGAAGCTCAGCGCAAGGGCCAGTGCCGGCCCCAGGATCCTGTCGCGGAAAGGATACATCATGGCCCCATTTCTGCGAGGTTCCGCCGCGCGGCGCAACTCACATCCTTGGCAATCCGCGCATCCGCATGTAAGCCGCCATCAGAGGCAAATTCAGGATACCCACATGTTCAGAGGCTCGCTGCCCGCGCTGGTCACGCCCTTCACCCCGGACGGGGAGCTGGATCTCCCCGCGCTGGAAAAGCTTGTCGAGTGGCATGTCGACCAGGGCAGCCACGGGCTGGTGCCCGTCGGCACCACCGGCGAAAGCCCGACGCTGAGCCATGAGGAACACCGCAAGGTGATCGAAGAGGTCGTGCGCATGGCGGCCGGCCGCATCCCGGTCATCGCCGGCGCCGGCTCGAACTCGACGCGCGAGGGGATCGGGCTGGTGCAGCACGCGCAGGCGGCGGGCGCCGATGCGGCACTGGTGGTGACGCCCTATTACAACAAGCCGACCCAGGCCGGGCTGGTCGCGCATTACACCGCGCTGCACGACGCAAGCGACCTGCCGATCATCATCTACAACATCCCCGGCCGTTCGGTCATCGACATGGCGCCCGAGACCATGGGCGAACTGGCCCGGCTGCCGCGCATCATCGGCGTCAAGGACGCGACCGGCAAGCTCGAGCGCGTCTCGATGCAGCGCGCGGCCTGCGGCAAGGATTTCGTCCAGCTTTCGGGCGAGGACGCGACGGCGCTGGGGTTCAACGCCCATGGCGGCGTCGGCTGCATCTCGGTCACGGCGAACGTGGCGCCCCGGCTCTGCGCCGCGTTCCAGGAAGCGACGCTGGCGGGCGACTACGCCCGCGCGCTGGACTACCAGGACAAGCTGATGCCGCTGCATGTGGCGATCTTCCTGGAGCCGGGGGTGGCGGGCGCGAAATACGCCATGTCGCGGCTGGGCCTTTGCAGCGACGCCGTGCGCCTGCCGCTGGTCGGGCTGACCGATGCGACCAAGGCCCGCGTCGACGCGGCGCTGGCCCACGCCGGGCTGATCTGAACCGCGCATCAGGCCGGAACGAGAGGGGGCGGGCTTTCCGCCCCTTTTTCACGGCCGGTCCGGCGGGACCGGCGCAGCCGGGGGCTTTGCGCCCCCGGACCCCCGCAGGATATTTAAGCACAAAAGAAGCGGCCGCACCGGCTTTCCCGCCCCCCCCGCTTCTTTCGTGGATAAATATCCTGGGGGAGCGCGGAACGCGCGGGGGCAAAGCCCCCCAGCAAGCGTACCGCCTGGCTAGTCCCCCGGCTGCCGGTCGACCAGGCTTTCCTTGTCCGGGTCGCAGAAGGTCGCCCAGTCCTTGCCGGGCGCCGGGCGGGGCAGGTCGTCGCGGCTCCAGCCCAGGTGCATATGCGCCTTGGCGATGAAATAGCCCGTGACCGGCGCGGTCAGGAACAGGAACAGCGTGATCAGCAACTCGTGCCAGGTCAGCACCCCGTGCCGCGCCGGGAACCAGATCAGCGAGGCGACCAGCACCGCCCCGACGCCCAGCGTCGCCGATTTCGTCGGCGCGTGTAGCCGGGTCATCGGGTCGGGCAGCTTGACCAGCCCGTAGGAGCCGACGAGGCCGAAGAACCCGCCCAGCACCAGCAGGACCGAGACGATGATTTCCGCGATCATGCCCATCCCCTATTCGATGATGTCGCCGCGCAGGACGAATTTCGCATAGGCCACGGTCGAGATGAAGCCGACCATGGCGAACATCAGCGAGGCCTCGAAATACATCGTCGTGCCCTTGTCGATGCCGAACAGCGTCAGGAGCGCGATCATGTTGATCGCCATGGTGTCCAGCGCCAGCACCCGGTCCGACAGGCCCGGCGCGAAGACCACGCGGTAGAGGCAGAACAGCAGCGCCAGCGAAAAGCAGCCATAGGCGAAGAGCAGCGCGTATCCGATCATTCGAAGATCTCCTTCAGCCGGGCCTCGTAGCGGGTCTTGATCTCGTCCAGAACCGCATCCGGGTTGGGGGCGTGCATGGCATGGACCAGCAGGGCGCGCCCGTCCTCGGACAGGTCGCAGCTGACCGTGCCGGGGGTCAGGGTGATGGTCGCGGCCAGCGCCGTGATCGCCTCGGGGTGGCGCAGCTCCAGCGGCACGGCGATCCAGGCCGGCCGAAGCGCGCGGCGCGGCATGAACAGCACGATCTGCGCCACGGTGAAATTCGCCTTGGCGATGTCCCACAGGACCATGGCCAGATAGGCGGGGATCCTGGAGGGCGCGCGATAGCCGTTCGTGCCGGGCCAATAGGGTGCGGTGATCAGCGGCACCACCACGCCGATCATCGCGGCAAAGACCAGCGAGCCCACGGCCCAGCGATTGACCAGGGCCATCCAGACCAGCGCCAGGGTGAAGGACAGCCAGGGATGCGGGAACAGCCGGCGGATCATTTCGTGCCCTCCTGCCCTTCCAGCACGGCCGAGACATAGGCGTCGGGGTCGTGAAGCTGCGCCGCCGTCGCCTCGGCCAGGCGCATGGCGGGGCCGGCGAATGCAGTCAGCGCGACGATGCCCGACAGGAGCAGCACCACCGAGGCCACTGCCAGCCAGTTCGCCGGCGCATCGCCGAGATCCTGGACCGGCTCGTCCGGCTCCAGCTTGGGGCCAGCCGCGGCTGCCGCAGGCGGAACGGGGGCCAAGCCAAGCTCGAAGCTTTTCCAGAACAGGATGGTGCCGGCCCGCGACAGGGCATAGATCGCGACCAGCGAGGTGATCAGGATGATCGCCCAGATCCAGACCATCGCCGGCGCCCCCCCGGTCGCCTGCATCACCAAGAGCTTGCCGACGAAGCCCGAGAAGGGCGGCATCCCCACCACGGCGATGGCGGCGACGAAATACAGCGCCGCGACGAGCCCGTTGCCCGGCATCACCCGGTCCAGCCGCAGCCACAGGTCGCCCCGGCGCGCGCCGATCATGTCCATGACCAGGAACAGCGCGCCGGCCGCCAGCGTCGAATGGACCAGGTAATAGACCGCGGCCGAGGTGCCCTGCGGCGTGAATTGCGCCACCGCGATCATCAGCGTGCCGATCGAGCCGATGGCGGCGAAGGCGGCCAGCCGGCCCAGGTGGCGGGTGCCGAGGATGCCGACCTGGCCGATGGCCAGGGTGAACAGCGCCGCGGGCAGCAGCAGGTCCGCCACCACGCTTTGCGTGACCGCATCCTGCGGAAAGACCAGGGTGAAGAAGCGGATGATGCCATAGACCCCCACCTTGGTCATGATGGCGAACAGCGCCGCCACCGGCCCCGGCGCATTGGCATAGGTCGAGGGCAGCCAGAAATGCAGCGGCACCAGCGCCGCCTTGATCGCAAAGACCAGCATCAAGAGCACCGCGCCGACGCGCAAGAGCGCCGTGTCCTCGGCCGGCATCGCCGCCACGCGCAGCGCCATGTCGGCCATGTTCAGCGTGCCGGTGACGGAATAGAGCACCCCCAGCGCCGCCAGGAACAGGGTCGAGCCGGCGAGGTTGTAGGCGATGTATTGCACGCCGGCGCGCAGCCGCATCTCGCCCCCGCCGTGGATCATCAGCCCGTAGCTGGCGATCAGCAGGATCTCGAAGAACACGAACAGGTTGAAGGCGTCGCCGGTCAGAAAGGCGCCGCAGACCCCCATCAGCTGGAACTGCCAGAGCGCATGGAAATGCCGGCCCTTGCGGTCCCAGCCCGAGCCCATGGCGTAAAGCTGCACCGCCAGCGCCAGAAGCGCGGTCAGAAGCAGCATCAGCGCCGCCAGCCGGTCCAGCATCAAGACGATGCCGAAGGGCGCGGCCCAGTTGCCCAGGCGATAGACCTGCACCTCTCCGCCCGCCGCCAGCAGGTTGAGGTAAAGCGCCACCCCGGCCAGCGCCGCGGTCGCGGCGACCGAGAACACCCGCTGCAGCAGCAGGTCGTGGCGCATCCACAGGATGATGAGCGGCCCGATGACCGCGGGCAGGACGACGGGGGCGATGATCAGGTGGCTCATGCGTCACCATCCCCGGACATGCGATCGGCAGAAAGGGAATCGGCCGGCAGGCGGTCGGCGCGCGGCATGTCCACGCGGTCGTCGCCCCCTTCCAGGAAGGCCCCCAGCGCCATCATCACCACCACCGCGGTCATGCCGAAGGAAATCACGATGGCGGTCAGCACCAGCGCCTGCGGCAGCGGGTCGGTATAGCTCGCCGCCCCGTCCCGCAGCACCGGCGGCGCGTTCACCACCAGCCGCCCGGTCGAGAACAGGAACAGGTTGATGGCATAGCTGAGCATGGTCATGCCCAGCACCACCGCAAAGCTGCGCCGGCGCAGGATCAGATAGACCCCCGCCGCGGTCAGCATGCCGATCGCGCTTGACAGCAGCAGTTCCATCAGCGCCGCGCCTCCTTGCTGGGGTCGATGTCCATCGGGTGCAGGTTCACCGTCTCGCCCGCCGTCCGCGCGATGCGCGACAGCGAGTTCAGCGCCAGCATCACCGCCCCCACCACGCACAGGAACACGCCCAGGTCGAAGCCCATGGCCGAGGCCAGCTCGAACTCCTCGAGCCCCGGCAGCTTCACATAGCCATAGGTCGAGGTCAGGAAAGGCAGCCCCGCGAACCAGGCGCCGATGCCGGTCAGCCCGGCGGCGATGACGCCGGCGCCGATCAGCGCGTGATAGTTGATCTTTTGCCGCTCCTGCGCCCAGGCAAAGCCCGAGGCCATGTATTGCGACACCAGCGCCACCGAAACCACCAGCCCGGCGACGAAGCCGCCGCCCGGCATGTTGTGGCCGCGCAGGAAGATATAAAGCCCCACCACCAGCGCGATGGGCAGGACCAGCCGCGTCACCACCACCAGCATCAGCGGATGGCGGTCGCCGGCGCGGCGGCTGTCATGGACCCAGTTGCGCAGCCGCCGGCCGCTGGCGCCGGCCAGCAGCGTCTCGGTCAGGGCGAATATGGTCAACGCGGCGATGCCCAGCACGGTGATCTCGCCGAAGGTATCGTAGCCGCGGAAGTCCACCAGGATCACGTTGACCACGTTGTCGCCGCCGCCCAGCTTGTAGCTGTTGGCCAGCATGTATTCCGAGATCGGGGAAAAGGCGAAGTCGCTGCGCATGATGACATAGGCCAGCGCGCCAAAGCCCAGCCCGGTCAGCGTGGCGATGAAGGCGTCCAGGCCGCGCTTGCGGTCGGGGCTTTCGATCACGGTGAACTTGGGCAGGAAGTTCAGCGCCAGCAGCAGCAGGACCACCGTCACCACCTCGACCGAGATCTGCGTCAGCGCCAGGTCCGGGGCCGACAGGTAGATGAAGCTGACCGAGACCATCAGCCCGATGATGCCGACCAGCACCAGCGCCAGGATGCGGCGGCGGTGAAAGGCGACCATGCAGCAGGTCGCCACCATCAGCAGCACCCAGCCGACCAGCGGCACCGGCTGGATGGGCAGCATCGGCCGCGTCGCGCCCTGCCAGCCCCCGGTCGAGAAGGCCCAGAGCCCGCAAAGCACCACGGTCAGCGAAAAGGCGGCAAAGGCCCGCGCCATGGACCCGTTCGTCAGCCGGTCGGTCAGGAAGCCCGCCGCGCAGGTGACTGCGCGGGTGATGGCGTCGAAGATCGCCTTGGCCTCGGGCCATGCCATTGCCGCGCGCAGGGCCAGCAGCCGGCGGTTCAGCGCCAGCAATGCCACCCCGCCCGCCAGCGCGACGGCCGACAGCATCAGCGCCGGAGTCACGCCATGCCACAGCGCCAGATGCGGATGCTGCGCCGTGCCGGTGACGGCGCTGGCCGAGGCCGCGACCAGCCAGCCGGCCATTGGGTCGGGAAACAGCCCGATCAGCACCACCAGCACCGCCAGCAGCGCCGGGGCGGACCACAGGCCGAAGCCCGGATCATGCGGGCGGTGCGGGTAATCCTGGCGCTCGGGGCCCAGGAACACCTGCCAGACGAAGCGCAGCGAATAGCAGACCGAGAACAGCGCCCCCAGCGTGGCCATCGCCGCGACCAGGCCCGGATGGCCCTGCCACGCGGCATGGGTGGCCTGTTCCAGCATCAGCTCCTTGGACAGGAAGCCGTTGAGCGGCGGGATGCCGGCCATGGACAGTGCCGCCACGGTGCCGATGACGAAGGTGATCGGCATCAGCCGGCGCAACCCGCCCAGCCGGGCGATGGAGCGGGTGCCGGCCTCGTGGTCGATGATGCCGGCGGTCATGAACAGCGCCGCCTTGAAGGTGGCGTGGTTGACGATATGGAACACGGCCGCCACCGCCGCCGCCTCGGTGCCGAAGCCCAGGAGCATGGTGATGAGGCCCAGGTGCGAGACGGTGGAAAAGGCCAGCAGCGATTTCAGGTCGTCGCGGAAGATGGCGATCCAGGCCGCCAGCACCATGGTCACAAGCCCGGTGGTGGCGACGATATAGAACCATTCCGGCGTGCCCGACAGCACCGGCCACAGCCGCGCCATCAGGAACAGCCCCGCCTTCACCATGGTCGCCGAATGCAGATAGGCCGAAACCGGCGTCGGCGCCGCCATCGCGTGCGGCAGCCAGAAATGGAACGGGAACTGCGCCGATTTGGTGAATGCCCCCAGCAGGATCAGCAGCAGCGCGGGCAGGTAATACGGGCTGGCCTGCACCGCGTCCCGCGCGGCCAGGATGTCGCTGATGTCGAAGCTGCCGGCGATATTGCCCAGGATCAGCATGCCCGCGATCATCGCCAGCCCGCCCATGCCGGTCACGGTCAGCGCCATGCGCGCGCCCTGCCGCCCCTCGGGCAGGTGCTTCCAATAGCCGATCAGCAGGAACGAGGACAGCGAGGTGAGTTCCCAGAACACCAGCAGCAGCAGGATGTTGTCGGACAGCACGATGCCCAGCATCGCGCCCTGGAACAGCATCAGATAGGTATAGAACACGCCCGCCGGGTCGCGTCTCGACAGGTAGTGGCGCGCATAGGCGATGATCAGCAGGCCGATCCCCAGGATCAGGATGCCGAACAGAAGCGCCAGCCCGTCGATGCGGAAATGCACGTTCAACCCCAGCGAGGGCAGCCAGGCGAAGCGCGCGGTGATCACCTCGCCGGCCATGATCGCGGGGATGTGCATGCCAAGCCCCAAAAGCGCGACCGCCGTGGCCGCCGCGCAGGCCACAGCCGCGACATCGCGGCCCGAGCGGATCAGCAATCCGGGCAGCAGCGCGCCGATGAACGGAAGCGCGGCGATCAGTGCTGGCGACATTGTCCCTCGTCCTTCTTCGTTCCCCCCTGTTCGCGAGGGGGGGCGGCGATGTCAAGCAAATGACAAAGCAACTAGGCGATGTTCGCCTTTCGTGCTAACCCTTGGCCAAAACAAGGGAACAGGCATGAAGATCATCGGCATAGACCCCGGCCTGCGCAACATGGGCTGGGGCGTGATCGCGGTCGAGGGGCCGCGCCTGCGGCACCTGGACAACGGCATCGTCCATTCCGAGGCCGGCGAGCTGGGACCGCGGCTTGCTACGCTTTACCGCGGGCTTTGCGCGGTGATCGCCCGCCACGCCCCCGATGCCGCCGCCGTCGAGCAGACCTTCGTCAACAAGGATGCGCTTGGCACGTTGAAGCTGGGCCAGGCGCGCGGCATCGCCATGCTCGCCCCCGCCGAGGCGGGGCTGGAAATCGGCGAATATGCCCCCAACGCGGTCAAGAAGGCCGTGGTCGGCGTCGGCCATGCCGCCAAGGAACAGATCCAGCACATGGTCCGCTTCATGCTGCCCGGCGTCGAATTCGCCGGGGCTGATGCCGCCGACGCTCTGGCTGTGGCAATTTGTCACGCCCATCACTTGCAGGGCCGCGCCCTGCGCATCAAGGCCAGCGCATGAGGGTCGGGCAATGATCGGACGTATCGCCGGGGTGATCCTGCACCGGGCGCAGGACCATGTGCTGATCGACGTGCGCGGCGTGGGCTATATCGTCCATGTCAGCGAACGCACCGCCGCCAGCCTGCCCGCCGCCGGACAGGCAACGGCGCTTTATACCGAATTGCTGGTGCGCGAGGATCTGTTGCAGCTTTTCGGCTTTCCGACGCTGCTGGAAAAGGAATGGCACCGGCTCCTGACCTCGGTGCAGGGGGTGGGGGCCAAGGTGGCGCTGGCGATCCTGGGCACGCTGGGGCCGGACGGGCTGTCGCGGGCGCTGGCGCTTGGCGATTGGTCGGCGCTGCGCAAGGCCCCCGGCGTCGGCCCGAAACTGGCGCAGCGCGTGGTGATGGAACTGAAGGACAAGGCCCCGGCGGTGATGGCGCTTGGCGGCGCGCTGACCGTCGATCCCGGCCCCCTGCCCGAGGTCGAGCTGGTCGAAACCGCCGCCCCCGCGCCCGCCCCCGCGCATTCGGCCCCATCCTCGGCGCAGGCGACGGCGGATGCGCTCTCGGCGCTCGGCAATCTGGGTTATGCTCCGTCCGAGGCCGCCTCGGCGGTGGCCGAGGCCGCGGCACGGGAACCCGCCGCGCCGACCGCCGCGTTGATCCGCGCGGCCCTGCGGCTGCTGGCGCCCAAGGAGTAAGGACGATGACCGGAAACCTGCGCACCTTCATCCTGATGGCCGCCCTGACGGCGCTGGTCATGGGCATGGGCTGGCTGATCGGCGGCCAGGGCGGCGCGGTGATCGCGCTGCTGGTCGCCGGGGCGGGCAATGTCTTCGCCTGGTGGAACAGCGACAAGATGGTGCTGCGCCAGCAGGGCGCGCATCCGGTCACGCGCCAGCAGGCGCCGGAACTGGTCGACATGGTGGCGGCGCTGGCGCAGCGGGCCGGCCTGCCCATGCCCAAGGTCTATGTGCTGGAAACCGAACAGCCCAATGCCTTCGCCACCGGCCGCAACCCGGAAAACGCCGCCGTCGCGGTGACGCAGGGCATCATGCGGGTTCTGAACCGCGACGAGCTGGCCGGGGTGATCGCGCATGAGCTGGCGCATATCAAGCATCGCGACACGCTGGTCATGACGGTGACGGCCACCATGGCCGGCGCCATCGCCATGCTGGGCAACATGCTGATGTTTTCCAGCATGTTCGGCGGGCGCGACGACAATCGCGGCGGCGGGCTGGCGGCGATCCTGGCGATGATCTTCGCGCCCCTGGCGGCGGCGCTGGTGCAGATGGCGATCTCGCGCACCCGCGAATACGAGGCCGACCGCATCGGCGCCGAGATCTGCGGCCGGCCGATGGCGCTGGCCGGCGCGCTGGCCAAGATCTCGCGCGCCGCAGGCCAGGTGGTGAACATCCCGGCCGAGCGCAACCCGGCCGCGGCCAGCCTGTTCATCGTGAACCCGCTGCATGCGCTGCGCATGGACCGGCTCTTCGCCACCCATCCCCCGACCGAGGAGCGCATCGCCCGGCTGCAAGCCATGGCCGCGGGCGCGGGCACCGGCCCCTGGGGCGCAAGATGAGCCAGCCCGACCCGATGCTGCGCCCCGAACCGCTGGAAAGCGACGGCGAGGACCGTGCGCTGCGCCCGCAGCGGCTCGAGGATTTCGTCGGCCAGGCCGAGGCGCGGGCGAACCTGCGCGTCTTCATCGAAAGCGCGCGGATGCGCGGCAAGGCCATGGACCACACGCTGTTCCACGGCCCCCCCGGCCTCGGCAAGACCACGCTGGCGCAGATCATGGCGCGCGAGCTGGGGGTGAACTTCAAGATGACCTCCGGCCCGGTGCTGGCGCGGGCGGGCGACCTGGCCGCGATCCTGACCAACCTGGAAGCCCGCGACGTGCTGTTCATCGACGAGATCCACCGCATGAACCCGGCGGTCGAGGAGATCCTCTATCCGGCGATGGAGGATTTCGAGCTGGACCTGGTGATCGGCGAAGGCCCGGCGGCGCGAACGGTGCGGATCGAGCTGCAACCCTTCACCCTGGTCGGGGCCACCACCCGGCTGGGCCTGCTGACCACGCCCCTGCGCGACCGCTTCGGCATCCCGACCCGGCTGCAATTCTACACCATCGAGGAACTGGACCTGATCGTGACCCGCGGCGCCCGGCTGATGGGCATCCCCTCGGAACCCGAGGGCACGCGCGAGATCGCCCGCCGCGCCCGCGGCACGCCCCGCATCGCCGGCCGGCTCTTGCGCCGGGTGGTGGACTTCGCGCTGGTCGAGGGCGACGGCAGGCTGACCCGCCAGATCGCCGATTCCGCCCTGACCCGGCTTGGCGTCGATCACCTGGGCCTCGACATGGCCGACCGGCGCTACCTGACGCTGATGGCCGAACATTACGGCGGCGGCCCGGTCGGGGTCGAGACGCTTTCGGCCGCGCTGTCGGAAAGCCGCGATTCCATCGAGGAGGTGATCGAGCCCTACCTGATGCAGCAGGGCTTGGTCGCCCGCACGCCGCGCGGCCGCATGCTGGCGCGGCTGGGCTGGCGCCACCTGGGCCTCGACGCCCCCCGCACGCAGGAGAGCCTGTTCGATGAATGACCTGGAAAGCCGCATCCGCGCCAGTTTCGACCGCCAGAGCATGATGCGCACCCTGGGCGCGCGGCTGGAAAGCGTCGGGCCCGGCCAGGTCGCCATCGCCGCGCCGATCCTGCCCGGCTCGCTGCAGCAGCATGGCGCGGGCCATGCCGGCCTCGCCTTCTCGATCGGCGATTCGGCGGCAGGCTATGCCGCGCTGACGCTGATGCCGGAGGAGGCCGAGGTGATGACGGTCGAGATGAAGATCAACCTGATGTCCCCCGCGACCGGGGACCGGCTGGTGGCCGAGGGAAGGGTGATCCGCCCCGGCCGCCGCATCCTGGTGGTCGCCGCCGATGTCTGGGCCGAAACCGGGGACAGGCGCAAGCATGTCGCCATGCTCCAGGGCACGATGATCCCGGTCTGAGAATGCCCCCTTGTCCAGCCTGGGCAATGTCGCAGCCGGGGGCTTTGCGCCCCCGGACCCCCGCAGGATATTTTTCCACGAAAGAACGGGCCAATCGTCCCCCGGCTTCTTTCGTGGACAAATATCCTGGGGGAGCGCGGAACGCGCGGGGGCAAAGCCCCCGGCAAGCTTCATCACCGGCATAATGGGCATTCCCCGGACCCTTACGGCCCCGGTGAGTGTTGGCCGACGGCCCCGGCGGCCGTTTGGCGCGAAGTGGCAGAGGTGCTTGCAGCGGTTTTTGGGGGTTGGTCGTTACATCGCAAAGGCCCTGCCGCGCCACGATGGAGTGCAAGGGACAGCGGAATTCTATCGGCGGCTACGCAGATCTCGGGGCTGATCCGCCTTCGCAGCGCACCGGCTTGGCCCTTGGGTGCCCCCTCCGCTGGCGACCTGCTACCGCCCTGAGGCACCAGCATCATCGGCTAAATCCGGTTCAGGCGGCAGCCTAGTCGCGGCGGGGATCGGAAAGCACCCGGTCCTCCTGGGCGATGAAATGCTCCATCATCACCCGCCACAGCCGTTCCGCCAGGTCGGGATCCAGCCCCTGGCGCAGGGCAAGCCGGCGGGCATTGGCGGCGACCTCCTCGACGCGGCTGTCGATGCGGGCGGGCAGGTTCTCGCGCAGCTTGATCCGCGCCGCCTCGTCGATCAGCGCCGAGCGTTCCGCCAGCAGCGCCACCAGCCGCGCATCCAGCGCGTCGATGCGCGCGCGCAGTTCGGGCATGGCAGAGTTCGGCGGCAGTTCGGGTTCGGGGCGGCTCATATCCCGTCCCATGCCCTGCCCCGCCGTCCGGTGCAAGCCCCGGCTGTGTCGAAATTGCCGCAGGCGATAGGCGGATTTCCGCCGAAGCGGGAACGCCTTGGTCCGAATCGACGTTTTGCCGTCAACTGGGGAAAGGAGCCGCCCCGCTTTGGAAAGGATACCGGATGAAACCAGCAAGCCTTGTCATCAACCTGGGTTTCGGCCTGGGCCTCGCGCTGGGCGCGGTCGCGCTTTTGCTGTTCTGACCCGCCGCATCTTTCCCGGCCCTCGCAGGCTCCGCCAATGAAAAAGCCCCCGGAGCCGATCCGGGGGCTTTCCTGTTTCCGACCGGGGCGTCAGCCCTGCGGCTGGGGCGCGGCGTCCGGCGCGGGCTTGGCGGCGCCCGCCCGCGGAATCGCGCTGACCGAGGGGATCGAGGAGCCGGGCGCATCGTCGTCGCCGCCCAGTGGCTCGCCCCGGATCACCCGGCCGATGTCCTCGCCGGTCAGGGTTTCGTATTCCAGGAGCCCCTTGGCCAGGCGCTCGAACTCTTCCTGCTTCTCGTTCAGGATGCGATAGGCCTCGCGATAGCCTTCCTCGATCAGGTCATGGACCTCCTGCTCGATCAGCTCCTTGGTCGCGGCCGAGACCGAGAAGCCGCCGGTATTGCCGGAATAGCCCTCATGCGCCTCGGCATAGTCGATGTTGCCGACCTTGTCGGACATGCCCCAGCGCATCACCATGGCGCGGGCCAGCGCGCTCGCCTGCTGGATGTCGCCGGCCGGGCCGTTCGACACCCCTTCCTCGCCGTATTTTATGATCTCGGCGGCCTTGCCGGCCATGGTCATGGCCAGCTTCTGCTTGGCCTCGTCCTTGTGATAGTTCAGCCGGTCCATTTCCGGCAGGCTGACCACCATGCCGAGCGCGCCGCCGCGCGGGATGATCGTCGCCTTGTAGACCGGGTCGCATTTCGGCAGCGACAGGCCGACGATGGCGTGGCCGGCCTCGTGATAGGCGGTCTTTTCCTTCTGCTCGGGGGTCAGGACCATGCTGCGGCGCTCGACGCCCAGCATGACCTTGTCCTTGGCGTTCTCGAAATCCTCCATGGTCACGAAACGGCGGCCGATGCGCGCGGCCATCAGCGCGGCCTCGTTGACTAGGTTCATCAGGTCGGCGCCGGAAAAGCCCGGCGTGCCGCGGGCGATGATGCGCAGGTCCACGTCGGGGCCGACCGGCACCTTGCGCGAATGCACGCCGAGAATCTTTTCGCGGCCCTTGATGTCGGGGTTCGGCACATAGATCTGGCGGTCGAAGCGGCCGGGGCGCAGAAGCGCCGGGTCCAGCACGTCCTTGCGGTTGGTGGCGGCGATGATGATGACGCCTTCGTTGGCGTCGAAGCCGTCCATCTCGACCAGCAGCTGGTTCAGGGTCTGTTCGCGCTCATCGTTGCCGCCGCCGATGCCGACGCCGCGGGCGCGGCCGACCGCATCGATCTCGTCGATGAAGACGATGCAGGGGGCGGATTTCTTGGCCTGCTCGAACATGTCGCGGACGCGGCTGGCGCCGACGCCGACGAACATCTCGACGAAATCCGAACCCGAGATGGTGAAGAAGGGCACGCCAGCCTCGCCGGCGATGGCGCGGGCCAGCAGCGTCTTACCCGTGCCGGGCGGGCCGACCAGCAGCGCGCCTTTCGGGATCTTGCCGCCGAGGCGCGAGAATTTCTGCGGGTTGCGCAGGAATTCGACGATCTCTTCCAGCTCTTCCTTGGCCTCGTCGATGCCGGCCACGTCGTCGAAGGTCACGCGGCCGTGCTTTTCGGTCAGGAGCTTGGCGCGCGACTTGCCGAAGCCCATGGCCCCGCCCTTGCCGCCGCCCTGCATGCGGTTCATGAAGAAGATCCAGACGCCGATCAGCAGGATGAAGGGCAGCCAGACGCCCAGGAGCGACATGAAGCCCGATTGCTGCTGGCGCTCGACCTTGACCTCGACGCCCTTGCCGATCAGCCGGTCCGCGATTTCTTCGCCCTGCGGCCGCACGGTGGCATATTGCTTGCCGTCCTTGGCGATGATGCCGACGTTTTCGCCGTCGATGGTGACGGCCGTGATCTCATCCTTTTCCACCCGCTGGATGAAATCGGAATAGCTGATCTGGCGGCTGTTCATCTGGGCCGATCCGTCGCTGAACAGGTTGAACAGGGCCAGGATCATCAGAAACAGCACCACCCAGAAGGCGATATTGCGCGCGTTGCCCAAAGGCATGTCCTCCGCGGGTAAACAGGCTTCCGCCTGAAAATAGGGATTCCGGCGTCAGGTTCAATGCGTATAGAGCAGCGCGCCGAATTCCTCCATCCCGCGCAGCGGCTTTGCGCCGCAATCCGGCACCGGCCGCAGCACGGGCGCCGCGATCAGCCGCCCGCCCGCCCAGATGCCGGGGCTGGAGGCCGCCTCGTCCCGGGTCAGGCCGGCGCCGCGCCAGTCCAGCCCCGGCAGCGGGTCATGGCCAAGCGCGCGCACCTGCTGGCCCGCGCGCAGGCCGTCCACGCGCCAGCGCCGGTCCCAGACCGCATCGGCACCTTCGGCGGCGGGGCTGCGGGCGGCGGCGGCCGGTTCGCGGACCAGCCACAGGAACCCGTCCCGCGGCTCGGCGATGACGCCCTCCAGCGTCAGGCGCGTGCCGGTTTCCAGCGCCGCCAGCGCGTGCAGCACCGCCTCGCGCCGGGAGGGATAGGCGGCACCAGAGACGAAGCGCAGCCCTGCGACAAGAAGCCGCCGCCGGATCTCCAGCGGCGCGGCGCGAAAGGGGTCGAGCGGCAATGCCAGCGAGCCGGCGCGGCTTTGCGCGCCTTGGGCCACCTGCGCGGCGAAGGCGCAAAGCGCATCGCGCGCCATGGCGAGATTCGCCGCCGATTGCGCCAGCTGCCGCATCGGCAGGTCCAGCGCGGCGATGGTCTTGCGCACCCGCACCCGCTCGAAGCCCTCGTTCTCGTTCGAGGGATCGTCGGCCCAGCCGAGCCCGCGCGCCGCAAGCCATTGCCGCAGTTCGGCGCGGCCGACGTCGAGCAGGGGGCGCAGCCAGGTCACGCCAAAAGCCTCGCGCGCAGGGGCCATGGCGGAAAGCCCGTCCACGCCAGCACCCCGGTTCAGACGCATCAGCACGGTCTCGGCCTGGTCGTCCAGCGTATGGCCCAGAAGCACGGCGGACAGGCCGTGCCGCCCGGCCCAATCGGCCAGAAGGCCCAGCCGCGCCTCGCGCGCGGCGGCCATCAGGTTGCCGCCGTCCCGGCGGGTCCAGCGCAGGGTTTCATGGGGAATGCCCAGGGCCGCGGCCGCCAGACCGGCCTCTTGCGCCTCGGCGGCCGAGCCGGGGCGCAGCCCGTGATCGACGGTCGCCGCCAGCAGGCGCGCGCGGCCCCAGCCATGGGCCAGGTGCAGCAAGGCGGTGGAATCGCCGCCCCCCGACAGGGCGATGCCCAACGCGGGGCGGGTGCCGGCCAGATGGTCCAGCGCGGCATGGACCCGCACCGCGACCGGCTCAGCCGTCATCCGCCATGTCCGCGGCGGCCTCGGGGTCCAGATCCTCGTCCAGCGGCTCGGCCGGCGCGTCGCAGCCGGTCTCGGCGATGCGCCGCTCGGCCTCGGCCGCCTGCGGGGCGGCGGGGAAGCGGGCGATGATTTCCTGAAGATAGAAGCAGCCTTCCTGCGGGCCGGCCTTGGCGGACATGGCCCGCGACAGGCCCAGAAGCGCATCCGCCGCCTGCGACCCGTTCGGGTTGGCGGCAAAGCTTTCCAGCCAGGCCACGCCCGCGCCTTCCAGGTCGCCGGCGGAATCCAGCGCCGCCCCGCGCAGGAACAGCGCCTCGGCGGTCAGCGGGCCGCCAGCATGGGTTTCGGCAATGGCCGCGAAGAGTTCCGCAGCACGGTGAAAGTCACCTTGACCGAGCACCTCCCGAGCCCGGTCGAAATCGGCCTTTTCCGCCGCGGTCGCGGCAGCCCCGGCCGAGGGGGTCTTGGGTTGCGCCAGCGCGCCCTGCTGGTCCGAGGACGGCAGGGGCGCCGATCCGCCCTGCTCGCCCAGCGTCGGCGTGGTCAGGCTGCCCAGGTCGCAGCCCTCCTCCATCTCGCACAGGCGGAACTCGATGTCGCCGATGCGGGTGGTGCCGTCCCGGACGATGCGGTCGATGCGGTTCTGCAATTGCTCGGTCTGGCCGGTCAGCTGCGCCAGCCGCGCCTCCATCGCGTTCATGCGGTCGATGGCGCTGTCGCCGCCCGCCGCCGCGAAACCGGCAGGCCCCGAGGCGACAAGCTGCGCGCGCAGGCTTTGCAGGTCGGACGAAAGCTGGGACAGCTCGGCCCGGATGTCGGCCAGGGTCCGCGCATCCTGCGCCGCCGCGGGCCAGGCCGCCAGCGCGAAACCGGCGGCCAGCAGCAGCCCCCTGAAACCCCGGGCCGCCATCACATGCCCGCCCCTGGGCTGACCACGGTCACGGCGCGGCGGTTCTTGGTAAAGCATTCCTCGGTCGAGCAGATCGCCAGCGGGCGCTCCTTGCCATAGCTGACGGTGCGCAGCCGGCCCGGCGCGATGCCTTGCGAAATCAGGTATTCCTGCACCGAATTGGCGCGCCGGGCACCCAGGGCGAGGTTGTATTCGCGGGTGCCCTGCTCATCGGCATGGCCCTCGATCACGGCCGAGAAGCCCTGGTTCTGGTTCAGCCAGCCGGCCTGGTTGGCCAGGGTCATCCGCGCCTCGGCGGTCAGGGTGGACTGGTCCAGCGGAAACAGGATGGTATCGCCGACGCTGGCCTTGAAATATTCGGCCGTGCCCGGCAGCGCGGTCGCGCCCACCCCGCCCAGGCCGCCCGCCCCGGCATAGGGATCCTGGACCTGCATGTCCTGTGCCGGCCGGGCGCAGGCCGCCAGCGCGAGAACGGCGCCGATCGCGGCAATTTTCATGAAAGTTTTCATAATCCTGTCCATCTTACGCGCTTCAGGGCAGCAGCGGGCCCCAATCGGGGTCCGAGGCTGCACCGTTGATCTTGACCGGGCGCATGTTGCGCCCCGTGATGTCCACCGAATGCAGGCGCGGCTGGCCGTCGCCGCCCGGCGTCACCCGCGTGAACATCACGACGCGCCCATTGGGGGCCCAAGTCGGGCCCTCGTCAAGGAACGATTCCGTCAGCATTTTCTCTTCCGAACCATCGGTGCGCATGACGCCGATGTGGAACTTGCCGCCCACCTGCCGGGTAAAGGCGATCATGTCGCCGCGCGGCGACCAGACCGGGGTGCCATAGCGCCCCTCGCCAAAGCTGATCCGCCTGGGCTCGCCGCCGTTCGCGCCCATGACATAAAGCTGCGGCGTCCCCGAGCGGTCGCTTTCGAAGACGATCTGCTTGCCGTCCGGGCTGTAGCTGGGCGAGGTCTCGATCGAGGGCGCATTGGTCAGCGCCCGCTGCGCCCCGGTCGCGGCATCCATCTGGTAGATGTCGGTATTGCCGCTTTTCTCCAGCGAATAGACGATCCAGCGCCCGTCGGGCGAAAAGCGGGGCGAAAAGCTCATCGTGCCCTGCTGGCTCGCGCCCAGCTGGCGCACGCCCAGCGAGTTCACGTCCATCATCATCGCCTGCGGGAAGCCGGTGGCATAGCTGGTGTAAAGCAGCCGCGAGCCGTCGGGCGAAAAGCGCGGCTTCAGCACCAGCGTGGCATCGTCGGTCAGCCATTTCACGTTGGCGCCGTCGTAATCCATGATGCCGATACGCTTGCGGCGCGCGTCCTTGGGGCCGGTTTCCTGCACGAAGGCGACGCGGCTGTCGAAATAGGGCCCCTCGCCCGTCAGCCGCGAATAGACTTGGTCGGCCGCCTTGTGCGCGGCCCGGCGCCAGTTGCCGGTCGCGGCGTCGAACTGCATGCCGTCGCCCAGCGGCTGGCCGGCGAAGACGTCGAACAGGCGGAACTTGACCACGACCTTGCCGCCCTCGACCTTGACCGATCCGGTGATCAGCGCCTGGGCGTTGATCGCCTTCCAGTCCTCGTAGGAGACCGGCGCGTCGAAGCTTTCGGGCCGCGCGATATGGGCGCTGGCCGGGATCTCGCGGAACAGGCCGGTGCCGGTCAGGTCGGCGGCGATCAGGTTCTGCACCTGTGCCAGGTATTCGCCCGCGCCGCCCTCGTCGTGGAAGCGGGCGATGGCGAAGGGCATCGGCTCGATCACGCCGTCGGTGATCTCGATCCGCAAGGGCCCGTCCTGCGCCAGGACCGGCGCGGCAAGCCCAAGACCCGCAAGGGCCATGACGGAGGTCAGCAGGAATTTACGCAACATGTTTCGCCCTCTGGAGGTCTTGGTTGCAGGATAGAGTGTCGCACCGAGAGATGCCATGCGGGATGCCATGTCACTTGACCCGCGCGCCGCCGCTGGCGTTGAAGTCGATGATGACGTCCTTCCAGCGGTTGTATTTTTCCGGCGGCAGCTTGTAGCCGCCCTTTTCGCACATCAGGATCGCCCGGCGCGCGGCCTCGTAGGCCTGTTTCGCCGCCGCATCCGAGCCGCCGTCATGGCCGATCATGCGCAGCGAGCCCTTTTCCACCGTCCCGTCCGGCGCCATCGAGAACTGCACCGAAACCGTGGTCCGGCTGGCCTCGGTCGACAGCGAGCCGCGGTTCCAGCATTGCTCGACCGCCACGCGGAAGCCGTCCTTCTCGCCCTGGCTCAGCGGCGGCCCGTTCGCGGCGGCGCCACCACCGCCCGAACCGCCCGAGCCCTGGTCCTGCATCGCCTCGGCCAGCGCGGCCTGCTTGGCGGCCTCGGCGGCCTTGCGCTCGGCCTCGGCTTGCTCGCGGGCCTTGGCTTCGGCGGCAGCCTTCTCGGCCGCCTTCTTCTCGGCTGCGGCGCGTTCGGCGGCGGCCTGTTCCTCGGCCTCCTTGCGGGCCTTGGCCTCGGCGGCCTTTCTCTCGGCCTCGGCCTTTTCAGCGGCAGCCTTTTCAGCCGCAGCTTTCTCGGCAGCGGCTTTCTCGGCTGCCGCTTTTTCGGCGGCGGCCTTCTCGGCGGCGGTGCGGCGATCGGCCTCGGCCTTGCGCTCGGCGGCGCGTTTTTCGGCGGCACGTTTTTCGGCGGCGGCTTCCTCGGCGGCAGCCTTATCGGCGGCGGCAAGGCGGCGGGCGCGGGCCTCGGCTTCCTCGGCCTTGCGGGCGGCTTCCGCATCGGCCTGGGCCTGGGCCTCGCGGCGCTCTTCCCTGGCGCGTTCCTCGGCGGCGCGGCGGGCGGCGGCCTCCTCGGCCTTGGCGGCGGCAGTGCGTTCGGCAGCCGCCTCGGCTTCCTGCCAGGCCAGCAATTCCTCGCGCTGGCGCGCGGCCTCGGCGGCGGCGCGGCGGGCCTGCACGGCCTCGGCCAGCCCTTCGGGACGGCCGCGAGGGCGCGAGGATTCGACCGGGGCCAGCGCCGAACGCTGCGGGATCGGCGCCGGCGATTGCGGCTGGGCGGGATTGCGCGCCGGATCGGGGCGGTCCGACGCCTGCGGCAGCGCTGCCAGGTCCACGGTGTTCTGCGGCTCGGCGGGGCGCGGCGCATCGGTCGCCACGGCGACAGGCCGGTTCGGGGTCTGGAAATCCGACAGGTCCGGCCGCGCCTCGGGCCGCGAGGGGGGCGTGGACAGCTCTGCCGCCTGCGCATCGGGGGCGGGCGGGCTGACCGCCTCGACCTCGCCCAGCCGGTTCTCGTCGGCGGGCGGACGCGGCTGCGCCGGGGTGGTCGCGGCGGCATCGGATACCGGGCCGCGCCCGGCGGCCGCGGCGGCCAGCGACTGGAACTCGGCCTCGGACATGGTCGCGACCTCGGCCATGCGCACGGCCTCCAGCGGCTGCGGCCGGAACAGCGCGCCGCCGACCAGCGCCGCGCCCAACAGCCCGGCATGGGCGACGCCCGAAACCCAGAAGCCGATGCGTTCCGCCCGGTCCATGGCTCAGCCGTCCGATCCCGCGTCCATGCGCGGCCCGCCCGCCTCGGTCACGAGGACGATATTGTTGAAGCCGGCCGCGTTCAGCGCCCCCATGACCTCCATGATCCGGGCATAGGGGATGGCGCCGTCGGCACGCAGGTAGATCTTGTCGCTCTGCCGCTCGGCGGCGACGGCGCGCAGCCGGGTGACAAGCTCGTTTTCGGGGACTTCGGTGGTCATGACCAGGATCGGCCCCTCGGGCGTGACCGAGACGCTCAGCGGCTCCTCGGGCTCGGCGGGCACGGCCTGGGCGGCGGTCTTGGGCAGTTCCAAGGGCACGCCCACGGTCAGAAGCGGCGCCGCCACCATGAAGATGATCAGCAGCACCAGCATCACGTCCACGAAGGGCGTGACGTTGATTTCCGCCATCGGCTGGCTGCGGGCGCGGCCCTTGCCGTTGCGGCCCCGCTTGACGATCCCCGCGCCCATCTTATTCGTCGTCCAGCTGGCGCGAGAGAATGGTCGAGAACTCGTCGGCGAAGGTCTCGTATCCCCCGGTGATGCGGTCGGCATCCGAGCTGAGCTTGTTGTAGAAGATCACCGCCGGAATCGCCGCAAGCAGGCCAAGCGCGGTCGCCACCAGCGCCTCGGCAATGCCCGGCGCCACCACCGCAAGCGAGGTGTTCTGCGAGATCGCGATCTCCTCGAACGCGGTCTTGATGCCCCAGACCGTGCCGAACAGGCCGATGAAGGGCGCGGTCGAGCCCACCGTGGCCAGGAAGGGCAGGCCGCGGGTCAGGCGGTCGTTCTCGCGGTTGATGGTGACGTTCATGGCGCGATCGATGCGCGCGGTGACGCCGGCGATCAGGTTGCCGTCGTCGCGATGGCTGCGGCGCCATTCGGCCATGCCTGCGGAAAAGATGCGCTCGGCCGGGCCCGAGGGCGTCTCGCCGATGCGGTCGTAGAGGTCGTCCAGCGGCTGGCCCGACCAGAAGGCGCGGTCGAAGCGGTCCGCCTCGCGCCGGGCGGCGTTGAAGGCGACGAACTTCTGGATGATGATCGCCCAGGCCCAGAACGAGGCCAGGATCAGGATCACCATGACGATCTGCACCGTCAGCGAGGCGCGCGCGAACAGCGCGATAAGCGAGAAATCGACCGGCTGCCCGGCTCCGGCGAGTTGTTCCATGAAATTCGGCCTGTCCTTTGGGCCGCTGGGATGCGGCTTCTGCTGGGCCGGAGTTAGCAGAACCGCCCAGCGGAGCAACCCCGCGGCGCGTCAATTCTGCGTCAATTGCCCGCGAGATCGGGCCTGCCGCCGCACCCCCGCCTGGCGGAGGGGCAAGGGCGGCGATTCGGCCGCGGCGCATCGGAATGCAGGGCAAGGACCGGCGCGCCGCCATTGCAGGAAGGGGTTGCGGCCCCGAATATCGGCCGCAGGCCAAGGGCGATAACCGGCCTGCATGGGTGAATCTCCCGCCAAGGCCCGGCCGATGACCGGAAACGCGATCCCCTTCATGCGCTCTTGATCGACCGTTCATGGCGGGTGCAAAAGCCGGGCGCGACCCCCATGCGAAAGGGGCGAGGGCTTGATAGGGTTGCGAAGCAATGGAACAGTTCCGGCCGGGGCGTCACGGCCGCGACCAAGGCCGGCAGAAGCGAGGAAGCTTGGGATGCAGCTGAACCAACCCCTTCAAGATGGCCCTGCATTCACGCAGGCTTATCGCGTTTACTATGCGGATACGGATGCCGGCGGCATCGTCTATCATTCCAGATACCTTGAATTTGCCGAGCGAAGCCGCTCCGAATTGCTGAGGCATGTCGGATACCCGCTCGTCAGCCCGGACGGAGAGCAGTTCGTGGCGCGAAATGCCGATATTGCCTGGCAAAGGCCGGCCTGTCTCGACGACCTGATCGTTTGCGCGACGTCGGTGATTTCCATCAGGGGCGCTGGCGTGCGCATCCGGCATGTCTTTCGCAGGGAAAGCCAGGTGCTGGCGCGGATCGAGATAGAATTGGTGCATATCAACAAGTCCATGAAACCGGCGAGAATACCGCCCGCGCTGATCGCGGCCTTCTTGCCCTATCTGGAACCCGGCGACCCGGCCTGACGCCCCCGGTCAAGGTCCGGCCGGCGGCCACCCCCTGCCGGAAACAGATAAGGGGTATTTATCTATTAATCACATCACTTCACAAAACTTGACCGGAGGGGAGCGATTCCCCTGCCCCTTTTCGCAGGTTCATTGCAAAGGAGAGGAACCATGCTGGAGGCGGTCTCGGAATACCGGGTCATCCTGGGGGTGATCGGCGCCGATTGCCACGCGGTCGGCAACAAGATCATCGCGGCGGTGCTGGGCCGAAACGGCATCGCGGTGGTGAACCTGGGCGTCATGGTCAGCCAGGACGAGTTCATCCAGGCCGCCATCGAGGAAAGGGCCGACGCCATCCTGGTCTCGTCGATCTATGGCCATGGCGAGATCGACTGCCAGGGCCCGCGCGCCCGCTGCGCGGAGCGCGGACTGGGCGAGATCCTGCTTTACGTCGGCGGCAACCTGGTGATCGGCAAGCGCGCCTTCGCCGAGGTCGAGCAGCGCTTCCTCGAGATGGGCTATGACCGGGTGTTTCCGCCGACCGTGCGGCTCGAGGACGTGGTGGACCTGCTCAAGACCGACATCCGCAGCCGCCACCCGCTGGCCTATGGCCACAACTCGGCCGCCTTCGGCATCACCAAACGCCTGTCCGCCTGACCAAGCCCATGACCGAAACTCGGGCTAGGCGCAGCCGGCATCGCTTTTGGCCGCCAACTCCTCCCTTATCGCCGCTGCGACGCAGTCGCGCACCCGCCTGACCCGCTGGAGAGCGCCGGACTGGCCATGGGTCAGCAGCCAGAGTTCGGACTCCGGGCGGAACACGCCCGGCAATGCCGGCACCAAACCGGCGCGGCGGGCGGCGAAGTGGGACAGCACCGCCCAGCCGGCGCCCTTGCGCACCGCCTCGAACTGGGCGGCAAAGGAGGCCAGCCGCAAGCACGGGCGAAGCCCCGAACAACGGCTCTCCAACCAGTTTGCCATGGCCAGATAGGCCAGATCCTCGGTCCAGCCGATGACCGGGTGCCGGTGCAGATCCTCGGGCCTCTCGGGGGCGCCGTGCCGCCGCACATGGTCCGGCGCGGCATAAAGCCCGAAGCGGATCGCACCCAGCCTTCTCAGGCGATAGTTGCCCTGGCCCTCGATCGCGCATTGCACGGCGGATCGGGCGGAATACGAGGCGGCGGCCGGGCGGCTGTTCGCGGCCCTGCAGGAGGGGCGTCTCCGGGCCGCGGAACCCCGGACCTATCGGCTGGCGCAAGCGCCCTGGCCCAGGCCGAGGTCGAGGCCCGCAGGACCACAGGATCCGTCGTCCTGATCCCGTGACGCAGGGCCGTCACCGCGGCAGACGCGCCGCCAGCCGCAGCGCATGCGAGGGATCGGTCGCCGCGGGCGGCATTACCGGGTCATAGGCGGCCCGGATCAGCGCCGCCAGCTCCGGCGAGGGCGTGACGTCGCGGGCAAAGCTCAGCATGGCCCGCACGGCGACGGTTTCGGCAAGCTGGCCCGGATGGGCCCCGGCCAGCCGTCCGCCCATGTTCACGAAACCGATGCAGGCGCGGATGGCGCCGTCGGCGTCAAAGCGGAACAGCCGATACTGGTCGGCATCGCTGCCCTGCAACCGCGCCGCCAGACCGGGCTGGCCGGTCAGCCGGTCGAGATCCGGCAGATCCCGCAATTCCTGCCAGCCGCGCAGGAAAAAGGTCATCATGTTCGCCCCCATCTCGGGGTCGGTCTCGGCGATGGGATGGCGGGCATGGGCCAGGACGGCGCGGGTGGCGTCGCGAAACACCGCCAGGCTTTCGTCGGCCAGGCCGAAGATGACCGGCGCCACCGGCCGGCCCCAGCGCGCGCAAAGATAGCGCCCGTCGCGGGTGAACAGGGCGGCTATGGTTTCGGGTGTCAGGGCATTCTGCGTCATGGCGCGACCTTAGCCCGCGCCAGGGGCGGAAGAAAGCGCCCCCGGCGCAAGGCGGGCGGGGCGGCCTGCATCGCGGTTTCGCGGCGTCAATGCAGCCCGGCAGCCTCGGCGACCAACGGGCGGCCGTTGCGCAGATGGCGCAGCGCCAGCCTGCGGCCCTGCCGGCCCGAGACGATCTCGCGCGCGGCGACCGGCGGGGCGACCGGCTCGCGCAGGGCGGGGAAAAGCGCAAACAGCTCTTCGCGGGCGCTGCGGCCGATGGCTTTCAGCGCCTGCGCGCCGGGGTAAAGCGATTCCGCCTCGGCCCCGTTGGCAAAGACGACCTCGTGCCGGTCGAAGGCGAAGTGGAAATATTCCACCGCCTCCAGATCCTGGGCGATGTCCACCCCGTCCAGCATCAGCAGCTGCTTGGCCGCGACCAGCACCTCGGCACAGCCGAACAGCCGCATCGCCACCCTGGAGCGCACCAGGATGCGATGCTGCGGCGAGACCAGCAGGTCAGCCGAGGGCACGCCCTGCCCCAGCGCCCCGGCGCGGATGCGGATCGGGCGCAGCTTGGGCGTGGCCGCCAGTTCCCGGCCCAGCCGGCGCGAGGCGATCCAGCGCAGCGGTTTCAGCCCGTTGTCCAGCGTCCGCACCAGGTCGCCGATGCGCAGGCTTTCCACCGGCCGCAGCCCCCCGGCGCATTCGATCAGCGTGCCGCGGGTGAAACAGACGATCTCGGCCTCGAAGATCTCGGCGCTGAAGCCGATGGTGGCGACGCCCGTGTCGCCCGACAAGCGGGTCACGCCCAAGATCTCGATCTTGGAGATGCGGGCATGGGCGCTCCAGGCAGCCGCCGTGTCCGTCGAGGGACGGACGAACAGATCGCCATTGCTCATCTGCATGAGGATGCCGTTCAGTTCCACCACGCTGGCACCGCCATCCTCATCATGCACGGTAACAGCAAAGCGAGCGCTGAGAAAGGTGTTGAGGGTGACGTCGCTTTGCGGGCTGCCATCCGGGTCGGTATAGGAAAACCGACTGGCAGGTTGCAGAAAACCCGACTGATAGCTGGTTCTGAAGCTTCTGTTGCTGCCTGAGCCGAAATAATCGCCGGTCAAGGCGAGGGGCGCGATTTCCTCGCGGCCCTCGGCCTCCCAGCCGATGATCGCATTGGCCTGGTCCTGGTTGATGTTGCTGGAGGGGGTGGGATCGAGCAGGGACCGGTTGCCGATCCACATGAGATTAACAGTTGTAACAGGCAATTCGCGCTCCTTTTGCGTTCGTTACCGGGTTCATCCGGTGCGCTGCGCCGGATGAAAACACTGGAGAAATCCTGCATCCGCCCCGCTTGATCGAAATCAAGCCTAAAGACAGATGCAGGCAAAATGGAGATAACGCGAAAATCGAACGCCTGACCAGATCGAAAAAGCGGCAGCAGCCAGGGGAACGCATTTTGCCCGGCCGGGCCGGCCGGCGATCATCGCCGCAAGGCGGCGTGCCGGCCGGCGGCAGGGGGGGGCAGGATCGCGCCATATTCGGTCAAGCCACACCGGGTCACGGCGAGGTCGCATAGCCCTTGGCCGCGGCCCGCGCCGCCAGCCGGTGTCGAGCCCGCAGATACGATGTAGCCCCTTGGCCTGCGGCCGCGCCTATTCCGCGGCGCGGCTGCGCGCCGCAGCCAGCATGGGCGCCAGGTAGCGGCCGGTATGGCTGGCCTCGACCTCGGCCACGGCCTCGGGCGTGCCGGTGGCGACGATGCGGCCGCCGCCGTCGCCGCCCTCGGGGCCGATGTCGATGATCCAGTCGGCGGTCTTGATGACGTCAAGGTTATGTTCGATCACCACCACCGTATTGCCCTGCTCGACCAGGGAATGCAGCACTTCCAGCAGCTTGCGCACATCCTCGAAATGCAGCCCCGTGGTCGGCTCGTCCAGGATATACAGTGTCTTGCCGGTGGCGCGGCGCGACAGTTCCTTGGACAGCTTGACCCGCTGCGCCTCGCCGCCCGACAGCGTCGTGGCCTGCTGGCCGACCTTGATGTAGCCCAGGCCCACCTCGACCAGCGCGTCCATCTTTTCGCGGATCGAGGGCACGGCCTTGAAGAATTCCTGCGCATCCTCGACCGTCATGTCCAGCACGTCGGCGATGGACTTGCCCTTGAAGGTCACTTCCAGCGTCTCGCGGTTGTAGCGCTTGCCCTTGCAGGTCTCGCAGGTGACATAGACGTCGGGCAGGAAATGCATCTCGATCTTGATGACGCCGTCGCCCTGGCAGGCCTCGCAGCGGCCGCCCTTGACGTTGAAGCTGAAGCGGCCGGGCTTGTAGCCGCGCGCCTTGGCCTCGGGCAGGCCGGCGAACCAGTCGCGGATCGGGGTGAAGGCGCCGGTATAGGTCGCCGGGTTCGACCGCGGCGTGCGCCCGATGGGGCGCTGGTCGATGTCGATCACCTTGTCCAGATGCTCGAGCCCCTTGATGGTCTCGCAGGGGGCCGGGGTCTGGCGCGCGCCGTTCAACCGCAGGCTGGCGGTCTTGAACAGGGTCTCGATGGTCAGGGTGGACTTGCCGCCGCCCGAGACGCCGGTGACGCAGACGAACTTGCCCAGGGGGAACTCGGCGGTGACGTTCTTGAGGTTGTTGCCGGTGGCGCCGACCACCTTGATCGCCTTGCCATTGCCCTTGCGGCGTTCCGACGGCACGGCGATCTCGCGCCCGCCGGACAGGTATTGCCCGGTCAGGCTGCAGGGATCGGCGGCGATCTCGGCCGGAGTTCCGCGGGCGACCACCTGGCCGCCATGCACCCCCGCGCCCGGCCCCATGTCGAAGACATAGTCGGCATGGCGGATCGCATCCTCGTCATGTTCGACCACCACCACCGAATTGCCCTGGTCGCGCAGCCCCTTGAGCGTCGAGAGCAGCCGATCGTTGTCGCGCTGGTGCAAGCCGATGCTGGGCTCGTCCAGCACGTAAAGCACCCCGGTCAGTCCCGAGCCGATCTGGCTGGCCAGGCGGATGCGCTGGCTTTCGCCGCCCGACAGCGTGCCGGCCGCGCGCGACAGCGTCAGGTAATCCAAGCCCACGTTCACCAGGAAGCCCAGCCTTTCGCGGATCTCCTTGAGGATGGCGGCGGCGATCTCGTTCTTCTGCTTCGTCAGGTGTTTGGGCGCCGCCTCGATCCAGGCCAGCGCCTCGCGGATCGACAGTTCGGTGACATTGCCGATATGGCTGCCGGCGATCCTGACCGCCAGCGCCTCGGGCTTCAGCCGATAGCCGTCGCAGGCGCCGCAGGGGCGGTTGTTCTGGTATTTCTCGAACTCCTCGCGCACCCAGGCGCTGTCGCTTTCGCGCAGCCGCCGCTCCATGTTGGGGATCACGCCCTCGAACTGGCGCGTCACCTCGTAGATGCGGCCGGCATCGTCGAAGCGGAACGGGATCTCGTCCTGCCCCGAGCCGCGCAGGAACATCTGGCGCACCGATTCCGGCAGATCCTTCCAGGGCGTCTTCTTGTCGAAGCCGTAATGCCGGGCCAGCGCGTTGACGGTCTGGGTCAGATAGGCCGATTTCGACTTGGCCCAGGGCGCGATGGCCCCCTGCGCCACCGACAGCGCCGAATCGGGCACGATCAGCCGCTCGTCGAAGAACAGCTCGACCCCCAGCCCGTCGCAGACCGGGCAGGCGCCGAAGGGCGCGTTGAAGGAAAACAGCCGCGGCTCGATCTCGGGGATGGTGAAGCCGCTGACCGGGCAAGCGAAATTCTCGGAGAAGGTGATGCGCTCGGGCTCGCCTTCGGACGGCGCGGTCTCCAGCACGGCGATGCCGTCGGCCAGGTCCAGCGCGGTGCGGAAACTGTCGGCCAGCCGCGTCTCCATGCCTTCGCGCACGACGATGCGGTCCACCACCACGTCGATATTGTGGCGAAACTTCTTGTCCAAGGTCGGCGGCTCGTCCAGCTCGTGGAACTGGCCGTTCACCTTGACGCGCTGGAAGCCCTGCTTGCGCAGTTCCAGGAATTCCTTGCGATATTCGCCCTTGCGGTCGCGGACGATGGGCGCCAGCAGATAGGCGCGCGTGCCCTCGGGCAGTTCCATCACCCGGTCCACCATGTCCTGGACCTGCTGCGCCTCGATCGGCAGGCCGGTCGCCGGGGAATAGGGCGTCCCGGCGCGGGCAAAGAGCAGCCGCAGGTAGTCGTAGATTTCCGTCACCGTGCCGACGGTCGAGCGCGGGTTCTTGCTGGTCGTCTTCTGCTCGATCGAGATCGCCGGCGACAGGCCCGAGATATGGTCCACGTCCGGCTTGCCCATCATGTCCAGGAACTGCCGGGCATAGGCCGACAGGCTTTCGACATAGCGCCGCTGCCCCTCGGCATAGATGGTGTCGAAGGCAAGGCTCGACTTGCCCGAACCCGACAGCCCGGTGATGACCACCAGCTGGTCGCGCGGAATGTCCATGTCCACGTTCTTCAGATTATGCTCGCGCGCGCCGCGAACCTCGATGAACTTCTGTTCCATCGCGCCAGTCCTGATCACGTCCTGATTCCGCCAAGCGCATGAGATAGGCATCCGCAGCGAAATGGCAACCCGAAACGGAACAACTCGGGAACATTTCCGCTTGCGATGCCCGCCGCCCTGCCCCACCATGCACCCGAGTCGCAAAACGGGAGGCAAACCATGACCCGACAGCACTACCAAGGCAGCTGCCAATGTGGCAGCATCGCCTATGAGGTGGATGCCGATCTGGACCAGACCTTCACCTGCAACTGCTCGCGCTGCCAGCGGCTGGGCTTCGTGCTGACCTTCGTGCCCAGGGCGGATTTCCGCCTGACCAGCGACGGGCCGGTGACGGAATACCTGTTCAACCGCAAGCAGATCCATCACCGCTTCTGCCCGACCTGCGGCGTCGAATCCTACGCCTTCGGCACGGGACCGGACGGGGCCGAGATGGTGGCGGTGAACGTGAACTGCCTCGCAGGGGTCAACCCGCGCGCACTGGCCAGCCAGGCGGTGGACGGCGCCAGCTACTAGCCGCCGGTATGGCTCATGAAGCGGCTGACCTGCCCGGCGACATGCCGGCGGGAATAGTCGAAGTCATGGCCCTTGGGCTTGCGGGCGATGGCCTCGCGGATGGCATCGCGCAGCGGGGCATCGTCCTGGCTGGCACGCAGCGGCGCGCGCAGGTCGGCGCGATCCTCCTGCCCCAGGCACATGAACAGCTCGCCCGTGCAGGTGATGCGGACACGATTGCAGCTTTCGCAGAAATTATGCGTCAGCGGCGTGATGAAGCCGATCTTCTGCCCGGTCTCCTCAAGGCGGACATAGCGCGCCGGCCCGCCGGTGCGCTCGGCCAGCGGCGTCAGCGTGAAGCGCTCGCCCAGGCGCGCGCGCAGGTCGGACAGCGCCCAATACTGGTCCAGCCGCTCTTCCTCGCCCATCTCGCCCATGGGCATGACCTCGATGAAGGTCAGGTCGTGGCCCTGGTCCGCGCACCAGTCGACCAGGCGAAACAACTCGTCCTCGTTGAAACCCTTCAGCGCGACGGTGTTGATCTTGACCCGCATGCCGGCCGCCTTCGCCGCCTCGATCCCCTGCAGCACCTGCGGCAATCTGCCCCAGCGGGTGATGCGGGCGAAACGGTCGGGATCGAGCGTATCCAACGAGACATTGACCCGCCGCACGCCGCAATCGGCCAGTTCGTCGGCGAATCGCGCCAGCTGGCTGCCGTTGGTGGTCAGCGTCAATTCGTCCAGCCCGCCATTCGGACCGGCGCCCAAGTGGCGCGACATGGCGCGGAAGAATTCCATGATATTGCGCCGCACCAGCGGCTCGCCGCCGGTGACGCGCAGCTTGCGCACGCCCAGGCCCACGAAGGCGGAACACAGCCGGTCCAGCTCTTCCAGCGTCAGCAGGTCGCGCTTGGGCAGGAACTGCATGTGCTCGGCCATGCAATAGGTGCAGCGGAAATCGCAACGGTCCGTCACCGACACCCGAAGGTAGGTGATCGGCCTGGCAAAGGGGTCTATCAGCGGGGCCTGGACATCCATGGCGCAAAGATAAGCACGGGCCGGCATCGGCACAAGCCGGCCGATCCGTTGATGGTCTCGTAACCATGAATGGAAGCTCGGCTGGACAGCAGGGGCCGGCCGGGTCTAGCCTCGCCCCGACCTGAAAAGGATGAAGGACAAGCGCATGCCGATGACCAAGCCGATCCTGCGCCTGCTGGGCGCGCTGGCGCTGCTGGCACTGGCCGCCTGCACCCCCGCAACGCAGACCACCCCCCGCACGCCCGGCACCACCGCCGGCAGCGACGGCGCGACGGCCGGCACCGGAACCGCGGCGGGCTCGGTGCTGACCGCGGCCGCCCGCCCCTCGCCCGCGGCGCGCACGGCGGCGCAATTCGACACCACCACCCGCGAGCAGAAGGCCGCCGCCGCCGCCCCGCCCGCCACGGGCGAGCGTCGGATCGGCACCACCATCGCCTCGCTGGGCGATCCCTCGCAGCCCGGCTTCTGGATCAAGACCCCGCTGGTGAAATCCGAAACCGACGGCCGCATCGTGAACCCGGCGAACGGCAAATCCGCCAAGGTGCGGCTGATCCCGCTGGACGGCCCGGCCAGCGGCGGCAGCCAGGTCTCGCTGCCGGCATTGCAACTGATCGGCGTCAGCCTGACCGACCTGCCCACGATCGAGGTCTATGGCAGCTGATCGCCGCCCGGCCGGTCCTGCACCGTCCCGCCGCGGTTTTCCGGCAGCCACCGCCCCGCCTCGCGCCGGGCAAAGGGCTTCAGCCGCGCGCCATGCGCGGCCAGCCAGTCGCGCACGCGGCCGGGATCGTGCTTGGACAGTTCGCGCAGCCACCAGCCGATGGCCTTTTGCACGAACCACTCCCGGTCGTCGGCCAGCCGGTCCAGCCAGGCCAGCACACGCTCGCGCCGCTCCAGGTCCTGCGGCTTGGGATTGCGGATATGCGTCCAGGGCAGCGTGCCGACCAGCGCGGCGCGGCGCACCCAGAAGCGGGGATGGTCCAGCCAGGCCTCGACCTCGTCCAGCCGCTCGGGCCGGGCCAGCAGCCGGCGCTCGCCCGCCTTCATGGCGTGATCGGCAATCGCCCAGCCGTCGAATTGCGGCACCCAGCCGGCAATCAGATCCCAGGCCGCGTCGTCGGGCCGGATCCGCGCCTGGGTCAGCAGCTTGGCCGCCGCGATGCGCGCCTCGTGCAGGTCGCTGTCCCAAAGCCGCCGCGCCAGATCGACCCGCCCCGGCACGTCCAGCCCCGCCCGCCAGCCGCGGGCAAGCGCATCGATCACCGGCACCGCCACGCCCAGATATTCGCGCGGCGCCTTGTGATAGGCCGCCATCTCGGCCGCCTTGCCGGGATCGCCCAGCGCCTTCAGCTCATCCAGCTCCCGCATTTCACCGTTTTCCAAGTACCCTGAATCCGGCCCATCACCGGGTTTGCCCAAGGAATAATCCCTGCCGCGGCGAAACAGAAGCGACGAAAAAGGGCGGCGCCAGAGAGAGACGCCGCCCAGTCGAATACGCCAAGAGGGAAAACCTGACGATGGCAAGGCAACGCCGCAGCCCGCCATCCGGTTCATCACGATTGCTCGATCCCGGCACGCGGCAGCTGCGGCTTGCGTTGGCCCGGCAAAAGCGCAAGCCTGCACCCGACCCGAACGGAAGGAGCCCGCCATGACCAGACATGCGACCGACCTGAAGATGTTGCTGAAAGACCCCTCGCTCTTGCAGACCCGCGCCTATGTCGTCGGCGAATGGATCGACGCCGATGACGGCAAGACCTTTCCGGTGGTGAACCCGGCGCGCGGCGACGTGATCGCCGAGGTGGCGGACCTGTCCCGCGCCGAGGTCGCCCGCGCCATCGCCGCCGCGGCCGAGGCGATGAAGGGCTGGGCCGCCCGCACCGCCAAGGAACGCGCCCAGATCATGCGCAAATGGTTCGACCTGATGATGGAAAACCAAGACGACCTGGGCAAGATCCTGACCGCCGAACAGGGCAAGCCCTTGCCCGAGGCCAAGGGCGAGATCGCCTATGGCGCCAGCTTCATCGAATGGTTCGGCGAAGAGGCCAAGCGCATCTACGGCGAAACCATCCCCGGCCACCAGCCTGACAAGCGCCTGACGGTGATCCGCCAGCCGATCGGCGTGGTCGGCTCGATCACGCCCTGGAACTTTCCCAATGCGATGATCACCCGCAAATGCGGCCCGGCCATCGCCGCCGGCTGCGGCTTCGTCGGCCGCCCCGCCGCCGAAACGCCGCTCTCGGCCCTGGCGCTCGCCGTGCTCGCGGAACGCGCCGGCCTGCCCAAGGGGCTGTTCAGCATCGTGACCTCGTCGCGCTCCTCCGACATCGGCAAGGAATTCTGCGAGAACCCGCTGATCCGCAAGCTGACCTTCACCGGCTCGACCGAGGTCGGCCGCATCCTGCTGCGCCAAGCCGCGGACCAGGTGCTGAAATGCTCGATGGAACTCGGCGGCAACGCGCCCTTCATCGTCTTCGACGACGCCGACCTGGATGCGGCGGTGGAAGGCGCCATGGCCTCGAAATTCCGCAACAACGGCCAGACCTGCGTCTGCGCCAATCGCATCTATGTGCAGGCCGGGGTCTATGACGAATTCGCCAGGCGGCTGGCGGTGGCGGTCGACAAGCTGCGCGTCGGCGACGGGCTAGAGGAAGGCGTCACCACCGGCCCGCTGATCAACCGGGATGCGGTCGAAAAGGTCCAGGAGCATATCCAGGACGCGGTCGAGGGTGGCGCCATCGTCGTCACCGGCGGCAAGCCGCGCGAGGGGCTGTTCTTCGACCCGACCGTCGTCACCGGCATCACCGACAGGATGAAGGTGGCAAGCGAGGAAACCTTCGGCCCGCTGGCGCCGCTGTTCCGCTTCGAGACCGAGCAAGAGGCGATCGAGCGCGCCAATGCCACCATCTTCGGCCTCGCCGCCTATTTCTATGCCCGCGACATCGGCCGCATCACCCGCGTGCAGGAGGCGCTGGAATACGGCATCGTCGGAGTGAACACCGGCATCATCTCGACCGAGGTGGCGCCCTTCGGCGGCGTCAAGCAATCCGGCCTCGGCCGCGAGGGCTCGCGCCACGGCATCGAGGATTACCTGGAGATGAAATACATCTGCCTGTCGATCTGACCGGCCAGAAAAAACCCCGGAGCCGAGCTCCGGGGTTTGCGGGATTCAGTGATCCTCGTCCTCGTCGTCATCCGCATCGGGCAGGTTGAAGAAGCTGTCCGCATCCAGGTTGTCGTCCCGCTCGGGCTTGTCGTCATCCTTGCTGAGGCTGAAATTCTCCAGCCCGGCGATCGAGCTGGGCAGGCGCGGCTCGTCCGACATGGCAAGCGAGGTCTCGGTCGAAAGCAGCTTGCGACGCTCGTCGTCGGTCATGGCGCCGCCCTCGGCCGCCTTGCGCTTGGCGGCCTTCTGCACGGCGGCGTCCAGCTCGGACTGCCGGCACAGCCCCAGCGCCACCGGGTCGATGGGCTGGATGTTCTGGATGTTCCAATGCGTCCGGTCGCGGATCGAGGCGATGGTCGGCTTGGTGGTGCCCACCAGCTTCGAGATCTGCGAATCACCCAGCTCGGGATGGAACTTGACCAGCCACAGGATCGCGGCGGGCCGGTCCTGGCGCTTGGAAAGCGGCGTATAGCGCGGGCCGCGGCGCTTCTCCTCGCCCTCGGCGGCGGGGTTGTGCTTGAGCTTCAGCCGGTGCAGCGGGTTCTTCTGGCCCTTCTCGATCTCGGAGGCGTCGAGCTGGTTCGAGGCGACCGGGTCGAAGCCCTTGACGCCGACCGCCACGTCGCCGTCGGCGATGCCCTGGACCTCAAGCTCGTGCATGCCGCAGAAATCGGCGATCTGCTTGAAGCTCAGCGTCGTGTTGTCGACCAGCCAGACGGCGGTGGCCTTGGCCATCAGCGGCTTGTTCATGACCTTCTCCTTAACAATATCTTTTCCGGCCGGGGAAAACGGCTTTCGGCGGGGTGCCATTCCATTTTCGGGGGATTGACAGGCTATATAGGGCCGGAAGGGGCCAAAATAAAGCCTGAAATTCGTGGCGCGCGGCAAGGACCGGCGCTAGGTTCCCCACCATGAAACCGGCCATCCTGATCGCCTTCCTCCTGCTCGCCCCCGCGGCCCTGGCCCAGGACATCGCGGGACGGTTCGACTATTACGTCCTGTCGCTCAGCTGGTCGCCCAGCTGGTGCCGCGCCGAGCGCGATGCCGAGCAATGCGCGAGCGGACGGAAGCTTGGCTTCGTCGTCCATGGCCTGTGGCCGCAATACGAACGCGGCTGGCCAGAATATTGCCGGACCGAGGCCCGCGACCCCCCGCGCCGCGAAACCCGCGCCATGGCGGATGTGATGGGAACGGGCGGCCTGGCCTGGCATCAATGGAAGAAGCACGGGCGCTGCTCGGGCCTGCCGGCGCGGGACTACTTCGCCCTGACCCGCGAGGCCGCCGCCCGGATCGCCCTGCCCGAAACCCTGCGCCGGCTCGACCGCGACGTCACCCTGCCCGCCCAGGTGATCGAAGACGCCTTCATCGAGGCCAATCCCGGCCTGGCGCGCGACGGCATCACCGTGACCTGCCGCGCCCGCGCCCTGCAAGAGATCCGCATCTGCCTGACCCGCGACCTGCAGCCCCGCGCCTGCGCCGAGGATGCCAGGCGGGATTGCCAGGGCAGCTTCCTGATGCCGGCGCCGCGCTGACGGAACGGCTACGATGCCTCCGGCGGGGATATTTAGACACGAAAGAAAAGCACACACCCCGCCCGCCGGAGCTGAAGGTCGGGGTGTGGCTTCTTCCGTGACGGCCATCGGCGTCCCCGCCTGTTCCGTGATTCCAAACTGGCAGAAAATCCTTGCGATTCGGTTAACGGCTTCTTTCGTGCTTCAAATATCCCCGCCGGAGGCACCGGGCCGTGCCAAAACCGCCGGAGCGGTCAATCCTCGACCGAAACCCGCAACAGGATCTTGCCGATATGGCCGCTGCCCTCCATGCGGCGATGCGCCTCGGCCGCCTCGGCGAGCGGGAAGGTGCTGTCGATCAGCGGGCGCACCGCCCCGGCCTCGACCAGCGGCCAGAGCCGTTCCTGCAACGCGCCTGCGATGCGGGCCTTGGCCAGGTCGGATTGCGGGCGCAGGGTCGAACCCGTCACGGACAGCCGCCGGGCCATGATCTGGGCGAAATTGATCTCGGCCTTGGGACCGGCAAGGAAGGCGATCATGGCCAGCCGGCCGTCATCCGCAAGGCACCGGACGTTGCGGGCGATATAGTCGCCCCCGACCATGTCGAGGATCAGATCGGCGCCGCCGGCCTTGCGCAGCACGGCGACGAAATCCTGCTCGCGATAGTTGATCGCGGTGGCGCCCAGCCTCTCGCAGGCCGCGCATTTCTCGGCCGAGCCCGCCGTCGCCCAGACCCGCGCGCCCAGCGCCCTGGCGATCTGGATCGCCATGGTGCCGATGCCCGAGGAGCCGCCATGGACCAGAAAGCGCTCGCCCGGCTGCAGGGCCCCGCGCATGACCACGTTGGACCAGACGGTGAAGGCGGTTTCCGGCAATGCGGCGGCCAGGCGCAGCGACAGGCCCTGCGGAATCGGCAGGGCGTGGTCTGCCGGGCAGGTCGCGTATTGCGCATAGCCGCCGCCCGGCAGCAGGGCGCAGACCCGGTCGCCCGGCCTCCAGCGCGTGACGCCTGGGCCGACGGCCGCCACCTCGCCGGCGCATTCCAGGCCCGGCAGGTCCGAGGCCCCCGGCGGCGGCGCATAGGAGCCGGCGCGTTGCAGCACGTCGGGACGGTTCACCCCCGCCCAGGCGACGCGGATCAGGATCTGGCCATGCCCGGCCACCGGAACCGGCCGCGTCACCGGCCGCAGCACCTCGGCCCCGCCGGGGGATGAAATCTCGATCGCCTGCATCACATCGGGAATCACCCGTCGCCTCCTTCCGTCCGGGCGCGCGGATTTGCGCGCAACGCTCCGGGCAGATTGCGATTTTCCGGCCGCCTGATCCAGCCCGTCGCAAGCCCGGCCAGGGTCGAGACGCCGGGCAGCCCGCCGACCCGTTCCTTGAGGCTTTCGAAGCGCATCACGCCCTCGATGCGGCGGTCCAGGAAGCGGCGCGTCTCCTCGGCCTCGGGCGAATCGTCGCCCAGCCAGTAAAGCACCGTCGCGCCATAGACCGCCGACAGCGTCGCGCGCTTGGAATACCAGTTCACGTCCTCGGAGCGGTCGCCAAGCCCGTCCCAGATCGCATCGGCCGTCTCCCAGACCAGCCGCGCGCCGAGCGCCGCGTGCTGCGGCAGGGCCAGGATCGCCGCCCCCGCCCGCGCAAGCTCGCGGTTGCTCAGCGACAGCCGCTGCATCACCGCCGCCGAGACGCGGTCGCGAAACCGTCCCTCGGGCGGATGCGCGGCCATCCAGTCGCGCAGCGCCTGGTCGCCCCGGCGGTGATAGGCGGCGGCAAGATCCGCGCCGCCGCGCGGCAGATGCACCCGCGCCAGCGCCGGGTTCATGCCGATGTCGCGCGCGCCCTCGGCGATGGCCTTTTCCCCCATGCCCTCGAAGACGACATGGGACAGGGCGGCCTCGATCAGCCGCTCGCGGTCATCCGTCATGGCACTCTCCTTTTTTCTTCCTGCAGCGCGGGTCCAGAAAATCTGGACAAAGCCGATTCGGCTTGCTAGAAGGCCGCGTCCTGCAAATCAGCTCAACTTTAACCTAGGAAGGTGGTGACAACCACATGCAGGTAAGTGTTCGCGACAACAACGTCGAACAGGCGCTTCGTGCTCTGAAGAAAAAACTTCAGCGCGAGGGGGTGTTCCGTGAAATGAAGCTCAAGCAGCATTTCGAGAAACCCTCGGTCAAGAAGGCCCGTGAAAAGGCCGAGGCCGTCCGCCGCGCCCGCAAGCTGGCGCGCAAGAAAGCGCAACGCGAAGGCGCGCTGTAAGACGAGCGACACGTTCGTTTCAGGAAAACCCCCGTGCCACGCACGGGGGTTTTTCATTCACGCCGGCACATTCACACCGGCAGCGCCGTGGTGAAGGCCACCGTGCGCAGCGAGAACGAGGAATGCATCTGCTGCACCCCCGGCAGCTTGGCCAGCCGCTGGCGGTGGATGCGGGCGAAATCGTCGGTGTCCTGGGCCACCACCTTCAGCAGGTAATCCGCCGAGCCGGCCATCAGGTGGCATTCCAGCACGTCGGGGATGGTGCGCACGGCGCGCTCGAAAGCCTCCAGCAACTCGTCGGCCTGGCCGGACAGCGTGATCTCGACGAAGACCGTGGTCGGGCGTTCGAGCTTGCGCGCGTCGAGCAGCGCGACATAGCCGCGGATCACCCCCGCCTCTTCCAGCCGCTGCACGCGGCGATGGCAAGCGCTGGGGGACAGCCCGACCTCGCCTGCCAGGTCGGCATTGGTCATGCGCCCGTCGCGTTGCAGGACGGAAAGAATGCGGCGATCCGTTGCGTCAAGCTCGATCATCGGGGCGATCCCTGTCTCGCGGCTGCCGGCCGGCGCCGGTTTCTTCGACCATAGCGCCGCCAGAGCCGGGATATAAGCGAAAATCGCCGCCATGGACGACAAGGCGCGACCCCAAAGGGGGGCCGCGCCATTGCCTTCCTGGGTCGCTTTCGCCTCAGGCGCGGCGGGCGCGCAGCTCGTCGCGGATCTCCATCAGCAGTTCCTCTTGCGTCGGGCCGGCGGGGGCGGCCTCTTCGGCCTCCTTCTTGCGGGTGGCGGCGCTTTGCACCCGGTTCACCGCCTTGACCAGCAGGAACACCGCCCAGGCGATGATCAGGAAATTGATGATCGCCGAGAGGAAGGCGCCATAGGCAAAGACCGAGGCGCCCGAATCGCGCGCCACCTGCAGGCTGGTGCCCGGCGGAACCTCGCCCTTCAGCACCAGGTAATGCCCGCTGAAATCCGTGCCGCCGGTCAACAGCCCGATGATCGGGTTGATCAGGTCGGCGACCAGCGAATTCACGATCGCCGTGAAGGCTGCGCCGATGATGATGCCGACGGCAAGGTCGATGACATTGCCGCGGGCGATGAATTCCTTGAACTCCTTGAACATGGGCTTACCTTTCCCAGCCTGTTGCGCGCGTTCCGGCAAAGGCTGCCACATCACGCTAACCCCTTGCAACATGAGACAGGACTCGACAGGAAACGACATGACGGCACTTTCCGAATTTCCGATCACCCGCCGCTGGCCGCCCCGGCGTCCCGACGTGATCCAGCTTTACACGCTGAACACCCCGAACGGCATCAAGACCTCGGTCATGCTGGAGGAATGCGGGCTGGACTATGACGCCCACCGCATCAGCATCGGCGACCCCGAGGACCAGTTCACCCCGGAATTCCTGTCGCTGAACCCCAACAACAAGATCCCGGCGATGATCGACCCGAACGGGCCGGACGGCCAGCCCATCGGGTTGTTCGAGACCGGCGCCATGCTGATCTATCTGGGCGACAAGACCGGGAAATTCCTGCCCGCCTCGGGGGCTGCGCGCTATCACACGATCCAGTGGCTGATGTGGCAGATGGGCGGGGTCGGGCCGATGTTCGGCCAGGTCGGCTATTTCCACCGCTACAAGGGCAGCGAGATCGAGGATCCCCGCCCGCGCACCCGCTATTACAACGAGGCGCGGCGGTTGCTGGGCGTGCTGGACAAGCAGCTTCAGGGGCGGGACTGGATCACCGGCGAATATTCCATCGCCGACATGGCCACCGGCCCCTGGCTGCGCACGGTGCGCGTGAACTACGAGGCCGAGGCCGAAACCGGCATGGACGGGTTCGCCAATGTGCGGGCCTATCTGGACCGCTTCCTTGCCCGCCCCGCCGTGCAGCGCGGCATCGAGGTCGGCGCCGCCTGACCGGCATCGCGGCAGGGCTTGCATCCGATGCGCAATTCATGGACCGTCCGGGAAACTTTCCCGGATGGTTGCATGCCTTTTATCGAGTATAACGGAAAACGTATCCTTTTCATCCACATCCCCAAGACCGGCGGCACGTCGATCGAGAACTGGATGCAGGGCGTCGCGCCGCTGCGCCTGTTCAGCCAGGGCATTCCCGCGGCGATGAAATGCACGCCGCAGCACCTGCGCATGCAGGACATCCGCGCGCTTCTGGGCGAGGGGTATTTCGACCATGCGCTGACGGTGGTGCGCAACCCCTACGACCGGGTCGCCAGCGAATACCGGATGCGGGCGCATCTGGCGAAAGAGAACTTCTTCAAGGGGTTGCCCGTCTTCTCGCTCTGGCTCGAGGACTGGCTGAACCGCCAGAAGCGCGAACCCTTCTGCCTGGACAACCACCTGCGCCCGCAATGGGAGTTCCTGGGCAGCGAGGTCGAGACCTTCCGCTTCGAGGACGGCTTGCAGGCCCCGGTCGCCCGCATGGCGGAATGGCTGGGCGTCGCCCCGCCCGAAAGCCTGACCCATGACCTGCGCCCCGACCCGCTGGAGATCGCCTGGGACCAGGTGGACCGGATCCGGGTGCGCGACCATTACGCCCGCGATTTCGAAACGCTGGGCTATTTCACCGACTGAACCGGGGCATCAGGCCGGGGCGCGGACCCCGGCCCCATGGCCCGCCCTAGCTGCGCAGCACGCCGCCGGTGGCCTTGCCGACCTTTTCGACGATCTTGGCGCTGACCGCCTCGATCTCGGCATCGGTCAGGGTCTTTTCCCGCGGCTGCAACCGCGCGGTGATGGCGATGGATTTCTTGCCGCCTTCCAGCCCGGTGAACTGGTCAAAGACCGTCACCCGCTCGATCAGCGCCTTGTCCGCGCCCGCCGCGGCATTGACCAGCGCCAGCGCCTCGACGCCGCCATCCACCACGAAGGCGAAGTCGCGCTCGACCGCCTGCAGGTCCGACAGCACCAGCGCCGGGCGCGAGGGCGTCCTGACCTTGGGCAGCGGCACGGCGGCGATGCGCAGGGTAAAGCCGACCGCCGCGCCCTTGATGCCGAAATGGCGCAGCACGCGGGGATGGATCTCGCCGAAGGTGGCCAGCGTATTCGGCCCCAGCGCAATGTTCCCCGCCCGGCCGGGATGCCACCAGCCGTCCAGCTTGCGGTTGATCTGGGCTTTCGCGGGGGCGCCGATGGCCTGCAACACCGCCTCGGCATCGGCCTTGGCGTCGTAGATGTCCACCTTGCGCCGCGAGGCATAGGGGTCGCGCGCCGCGTTCGCCCCGACCAGGATGCCCGACAGGTGCAGATCCTGCTCGCCCGGCTCGCCGCCCGAAAAGACCGGGCCGCATTCGAACAGCGCCAGGTCGGCAAAGCCGCGCGCCTGGTTGCGCGCCGCCGCCGCCAGCAGGCCCGGCAGCAGGTCGGGGCGCATATGCGTCATCTCGCTGCTGATCGGGTTCTCGATCCTGACCGCCTCGGAACCCCCGCCGAACAGCGCCGCGGCCTTATGGTCGATGAAGCTGTAGGTCACGCATTCGTTGTAGCCCAGCGAGGCCGCCATGCGCCGCGCCGCCTGTTCGCGGCGCTGCAAGGGGGTCAGCACCGGCTGCGGCACGCCCGCCTGCGGGCGCGGCAGCGGCTGGCCCTGCAGCTTGGTCAGGCTGGCGATGCGCGCCACCTCCTCGACCAGGTCGGCGCTGCCCTGCACGTCGGGTCGCCAGCTGGGCACGAAAGCCCGGTCGCCCTCCAGCCGGAAACCCAGCGCGGCCAGCGTCGCGCGCTGCTCGGCCTCGGGGATGTCCATGCCGACCAGGCTGCTGACCCGCGCCGGCTCCAGAAGGTAGCTGCGAGTCGTGTCGGGAACCGCGCCCGCCGTCACCACCTCGGAAGCCTCGCCGCCGCACAGCTCCAGGATCATCTGCGTCGCCAGTTCCAGCCCCGGCCGGGTAAAGGCCGGGTCCGCGCCACGTTCGAAGCGATAGCGGGCGTCGGAGCTGATCTTCAGCGCCCGGCCCGCCGTGGCGATGGCGATGGGATCCCAATAGGCGCTTTCCAGGAAGACGTTCACCGTTTCCTCGGAACAGCCGGTCTCCTCGCCGCCCATGATGCCGGCGATGCTTTCCGGGCCGGCCTCATCGGCGATGATCATGGTGCCGGGGGCGAAGGCATAGGTCTTGCCGTCCAGCGCCAGCAATTCCTCGCCCTCGGCCGAGGCGCGCACGGTCAGGTCGCCCCGCACCTTGTCGGCGTCAAAGACATGCAGCGGCCGGTTCAGGTCGAAGGTGAAGAAATTGGTGATGTCCACCAGCGTATTGATCGGCCGCAGCCCGATGGCGGTCAGTCGCTTTTGCAGCCAGTCCGGCGACGGCCCGTTTCTGACCCCGCGGATCAGCCGGCCGCTGAAGAACGGCGCCTTTTCCGCCATCTCGGGCGTGATCGTAACCTTGATGGGCGAGGCGAAGCTGCCCGGCACGGTCACGTCCCTGACCGGCTTCAGCCGGCCCAGCCCGCGCGCGGCAAGGTCGCGGGCGATGCCATGGACGCCCAGCGCGTCGGGGCGGTTCGGGGTGATCTTGATCTCGATCACCGGATCGACCGCCTCGGGACGGTTCGCGGCCAGCCAGTCGACGAACCTGTCGCCCACCTCGCCCGAGGGCAGTTCGATGATGCCGTCATGCTCCTCCGACAGTTCCAGCTCGCGTTCCGAGGCCATCATGCCATGGCTCTCGACGCCGCGGATCTTGCCGACGCCCAGGGTCACGTCGATGCCGGGGACGTAGTCGCCGGGCTTGGCCAGCACCACGGTAATGCCGGCGCGGGCGTTGGGGGCGCCGCAGACGATCTGCTTCTCGCCCTCGTCGGTCATGACGCGGCAGACCCGCAGCCGGTCGGCATCGGGATGCTGCTCGGCATGCAGAACCTTGGCCAGGGTAAAGGCCCCCAGCTTCGCCGCCGGATCGGCCACGCCCTCGACCTCGAGGCCAAGGTCGGTCAGCGCCTCGGTGATCTCATCGAGGCTGGCGGTGGTGTCGAGATGCTCCTTGAGCCAGGAGAGGGTGAATTTCATGAGCGCGGCTCCGTCACGTTTGCGCGTCCCTTAGCGCATGGCGCGGCGGATTGGTAGGGTGGTGCCACCCGGATGCGAAGGCCCGGCATCCGGCGGGGCTCGCCGCGAGATGGGCAAAATATCCCGCGCATCGGCCCGCCCTTGTTGCGACGCCCATCCGGCCTATATGTGAATTGCATTAACATGGACGGAGCCGATGGACACGCAAAGGGAACTGCTGATCGAACAGAGGGTCGCGAATGACGCGAAATCGCCGCTGGTGGCTTACCTGCTGGCGATCTTCCTTTGGGGTTTCGGCGCGCATCGCATGTATCTTGGCCGCTGGACCAGCGGCGTCGTCATGCTGCTGCTGTGGGGCCTGGGCTGGCTGTTGACGCCGGTGCTGATCGGCTGGCCGCTGGTCGGGCTGGTGTGCCTCTGGGCGCTGATCGACCTGTTCCTGATCCCCGGCATGATCCAGGACGACAAGGACGAGATGCGGCGGCGGTTGGGGTCGGGCTGGCGATAAAGGCTGCGGATCGAGGCGGCATGGCTTTCCGGCATGCCGACTATGCCAGCGGATCACTTCAGGAGTTCGATTTCCTTGTGAGTTATCCATGCGACGACCATCGCGGCCGCCCCGGCAAAAATCGACATGATCGAAATCACGCCGAAGAACACGATAAGTCCGTTCTTCACCGGGCCGCGCTTCTGGCCGAATAGCTGGACGGTCCCAGCCGGAACCAGGGAACCATTTGCCCAGACGCCGGCGATGTCCGCTTTCTTCACCCCTGTCACCAGGATCCCGAACACATGATGCGCCGGTATGTTCGGCACTTGAAAGAAAGACCCGTTTTTCTCCCAGGCGATCGTGACGATCGGATCCCGATAGATATTTGCGACAGGCTTGCGAAAGTTCAGGCTGACATCCTGTAAGAGATCACTCCCCGAATTTTCCAGAAGGAAATAGACGCCCCCGCCGCAATACTCCAGGTTGGAACAGTTGGCCTCACCAGGACGGTCATCGGCCTGCCAGACCAAAGCAGCCGGCGCATGATACAGTTGGCCGAGATGCTTTACGACAAGTTCCAAGCCCGCGGTGATCGGATAGCCGATGAAGGCACCCGCGATGGCAGCCACCACGTGACTGCGAAAGCTCACCGCGACAGCCCACCGCTCACGCTCGGCACATCCCCCGCCGCGAATCCGTAATGCCGCAGCCAGCGCAGATCGCTTTCAAAGAAGGCCCGCAAGTCGGGAATGCCGTATTTCAGCATGGCGATGCGGTCGATGCCCATGCCGAAGGCGAAGCCCTGCCATTCCTCGGGGTCGATGCCGCCGGCCGCCAGCACCTTGGGATGCACCATGCCCGAGCCCAGGATCTCGAGCCAGCTTTCCCCCTGGCCGATGGCCAGCTTGCCGCCTTCCCAGGAACAGCGGATGTCCACCTCGGCCGAAGGCTCGGTAAAGGGGAAATGCGAGGCGCGGAAGCGCAGCTCGACCTCGTCCACCTCGAAGAAGGCGCGGCAGAACTCCTCCAGCGTCCATTTCAGGTTCGCCATCGAGATGTCCTTGCCCAGCGCCAGCCCCTCGACCTGGTGGAACATCGGCGTATGGGTCTGGTCCATGTCCATGCGATAGACGCGGCCGGGGCAGATCACCCGGATCGGCGCGCCCGTCGCCTGCATGGCGCGGATCTGCACCGGCGAGGTATGGGTGCGCAGCACATGCGGCGGGCGCGGGTCGTCGGCAGAGCGCGCCATGAAGAAAGTGTCATGCTCCTGCCGGGCGGGATGCTCGGGCGGGATGTTCAGCGCGTCGAAGTTGAACCAGTCGCTTTCGATCTGCGGCCCCTCGGCCACGCGGAAGCCCATGTCGGCAAAGATCGCCGTGACCTCCTCGGTCACCTGGCTGATCGGGTGGATGGTGCCCTGCGGACGCGGCCGTCCGGGCAGGGTCACGTCCAGCCATTCCTGCTTCAGCCGCGCATCCAGCGCCGCATCCTCCAGCCCCTGCTTGCGGGCGCGCAGGGCGGCGTCGATCTCGTCCTTCAGGCGGTTCAGGGCGGCGCCGGTGGTCTGGCGCTCTTCGGGCGTCATCCGGCCCAGCTCCTTCATCATGCCGCTGATCTCGCCCTTCTTGCCAAGGGCGGCCAGGCGCACCTGCTCCAGCGCGTCGCTGTCGGCGGCGGTCGAGATGCGGTCGAGATAGGACTGGCGAAGGGTGGTCAGGTCGGACTGGTCGGACATGGGCAGGCTTTCCTTGCGGTTTGCCCGCGCCGATTAGCACGCGGACGCCGCAGGGAAAAGCCTCAGCGGGCGAAGGTTTCCGCCACCCGCTCGGCCGGGCGGCACAGCCGCACCCCGCCGGGGCCGCAGACGAAGGGACGCTCGACCAGCAGCGGGTTATCGACCATGGCGGCCAGGATGTCGGCGTCGCCGGCGTCCAGCAGGCCGCGGGCCTCGGCATCGGTGCCCTTGACGCGCAAGGCCTGGCGCGGCGTCACGTCGGCGGCGGCGAACAGGCCCAGAAGCTGGCCGCGGCTCCAGCCCGCGCGGGCATAGTCGACGATCTCGGGCTCATGCCCGGCGTCGCGGATCATCTGCAGGACCTTGCGCGAGGTCGAGCAGGTCGGCTTGTGATAGATGGTGATCATGGCGCGACTTTGGCCCGGCCCGCGCGGGCTTTCAAGAGCGTTCCGCGACCTGCAGCCAAAGCCCGCCATGCGGCCGCAGGGTCAGGATCATGCGCGGCTGCGGCTGGCGCTCGGTCAGCGCAAAGCGGAAGCGGGCGACCAGCGTGGCCAGGATGATCACCGCCTCCTGCATGGCGAAGCTGGCGCCGATGCAGATCCGGGGACCGGCGCCGAAGGGCAGGAAGGCATAGCGGTCGCGGGTCACGCCGGGCGCGAAGCGCTCGGGGTCGAAACGGTCGGGATCATCCCAAAGCAGGCGGTGGCGATGCAGCGCATAGATCGGCAGCATGACCGTGTCGCCCCGCCGCACCTCGCGCCCGCCCAGGACGTCGGCAGTGCGCGCGGTGCGCGACAGGAAGGCGGCGGGGGGATAAAGCCGCAGCGCCTCCTCGACCACCTGGCGGATATAGGTCAGGCGCGGCAGGTCGGCGGCGGTCGCGGCGCGACCGCCCAGCACCGCGACCGCCTCGATGGCGGCGCGGTGCTGGACCTCCGCATCGAAGGCCAGCAGGTAAAGCGCCCAGGCAAGGGCCAGCGCCGTGGTCTCGTGCCCCGCGACGATGAAGGTCAGCAGGTTGTCGCGCAGCTCGGGCGTGCTCATGCGGCGCCGGGTCTCGGGGTCCACCCCTGCCCGCAACAGGTCCAGCAGGTCCGGCACCGGATGCGGGCCGGACCGGGCGCGCAGCCGGATCGCCTGGTCGGCCAGGCGCTTCATCCGCCGCAGGTCATTGCCCGAGAACAACCGCCCCGGCCGCGGAATCCAGCCGGGCAGGCCAAGAACGTCGAATACCGAAACCCGCGCCGCGCCGGCGATATAGGCGTCGATCGCCCGATGCACCGCGTCGCGGTCGAACCCCTCGTCGCCGGAAAAGGTCACGTCCGAGATCACCTCGAAGGTCGCGGCGGCGGTCTCGGAAAAGATCTCGACCCGCCCCGACGCCGCCGCCAGCCGGCGCACGCAGGCCTCGGCGGCGGCGGTCATCACCGGGGCCAGCGCCTCGACATGGCGCTGGGAAAAGGCGGGTGCCGCGGCCAGGCGCTGCCAGCGCCAATGCGCGCCCTCGGCCACGAACAGCGAATTGCCGATGGCGGGCTCCAGGATCAGCCGGGTGACCAGCGATTTCGGATAATCCTCGACCCGGTCCTTCAGCACGCGGCGCAATGCCTCGGGGTCCATGACCATGTGCCAGCGCGCGCCCGTCCGCCCGGAAACCATGGGCTGGCGGGTGGCGATCTCGGGGATCAGCTCCAGCACGTTGCGCCGCGCGGCCAGGGCGCTGGCGATCACCCCGATCGGCTTGCGCTGCAAGGGCACGCGAACGGGATAGCGCGGGGAAGACAGATCCGGGGACATCAGCGCCGGCCTCCGCCGAAAAGGTCACGACCCCCGGCTTCTTTCGTGCCCAAATATCCTGGGGGAACGCCGGGCCGGCCCCATCGAGGGGCCGGCCCGGCGTGGGGGCAAAGCCCCCCTCGCCCCCCATGGTCCGGCCGCGAAAAAACCCGCGCCGGAAGCAGCGCGGGTTTCATCCGTTTCATCCTCTCGCCCCGACTCAGGCGGCGTCTTTCGCCTGCGCGACGACGGCCGCAAAGGCCTCGGGCTCGTGGACGGCCAAGTCGGCCAGGACCTTGCGGTCCACCTCGATGCCCGCTTTCGCCAGCGCGGCGATGAAGCGCGAATAGGTCATCTCGGCATCGACGGCGCGGACGGCGGCGTTGATGCGCTGGATCCACAGCGCGCGGAAGTTGCGCTTGCGGGTCTTGCGGTCGCGGGTCGCATACTGGTTGGCCTTGTCCACGGCCTGGGTCGCAGTGCGAAAATTCCGCGAACGGTTGCCGTAATAGCCTTTCGCCGCGTCCAGAACCTTTTTGTGGCGGGCGTGGGTGATCTTACCCGATTTGACTCGTGCCATGTCCGGTTCTCCTTAGCGGTTGTAGGGCATGTATTTCTTGACGATCTTCGCGTCCGCATCGGACAGGATCATGGTCCCGGTCACATCGCGGATGAATTTCGTCGAGCGCTTGATCATGCCGTGGCGCTTGCCGGCCGGGCCGGCCTTGACCTTGCCCGAGGCCGTCATCGAGAACCGCTTCTTGGCGGCCGCTTTCGTCTTCATCTTCGGCATTTTACTCTCCTTGCGGTCAGAGTGAACACGCGACTCGGCAATGCCATCGGCCGGCCGCGTGGGTGGAAGCGTGCGCTATAAGCGGGCACGCGCGGATTGGCAAGGGCTATTGGCCCTCGGCCTGCGCCTCGCCCTCGCCTGCATCCGGGGCGGCGGCATCGGCGGCGGGGGCTTCAGCAGCAGGCTCTTCGGCAGCAGGCTCTTCGGCGGCGGGTTCTTCCGCCGCAGGGGCCGCGGCCTCGGGCGCATCCGCTTCGGGCGCTTCGACCGCAGGGGTCTCGGCAGCGGGGGTCTCAACCGCCGGGGTCGCAGGCGCATCGGCGGCCGGGGTTTCCGCCGGCGCCTCCTCGGCCGGCGCCTCGGGCGCGGGGGCGGTCACCGGATCGGTGCCCGTCGTCACCTGCCCGTTCACCAGCCGCTGCCAGCTTTCCTGCAGGGACTGCACGCCGAAGGGCCGCTGGTCCAGCCACCCCCCGGCCAGAAGCATCGCAAGGCCCAGCACCAGCAGGATGGCGGCACCGCGTGGGGCCTGCGTGCGGGCCACCGACACGATGGCCATGAGGACCGAAAGAACGCAAAGCGCCACGCCGGCCAGCAGCAGGATGTCGATCATCGGATTACCTTTCCGTTGCGGATCTCTTTGAACCCGCGCCTTATTCTGGATCGGTACGATAGATCAAGCGCTCGTCGCATGGCGCGATGCGCAGGATGTTGGTGGTGCCGGGCACGTTGAAGGGCACGCCGGCCATGACGACGATCTGGTTCGTCTCGTCGGCAAAGCCGAAATCCCGCGCCGCCTTGGCCGCATTGACCACCGCCTGCTTGAAGCGTTCGAGCGAGGGGGTCTGCACGCAATGCGTGCCCCAGGTCAGGCACAGCCGGCGCAGCGTGTCCTGTTCCGAGGACATGGCGACGATCGGCACCCGCGGCCGCTCGCGCGCGGTCAGGCTGGCGGTGGTGCCCGACTGGGTGAAGGCGCAGATGCAGGAGATGTCGGTGGTCTCGGCGATCTCGCGCGCCGCGGCGACGATGGCATCGGCCACGGTCTGGCGCTTGGCGCTGCGCGAGCTTTCGATGATGTCGCGATAGGTCGGATCGCTTTCGACCGAGCGGGCGACGTTGTCCATGGTCGCAACCGCCTCGACCGGATAGGCCCCGGCGGCGCTTTCGGCCGAGAGCATCACCGCATCGGCGCCCTCGTAGATGGCGGTGGCCACGTCCGAGACCTCGGCGCGGGTCGGCATCGGGCTTTCGATCATCGATTCCAGCATCTGCGTGGCGACGATCACCGGCTTTGCCGCCGAGCGGCAGGCGCGCACCAGCCGCTTCTGGATCGGCGGCACGGAATGGACCGGCAGTTCGACCCCCAGGTCGCCCCGCGCCACCATGATCCCGTCCGAGACCTTGAGGATCTCGGAAAACGCGCGCACGGCGGCGGGCTTTTCGATCTTGGACAGGATGGCGGCGCGGCCCTTGGTCAGCTCGCGCGCCTCGATCACGTCCTCGGGGCGCTGCACGAAGCTCAGCGCCAGCCAGTCCACGCCCATCGCGCAGGCGAATTCCAGGTCGTCGCGGTCCTTGTCCGACAGCGCCGCCAGCGGCAGCACCACGTCGGGCACGTTCACGCCCTTGCGATTCGAGATCGCGCCCCCCGCCGTCACCGTGCAATCGGCGAAATCGGCGCCGCAGGCCTCGACCCGCAGGCGGATCTTGCCGTCGTTGACCAGAAGCTCGGCGCCGGGCTCCAGCGCGGCAAAGATCTCGGGATGCGGCAATTGGACGCGGCTGGCATCGCCCGGCGCGGGGTCCAGGTCGAAGCGGAAGGCCTGCCCGTCGGCCAGGTCGTGCGGGCCGTCGGCGAAGGTGCCGACGCGCAGCTTGGGCCCTTGCAGGTCGGCCAGCACGGCGATGGGGCGGCCTGATTCGGCCTCGACCCGGCGGATGATGTCATAGCGGGCGCGCTGTTCCTCATGCGTGCCGTGGCTCATGTTCAGGCGAAACACGTCCGCGCCGGCCTCGAAAAGGGCTCGGATGGTGGCGAAATCGCTGGATGCGGGGCCCAGGGTTGCCACGATCTTGACCTTGCGATGCCGTCTCATCCGTCTCTCCGTGCATGTTTGCGCTATCGTCGCCGCTGTTATGGCCTATCGGAGCGCTTGCGGCAACTGGTGCTTGGTCCGGCGATTGCCTAAACCTTGCAGCGGAAAGGCGACGGACGGATGACGGCACAGCCCTATTCAACGATCGGAGAGGACCGGCCCTCGCGCTGGCTGATCACCTGCGACCATGCGACGAACCGCGTGCCGGGCTGGATCGGCGGCGGCGAGCTGGGCATCGCGCCCGAGGACATGGCGCGCCACATCGCCTATGACGTGGGCGCGGCGGGGCTGACGCGCGCGCTGGCCGAGCGGCTGGACGCGCCGGCGATCCTGTCGGATTTCTCGCGGCTGGTGATCGACCCGAACCGGGGCGAGGACGACCCGACGCTGGTGATGCGCATCTATGACGGCACGGTGATTCCCGCCAACCGCCATATCGACGCGGCCGAGCGCGAAAGGCGGCTCGAGCGGCTCTACCGCCCCTATCACGAGGCCTATGCCCGGCTGGCGGCGATGCATCCGCGCCGGGCGATCTGCGCGATCCACAGCTTTACCCGGCAATTGCGCGGCCGGCCGCGCCGGCCCTGGGCGGTGGGGGTGCTTTATTCGCATCGCGACAAGCGGCTCGGCCCGGCGCTGGTGCGCGAATGCCGCGACCTGGGCTGGATCACCGGCGAGAACGAGCCCTATTCCGGCCATCTCGACGGCGATTCCATCGACCGCCATGCGCTGGCGCATGGCCGCCCGAACGTGCTGATCGAGGTCAGGAACGACCTGATCGCCGATGCGGCGGGCCAGCAGCTTTGGGCCGAGCGCCTGTCCGATGTGCTGGCAGGCTTCCTGGACCGGCGCGGCGTCTGAAACGGCTGGGCGCAGGCGGGGGATGACGGGCGGCCGCCTTGTCGATGGACAGGGCGATTTCAGGACAATGAAAAATGGCGGGGTTTGGTAGGCCCGGAGGGCGTCCAATAATTAATGGAACCCATTGATATTATTATCGCAAGTTGACCCATTGACCCACGAGAGCGGGACAGGAGTTTTCAATCGGTTAGGGCGCCCGCTGTCCCACGAAAACACCGCGCCGCCCCGCATCACCGGAGATGCCTTTAGGAGGGGGCAACACCACGATCCGCAAGCGCAAAGCCCCGACCTCTGCGGGGCTTTCCCTTGAGATCAATAATTCAAAGCCCGGCAAGCGACGGCTGGTCGACAAGCTGGATCTGAAGAAATGTGTCGTCCACGACGCTCGTTTTCACCCACACTGTCACAGGTTTCTCATGCCGTGTCTTACGCACATCGACCATCCAGCGGTCCAGGCCGAAATGGCGGATCCCCTTAACCTCGCTTCCCGGAATAACGATACCGATCTCATCGGCGATCAGCTGTTCAGGCGTTGCGCCGTAGGCCATAAGTCTGCAGTTCAATGGTCTTAAACCCATCGTCATTCCCCCTTGTCGTGCGCTGGCAGTCGGGCGCCAATACCCACCCGCAGCGCGGTTGCAATCCGTTTCAGTTCGGCCGAGCGGAGGTCGGGGTTGGGCATTGCAAGCGCCCTGCCCCAAGCCTTGACCAGCATCACCCCCTTCGGATGCGACGCGGCGGCGCGCGCGAGCGCCTCCTCCAGTTCGGGATCACCGCGCAGATCCACGGCCATGGTGTCGATGACGGCGCCATCAAGGCGCGCCACGGCCAGCGCCAGCGCCTCGTCGTCGGCGATCTGCTCCGACCAAGCGCCCCCGAATGACACGTTGCTGAGCTGCTGTTTCCTGTCCATTTCGTCCTCTTGCCAGATGAGAACATAAATAGAACATTAATGGCCCGATGAACATCCGCAGGATCTTGAGGAATGGGACCGTTCCGCACGCTATACATCGACATGAACAGCTTCTTCGCGAGCGTCGAGCAGCAGCTGAACCCCGCGATTCGCGGTCGGCCGGTGGCGATCACCGCCATGGAGAACGAGAAGGGGTGCTGCGTCGCGGCCAGCTATGAGGCCAAGGCTCACGGCGTAAAGACGGGCACCAGCGTGCCTGATGCGCGGCGGCTGTGCCCTGGCATCGTGTTCTTGCCCTCGCGCCACAGGCTCTACGTCCGGTTCAACCTGCGTGTCGCGGCGGTGCTGGACCGTTATGCCGAGCTGGAGCGCATCCGCTCGGTGGACGAATTCCAGATCGTTCTATCAGGTGATGCCACCGAATTGGATGGGGCCCGCGCACTGGTCGCGCGGCTCAAGGCCGCGGTGGCGGCCGAGGTCGGCGAATGCCTGCGGTTCTCGGCCGGGATCGGGCCGAATCACCTGCTGGCCAAAATCGCCGGGAAGCTTGAGAAACCGAACGGCTGCCAGCACCTCGGCCGGGACAACATGCCCGACCGCATCGCGCACCTCACCCTGGACGATCTGCCGGGCATCTCGCGCTCGATGCGCGCCCGGCTAGAGCGGGCCGGCGTGCGGGACGTCGTGTCGCTTTGCCGCCTCGATCCGCGCCACGCCCGCGCCATCTGGCGCAGCGTCGAGGGCGAGCGGTTCGTACGGGCGCTTCAGGGCGAACCGATCCCGCTGGTCAAGACGCGGCGCGGCGGGTTCGGCAACAGCAAGGTGTTGGCGCCCGAGTTCCGGGCGCCGGCCGAGGCCTATCTGGTTTCGCGCTGGCTGCTGGAAAAAGCATCGGCGCGGCTGCGGCGCGACGGGCGCGTCGCTGGCAGCTTCAGCCTGCACCTGTCACCGCTAGGCCGCTATCCGTGGGCGCGATCTATGCGCTGCGCCCCGACGCAAGACACTCTGGAATTCATGCGGATGAACCGGGCGCTCTGGCGCCGGGCATGGCCGGAGATCCGCGGCACGCAGCTGCTGAGCATCGGCGTGCATCTGGGCGACGTGGATCATCTGAACTCGCGCACCGGCGACCTCCTGTTGCCGGTCGCACCGGCCGAGCGAACCCTGGGCGAGCGCGCATCGGCGGCGGCGGACTTCATCAACCAGCGCTTCGGCCCCGGGACGATCCAGTTCGGGATCAACCGGCCGCATCCGGGGTTCTTTGAGCGGGGTTAAGCCACAATCCGCAGCGCACCGTCCGGCAGCGGCCGCTGCATATGGCGAACCTCGTCCCAAGGCAGGTTGAGCCATGCGTCCCATTCCTCGCACGTGCGCAGGATCACCGGCATGGCCTTGGGATGGACTGCCCCGACCTCGGCATTCGGCTCGGTGGTGAGGAAACCGAACAGGTCATCCTCGGTCTCACCGTCGCGGACCTTGCGGATGCTGACCCATCCATCAACGCAGATCCCGGCGAACATCATGGGACGGCCGTCGGCGCTTTCGAACCAGACTGGGCGTCCGTCCGGGCCCGGTTCGGCGAACCGCTTGACCGGGACAAGACACCGATGTTCGATGCCGAGCCAGCGGCGCCAATGGGGGCTGCCCACGTTGCGGATGTTGGTCACACCGGCGTCGCGTCCGGACTTGCTCAGGTATCGCGGCGGCGACGGCATGCCCCAGCGCGCCTTGACCAACTGAAGCCCGGCCCCACCCTTGCGCACGATAGGCAACGTCCGATCCGGGAACGCCTCATCGAACCACGGTTCGTTGCCGGTCAGGTTCTCGACCTCATAGTCATACACTCGGCGGAATTCGTCATAGCTCTCGGGCGGGACATACTGGTTGCACAAAGGGGGCGGCCTCCGAATCGTCAGTCCTACGATGGTAGCGTGCATGATCAGGTGCCTGAAACGCAAAAAAAGCCCCCGCCCCGGGCGAACCGGGACGGGGGCGTAAGCGCTATGCGGTGCGGCGGTCAATCCAAAGGCCAGCAGCCTGCATGGTGATCACCGCGGCGGCGGCCATTGCTGCCACCACCATGAGGATTAGGATCGGCACGGTCAGGCGGCGCCCGCTCGGCGCAGGGCGTCGGCCAGCTTGTCGACGGCCGCGCTGCTCGCCTCCTTGACCTTCTCGGCCGCGACCTGCTCCAGCTTGGCCTTGGCGAGATCGGTCAGCACCTCGGGCGCCGGCTGCAGATTGATGATCGCGTCGGGGACGCTTCTGCGAGCATAGGCGAGGATCAGGTCGAGGGCTGCCTTCCCGGTCAGCCTGCGCTCAAGCGCAAGCTGGGCGCCGGTGAAAAGGGCCCAATGGAGCGCCTCGCGGTGCTTCGCCTCGACCTCGATGCCCCATCGCTTGCTGGCCTGCCTCACGCCCCAGCCGATGATGGCGGTGATCGCGAGGCCGATCAGTTCGAGGAGATGCGGCGCGGCCGCGTTGATGATGGTCTGCATGATGATGATGCTCCTCAGTAGGTGGAAAGCTCGCGCGCGACCAGGTCGCGCAGGCGGTCGCCGACGGTGATCGGATCGTCCGGCGCCGACATGCCCGGCAGCACGGTGATGTCCCACTTGCTGCGCTGCACCACGCCGAGCGTGGGCTGCACCTCGGCATGCGACAGCGTGGACCAGCGCGAGACCGGGATGTCATAGGTCCGGCACAGCCGCGCAGTCTCGCGCGCGAGAGCCGAGACCTGCGCCGGCGTGATCGGCGCCTTGCCCCAGGCAAACGGCCGCTCTTGGGCCCCGGCCATGGCACAGATCGACAGCCCGATAGCGCCGCCGTTGGCGTTGAGGGTGTGCGAGCGCGAGGTGGTCGGATCGACCGGCCAGCGAATCTTGCCCTCGCCATCGATCAGCGCGTGATACGACCGCAGGTCCACGGCATTCGGGCTGTAGCCGCCCGCGGTCCAGTGCCAGTGGATGCGCGTGATCCCGGTCGGGTGCTGGAACGGCAGGCCGCGCTCCCGCTGCGCCTCGATGGCGGCGGCATAGGCAGCGCGGGTGCGCGGCCCGTCGATTCCGTCGATGGGTCCGGGCCAAAAGCCCAGGGCGGCGCAGCGCGCCTGCCGCGCGCGCACCGCGTTCATGACTGCTGTCATGTCGGTTTCTCCAATGCAAAAAGCCCCGCGCGAGGCGGGGCGACGTGGCGGGGTGTTCCGCGTTCATTCCCGGTTCGGTCTCGGTTCTGAACTGATCGGTTTAGATATGATCTGGGTTTGGTCCCGCGCGTTCTCCGGGCACCCCTTGCAGCCGACCGCGCTCCGCCGCAAAACGCCGCCATGAAAGCGACGCACGACGAATCCACCTTCACGCTGACCGGCGAGATCTGGTCGGCCACCTATCCCCTGGACGAGCTGCCGAAATGGCTGCGCTGGTATCGCAGCCGCAAGGCGCGGTTCCCCAAGGCGGGGGACAGCTACGACGCGACCATTGCCGCGCTGGAGGGGTTGGCGGCAGAGCTGGGTGTTACCGCTGACGAAGGTTGACCTCGCGCCTCACGGGTTCGGCCCGCGCTCCAGCCGAGATTCGATCTTGCGCAGACTATCGAGGATCAGCACCATGCGCTCGTCCTGCCGCGCAGCGGTCGTCTCCAATGCGCGGATGCGCGCCTCGTTGGCAGCCGACTGCGCCGTGACTGCCGTGATATCCGACGCCATATCTGCGGCCCGACCGGACAGGTTTCCCCAGGCGACTGCAACCGCAACCAGCATGCTGCCCGCCAGGAGAAGGTTGCCTGTACTGATCCTGTTATCGACTGACGGCACTATGCTCATCTCCTCGTCCTCATGTGATTGGCGCGCATCACACCAACGCCACCCCGGCCCGCTGTGCCGCGACCGCCTCAAGTGCATCCTCATCCCGGACCCCTCGGACGTAGGCTGCATAGTAGAGCCGCCCGGAAGTGGACTGTGCGGCTGTCCCGAACAACCTCGTCGGCGTCTGGTCGTCCGCAAAATTCACACCAGTGAAACTGGTATTTTCGGCCTGCCCGCCACCGTTGACCCTGCACCGAGCCGCCACATTCGCCACGTCGCGGCGGGCCGAAACAACCACGTCGGCATTCAGCGCCAGCGGTGCGCCCGTCAGTTCATAACCAGTTGAGATGTCCAGATTTACGGCGAGATTGCCGTCGACCCGCGATATTTGTAGGGCGAGGAAACTGTTAGAACTGATGCCATCCTGCGAGACGATCCCATAAGTCGATCCGCCACTGACACCGGTCAGGCGCAGGCCCGCAATGAAAGTAAAATCGTTGTGACGGATCGGGTTTGCAATCTCGAACCTCGCATCCAGGGGGATGTCGATCCAATACCTGTCGCCATCGCTCTGCCATGTGGGTATGCCTGTTGCCGCTACCCCCAAAACAGCGTCCCGACCCTGCCCCGAGCGATCCTTGATGCGCCGAACAGGTTGGCCCACATCGGTGACGGGCACCTCTCCATCCCGGTCCTGAAACAGGGAGGCGGCAACCCTCGCGTCGAATACGAAGGCGCGATCCGCCCCCGAAACGAAATCCTGCCGGGCTTTCGCAGCGCCCGTCGCCCAGCCCGTATTGCCGAAATCACCAGGCACGATGATGCCAAGTCCAGCCATTACAGAGTCTCCTCGATGATGATGAATTGATGCGAGCCGCGCCCGATGCAGCGCGCGGAGAACTCCTGTGCCGAAAAATCGGCGATCCACATGTTGAACAGGTCGGTCGCACCGGATGTATCGACGGCGCCGTGCGCATCGAAAACCGTTCCGTCATGGCCCGCGATGGCCAGAAACTTCGGACTGCCATCGACCCCGGAAACCTGATCGTAGAGACCGGGCGTGAGCGCGTTCGTGGTGCCGCCGATCATGCCCGAGCCGAGTTGCCGGATGCCGCCGGTCGGATCGGTGATCCAGCGCAAATCATTGGTCGTAGCAGGCAGGCCCGCATCCCAGTCCATGCGCAGCCGCGCTGTCATCGAGATGCGATGCTCATGCCCGCACCAATAGCCCCTCATCAGGCCCGCGTAATCCTCCATGATCGGCCAGATGGTCGATTTCAGGGTGCGGGCCTGACCATCGCTGGTCTCCCACGCGGACCAGTAGCCATAAAGGGCGGGGCTGTGCCCCACCACATTCAGGTGCCGCACCCGAGGGGCCATCTCGGCCAGACGAGCCGCCAGCCAATCGGCCTGTGATGCCAAAGGCACCGTGTGATGCGTCTCTATGGAGACAAATCCGACCTCGCGCCCGATGCTGATCGCCCATGCGCTGCGATTGACGTAATCCCTACCCTCTGGGTCGAACCCAAGGCTGAATATATCAACCATCATTCCCGGCGTCCCGTCGCCCCCCATGAGCGCGTTTCCGGTCCCTGCTGCGTTCCGGCCCTCGTGGTTGCCCAGTGTCGCCGCCACCGGCACCAGCGCGCCGTCGCGCCGCCAGTCGCGAGACAGGCCCGCCATGAACCCAAGCCAGCGCTCGCCCATGGCTTGGGTCCACAAGCCATCGTCGTTCACAAAATCGCCATTGAAGATGAGCAGATCGCATTCTTGCGCCGCGAAGATGCCGCCGAACTCGGCCAGCAGTGACCCGGAGTCATAGGTGGTGCGCTGATAATCCGATGCCACGCAAACCCGAACAGCGGCGCGCCGCGACGTGCGGACGCGATCCGTGAACGTCGCCCCCGGCCAGCGCAACTCATAGACCGTATCAGGGGCCAGACCGTCCATCAGCGCGGTGTGCAGGTGCAGGCCGTCAATCTCAGGCCAAGGACGGCGTCGATGGGACGCCACCTGCGTCCACGCCCCGGCACCGTCAACTCTGTATTCCAGCGCCACAGCATCCGCGCTGTCGCTCACCCAAGTCAGCAGCAGGTTTTGGCTGGGGTCGCGGTGAGGCTCGGCGAACGCGAACTGGACCGTCTGAGGTGGACCGTCGCCGCCCGGATCGAAGCCAATCGCCGCGAAACTACCATCGTCTCGCCAGCCGCCAGCGATATTGCCCTCGGCGTCGGTGATCGGCAGCACCCAGCCCGGCGCATCAACTGGCCGCATCAGCGCCTCTCCGATCTGCATGACCCCGGCGCGCGTAACGCCCGACAGGCCGACCTCGAAAGCGCGGTTGCCGTCATCGTCGTCAACTGACAGCGCCGCATCGCCAGCGCCGATGACCACATGCGGGATGCGATCAAGCTTGCCTTGCAGCGCCGCCGTGTCGGCCTTCTGATCCAGCGCCTCGTCCAGCCCGTCGAGCAGCGCGATCAGCCCCGGAATATCCCCCATGGCCGTGGTCACGGGTCGCAGGCTGCCCGGTGTTTCAGCACCCCCGACGACGGACACGCGATACTGGTAGTGGCGTCCGCTGACGATGGTATCGGCCGGCAGCGTCGCGGCAGCACCCGATCCGGGCAGGATATTATAGGTGATGTCGTTGATCGTGATCGTCGCGGGGCCGGTGTTCGTCGCCGCAGCCGTGAAGACAATCACTTGCCCCATGACCAGCGTGGTGAAGCCCAGCTGCGGGGCGATCGTCGCCGTGATTGCATCGCCCGTCCCGCCAATGCTAGTGAGCGGCACCGGGCCGAGGTGGCGAAGGGCGGAGAAGTCGGCCTTCGCATCCAGCAGCGCCTCGTTCGGCACCCGCATGAGCACCCCCCAGCGCGGGGCAGTCTCGAACAGCGGATCGTCAGAGGTCGCGTTGAAGCCACGCACGACCAGGTAATCGCCGTCGGGGTGGAAGGCGAGGCCCTTGGATCCGGGCAGCGCAGACTGACCCGTGCTAACCATCGCCGCGCGCGAGGTGAAGAACGCGCCGCTGTTGGCGAGGTCGGCCTTATCGTCCAACTCGTCCAGGATGTCCTGCAGCGCTGAGGGATCACCCGTCGTCTGCGCCAAGGTGATAAACAGATCGCGCAGGTCGCGCTTCCAAATTGCCCGGCGCGCCGTGGACCTGTCGCCCACCGGCAGGGGTCCAACACCACCCTGCCCGTCCCCTGTATAGCCCTCATGGTCGCGCAGCAGGCGATTGACGTCGTCGATGAAAGGCATGGCCCCTCCAATGCAAAAAGGCCCGCCAGAGCGAGCCTATAGGTCAGTGATTTTTGGTCAGTGTCAGGGGGTGGTGATGCTCGCCGGGCCAGCCGGCGTGCCCTCGACGCTGCTGACGTTGGCAGCGACGACCCAATAGTAATAGGTCGTCGCCGCGCTGATCGCGTCGTCCTGATATTCGCTGATCTGGCCCGAAGCGCCGCCCGTCGAGCCGATCATGGTCGCAGTGCCGAAATCATTCGTCCCGTTGCGATAGACCCGGATGCTGGCAAAGGCGCCGGTCGGGTTGCGCCACGACAGGTGGACATAGCCCGAGCCGTTCGATGGGATCAGCTCGGACGGCTGGCCCGGCGGCGTGGCATCAACCTGGATGGTGATGCTGCCAAGGTTCTCCCAGTCATCGACGCCCTCAAACAAGCCCGTCCAGCGGGCCCGCACAGCATAGATGGCGCGGTCACTGATTGCCGGCGAGGTTGCGATCATCCCGGACGAAACCATTCGCTGCCAGTAACCCGCCTCCGGAGAAACCATGCTGTATTCGGCCTGCACCACCAGATCGTCCCTGTCGGGGATCGGGACTGCGGCAACCTCGATCACCGCCTGCGCCGTCGTGCCGGTCGTGTTGATGATCCGTTGCGTCACTACCGCATCCAGTTCGGGCGGCGCGTCCAGTTCCGGGGTGGGCGGCGCGACGATCAATTCGCCCTCTTCCTCGGGGTCCCATGCTTCGGACGCGCGGTCCACCTTCGCCAGTTCGATACGGCATTCCAGATTGATCGGGTCAAACTGGTGGTTCAGCACCTCGTATTCCCCGACGATCTGCCGGCCGCTGCCATCCTCGGGCCGGTAGTCCAGCAGGATGGTATGGCGCTGGCCGGCGAAGCGCGGATAACGGGCCTTGAGGCCAGCCAGGTTGGTGACGACCTCGACCTTGGCGCGGTTGTCGTCGTGGATCTGCTTCTTCGCCAGTCGGCGCGCCTGCGACTGGTTCGGGCACATCTCCATGCGGTATTCGGCCGATACCTCGCCTTCCTCGGCCAGCCGATCCTCATCCCGCCACGGTTCCAACTCGGTGACGGTGAACTTCTGGTCCTCGGACAGGAAAAACGGCACCAGGACGTTATAGCCGTCGCGCTCGTTGATCGCCTCCTTGGTGACGATGGACGAAATGTCCTTGGCCGTCAGCGTGGTCGCCGGCGTGCCGAAACCGCCGCCGATCAGGCCGATCTTGCCGTCCTGCGTCTCATAGGCCCGGATGCCGCTGCTGGCATGCATGCGGTCCAGCACATCGACAGGGCCTTCGTCCAGCGTCCAGTAGCCCCAGAGCCGCAGGTTCGGCGCCGTGCCCCCGGCCTTCTGCGGGATCGGCAGGTCGGCCACATCGGCCATGGCCTCGACGCTGAGCCAGTCCACCTCGCCCGATGCCAGCCGGTAGCCGTCCGCATGGGTCAGGTAATGCGCGATGACCAGCGCCGCATTGTCGCCATAGGCCGAGGTATTGCTGCGCGGATCATGGATCGCCTGCCCCTCGATCACCCATTGCACCGCCGTGTTGTAGGATTTCGGAAAAATCTTCGCAAAATCCTCGGGTGCCGGCGCTTTCATGCGGACCAGGAAGGTGGCCTGACTCTGCAACCGGCGATTTGCGCCCCAGGTCGCCGGAAACGCATCCGACAGCGCCGGGTAATTGCCCCCCTGCCCCGATCCGTCACGAGTGGCGACCCACATGAACCCTGCCTTGTCCGTGCTGGTGACAGCGCCGCTGGATACCGTGACCGGTTCTCCATCAACCCAGAACTCGGCAAAGCTGTTGATCCTGCCGTGTCCAATGACGACCAGCTGATAGAGCATCCCGGATTTGGTATGGAAGAAAGCCCTGATGCCGCCCGTGAGGTTCTTGCCGACGTAGATCCGCCGCGCCGCTTCCGTCTGGTTGAGGACCGCCTGGATTTCCGAGACGGGGATGTTGATCTTCGGCTGCAACGCGCGAGATATGCCGATGGCAATGGCAGCCGCGCCGATCTGGCCTACCGCCATGCCAATGGCCGCTGCGCCGTAAAAGCCGAAGGAGGCAACCAAGGCATTGGCAAAGACCGCGTTGAATGCCCACGTGATGCCGGCGGCGATCGCACTGAAAATTGCCATTATTTCACCATCTGGATTTCAGCGACGCGGTATCCCGACCGCTCAAGGATGCGCTGCGCCGCACCACCGTTGCATGACATGGCGATCATCGCCGCGCCCCGACCTTGCGCCCATGTCTCGAAGGCCCGCAGCAAGCGCAGACCCGAGCGATCCTCGGCAAACCAGCCGAGTTCATAGGCCACCAGATCGCGGCTGATGAACGTGTCGCCAATGCGCCCGGCGATGAAGCCTCCGCCCGTGACCAGCACCACGCCGGCAGGATCGCAAATCAGCCCGGCCAGCGTCTCGCCGGCCTTGATGCGGTCCACCGGCAACCCGTTGACGGTCGCGGCCAGCTTCTCGATCAGGTCGATGACGCGGGGGATGTCATCCATCCCGGCGGGCCTGATCAACTCCCCGGCACCCATGTGATCGCCTTATCCTTGAGCGTCGGCAACAACTCCAGCCCGGTATCTCCGGGATAGCGGCGCTGCTGATCGGTATGCGTCCAGCGCCCATAGGGAGGTTTCCCCTGCTGCGACATGCGCCCGTAGCATTCCAGTTCGATGGTGCGGGCGTCTGCGCTGGACGTGCTGGTCATGTCCTTCATGCGGCCGACGAACACGCTCATCGGATCGCCGATCAGCCGCCCCCGGTGTTCGCCGTCGCGCTCGTCCGTCGCGAAAAGCTGATACAGCACCTGCACCCGGCGCCCGTTCACCTCGGCACCCTGATCGTCGCAGAGCGCGATCATCTCGGGCGAGGCGTTCGGGATCGTGAACCGCACCATGCCCGCCGACAGGCCATAGGTCAGTTCCATGGCGCTGATCTGGATCACGTCGCCCGTGCCCTGATATTCGACCCCGCCAGCGGTCAGCGGACCATAGCCGAGCCACCAGTTCTTGGGGTTGGTCTTGAAATCCATCTGGCACAGGATCGTGCAGCCGGTGACGCCGTTGCGCAGAACTTCGTCGGGAATGTCGTGGATGCTCATCAGAATGCCTCCACCAGCGACAGGGCCGAGGAACGGAAGCGCCCCGTCCCGAGGCCGATCTGGTCGCCGCTCTCCATCATCACCTTGAGCCGTAGCTGATCCACGATCACCACTGCCCCGGACGGCTGCGCCTCGCGGAGGTTCGGCATGATCGAAACGCGGATCGCGGTCTCGCTCTCCCCGATTGAGGTAGTGTTGACCACCTGGTGCAGGCGGTTACCCAGGCTGATGAAATGGCCCGGCCACAGTTGCGACAGGGCCGGCTTGTTGACGTCGATATAGCTGGCCCTGTGCGCAGCGGCAGCACGCAGGGTGAAGCCGTCGAACGGCTCGCCGAGGAAGCCGACATGATCGAAGGTATAGGCCGGAGCCATGTCGCAGCCGGTCAGCCGCCGGCCGTTCTCGTCGTTCGGCCGCCATTGCGTGCAGACCGGGACAACGCAGGTGGTGCCAGCCGCGCTCATCTGGGTGATGAACGACGAAAGGGCTAGGTGCGACTGCATGTCGTGGGCCAGCACCGTCATGTCCAGCCGCCAGAAGCCGTTGAGCGCCGGCTTTGCGAACGTCTCTCCGTCGATGTTGGTGAAGGGCTGGAAGCGCAGCCCCTCAAGCTTTGGCACCGAGGATTGCAGCTTGACCGGGAACGGGAACGAAACCTGCATCAGCGGCCACCCCTGAGATATTGCTGGTCCGACTGGCGCCGGTTATTCGAGGCGATGGCCTGCGAGACGGTCAGGATCACCTCGTCCTTGGTCACGTAATCGGCCGATACCACCGCGCCGGGCGCGTTGTTGTTGATGGTGATCTTGGGGGCGCTACCGCCCTGCCCGCCGCGCAGTGCGGCCTGTGCCTGGGACACGCTAAGGATGCGCCCGTTGACCGCGGGGACGAAGGGCTCCGGTCCCTTCTCGCCGACGACATAAGCTTTGCCGGCCATGACCGGGCCACCGGAAGCACGGAAGCCCGAGAACATGCCGCCAAAGAGATTGCCCAGCACGCTGGACCCACCACCAAACGGGTTGAACTGCCCGGCGAGCGCATTGCGGATACCAGATTTCAGGATGTCGCTGGCGATCTGCTTGAAAACCTGCGCCAAGCCTTCCCGCAGGCTTTCGCCAGCCACCAGCGCGCCTGCGAAGGCGTCGGCAATGCCGTCAACGGCCTGGTCGAATTGCTGCTGCGCAATCTCGGCCTTTTCCAGCTGATCGGTGAGGTATCCGACATGATCGGCATGCTCCATGATATTCTGGCGCAGCTTATCGTCGATGGGGAGGCCGGCTTTCTTCGCGGCATCCAGCAATTCCCACTGCGCACGCAGCTTGGCAGTCTCCTGCGCCGACTTGCCGACCAGCTCTATCTCCCGCTCCAGGTTTTCCAGATCGCGGCCAGCGTCCTCGAAGATATCGGTGACCGTCGTTCCCTTTTTGCCCTTTTCGCCGCCGGACTTCCGGCCGCCGCCGCCCGAGCGCGCGGAACGGCCTTCCTCGGCGCGACGGGCGTCTGCGGCGGCCTGTTCGATAGCAAGCTGCCTCGCCTGCTCCTCGGTGATAGCCGCCTGGGAGGTGGCGGCATCTTTCATGATTCGCGCTGTCCGATCCTCTATATCCCGCTGCTCCCGGCTGAGAGCATTGAGCCGACGCTGCTCGTCCAGAAATGCCTGGGTAGTTGCACCTTGCTTCTCAAGCGAGGTGTCGTCGCCACCAGTGCCCGGGCGCATCGCCACCGTGGCCGCGATGGTCGATGCAGTTCGGATCGCCGCCGCGCGCAGTTCGCCAAGGGCCTTGATGGCATTTGCGATATCACCGTGCAGGCCATTAAAGTCTGCGCGGGTGCTTCCGAGTTCCTCAATCGCATCGGCAGCCTCTTGGGCGGACTTCTCGCCCTTGTTCATTTCCGCGATGATGTCCCTGATTTCCTGCACAACCACGTCGCCGAGACCTTGAAGGTTGGCAACGTGATGCAGCTCATCCAGAAGCCCCTCTACAGATGCGGCTGCCGAGTCGATCTCGACCGCCACGCCATCGAACAGGAGGCCAGTGGTTAATGCGTCCGACACACCTGCCACGTCCCGCATCGCCGCCGCATATTGTTGTGCCGCGGCACCCAGGCCGGATGTATCAATGGCGGCGACGCTGCGCGCAAACTCATCAGCAGAGATTTTTCCTCGCTGATAAGCCTCTGCGAGATCACGCATCTGCTTGAGCAAAGGCAGGTCGCCTTTGTCAAAAGCCGCATAGAAATGGTCAACCTGCTGGATCATCCTGCCCAGCTCGCTGTCGTCGCCTTTGATCCAGGACCAAAACCCGCCAGTGCCCTTGATATCTTCGAGGCCCTTGCGGAACCGCTCGATGCGGGCCAACTGATCCTCGGTGCCGATGCCATCGGCAGCATCTGCGACCTCTTCCAGCGCCACGGCAGCATCTGGCGCGTAAAGCCCCAGGCTTTGCAACTCATCCCGCAGATCCCTGCTGCGCTGTTCCGCCTCTCGGGCACGATCCGAGTAAAGCAGGACACCGCCAGCGAGCAGACCGCCGATAACCATGCCCAGCGGCCCCGCCGCCGCGCTCAACCCACCGATTGCGGTGCCGACGCTGGCCATGGAGGTAGCCGCGCGCAGGGCAGCGCCGAACTTGATCAGCACCCCGGTTGCGGCGCCAAGCTTGGTGATCATGCCCCCGATAGAGCGGCCGAGCATACCGGCCGCAAGAACCGCGGCAAGCTTCAGGCCGGAATCGGCGACGGTATCGAAATTGTCGGCGATGACCGTAAGCGCCTCGGCGATCCGGCCCGACATCCCGACAGCATCGTCCCCGCGCCCGACATATTCCAGCAGGGCGTTGTTCAGGAGCATGAAGCCATCCTGGATCGTGGCGGGCATCTCACCAGCCTCGCGCCGGAGCTTTTCCATCTCCTTCGAGATGCCGAGCAGTTCGCGGCGCCCGATTTTCCCTTCCGACCCCAGCTTGCGCAGCTCCATGGTTGTGACACCCATGGAATCGGCGAGGGCCTGTGCGACACGTCCGCCGGAATCGATCACCGTATTCAGGTTGTCACCCTGGAGCGATCCGAGCGCCATCGCCTTGGAGAGCGCACTCATGACACGTTCGGCGGTCTGACCCTTGGCGCCGGACACAACCAGGGCGTTGTTCAGGCTTTCCACGAAGTCCAGTTGGCGATCCGTCGAAACGCCAAGTTCGGTCAGCGTGGTCGAGAATGCCAGGTATCCCTCGGCGGTCTGGCTGAGGTCGGAATAGGTGCGACGCGCCATCTCGCTGACGCGGCGCATGACCTCATTGCCTTTCTCCATGCTGCCCGCCGCCAGGTTCACCCGGCTGGTCAGGTCGGTCCACTGCCCCGTCATGCGGATCAGTTCCCGGCCACCAAGCGCCGCAGCAATGCCGGCGAACGGCGCGATCAGCGACTTGGCGGCCCGCGATCCGATACCATCCAGATTGCGCTGCATCGCAAGGAACCGCTTTTCGATGTCGCGGGCCTGACGGTTGGTGACGCCAACGGCCTTGCGCATTTCGCGCTCATAGCCTTTGATGTCTGCTGAAAGCTGAACGACCAACTTCTCTAGATCAGTAGCCATATTGGGGGACCAGTGCTTAAGGTTTTTACATTTTTGTCCGCAATTATAATCGCGTCACTTCCTGCCTTGTCTTGGGAGGTCGTGGAGGGCTGGCGGGATCCGATTAGCGGCCACAAATACACTGCTGCCAGCGAAACAAATTCCGAAGGATTTTCCATCCATATTTTTCGAGATACAGACGGGAAAGTTCGCGCCCTGTACTCTCTTCCAATCAGCACGTTTGATAGGATGCCGACAAACGGTAGAGTTCTTGCCATTCGGCCGGGAAACTTTGAACCATCGGAAATAGAAGCATCGGATTTGAATTCCGGCGTTCTTGAAAAGGCGAAGTCAAACGGGCAAAGCGTGAGAGCCACACTTTGGCACGGTCAAGACCCAGCCCCAACGCGCGGCACACTGCGCAATATGCTCGACAGCGACACTCTTTTTGCTCGCTTCTATACCGACACCGGCTCAACCGTCGACACAGAATGGAGCCTGAAAGGAGCGGCTGGAATTATTGGAAAAGCCGCTCAGTTTTCAACCACTGCATCGACAGACGATATAAACTGGTCAAATACCCAAGCAGACCTTCTGATTTCTGCAACCAATCGATGCAATGGTGATATAAAATGCATAAAAGAAACGGCTTCCTGCATGCATTTTATCACGGAAAGCCGCGACGTTGATAGTTTCAACCAGTGCGTTGGAAAGTTCGGGCGATAGCCCCAACTACCCCATCCTCTCAACAACCCCCTGCCACAGATCATCCTCATCCTGCTGCGACATGGGCTGATCATCGGCCGAGGTGTTGGCGGCGATCCAGCCCGCGATGGCGGCGCTGAATTCCCACCAGCTGCACCGCCTCACCTCCGACGGGCTCATGCCGGCGGCGAGACCGTTTCCGAAGACGTCCGCGAACCTGATTTTGCCGCGCGGGAGCGGTTCGCGGTCTTCTTCTTTCCCGCCCCGGGCTTTTTTGGCTCATCATCCGGTGCACCAGCCAGCGCCACGCCGAGGATCGCATAGGCCGTCTGGATGTTTTCGTTCAGTTGGCCCGGTCCAACATAGGCGCGGACCTTTTGCAGCGCCTCGACGGCTGGCATGCCCCCACCGATGAGACCCAGCCTGATAGGCTCGATGACGTAGCTGGCATTGGCATCCTTGGGCGGGGCGAACCCGGCCGTGCGGGCCAGGAGCGAGACCTCCAACGCCCATTGGATATACCAGGGGCCGGCATCGCATTTTTCCTGAAGCTCGGCCAGCTGCTCGATCTTCAGGGCGAACGGATAGGTTCCGTCCGCCCAGTCAAGCGTTAACTGCGCACTGCGGGACATCAGGCCGGCACCCGCTCGTATTCGACAGGTCCGTCCGACTGCATGCTGACGTTGGACGTGACCCGCTGGCCCTCAGGCGATCCGATCTCCAGGCTCTCGACGTGAAAGCGCCCGGTGTAGAGTTCCTTGCTGCCGTCGGGCCACTCGATCTCAACCTCGCATTCGATGCTGTCGGCGCTTGCCAGCGCGGCCTCCCACGTCGGGACGGATTGCCGGGCCATCACGCCCTGCCCCGAAATCGAGGCCGTCATCGAGACGGTGTCGCGCTCGACCCAATCGACGATGTCGTCTCCCCCCTCGCAATAGGGCGTGACGGTCTCTCCGAAGGTTTTGGAGCGATTGAACGACTTTTCGGTGAAGCCGCAGGGAGCGATGAACTCAGGCGGCTCTGCCCCATTCGACAGGCGGACGAACATCTTCTTCGAGCGCGTGGTGGTGGCTTTGACAGGCGTTACAGCCATGGTGGTCTCCATGAAATTGCCCGCCGGTCAGGGCAGGCGTTGATGAGAGGGGTCTGGGCGCTATAGCCCGCTGGCAACCTGGCGCGCGGCGTCGCGCACGGCCTTGCGAACCTCGCGCGCGGCAGGTTTCCTGTTCGCACGCCAGGAAACGTAGAAGAACGGCTGCGCATCCATCTTCTTCGTGCCGAACTCGACCCATGCCACATAATAGGCGTCATCTGGGCCGCGGGATTTGTCGCGCGAGCCGGCGAAAACCGTGATCGTCAGATCGCCGCCAACACCGGCACCCTTGAGCGTAGCCACAACCATGGAGCCTTTGGGCGCCTTCCCCCATGTCCAGCCGATGCTGTCACGCAGCGCGCCGGCTCGGCGACGGGCGTCGGGCTCTTTCAGCACCGGGACAAGGCTCTTCATCATGGCGACGATCTCGTCAGCCGCCTCGGCCATCTTCGTCTGGATTTGGTCCTTTGCGACCTTGGGGAGCCGGTCAAGCTTCCGCTGGAGCTTCGCCAGCCCCATGATCGTCGCGCCCCGTGCCATGGCCGCCTCCTGATTTCGGGTTGTCGATCCTGACCGCGGCCCCTTTGGCGAGGGCGGCATTGGCGCAGCGGCGCGTGACGCGCATCCGCATGCCGGCGTCATACCGGATCGAAACATTCGACTTCGGACACCACCGGAAGGTTTCGGTGAAGAGAACCCACATCACGAGCCATCCACCAATGCGCGGACGGTGACGATCCCATGCGCAACCTTCTCATCGGGATCGCCGATCACCGACCAGCTGGTGACATCGACCAGAACCAGCGCATAGGGGTCCGCCAATTCCAGGTCGGAATGCCTGATCGACTGCCGAACCGCGCCGCAGATCGTCTTGGCCGACATCTGCGATCCACCTTCCTGCGTCCAGATATCGATCTGCTGGAAGCATTCGGACCCGTCGACACAATCGGCGCTGTCGTCGATTTCCTGCGCGGGACCGAGGGTCAGGTAGGGATACGAGGCGCCGACAGGGGCGTTGTCGAATATCCGCTCCCCGAGATGCCCCGAGACGGCCGGGTCGGCCTTGAGATGCGCGATCAGCGCGATCTGGAGCGCGGCGCTGGCACTCACGGCGCCTTCCCTCCCTCGACGACGACGTAGACCCAGGCGGGATCGGTGATGCCGTCCACCTCGAGAATTGCGTAGACTGCGGCGCGGCGGGTATCCCGCATCTGCCAGTCGGTGGTAACCGAGCGCGCGGCCGCACAGGACCGAACGCGGATCTTGAATATCGGGCGCCCCTCAAGGCGTGCGGCCTCGACCACTTCCGAGCCGGTCGAATACAGAAACTGCGCGCGGCAGGAGTGGCGCTGTTCCCAGGTTGTCGAGGTGACGCCCCCGGGGCCGGAAACCTGCACAGGCACGTCGAAGGCCACGGCCTCTTTCAGCCTCGCCGTCTGCACCGCGGCCTTCACCATAGCAACCTCCTGCCGGAAAACCGGCGCCGCAACTGTTCCTCGGTCAGCGGATCGTCGTGGTCGTAGATCTGCTTGACCATGTGCAGGATGTTCATCCGGTCGGCCGGATCGAGTGGCGCGACAGCGGGACTGTCGGCGGGCAGATCGGCACCGGCGACCACTTCGAACCAGACCGGAAACGCCACATCCGCCAGGTCCGGCCGGGGCCAGTCGGAGTAGATGCCCAGGTATCCGCCCTGCGAACAGGGCACGAAGCGGTAGGCGGTCAAGGCCAACTCGACCTCCTGCATGGCCGGGTCCAGATAGAACACGCCGGCGATGCTGCGGATCGGATCGAGATCGATCGGTATGCGCGTGAACCAGCCCGCCGACCGGAACCGGAACACGGTCTGGGCGACGATGCGCCGCGCGAAGTCCTCGTAGCGCCGGGTCTCGCCGTCGATCAGATCGCGGATCATGTCGTCGTCATCGTCGAAATCGACCCGCAGCACCTTCTTGGCGGCGTCCAGGTCAATCGGCAGATCGGTTGACCGCGAGATCATGATCGGCATGCAGCGCCTCCATCAGCGGGGTTTTCGGATAGGCCGTCAGCGCGGAAACCGCACTGGCGTTGATGACCTCGACCCCGAGCAACGCGAGATCGGTTGCGGCGGCATCGATGATCCGCCGCCAGCGGGCCGTCGATTGCTCCGAGGGGTTGTTCATACCCTCATGCGCACCGTGCCAGTGCAGGCCGGCCTCGACCTGCATGTCGTAGCCGACCAGGACGATCCGCCGGGCGCCGAACTGAACCGCGAGGTTCAGCGCGTGAAACCCGCTGTTGCCGCCCCAACCGATGACACCCGGCCTGTCGGTCAGGATGCGGTCCACGGTCTGCTGCACCCGGATCGACCGGACGCCCCAGGGCTTGCGATCCACGGCGGGATCGGCGCCGAGCTTCAGGCCGGCAAACCCGGACGCACCGCTGTAGTGGCGCCACCACGCCAGGTCGCAGGCATAGAGCACATCCGCCCAGGGGCAGAGATGCCAGCTGTTGTTGATCGCGATTACGCGGGTTTGCCCTCGGAGGGCTGCGAGGCCTGCCCGCTCGTCTCCGGCGCTGGGTCCGCCGGCGACGATGATGCAGGTTTCGCCTTGCCAGCGCGGCCACCAGCCCGGCGCGTATCCTTGGCATCCGCCCCGGAAACCGGACCCGGTTCCGAGGCTGGAATAGGGTCGGCAGCATCAGCTTCGACCGGAACGGCCCGCCCCGCCTTCACCAGCTTCTCGGCGATATGATCATCGATATCGGCGACCTGTCCGCGCCGCAGCGCGCCGTAGGAGCCGACCATTCCGCGCAATGCCTGGATCTTCATCTCGTTCCCCTGTCATGAGCGGGGCGCCCGAAGGCGCCCCAAGGTTGTCGTGAAGGATCAGGCGCTGGAGACCGGCGCACCGCTGGAAACCACCGTCGAGTTGAACTCGCCGGTGATCAGCGCGGCCGGGCGCTTGATCGCAAGCGCGAGCCGCTCCTCGGCGCGAACCGTGATCATGTTCTTGATGAAGTTGTCACGATCCTCGCTGGAAGCGATGACCTCGGGGTCCATGCGGTCGTAGATCGTCGCCGCGGCCTTGAAGGCGCCGGTCAGGAACTCATCGAGATCCATGGACTGGGTCTGCACCACGGGATGGCCCCAGAGCTGCGGGCCGGCCAGCTGCATGACGTTGGCGAAGATATAGCGGAACTCGCCATCCTTGGTCAGTTCGATCTGCGCCCAGTTCGTCGGATGCAGCACGATGCCGTCGGCCGGATACTCGGCCAGCGACGCTTGCAGGAGCGCCAGGCGCAGCGTGTCGATCATCGTCTCGCCCGCGACCGCGAAGGCCGGGACGAAGGCGGTCGCGGCCGTGACAAGACCCTCCAGGTTCTGGCCGACGCCATCGCCCTTCAGCAGCTGCCCCTCTTCGGCCAGCATCAGGCCGTAGCGCAGTTCCGTATCGATCTCGGTCTGGAGCTGCTGCGCATCCTCCATCGCCTGGCGCGACACATGCACGAAATGCGCGATGGTGCGCACCAGCGCGCTTTCCTGCGCCCAGATATAGTCCGACTCGGGCTTCTGCGCGCCCTCGGTGACCGGGCGGGCATTGTTGGTCCGCGTGGTCTGGCGCGCATATTCGATGGCGTTCGATCCGGTGCGCCCCTGCGAAAGCAGGTTGCGGATCGTCATCTGCCGGCGCGGCAGGCCGACGATCTCGGTCTCGCGATCCGACCAGATCAGCCCGCCGCCGCCCGGACGAACCGAGGTGATCGCCTGCTCGACATCGAGCGCGATGCGGACGGTGCCCTTGCAGCCGGCCTGCGCAAAGGCGCGCATGTCGTCATGCCTGGCCGCGCGCTCACCGAAGCTCTGGACCTGATCGCGGTTGCCGCGACCGCGCTGCGAAAGCTGCTGTTCCAGATCGGTGTTGCGCGTCTCCAGCTGCTCCAGACGGTCGGTCAGCTTCTGCTGTGCGTCCGTCAGGATCTTCTGCTGGGTCAGCAGCTGGTCGGCCGAGTTTTTCAGCTCGCGGGTCAGCTCGCCGGAATCGCGCGACTGGCGCAGCGCATCCTCGGCGGTGCGCTTCACGTCGCCGCCGATGCGATCCAGTTCCTGGCGGACCTCGCGCATCAGTTGCTCGATATTGCCCGGGTTGGCCTCCGCGTGCACGGCGCCGAGCGCGGCCTGCGGACGCGCAGCCATCAGGGCCGCAAGGGAGACTTGCGGCATGAGTGCCTTGTTCATCGTCTGTTTCCTCAGATGGATTTCATGGATTTGAGGAGGTTCTGCACCTCCTCGATGACGGCAGCGTCCTGCGTGCCGGACGGGGCAGCGCCGGGCTTGCCCCCTTTGAGCTCGGCGAGGATTTCCCGCGCCGCGCCGCGCGACAGCCCGGCCCGGGCTGCCAGCAGATCGAATTTCTTCTCGGCCCGAACCCGGGCCTCGCCCTCCTGCCGCGCCGAGGCCGAGACCTCGTCGGCCGCCAGCAGGCTGTCGGCGAAACCCTGATCGACGGCGGACTGCCCGCCGATCCAGGTCTCGCGATCCAGCATCTGGCCGAGCTTCTTGCCGTCCAGCCCGGTGCGCGCGGCATAGATATCGACCGAGGCGGAATCGAAGGGCTCCAGCCAGTCGGCCACCTCGCGCAACGCATGCCGGTCGCCGGCCGCGACGACCCAGGTGTTGTGGATCATCAGGAAGCCGGCGCGGCCGATCAGCACCTCGTCGCCGGCCATGGCGATCACCGAGGCGGCGGAGGCGGCGAGACCGAGGATCTTGACCGTAACCTTGGCAGGATGCTCGCGCAGCGTGTTGTAGATCGCCAGGCCCTCGAAGAAATCCCCGCCCGGGCTGTTGACGTTGACCACGACATCGCGCTTGCCGATCTGGCGCAGCGCCGCGGCGACGCGCTTGGCGGTGACGCCCTCGCCCCACCAGTCCTGGCCGATCACGTCGAGGACGGAAATCGAGGCCTCGGCATCATCCTCGGCGGCGGCGCGCACGTCGGGGTTCCAGCGCTCGATCACCTTGGCGCCGATATCCGAGCGCACGCCCGGCTTTGCCCCGACCATGGCTGCCGGCAGATCACGAATGCTCATCGCCCTTGTCCTTTTCCGTTATGCCGAGGAAATTCAGCAGCGCCTGCCGCAGCTGGCCGGTCGGCTTGTCCTGGCCGAGCGTTTCCAGCGGCGCGAGGCTGGTCTGGGCGAGAAGCCGATCCGTGCCGTCCTTGCGCGGCAGGTTCAGCTTGGCGCGGCCCTCGCCCGGGGTCATGATCGCCGACTGCACCATCCGCGAGATGAAGTTGGCCTTGGCCGTCGAATCCATCTGCAAGAGCGCCTCGCGGTTGAACTCGGCATAGCGCCGGGGCGAGGAATGCGGCCGCAGCAACTGCTTGGCCACGCGAGCCTCGATCCGGCTGCAAATCGGGTTGATGCCCAGCACCAGCCAGGAAATCAGGATCTGCTCGACCCCGGAGCCCCACATGGTCTGGCCCTGCCCGGCATGGCCGATGACAATCGGCGGCACGCCCCACCAGCGGCAAATCTCCTCGATGTCGAACCGGCGGGTGTCGAGCATCTGCACGTCCTCGGGGTTCATCTGGGTCTGAAGGAACTGGGTGCCGCCTTCGAGAATGCCGATGGCGCCGGTCTTGCCCGACCCTTGCAGAGGCTCGATCAGGTTCTTGCGGGCCTGAGCGCGCTGATCCTTGGTCAGCTGCTGGTCGAAAAGGATGAAGCCCGACGGCATCATGCCGTTGGCGAAGACGCTGGAGGAAGCCTCCTGCGCCGCCATCGCGGCCCCCATGGTGTTCGCGCCGACGGCGATGGGCGACAGCCCGATGTCGCGATCCGAAATCGACTGCCCGAAGCCCTTGAGATGCAGCACCTTGTCGCGCGGCAGGTCCTCGGTCTTTCCCCGGTCGGTGACGCGATAGACCAGGCGTCCATCGGGCAGGCGCACCGGCCGGCAGTTGAGCCCGCCGGCCTGCAAAGGCTCCAGCGAGGTCAGCCTGCTGCCGATCAAACCCTTTTCGGCATAGGCGTTCCCGCTGGTCACCAGCCATGCGACCATCCCCTCCCAGAACTCCAGTGGCGTCTGGTCGGCATTGGGACTGCCGGTCAGCACGTCGGCGACCGGATCGTCATCGACGCGCACCCTGTCATCGTCGCCGCGCCGCTCGTAGACCCCCAGCGGCAGCGCCGAAATCGCCTGCGCGGTGACCCGGATGCAGGCCCAGACCGCCGACAGCTGCATGGCGCTGGTCATGGTCACGGTCTTGCCGGCATAGGATGAGCGGCCGAACAGCTGCGACCAGCCCGAGCCATCGCTCAGCCGCAGGCGGCGGTCCTTGGCGACCTCCTCCGCAACCGAGTGGTAGAGCTTGAACGGCGCCGCCAGCGCGCGAGTGAACAGGCCCATCAGCGCGCCACCAACACGGGATCGGACAGGAAATCGTCCAGATTGCCGGCGGGCTCGGGGTTGCCGTCCATCAGGATCGCGCCGGTGAACAGCGCAATCAGCGGATCGATCTTGGCGACGCCCGCCGCCTCTTTCGTCACATACACGTTGTTACCCCGCTGTTCGGCCTTGGCATTGCCGACGCACCAGGTCATCAGCTCCTGCCCGCCATGCTTCATCCGCCCATCGAACAGGCGGCGTTCGACGCCCTTGATCGCCCCGCTGAGCTTGTAGCCCTGCCCGACCGGGACGATGTGCTTGCCGAGCTCGAACCGTTCCTCTTCCAGCGCATCGACCAGAGCGGCGACGCCATGGGGATCGAGGCCGATGCCGGCCTGCTTCGGGAACAGCCCGGCATCGCGGATGCGGCAGCAGATTTCCACCGCCGCCTCGACCTGCTCGGCCGCCGTGTCCGTGATGCCGAGCTGCCCAAGCTGGGCAAGCTCTTCCAGTTTCGGCGCGATGCTCTTGCGCAGTTCCAGGACCGGGCGCAGGCACCATGCCCAGCACCAGACCAGCCAGTTCCGGCTCTTGCGGTGCCGGCCGATGGCCGAGAAACCGAACAGGTCGTCGGCGCCGCCGACATCGCCCGCGGCAACCATCACGTCGCACTCGTCCAGCATCCGCTCGAAGGTCAGGCCCGGGACCGCGTTCTTCGCCCAGTAGAGCGCCCCGGCCCAGCGATCCGCGTTGAGCCCCTGGCCGATCTCGACGTTCAGGTGCTGCGATGCGATCAGCGCCATCTGGTGCGGCCCGTCGATCTCGGCCTTCTCGATCTCGCCGGCGATATAGTCCTCGGTCACCGACCGATTGAGGTTCGGGTTGACCATCCCCCAGGTGCGGCGATCCCGCCAGCCGTCGTCCTTCGCCATTTCCGGCGGCAGTTCGTAAAGCACCGGCAGCATGGACCGGCGCATCTCGCCGTCCCGCACCTTGCGGGCGATGGTCAGTTCCGACTTCCACACCCCGGTCGGCGGCGCCTTCGACTGCGTCGTGATCTGCAACAGGAACCCGTCCGGCCGCTTGCCGAGCGAGCCCTTGATCTCGGCGAACACGTCTGCCGCCTTCGACATCTTCGAGAACTCGTGCGTCTCGTCGATCAGCGTGAACGTCGCCATCGCGCCGGTGACCACAGACGGATCGGCCGAGACGATCTGGATCTTCGACGGCACCACCTCGTCTAACTTGACGATCTCGTTGCTGTAGGCCTTCGGGTCGAACATCGCCGACAGGCTTTCATCCAGCCGGATCATGCCGGCGGCCTGGCTGAAGGCGCGCTTGGCGATCTTCTGACTGGGCGCGATCAGCATCATTTCGGCATGCGGCCGTTCGTTCATGATCGCGGCCACAAGGATGATGGCCGCGGCATAGGTGGTCTTGGCGTTGCCCTTGGGCACCAGCAGCAGGAATTCCCGGATCATCCGCACCTTGCGAACCGGGTCGTAGCTGCCGAACACGGCGCGGACGAAATCGAAGATCCAGTCGTCGCCCGCCTCGGCGAAGGTCGGGTTCCCGATCACGTCCGGCAGCCGCAGCCGCTTGAAGATCGCCAGGGCCTTTTCCGCCACCGCATCGAAGAGCGGCAGTTCCGGGATCAGCGGCCGGCGATTGACGATGCGCTCTTTCCAATCCGGCAGGGACGTGTCCCAGACCTCCGGCGTCGGCAGATCGTCAGTTCTCATAGCTTCCCGGCTTCAACAGGCTGCCCCATTCGGACTGGGTTTCGCCGGCTGCCAGCGCGTTGGCCCGCTTGCGGGAAATCTCGCCCTTCCCGACATAGCGCGAGGTCGGCCGCTCCTCTTCCCGCTCGGCCTCGTCCGCCTGCGTCATCTTCGCCGCCGCCAGCTTCTGGTCGTTCTTCATGATCAGGCGATCAAGCTCGCGCATCCCGGCGGTATTGCCGGCATTGGCGAGGTCCATCGCCAGTTCCAGCCGCCGCGCCTCCAGCCGGTCCCGCATCTGGTCCCGCACGGTCAGCTCGGCTCTAAAATACCGCTTCAGCGTCGCCAACGAGACACCGATAGCGTTCGCGACCCGCTGGTTGCTCCATCCCATCGCCAGCAACAGCTTGACTTTATTGCGATCTTTATCCGTGACCTCGAAGGGCGGGCGCCCCTTCTGACCCTTGCCCGGGCGAACGGGGTTGCCGAACAGGTCGAAAACTTCGCCCGACATGAAAAAAATCTCCGAATGAGGGGGGCGCGGGTCTAGCGGCGACTGGCGCCCTGACTTTCGACCCACCCCCCCCCTTCCGGGGTCCGAGGGGCCGATCTGCCCGGTTTTCGGGCATTTCGAGGTCGGCACGGCGATCCGCGCGGTCACGCGGTGGTCGGGCCTCCGCATCCTTGGCACCTCGGCCCCATCACCGCCGATCCGCACCACGGGCATGGCTTCGACGGTGCCTGCCCGTTGGCCGGCTGCCTAACCCCGGCCGACATCGCCGTTGGTGGCACTAGGATTGGTGGCACCTGCGCGCTCCTCTGCCTGCTTGTCCCGGTCGTGGCAGGTCTTGCAGAGGCATTGGACATTTGCCTGCGACCAGAACAACTCCGCGTCACCGCGATGCGGCACGATGTGGTCACCGACCAGCAGCGACGTGTCGGTCTCGATCACGCCGCACTTCCGGCAGGTGAACTGGTCGCGGATCAGCACGCTTTCGCGCAGCCGCTGCCAGCGGGCGGTCTTATACCAGCGCCGCCACGGCGCGATGACTGCCCGCTGCTGGTCGCGGTGCTGGAATGCACGGCTCAACCGCTGGCCCGCCTGATCGGCACCGGCGAAGCGCGAGGGCATCCGCCCCAACCTGCTCATGTCGATATCCTTGGGCCAGCCGTCCCGCCGCTACAGCTGGCCATGCGATGATCGCGCCTGTCGGCGGGCGCGCTCGGGTATGCCGGAAATGACAACGCCCGCTCGGGACATGATCCCTGCGGGCGCAATTCGTGATACTAGTGAATTCTGTCTCACAGAGTGGCGTAAGCGGTCAAGAAGTTTTTTTGACCTGATACCCGATCATACGGTCCAGCGCGTCCGACAGAGCCTCTGCGATGGCTTTGTAGGTGCGACCGTCCTTCTTCCACCCATGGCTGATCAGCACCTCGTCCAGCGTGCGGCCCTTGAGGCAGACCATGTCCACCAGCACGCGATCCATGATCGGGCCGCGCTGCGTCTCGCCCCGCTTGGACGGCCTGATGCGGCGCACGGGCAAGGCCGCGCTGATCCCGATGCGGTTGCGCAGGATCGTCAGTTCCTGGGCAATGTCGAGATGCCGATCCATCCAGCCCATGCTGTCGCCGCCCGCCCGCGACGCATCGAGGCGCGAAACCTTGGTGCCGTCGGCCGCCGCCATCTCGACCAGCATCGCATAGTGCCGGCCCATGGCAATCTGGCCATGGGTCAGCGGGCAAGGACGCTTGCGCCGCAGCGCCGAAGCGATCATCCGGTCGAAGACATCGGCGGCGCGCACGCTGGCCCGGTGACCGTAGCCCGTGGCCGCCGCCGCCCATTTGTCCAAGCCGTGCTCGTCAACCCCGTTCGGCACCATGGTGAACTGCGGCTCCACGACGAACGGGCCGCGTGCCGGCGCCGCGATGGTATCCGGGCCGCATTGATCGGGTATCGCGCTGGCGTCCCGGATGGCGGCAAGCCGGGCGGCTTCCTCGGCCCGCCAGGCTTCGCGCGCCTCCTGCGCAGCCTGCACAAGCAACCTTCCAGCCGCGATCCTCTCTGCTTTATTCATCATCTTGTGCATTCCTTCTGGCGATCAGCTATATCTTGTTTTCTTCGGGTCGGAGTTGGGCTTGACGGGCTTGAAATGTTCGGGTTTGGGCTTAAAAAATCGGCTATTTTGCCTTGCTTCGTTCGTTTGTTTTCAAAGGGTTAACCTTGTTTTTTGGGCCTGACGGGCTTGAAGGGCTTGAAAATCTAACCTTTACGCATGAGGCATTTCCCCCTTACCCCGCTGTTTCTCGCGCATGCGTGCATGTCGATTTTTCAGGCCCGTCAGGCCCGTCAGGCCCAAAAATCGTGGTTAAGCCGTTGATATTGCGCAAACGGCACCCCCTGACCCCCGAAGGATTTCAAGCCCACCGCCGCCGCCCGTCAGGCCCGTCAGGCCCAACAACGATGCGATGGCGCAAAGACGCGTGACGGGCCCGCAGGCCCGCCAGGTCGATTGAAGGTGAAGAATGGGGTGCGGGGTCATCGTGGCGAACCTCCCCAGGAGGATTGGGACGACGACGCCTCGGCCGAGCGCTTGCGGGAAAGGAACGTGTCATCGAGCCGAATGCCGCGATAGCCTGTGACGCCCGATTTCCCGGGCGCGAAGGTCTTGTTCGTGTCGGGATGCCGCCATGTGCCGGACTTGGCCTTGAGCTTGTTCGACACCGTGCGATTGCCCCAGCGCGTCTCGCCCCGCTCTTCGATCCAGAAGTTGAAGGCCTCGATCAGTTCCCGGGCGGTCATGAAATCGCCCTCGAGCCCGGTCACCACCGTGGCATCGCCGAGGAAGGTGCCAATCGGATCGCTTTCGGCCCGGTAGCCCTCGGTTGCGCTGGTGACCTCATCCGGTTCCTGAAGGCCGCCGTCGAGGAAGTCGATCAGCCCCTGAATGAGCCAGTTGAGGATACCGGACCGCTCCTGCCAGAGGATTTCGTCCAGTTCATCCTTCGGAATGCGCTTCTTCTCCGGGATCTGGACCGGGAAGTTCACCAGCATGACCCTGCGCCAGATACCGTCGTCTCCGCCGCGGATCTCGGGCAGGTGGTTGCCGGAAATGGTCAGCTTGAAGATCGGCCGGAAGATGATGAAGTCGCTGTAGAGCGCCCGGATCATCATCGGCTCGCCGCCGGTCAGGGCCTTGACCAGACCCTCTTGCAGGCGTTCGCCATCCTCCGGCTCCGACGTTCGCACGAAGCGGGCGGCGATCAGGGGCATCAGGTCCGGCTGCGAATCTGAACCGGATTTCTTGTTCTTTCCGGTCAGCGATTCGATGCGGGCAGAGGCTGAATAATCGCCGAATATCCTCGCCATCAGGTCGACCAGAACGGATTTTCCGTTGGCGCCGCCGCCATGGAAGAATGCGAGCTTCTGCACGGCCAGCCCGGTCATGGAGAGGCCGAACCATCGCTGCAGGAACCGGCGCATCTCGATATTCGGCTGTATCTGCTCAAGAAAGCTGTCGAAACGCGGGCATTTGGCGTCCGGATCATAGATCACCGGCATGATCTTCGTCAGCAGCTGCGCCCGGTCGTGCGGGATCAGTTCGACGCTGGACATGCCGGTCATGCCGGCTTCCGGATCGTTGGGGATGCGGGTGAAGCGCAGAACGCCCGACAGGGTGTTCACGTCGAGTGCGCCCTGATCCATATCATCGACCGCACGGGCCAGCATGACCCGAGCCTCGGCGATCATGTGCGCTATCCGGGTGGAGTTTCCGGCATCCTTCGCCCAGGTCAGCCGACGGGTCGTCAGATTTCGATAGGACTTCAAGGCAGCATCAAGAGCGCGCAATCGTGCTTCGATGGAGGCCAGTTCCTTCATCAGCGATTCGTCGGCCGCATAACCGGGTGCGTTCTCAATCTCGCGCCGCCGGACCTTGAGATCCCGATCCTCTTCGATCAGCTTCCGGTCCCGGTCATTAGGCTGGAGCCAATCGATTTCCTGCAGGATAAGTGTGGACACCTTATGCGCCTGCGCCCGGATCAGCGGCGACACATCGCGGCTGATCTCGTCGTCCTTCCGCCAGCGGCTCCCATCCCAGACGAACCAGCCGACCTGTGAAACGAACAGGATATCGTCGCCGAAATGGATGACGAAACGCCGGGCATTACCGAGATCGTTCAGCGGCTCGCGCGAGGCGCGGGAAACCGGATCTTCGGGCTCACCTTCGCCGCCGCCTTCATCTGGCGGGGGTGGCGGGGGAGCATAGTTATCCGGGTAGCCGTCATCATGGCCGTCAGGCTCCATCCCCTCGGGCAGATCGACCTCTTCGGCATTGCTCATCACGGCCCGGACCTGCCCGAGCGCGTCGTCATCATTGGTATCGGTCATTGCAGCCGCTCCCGATCGATCCGGGTGTCATCCACCGCCCGCAACCGCTCGATCTTCGCCCGGATCAGGTCAAGGAACGGGTCGGCCTCGTCGCTGCAGCTGACCACGATTTCTGCAATGAGGTCCGAAAGTGCGATGAACAGGCCTCGCGTTTCGGAAATCGACAGATCGTCGAGGCCCGCGATACCGCGAAACATCACCTCGAATCGGTTTACGGCGTTCACAATCTCCTGCTCGTCACTCATCTCGCTGTCCCATCAGGATGTCGTTGAGATCGCGGCCGTCGCCCGCGTGGACGATGTAGCCCCGCAGGCCCGGCCGCTTGATCTTGGCGCGCCGCAGCCCCGCGAGGAGCTTGGCGCGCGTCAGTTTCGGATCGCTGTCCCCGTCCTGGACGAAGATCAGCCGCTGAACCCAGACCGGCGGCAGCCAGGCCTCGGAATCGTCCATGTCGGGCAGGCCGGCATATTTCAGGCCGGGACCGCGCTGCATGCGCCCGGCCATGTTGCCCAGGTCAACGCCGCACCAATAGGCGCAGCGCCGGGGCATGGCCTCCGCGATCAGGGCGGAAAGGGTCGTCTCGACCCCCTCGGCCATGATCATGGTGTCGCAGTCCTGCGGCGTCAGGAACCGGATGACGGACCCCTTCTTCGAGCCCAGCACCTTCTTGCTGGGCAGCATCTCGCCCGGCTTGCGCGGATCGGGCAGCACCAGCTTGCCCTTGGGCTGATCCAGGTCGAGCCAGGTGCGATGCACTGCGGTGACCCGGTTGCCGGCATCGACAACCGCCGCGACCATGGCCGGCCCGACATGCACGGTCTGCCATTCCTGCGCCTTGCCCTCGACCGGGATCATGTAACGCGCCGCAGGATCGAAGCGCAGAACCTGCGGCAGATCGGGATAGAGCCCGGGAACGATGCCGCGCAGGGTCAGGTAGTCGCGCACCAGAGTGCCCTCGGCCAGGCCGGCGGCGAACCAGATATCCCGCGCGGCCCGGATCGAGTTCTCGCGCGCCCGCCGGGCGATATCGGCCTGCTTGCGCCGATTCTCTTCGGCCTTGCGCCGCCGCTCGGCGCGCTCGGCATCGGACAGGCCTTGAGCCGGCCCGCAGAGCCATTCCAGCGCGGCGCGGAAATCCAGCCCCAGCACATGCTGCACCAGCGCGATCTGGTCGCCCCGGGCGTGCGGGCCGCATTCCTTGCGGCAGGTGAACACCCCGTCCTTCAGGTTGACGCCGAAGCGATCCCGGCCACCGCATTGCGGGCACGGCCCGACCAGTTCGCCGCCGGTGCGCACCAGGCCGGATAGCTCCAGCCCCGCCACCACATCGGCGATGGGCATGGCCTTGGCTTCGTCGAGGCGGTGATCGTCCTGCGTCATGGCTTGGCGACCTCGCCGCAGTTAAGCCCTACCACCGCCCTGAAATAGCTGTCTATTGTTGGGCACCGGGATTGCAGCCCGGTGCCCATAACCACCCCACGACGCGAAGGAACCAGCGGGATGGCAAACAAACTGAGCGATGAGGAAATCGCCGAGATGGCGGACGATATCGACAACCTGTATGGACTGCACCATGGCCATAGGCGAACCACAGGAGCGCTGGAGACCGCTCTCCTGGCAGTCTTGGATACGCTCGATGACAAGTTCCCGGGCATGCGCGAAATCGTTGTCGCCGACATGCGCGAAGCGGCCGAGAAGCAGCGATCATTCATGCGCATGCAGCAGGAAACCAACCCGGCCTGCGACATCAGCGAGGACGACATCGAAGAGGAGCTGGATACGCTCGAAGAGCTGATATTCAAGCTTGAGAGGCGCATGATCACCGAATAGCCCCGTCCGCTTGCAACTGATCATCGAGCCGGTTTTTCATCCGGCGCAGCGAACTTGCGAGCAGCCGAACCTCGCTCTCCAAGGCATCGAGGCGGCGCCGGAGCATCGCGTTCTCACGGATGAGATGGCCCTCAAGAGGCGTGTGCGCCCCGTTCTCGCGGCTATTGCTTGGCGACATTGGGACCTCCATTCATCGCGGTTTTCTGGGAAACCCGCCGATATTTCGGCCGGGACAGCACGTTGCGGGCCAGCTTTTTCAGATCGTCATGGGTTGATGGCGGCGTCAGCGCCAGAAGGTCGGCAAGGAAGTCCCCGACACCCTCACGGGCGCCCGCGCGATACGCATTGCCATGTCGGTCCCGGTGTGTGCGCATCTCACACCTTCCCGGCACGCGGACCGACCGCGGCACACACCGCATCGATCCTCTTGGACAGCGCCGAAATCCGGTTGGTGATATCCTTGCGCAAGACCTCGAGCCCTTCGGCCATGGCGGCATCGATCGCCTCGACCTCGCCGCGGATCGCGTCGATCTCCTCGTTTCCGCCCGCGGGTCCAAACAGCTCCTCGCGCTTTTCCGCGACCCATCCCGCGCGAATGCCATTGCCCAGCTCGGACGCGAGGGTCGCGTCGGTCTGGCCGCCCCGATATCGCTGCGCCGAGACATCATACGCCTCTTCCAGCGCCATGATGATCAGGCGTTTCTGTTCGCGCGACGCCTCGGGCGGATCGCGCGTCTCGGCGTTGGTCTGGGACACCGTCAGCTCCTGCTTTTCCTGTTGTGCAAAGGCTCGCTTGTGGGCCGCGCAGGACGGGCAATGCAGCTTTCCGCTCCGAACGTCCCAGCCTTGCCCGGTCAGCTTCCTGTTGATCTGGCCAACATTCGGCTTTTGGGCTCCGTTGGACCGGCCGAGATAGTCGCAGGTCACGACCTCTTCCCGGCCGCAGTAGTCGCAGATCGCCCGGGCCCTGTTCGCGCCCTTTCCGGCAATGGCCTTGATCATGCCGCGCCTCGAGCCTTGTCCCAGGCCGCTGCCAGCTGGCGGCGGTCCCAGTCGTTCATCATCTTCCACGCCCGGTCATGCAGGCTGCCGTAGCATCCCGGCACCGAGACGCGGCAGGACAGGAACTGATCGGCCGTCTGGGTCAACCCCAGCAGGCGCGGGTTCTCGCGCGTCACGCCCGGCATCAGGTCGCGCATGATGCCGACGACCATGTCGAGACCGGACCGATCCGTGATCGGCGGCCGGGACAGCACGCCCAGGGCATGGATCATCGCCTGGTCGGCGAGCGAGAGGCGCAGCGGATCAGCCATGGATATCGGCCCTCCCAGCATCATCGGGCCAGGTCGTGCGCTCGACCGCCCGGATCAGCCGATCACCGGCGGCCGCCAGATCGGGAACATGGCGGCGCAACTCGGGCAGGCTATCGACGAAGCTGCGCATTTCGCGCGACAGGTCGTGATCCTCGCCGAACACTGCGACGACCGCGGATGCCGTCGCGAGGACATCATTCATGTTCACCGCACCGATGCGGGCCGCATAGGCCACCGCAAGCATGGACAGCCGCGCCCGGATCGCGGCAACCGACATGAGCCGCGCCGCAGTGTTGCTTTTCAGGTCCCGGGGGTGAGCGTGCATGGTCAAATCCTCTTGGCGCGTTGATCGGCGGGGCGACCCGAGGGAGGAGGATTGGCCGCCCCGCCTGACACGCCCTGACCCGCTGCCTCGATCCGGCGTGTGTTTTTGCCCTGCCGCCTCGGGGCGGCTCTCGGCCGGGCCAGCCGCAGGTTCCACGATCCCGGTCAATCCCGCCCGAGGCGGCCGGAATCGTGACGGGTGGACCAGGTGCTGCGCCCCGGCTTACTCCCCCGCCCCGGGCAACCTGAAAGCCCGAAACCCATCATCACCCCCACATGATCTCGGCGTAGCGGGGCAGCGTCTGCATGGCGAAATCCACGGCATCGCCGCAGGGACGATGCGTGCCCTCGCGCCAGTTGCAGCCGGTCTGCTTGGTCACGCCGAAATGCTGGCCGCAGGCCTCGGCGGTGGCGAAGCTGACGATCATCAGCATCGACCAGCGCCGCAGGAAATCGTCGGTATCGCGCTGCGCATGGACATGCGCCCGGCGACGCGCAGCAGCCGAGCGGCCGCGCCCCCCGACAGGGGGCGTGAAGGACATTTGCCGCGAAGGCAGGACAGATCGGGGACGATCAGGGACTTTGCAGATCAGGGACATGAGGATGCTCTTGGGGTTGTGCCGCCGTGGCGGCGGGTTGAGGGCTCGGCCAATTTTGATCGAACCACGCCATCGCGGCATTGAAGCGGCCGACCGTGATGTCCGCTCCTTTGCGCAGCGAAGTCAGCTTCTTGCTGTCTCCAAAAACTCGATGCGACACGGTCTTATCTTCCGAAAGTCCGGCAGCGATCTTGTATTCGTCCGCTCTAGCGATGAGTGTGTTAACGTCGATCATGAGGGATGGATGCGGTTTATTTACCGCTTTGTCAACGGTTTTCTAACCGCATGCACAATCCCGAAAGCAGCGGTAAGTTGACCGCATGTCGCAACTCGAAGAAATACTCGCCCGGATTGACCTTGCCCGCCCAATGCGTGACGGGAGGCCCATGTCTGACCAAGCCATCTCTAACGAGGCGACAGGTAAGCCACGCAGCGATCTGATACGAAACTGGCGAAGAGCCGTCGTTGCCGGAACCGCTGCCTCTGTCAGGCAAGAATCGCTGCGCTCTGTCGCCAACGTGCTCGGCGTCACCGAAGAATGGCTTGCCACTGGCCACGGCGAGCGGACGGCACTCACGGATCTAGAAAGACAAATCCTCAGGGAGCTTCGTCAAGTCCCGTCCGAGCGCCGCGCGCAAGCCGCTGAAGCGGCTCTCGCAACTGTTCGCTTGGCACAAGATTCATCCGACGCAACTCAGCAAGAACCTGGCGCTGCTGCGGCACGGCAAGCGAACGAACCTCGGTCATAAACTCGTCCTCCGTCATACCACCTCCGCACGATGCCATGTGAGAACATTAGGCGAACAACCGCCCATGCATCAACCCATCACATCTGCGCGAATAGCACATAGCCCAGTCACGCTCACCAACGTTGTGCGGTAATAATACCATTTTTATAATTGACGGCGGTTAATTTACCGCATAGCTTTACCTCCATCCGCAACCCTTGGATGGAGCGCCTGATGCAACTCCCCTCCCTCATTGTGACCCCGCGCGCGGTCTCCGATGCGCGCACCATCATCGCCAATGCCGAGTTGGCGGATGCGGCACCGGAAAGCCTGCGGCGCCTGGCCTACATGGTCGCCGCCAGCGCGCACGGCGTGATGCAGCGCCAGCGCCACCGCCCGGCCAACCTGCGCAGCGAGGGGTTCTGATGCAGGACGCGGGCGCCACCAAGACCATGTTCGTCGAGGGTCGAGATGGCCTGATCCTCGACCGGCATACGGGCCGCGAGATGGCGCGCGTGCCGGTCGACAAGATGAGCATCTCCGAGGCGCAGCGCATCTCGCGGGCGATACTCGCCGCCCTGAAAGCCGAATACGCACTCGATCCTCGGCCCTTCGGGCCGCATCTGAAGCGATAGCTTCGCCCTCTCCCTCCCGAATTCGTCCGGTCGCGACGCGCCTGTCCCGCCGGGCTTCACTGGCCCCCGGCTTCTGCTCGGGCCGGGGGCTTTTTTCTGCAATCCGGCCGGTTCGGCCAAAGTTTTTGAGGCCACCATGACCCTGATGGAGCCCATCAAGCCCGCCGCCACGGCCGGGATCACCTGCACCGTCGCGGATCTGCGCCGCGCGGTGAACGCGGCGGCCTTCGTGGTCGAACGGCGCAATACCGTCCCGGTCCTTGGGTGCCTGCGTATCGAGCCGCTGAACGACAAGCTGCGGATCGAAAGCACCAACCTCGATAGCTGGCTGATGGTGGACTGCCCGGCCACCTGCACCGAGGGCGAGCCCTTCGTGATCGACGCGCGCCTGCTGCTCGCGCTGCTGACCGGCGCTGAGCGCGACGACAGCGTCAGCATCACCATGGACGGGAATGTCGCGACGCTGCGGATCGGCCCGGCGGTTGCCCGCGTCCAGTTGCTTTGCCCGGCCTCGGATTGGCCGACGGCGCCCAGCACCAAGGGCATGTCGTGGGTCAGCATACCGGAAGCAGCGCTTGCCAAGATGATCGGCCGCGTGCGGTGGGCCATCTCGACCGAGGAGACGCGCTATTATCTGAACGGCATCTATATGCATGGTCGCGAGGGGCGTCTGGCGGCCACAGCGACGGATGGCCATCGGCTGGCGCTGTATCAGACCGATGCCGAATGGCCCCTGCCCGACCTGATCTTCCCCCGCTACTCGGTGGCAGCGCTGCGCAACCTGATGGCCGACGGCGGCAATCAGCCGCTGCGGATCGGCGGCTCGACCAGCCCGCTGCTGATGCAGATTTCCGGCGACGGCTGGACGCTGACGGTCAAATGCATCGACGGCGCCTATCCCGATTACACGCGGGTCATACCAAACCGCAGCACGATGCGCGGCTATGCCGTGATCAATCGCGCCTTGCTGCGGCGGTTCCCGAACACCAGGAGAATGCATCTCCTGCGGGACGCCCTGAAGTTCGACCTGGGCAAGCGCGTCGCCAGCCTGAACAGCGTCGGCCTCGGGATTGATGTCGAGATACCGATCGAAGCCGACGGGGATTTCGCCATCGGCTTCAACGAAGGCTATGTCCGCGAGATTGCGCAGATCTTCGACACCCTGCGCATCGAGGCCAGCACCGCGAGCGACGCCGCCCTGATTCTGACCGAAGACCCGGACCTGACGGTCGTCCTCATGCCGATGAGGACGTGAGCGATGGGACAGCAGCCCTCCTATGACGATTTCCTGCGCGCGAAAGCCGCCATCGCGCCGCGCTTCGGCGGCATGCAGGTGGATGAGGCAACCCTGAACCCCGCCCTGAAACCGCACACGCGCCGCATGGTGAGCTGGGGCCTGCAGGGCGGCCGGCGCGCATGGTTCGCGAGCTTCGGCCTGCACAAAACCGCGACGCAGCTGGAGACGATGCGCGTGCTGACCGAGACGACGGGCCGGCCGACGCTGATCACCGCCCCGCTCGGCGTTCGGCGCGAGTTCATGCGCGAGGCGCAGGAGCGGTTCCGGGGCAGCTATGCCCTGGACCTGAAATTCATCCGCGACAGTGATCAGGTCGACGGCCCGGGCATCTACCTCACCAATTACGAATCGGTGCGAGAGGGCAAGGTCCAGCCCGATCCGTTCATCGGCGTCAGCCTCGACGAGGCGGCGATCCTGCGCGGCTTCGGCGGCACCAAGACCTTCCGGGAGTTCATGGCGCTGTTCGCCGGCGACGACCGGCGCGACCAGTCGAACCGGATCAAGACCGCCGGCGTGCCCTATCGATTCGTCGCCACCGCGACGCCCAGCCCGAACGACTATATCGAGCTGCTGTCCTATGCCGGCTTCCTTGACGTGATGGATATCGGCCAGGCCAAGACCCGGTTCTTCAAGCGCAACTCGGAAAAGGCCGACAAACTCACCTTGCATCCCCATAAAGAGCGGGAATTTTGGCTCTGGGTCGCGTCCTGGGCGCTGTTCGTCACCCGGCCCAGCGATCTGGACCCGGCGTTTTCGGACGAGGGCTACGACCTGCCGCCGCTCGACGTGCGCTGGCACGAGCTGCCGGTCGATCACCTGGCCGGCGCCGCCATTGAGAAGAGCGGCCAAAAGCGCATGTTCAAGGACGCGACGGCCGATCTGTCCGCCGCGGCGCGCGAGAAGCGCGAGAGCCTGCCGGCGCGGGTCGAAAAGCTGATGGAGATCCGGGCCGAGGACCCGGCCGCGCACCGGATCATCTGGCACGATCTGGAGGCCGAGCGCGCCGCGCTGGAGAAGGCGATCCCTGCCGTGGCCTATGGGCATTGGCTGGAAACCAAGGACGGTGACCAATCGGCGCTGGCGCTCTACGAGCGGCATTATTCCTGCTACCAATATGCCGATGGCCGCGAGCGGAAGCTGTTTTGCGGCCCCGGCGAGAAGACGGTCCTGCTGTCACGGTGCGGCCGCGCCGCACTGGCCTGGCGCAAGTTCATCGACGGCTCCGGCGAAACCGGCGTCAACTGCGCTTTCTTCCGCAACGAGGGCGAGACCCTATCGTCCTCCCTCCTGCTCGAAGCCATGGCGATTGCTTGGCGCCGCTGGCCCGGCGAACGGCTCTATACCTATGTCAATGCCGATGCGGTGCAGTCCCCCAATCCGGGATACTGCTTCAAACAGGCCGGCTGGCGGTTCTGCGGCGTCACGGCAGGCGGCCTGCACATCCTCGAGGCTCTTCCAGGGGCGCCAGTCCCCGACGTCGAACCTCACCGGCAGTTGGCCACGGTCTACGGCTCGCAGGACCTCGACCAGCGCGAGGAGCTGATCGGCGATTTCGCCGACGGCCGGGTGCAGGAGATGGGCGCCAAGCCGGTGATGCTGGGCAGCGGGACCAACCTGCAGCGGCATTGCGCCTGGTCCGTGTTCCTCGGCATCGGCTTCAAATTCAATGACTTCATCCAGGCGGTCCACCGCCTGCGGCGCTTCGGCCAGACCGCCGACAGCGTGCGGCTGGACCTGATCTACACCGAGGCCGAGCGCGAGGTGCGCCGCAGCCTCGAGCGGAAATGGCGTCAGCACGAGGAGATGGTTCAGAAAATGATCGGCATCATCAAGGAATTCGGCCTGTCCGAGGTCGCGATGCAGCAGGCGCTGGTCCGCGCCCTGGGCGTCGAGCGGGTCGAGGCCTCGGGACCGGATTACCGCTGCGTCCACAACGATTGCGTGGCCGAGACCCGCAGCATGCCCGATGCGTCGGTGCAGCTGATCGTCACCTCGATCCCGTTCAGCACCCAATACGAATACAGCCCGAACTATGCGGATTTCGGCCATACCGACGACGATCCGCATTTCTGGCAGCAGATGGGGTTCCTGATCCCCGAGCTGCTGCGCGTGCTGGAGCCGGGCCGGATCTGCGCGATCCACGTCAAGGACCGGATCATCCCCGGGGGCATCAACGGCTTCGGTTTCCAGACCCTCTCGACCCTGCACATGGATTGCGTGCGCGAGTTCCAGCGCCATGGTTTTGCCTACCTCGGCATGAAGACCATCACGACCGATGTCGTGCGCGAGAACAACCAGACCTATCGCCTGGGCTGGTCGGAACAGTGCAAGGACGGCAGCCGCATGGGCTGCGGCGTCCCGGAATACCTGCTGATCTTCCGCCGGCCACCCAGCGACACCAGCAACGGCTATGCCGACAGGCCGGTCAAGAAGGCCAAGAAGGAATGGGACCCCGAGGCCAAGAACTGGAAGCACGAGCTGGGCTATAGCCGGGCGCGCTGGCAGATCGATGCGCACGGCTACATGCGGTCGAACGGCGACCGGACCCTGCTGCCCGAGGAACTGGAGGGGCTGGACGCGGACCAGGTCTACAAGGTCTGGAAGGCCTACAACCTGCAGCAGGTCTACGATTTCGAGCATCACGTCCGCATCGGCGAAGCCCTCGAAAAGAAGGGCCGGCTGCCGCCGACCTTCATGCTGCTGCCCCCCCACAGCGCGCATCCCGACGTCTGGACCGATGTCGCGCGCATGATGACCATCAACGCCGAGCAGGCGCGCAAGGGCAACGAAATGCACCTCTGCCCGCTGCAATACGACATCGTGGACCGGGCCATCGCCCAATACACAGAGCCGGGCGAATGGGTCTACGACCCGTTCGGCGGGCTCATGACCGTGCCCTTCCGGGCCGTGAAGCTCGGCCGCAAGGGCATCGGGGTCGAGCTGAACAAGGGCTACTGGCTCGACGGCTGCAAATACGTCGAGGCCGCCTCGCGCGAGGCCGGCATGCCCAGCCTCTTCGACCTCCTCGATGCCGATCAACCCGAAAACCAGAAGCTGCGGAGGACCGCATGAAAACCATCGAACAACTGACGGCCAGCGACACCGCCTGGTATTCCTCGAATGACACGGAGGTCTGGCACGGCGGCCCCTATGCCACTCGAGAGGAGGCCGAGGATGGCGCCAAGGCCGAGGAGCATGTATGGATCATGCGAGCCACTAAATGGCCCGTCCGGGTGTCGGAATTCTTCAGCCAGGGCTGTTTCTTCGAGGCAGCCGAGGAATCCCTCTATGACCAGTGCGACGAGGATGGATCGCCGATCCTGGATTTCACGCCCGCCATCAACCTCGACCTGCAATCCCGCGTCCGCGCCGCAATCGACGAATGGCAGGTCGCGCATCAGCTTTCCCCGATGCCCTGGCGGTTCAGCGGCAGCGATGAGCCCGAGATCGCGGCCTGGGCGAAAGCCGCGGAAGGCGGTGACGCATGACCAGCGACATCACGGAAGCCGAATTCATCGAGCGCTTCGTCAATCACATGGTGCTGATCGGTGGCACCGAGTTCGCTGACGGATCCTCGATTGAGAAATACGCCCGGGAGGTCGCGCCGACCTATTGGGCCGCGCCCGATCAGCGCGAGGACGGGCCGGAAGCCTGCGCCGAGGCGGATATCTCCTGCTGGGAGCATGAAGCATGACCAGCCCTATCGTATCCGTCGAGATCGGCCGCAGCACATGGCAGGGACCGGCCGAGGAGGCGCCTCGGCGGGCTGCGCCAGAGGTCCGTCTTGCATCGCGCGAGGAACTCCTGGCCGGCGAAATCCTCGCCGAGCTGACCCGCGCCCGCGCGAAATTCCCCGGCAAGAACGTCACCTTCGCCGCTCTGGTCGAGGAGGTCGGCGAACTGGCGACGGCCACGTTTGAGGAAAGCGCGGACCGGGTGCGCAAGGAGGCCGTGCAAGTCGCGGTCATGGCCATGCGCATGGTCCTGGACGGCGATCACAGCTTTGAACCGTGGCGGGCCGAGAAGGGTCTCGATCCGCTCGATCCCGAGTTGCGCGCGCTGTCGGAGGGCCGCGACCATGACTGACCGCTGGATCAAACAGCCCGGCGCCGGCCAGATGCGCGGGGAGGGCGAATGGGTCGAATACCTCGGCACCGATGACGAATGGGAATGGCTGCGCGGCACCGGGTTTCTGCCGACCGCCGAGGGGGAGAAGCCTGTTAATGGGGAGGTGGTCTGATGGCCACGAGACGCCGCTATTCGCCGACCGAATCGGCAACCCTGAAAGCCATCGCGCTGGTGCGAAAGGCCGGGCTGCGGATTGCGGCCGTCGAGTTCCCGCGCGACGGCATGGTTCGCGTTGTCACGACCGATGTAGACACGTCAGAAAATACGGCACAGGATGCGGGGAAACCTGAACCGTGGACCTGATGCGCCTGCCCTTTGTCACCGAAGAACGCTTGCCCTCTGGTGCCGTCCGCTACCGGTTTCGGCGCGGCAAGGTGAAGGTGACATTGAAAGGCGAGCCGGGCAGCAGGGAGTTCCTTGAGAATTATGCCAGCCTGCGTGACGGGGCGCCGGTTCCGAAAAGCACCGCGATCAAGGGATCGGTCGAATGGCTGGTCGGTCTCTACCTCAGGGACCTTGAGCAGCGCGTGGCGACAAATCTTGCCTCACCCCTGACGCTGAAGGGCCACCGACACCACTTGGCCCGGCTGGTGGAGGAATATGGCCAGAAAGACGCCGCGATGCCGCGCAGCGCGGTCATCAAGCTGCATGATAAGCTGATGGCCACACCTGGGGCGGCTGACAACCTGTTGAAAGCCATCTCGGCCCTCTACAAATGGGGCATCCAGCGCGAGCATGTTGACTGCGACAATCCCACCCGCGACGTGAAGCGGAACCGGGTCAAGACCGATGGGTTTGCGCCGTGGTCTGCTGACGATTTCGGGCAGTTTCTCGACTTTCACAAGCCAGGCTCGATGGCGCGGCGAACGCTCATACTCGCGATGTCCACCACAGCGCGCCGCGGTGACCTATGCCGGCTCGGGCGACAGAACGAATTCATCCGCGATGGCCGGGTTTGGCTGCGCTGGAAGCAAGCGAAAGCGCCGCATGGCACCGTGGAGATGCCCATGCCGGCAGGATTGGTCAGCGAACTGCGCGGCAGCGGGAATATGACCTATATCCTCAACGGCTACGGGGCGCCCTTCACGGCAGCCGGGCTCGGAAACAAGTTCCGCGACTGGGCTATAAATGCCGGCCTGCATGGCCGCAGCCTTCATGGGGTGCGCAAGGGGCTATCGGCAATTCTGACCTCGGGAGGGGCTACAAGCGGCGAAATCGACGTGCTGCTGGGCCATGAAATGGGAAGCTCCGAGACGCGAATCTACATCAGGGCGGCCGAGCGCGCGCTGCTTGCCGAACAGGTTGTGGACCGGCTGGAGAAGATCATTCCGGGAACGGGGAAGTGACCCACGGCAAGGCGGATACTGCCCCACGCGCGAAATTTCCGTTATATATCAATTCTATAAAATGTTCGTGGTAGGCCCGGAGGGACTCGAACCCCCAACCCAGGCGTTATGAGCGCCCTGCTCTGACCATTGAGCTACAGGCCCCGAACGGCGCCACCATTGATCGAGCAGGCCCGCCGCGTCAAGGCCGGGAACGTCGCATGGCGGGAAATCCGCGGCAGGCGGGCCGGCATCGGCTCTTGATCCCGCATCCCGCCTGTGGGCTGATGGCGCAGGAAGCCGCGGCCCGGCCGCGGCAGGAAACCAGAGGCCCGATCATGTCCAGAACCGCCCTGCTGCCCTCGCTTGCCCTTGCCCTGATTGCCGCCGCGCCCGCGCTGGCGGACGATCCCGCCAGCTGCGGCACCGTCCGCTTCTCGGACCCCGGCTGGACCGACATCACCGCGACCAACGGCGTCGCCACCGCGCTGCTGCAAGGGCTGGGCTATACGCCCGACCTGCGCACGCTGTCGGTCCCCGTCGGCTACGAGGCGCTGAAGAACGGCGATACCGACCTATTCCTGGGCAACTGGATGCCGGCGCAGCAGAAGTTCCGCGACGACCTCGACGCTTCGGGCCGGACCGAGGAGCTGGTACAGAACCTGACCGGCGCCAAGTTCACCCTGGCCGTCACCGCTGCGGCCGCGGACCTGGGCGTCCAGGATTTCGCCGATCTCGACGGCCACAAGGACGCCTTCCAGGGCAAGATCTATGGCATCGAGCCGGGCGCGCCGGCGAACCAGACCATCCAGGCCATGATCGAGGCGGACAAGTTCGGCCTGGGCGACTGGGAGCTGGTCGAATCGAGCGAACAGGGCATGCTGGCCCAGGTCCAGCGCAACGATGCCGCCGGCCAGCCCTCGGTCTTCCTGGCCTGGGCGCCGCATCCGATGAACGTCGCGCTGGACATCACCTACCTGTCGGGCGGCGACGAGGAATTCGGCCCCGATTACGGCGGCGCCACCGTCCACACGCTGGCCCGCAAGGAATGGGCCGCCGCCTGCCCCAATGCCGCCAGGCTCTTCGGCCAGCTGGTCTTTACCGTGGAGATGGAGAACCTGCTGATGGGCAAGATCCTGGACGAGGGCATGGACCCGACCCAGGCCGCCAAGGGCTGGATCGCCGAGAACCCGGATGCGGTGGCGGCATGGCTTGACGGCGTGACCACGCTGGATGGAAAACCCGGCGCGGAAGCAGTCATGGCATCGGTGAAGTAATTGCAACGACCCAATATCCTGATCGTGATGGCCGACCAGTTGTCGGGGGTGCTGTTCCCCGACGGCCCGGCCGAGTTCCTGCATGTGCCGCATCTGCGCCGGCTGGCCGCGCGCTCGACCCGCTATGCCAACGCCTATACCGGCAGCCCGCTTTGCGCGCCCGGCCGCGCCAGCTTCATGTCCGGGCAATTGCCGCGCCGCACGCGGGTCTATGACAATGCGGCCGAGTTCTGCTCGGACATCCCGACCTATGCCCATCACCTGCGCCGGGCGGGCTGGCAGACCTGCCTGTCGGGCAAGATGCATTTCGTCGGCCCCGACCAGCTGCACGGGTTCGAGGAACGGCTGACCACCGACATCTATCCGGCCGATTTCGGCTGGACCCCGGATTACCGCCGCCCCGGCGAGCGCATCGACTGGTGGTATCACAACCTGGGCTCTGTCACCGGCGCCGGCGTGGCCGAGATCACCAACCAATACGAATACGACGACGAGGTGGCCTATCACGCCACCCGCAAGCTCTACGACCTGGCGCGCGGCGGCGACGCGCGGCCCTGGTGCCTAACCGTCAGCTTCACCCATCCGCACGACCCCTTCGTCGCCCGGCGGAGGTATTGGGATCTCTACGAGGGCATCCCCGAGTTGGAGCCGCCCGAGGCGATCCCATATGACCGGATGGACCCGCATTCGCAGCGGCTGATGGATGCCTGCGACTGGCGGGGCCTTGAGGTGACGCCCGATCACATCCGCCGTGCAAGGCAGGGCTATTTCGCCAATATCTCGTATATCGACGACAAGCTGGGCGAGATCCTGGACGTGCTGGAGCGCACCCGGCGGGAGGCGATCGTGGTCTTCCTGTCGGACCATGGCGAGATGCTGGGCAGCCGCGGGCTGTGGTTCAAGATGAACTTCTTCGAGGGTGCGGCGCGGGTGCCGCTGATGATCGCGGCGCCGGGCATGGCGCCGGGGCGGGTGGACACGCCGGTCTCGACCATCGACGTGCTGCCGACGCTCTGCGAACTTGCCGGCATCTCGATGGCCGAGGTCGCGCCCTGGACCGACGGGCGGTCGCTGGCGCAGGGCGCCGGGGCGCGCGGGCCGGTAGCGATGGAATACGCGGCCGAGGGCAGCATCGCGCCGCTGGTCTGCCTGCGCGACGGCGACTGGAAATACATCGCCTGCGCGGCCGATCCCGAGATGCTGTTCGACCTGGCCGCGGACCCGGACGAGCGGGTGAACCGCGCCGCCGATCCGGCGGCGGCCGGGGTGCTGGCGCGGATGCGGGACATGGCCGGGGCGCGCTGGGACCTGGCCGCCTATGACGCCGAGGTGCGCGAAAGCCAGGCCCGGCGCCGGGTGGTCTACGAGGCGCTGCGCAACGGCGCCTATTTCCCCTGGGACCACCAGCCGCTGATGAAGGCATCCGAACGCTACATGCGCAACCACATGGACCTGAACGTGCTGGAGGAGGCCAAGCGCTTTCCGCGCGGCGAATAGGCGGGCGGCGGCGCCCGGCCGCTCCGTCGCGGCCGGGGGCTGTCTGCCCCCGGACCCCCGAGGATATTTGGCCACGAAAGAAGCAGGCGGGGATTTCGGCGGCCGCGACCCTGTGCCGCAGCAAGGAACCCGCGATGCGGGCGGGGCGTTGGCCCGCCATCAGCCAAGAGGGATTTCCGCCATGTCCGACCTGCTTGTCATCGCCTTCGACGACGAGGCGACCGGCTTCGAGCTGCGCACCGAACTGGTCAAGATGCAGAAGGAATATCTGATCGAGCTCGAGGATGCCGTGGTCGTCACCCGCCCCTCGGCCGAGGATATCCAGCTGCACCAGGCCGTGAACCTGACCGCGGCGGGCGCGCTTGGCGGCGGCTTCTGGGGCACGCTGGTCGGGCTGATCTTCCTCAACCCGCTGATCGGCGCCGCGGTCGGCGCGGGCGCGGGCGCCATCGCCGGCACGCTGTCCGACATCGGCATCAACGACGATTTCATGCGCGAGCTTGGCCAATCCGTCCCGCCCGGCGGCTCGGCCGTGTTCATCCTGGTGCGCAAGATGACCGCCGACAAGGTGCTGGCGCGGCTGGAAAGCTTCCACCTGAGGGGCCGGGTGCTGCAAAGCTCGCTGCCCGAGGCCGAGGAGGATCGCCTGCGCAAGGCCTTTGCCGGCGGCAAGCTGGGCACGGCACTCGGCATGCCGCATGTGGACCGGCCGGACCCTGGGGCCACGGCGGAGGGATCGGACCCCTCGCCCTCGGCCTGACGCTTGACGCAAGGGGCATGGGCGTGACAGGACGCCCCCATGCCCCACCGCACGGACACCCTTGACGACAACCCCGAGGCGCAGGTGACGCGCCGGCGCCGCGGCCTGCGCGTCGGGCGGCCGCTGCGCCGCCTGGTGCGGTGGCTCTGGTCCTGGACCAGTTGGATCGGCGCGCGGCTGCTGGCGCTGATGTTCGTGCTGGTCTTTCTGTTTTCCTTCATCAACCCGCCGACCACCTGGACCATCATCCAGGGCCAGCGCGAATTTCCCGGCCGGGCCACGCGCGAATGGGTCGGCCTGGACCAGGTCTCGGCGCATATGGTCCGCGCCGTGGTCGCGGCCGAGGACGCCAATTTCTGCAACCACTGGGGCTTCGACATGGTCGAGATCCGCCGGGTGATCGCCTCGGGCTCGTCGCGCGGCGCCTCGACCATCACCCAGCAGACGGCGAAGAACGTCTTCCTGTGGCAGGGGCGCAGCTGGCCGCGCAAGGTGATGGAGACGACCTATACCCCGATGATCGAGGCGCTGTGGTCCAAGCGCCGCATCGTCGAGGTCTACCTGAACATCGCCGAATTCGGCCGCGGCGTCTTTGGCATCAAGGCCGCCTCGGAGTATTATTTCAAGACCACGCCCGACAAGCTGAGCCTGCGGCAGGCGGCGGCGCTGGCCTCGATCCTGCCGGCGCCGCGCACGCGCAACCCGCAGACCGGCTCGGCCCGCACCCGTTCGATCGTCAGCGGCGCCGAGACGATCCGGGCGGATGGCCGCGATTCCTGCCTGGGGCTTGGGCGCTGATCCGCGCCCTGCCGCGCATCGCGGTTGAAACTGCGCGTCCCCAAGCGTATCAACCGGAAGCCCGAGAACGAACCGGTTTTTCCACCCATGAACACGCCCTCGCCCAGTTCCACGATTCGCCTTTACCATGTCGCCCTGTCGCCCTTTTGCCGCAAGGTCCGTCTGGTGCTGGCCGAAAAGCGCATCGAGGTCGAGCTGGTCGAGGACCGTTTCTGGGAGCCGGGCTCGGAAATCATGCGCCGCAACCCGGCGGGCAAGCTGCCGGTCCTGCGCATGGACGGCCGGCTTCTGGCCGAAAGCCAGGCGATCTGCGAATACCTGGACGAGATCCAGCCGCAGCCCTCGCTGATGCCGGCCTTGCCGGCCGAGCGCTACGAGGTGCGCCGGCTTTGCGCCTGGTTCGATGACAAGTTCAACGCCGAGGTGACGCGCCCGGTGATGAACGAGCGGGTCTGGAAGAAGGTGATGCGCCTGGGCTACCCGGATTCGCGCACGGTCAAGGCCGGGCTTTCGGCAATCCGCTATCACCTGGACTACATGAAGGGCCTGCTGGAACATCGGCGCTGGCTGGCGGGCGACGTGATGACGCTGGCCGATTTCACCGCCGCCGCGCATCTGTCCTGCCTCGACTATATCTCGGACGTGGACTGGACCCATTCGGCCGAGGTGCAGGAATGGTATGCCAAGATCAAGTCGCGGCCCGCCTTCCGCAGCCTTTTGGCCGACCACCTGCCGGGCGTCCACCCGGCGCCGCATTATGCGCTGCTCGACTTCTAGGCCGACCGACCCGGCGGAGATCCGTTCGCGGCTGGAACAGCAGGCACGGGCCGAGGGTTTCTCGGCCCTTGGCATTTGCGCCCCCGACGCCAACCCGCAGCTGCCCGAGCGGCTGGCCGCCTTCCTGGAGCAGGGCCGCCACGGCCAGATGGGCTGGATGGCCGAGCGGGCGCATTGGCGCGCCTCGCCGGGAAGCCTGTGGCCCGAGGCGCGTTCGGTCATCATGCTGGCCGAGCTCTACACGCCCGAGCATGATCCGATGGAGGTCATCGGCCACAAGGACCGCGGCGCGGTCAGCGTCTATGCCCAGGGCAAGGACTACCACGACCTGGTCAAGAAACGGCTCAAGCGCCTGGGCGGCTGGCTGGTCGGGCTGACCGGCTGCGAGATCAAGGTCTTTGTCGACACCGCCCCGGTGATGGAAAAGCCGCTGGCCCAGGCGGCGGGCCTGGGCTGGCAGGGCAAGCACACCAACCTGCTGTCGCGCGAGCTGGGCAGCTGGTTCTTCCTGGGCGCGATCTTCACCACGCTGGAGCTGCCCAGGGACGCGGCGGAACGCAGCCATTGCGGCTCGTGCCGGGCCTGCCTCGACGCCTGCCCGACCGGGGCCTTTCCGGCGCCCTACCAGCTGGATGCGCGGCGCTGCATCTCTTACCTGACCATCGAGCACAAGGGGCCGGTCGACCCCGAGCTGCGGCCGAGCCTGGGCAACCGCATCTATGGCTGCGACGATTGCCTGGCCGCCTGCCCCTGGAACAAGTTCGCGCAGGAAGCGACCGAGCTGCGCTATCACGGGCCCCATGGCGCGCCGGCGCTGGCGGAACTGGCGGCGCTGGACGATGCGGGTTTCCGCGAGCGTTTCTCGGGCAGCCCGATCAAGCGCATCGGGCGCGACCGCATGGTGCGCAACGTGCTTTACGCCATCGGCAATTCGGGGCTTGCACATCTGCGCCCGCTGGCCGAATCCTTGGCCGATGACCCCGACCCCGCGGTCGCCGATGCGGCACGCTGGGCATGCGAGCGATTGCCATGATCCATACGCCCCCAAGCCCGCTGCGCGGCATCCTGCTGAAATGCCTCAGCGTGCTGGTGTTCACCATCATGGCCTCGATCGTCAAGGCCACCGCCCAAGGGGGCCTGGGCGTGCCGCCGGGCCAGCAGGTGTTCTTCCGCTCGCTTTTCGCCATCCCGGTCATCCTGGTCTGGCTGGCCTTCCGGCACGAGCTGGGCGTGGGGCTGAAGACCTTTCGCCCGATGGGGCATTTCTATCGCGGCGTGATCGGCACTGCGGCCATGGGGCTGGGCTTCTGGGCGCTGGCCCTGCTGCCTTTCCCCGAGGTCACGGCCATCGGCTATGCCGCGCCGCTGCTGACGGTGATCTTCGCCGCCATGTTCCTGGGCGAGGACGTGCGGCTGTTCCGCCTGTCCATGGTGGTGCTGGGGCTGGTCGGCGTGGTCATCGTGCTGTCGCCGCGGCTGAGCTTCGGCGCCGCCATGGGCTACAGGGAAAGCCTGGGCGCCATGGTCACGCTGTCGGGCGCCGCCTGCACGGCGCTGGCGCAGATCTTCGTGCGCAAGCTGGTGCAGGAGGAACGCACCTCGGCCATCGTGTTCTGGTTCTCGGTCACGTCGACGCTGCTGGGGCTGCTGACGCTGCCCTTCGGCTGGGTCTGGCCCGATGCCGAGACCGCCGCGCTGCTGGTCACGATCGGGCTGCTGGGCGGGCTGGGGCAGATCCTGCTGACCTCGGCCTATCGCTATGCCGATGCCTCGCTGGTCGCACCCTTCGAATATGCCTCGATGCTGCTGGCGCTGCTGATCGGCTGGTTCATCTTCGACGAGGCGCCGACGCTGGTCATGCTGGCAGGCGCGGCGCTGGTCATCACCGCCGGCATCCTGATCATCTGGCGCGAGCGGCAGCTGGGGCTGGAACGCAACCGCCAGCGCAAGGCCATGACCCCGCAGGGCTAGTCACGGCTGGGCCGGGCCAGGCTAGGGCTGGCCGGCAAAGCCGAAGGCGACGTAGTCGCGCAGATAGGCCCTTTTCGCCGCGGCGCGCAGTTCCTGGTCGTTCAGGAAATCCGGGAAGGGCTCGGCCTTGGGCGGTTCGGCCGGCGCCCCGATGCCGGCGCTGGCGGCGAGCCAGGACAGCTCGCGCGGCAGGTCCGCCTCGCGCAGCACCATGTCGGGGGCGCCGAGACGGGCGAAACCGGCCAGCACCTCGGACTGGCTGGCCCAGCCGGGATAGGTCGGCAGCGTGGTCTGGCCGTTCAGGTTGCGGCGCAGCAGGTCCAGGAAGGCCGCGAACAGCTCGGCCTTGCGGCCCTGGTCCAGCGCCGCAAGCTCGGGATCGGGCGGCAGCGGCACGCGATGGATCCGCCGCAGCAGGTCGCGCAATTCGGCATTCCTGCCCTGGGTCAGCGATTCGAACGCCTTCCAGGCCCGCAGCAACGGATGGCGCAGCACGGTGAAACTGCGATGGCCGCCATGCTGGCGCTTCCATTGCCGCAGGCTGGCCTGGGTGAAATCGCCCGCGACCTCGCCCATCGCCCGCAGCCAGTCCGAGACCCGGCCGGTCGGCCCGCCCTTGACCGGCATGAAGATCAGCCCCCTGCCCGCCTCGGCCCCCAGGAACGAGGGCACGGCGGGACCGCGGCGCGGCTCGAAATTCGGGATGCGGCGCAGCATGAACGGGTCGAGGCGCGCCAGTTCCGCCTGCATCTCGTCGAAATTCTCGACCTTCTCGGACAGTTCGCGCGGGTTTTGCGGCACCTGGTCGCTGGCCGGCTCGACCCGCTCCAGGTCGGTGCGGCCCAGCCAGTGCAAAAGGCCGGTCATCACCTCGGCGTCGCGCAGATCCTCGTAGCCCAGCCAGAAGGCGGCCTGGCCGGTCACTTGCAGCCGGTGCATGACCTTCAGCTGGAACGCCTCGATCTCGCCCACCGCCTGCCGGAACTCGGCGCCGTCGAAGCGCACGGCGGCGGGGATCGGGGTCTCGGTCTCGTTCAGCTTCCACTGGTTCGTCGCCCGCGCCAGCGCGGTCGAGACATAGCTGTCCACCGGGTTGCGGGTCAGCACGATCTTGGCGCAGGACCGATCCTCGATGATGGCGTCCAAGACGCGCGGGTCGTGGTCGTGGAAATAGCGAAACCCCGGCAGGTGGTTCGGCTTGTCGAAGATCGCGGCCAGCAGCCGGTGGGGATCGGCCTCGCGCTCGGCCATGGTGATGCCCTTCAGCTCGTCCTTGTCGGGCCAGCCCATCATGTAGGGGTTGAAGGCCTCGCCAAAGCAGGTGACGCGCTTGACGGCGTTCAGCGTCGCCTCGAGCAGGTTCGAGCCGGTGCGCATCTCGGCGAAGATGACGAAGCTGCGAAAGGGCTGGGTCATGGCGCGGGGTTTCCTTGGCTGGTCGGCGGGGCGGGATCGGCCACCGGGAAATCCCCCATCAGCCGCGGATGCAGCCCGGCATTGCGCAGCCTTTGCAGGAACCGCCCCATGCCGGCGATGTCGCACATCCGGGGCAGGTCGGCGGCGGCGCGGGCATCGCCGCCCAGCCCTTGCAGGACGCCGCCCAGCACGGCCGCGGGCCGGGCGCAGACATCGCCCAGATCCCAGACCTGCGTGCGCGCCTTGAGCCAGACCGAGTTCAGCACCTCCATCTGCGCCAGTTCGGTGCGTTGCAGGATGGCAGCGACCCGGCGGATGTCGTCGAAGGGCATGTCGGAATGCAGCAGCGGCACGGCCCAGGCGCCGGTGACGACGAAGATGCGCGCATTGGGATCGGTGGCGAGGAACCAGTTCATTTCCTGCCCGTCGCGCGGGCTGAATTGCCAGGCCTGCATCCGCTGCGAGCTGCGGATCAGGTTGGCCAGGAAGCCGCGCTGGTCCAGGTCGCGCAGCCCGGCGCTGTCGGGCAGCGCCCCCGGCCCCAGCGGCTTGCGGCCGGCGAACTCGACGCCCTGCACGGCGAAGACATGGCCATGCACATCGGCGTCGATCCGCCCAGCCAGCCAGGATTCGAAACCGGGGAACAGGTCGGTGAAGCCCTGGAACAGAGCATAGGGCGCGGCGGTCTTGCCGTTCTCGCGATCCTTCAGCGGAAAGCGGCTTTGCATGTAAAGCCCCGGCCGGCCCAGCCGCCGGCGCGCCACCGCCTGCGCGATGATGCGTTCTACCCGCTCGGGCCGGGGCTCGGCGGCCGGGGGGACCGCGGCCTCGGCCGGCGGGAAATGCCGGTAAAGCCGATCCGCGCCCCGCCAGATCTTGCGCGCGACAAAGCAGCGCGATTGCTGCAAAAGCTCCAGGTGGTCGTCGTAAAAGATATAGGGCTTGCCCTGGTCGTCGAACCTGGCCAGCGTCAGCGAGCGGCTTTCGATGCTTCTGGAATGGCGGCGGGCGAGGGTCTGGAAATAGCTTTCGTCCGGGATCCAGACCCGGCTGAAATAGCGGTCGAACTCGGCCCGGCGCGGATCGGCCAGGATCGCGCCCAGCGTGGCCCGCGTCAGGCACCACCATTGCGAGCCCAGATGCGGCACCAGGCCTCGCGGGATGCGGCGCTTGTAGCCCAGCCGGCGCTGCAGCGCGACATAGCGGTCGAAAAGCTTGTGCCGGCGCCGCCAGGAAAAGGGGAAATGCAGGGTGAAGCGTTCCTCGTTCAGCCCGCCGACGGTCCAGCCGACATCCTCGGCCGTCACGCTTTCGATAAAGTCGCGTCCGGGATGCGACGCCAGATAGGCGCAAAGATCCGCCACCGGCCGCAAGGGCAGGCAGGCGCCCGAGACGACCAGCACATGCGTCACGTCCCCGAACCGCCCGAGCAGCAGGGATGCGGCGTCCTGCGTGGCGCGCACCAGGCTGAAGGTGCCCCATTCGCAGGGATGGCGCGGGCTGAACAGCACCTGCGGCAGGTCGGCCAGCCCGGCGCGCATGGGCCGGACCGCATCCTCGGCCGTCCGGGCATCGACATGGACCGCGACCGCCGCCCCGCCCTCGGCCCAGACCCGCGCCATGCGGGCGGCGATGGGCAGTTCCTCGTGGCACAGCATGACCACGCCCAGCCGCACCGGCGCGTCGCTCATGCCCAGTTCCCCTTGGAGATCAGGCCCAGATCCTCGAGCTGGCGCCAGTCCCGCAGCGCGCAGGACTGCTCGCACCAGAAATCCGGGTCGTCGCGCAGCCCGGCGTGATAGGCCAGGTATTCCTGGCTGTCGGCGTAATGCTGGCGCCGGCTCAGCTCTTCGGCGGATTTCTCGACGAAGCTGGACAGGAACTTGGCATGCAGCAGGCAACCCGAGGCCTTTTCGCCGCCGTCCTGGTCATAAACCAGGTTCAGCGAGCGCGGCAGCAGCATATGGGTCGAGCTGACATAGGCCTGGCCCCGCTGCCAGCGCACCAGCGGGATCTTGTTCAGCGCCGGGGCGTTTTCGGGATCGTCGGCAAAGAAGGCCCGCGCCCGCGGCCCGCCCTGGATCCACAGGTTGCCGTATTCGCCGTTCTTGCGGATGACGTAATTGGCCGGGTCGAACCAGCGCGCGATCTGGAACGGATCCTGCCCGGCGCGATAGGGCTCGGCGGCCAGCGAGCCCTGGGGATACATGTCCAGCAGCATGGCCGAGAAGGCGCGGATGTTGCTGGCGTCCAGCCAGTCGGTCAGCGCCTGCAGGGGCCGGGTGTCGTGATGGGGATAGACCAGGAATTCGTCGGGATCGACCGTCAGGCACCAATGCCCCGCGCCATGGCGGTGCAAGAGCCAGTTCATCCAGTCCATGCCGAAGCGCGCCGCCTTGTAGCTGGCATGGGTCAGCCAGACCGAGACGTCCTGCTGCTCGCCCAGGTATTCGCGCCCGCCATCCTGCGAGCCGTTGTCCACCACCAGGAAGTGCCGGATGCCCAACGCCCGGTAATAGTCCAGAAACCACGGCAGGCGCGGCGCCTCGTTGCGCATGGTCATGAACAGCAGGATGTCGCCCGGCGCGATTCGGGCGGTGCGGTCCCAGACCGGATGCAACTGCCGGCGACGGCGGATCGCGCGCCCCAGCAGCCATTGACGGCGGGCGCGGAGCCTCAGTTTACGCCGGATAATCCTGAACGGGCGCGGCACGGGAACTCTTTTTACCTTTTACTGCCCGTCACATAGACGCAACCTCCGAGAGGCGCAATGTTTCGCTCAACCCTGCGTGGAAATGCGCGAAATGCCCGTCCCAGGCCGGCACCGGCCAGGCCGGCCGCCGCAGCGGCGGGGCGGCCGCCAGCCGCGCGATCTCGGCCGCCCAGTCGGCGGGGGCGTCGGGCGACAGCCAGGTCGCGTAATCGCCCAGCATCTCGCGCGCCGCCGGCAAGGGCGTGGCCAGGACCGGGATGCCGCGCCCGGCCGCCTCGGTCAGCGGCAGGCCGAAGCCCTCGGCCCGGCTGGGCATCAGCAACCCATGGCTGCGGTTCAGCAGCGCCGCCACCGCGCCGTCGTCCAGGTCGGAAAGCTCCTGCACCGGCCCGCGCGGCGGCAGGCGGTCGAGCCGGGCAAAGACCGCGCGATTCTCCCAGCCGCGGCGGCCGATGACGAACAGCTGCGGCGGCTTCGGCCCGCGCTCCAGCAACTGCCAGGCGTCCAGGAGCAGCCCGTGGTTCTTGCGCGGCTCGATGGTGCCCAGGGTGATGAAGAAGGGGCGCGACAGGTCCAGGCCGGCCGGCAGGCCGGCCGGATCGGGCGCGGCCAGCCTGGTGCCGATGGGCGCGGCGACGACCGGCGCATGGCCCGGCAGCCCCAGCCGCTCGCGCCAGCGCAGCACATCGGCGCGGGTGGCCTGCGAAACGGTCAGGATCAGTTCTGCCTGCCCCAGCGCGGCGGCGAAGCGGTCGCGGAACTTCCCGGCCTGGCCGGCACGGGTGAATTCGGGATGGTCCAGCGGGATGGTGTCGTGGATCAGCACCGCCCGCGGCAGGGGGCGCAGGTTCGCCAGCAGCGCCGGTTGCAGGTTGGCATGGCCGACGTTGACGTAGACGCCCTGCCCCAGATGCGCCTGGGCGGCGCGGCCCAGGCCCCGCCCGTCGCGACCGGCCCGTGCCAGCGCCATGCCGCGCAAAGCCGCCTCGGCCCGCGCAGCCAGGGTGCGCCGCCCGCGCAGCCGGTCCAGCAGGTCGGGCGGCGGCAGGTCGTCCAGCGCCCCGCCCAGCCAGCGCAGGATCGCCGCCCCGGCCTGGGGCGGCAGCAGCAACTGCCCGCGCCGCACCCGGCACAGCAGCAGATGCGGGCGGTCTTGCAGATGGGCCAGCCATTCCGCCTCGACCCGGTCGATGCCCGTCGCCGGGCCACCGCCGAGCCGCGAGATCAGCCGCGAGACATCCAGCAGAACCGCCGGGTCAGGCCTCATATCCGCCGTTCTGGTGCCAGCGCCAGGCGTCGCCGATCATCTGCGGCAGGGTCGAGCGCGCCGGGTTCCAGCCCAGAACCGAGACCGCCTTCTCGCTGCCCGAGACCAGCTTGACGGCATCGCCGCCACGGCGCGACCCCTCGGTCAGCGGCACCGGGCGGTTGGTGACATGCCGGGAATGGTCGATCACCTCGCGCACCGAAAAACCGTTGCCGGTGCCCAGGCAGAAGACCTCGTGCCCGCCCTCGGCCACCTTGCCGTCCAGCAGGTGTTTCAGCCCCAGCACATGCGCGTCCACCAGGTCCATCACATGAACATAGTCGCGGATGCAGGTGCCGTCCGGGGTCGGATAATCCGTGCCGTGGATGGTCAGCGCCGCGCGCTTGCCGTCGATGGCGTCCAGGATCAGCGGGATCAGATGCGTCTCGGGCTGGTGGAACTCGCCCACCTCGGCATCCGGGTCGGCGCCGGCCACGTTGAAATAGCGGAAGATCACCGATTTCAGCCCGTCCGAGGCGCCGAAATCCTTCAGCATGTCCTCGATCGCGCGCTTGGAGGCGCCATAGGCGTTCAGCGGCGTCTGCGCGGTCGTCTCGTCCAGCACGACACCGTCATGGTCGCCATAGGTGGCGCAGGTCGAACTGAAGACGAAATTCCGCACCCCCGCCGCCAGCGTCGCCTCGATCAGGCTCAGCGAGGCGCTGACATTGCCGCGCCAATACTTGCCCGGCTCGCGCATCGCCTCGCCGACCTGGCTCAGCGCGGCGAAATGCATCACCGCGACGGGCTTGTGGCGGGCAAAGACCTCGTCCAGCCGGGCCCGGTCCAGCAGGTCGCCCTGCTCGAAGGGGCCGAATTTCACCGCCTGCCGCCAGCCGGTGCAGAGATTGTCATAGGTGACGGGCTCGAAGCCCGCCGCGCGCAATGCCTTGCAGGCGTGCGAGCCGATATAGCCCGCGCCGCCGGTCACCAGAACCTTGTTCGTCATGCCCGCTTATTCCGCCGCCTTGCGCATTGCCAGGACGTCGGAAAGATAGTCGGCAAATTCATCCCTCAGATCGTCGCGCGCCAGGCCGAAAGCCACGGTCGCCTGCAGGAAGCCCGCCTTCGAGCCGCAGTCGAAGCGCTGGCCGCGGAAGCGCAGGCCGAACACGTCGCGACCCTCGGCGATCTCGTCGGCGATGGCGTCGGTCAACTGGATCTCGCCGCCCGAGCCCTGCTTGAGCTTGTTGAGGTTGCTCAGCACCGAGGGCGCCAGGATGTAGCGGCCGATCACGGCCAGGTTCGAGGGCGGGTTGTCCTTGGGCTTCTCCACCATGCCGCGGGCGCGGACGATGGCGCCCATGTCCTCGGACACGTCCAGCACGCCGTAGGCCCTGGTCTTCTCGGCCGGAACCTCCATGGTGGCGACCATGCTGCCGCCGGTTTCCTGATAGGCCTCGATCATCTGTTGCAGGCAGGGCGGCTCGCCCATGATGACGTCGTCGGTCAGGATGACGGCAAAGGGCTCGTCGCCGACCAGGCGGCGGGCGCACCAGACGGCATGGCCCAGCCCCAGCGCCTTGTGCTGGCGGACATAGGCGATGGCGCCCGATTCCATGTTGGTCGAGCGCAGGATGTCCAGCAATTCGTTCTTGCCGGATTTCTTCAGGCTCGATTCGAGCTCATGGGCGTGGTCGAAGTAATCCTCGAGCGCGCCCTTGCCGCGCGAGGTGACAAAGATGAACTCCTCGATCCCTGCCGCCCGTGCCTCGTCGATGGCATATTGGATCAGCGGGCGATCCACCAAGGTCATGATCTCCTTGGGAATGCTCTTGGTGGCGGGAAGAAAGCGGGTGCCCAGTCCAGCCACGGGGAAGATGGCCTTGGTGACTTTGCGAGTCATGAATTCGGTCTCCTGATTTCTGCACCGACGCAGGGCATTTATCCCTTTTTGCGGGCGCCTGCGCAACAAGCGCCTGGCCGGCACAGTCGTTCCTTTAAAATGTTAAAGCGATTCAATTTTTGCGTTTTGCGGCGATTTTCCGCTGATCTCGCTCCGCCGTCCAGGCAAATTTCCTCGCTCGCGCAGAATGCGCGCATTCTTGCTCAGAAATATGACAGGCGGGTCTCTGGGCAGCGAGGCGCCCCAAACACCGCCCCATTGTTCCCACCAGCCGCCCGCGGCGCGGGTCCGCCGATGCGGCAGGAAACTGGGGGTCAGCAGCAGCAGTTCGGTGGGCCGCCCCTGGGCCACGGCTTGCGCCGCGCGGGCGCGCAAGGTGCGCGCCTGCCAGTGCCAGCCGGCCAGAAACAGCGGCTCGCCGCCCGACGCCCGGCGCGGCAGCGGCTGGAACGGCGGCGGCGGGGGCCGGTTCCAGACCGGCGGGGCGGGCGCCTGCCCCCGGCCCTGCGCCAGGCCGCGGTCCAGCGTCGCCAGGATCGGCGCGATGGCGAAAGGGTCGAGCCGGCCGGCCACCATATGCCGCAGGAGCCGCCGGCGCTGGCCTTCGCGCAGCCAGCCCGCATCGCCGCCGTGCCGCGCGGCGAAGATCGCGGCGGAACGGCCGATGGCGGTCAGATCGCGCGGCACCCCGGCCTCGCCCCGGACGGCGCCGGGGGCGGCGCCATGGATCACCTGCGCCGCCGGGACCACCGCCGTCAGCCCCTGCGGAAACCGCGCCGCCATGCGCAGGTTCACGTCGCTTTCGTCCAGGTAATAGGCGAAGGCCGGATCGAAGCCACCGATCTGCAGCAGCGCGTCGCGGCGAAAGCCGGAATTGGTGCCGATGGTGCTGACCGGGCAGCCGTTCTCGGGCGCAAGCAGCGCGGTTTCGGCGACATGCAGCGGCAGGGTGGCGCCCGAAGGCGTGATTCGCTCGGCCCGGACCTGCCAGCGCAGCCCGTCGGGCCCGCGGGTGAAGCCGGTGGCGGCGATGACGCGCGGATCGGCAAAGGGCGCGGCCAGCGCCCCGGCCCAGCCCGGCTCGGCCAGCGCGTCGTCGTCGATGAACAGCACCACCTCGCCCGCCGCCAGCGCCAGCCCCTCGTTGCGCGCGGCCGAGATATTGGCCTGGTCGAAGGCCAGCCGCTTGGCCGGCAGTTCCGGGCAGATGCCGACGGCGGCGGGATCGGCCACCAGCACCAGTTCGAAACCGGCATGGACCTGGCCGGCCAGCGAGGCCAGGCAGCGCGCCAGCGCCTGCGGCCGGTGGCGCGAGACGACGATGATGCTGATCGAAGGCAGCCCGCCTTCGGGCATCAGGCGATGCCCATGCGCTGCATCATCGCTTCCAGCTTGGGCACGTCCGAGGGGTTGTTCAGTTCCCAGAACTCGCGGCCCTTCGCCTCGACCTCGACGCAGAGGATGCGGCGGCCGCGTTCCAGGAAGCGCAGCTGCTCAAGCCCTTCCAGCACCTCCAGCCGGCCCTCGTCCCAGGTCGGGTATTCGGCCAGCGCCGCCGGGCGATAGGCATAGACGCCGACATGGTGAAAGACCGGCGTCGGCTCGCTGGGACCGAAATCCGCCGCGGCATAGGGAATCACTTCCTTGGAGAAATACAGCGCCCGCCGGTCATGGCCGAAGACGGCGGTGGTGCCGCCGACGCGCCCCGCCACCCGGTCGGCGATCAGGTCCGAGCGCATGGCCCCCGAACAGCGCAGGACCGGCGTGGCCACGTCGGCGCCGGGATCGGCGCGCAGCCCGGCGACCAGCTCCTCGACGAACCAGGAAGGCGTCAGCGGCGCGTCGCCTTGCAGGTTCACCACGATCTCGGGCGACACGCCCAGATTGGCCACCGCCTCGGCGCAGCGCTCGGTGCCGTTGCGGGCGGCGGTCGAGGTCATGGCGACCTCGGCCCCGAAACCCTCGGCATGGGCGCGGATGCGCTCGTCGTCGGTGGCGACGATCACGCGGTCGATGCCCTGGACGGCTCGCGCCGCCTCCCAGCTGCGGCGGATAAGCGACAGCCCCGCGCCGGTCGCGCCGCGCAGCTCGACCAGCGGCTTGCCGGGATAGCGGGTCGAGGCGTGGCGGGCGGGGATGACGATGACGACGGACATGGGCGTCAGTCCTTGACCAGCAGCACGCCGGGGGCGAAGGCGATGAAGAACGGGTTCTCGAACCCCGGCTTGCCATAGGCCAGCGGCGCGTGGTCATCGAATCGCACCACCTCGCCGCCCGCGCCGCGCAGCACCGCGTCGCCCGCGGCGGTGTCCCATTCCATCGTCCGGCCCAGGCGCGGGTAAAGATCGGCCTCGCCCGTCGCCACCAGGCAGAACTTCAGCGAGCTGCCGGCCGAGGTCATGTCGCGCACCCCGTAGCGGGCGATATAGTCGTCCGTCGCCGCGTCGCGATGCGATTTCGAGGCGACGACCATCAGCGCCCGGTTGTCGGGCGTCGAGTTGACGCCGATGGGCGTCAGCTCGCCCGGTTCTTCGCCAAAGGGACCCTTTTCCTCGACCGAGCCGCCCTGCGCGGTGGTATAGAACAGCCGTCCCTTGGCCGGGGCATAGACCACGCCCAGCCGCGGCACGCCGTTTTCCACATAGGCGATGTTGACGGTGAAATCGCCGCGACGCTGCACGAATTCCTTGGTGCCGTCCAGCGGATCGACGATCAGGAAGGTCGAAAGGCTCTGGCCATGGGTCGCCGCCTGTTCCTCGGTCACCAGCGCGATGTCGGGGAAGGCCGCGCGCAGCCCGGCCGAGATCAGCGCGTCGGCGGCCTCGTCGGCCTCGGTCACGGGCGAGGCGTCGGATTTGGCGCGCACATCGAAATCCTCGGCGCCATAGATCTTCATGATCTCGTCGCCGGCCCGCAGGGCAAGACGTCGCATTTCGGCAATCATTCGATCGAATTGCATGGTTTTTCCTTTCCGTCCCGAAGCATCGGGGATGCGGCGCCGATTGAACACGGCTGTCGGCTTCCTTATGATGCGGCGGACCGCGCAGGGCAAGCACCCCGCGAAAGCCATAACCGAAACCGCAGCCAGAGCCATCCAGACCATGTTCACCCAGCACCGCAGCCGCAACATGGTCGAGGCCGCTTTCACCACGCTGTCGCTGATCTATCACGTGACGGTCAACAACCTGCGCAAGGGCCAGCGCAACGCCGTGGTCGGGCTGATCATGACGGTGGTGCAGGCCATCAGCATGATCCTGGGCTTCTATCTGCTTTTCGCCATCATGGGCATGCGCCACGCGCCGATCCGGGGCGACTACATCGTCTATATCATGTCCGGGATCTTCATGTTCATGGCCCATTCGCAGGCCATGGGCGCGGTGGCCATGGCCGGCAACCCCAACAACCAGATGATGAAGCACGGGCCGATGAACACCGCGGTGATGATCTCGGCCGCGGCGCTCGCCTCGCTCTACAAGCAGACCTTCTCGGCCGTCGTGGTGCTGAGCGGCTATCACTACATGATCCAGCCGATCCAGATCGACAACCCGCTGGCCTGCTATGCCATGCTGGTGCTGGCCTGGTTCTCGGGCTGCTGCATCGGGCTGATCTTCCTGGCCCTGCGGCCCTGGTGGCCGCAGGCGGCGCAGGTGCTGACGCAGTTCTACCAGCGCATCAACATGGTGTTTTCCGGCAAGATGTTCGTGGCGAACCTGATGCCCAGCGCGATGCTGCAGATGTTTTCCTGGAACCCGCTGTTCCACCTGATCGACCAGACGCGCGGCTTCGCCTTCATCAACTATTCGCCGCGCAACTCGTCGCTGGACTATCCGCTCTATGCCACGCTGACGCTGCTGATGATCGGGCTGATGGCGGAATACGCGACGCGCAAGGCGGTCTCGATCAGCTGGGCGGCCGGCCGGTGACGGCGGCCCCCGCCCCCTCTCCTGCGCCCCCGCCCGCCGGGTCGCGCCCGCCGCCGCAGGGGCGCTTGCGACACGGGCGCGGGGCGCATGTTTTCTGCCCTCGGGTCTGCTTGCAGCCCGCCAGACCCCTTCCTATATAGGCCCATGAAGTTCGAAGGGTTCCCGAACCAGGCGCCCTTCGGTCAACCCAGGGATCGGGCTTCGGGGGCCGCTTGTGGACCCAAGGCCCAGAATATCGCCGCAAGAAAGGTTATTGCATGTCCAAAGTCATCGGCATCGACCTCGGAACCACCAACAGCTGCGTCGCCATCATGGATGGCAGCCAACCCAAGGTCATCGAGAATTCGGAAGGCGCGCGCACCACGCCCTCGATCGTCGCCTTCACCGACAGCGAGCGTCTGGTCGGCCAGCCCGCCAAGCGCCAGGCCGTCACCAACCCGTCGAACACGGTCTTTGCCGTCAAGCGCCTGATCGGCCGCCGCACCACCGACGCGGAAGTCGAGAAGGACAAGAAGCTGGTCCCCTATGCCATCGTGGACGGCGGCAATGGCGACGCCTGGGTCGAGGTGCGCGGCGACAAGTATTCGCCCAGCCAGATTTCCGCCTTCATCCTGCAAAAGATGAAGGAAACCGCCGAATCCTACCTGGGCGAGACCGTCACCCAGGCCGTCATCACCGTGCCCGCCTATTTCAACGACGCCCAGCGCCAGGCGACCAAGGACGCCGGCAAGATCGCGGGCCTCGAAGTGCTGCGCATCATCAACGAGCCGACCGCGGCCGCGCTGGCCTACGGCCTCGACAAGAAGGACAGCAAGACCATCGCGGTCTATGACCTCGGCGGCGGCACCTTCGACATCACCATCCTGGAAATCGACGACGGCCTGTTCGAGGTGAAATCCACCAACGGCGACACCTTCCTGGGTGGCGAGGACTTCGACATGCGCATCGTGAACTACCTCGCCGAGGAGTTCAAAAAGGAACATGGCGTCGACCTGACCAAGGACAAGATGGCGCTCCAGCGCCTGAAGGAAGCCGCCGAGAAGGCCAAGATCGAGCTGTCCAGCTCCAGCCAGACCGAGATCAACCAGCCGTTCATCTCGATGGACAAGGATTCGGGCACGCCGCTGCACATGGTCATGAAGCTGACCCGCGCCAAGCTGGAAAGCCTGGTCGGCGACCTGATCAAGCGCACGATGAAGCCGGTCCAGGACGCGCTGAAGGACGCCGGCATGTCCAAGGGCGACATCGACGAGATCGTGCTGGTCGGCGGCATGACCCGCATGCCCAAGGTGGTCGAGGAAGTGACCGCCTTCTTCGGCAAGGAACCGCACAAGGGCGTGAACCCCGACGAGGTGGTGGCGCTGGGTGCGGCCATCCAGGCCGGCGTGCTGCAGGGCGACGTCAAGGACGTGGTTCTGCTGGACGTGACGCCGCTGTCGCTGGGCATCGAGACGCTGGGCGGCGTGTTCACCCGGCTGATCGACCGCAACACCACCATCCCGACCAAGAAGTCGCAGATCTTCTCGACCGCCGAGGACAACCAGAACGCCGTGACCATCCGGGTCTTCCAGGGCGAGCGCGAGATGGCCGCGGACAACAAGCTGCTGGGCCAGTTCAACCTGGAAAACATCCCGCCGGCGCCGCGCGGCATGCCGCAGATCGAAGTGACCTTCGACATCGACGCCAACGGCATCGTCTCGGTTTCGGCCAAGGACAAGGGCACCGGCAAGGAGCAGAAGATCACCATCCAGGCCTCGGGCGGCCTGTCGGATGACGAGATCGACCGCATGGTCAAGGACGCCGAGGCCAATGCCGAGGCCGACAAGCAGCGCAAGGAGCTGGTCGAGGCCAAGAACCAGGCCGAAAGCCTGATCCACACCACCAGGAAGTCGCTGGAAGAGCATGGCGACAAGGTGGACGGCTCGACCGTCGAGGCGATCGAGTTGGCCGTGGGCGCGCTGGAAGAGGCCCTCAAGTCCGAGGATGCCGGCAAGATCAAGGGCGGCATCCAGAACCTGATGGACGCCTCGATGAAGCTGGGCGAGGCCATCTACAAGGCCAGCCAGGCCGAGGCGGGCGCCGGCGAGACCGAGCGCGACGCCGGCCCGCGCGACGTGGATGACGAGATCGTCGATGCCGACTTCGAGGATCTCGGCGAAGACAAGCGCAAGTAAGCGCGATGTGAGCCACCCGGCCGGCCCGATGCAGACCCGCACGGGCCGGTCATTTCTTGAAAGACCCCGGACGCGATGAACATGGCGAAACGTGATTATTACGAGGTGCTGGGCGTTCCTCGGGGCGCCTCGGCCGACGAGATCAAGAAGGCCTACCGCTCCAAGGCAAAGCAGCTGCACCCCGACCGCAACAAGGATTGCAAGCTGTCCGAGGCCGCGTTCAAGGAAGTGAACGAGGCTTACGATTGCCTTAAGGACGACCAGAAGAAGGCCGCCTACGACCGTTTCGGCCATGCCGCCTTCGAGAATGGCGGCGGCGGCTTCGGCCGCGGCAACGGCCAGGGCGATTTCGGCTCGGCCTTTGCCGACGTGTTCGAGGATCTGTTCGGCGACATGATGGGCCGCCGGGCCGGGGGCGGGGGGCGCTCGCGCGCCAGCCGCGGCCAGGATCTGCGCTACAATCTGCGCGTCTCGCTGGAGGAAGCCTTCAACGGCGTGCAAAAGACCATCACCGTGCCCGGTTCGGTCGCCTGCGGCGCCTGCAACGGCACCGGCGCCGAGGGCGCGGTCGAACCCGCCACCTGCCCCACCTGCTCGGGCATGGGCAAGGTCCGGGCGACGCAGGGTTTCTTCACCGTCGAGCGCACCTGTCCGACCTGCAACGGCCAGGGCCAGATCGTCAAGAATCCCTGTCAGGAATGCCGCGGCGCCGGCCGTGTCCAGAAAGAGCGCACACTTTCGGTGAACATCCCCGCCGGGGTCGAGACCGGCACCCGCATCCGCCTGGCCGGCGAGGGCGATGCCGGCATGCGCGGCGGTCCGGCGGGCGACCTCTATATCTTCATCGAGGTCAAGGAACACCCGATCTTCATGCGCGACGGCCGCATGCTGGCCTGCCAGGTTCCGGTCAGCATGGCCACCGCCGCCTTGGGCGGCGAGATCGAGGTGCCGACCATCGACGGCGGCCGCTCGCGCGTCAAGGTTCCGGCCGGGACGCAATCGGGCAAGCAGCTGCGGCTGCGCGGCAAGGGCATGCCGCCCCTGCGCCACGGGCCGGGGCTGAACGGCGAGCCCGGCGACATGCTGATCGAGCTGGCGGTCGAAACCCCGGTGAACCTGACCGCGCGCCAGAAGGAGCTTTTGCGCGAGTTCGAGGCGATCCACGCCGACAACAACCCGCAGACCCATGGATTTTTTCAGAAGATCAAGGGCTTCTGGGACGAGATGAAAGGGTGAACCGGCGTTAACCGCCCGTTCATCTTTCCATGCCAGTCTGGCGGCATGGAACCGAATCGCGCCTTTCACGAAGCTCCGCTTCCGCTTTTCGCCCCCGTGCCAGGATCCGCGGGGGACGAAGCGCCGCTCGCCGGGACTGCCCTCCCGGCGCGCGGCAACCGCCCGCCCAGCTATATCGCCGATCACCGCGCCCGGCTGCGCGACCGCTTCATGCAGGGCGGCGCGGCCGCGATGCCCGATTACGAGTTGCTGGAGCTGGTGCTGTTCCGCGCCATTCCGCGCCAGGACGTGAAGCCGCTGGCGCGCCGGCTGCTGGACCATTTCGGCGATTTCAACCGCGTGCTTTCGGCCCCGCCCGCCCGGCTGGCCGAGGTTGCGGGCGCAGGCCCCGCCGTGGTGCAGGAGCTGAAGATCGTCGAGGCCGCGGCGCAGCGGCTGGCGCGCTCGCGCGTCATGCACCGCCCGGTGCTGACCAGCTGGGACGCGCTTCTGGACTATTGCCACACCGCCATGGCGCATCGCGAGATCGAACAGTTCCGCGTGCTTTACCTCGACCGCAAGAACGTGCTGATCGCGGATGAGGAACAGGCCCGCGGCACCGTCGATCACGTCCCGGTCTATCCGCGCGAGATCATGCGCCGGGCGCTGGAACTGACCGCCAGCGCGCTGATCCTGGTGCACAACCACCCCTCGGGCGACCCGACGCCGTCGCAGGCCGACATCAGCATGACCGCCCGCATCGCCGCCGCGGCCGAGGTGATGGGAATCGCCGTCCACGATCACCTGATCATCGGACGCTCGCGCGAGCTGAGCTTTCGCAGCGAAGGACTGCTTTAGCGCAAACAGCCGAAAAGCCGGCGCTTCCCGCGCAACCAAAATCCCACACCTGCGTCGATTTGCGGCGCTGGCTCGCACCGGGGCCGCTGGACTGACGCGGATTTGATCGCTAGAACCGCCCGGCGAGGGCTGTGCGATAAACACGACCCGTTCCGTCGTATCGCCCCGATTACGGGGCATAAATGGAGATCAGAACCGTGTCCCACGCAGACGAACACGCAGGCGACCACGGCGCCACCCGGAGGGACTTCCTCTACTACGCGACGGCCGGTGCCGGCACCGTCGCAGCCGGAGCCGCCGCCTGGACCCTTGTCAACCAGATGAACCCCTCGGCCGATGTCCAGGCGCTCGCCTCGATCCAGGTCGATGTCAGCGGCGTCGAGACCGGCACCCAGCTGACGGTGAAATGGCTCGGCAAGCCCGTGTTCATCCGCCGCCGCACCGAGGAAGAGATCGAGGGCGGCCGCGCGGTCCAGCTGAACCAGCTGATCGACCAGAGCGCCCAGAACCCCAACAAGCCCGACGCGCCCGCCACCGACGAAAACCGCACGCTGGACGAGGCCGGCGAATGGCTGGTAATGATCGGCGTCTGCACCCATCTGGGCTGCGTGCCGATCGGCGACGGCGCCGGCGATTTCGGCGGCTGGTTCTGCCCGTGCCACGGCTCGCATTACGACCAGGCCGGACGTATCCGCAAGGGCCCCGCGCCCGAGAACATGTGGATCCCCGTTGCCGAATTCCTTGACGAAACCACCATCAAACTGGGCTGAGGAGGCGCACATGGCCGGTATTCCCCACGACCATTACGAGCCCAAGACGGGTTTCGAGCGCTGGCTGCATCGCCGCCTGCCCGTCGTCAGCCTGGTATACGACACGCTGATGATCCCCACCCCCAAGAACCTCAACTGGTGGTGGATCTGGGGCATCGTGCTGGCCTTCTGCCTGGTGCTGCAAATCGCCACAGGCATCGTGCTGGTGATGCATTACACGCCGCATGTCGACCTGGCCTTCGCATCGGTCGAGCATATCATGCGCGACGTGAACGGCGGCTACATGCTGCGCTACCTGCATGCGAACGGCGCCTCGCTGTTCTTCCTCGCCGTCTATATCCACATCTTCCGCGGCCTCTACTACGGCTCCTACAAGGCGCCGCGCGAAGTGACCTGGATCGTCGGCATGCTGATCTACCTGATGATGATGGGCACCGCCTTCATGGGCTACGTGCTGCCCTGGGGCCAGATGTCCTTCTGGGGCGCCACGGTGATCACCGGCCTCTTCGGCGCGATCCCCGGCATCGGCGAAGCGATCCAGACCTGGCTGCTGGGCGGCCCGGCGGTGGACAACCCGACGCTCAACCGCTTCTTCTCGCTGCATTACCTGCTGCCCTTCGTCATCGCGGCGCTGGTGGTGGTGCATATCTGGGCCTTCCACACCACCGGCAACAACAACCCGACCGGCGTCGAGGTCCGCCGCACCTCGAAGGAAGAGGCGAAGAAGGACACCCTGCCCTTCTGGCCCTATTTCGTGATCAAGGATCTGTTCGCGCTGGCCGTGATCCTGGTGGTGTTCTTCGCCATCGTCGGCTTCATGCCGAACTACCTGGGCCACCCCGACAACTACACCGAGGCGAACCCGCTGGTGACGCCGGCGCATATCGTGCCGGAATGGTATTTCCTGCCCTTCTACGCCATCCTGCGCGCCTTCACCGCCGACGTCTGGCTGGTGATGCTGGTCGAATGGCTGTCCTTCGGCATCATCGACGCCAAGTTCTTCGGCGTGATCGCGATGTTCGGCGCCATCCTGGTCATGGCGCTGGTGCCCTGGCTTGACACCTCGCGCGTGCGCTCGGGCCAGTATCGCCCGCTGTTCAAGTGGTGGTTCTGGCTGCTGGCGGTCGATTTCGTGGTCCTGACCTGGGTGGGCGCCATGCCGGCCGAGGGGATCTATCCCTATATCGCGCTGGCCGGGGCGGCCTATTGGTTCGCCTATTTCCTCATCATCCTGCCGCTGCTGGGCATCATCGAGAAGCCCGATCCCATGCCGCAGACCATCGAGGAAGACTTCAACGCCCATTACGGGCCCGAAACCCATCCTGCCGAGTAAGGAGAGGCAACAATGACCCTGAGAAACGCATCGCTCACGGCTGTTGCGGCCCTGACGGTTGCCCTGGCAGGCGGCGCCGTGGCGCAGGACGCAAGCACCGCGCCGGGCACGACGGCCCCCGCGGGCTCGAGCTACCAGACCAACGACACGGCCGCCCCGGCGGCCGAGCCGGCACCGGCGGCCGAAACCGCCGCGCCTGAAGCCGAAGCCGAAGCCGAAGCCACGGAAGAGGCCGCAGAGGAAGCACCCGCGGAAGAACCCGCCGCCGAGGAGCCTGCGGCGCAGGAAGCTCCGGCGGCAGCCGAGGAACCGGCCGCCGAGGCCGAGCCTGCTGCCGAGGAACCGGCGGCAACCGCAGAGGAAGCCCCGGCCGAGGCAGCCGAGGAGCCGGCTGCAGAAGAGCCTGCCGAGGCGGCGGAAGAAACCCCTGCCGAGGAACCGGCAGCCGAGGAAGCTCCGGCTGAAGGCGAAGCCGCCGAGGCCGAGCCTGCTGCCGAAGAGCCTGCGGCTGCGGAACCGGAAGCGGCCGCGGAAGAAGCCCCTGCCGAAGAGCCCGCCGCCGAGGAACCGGAAGCGGCCGCGGAGGAAGCCCCGGCCGAGGAGGCTGCCGCCGAGGAAGCCCCGGCCGAACACGCCGAGGAGGCCGCCGACAGCCATGCCGTCGCGCATATCGAGGACATCTCGTTCAGCTTCGAGGGGCCCTTCGGCACCTTCGACCAGCACCAGCTGCAGCGCGGCTTGCAGGTCTATACCGAGGTCTGCTCGGCCTGCCACGGCCTGCGCTATGTGCCGCTGCGGACGCTGGCCGACGAAGGCGGCCCGCAACTGCCCGAGGACCAGGTCCGCGCCTATGCCGCGAATTTCGACATCACCGATGCCGAGACCGGCGAGGATCGCCCGCGCGTTCCCACCGACCATTTCCCGACCGTGACCGGCGACGGCATGGGCCCGGACCTGTCGCTGATGGCCAAGGCGCGCGCCGGTTTCCACGGCCCCTATGGCACCGGCCTGTCGCAGCTGTTCAACGGCATCGGCGGCCCGGAATACATCCACGCGGTCCTGACCGGCTATGACGGCGAGGAAAAAGAAGAGGCGGGGACGGTGCTTTACCACAACGCCGCCTTCTCGGGGAACTGGATCCAGATGGCGCCGCCGCTCAGCGACGACCAGGTCACCTATGAGGACGGAACCCCGGCGACGGTCGATCAGATGGCCAGCGACGTGGCCGCCTTCCTGATGTGGACCGCAGAGCCGAAGATGATGGATCGCAAGCAGGTCGGCTTCGTCTCGGTGATCTTCCTGATCGTGCTGTCGGCCCTGCTCTACCTGACCAACAAGAAGCTGTGGCAGCCGATCAAGCATCCGCGCAAGCCGGAATGATCGCCCGCTCCTGATCCTGAAACGCGCCCCTCGGGGCGCGTTTTTCATGGCCCGGACGCGCTTTCGTCCCGGCCGATATGGACAAGCCGCCCGCGCGCCGTTCAGATGGGCCGGCGCGACACCGGCGAGGGGCGGGACATGACGATCTATAATCTCGGCTCGATCAACATCGACCATGTCTATCGCCTGCCCGCCCTGCCCCGTCCGGGCGAGACGCTGCACGCGCAATCCTATGCCCAGGGGCTGGGCGGCAAGGGGGCGAACCAGTCCGTCGCCGCCGCCCGCGCCGGCGCCGACGTCATCCACCTGGGCGCCATGGGCGCGGGCGACGACTGGGTGCCGCGGCGGCTTGCCGCAGCGGGGGTGCAGACCTCGGCCATCGCGCGGCTGCCAGGCCTCGCCACCGGCCATGCCATCATCCTGGTCGATGCGGCGGGCGAGAACTCGATCGTGCTGCATGGCGGCGCCAACCTGGCCCTGCCGGCCGAGCTGGCCCGCCCCGCCGGGCTGGGCCGGGACGACATCCTGCTGATGCAGAACGAAACCAACCTGCAGGCCGAAGCCGCCCTGCACGCCCGCCGGGCCGGGGCGCGGGTGATCTATTCCGCCGCCCCGTTCAGCATCGCCGCGCTGCGCGAGGTGCTGCCGCATGTCTCGATCCTGGCGGTGAATGAGATCGAGGCCCGCGACACCTTCGCCGCCCTTGGCGAAGACCTGCCGGTCGAGGGCCTGCTGATCACCCGCGGCGCCGAAGGGGCCGAGTTCCGCGACCTGCGCAGCGGCCAGGCCTGGCACCAGCCGGCCTTCGCGGTGCAGGCGGTGGACACGACCGGCGCCGGGGATTGCTTTACTGGCTGGTTCGCCGCCGGGCTGGCGCGGGGCGAGACCCCGCCCGATGCCCTGCGCCACGCCGCCGCAGCCGCCGCGCTGCAAGTCACCCGCAAGGGCGCGGGCGACGCCATGCCCGACCGCGCCGACGTCCTTGCCTTTCTGAAAGCGCAGCGCTGACCGCTTGCCCGCAGCCCCGCAGCCCCCTATCTGGAAACCCATGAGAATACCGTTCCTGAACCGCCCGGCCACCGTTGCCGTCCTGCGCCTGCAAGGCGCCATCGGGGTTGCCGGCCGCGGCGGCCCCGGCCTGTCCGACGCCGCCCTGGCGCCGCTGCTGGAGCGCGCCTTCAAGCGGCGCAAGCCCGCCGCCGTGGCGCTGGCCCTGAACTCGCCCGGCGGCTCGCCGGTGCAGTCCAGCCTGATCGGCGCCCGCATCCGCCGCCTTGCCGAGGAACGCGAGATTCCGGTGCATGCCTTCGTCGAGGACGTGGCCGCCTCGGGCGGCTACTGGCTGGCGACGGCGGCGGATTACATCTGGGCCGACGACAGTTCGGTGCTGGGCTCGATCGGGGTGATCTCCTCGGGCTTCGGCTTTGCCGAGCTGATCCAGCGCCACGGCATCGAGCGGCGCGTGCATACTGCCGGCCGCTCGAAGTCGATGCTGGACCCCTTCCGCCCCGAGACGCCCGAGGATGTCGCCCGGCTGAACCGCCTGCTGGGCCCGATCCACGACGCCTTCAAGCAGCAGGTGCTGGCCCGGCGCGGCAACCGCCTGCCGCAGGACAGCGACCTGTTCACCGGCGAGATCTGGACCGGCCGCGAGGCGGTCGAACTGGGGCTGGCGGACGGCATCGCCCATCTGGTGCCCAAGATGCGCGAGCTTTACGGCAAGGAGGTGCGCTTCCTGACCTATGGCCAGCGCGTGCCGCTGCTGCGCCGCTTCGGCCTTTCCGCCGATGACCTGATCGACGGGATCGAGGAACGCGCCGCCTTCGCACGCTTCGGGGCGGGGCGCGGATGATCAAGACCGTCATCCTGTGCCTGCTCATCATCATCGCGCTGGCGCTGGCCGCCGGTCCGGGGGTGCGCCGCGTGATCGCGCGGCTGCTGGGGATCGGGCGGAAATGACCGCGCTGGTGACCGGAGGCGCCCGCCGGCTGGGGCGGGCCATCACCCTGTATCTGGCCCGGCGCGGGCTGGACGTGGCGATCCATTACCAAAGCTCGGCCGCCGAGGCCGAGGCCACCGCCGCCGAGGCCCGCGCCCTGGGCGTGCGGGCCGAGGTCTTCGGCGCGGACCTGCTGGACCTGGACCAGAGCGAGGCGCTGGTCGACCGCGCCCATGCCGCGCTGGGGCCGCTGGCGCTGCTGGTGAACAATGCCTCGATCTTCGAATACGACAACATCGCCACGGCGACGCGCGACAGCTGGGACCGGCACATGGGCTCGAACCTGCGCGCGCCCTTCGTGCTGACGCAGGCCTTCGCCCGGCAGGCCCCCAGGGCCGACCGCAGCGGGGCCGAGCCGGTGGCGCGGGCGCTGGTGGTCAACATGATCGACCAGCGCGTGCTGAAGCCCACGCCCGAGTTCATGACCTATTCGCTGGCCAAGGCCGGGCTGTGGTGGCTGACGCGGACCTCGGCCCAGGCCCTGGCGCCCGAGATCCGCGTCAACGCCATCGGCCCCGGCCCGACCATGCAGGGCACCCGCCAATCCGACCGGCATTTCGCCAACCAGCGCGCCGCGACCATCCTGCAACGCGGCGCCGGGCCCGAGGATGTCTGCGCCGCCCTGGGCTACCTGATGGACGCGCCCTCGGTCACCGGACAGCTGATCTGCGTGGACGGCGGCCAGCACCTTGCCTGGCGCACTCCCGACGTGCTGGGCGTCGAATAAGGCGGAAAATCGCCTGTCCGCGGCAAGTTGTCCACTTTGCGGAAGGCGTTCACGCAATCTTCACGATTCTGCTAAGAAATTCAGTCGATTGCGGAGGAGAGAAAAAATATTCTCATAAATCAACCAGTTACAATACTGCCTAGAATTTGTGCAAAGTAACGAAACCCCAAGAAACGCTAATTGAACATGTGATACTCCCAAGCTCACCCACAGAGTTATCCACAGATTCCGTGGACAGGATTCAGCTTGAACTTTCCTGCCCGAACTTGCAGCCGAGCCCGAGAATCATTTTGTTAACAAGATGACCGATTCCACCCCAGAAACGCGCCCCTCCAAGACCGGCCATGCGCTGATCCAGGACTATCTGCGGACGCTCGACGGCTCGCCGGGGGTCTATCGCATGCTGGACCAGCAGGGGGCGGTGCTTTACGTCGGCAAGGCCCGAAACCTCCGGGCCAGGGTCTCGAACTATGCGCGCGGCACCGGGCATTCGGCACGGATCGCGCGGATGATCCGCGAGACCTGCTCGATGATGTTCCTGACCACGCGCACCGAGACCGAGGCGCTGCTCTTGGAGCAGAACCTCATCAAGCAGCTCAAGCCGCGCTACAACGTGCTCTTGCGCGACGACAAGAGCTTTCCGAACATCCTGGTCGCCAAGTCGCACCCCTTCGCCCAGATCAAGAAGCATCGCGGCGCCAAGGCGGAAAAGGGCGATTACTACGGCCCCTTCGCCAGCGCCGGGGCGGTGAACCGGACGCTGAACCAGCTGCAACGGGTGTTTTTGCTGCGGTCTTGCACCGACGCCACCTTTTCCAGCCGGACGCGGCCCTGCCTGCTTTACCAGATCAAGCGCTGCAGCGCGCCCTGCGTCGGCCGCATCGGGCTGGAGGAATACAACACCCTGGTCGCCGATGCCGAGCTGTTCCTGCAGGGCAAGACCACGCGCATCCAGGCCGACCTGGCGCGCGAGATGGCCGAAGCCGCCGAGGCGATGGAATACGAACGCGCCGCCGCGCTGCGCGACCGCATCAAGGCACTGACCGCCGTGCAATCGGTGCAGGCGATCAACCCGCGCGGCGTCCCCGAGGCCGACGTGATCGGCCTGCACATGGAGGGCGGGCAGGCCTGCGTGCAGGTCTTTTTCATCCGCGGCAACCAGAGTTGGGGCAACCGCGACTTCTACCCCAAGCTGAACGGCGTGGAATCGGCCGACGAGGTGATGCAGGCGTTCCTGGCGCAGTTCTACGACGGCAAGGTGCCGCCGCGGCTGATCCTGCTGTCGCATGGCATCGAGGATCCCGACCTGATGACCGATGCGCTGTCGGAAAAGGCCGGGCGCAAGGTCGTGCTGGGCGTGCCCCGGCGCGGCGAAAAGGCCGAGCTGGTGGAAAACGCCCTGCGCAACGCCCGCGAAAGCCTGGCGCGGCGCATGTCCGAAAGCGCCGCGCAGCAGCGGCTGCTGGAGGGGCTGGCCGAGGCGCTGGACCTGCCCGCGGTGCCGCAGCGCATCGAGGTCTATGACAACAGCCATATCCAGGGCACCAATGCCGTGGGCGGCATGGTCGTCGCCGGCCCCGAGGGCTGGATCAAGAGCCAGTATCGCAAGTTCAACATCAAGGGCACCGAGATCACGCCGGGCGACGATTTCGGCATGATGAAAGAGGTGCTGACCCGCCGCTTCTCGCGCCTGCTGAAAGAGGATCCCGACCGCCAGACCGACACCTGGCCCGATCTTTTGCTGATCGACGGCGGCGCCGGGCAGGTCTCGGCCGTGCATGAGATCATGGCCGAGATGGGGGTCGAGGACATCCCGATGGTCGGTGTCGCCAAGGGTGAGGACCGCGACCACGGCAAGGAAGAGTTCCACCGTCATGGCCAGCGCCCCTTCGCGCTGCGGATGAACGACCCGGTCTTGTATTTCATCCAGCGCCTGCGGGACGAGGCGCATCGCTGGGCCATTGGCACGCATCGCGCCAAGCGGGCCAAGGCGGTGATGGCGAACCCGCTGGACGAGGTCCCCGGCATCGGCGCGGCCCGCAAGCGCGCTCTGCTGCAGCATTTCGGCAGCGCCAAGGCGGTCAGCCGCGCCGGCCTGGCCGATCTGGTCGCGGTCGAGGGGATCAGCGAATCCATGGCGCAGAAAATCGTCGATCACTTCCACAAGGGCTGACAGGAGGAAGCCATGGAGGACAGCATCCGCGCATTCTTCGCCCGCTACGAACGGCTGTTCACGCAGGCGCTGGCCGGCGAGGCGGATATGGAGGAGGTCGCCGCGCTTTACGCGCCCGAGTTCATCGCCGCTTCTCCGGCGGGCGTCAGGGCGGGCCGGAACGACGACCAGCTAAGGCAGGCGATGGCCCAGGGCTATGCGCATTACCGCGCCATCGGCACCAAGGCGATGACGATCCGCGAGATCCGGCTTTCGCCGATGGACGCGCTGCATTGCCTGGCCCATGTCGGCTGGCGGGCCGTCTATGACCGGGGCGAGGCGCCCGATGTGACCATCGACTTCGAGGTGCATTACCTCGTGCAGATCCTCGACGGCACGCCCAGGGTATTCGGCTGGGTGACGGGCGACGAAAAGGCGCTGCTGAAGCAGCACGGCATCCTCTGATCAGCGGCAGCGCGCCGGGTTCACCCCCACCGCGTTGAGGCCCCAGTCGGTCATCTGCGCGACAAGCTGCTGGCCGGCCGCATCGAAGGCCGGGATCAGGTCGGCCGTCTTCGTCGTCGCCGCCTGGGCCGTGGCGGTGAAATGTCCGCGCGAGACGACGCGGGCGTCCATCTCGCGCACCATCTGTGCATCGACGGACAGCTTGATGACGGCCCCCTGCCCCGCGACCTCGGCGTTGAAGTCGTTGATCTCGGAGATCAGCGCGTAATCGCCCGCCGCGCCCAGCGGCGCGCGGCCGACATGGGTGAAGGCATCATAGACGGCAAAGCCGCGCACCAGCAGGGTTTGCAGCGTCACCGGCACAGTGTCGCCCCAGCGCGCATCGGGCAGGTATTGCGTCTGCAACTGGTTCGGCCGGATCATGATGCGATCGGTGTCCAGCGTGCCGCGCGCCTTGGGCGGCTCGATCACCAGCTCGGCCAGCCGGCCGCGGCCGCAGTTCCGCGGCACGTCCGAAGGCGGGCGCAGCTCGAACACGTCGCGGTCGGGCTCGCCCTCCAGCGCGCGCAAGGCGGCGCAGCCCGGCAGGGTCAGGGTCAGGACAAGCAAGGCGGCGGCAAGACGCATGGCGGACCTCTCAGCGGCGGAACTCGGGCGCGCGCGGCCCCGAGAAGATTTGCGAGGGGTTGCGCCGCAACGCCGAGACCAGCTCGTTCAGATTGCCCACCAGCCCGCGCAGATCGGCGGCCATGCGGGTGAATTGCGGCAGCCCCTCGCGGGTGAAAGCCTGCACCGGGGCGCGGGCGCTGTCCAGCATCCCGCGCAGGCTGGCAAAGGCGGTCTCGGCGCTGTCGGCGGCATTGCGCAGCCGCTCGGTGATCTCGGGCAGGTCGGCAACCACGCGGTCGATGGCCTCGTTCGCCTTGCCCAGCGTCACGCGCAGGTCGGCCACCACCGGCTCGACATTGCTGTTGATGACCCGGTCGGCGCCGTCGAAGGCCCGCTCGGCCGAAGCCAGCGTGCGGCTTCCGACCTCAAGGGCCGCGTCCAGGTTGTCGAGGCTCTGGTCCGCGCGCCCGGCCAGCCGGGTCAGATCGGATTGCAGCGTGGTGGCGGTCTGGTCCAGCCGCTGCGTCAGCGCCTTGAGGTCGCCCGCAACATAGGCGCGCACCTCGTCCAGCGTGGCGGTGCCCGAATCCAGCGCCGTGTCGACCTTGGCCGCGCTTTCGGTGAACTTGGCCAGCGCGGTGTCGGCATTGCCCAGCGTCGTCTCGGCCGCGGCGCTGAGCCCGTCCAGCCGCTCGCCGAAGGCCGAGATGTCGGATGCGGCCGAGGCGATGGAATCGGTCGCCGTGGTCACGTCGGCCAGCGCCTTGTCCAGGTTGGCGCTGGAGCGTTCCACATTGTCCAGGATGTTGCGCACCCGGTTCTGGTTCTCGTCGCCCAAAAGCCGGGTCAGCTGCTCGGCTACGGTGTTCAGCCGCGAAATCATCTCGGGGCCTTGGTCCGACAGCGTTTGCAGCGCCGAGCGGTTGGCGGCGATGACCGGGATCGAATCCGGGTCCACGTCGCGCAGCAGCGGCGAATCGGGGCGGCCCGAGGTGATCGCCACATTGGCGACGCCGGTGACGCCCTGGATCTCGATGGCGGCGCGGGAATCGGTGCGCACCGGCGTATCCTCGGCCACCTCGATGCGGACCCGGACCGCGCCGTTCACGCTTTGCGACAGCTGCATGTCCACCACCTTGCCGACGGAAAGCCCGGCGAAAAGCACCTCCGAGGATATGCCCAGGCCCGACACTTCCGGGAAATAGATGTCGTAATAAGCGAATTGCCGGTCCAGTTGCAGCTTGGCGAACCACATCAGGAACAGCAGCATCCCCAGGAAGCCGGCGATGGTGAAGGCTCCGATCAGGACGTAATTGGCCTTGGTTTCCATGGGCTTACTCCTTTGCGCGGCCGGTGGCCATGGCGGCGCGGGCGCGGGGCCCGTGGAAATATTCATGCACCCAGGGGTGATCGACCCGGAGCATTTCGGCCATGGTGCCGCTGACCAGCACCTTGTTTTCCGCCAGCACCGCGATGCGGTCGCAGCAGGCATGCAGCGTATCGAGGTCATGCGTGACCAGGAACACCGACAGGTCCAGCGCATCGCGCAGCTCGACGATCAGCCGGTCGAAGGCATCGGCGCCGATCGGGTCCAGCCCCGCCGTCGGCTCGTCCAGGAACAGGATCTCGGGGTCCAGCGCCAGCGCGCGCGCCAGCCCTGCGCGCTTTCTCATCCCGCCCGACAGGTCCGAGGGGTATTTGTCATTGGCGCTCCACGGCAGCCCGGCCATCGAGACCTTGAGTTCCGCCAGTCCACGCCGCGCCTCGGGCGCAAGCCCCGGCACGGCGCGCAGCGGCACCTCGACATTCTCGCGCACGGTCAGCGAGGAAAACAGCGCGCCGCCCTGGAACATCACGCCCCAGCGCCGCTCCAGCGCCTCGCGCGCGGGGCCGGCCAGCGCGCCCACGTCCTGGCCAAAGACCCGCACCGTGCCGGCGGTGGGGCGGTTCAGCCCGACGATGGTGCGCAGCAGCACCGATTTCCCGGTGCCCGAGCCGCCGACGACGCCCAGGATCTCGCCCTGCCGCAGGTCGAGGTCCAGCCCGTCATGCACCACATGGCGGCCGAACTGGGTGCGCAGGCCCCGGACCTCGATGATATTGCCGCTCACAGCCCCACCTCGGAGAAGAAGATCGAGAACAGCGCATCGGCGACGATCACCGCGAAGATGGCGTTGACCACGGCGCGCGAGGTCTCGGCGCCCAGCGATTCCGCGTCCTTGCCTACCTTCATCCCGGCATGGCAGCCGATGACGCCGATGATCAGCGCAAAGACCGGCGCCTTGGACAGGCCGACGATGACATGGTCCACGCTGGTATCCGCCAGCAGCCGATAGCGGAACATCGAGGGCGAGATGCCCAGCTCGATCCAGGACATCAGCGCGCCGCCGACCAGCCCGGCGATATTGGCGATCAGCCCCAGGATCGGCAGGGTGATGATCAAGGCCAGCACGCGCGGCAGGATCAGCACCATGTCCGGGTCCAGCCCCAGCGTGCGCATGGCGTCGATTTCCTCGTTCATCTTCATCGAGCCGATCGAGGCGGTCAGCGCCGAGGCGGTGCGGCCGGCGACGATGATCGCCGTCAGCAGAATGCCCAGCTCGCGCAGGATGGAAATGGCGATCAGGTCGATGACAAAGACCTCGGCCCCGAACTGGCGCAATTGCACCGCGCCCTGAAAGGCCAGCACGATGCCGATCAGGAAGGACATCAGCGCCACGATGGGCACGGCGCGCAAGCCCGTCTCCTGGCAGTGATACACCAGCGAGGTGAAACGGAAATCGCCCGGATGCCGGATGCCGCGCGCCAGGGCGGCCAGGAAGCGGCCCAGGTATTCCGCGATCTCGCGCAGGAACAGCAGCGCCGCGGCCATGCGCCGCCCGGTCTGTTCCAGCATCCGCCGCCAGCCGGCGGGGGCGGCGGTTTCGGCATCGGGCTGCGGCAGCGCCTGGCGCACGGTGTCGAGCAGCCGGGCCTGCGCCCCGGTCAGCCCGTCCAGCTGCGCGCCTTGGCGTTCGCGCCCGACCAGATACCAGGCGGCGGCGGTGTCGATGCGCGTCAGCCCCGACAGTTCCAGCCGATGCGCCGCGCCGGCCTCGGGCGGCAGCTGGCCCAGCGTCCAGACCGTGAACTCGCCCGCCAGCAGCAAGGCGCCGTCCGAAACCGCGGCGCTGAGCTTGGGATCTGCGGGAAGGCTGGCCATGACGGTCCCGTTCGCAAAGGGTGAGTGGGATTCATCCAGCGATTGCGCGGGTTTGTCAAATCCGCAGGACCGTTCCGGCCCAGGGCTGTGGCCGATCCGCCCTGGCCCAGACGACGCAGCCGCCGGAAAAGAAAAATTTAACCAAGGTTCCCAAATTGTGCATATTGACTAGAATACACGCTCTGGTTTAGTTGGGCGCATTCCGTTTTCTTCCCGCGGGCGGCGGTGCCGCACCGGGCGGGCCGGGGCGAAACGCGCTGCGGGCCGTGGGGTCCATAGGGCGTGGCCGGCCAGGAAAATCGCTTGCGGCATCGCCCGCGGCCCCTGCGGCCAGGGCCATGCCGGGGAAGGCTCCTCGGGATCCGGCTGAACGAGTGTCATTTTGACCATGATCCCGAGGACGGCCACCCCCTAGCCCTGCGCCAGGGCGCGCATCATCCTGACCGGCTCGGTCCGGGCCAGGCGCAGCACATGCGCCATATAGGGCTGTTGCAGATCCTCGGTCCGCAGTGCGGCATAAAGCCGGCGCAGCATGCCCTGGCGACCCAGCGGCAGCAGCGCCAGTTCGGGATTGCCGGCCTGGGCGCGCAGCACCCAGTCGGGCATCACCGCCACCCCGCGCCCCGAGGCGATCAGCATCAGCGCGATGGCGGTCTGCTCGACCTGGCGGACCTGGGCGGGCTCGACCCCGGCCGGGTCGAGGAATTGCGAAAACACGTCCAGCCGCGCCCGCTCCATCGGATAGGTGATCAGCGTCTCGCCCGCCAAATCGGCCGGCTCGGCATAGCCCTTGGCGGCCAGCGGATGGCTGGCGGCAACCACCATGGTCGGCGCATAATCGAAGAGCGGCTGGAAGGTGATGCCGGAAATCTCATCGGGATCGGACGAGATCACCATGTCCACCTGCCCCCGCTGCAAGGCGGGCAGCGCCTTCAGCGCCAGGCTGGAGCGGATGTCCAGATCGACCTCGGGCCAGGCACGGCGGAACTGGTCCAGCACCGGCAACAGCCAGTCGAAGCAATGGTGGCATTCCATCGCCATATGCAGCCGGCCGGCGCGGCCCAGTTCGACGGCGCGGAACTCGGCCTCGGCCGCGTCGATCAGCGGCAAGACCTGCTCGGCCGTGCGCAAGAGCCGCATCCCCGCCGCCGACAGCCGCAGGGGCTTGGTCTTGCGCAGGAACAGCTCGACCCCCGCCTGCTCTTCCAGCGCCTTGATCTGGTGCGACAACGCCGATTGCGTCAGGTTCAGCACCTCGGCGGCGCGGGCAAGGCCGCCCTGTTCATGAATGGCGCGCAGGCTGCGCAGGTGGCGAAGTTCAAGGTGCATCTTGACTGAAACTCATGACGATCTTGAGGATTATGAATTTGTCTCACGTCGCGCGGCATGTCACAAGACCTGCGACAAAAGGATGGCACCATGACGACACCCGCGATCAGCTTCGAGTTCTTCCCGCCCCGGAACCTGGACCAGTCGTTCCGGCTGTGGGAGACGGCGCGCGCGCTGGCGCCGCTGGGGCCGGATTTCGTCTCGGTCACTTATGGCGCGGGCGGCACCACCCGGCAATTGACGCATGAGGCGGTGACGGCGCTGGCCAGCCATTACGGGCTGAACGTCGCCGCGCACCTGACCTGCGTCGATGCCACGCGCGAGGAGACGCTGCAGATCGTCCAGGACTACGCCGCCGCCGGCGTGCATGAGATCGTGGCGCTGCGCGGCGACGCGCCGCAGGGGCAGGACCGCTTTACCCCCCACCCCGAGGGTTTCGCCAATTCGGTCGAGCTGATCGAGGCCATCGCCGCGCGCGGCGACATGACCATCCGCTGCGGCGCCTATCCCGAGCCGCATCCCGAAAGCCCCGACACCGCCGCCGACGTGGCCTGGCTCAAGCGCAAGGTCGATGCCGGCGCGACATCGGCGATGACGCAGTTCTTCTTTGACGCCGAGACCTATTTCCGCTTTCGCGACGCCTGCCGCGCGGCGGGGATCGAGGCGCCGATCATCCCCGGCATCCTGCCGATCCAAAGCTGGGCCGGCACCCGCCGCTTTGCCGAACGCTGCGGCACCTCGGTCCCGCAATGGGCCGAGGACGCCTTTGCCGCCGCCGGCAAGGAGGGCGAGGCGCAGCTGGCGCTGGATGTCTGCGTCAAGCTGTGCGAGCGGCTGGTCGAAGGCGGCGTGGACAAGCTGCATTTCTATACGCTGAACAAGCCCGAGCTGGTGCTGAAGGTCTGCGCCGCGCTGGGAATCGAGCCCAAGGGCGAATTTTCGCGCGTGGCCTGAACCGGCAGCGGCGCCCCCGCGGCATCAGCCATCCGGCCCCTGTCCCGCAGGCGTGGCGATTTCCGGCTGCGGCACAGTCGCCGGCCGGGCCGGCGCTTCGGGAAGCCGCGGCCTTGCCCTGACCAGCCGGCGATGCGGACGCGGCGGCGCGGCATCGGCCAGCGCCCCGGCCAGCAGCGCCGGGCCGGTATAGGGGTGCGGCACGGAAGGATGCAGCTTTTCGGACGGGTCCGCCCCGGCCAGGCGCGGCGCGCGCGCCAGGAAGGCCTTGCCCCAGTTGCGCCACGACCCGACCGAGGGCGCGGTCGCGTCGCAGTCGAAATGCCCGCGCCAGCCCTGGGGCAGCGGCAGGCCAAAGGCCTCGGCCCGCGACATCATCCAGACCAGCGGGATATTGGCCAGCGGCCGGGCATATTCCAGCCCGGACAGCTGGCCGCCCACATCCGGGTGGCAGCCGCGGAACCACATCTGCTCGATCCGGCCGGGGGCCGAGGCGCTGTCCCAGATCAGCGGCTGGAAGGCGGCCCGCGTCTCGTCCAGGGCCAGCGCCTGCACGCCATGCTCGACCTCGGCGCCCAGATGCGCGTCGTGAAAGCGAAAGCGCGGCTCGGTCAGCATCCACAGCAGCGGCAGCCGGATCCCCAGCGCCATCACCGTGTCGAAAACCCCGATCATGCGGATCGGCACGACCGGGTGGCAAAGCGCGGGGTCCAGCCGGCCGACCAGCCGGTCGCGGCCCTGGCGGTAAAGCTGCCAGGCCTGCTGCACGTTGCGGCGCGAGGCATGGGCATGGGTCAGCAGCCCCACGCGCCCGATCATGCCGGCAAGCGAGCGTGCGGCAAAGGCGCCGCGGGAATAGCCAAAGAAGAACAGCGGATTGCCCGGCCGCCATTCTCGGGCAAGCCAGGCATAGGCGTCGCAGATATGCCGTTCCAGCGCCGAGCCCATGGCCAGTTCCGGCAATGTGCGCCAGGCATCCCATTGCTGGCCGGGCGCATAATGCACCCCAAGCGGGGCCGGCAACGCCCCGCATTCGCCCGACAGCAAGGCATGGATGCGGGCGATGGACGACCTTCGCCCCTCGGTCAGCGAGGCGAAGGTGCCGTCCATCAGGACGACCTGGCATATCGGCGGGCGGGACGATTCCATGGTCCGACGCTAGCATGGAAACGCAAAGCGTCGATTAATCCCTATTCAAGCGCGTTCACGGTCAGGTGTGCCATCAGCCCGAACCCGTTGAAGCGGGTATTGGTGACGGTCGAATAGGCGCCCGCGCCGTGGAAGACGATATAGTCGCCCTCCTGGATATCGGCCGGCAGGGGCAGCTCGCCCGGCAGCCGGTCCACCGAATCGCAGGTCGGGCCGAAGATGACGCGCGGCATCGGCTCGTCCTCGCGCGCGGTGCCCTCGGGCGTCAGCACCTGCAGCCGGTCGAGGTTGCCGACGATGGGCAGTTCGAACAGCCCGCCATAGACGCCGTCGTTCAGGAAGACGTTCTGGCCGTCGCGCACCGCCTTGACGCGGGTGATCAGCGCGAAGGCATCGGCGCATAGTCCGCGCCCCGGCTCGCAGACCAGCTGCGGCGCGTCAGCGCCGAAGGCTTCGTCGGTCACGCGCCGGATCAGGCCGAAGATCGCGGTCAGGTCCGGCTCGACCCCGGTCACGCGATGCGAGGGGAAGCCGCCGCCCACGTTCAGCCGCCGCGCCCGGACGCCGGCCATGGCGCAGATCTCGGCCGCAGTGGTGATATAGCTTTCCCAGGCATGCGGATCGACGCATTGCGTGCCCGGATGGAAGGTCAGCGAGGGGATATAGCCGCGATCCGCCACCGCGCGCAGCAACTCCGCCGCCAGTTCCGGCGAGGCGCCGAACTTCGAGCCGAAGTCATAGGCCGCACCCAGCACCGGCAGCTTGAAACGGGGCGAGATCTCGCAGCCCTCGGGGGCCACGCGGGCGAAAAGCTTGTCCAGTTCCGACCGGCTGTCCACCGACCAGGACTTGATCCCGGCCTCGACGGCATGGGCGATCTCGGCCTGCGAGCGCACGGGGTTGTGGTAATGGCGCGCCGCATCGGGGGCCAGCCGGCCGATCAGGTCGATCTCATAGGGCGAGGCCACGTCGAAGCCCTTGATCCCGGCGGCGGAAAGCGTGCGGATCACCGCCTCGTCCGGGTTCGACTTGACCGCATAGGTGACGAGGCCGGGAAAGCCCTGCAGGAACCGCTGGGCGGTGGCGCGCAGGACCGAAGGGGCAAAGACCATGACCGGATTTTCCGGCGCCAGCCTGCGGATGATCTCGGCGGGATTGTTCCAGACGGTCTTGGGGCCGCGGCCCTCGGTCAGTCCCATCGGCATGTCCTTCCTGTGCGCGTGTGGGGGTGGAAACAAGTCTGCGCCCTATGGGTTCCGATTGCTGCAATGAAAAGGGTGGAAATGGGCCGCGGCTTCGTTAATATGCCGAAAGCTTCGGCAGATCGACAGGTGGGCGGGTGGACGAACTTGATCGCGGGATTCTGGCCCATCTGGCGCAGGATGCACGCATGTCCGTAGCGGTTCTGGCGCGGCGGCTCAAGGTGGCGCGCTCAACCGTGCAGGCGCGGCTGGAGCGGCTGGAAACATCGGGCGCCATCGCGGGTTACACGCTGCGGCTGGGCGATTCCGCGCGCGAGCATCGCATCCGCGCCACCTGCCTGCTGACCATCGAGCCGCGCGCCCAAGCGGCGATCCTGGCCCGGCTGCGCAGCCTGCCCGAGGTCGAGCGCATCCATACCACCAGCGGCCGCGTCGATCTTTTGCTGCAACTGGCCGCCATATCGACCAGCCAGCTTGACGATGTGCTGGACCAGATCGGCGGTTTGACCGGCGTCCGCTCCAGCGAGAGCCTGATTCACCTGTCCACCAAGCTGGATCGCGCCGCCTGATCGTGTCCCCTGCGCAACAATGTGACAATCGTGTCGCCATATTTGCGCTGGTCGATCTGCTCCAGCCCCGCGACCGGGCCGGGCGGGGCCGATTCCTCCCAGACCACCACGCCGCCCGGTGCGATCCAGCCGCCGGCCAGCGCCGATTCCAGCGCCCGCTCGCCCAGCCCCTGGCCATAGGGCGGGTCCAGGAAGACCAGCCCATAGGGCGCGCCGCGGTTCTCGCCCAGCCGGGTCGCGTCGCGGCGCCAGACATCGGTCGCGCCCATGGCGCGGGCCTTGTCGATATTGGCGCGCAAAAGCGCCCGCGCCGCCACGCCGTCATCGACGAAGGCCACGCGGGCGGCGCCGCGGGACAGCGCCTCGATCCCCAGCGCGCCGGTGCCGGCGAACAGGTCCAGCACCCGCGCGCCGGGGATCGGATTGCCATGCGTGCCGTTGATGAGCAGGTTGAAGATCGATTCGCGCACCCGGTCGGTGGTCGGGCGCAGATGCGCCGCCGGATCGCCCGCGCCGACCTCGGCCAGTTTCAGCCCGCGCAGGGTGCCGCCGACAATTCTCATGCCATCAGCGCCTTCAGCTCGGCCGCCTCGGCCACCGCCTCGGGCTCGGGCGAGCGGCCGGCCTCGATCAGCCGCTTGCCGATCATATAGGCGCGGGCATCGTTCAGCGCATCCACCGCGATCAGCCGGCCGCCCCTGAAATACCAGACCGAGCCGCCATTCGCCGCCGGCCGCGTCACCACCCGGTCGTAACCCAGGTTCAGCCCGGCGATCTGCAGTTTCGCGTCGAACTGGTCCGACCAGAACCAGGGCTTGGGCACATAGGGGGCATCGGCGCCCAGCATGTTCGCCGCCACCGCCTCGGCCATGTCGATGGCATTGCCGACGCTTTCCAGCCGCAGCCGGCCGTCCGAAGTAGGGAAACTGGCGCAATCCCCCGCCGCCCAGATCGCCGGGTCCGAGGTGCGGCCAAGCGCATCGGTGGCGATGCCGTTGTCGATGGCCAGCCCGGCGGCCTCGGCCAGCGCGGTTTCCGGCGCGATGCCGATGCCGCAGATCACCAGGTCGGCCGGCAGGCGGCGGCCGTCCGTCAGCTCGACCCCATCCGCGGCATCCGAGCCGGTGATGCGGGCGATGCCGGTGCCCTCGACGATCTCGACGCCATGGGCGCGGTGCAGGGCGCGGATCATCTCCGCGGTCTCGGGCGCGGCGACGCGGCCCAGGATGCGCGGCGCGGCCTCGACCAGCGTGACCGCCAGCCCCAGCTTGCGGGCCACGGCCGCGGCCTCCAGCCCGATATAGCCGCCGCCGATCACCACCAGACGACGCCCGGCGACCAGCGCCGGCTGGACGCCCGCGATGTCGGCCAGGTTCCTGACCACATGCACGCCCGGCAATTCGCCGCCCATCGCGGCCGGCAGGCGGCGCGGGGTCGCGCCCAGCGTCAGGGCAAGCTGGTCATAGGGATATTCGCCGCGCCCCGTCGCCACCATGCGGCGGTCGCGGTCGATGCGCGTGGCGCGCGCGCCCAGGTGCAGGGCAATGCCCTGTTCCTGCCACCAGTCCGGGGCGCGCAGCGTCAGCCGGTCCAGCCCCATCTCGCCCAAAAGGTAGGCCTTGGACAGCGGCGGGCGCTGATAGGGCGGCGCGGGCTCGTCGCCGATGACCACGATGCCGCCCCGATGCCCCAGCCCGCGCAGCTTCGCCGCCAGAGAGGCCGCCGCCTGCCCCGCGCCAAGGATCACGATGTTCATTCTTCGCCCTCGCTGGTTTGCCCGCGGCGCAGAGCCTATAGTCGCGCCCGGAACGATGCAATTGACGGAGGAACCGCGCATGTCCATCGCAAAAGGCGACAAGCTGCCCGAAGGCAAGCTGTTGAAACTGGGCGCCAACGGCCCCGAGGAAGTGGCCGCCGCCGACCTGGCCCAGGGCCTGGTGGCGATCTTCGCCGTGCCCGGCGCCTATACGCCGACCTGCACCAACGCCCATATGCCCAGCTTCGTGAAGAATGCCGGCAATTTCCGCGACAAGGGCGTCTCGCGCCTGGTCTGCATCACGGTGAACGACCCCTTCGTCGCCGGGAAATGGGCCGCGGATACCGGCGCGGCCGATGCCGGAATCGAGGTGCTGGCCGATGCCGACGGCAGCTTCACCAAGGCGCTGGGGCTGAACATCCAGGGTGCGGGCTGGATCAACGGCCGCTCGAAACGCTATGCCATGCTGGTCAACGACGGCACCATCGAAGAGCTTCAGGTCGAAGAGGCGCCCAGCGCCTGCTCGGTCTCGTCAGGCGAATCGCTGCTGGACCTGGTCTGAGGCTCCAGGCGGAACAGCGCCGTGAACTGCTGCGCGGCGCTGCGGTCGCCGCGCAGCGCCACCAGCCCGGCCGAGGCCAGCACCGCCGGCCCCGGCCCATAGACCGCGGCCGCCAGCGCATTGCCCGAACCCTCCAGCACGAAATCCGCCTCGGGCGCACGCACCGCCCGCACCTGCGGCGCACCTTGCGCGGAAAGCGCGACCTCGAATCCCTCCTTGCCCGAGACGAAGCCCGCGCGCAGCGGTGATCCGGCGGCAGCCGCCTGGTCCACCGTGGCCGCGATCGAGATCATCAGCGCGGAAATGCTGATGAATTTCCGCGGGTCGTGCCCCGGCATCAGCAGCGCCCAGCGGCACAGCTCGCGCAGCACCGGATGCAGCGCCCGGCCGGCATCGGTCAGCGCATAAAGCCCCAGCACGTCGTCATGCGCCACCACCCCCGCCTGCACCAGCTGGGTCAGGCGCTGGGTCAGCACGCTGGCCGTGACGCCCGGCAGCCCGGCGCGGATCATCTGGAAGCGCTTGGGCGCAAACATCAATTCGCGCACCACCAGAAGCGCCCAGCGGTCGCCGATGAAATTCAGCGCATGGGCGCCAAGGCACCCTTCTTCATAGCGCAGTCGCGAGATCTTGCCGGTATCAGTCATGTTTGGATATTAGCAGTTGCTTTTTCATACTTCAACTGCCAGCCTGCGACTCATTGGCGCATCTCGCGCCCGATGAGGAGGAAGAGAGATGACCTACTACTCCGGTTTCCTGCTGGCGGTTCCGACCGCGAACAAGCAGAAATACATCGACATGGCCAATGCGGCCTGGCCCATGTTCAAGCGCTATGGCGCGCTGCGCATGGTCGAGGCCTGGGGCGTGGACGTGCCCCACGGCAAGGTAAACGACTTCTACATGTCCACCCAGGCCAAGGACGACGAGACCGTGGTGTTCTCGTGGATCGAATGGCCCGACAAGGCGACCTCGGACGCGGCGCAGGAAAAGATGACCTCCGACCCCGAGATGCAGGCGCCGCCCGAGATGCCCTTCGACGGCATGCGCATGATGTGGGGCGGGTTCGAGCCCATCGTGGACGTGAAAGCCTGACGGAGGGAACCATGTATCACGGCAAACCCTGCTGGTTCGAGCTGTCCACCGCCAAGGGCGGGCTCGACGCGGCCGAGACCTTCTATGGCAAGGTCCTCGGCTGGACGACCGCCGATTCCGGGATGGAGGGCTTTACCTATCACCTCGCCAGCCACGGCGACGACATGGTCGCCGGGCTGATGGAGATGCCGGACGACTGCGCCGGCGTCCCGCCCTTCTGGATGATCTATTTCGACGTGGACGATGCCGATGCCACCGCGGCCAAGGTCAAGACCCTGGGCGGCAAGGTGTTTCGCGAGCCGGCCGACATTCCCGGCACCGGGCGCTTTGCCGTCCTCACCGACCCGCAGGGCGCGACTTTCGGCATCCTGCAACCGGCGCCGATGGACCCGCAGCCCCCGGTCGAATCCGGGGCCTGGAACCAAAGCAAGGAAGGCCACGGCAACTGGATCGAGCTGATGTCCACCGACCCCGGCGCGGGCTTCGACTTCTATGCCGAGCTGTTCGGCTGGACCAAGTCCACCGCCATGGACATGGGCGAGATGGGCACCTACCAGCTGTTTTCCTGGCAGGGCGGCGACATCGGCGGCATGATGGGCCTGGGCGAGGCGCCGGTGCCTTGCTGGCTGGCCTATTTCGGCGTGAACGGCGTCGATGCCGCCATCACCCGCATCCGCGAGGGCGGCGGCGAGGTTCTGCACGGCCCGATCGAGGTGCCCGGCTCGGCCTTCATCGCGGTGGCGCGCGACCCGCAGGGCGCGCATTTCGCCGTGGTCGGGCCCAAGGACGAAACGCCATGATCCGCGCATCCCTGATCGCGCTTGCCCTCTGGGCCGCACCCGCTGCGGCCCAGGAGGTGACGCCGGACAGCATCCCGCGCGGCCAGCAGGACTATCACGCCGCAGCCGCCGGGGCCTATCGGCTGGACCCGGCGCATTCGGCGGTGCAGGCCCGCGTGCCGCATATGGGCTTTTCGGTCAGCGTGTTCCGCTTTGGCGCCGTCTCGGGTCGGCTCGACTGGAACCCGGACGACCCGGCGCAAAGCCGGCTGGAAGCCGAGGTCGAGATCGCCTCGATCATGACCCCGGTCGCCGGCTTTGCCGAGATCCTGACCGGCCCGGACTATCTGGACGGCGCGGCGAACCCCACCGCGCGCTTCACCGCCGACAGTTTCGCGGCGGAAAGCCCGACCGAGGGCAAGGTTTCGGGCCAGCTGACGCTGCTGGGCCAGACCCGGCCCGCCACATTCGACGTGACCCTGATCGGCGCCGGCAAGGGCTATACCGGCGACGAATCCGGCAATCCGATCATCCGCGACCTGATCGGCATCCATGCCCGGACCCAGATCGACCCGCAGGCCCATGGCATGAACGAATTCTTCACCGATCCGATCACCATCGAAATCGACGCCGAGTTCGCCCGGCAGGAGTAAGCCATGACCTTCGTCATCACCACCTATGATTGGGTGCCGCCCTTTGCCGTGGGCTATGTCCGCGACCTGCGCATCCGCTGGGCCTGCGAGGAAGCCGGCCTGCCCTATCGGATCGAGACCACCAGCGTGCGCGAAAAGACCGCGCAGCATTTCGCCCGCCAGCCCTTTGGCCAGGTGCCGATCCTGCGCGACGGCGATCTGTCGCTGTTCGAAAGCGGCGCGATCCTGCTTTACCTGGGCGAGCGCGCCGAGGCGCTGATGCCGCGCGACGCCGCCGCGCGGGCCGAGACGCAGCAATGGCTGATCGCCGCGCTCAACACGCTGGAGCCCCCGGTGATGGCCATGGCGCTGGCGCGGATCTTCGACCAGGACGCGCGGGCCGAGGAACTGGCCCTGCCGCGCCTGCGCGAACGCCTGGCGCAGCTGGTGCCGGTGCTGGAGGGGCGGGATTTCATCGCCGCCGGCCGCTTCACCATCGCCGACATATTGCTGGCCGACGTGCTACGCCTCGTCGACAGCCTGGGCGAGCTTGCCGCCTATCCGGTGCTGGCGGCCTACATGAACCGCATCACCGCCCGCCCGGCCTTCCAGCGCGCCCATGCCGCACAAGTCGCGCATTTCGCGCAGGCCGCGTGATGCTGACGCTCTATGGCCACCCGCTGTCCTCCTATACGCAAAAGGTGCTGATCGCGCTTCACGAACTGGGGACGGATTTCGAGTTTCGCCACATCGACCTGGGTGACGAAAGCGACCGGGCGCTGATGCGCTCGGTCGAACCCATGGGCCGGATGCCGGCGCTGCGCGAGGGCGATCTGGTGCTGTCGCAAAGCTCGCTGATGATCGAATGGCTGGACCGGCATCATTCCGGGCCGCAGCGGCTCTTGGACCCAGACCCCGACGCCTCGCTGCCGGCGCGGCAATGGGATCGCTTCCTGGATTTCCAGGTCATGCAGATGATGCAGCAGATCGTCGATGCCCGCATCTTCATGGCCGAGGGGGCCGAGGAACGGGTCGCGCCCTTTGCCCGCGGCAAGCTGGACCTGGCCTATGCCGCGCTGGACCGCCAGCTTGACGGCCGCGACTGGATCGCCGGGGGCTTCGGCCTGGCCGATTGCGCGGCCTTTCCGGCACTGTTCTATGCCGGCGCCATCCATCCCTTTGCGGATCATCCGCGCCTGAGCGCGTATTTCGAACGGCTGGTGGCGCGACCCTCGGTCCAGCGGGTGATCGAGGGCGCGCGGCCCTATTACGGCTGGTTCCCGTTCAAGGACGGGATTGCAGCGCGGTTTCTCTAGCGCCTCTTGGCCTTTCGCCATGGTTTCGCTATCCCCTTGGGCAATTCAAGGGGTAAGCGACATGGCCATGGACAAGAATTTCGACGCCGGGACCGCCGAGGCGCGGATCGCGCGGGAATGGGCGGCAAGCAATGCCTTCGCCGCGGGCGCCAATGCGAAGCCGGGGGCGGAAAGCTTCTCGGTGGTGATCCCGCCCCCGAACGTGACCGGCAGCCTGCATATCGGCCACGCGCTGAACAACACCTTGCAGGACATCCTGGTGCGCTGGCACCGGATGCGCGGCTTCGACACGCTGTGGCAGCCCGGCCAGGACCATGCCGGCATCGCCACGCAGATGGTCGTGGAACGCCGCATGGCCGAGCGGCAGGAACCGAACCGCCGCGACATCGGGCGCGAGGCCTTCCTGCAGAAGGTCTGGGCCTGGAAGCAGGAATCCGGCCATACCATCATCGAGCAACTGAAGCGCCTGGGCGCATCCTGCGACTGGTCGCGCAACGCCTTCACCATGTCCGGCGCCCCCGGCGCGCCCGAGGGCGAGGAAGGCAATTTCCACGATGCCGTCATCAAGGTCTTCGTGGACATGCACGACAAGGGCCTGATCTATCGCGGCAAGCGGCTGGTCAACTGGGATCCGCATTTCGAGACGGCGATTTCCGACCTCGAGGTCGAGAACCGCGAGGTTCCCGGCCATATGTGGCATTTCAAGTATCCGCTGGCCGGCGGCGAGACCTATGAATACGTGGAACGCGACGCCGACGGCAACGTCACCCTGCGCGAGACCCGCGACTATATCTCCATCGCCACCACCCGGCCCGAGACCATGCTGGGCGACGGCGCGGTCGCGGTCCACCCGGACGATGCGCGCTATGCCCCCATCGTCGGCAAGCTTTGCGAGATCCCGGTCGGGCCCAAGGAACACCGCCGCCTGATCCCGATCATCACCGACGAATATCCCGACCCGGATTTCGGCTCGGGCGCGGTCAAGATCACCGGGGCGCATGACTTCAACGACTATGCCGTGGCCATGCGCGCGGGCATCCCGCTTTACGTGCTGATGGACGGCAAGGGGCGGATGCGCGACGACGGCCTCGGCTATGAGGAAAGCGCCGAGATCGCCACCCGCGCCGCGCGGGGCGAGGACGTGGGCGACGTCTCGAACGTGAACCTGGTGCCGGAGGAGCTGCGCGGCCTCGACCGCTACGAGGCGCGGGCCCGGGTGGTCGAGGCGATCACCGGCGAAGGGCTGGCCGTCACCTATCTGCACAAGTCCATCGACAAGGAAACCGGCGCCGAGCATCTGGAACGCCGCGCCCTGGTGGACAGCAAGCCGATCATGCAGCCCTTTGGCGACCGCTCGGGCGTGGTCATCGAGCCGATGCTGACCGACCAGTGGTTCGTGGACACCGCCAGGATCGTCGGCCCGGCGCTGGAGGCGGTGCGCTCGGGCCAGACCCGCATCCTGCCCGAGCAGCATGAAAAGGTCTATTTCCACTGGCTGGAGAACATCGAGCCCTGGACCATCAGCCGCCAGCTGTGGTGGGGCCACCAGATCCCGGTCTGGTACGGGCTCGACCTGCGGCTGGAGGGCCAGGTCGAGGACGACCATGACGGTGTCCTGGACGAGGTCGAAATCTTTGCCCTGCTGGAAGAGGGCCTGGTCCATCGCGACGAGATCCACCATGCCGCGTCGAGCCTTGCCGAGGTGGTCGAGAAGTTCCGCGATTCCATCGCCGAACTGCCGGTGCCGCTGGAGATGGCCCGCGTCATCGAGGTCGCGGGCCGCGAGGCCGCCATCGACGCCTTTGCCCAGGGGCTGGCCGATTACAACCTGACGCAGGATCCGACGAAGCTGGTCTATCCGGTCTGGCGCGACGCGGATGTGCTGGATACCTGGTTTTCCTCGGGGCTGTGGCCCATCGGCACGCTGGGCTGGCCCGAGGACACGGCCGAGCTGCGCCGCTATTTCCCGACCGACGTGCTGGTGACGGGCTTCGACATCATCTTCTTCTGGGTCGCCCGGATGATGATGATGCAGCTGGCCGTGGTCGGGCAGGTGCCGTTCCGCACCGTCTATGTCCACGGGCTGGTGCGCGACGAAAAGGGCGCCAAGATGTCGAAGTCGAAAGGCAACGTCATCGACCCGCTGACCCTGATCGACGAATACGGCGCCGACGCGCTGCGCTTTACCCTGACCAGCATGGCCGCCATGGGCCGCGACCCCAAGCTGGGGCCGAAGCATGTCGAGGCGAACCGCAATTTCGTCACCAAGATCTGGAACGCCACCCGCTTTGCCGAGATGAACGGCGTTCGCGGCGGCGGTGCGCGGCCCCAGCCCCGGCATGTGGTGAACCGCTGGATCATCGGCGAGGTCGCCCGCATCCGGCAGGCCACCGACGAGGCGCTGGCCGGCTTCCGCTTCAACGACGCGGCCTCGGGGCTTTACGCCTTCGTCTGGGGCAAGGTCTGCGACTGGTATGTCGAGTTCTCCAAGCCCCTGTTCGACGGCGAGTATCGCGAGGAAACACAGGCCACCATGGGCTGGGTGCTGGACCAGTGCTACACCCTGCTGCACCCGATCATGCCCTTCGTCACCGAGGAGCTGTGGTCCTTGACCGGGGATCGCCAGCGGATGCTGGTGCATGGCGACTGGCCCGCCTATGGCGCCGAGCTGATCGACGCCGAGGCCGACCGGCAGATGAACTGGGTGATCTCGCTGGTCGAGGCCATCCGCTCGGCCCGCGCCCAGATCGGCGTGCCGGCCGGCGCCCGCCCCGACCTGATCGTGACCGAGGCCGACGATGCGGCGCGGGCGGCGCTGGCCGCCAACGCCCCGCTGATCGAGCGGCTGGCGCGGGTGAACGCGCCGGTCGAGGGCGTCATGGGACCGGGCATGATCTCGGTCGCGGCGCTGGGGGCGAGCTTTGCCCTGCCGGTGGGCGCGATGATCGACGTCGGCGCCGAGACCGCGCGGCTGGAAAAGGCCGCCGCCAAGGCCGAGAAGGACGCCTCGGGCCTGCGCGGGCGGCTGGCCAATCCGCGCTTTGTCGAGAATGCCGAGCCGGAGGTGATCGAGGAGACGCGCGAGAAGCTCGCCGCGCTCGAGGACGACCTGGCCCGCATCCGCGCGGCGCTGGCGCAGCTGGCGGCGATGTAAGCCCCCGGCCCTTGCGCCGTGCCGGTGGCTCGGTCGCAGGGGTATTTGGGAAACGGAAAGGCGGGCGGGATGCGCTGGCTGGAACGGATTGCCGAACGGATGATGCTGAAGGCCAGGGCCGAGGGCAAGCTTTCGGGCCTGGAGGGCGAGGGCAAGCCCTTGCCGCAGCGGCATGAGCCCGAGACGGGCGAGGCCATCGGCTTTCGGATCATGGCCGAGGCCGGTGTCCTGCCCGAAGAGATCGTGCTGAAGAAGCGTATCGACGCCGAGCGCACGGCGCTGGCCGGGGTCCCGGAAGGGGCCGAGCGCGATGCGGCGCTGGCGCGAATCGCCGATCTGGAGATGCGCCGCGCCATCGCCATCGAGGCGCGGCGGCGGTTCATGAAGAGCTAAAGCGCGCGGCCGATGGCCCTGGCGATCATCGCCGGAACCTCGGGGGCAAGGCCGACGGGGGGCAGGAGGAGGCCTTGGAAGCCCGCCTGGGAGAGGGCCGCGGGCAGGTCGTCTGTGACGTGATCGGCCTGGGTGGCAAAGAGCGGCAGGCAGATCGCCTGCGCGGGCAGGCCGCGGGCGGCCTCGGCGATATGGGGCGCTTCCTCGATGAAGCCGCAGGTCGCGGCGGCGGCGTGCGGGGCGAGGCTTGCCGCGATCTGCCGTGCGGCCTCGGACGGCGCGCGCGAGCGGCCAGAGCCATGGGCAGCGACCAGCACATGGGTTTCGGCCAGCCGCCAGCCCTGCGCCTCGGCCGCCCCGGCGACCTGGGCGAGGCAGAGCGCGGGCAGGCCGGGATCGCTGCCGAAGGGCGGCAGGATGCGGGCCTGCGCCGCGCCGGCCAGCGCCAGCCGGCGGGGCAGTTCGCTGCGGGTGAACCAGCCCGTCGCCATGAACAGCGGATAGATCAGCGTCTCGTCATCCGCCCGGTCCAGCGCGCCGGGCATGGCCAGCGTCGCGCCCCGGACCTGCGCACCGGGGACATGGATGCGGGCGGCCAGCGCCTCGATGGCTTGTTGCTGCGGGGCGGGGTCGCCGGGCTGGCCATGGGCGACGATCAAAACCTGGGGCGGCACCCTATGCACGGAAGGCGGCGGCGAAGGGCTCGGGGATGGCGAATTCCTCCAGCGCGCGGGCGCGGGCCATGGCGGACATCTTGCGCGCGGTCTTTTCCACGATGCGCTGCAGTTCCTCGGCGTCGCGCCCCTCGGCGAAGGGGCCCATGTACCAGCGGATGAAGGTGAAGCAGGCCACGTCCTCCAGCGCCTGCACCGCGCCGTCGCGCTTGATGCCCTGCTTGGTCAGCATCTTTTCGGCCGCCGCGACATCTTCGTCGCCATAGCCGGCCTCGCGCATGATGCCGGCGATGCGGGCGGCGTGGCGGCGGCCCTGTTCGGTGCGCCAGGCCAGGTAGCCGGCGCGGTCCATCGGATAGGCGTCGCGCGGCAGTTGCCAGCGCTCGACATGCTGGCCGCGGCAGGCGATGCGCAGCGGTTCCGAGGCGTCGGGATAAAGCGCCTGCTGCTCGGCCGTCATGCGCTGGCCGTAGAGCAGCGCCTCGGGCTGGCCGTCGGGGCTGAGATGCGGATCGGCGGCATTGGCCTTGTCGATGGCGTCGAAAGCTTTCTGAAGGCGGGTCATGCGGTCCTCTTTTTGCGCCATCATGCCGCAGGAACGCGCGGCGTCAACGCGGATTGCCGTCCCGCGGGCGCAAGGCTAGGCTTCCGGCATGGAATGGGGCGAATTCGCATTGGCGCTGGCGGCCTTCCTGGGCTCGCATGTCATACCGGCGCGGCTGCGCGGGCCGCTGGTCGCGCGGCTGGGCAAGCGCGCCTATGTCGCCGGCTACAGCCTGCTGTCGCTGGCGCTGCTTTACTGGCTGATCCTGGCCGCGGGCCGGGCGCCCTTTGTCGAGATCTGGCCGCAGCAGCCCTGGATGCGCTGGCTGGTCAACCTGGTCATGCCGGTTGCGGTACTGGCGGCGACCCTGGGCGGCATGGCCGGGCTGATGGCCGGCTTTACCCTGTGGGGCGCGGTGCATCTGGTCGCGAACGGCGATTTGGCGCATGTCATCCTGTTCGGGCTGTTGCTGGCCTATGCGCTGTTCGGCCTGGCGATCAGTCTGCGGCGGGGCGCGTCGCTGCGCCTGACCTGGCCGCGCCTGGCCCTGGCAGCGCTGGCCTGGGCGGCGCTGCTTTACCTGCACCTGCCGGTGATCGGCGTCAGCCCCCTGCCCTGAGCTTGGGCCAGAAGCCCGGCGGGATGCGGTCGCGGCCCTCGAGCATCAGGTCGGCCAGCATCGCGGCAATGGCCGGCGCCATCGCCAGGCCGATCTTGAAGCCGCCATTGGCAACGTAATGGCCGGGCCGCCCCGGCCATGGCCCGACCAGCGGCGCCCGCGACCGGGCACGGGGCCGGATGCCGGCCCAGCGGTCGATCACCGGGGCATCCGCCAGCGCCGGGCACAGCACGCGGGCCTTGTCGATCACCGCCTCGAGCTGTTCGTCCGTCCGCCGCTCCAGCACGTCGCGTTCGGTGGTCGAGCCGATCGCCACCGTCCCGTCGGCATGGGGAATGACATGGATGCCGTCGGCAAAGACCTGCGGGGCATCGGCCATGTCCAGCGCCAGCAGGGCCGACTGGCCCTTGACGCCATTGCCGCCAAAGGGCGCCAGCCCCGCCGCCCCGGTCGCCCAGATCGCCGGGGCATCGGGGGCGGCCTGCCCCTCGACGATCTCGCCGCCCTGGGCGCGAATTGCGGCGGCCAGCGCCGCGCCGGCCCGGCGCGGGCTGATCCGGGCGGTCAGCCGGTCCACCAGCCACAGCCCCAAGGGCGAGACCGGGACCAGCGCCGCCTGCGGCCGTTCGGTCAGTTCCATCCCCGCCCATTGCGGCCAATGGGCGCGGGCGGCCCTGATCCGCTCGGCCATGCGCGCCTCGGCGCCTGGGGCCACGGGCTGGATGCGGCCGGTGCGGGCATAGCCGGGATCGACGCCGCCCGCGGCCCCGACCTCGGCCCACCAATCCGTAGCCGCGACCAGCGCGTCCAGCTGCACCTGCTTCTTGTCGTTCCAGTTCTCGGGCGCATGCGGCGCCAGCGCGCCCACATGCCCGCCCGAGGCGCCGGCGCCGATCCGATCCGCCTCGAACAGCCGCACCTTGCGGCCGCGCCGCGTCAGTTCCCAGGCGCAGGCCAGGCCGAAGATCCCGCCGCCCGCCACCGTGATTTCGCTTGCCATCCGGTCCCTTTCGCCGCATCTGCCGCTGCAAAGAGGAGTTAGCGCGAATGCAGCCGTCCGACCAGAGCAGCGCCGATCTGGACTGGCGCGAGGGCGCGATCCCCGTCTCGCGCCGCTTCGACGATCCCTATTTCAGCCTGAACGGCGGGCTCGACGAAACGCGCCACGTCTTCCTGGCCGGCAACGACCTGCCCCAGCGGCTGCGGCCGGGCTTTCACGTGGCCGAGCTGGGCTTCGGCACCGGGCTGAACCTGCTGGCGCTGGCCCAGGTCGCCACCGTGCCGATCCGCTTCACCAGCTTCGAGGCCTTCCCGATGAGCAGGGGCGAACTGGCCCGCGCCCATGCCGCCTTTCCCGAACTGGAGCCGCTGGCGCACCAGCTGCGCGACAATTGGCCGCAGCCGCGTTTCACCCTGGGCACCGTCGCGGCCGAGATCATCCGCGCCGATGCCCGCGACGCGCTGCCGCGCTGGCAGGGCCGCGCCGATGCCTGGTTCCTCGACGGCTTCTCGCCCGCGCGGAACCCCGAGCTTTGGGGCGAGGCGCTGATGGCCGAGGTGGCGGCCCATACCGCGCCGGGCGGCACCTTCGCCACCTATACCGCGGCGGGCCATGTGCGCCGGGCGCTGGCGGCGGCGGGCTTCGCGGTCAGCCGCGCCCCCGGCTTCGCCGGCAAGCGCCACATGAGCCGCGGCCAGCTCTAGCGCCGCACCCGCGGGATGCGCGAGGGGGCATAGCTCGGTGCATGCGGCGGCCGGCCATGGGTGCGCCGCCAGAAGCCCGGCCCGCCCCGGCGCAAAAAGACCGGCACCGCCAGCACGATCCCGGCCAGGAAACCGGCGGCATGGGCGACATAGGCCACGCCGTCGTCGACCATGCTGGCACTGGCCAAGAGCTGGATGCCGAACCAGGCCAGCAGCAGCACCCAGGCCGGGATGGTGAAGCGGCGGATGATGACGATGATGATGGCGATCACGTCGACGCGGGCGCGCGGGAACATCAGCAGGTATCCCCCCATCACCCCAGCGATGGCGCCCGAGGCGCCGACCATGGGAATGTCGCCCATCGGAACCGCGGCGATCTGCGCCCCCGCCGCGGCAAGCCCGCAGGCCAGGTAGAAGACCAGGAAGCCCAGCCCGCCCATCTGGTCCTCGAGGTTGTCGCCAAAGACCCACAGGAACAGCATGTTGCCGGCGAGATGCAGGATCCCGGCATGCAGGAACATATGCGTGGCCAGCCCCCAGAGCCATTCGCCATGGGCGATGGCGACCGGGTAAAGCGCCAGCCGGTGCCACAGCCCGACCTGCCCGCCCGCCCAGGGCATGGTGATCAGGAACATCGCCACGTTCAGCAGGATCAGCGCATGGGTGACATAGGGCGTGCGCGCCGAGGGGTTATGGTCGCGGATCGGGAACATGGCCACAGCCTGAAGCATCGCATGGGTGCGCGCAAGCGGGCCTGTTCGGATCGCCGGGCCGCGTATAGCATCACCTGCGAATCGCATCGAGGAGGGGCCGATGACCAGCCTGACCGACCGCAGGAACGCCGCCATCTCGCGCGGGGTGGGCATGACCACGCAGGTCTATGCCGAGCGCGCCGAGAATGCCGAGATCTGGGACAAGGACGGCAATCGCTATATCGACTTCGCCGCCGGCATCGCCGTGGTCAATACCGGCCACCGCCACCCGCGGGTGGTCGAGGCGGTGAAGGTGCAGCTCGACCGCTTCACCCATACCTGCCACCAGGTCGTGCCCTATGAAAACTACGTCGCCCTGGCCGAGCGGCTGAACGCGCTCGTCCCCGGCGAGGGGCCAAGGAAGACCGCCTTCTACACCACCGGCGCCGAGGCGGTCGAGAACGCGGTCAAGATCGCCCGCCACCACACCGGCCGCGCCGGCGTCATCGCCTTTGCCGGCGGCTTCCATGGCCGCACCTTCCTGGGCATGTCGCTGACCGGCAAGGTCCAGCCCTACAAGGCCGGGTTCGGACCGATGATGAACGACATCTGGCACCTGCCCTTCCCGAACCAACTGCACGGCGTCACGGCCGAGGACGCGCTGGCCGCGCTCGACCGGCTGTTCAAGGCCGACATCGACCCCTCGCGCGTCGCCGCCATCATCGTCGAGCCGGTGCAGGGCGAGGGCGGCTTCTACGAAGCGCCGCCGGGCTTCATCCAGCGCCTGCGCCAGATCTGCGACCAGTATTCCATCCTGCTCATCGCCGACGAGGTGCAGACCGGCTTCGCCCGCACCGGCAAGCTGTTCGCGATGGAACACCACGGCGTCGCCGCCGACCTGACCTGCATGGCCAAGGGGCTGGGCGGCGGGCTGCCGATCAGCGCCGTCACCGGCCGCGCCGACGTCATGGACAGCCCGGCGCCGGGCGGCCTGGGCGGCACCTATGCCGGCAACCCGCTGGCGGTCGCCGCCGCCCATGCCGTGCTGGACGTGATCGCGGACGAGGGGCTTTGCGACCGCGCCACCCGCCTCGGCCAGCGGCTCAAGCAGCGCCTGGCCGGGATCGCCGAGACTGTGCCCGAGATCGTGGACATCCGCGGCCCCGGCTTCATGAACGCGGTCGAGTTCAACATCGCCGGCACCGACAGGCCCAGCCCGGATTTCGCCAACCGCGTCCGGGAAGAGGCGCTGGCGCGCAAGCTGATCCTGCTGACCTGCGGTGTCCATGGCAATGTGATCCGCTTCCTCGCGCCGCTGACCATCCCCGACGCGGTCTTCGACGAGGCGCTGGACATCCTCGAGGCATCCATCCAGGCCGCCCGCGGCTGATTGCGCGCTTTCACCGTTTCGCAAATACTCCTGCGGCCGCGCCCAGGGGCAGCGTCGGCTGGGTATTTGGAAAACGGAAAGAACCGCCCCGCAAACCGCGGCGCGCCCGGTGCTTCTTCGTTGTCCAAATACCCATGCGGCAGCGCCAGCGGGCACTGCCGCATGGGTATTTGGACAACAGAGAAGATACGAAGGTTCGGCACCGGATCATGACGAGCCGGACCGGGGAGGCGTCGTACGCCTGTTTTCGTTTTTCGACTAGCCGACCAGAAGGCGGCGGGCGTTCAGGCCAGCGCCTTCGAGCCCATGGCCAGGAATTTCTGCCGCCGGTCGCGGATCAGCTCGACGGGCTTCCGGCCGGACAGCTCGCCCAGCATGGCCGCGATCGCCTCTCCCACCGCCGCGACCGCCTCGGCGGGTGCGCGCTGCGCACCGCCCATGGGTTCGGCGATGATGCGGTCGATTACCTCGAGCTTCTTCAGATCCTGCGCCGTCAGCTTCAGCGCATGCGCCGCCTCGCGCATCTTCTCGGCATCCTTCCACAGGATCGAGGCGCAGCCCTCGGGCGAGATCACCGAATAGATCGAATGTTCCAGCATGGCGATGCGGTTCGCCGTAGCAAAGGCCACCGCCCCGCCCGAGCCGCCCTCGCCGATGATGACCGAAACCAGCGGCACGCCGATCTGCAGGCATTTCTCGGTCGAGCGGGCGATGGCCTCGGACTGCCCGCGTTCCTCGGCGCCCTTGCCGGGATAGGCGCCGGGCGTGTCGACCAGCGTGATCACCGGCAGGCGGAAGCGGTCGGCGACATCCATCAGCCGGATCGCCTTGCGATAGCCCTCGGGGCGGGCCATGCCGAAATTGTGAAAGATGCGCGACTTGGTGTCGTTGCCCTTTTCATGGCCGATGACGACGCAGGGCTGGTCCTTGAACCGCGCCAGCCCGCCCATGACCGCGTGATCCTCGCCAAAGGCGCGGTCGCCGGTGAGCGGCGTGTATTCGGTGAAAAGCGCCTCGATGTAGTCGCGGCAATGCGGCCGTTCGGGGTGGCGGGCGACCTGCGTCTTGCGCCAGGGATCGAGCTGCCGGTAGAGGTCGCGCAGCATCTCCTCGGCCTTGCGGTCCAGGGCCGCCGCCTCCTTTTCCAGATCGACGCCCTCGCCCTTTCGGGCCAGCGCCCGCAGTTCCTCGGCCTTGCCTTCAAGATCGGCAAGGGGCTTTTCGAACTCCAGGTAAGTCATGCAGGGCTCCGCGCTGTCATCCGGTCGTCTGGTCCGCGCCCTATATGATCGCCGCAGGGCGGGATTGCAACGTCAGCCTTGCCACCGCGACAGCGCGTCCTCGTCCTCGGCTCGGGCATCGACCCAGGCGCCGGGGCCGTCCGGGCCGATCTCGCGCTTCCAGAAGGGGGCGCGGGATTTCAGCCAGTCCATCAGGTATTCCGCCGCCTCGAAGGCCGCCGCGCGGTGGCGGGCGGCGGTGGCGACCATCATGATCGGCTCGCCCACCGCCAGCCGGCCATGGCGGTGCAGGATGCGCCAGTCGTCCAGCGCAAAGCGCCGCGCTGCCTCTTGGCCATAGGCGGCCAGCGCCTTTTCGGTCATGCCGGGGTAATGCTCGATCTCCAGCGCGACCAGCCGGCCGCCTTCGTCACGCACAAGCCCGGTGAAGGTGACGACCGCGCCCGAGCCCGCGCCGAAGCCCGCCAGTTCGGCGGCAAGCTCGAAAGGCGCAGCCTGGACCCTGGCCGACATCTCAGCCCCCGGTCATCGGCGGGAAGAAGGCGACCTCGCGCACCCCCGCCAGGGGCGCGTCCAGGTCGGCCAGTTCCTGGTCGACGGCCACGCGCACCGCCGACAGGTCGGCCAGCGCCGTGGCATGCCATTCATCCATGGCGGCAAGCTGCGCCACCAGATCGCGCACGGTCGCGGCCTCGGTCTCGATCCGCTCGCGCGGCTGGCCGATGCGTTCGCGCAGCCAGGCGAAATACAGCACGTCAAGCGCCATGGTCATCCCTCAGGAAGGGCCGGGCCTTGGCGAAATAGTCCCAGCCGGTGATCGCGGTCAACACCGCGGCGATCCAGATCAGCGCCAGCCCGGCCTGGGTCGCCAGGTCCGACCAGTTGTCGGACCAGGGCAGGCTGGTCTCGCCCACCAGGGGCGGGTGGCCGGTTTCATAATAGTTCAGCCCGGTGCCCAGGAAAAGCACGGCGATGGCCACCATCTGCGCCGTGGTCTTCCACTTGGCAAGCTTGGTGACCTTGAGCAGCCGGGCCTTGTCGCCCAGGAATTCGCGCAGGCCCGAGACGAAGACCTCGCGGAACAGGATCACCGTCGCAGGCAGGATCAGCCAGGGATTCATGCCGGAATAGCCGGTGATGACCACCACGGCGATGATGACCATGGCCTTGTCGGCGATGGGGTCCATGGCGGCACCGAAGCGGCTTTCCTGGCCCCAGGCGCGGGCCAGGTAGCCGTCGAACCAGTCGGTCACGGCCGCGACCAGGAACAGCGCCAGCGCCGCGAAATCGGCGAACGGCCGGCTGAGGAAAAAGAACATCAGCGGCACCAGCGGCGCGGCCGCAAGTCGCAAAACGGTCAGGATATTGGGCAATGTCCAGCGCATGGGGGCAATCTAGGCTTTCGGCGCGGCGGGGGGAAGGGGGCCCGAGGCCATCAGTCGCATCCCGCTGTCAGGCCGGCTCGCCCTGCCCCGCCGCGCCGTGGTCATGGGTGCAAAGCGCATGGTTGCCCAGCACCTCGATCACCCGGCAGTCGGCGATGGTGCCGCAGGCGCATTGCGCCAGCATGCGCTGCAATTCGTCGCGCAACACCGTCAGCCGGGCGATGCGGGCATTGACCGCCGCAAGCTGGCGGCCGGCGATCTCGTCGGCGGCGGCGCAGGGGATGTCCGGCCGGTCCGACAAGCTCAGCAACTCGCGGATCGCCTCGAGCGGAAAGCCCAGGTCGCGGGCGTGGCGGATGAAGGCCAGCCGCTCTTGCACCTTCGGCGCGTAAAGCCGCTGGTTGCCCGCCGTCCGCTCGGGCTGGGGCAGCAGGCCGATCTGCTCGTAATAGCGGATCGTCGGCACCTTCACCCCGGTCGCCCGGCTGAGTTTTCCGATGGAGAGCATGAGAAACCCCTTGAAGCTCTAGTTGCTGGAGCACCTAGGTTCCCGAATCATCGAGGACAAGGGTCCGCGGTCTGCGCGGGCAGGAGATGAACGATGCGTGACGAAAATGCCGAACGGGTCGAATGGACGGTGACGGGCATGGACTGCGCCGCCTGCACCCGCAAGATCGCCGCGGCGGTCGAGCGGATGCCGGGGGTGGGCGAGGTCTCGGTCGGGCTGATGGCCGAGAAGCTGTCGCTGACGCTGCACCCGGACGGGACAAGCCGCGACCAGATCGAGGACACGGTTCGGCGCCTGGGCTTTGGCATCGCGCCGCGCGGGCAGGAGGCACCGCGCAAGAAGGCCTTCGTGCTGCCCGATGCCGCGCCTGCGGCGGCCGTGGCACCGGCAGCCGTCCCGGCCACGCATGGCCACGACCATGGCGCTGCCCGCGGCCAGAGATGGCATCGCACCGCCAAGGGCCGGCTGGTCGTCATGACCGGCGTGCTGCTGGCGGCGGCCTGGGCCTTCGAACTGCTGACCACGGCCGAATGGGGCTATTGGGCCTTCCTGCTGGCCTGCGTGATCGGCGTCGCCCCGGTGGCGCAGCGCGCCTTCGCGGCGCTGCGCATGGGCCAGCCCTTCACCATCGAAAGCCTGATGACCATCGCCGCCGTCGGCGCCCTCTTCATCGGTGCGGCCGAGGAGGCGGCGCTGGTCGTGTTCCTGTTCGCCCTGGGCGAGGTGCTGGAGGGCGTCGCCGCCGGCCGTGCGCGCGACGGCATCCGGGCGCTGGCCGATCTGGTGCCCAAGACCGCGCTGCTGGAGGTGAACGGCAAGACGCGGGAGGTTCCCGCCAACAGCCTGGAGATCGGCCAGGTCGTGCTGGTCCGTCCCGGCGACCGCATCCCCGCCGATGGCGCGATCGCCGAGGGCACGAGCGGCATCGACGACAGCCCGGTGACCGGCGAGAGCGTGCCGGTGACCAAGGGACCGGGGGACGGGGTTTTCGCCGGCTCGATCAATACCGAGGCGGCGCTGCGCGTGCGCGTCATGCGCGAGCCTGCGGACAACACCATCGCCCGCATCATCCGCCTGGTCGAGGAGGCCGAGGAAGCCCGCGCCCCCACCGAGCGCTTCATCGACCGCTTCAGCCGCTGGTACATGCCCGCCGTGGTGGCGGTCTCGGCGCTGGTGGTGCTGGTGCCGCCGCTGGCATTCGGCGCGGACTGGGGGAGCTGGATCTATCGCGGCCTGGCGCTGCTGCTGATCGGCTGCCCCTGCGCGCTGGTGATCTCGGTCCCGGCCTCGATCGCCTCCTCGCTCTCGGCCGGGGCGAAGCGCGGGCTGTTGATGAAGGGCGGCGCGGTGATCGAGGCCGCGGCCAAGGTCAACCAAGTCGCCTTCGACAAGACCGGCACGCTGACCCATGGCCGGCCGGTGGTCACCGACCTGGTGCCGGCCGCCGGCGTGGACGAGGCCGGGCTGCTGGCGGTGGCGGGCGGGGTCGAGGCCGGCTCCAGCCATCCGCTGGCGCAGGCCATCCTGGCGCGTGCCGCCGAGGCGGGCGTGGCCCCGCTGCCCGCGCGCGAGGCGCGGGCGCTGGTGGGCCGGGGGGTCGAGGCGGTCGTCGCGGACGAGCCCGCATGGGTCTCCTCGCCCCGCCATGCCGCCGAGCAGGGCGGAATCGAAGCCGATGCGATCCGCCGCGCCACCGCGCTGGAAAGCGAGGGCAAGACCGTGGTCGCGGTCTTTCGCGCGCGCCGCCCCCTGGGGTTGATCGCCATGCGCGACGAGCCGCGCGCCGATGCCGCCGAGGCGATGGCCCAGCTTCGCGCGCTGGATGTCGGCGCGGTCATGCTGACCGGCGACAACCCGCGCACCGCCGAGGCCATCGCGGGCGCCCTTGGCATGGACCATCGCGCCGGGATGCTGCCCGAAGGCAAGCTGGCCGCGATCCGCGAGATGGCCGCGCAGGGGGGCGTGATGATGATCGGCGACGGCATCAACGACGCCCCGGCGCTGAAGCAGGCGAGCGTCGGGGTGGCGATGGGCTCGGGCACCGACGTGGCGCTGGAGACGGCGGATGCGGCGATCCTGCGCGACCGGGTGGCGGACGTTCCGGCGCTGATCCGGCTGGCGCGGGCGACGATGGGCAACATCCGCCAGAACGTCGCCATCGCGCTGGGGCTGAAGGCGGTGTTCCTGGTGACCTCGGTCCTCGGCATCACCGGGCTGTGGATCGCCATCCTGGCCGACACCGGCGCGACCGTGCTGGTCACGCTCAATGCCCTGCGCCTGCTGGGCCACGACCCCGGCAAGGCGGGCTAGGGTCGATCCGCCAGGCGCGCTGCTTGTCAGGTCGGCCGCCTGGCGATCCCTCCAGGGTCGAAGGGCCGGCCCGGCGGGAAGGATCTGCCGCTTAGGCCGCGCGAACCTCCGGACATTTTGGGAATAGCGCCCGGCCACAAGCCTGATCAGGTCAAAGTTGCCCTTGCAGCATATGCGCCGCAAGATATGGCCGACAAAGGCAGAGAACCGTCCGTTCTTGAGAGCTTGAACAATAGTGACACAAGCGCACCCTTTAAAGAATATAAGATGATATTCCATATGCCGACATCGACACCTATCAAGATCGAATATCCGGGACGGTGTGAGCTAAAACGTGTCTTTGGGCGGAACAATCGCACCAGTGAACGGATCCGGATGAATTATCCGCTCCTTCCTCCAGGCATCAGTTTGAGGGCATCGCGTACGATCCAATACTACGGCCAATTTGATCAGCCGCGCATCAGCGAGATTGTTGCTGATCTGACGGCGAAGATTGGTGTCCCTCCGCTTCAGATCACCACGGTTAGGCAAAAGTATCGGCGGCAGTTTGCGAACGGCGTTCAAGTTCTCGATAGCGCTGATCAAGAGCATGAGTGCTATGAGTATATCGGCAAAGGACACGATGAGACCGGGATTAAAAACATTAATGAGAACGGCCGGCGCGATGTCGCCCCGATCATTGAATTTGGCACGGGTATTTCGGGCGATCGCGCTAAACGCATTCAGTTCGCCCTCTGGGATAATGAGCACGGCAAAGGCCAATCTTGATGCTTATTTTCAGCTCTTTGTCGATTATGCACGACGCTATCAGGAGGAAATCGGCGACACATCCTCGATCTGTGATTACCCTCATCCTGGAGGTGAACCTGTCATCTGCCCTCAATCCATCCGTGAGCCGCACCGATGTTTCGGTGCGGCCCATGTAATTATTGACTCCCCACAATACCCTAAGCCGGCATGCTGAATATCGCTGCGACACAATCAGGAGAAGGCCCATGAATTGGATTGGTAAAATCGATAGAGTTCTCTCAACCGCGTTCCTGATAAGGACGATTGTCGGTCTTATTGCCCTGCTCGCGCTGCTCCCCCCGCCATCGCCCTTGGTGACCACTTCGTAAATGAAGCCTCGAGGGAAATGATAATCGGCATCTTCAAGGAAATGAATGTGATCGAGTTCATTTTCGCCATGCGCGCGCCCACGATCCGCGCCCCTGAAACATCCAAGCCGATCATGGGGCTGACAAGCCTTTCCATCTAGATCTTGCCTGTAGCTGTTTTTGGCGGCGCCGCTATTTCTGCCATAAGCAACGCAAATCACTACGTTGCGATGCTTGACCTGGTTTCCGCTCCCGCAGCGATAGCCCTATCGATCGGCTGACTACCGGCATGTCCGACCTTAACGGCTACACTGGGAATTATATAATCACTTCTGGCGGGGCGAGTTATTCTGAGTGGGCGACCAGAATATACGATACTGGTATAGCTGCCGGATGTCAGATGATCTTGGAAGGCTGCCAAAGCCGATCTATCCACACTGGGGAATGGTGTTAGCGCATTTTTCTACCATTATCCTATTTACTTTATTCATGTCGCGCACGTTCGTGGCGCGGTAAAAAATCGTTCAAAGGGATAAAATCAAAAACTACACCCAAGAGGGCAAAAAATAAACCGCCGAGCTAAAAACAGGAGAAAACCTTGATCGGAAAAGGCGCCGCAACGGTAAGGATGAAAGCAGCTTCGCGATCGTATAGCCTGAAAGGCTCGTCAACTGCGATGGGAAAATTCCGCAATCTCTGCACTTAGAACCTGACACTTCAATGAAAGGCGGCCGTGGAATAAACCCACACCCACCTTTTTCGTTATCCAAATACAAGAATGGATATGGCTCCGGTGCCGCGTGAGACGCGCGGTTAGATCATTATATCAACGTCCTGATCCAGCTGGGTTAAAAGCTCCATCAGCCGATCCGCTTGTCGTTGACTACCCAGCCCGCCTGGCTGCGCAGCACTTCAACCGCTGCGGCTTTGCCACGATCTCATCTGGCTTGTGCCGCTTCTGTGCCGTTGCACCCCTCCTTTATGGCAAAAACATACTCCGAGGTGGACGCGTTGAAAGGGGAGCTTCCGGGATGAAAACAGTGCGTTCGGAGCCACAGTCTGCATCGTCATCCCATGGTTGGCTGATCGCTACGCGGCGGGCGGGGACTGGCGCGCTGGCATGGGGGATAGGAGAGAAGATCGACGTGACGTTCCGCCGTCATGTTGTTGCTCACGGCTATGCTTCCTACCTGAATTCCACCGAAATGCAGAAGATTGGAAAAGACCCGTTCCTCGTCGCCTAAGCCATTGGCAAGTCAGATTGCACTGTGGTCAAGAGAGAGCCACCCAAGCCGTCGAAGCAGCGTACCAATCGGAAAGTGCCCGATGTGGGCAATGTCTGTGGCGTTACTTGGCTGAATGATTTCGGGTTCTATCGAGGGGTCGATTTCAGAATCAGGCGATGTGCAGGGGAATATTTGCACCCGTTGCACCGAATCGAAAGCCCCGACTTTCGCCCAATTCCATGAGGCATCGCATAGTCTGGCGAGGAAATCTTCTCGGCCTCGCCAAGACCAGAAACGTGACCGGCCTTGATGATGGGATGAATGCGGGAAACCCCACAGAAAACCCTATAAAAACATAATTCTATGCGGATTTTCTGGTGGAGCCGAGGGGAATCGAACCCCTGACCTCATCATTGCGAACGATGCGCTCTACCAACTGAGCTACGGCCCCATGGGCGTGCTATCTCGCGCAAGCGCTGGGGCTTGTCAAGGGGCCGCAAGACCTGTTTCGAAGCTTTCTGCTCTGCCCCCTGCCGCGGGAAAACCCCGCCGAAACATCGGCGGGGCAGGACGCATCACTCTGCCGCCTCGGCATAATCCTCGACCGGGGGGCAGGTGCAGACCAGGTTGCGGTCGCCATAGGCATTGTCCACCCGCCCGACCGGAGGCCAGTACTTGTCCACCCGGAAGGCGCCCGGCGGGAAACAGCCCTGCTCGCGCGAATAGGCGCGGTCCCAGTCGGCGACCAGATCCTCGACCGTATGCGGCGCATGACGCAGGGGCGACGCCTCGGCACCGATCCGGCCCTCGGCGATCTCGGTGATCTCGTCGCGGATCGCCAGGAAGGCGGTGACCAGCCGGTCGATCTCGGCCTTGGTTTCCGATTCGGTCGGCTCGACCATCAGCGTGCCGGCGACCGGCCAGCTCATCGTCGGCGCGTGGAAACCGTTGTCGATCAGCCGCTTGGCGATGTCGTCCACGGTCACGCCATGCTCCTGGAAGGGGCGGGTGTCCAGGATGCATTCATGCGCCACCCGGCCGCGATTGCCCATGAACAGCACCGGATAGGCGCCGGCCAGGCGGCTGGCGACATAATTCGCGTTCAGGATCGCGACCCGCGTCGCCTGCGTCAGCCCGGCGCCGCCCATCATCAGGATATAGGCCCAGGAGATCAGCAGGATCGAGGCAGACCCCCAAGGCGCCGCCGAGACCGCGCCCGAACCCGTCCGCGGATCGGCGGGCAGGAAGGGCGCCAGATGCGCCTTGACCCCGATGGGCCCCATGCCGGGACCGCCGCCGCCATGCGGGATGGCAAAGGTCTTGTGCAGGTTCAGGTGGCTGACATCGCCGCCAATCTCGCCCGGCCGCACCAGCCCCACCAGCGCATTCATGTTGGCGCCGTCGATATAGACCTGGCCGCCATGGTCATGGGTGATGCGGCAGACCTCGCGCAGCGTGTCCTCGAAGACGCCATGCGTCGAGGGATAGGTGATCATCACCGCCGACAGCCGGTCGCCAGCCTTCGCCGCATGTGCGGCGAAATCCTCCAGGTCGATGTCGCCGTTCGGCGCCGATTTCACCACCACGACCTTCATCCCCGCCATCTGCGCGCTGGCCGGGTTGGTGCCATGGGCGCTGACCGGGATCAGGCAGATGTCGCGATCCTCGCCGCGCGACTTGTGATAGGCGGCGATGGTCAGCAGCCCGGCATATTCCCCCTGCGCGCCGCTGTTCGGCTGCAGGGAAAAGGCGTCATAGCCGGTGATCGCGCACAGCTTCTCGGTCAGGTCGGCAAAGACCTCGTGATAGCCGGCCGCCTGGTCCTCGGGGGCAAAGGGATGCAGCGCACCGAACTCGGGCCAGGTGATCGGCATCATCTCGGCAGCGGCGTTCAGCTTCATGGTGCAGGAACCCAGCGGGATCATCGCCCGATCCAGCGCCAGGTCGCGGTCGCTGAGCCTGCGCATATAGCGCATCATCTCGGATTCCGCCCGGTTCATGTGGAAGACCGGATGGGTCAGGTAGTCGCTTTCGCGGATCAGCGCCTCGGGGATCGCGGGCGTCGCGGCCGGCCGGGCCGGGTCGGTGATGCCGAAAGCGTCCAGCACCCACGCGATCACCCCCGCATCCGTGGTCTCGTCGACCGAGATCCCGACCCGGTCGCGCCCGACCTGGCGCAGGTTGATGCCGCGATGCCGGGCGGCGGCCAGGATCCCCGCCTGCCCCACGCCCACCCGCACGGTGATGGTGTCGAAGAACGCCTCGGGCTGGACCTCGGCCCCGGCGGCGCGCAGCGCCTCGGCCAGCGTCGCCGCGTTCAGATGCACCCGCTGGGCGATGGCGCGCAGGCCGACCGGCCCGTGGAACACGGCATAGAAGCTCGCCATCACCGCCAGCAGCGCCTGCGCGGTGCAGACGTTCGAGGTCGCCTTCTCGCGCCGGATATGCTGTTCGCGCGTCTGCAGCGACAGGCGATAGGCGCGGTTGCCCTTGGCGTCGATCGACACGCCGACGATCCGCCCCGGCATGGCGCGCTTCATCTCGTCGCGGCAGGCCATGAAGCCGGCATGCGGCCCGCCATAGCCCATGGGCACGCCGAAGCGCTGCGCCGAGCCGATGGCGATGTCGGCGCCCATCGCGCCCGGCTCCTTCAGCACGCAAAGCGCCAGCAGGTCGGTCGCCATGATCGCCACCGCGCCCGCGGCATGCAGCGCCGCGATCTCGGCGGTATAGTCCCGGACCTCGCCGAAAGTGCCGGGATACTGGAAGATCGCCCCGAACACGGCCGACGGATCGCATTCCGTGCCGCGGACGATCTCGATCCCCAGCGGCGCGGCGCGGGTCTCGATCACGGCAATGGTCTGGGGATGCAGGTTCTCGCTGACGAAGAACGCAGGTGCCTTGGACTTCGCCACGCGCTGCGCCATGGCCATGGCCTCGGCGGCGGCAGTGGCCTCGTCCAGCAGGCTGGCATTGGCCACCGGCAGCCCGGTCAGGTCGGCGACCATGGTCTGGAAGTTCAGCAGCGCCTCCAGCCGGCCCTGGGCGATCTCGGGCTGATAGGGGGTGTAGGCGGTATACCAGGCCGGGTTCTCCAGGATATTGCGCTGGATCGCGGGCGGCGTCACCGTGCCGTAATAGCCCTGCCCGATCAGGCTGGTCATGACCCGGTTCCTGGCCGCCACTTCGCGCATGCGCTGCAAAAGCGCCGCCTCGGACAGCGCCGGCCAGTCCAGGGCCTCGGCCTGCCGGATGCTGGCCGGCACGGTCTGGCCGATCAGCTCATCCAGCGTCTCGGCGCCCACGACCTTCAGCATCGCCGCCATCTCGGCCGGGGACGGCCCGATGTGGCGGCGATTGGCGAAATCGTCGGGATCATAGTCGGTCGGGGTCCATTTACCCATCACTGGCCTCGATGCATCAGTATATCCACGGGGACGGTCCCGGAGATCGCGCGGGCCCGAAACGCCCGCCTTTCTCCGTTCTCCAAATACTCTCGGGGGTCCGGGGGCAGACAGCCCCCGGCTTCCGCCGGGCCGCCAGGCCCGGCAATCTCAGCCGATCAGCGCCTGGTAGCCCGCCTCGTCCAGGAAACCGGACAGGTCGACCGAGGCCGGCTTGATGCGAAAGAACCAGGCCGCCATCGGGTCCTCGTTCACCGCGCCGGGCGCGTCGGGCAGCGCCTCGTTGACGGCGGTGATGACGCCCGCGACCGGTGCCACGATGTCCGAGGCCGCCTTGACCGATTCGATCACCACGATCTCCTCGCCCGCCTCGACCTCGCGGCCGACCTCGGGCAGTTCGACGAAGACGACGTCGCCCAGCTGCTCGCTGGCATGCGCCGTGATGCCGACGACGATCTCGTCGCCGTCCTGTTTCAACCATTCGTGGTCTTCGGTGTATTTCAACATGCCTGGCCTCTCAGCGCCTGTAGCTTGGTTGATGGAAGGGAAGCGGGGTGATCGTCACCGGCAGCCGCCGGCCGCGCAATTCGGCCCAGACGGTGGCGCCGGGGGCAAGCCGCGCGGGCAGGATCGCCATGGCGATCGGCCCGCCGACCGAGGGGCCGAAGCCGCCCGAGCAGACCTTGCCCAGCAGGGCGCCGCCCTCGGCCGCGTCGAAGATCCCGACCCCCTCGCGGATCGGCGCGCGGCCCTCGGGGCGCAGGCCCGTGCGGCTCTGGGCGGGGCCTCGGACCAGTTCCTCCAGCACGGCATCCGCGCCGGGAAAGCCGCCCGCGCGGGCGCCGCCGGCGCGCCGCGCCTTGGGGATCGACCAGCCGAGCCCCGCCTCGCCGGGCAGGGTCGAGCCGTCCATGTCATGGCCGTAAAGCGGCATCCCCGCCTCCAGCCGCAGGCTGTCGCGGGCGCCCAGCCCGATGGGCGCGACCTCGGGCTCGGCCAGCAGCGCCTCGGCCAGGGCGACCACCCGGTCCTCGGGCACGGAAATCTCGAACCCGTCCTCGCCGGTATAGCCCGAGCGGCTGACCCAGAGCGTCGCGCCCTGCCAGTCGAACTCGGCCACGTCCATGAAGCGCATCGCCGCCACGCCGGGAACCAGCCGCGCCAGCACCGCCTCGGCCTCCGGCCCCTGCAGCGCCAGCAACCCGCGATCCGTCACCGGCTCGACCGAAATCCCCCGCGCCTCCAGCTGGCGCAGATGGGCGATGTCCTGCTCGGCGCAGGCGGCGTTCACCACCAGCAGCAGGTGGTCGCCCTTGTTGGCGATCATCAGGTCGTCGAGGATGCCGCCCGCCTCATTGGTGAACAGCCCGTAGCGCTGCCGCCCCTGGGCCAGGCCTAGGATGTCGGCGGGCACCAGCGCCTCCAGCGCCTCGGCCGCGCCCGGCCCGCGCAGGATCACCTGGCCCATGTGGCTGACGTCGAACAGCCCGGCATGGGCGCGGGTATGCAGATGCTCGTTCAGCACGCCCATCGGATATTGCACCGGCATCTCCCAGCCGGCAAAGGGCACCATCTTCGCGCCGCGCGAAAGGTGCAGGTCGTATAGCGTCGTGCGCCGAAACTCGGCCATGGGCATCCCCCTTTTCTGCGGACGGACCTGTCCCGGCCGCTGCGATGCCCCCTCTGTCCCTACCCCGAAGCGGGGGCGCCTGAGATCGTTATCCCTTCGGCGGGCGGCTGATGCCGCCTCTCTCCAGAGCGTTCGGCGGAAAACGGTCCCTTTGCCTGAGAGATTCCTGGGGCGGTTGCTCCTTCGGCCCTGGCTTTTCGCCAATGTCTCCCGATTTCCGACTTTCGTCGTAGCCGGGCGGCAGGATTCTGGCAAGAGCCTTCTGCCGCCCGGTTTTTCAGACCGTGACGTTCAGCGCGCCCCCGTCCAGCAGGATGTTCTGACCGACCATGAACCGCGCCTGCTGGCTGCACAGGAAGGCGCAGGCGGCGCCGAAATCCTCGGGGCGGCCATAGCTGCGGGTCGGGATCGTCGCCTCGCGCCGGCGGCGGGCCTCGTCGAGGTCGATGCCCTCGGCCCTGGCCACGCCCGAATCGAGGCTGACGGCGCGGTCGGTGGCATGGATGCCGGGCAGCAGGTTGTTCACCACCACGCCATGCGGCGCCACCTGCCGCGACATGCCGGCGACAAAGCCGGTCAGCCCGGCGCGGGCGGTGTTCGACAGCCCCAGCACCGCGATGGGCGAGCGCACGGATTGCGAGGTGATGTTGACCACCCGGCCCCAGCCGCGCTCCATCATGCCCGGCACCAGCGCCTGCATCAGCGCGATGGCGGTCAGCATGTTGGCGTCGATGGCCTTGATGAAATCCTCGCGCGACCAGTCGGTCCAGGTGCCGGGCGGCGGGCCGCCGGCATTGTTGACCAGGATGTCGGCCTGACCGGCCAGGGCCTCCAGCACGGCGGCGCGGCCCTCTTCGGTGGTGATGTCGGCGGCGACCGGCGTGACCGAAACGCCATGTCGCGACGCGATGTCGCGCGCGGCCGCCTCCAGCGCCTCTGCGCCGCGGGCGTTGACGACCAGATCGACCCCGGCCTCGGCCAGGGCTTCGGCGCAGGCCCGGCCCAGCCCCTTCGACGCGGCGCAGACAAGCCCCTTCTTGCCCCTGATCCCCAGATCCATGGCTTCCCTCCTGTTCAGCTCGCCGCCAAGGAAGCGCGGGGCGCGCGGATTGTCCAGTTCAGAAGCAGAGGATCTCGGCCTCGGCCTCGGCGCGGCGGAAATTGGCGACGATGTCGTTGACGGCGATGCCCTGGCGAAAGATGCCGGCGCGCTCGCCCGGCGTCTGGCGCATGGCCAGCACCGTCTCGGCCTTGACGTAGTCGTCATAGGGCAGGATCTCGGCGATCTGGTCGATGGCGCAGCTGCACCGCTCCAGCATCTCGCGGGTCTGGCCGTTCGCCGCCATGCAGACGAAGACGTAATCGGCCCGCGCATTGGTCGGATAGTCGTTGATCGCCTGCGCCCAGGCCATTCCGGCCGAAAGCGTCAGGGCTGCCGTCAGGGTCGCCCGGATCATTTCAACACCATTTCGCTGTGATAGGCCGGCCGCCCGCCGGCCAGCGGGCCGGTCTCGGCCAGCATGCGCCGGATCGGCCGCTTCGGATCGTCCAGGGTGAAGCGCAGCTCCAGCGTGTCGAAGCCGGCCATGCGCCCGCGATTCTCGTCCTGCGCGAAGGGCGTGAAGACGGCGACGATCGCCTCGCCCTCGCGCCGGACCGCGCCGTCGCGAAACAACGCATCCTTCAGCCGGTTGCGGATATAGAACGGGCTGCCCCCGGTCAGCGCCGCCATGTCCCGCGCGATGGTTTCCAGAAAGAAGGTCAGCGCCGGATCGCCGCCCGAGGCCGGGAAGGGGCCGATCCTGCGCGTGATGCGCGGCGTCTGCTCGGTCAGCTCCAGCGCCGGCGGGCCGTCCGCGGCGTCCGGGGCGACGGCTGCCAGCGTGACGGTGCCCTCGCCCAGCGGTGCAAAGCCCCCAACCTCGGGGCCGGTCTGGCGCAGCGTCCAGACCAGCGGTCCCTGCGACAGATCCCAGGGCCCGCGCTCGGCAAAGACCAGGTCGCCCGCCTCGCCCGCCCGAAGCGGCGTGGCCAGCAGCGCGATCAGCGCCAGTCCTCGCAAGACGTTCATCCCGGTCCTTCCTTCCCTGTCAGCGACCCTGCCCCCGTCCGGGCCGCGGCGAAAGCCCGCCGCCGGCTGCCTGCTGCTTTGGTCTTAGGCCAGCATCCGCTGCAGCATGGCCTGCAGGTCCTCGGGGCGCACCGGCTTTTCCAGCAGGGGCACGCCCATCTTCTGGCAGGCGCCGCCCAGCTCCGGCCCCCGCCGGGCCGAGACGACGATGGCCGGCACCGCCTGCCCGGCCGCCTTGCGCAAGGCCGCGATGGCCTGCAGGCCGGTGTCGCCATTGTCGAGGTTGTAGTCGGCGATCACCACGTCCGGCGGCTCGTCACCCATCTGCGCCAGAGCCTCGGCGATGCCGCCCGAGACGCGGGCGACCATGCCCAGCCGGTCCTGCAGCACCAGTTGCAGGGCGCGGCGCATGGCGTCGTCGTTCTCGACCACCAGCGCCACCCGGCCGCGCAGATGCGGGCCCTGGCCGGCGCCCTCGGGCCGCGCGGCCTCGCCCCCCGGCGCGACCAGTGGCAGGCTGACGCGAAAGACGGTGCCGCGCCCCGGCTCGCTGTCCATGGCGATGGGATGGCCCAGCTTGGCGCAGGCGCGGCGCACGATGGACAGGCCCAGCCCCATGCCGGGCGCGCCGCCCTCGCGGCCGATGCGCTGGAACTCGTCGAAGACGCGGGCGCGGTCGGTGGCGGCGATGCCGATGCCGGTGTCGTAGATCTCGAGCCACGCCCGCTCGCCGCGCTTGCGCACGCCGACCAGCACGCCGCCACGGTCGGTATACTTGATCGCGTTGGAGACGAGGTTCTGCGCGATCCGCCGCAGAAAGGTCGGATCGCTTTCCACCACCGCCGAGGTCGGCGCAAAGCTGAGCCGCAGCTCCTTGGCCTCGGCCATGGGCGCATATTCGACGGCCAGGCGGCGGAACAGCTCGCCCAGGTCGACGGGCTTGCGCTGGAACTCGATGCGCTGGCTGTCCAGGCGGGAGATGTCCAGCACCGCGTGCATCAGCTCCTCGACCGATTCGAAGGCGCCGGAAAGCCGGCCGGTCAGCTCGCGCTGGAACTCGTCCAGCGGCGTGTCCTTCAGCGCCGACAGGAACAGCTTGGCGGCGGACAGCGGCTGCAACAAGTCGTGGCTCGCCGCGCGCAGGAACCGGGTCTTCGAGCGGTTCGCCTCTTCGGCCGAGGCGCGGGCGACGGCCAGCTCGCGGTTGCGTTCGGACAGGTCGGCCAGCGCCTGTTCCAGCTCGCGCGTGCGGGCCTGCACCTCCTGCTCCAGCGCCACGGCGGCCTGGAACATGGACCAGGCCGAGCCGCGGCTTTCCTCCAGCCGGTCGATGCGCTCGACCAGCACATCGGCGATGCGCGTCAGCTTCTCGACCCGCCGGGCGGGGGGATCCTCGTCGCGCAGGAACATGGCTCAGCCCGGCGCGGGCGGCATCAGGGCCATGCCGACGAAGGTCTGGTTCACATGCATGCCGCTGTGCTGCTCGCCATAGGTGTTGAAGCCGGCGACGCGATAGCGCGCCAGAAGCTCCGACATCTGCCCGTCCATGCCGGCGCGTTCCAGCGCCAGCCGCCGCAGCACGCAGTCGAAGCCCAGCACCATCAGCGGCGGGCGCGGCAGCGCGTCCAGCGCCTCGGCAAAGCCGCGGGTCATGTCCATGGCCCGGCCCAGCGTCAGGATGCTGCCCGCCTCGATCCCGGACAAAAGCTGCAGGCCGCCCTCGGGGGTGATGGCACGGATGGCGCGGACGTGATGGCGCTTGCCGGTGCGCAGCAGCAAGGGATGGCGGGCGAATTCGGTCGGGGTCAGCGCCTCGACCGGGATGCCGGCCAGCCGGGCATATTCCTGCGCCGCCGGCTCGTCGTTCAGCTCCAGGATGATGCGGTTGTGGCGGTCGGCGGCGGTGACGACCGCGCGCCGGTCGGTCGGGCTGAAATGCTGGAAGGAAACCTCGGCCGCCGCCAGGTCGGTCTCGACCAGCAGGAACAGCGCCGCGCCGGGATGGGCGGCGCCATCGACCATCTGGCAGGTCGGGCCGAAGCCCATGCCCTCGGCGCTTGAGCCGCCGACGATCGGCAGGCCGGGGATCGCCGCGTCCAGCGTCGCGGTCAGCACGTCCTCCTGCCGGGCCAGCGCATCGGCCAGCAGCACGCCGAAGCTGGAGCGGCGCAGGTCGGGGCGGAAATCGCCGTGAAAGCGGCGCAGCGTCGCCATCCATTCCGACACCGGCACCAGCGCCTGGTCGCGCAGCACGCAGACCCCGACCCGGAAGCTGGCCGAGGGGAACCCCAGCGCCGTCACCGTCTGCGCGCAATAGCCGCCGGGGCCGATCTCGCCGACCGAGGAACAGCCGACGATCCGGCAGCCCTGCCCCAGCGCCTCGCGCAGCGCGCCGCCCAGGGCGGGCAGCCCCTCGGCCGGCATGCCGAACAAAAGCACCAGCGCAGGGTCCAGCGGCGCCATGGCCGCGGCGATGCGCCGGGCGGTGTCGTCGCCGGCGGCCGGCACCGAGACGGCGACGGGCGCGGGCGGCGGCACGGCCGGCCGCGCCTCGGACCGCGCGCCGGGCCAGGGTTCGGGCGAGGCCGCGCTCATGCCGGTTCGAACAGCCTGACGCTATTGGCCAGCAGCACCGCCTGGGTGCGGCGGCGGGCGTTGATCTTGGACATGATCGCGGTGATGTGGGTCTTGACCGTCGCCTCGGCGATGGACAGCTCGTAGCTGATTTCCTTGTTCGCCTTGCCCTGGCAGATCAGCCGCAGGATCTTCATCTGCTGCGGCGTCAGCGTGGCGAAGCGGCGGGCCAGCTCGGCGCGGGCCGCGTCCTCGGCGCCGGCATGGTCGGGCTGGTAGCTGTCGGGCGTCACCCGCTCGCCCTCCCACATGCGGCGCAGGCTGTCCACCAGCGCCTCGCGGCCCAGCGACTTGCTGATATAGCCCTGCGCCCCCGCCGCCATCGCGGCCGAGATCATGGCGTTTTCCAGATCGGCCGAGATCATGGTGATCGGCACATCCGGGATCTGGCGGCGCAGCGTCACCAGCCCCTCGGCGCCCCTGGCATCGGGCAGGTTCAGGTCCAGGATCACCGCATCCGGCGCGCCCTGGTTGCGGATCTGTTCCAGCGCGGCGGCAAGGCTGCGGGCGGTGCGCACGTTCCTGAGCCCGAAGCTGATCTTCAGCGTCAGGGCCAGGGCGTCGCACATCAGCGGATGGTCGTCCACGATCAGGATCTCGCGGACGCGGTCGGCGGAAAGCCTTGGCGATGCGGCGCGGTCCTGCGACTGCATTTCGGCTGAGGCCATCGTTCTCCTCCCCAAGAAACGACAGGGGCCGGGGCCTTGGCGCTCCGGCCTTTATCCATCCATCTTAAGACCGCCGCCCGCCGGCGCAAGCCCGTTGGACGCCGGGGCGGGTTTCGGGCTACGACTTCGGTTGTATTGGCCGAAACCAAGGCACATGGCAATTTGACCGGGGCAAAGGGGGAAAATCACCATGCCGTTCAGCCGCAGAATCGCCCTGCTGGCGGGGGCCGCCGCCTTGGCCGGGCTGGCGCGGCCCGCCTTGGCCCAGACCCCCGCCATCCGCATCGGCACGCTGGAAAACGGCACCGTCACCTGGGAGATCGAGACGATCCGCAGGCGCGGCCTGGACACCGCCAACGGCTTTCGGCTGCAGCCGATGATCCTGGCCGGCAACCCCGCCACCCAGGTCGCCATGCAGGGGGCCGATGTCGATACCATCGTCTCGGACTGGCTGTGGGTGGCGCAGCAGCGGGCGCGCGGCACGGGCTTTCGCTTCCTGCCCTATTCCACCGCCGTGGGCGGCGTGATGGTGCCGGCGCAAAGCCCGGTGCGGGTGCTGGCCGACCTCAGGGGCAAGAAGATCGGCATCGCCGGCGGGCCGGTGGACAAGAGCTGGCTGATCCTGCGCGCCTGGTCGCGCGAGAAGCTGGGCGAGGATCTGGCCGACGTGACGCAGCAGGTCTTCGGCGCGCCGCCGATGATCCTGAACGCCGCCGAGACCGGCGAGGTCGATGCCGCGATCAACTTCTGGCATTTCCAGGCCCGGATGCAGGCGCGCGGCATGCGCGAGATCATCTCGGTCGAGACGGCGGCGGGCGACCTGGGCCTCGACCCCTCGACGCCGCTTCTGGGCTATGTGCTGCGCGACGACTGGATCGCGGCCAACCCGGCGCTGGCGGCGGGGCTGGCGCGCGCATCCCGCGCGGCCAAGGATCTGCTGGCCCAGGACGACGCCGCCTGGGACGAGCTGCGCCCGATCATGCAGGCCGGTGACGAGGCCGAGTTCCAGGCGCTGAAGGCCGGCTGGCGCGCCGGCATCCCCGCCCCCGGCCCGGTCGATGCCGCGAACGCGCAAAGGATGTTCGCCACCATGGCGGAACTGGGCGGCAACGAATTGACCGGCGGCCTTTCCGCCCTGCCCGAGGGCCTGTTCTGGTGGCCGGAGTAGCCCCGCCTTGACCGGAGCGCCGAAACCCCCTGCGTTGCGTCCGGGCCTGGTGCCGGGGGTGCTGTCGATCCTGGCCATGCTGCTGGTCTGGACCCTGGCCTCGCAGCTGACCGACCGGCCGCAGACCCTGCCCGCGCCCTGGGACGTCGCCGCGCGCATCATGCGCCTGGCCGCGACCGGAGAGCTGTGGTTCAACGCCGGGATGACGATGTTCCGCGTGGTCGCGAGCTTCGCGCTGGCCATGGCGGCGGGCATGGCGCTGGGGCTGTGGATGGGCCGCAGCCGCGGCGCCGACCAATGGCTGAACCCCGGCCTCATCATCCTGCTGAACGTGCCGGCGCTGGTGGTGATCGTGCTGTGCTATATCTGGATCGGGCTGAACGAGACCGCCGCCGTCCTGGCCGTCGCGCTGAACAAGATCCCGGTGGTCACGGTGATGATCCGCGAAGGCACGCGGGCGCTGCGCCCCGACCTGGACGACATGGCCCGCGCCTTTCGCATGCGGCCCTGGGCGCGGCTGCGCCATGTGGTGCTGCCGCAGCTGGCGCCGCATGTCGCCGCCTCGGCGCGGGCCGGGATCTCGCTGATCTGGAAGATCGTGCTGGTGGTCGAGTTCCTGGGTCGCTCGAACGGCGTCGGCTTCAAGATCCACCTGCTGTTTTCCAGCTTCGACGTGACCGGCGTGCTGGCCTGGGCGCTGGCCTTCGTCGCCGTCATGCTGGCCATCGACCTCATCCTGCTGCGGCCGTGGGAGAGCCGCGCCAACCGCTGGAGGCAGGATGCGGCTTGAGCTGGAGGCCAAGTCCTTCGGCCCGCGGCAGGTGCTGGGCCGGCTGGCGCTGTCGGTCGCGCGCGGCGAGCGGCTGGCGATCCTGGGCCCCTCGGGCATCGGCAAATCGACACTGCTGCGCATCCTGGCCGGGCTCGACGCGGACTATCGCGGCCGGCTGGAGGGCGCCGAGCGCCTTGCCGTGGTGTTCCAGGAGCCGGTGTTGCTGCCCTGGCGCGATGCGGTCGGCAACATCGCCATCCCGACCGGCTGCGACGCGGCCACGGCGCGGGACTGGCTGGCGCAGGTCGGGCTGGCGGGGCACGAGGCGAAGTTCCCGCGCCAGCTTTCGCTGGGCCAGCAGCGCCGGCTGGCGCTGGCCCGCGCCTTTGCCGCCGGGCCGGACATCCTGCTGATGGACGAGCCCTTCGCCTCGCTGGACGGGGACACGGCGGCGCGGATGCTGGCGCTGACCGATGCGCTGCTGGCCCGCACCGGCGCCGGGCTGGTGCTGGTCACGCATGACCCGGCCGAGGCAGCGGCGCTAGGCGCCCGCCCCCTGCATCTGGGCGGCGATCCGGCGCGGCTTCAGAAGGACTGATCCCAAACCCGGCCCTCGGTATCCTCGGCATGGACCGTCACCGGCCCCTCACCGGGCGCATGGGCAAAGCGGAATACCGGGTCTTCGGAAATCGAGATCCCGGCCTCCATGGTGAACAGCGGCGCCTCGCCCTGCCTGACCTCCAGCGTCTGGATGAACTCGGCCGGGATGGTCAGCAGCGTCACCTGGTCGCGTTGCAGGCCCGAGAAATTCGGGTGCCGGATCATCAGCGTGCCGACCTTTCTCCCGCCCTCCTCGGCCGCGCGAAAGCGCATCTCGCCCATGGTGGCGCGCACCTCGTCCATGCTTTTGCCGGCCGGGGCCGCGCAGCCGCCCGAGGCTTTCACGAAGCGGCCGGCCATGACCTTGCGCCCATCCGCCAGCGTGGCGATGGCGCGCAGGTCGGAATAATTGTCCACCCGCACCCGCACCTCGAAATCCAGCGGCATCAGCGCCTCGCCGAATGTGAACTCGGCCGCGACCGGCGCGGGATTGCCGTCCACCACCAGCGCCAGCGCCCGGATCGCCGGCGCGCCAGGCGGCTGGGTGATGCGCACCGGCACCAGCGCCGGGTTGTCGGCCCGCGGCGGCGCGTCGAGGTCGAAGACCGCCGGATCGACCGGCGGCTCCTCATCGGTGCCGATCACGGCAAGCCGCATGTCCTCCCACAGGGCCGAGGGCTGCATGGGATTGGCGACCTCGGCCGCCAGCGCCCCCGGCGCCAGCATCATCGCGGCAAGCAGGCAAGCCAGCCTCATCCCCGTTTCTCCCTTGTCATGCGGCGATAGACCAGCACGGTCGAATCGCTCGCCGCCTCGGCCTCGGCCGCCGCGCGCAACCGGGCGTGCAGGCTGGAGCGCGAACAGACCGGATCGGTCGCCCGCGCGTCGCCCGCCAGCGCCATCGCCTGGCAGCGGCAGCCGCCGAAGTCGATCTCGCGCCGCTCGCAGGAGGCGCAGGGCTCGGGCATCCAGCCGGTGCCGCGAAAGGCGTTGAAGGCCGCGCCGTCGTGCCAGATCCGGGCCAGCGGCACCGCGCGCACGTTCTCGAACGCCAGGCCCTTGATGGTCTGGGCGGCGTGGCAGGGCAGCACGGTGCCGTCGGGCGCCACGTTCAGCCCGGTCGAGCCCCAGCCGCCCATGCAGCTTTTCGGAAAGGCCGCCAGGTGGTCGGCGGGCACATAGTCGATGACCATGCGGCCTTGCAGGCGCAGGCGGGCGGCGTCCACCACCTCGCGCGCGCGGATCGCCTGGGCCTGGGTCGGCATCAGCGGCAGGCGGTTCAGCTCGGCCCAGCCGTGGAACTGCACCGTCGCCACCTCGATGCGGCGGCAGCCGAGCCGCTCGGCCAGGTCGATCATCTCGGGCAGGCGGTCCAGGTTCTGGCGATGCACCACCGCGTTCAGCGTCAGCGGAAAGCCGATGGCGCGGACCCATTCCGCCACCTGCATCTTGCGCGCGAAGCTGCCGCCATAGCCGCTGATCCAGTCGGCCATCTCGGCGTCGATGCCTTGCAGGGACAGCTGGACGTGATCGACCGCGCCGTCCAGCTCGCGCAGCCGCGACTCGGTCAGCCCGATGCCCGAGGTGATGAGGTTGACGTAAAGCCCGGCGTCGCGGGCCGCGGCGGCGATCTCGGCCAGGTCGCGGCGCGAGGCGGGCTCGCCGCCCGACAGATGCACCTGCAACACGCCCAGATCGGCGGCCTGGCGGAACACATCCGCCCATTCGGCCGCCTTCAGCTCGGCGCTGGCGCGGGTCAGCTCGACCGGGTTCGAGCAATAGGGGCAGGCCAGCGGGCAGCGATGCGTCAGTTCCGCCAGCATGGCCATGGGCAGGCCGACACGGACCGGGTTGCCGTCGATGTCGCGGGGGGCGGGATCGTCTCTCATGCCGCCTCCCCCTCCAGGAACACCATGCGCCGGTCGATCAGGCCGCGCAGGAACTCCTGCACGTCGCCTTCGATCTGCTCGGCCGGCGCGTCGTAGCGGGTGCAGAGCGTCTCGATCACCTCGGCCAGGCTGCGCCTGCCGTCCAGTTCCGACAGGATCGCATGGCCCACCGGGTCGAGCTGGATCACCCGCTCGGGCGCCAGCAGCACGCGGATGCCGCGCACGCGGTCGTCGTGAAGCCGCACCCCGCTCGGCAGATAGGGCACCGCGGCGCCGCTGATGCGATCCGCGCTCATGAGGCCCCCGCGGCCTCGGGGACCGGCTCGGGGATGGCCGCGTCCAGCAGCCCCTCGCCCGGACGCCAGGCGCCGGGGGGGATGTTGCCCTGCACATAGCCGTGCCACAGCGCATCGAGCTGCGCCCAAAGCACGTCGGTCTTGAAGACCAGCGCCGCCGCCGCCGCGTCCTGCCGTTCCAGCGTATCGGCACGGTCCAGCACGTAGTTCAGGCCGAACTCCACGTCCTTCGGCGCCTCGGCCAGCCGGTTGCGGAAATAGGCGAGGCTGGCGTCGTCGGCGAAATCGTAATGCTTCAGCAACCCCTCGATCCGCTCGGCGTGGATCCTGGGCGCGAACATCTCGGTCAGGCTGGCGGCCACGGCATCCAGCAGCGGCATGTCGCGCACGAAGCGGACATAGGCATCGACGGCAAAGCGGGTCGCCGGCATCACGCCCACGCCGCTGGCGACGTAATCGGGGTCGAGGCCGACGGCGCGGGCCAGCGCCAGCCAGCGCCGGATGCCGCCGCCCTGATCGACGCCGCCGTCGTGATCCTCGATGCGACTGCGCCAGATGCGGCGCAGCTGCGGGTCTTCGACGCGGGACAGGAAGGCCGCGTCCTTCATCGGGATGCGCGACTGGTATTGCCAGCGGTTGACGACCCAGGCCCGCACCTCGTCGGGCGTGCATTCCCCGCCGTGCAGGCGTTTGTGGAACGGGTGGCGGTCGTGATAGCGCTCGGCGCCGATGCGACGCAGGCGCTCGTGGAACTCGGCGCGGGTCTGGGCGCGGTGGTCGGCAAGTTTCATGGCGCGATCTCCATTCCGTCATGGCCGACCTGCCAGCCCGCCGCCTGCACCTGCGCACGCTCGGGGCTGGCCGGATCGACCAGCGGGTTCGAATTGTTCAGATGCACGTAGATGCGGGCACCCAGCGCCAGGTCGCGCAGCGCCTCCAGGCTGCCGCCGGGGCCCGAGACCGGCACATGGCCCATGCGCCGCCCGGTCTTGGCCCCAAGGCCCGCGCGCAGCATCTCGTCATCCGTCCACAGCGTGCCGTCGAAGAGCAGCGCATCCGCGCCGGCGATCCGGTCGCGCAGCCAGCCGGGGACCGAGGCGCAGCCGGGAATATAGAACACCCGCCGCCCGCCGGCGGCCAGTTCGACCCCCACGGTCTGCTCGCCCATCAGCTCGGTCTCGACCCGCTCGCCCTCCAGATAAAGCGGCACCTTGCCCGGCACGGCGAAAAGCCGCGCGACCAGGCCGGGCGCCAGGTCGAAGTCCTGCTCCAGCGCCACCGGGCGCCGGGCGACCAGCCGCGGGTCCAGCGCGGCCAGCATCGGGTTGGCGGCCAGCACGTCATGGATCGCGGGCGTGGCGAACAGGTCGAACCCCTGCCCCTCGCGCAGGGTCAGCAGACCGGCGACGTGGTCGATGTCGCCATTCGTCACCAGCACCGAGCGGATCGGTGAGCCGCGCAGCCCCCCAGGCCGCAGCGCCGGCGTCGCGGCCAGTTGCTGGCGCAGGTCGGGCGAGGCGTTGACCAGCGCCCAGTCCCGGCCATTCGCGGAAACGGCAATCCCGCTTTGGCTCATGGCGGGAATGCGTCCTGCGCGCGCGGCCTCGCAATTGCGGCAGCCACAGTTCCACTGCGGCACGCCGCCACCGGCGCCGCTGCCGAGAATCACGATACGCATGGGAAAGGCTCCGGCAGGCCCGGCCCCCGTCGGCCGGGGGCCGGGCCGGGGATATCGCCGGCGGGTTAGAACAGGACCGGCTCGTCCTCGGCCGGGGCATACATGTTGATTTCCATGCCGCAGGCGATTTCCCTCGGCGCGGGTTTGGTCCAGGCCATATAACCTCCTCCTCAAGACACCGCGGGAATGCGGCTGTTTCGATGCTAAGCCGACCGGGCCACCAGTCAACACGCCAAAGGTCGTAGATGGTCCCGGTCGCGGGCTTGTGTTAGCCTTGCGCCGCGAAAGGAAAGCGGATGTTCCATCTGGTCCTTGCCGCCTGCCTGGCGGCCCAGCCCGCCACCTGCCAGCCGCGCCTGCTGCCCGCCGGCGACGCCGCCACGCGCCAGGAATGCGAAGAGCGCGCCGCCCCCATCGCCCGCGACTGGCTGGCCCGGCATCCCGAACTGACGGGCGACGAGCCGCGCTGCGTCGAGACTGCCGAACTGCCCGCCCTGAGCGTGCAGGAGGTGGCGGCGGGCGTGCATGTGCATCAGGGCGCGATGGCGCAGATCTCAAGGCAGAACCGCGGGCGGATCGCCAACCTGTCCTTTGTCGTCGGCGATACCGTGGCGGTGATCGACGCCGGCGGCAGCCGCGCCGAGGCCGAGGCGCTTTACGCCACGATCCGCGGGATCACCGACAAGCCGGTCAGCCACCTGATCCTGACCCATATGCATCCCGACCACATCCTGGGTGCCGAGGTGTTTTCCGAGGCCGGCGCCACCATCGTCGCCGATGCCCGCCTGCCCGAGGCGGTGGCGCGGCGCGCGGAAAGCTGGATGCTGTCGACCCCGCGCCAGATCGGCGAGGATGCCTTTGCCGGCACGCGCATCGCCGGCGTGGACCAGACCGTCGCGGCGCCGCAGGTGCTGTCCTTGGGCGACCGGCAGCTGCGGCTGACGCCGGTGCCGCCGGCCCATACCGGCAGCGACATGACCGTGCTGGACGAGGAAACCGCCACGCTCTTCACCGGCGATCTGGTGTTTCTGGGCCTGACGCCCTCGCTCGACGGTTCGCTGGCCGGCTGGCTCGACTGGACCGGGCGCAAGCCCGACCCCGAGCCGGCGCTGATCGTGCCCGGCCATGGCCCGGTCGCGGAAAGCTGGGACGAGGCGGTGACGCCGACGCGGCAATACCTGACCGCGCTGCGCGACGCCACGCGCGAGGCGATCGGCGCCGGCCTGCCGCTGTCGCGGGCGATCCCGGCCATCGTCGCGGCGATGATGCCGGTATCCGAGGGCTGGGCCGATTTCCGCGACACCACGGCGCGCAATGCCGCCGCGGCCTATGCCGAGCTGGAATGGGAATAGATTGCCTCGCCCGCGCCCGGATGCCACAACTATGCCGAGCGCAGAAGGAGGAAGGCCATGGCACGTCCCGTCTGGCACGGTTTCATCGCGGCAGCCCTGGGCGGGCTTCTTATCGCGGGCGGCGCGCTGGCGCAGGACGACGCGCCCCTGCCCGAGCGGCGGCTGTCCCTGCAGGCCGATACCGACCTGCCCGGCGGCGACCTGGGCCCGATCTTCGACACCACGCTGCAAGCCTGCGTGCAGGCGTGCCTTGGCAACGACGACTGCCGCGCGCTGACCTATAACCAGCGCTCCCGCGCCTGCTTTCCCAAGGGCGGCGATGCGGGCGCGCCTTCGGCGTTCGCGGGCGCGATCTCGGGCCATGTCGCGACGGCTTCGGCCGAAACGCGGCTGCGCGCCGAATCGCGCGCCGCCGCCGCACCCTTCGTCAGCGCGCAGGACCGCGAGGCGGCCCGGACACAGGCGCGGCTGTTTCCCGCCATGCATCCGGCGCTGGGTCCGGGCGATGCTGGCGCCCAGGCCGCCGAGGCCGAACGGGCCGGCGACCTGGCCGGGGCGGCGCGGATCATGGCCTCGCTGGCGGCGCGCGACGACCGGGCCGAGGACTGGACCAACCTGGCGCGGCTGACGCTTTATGTCAGCGACCAGGACGACCGCGAGGCGTCGGCATCCATCGCCTCGATGGCGATCAACGGCTATCTGCGGGCGGGCGAGGATGCGGTGGCCGCCCGCGCGCTGTCCTGGCTGGCCATGGCGTGGGAACGGCTGGACCGCGGCCGCGACGCGCTGCCGGCGCTGCGGCTGGCGGCGCAGCTTTCGCCGGGCGACAATGCCATCGCCCAGGCGCTGGAGGAATCGCAGGCCCGCAACGGGCTGCGCGTCACCGACACCCAGGTCGAATCCGAAGGCCGGATGCCGCGGTTCTGCGCGGTGATGTCGCGCAGCCTGGCCGAGGGCACCGATTACGCGCAATTCCTGCGCCTGCCCGGCCGCGACCTGACCGTCGAGGCCGATGGCGACCGGCTGTGCGTGGCCGGGCTGACCCATGGGCAAGAGGTCGAGCTGACCCTGCGCGCCGGCCTGCCCTCGGCCGATGGCGAGACGCTGGCCCGCGACGTGACGCTGAAAGGCTATGTCCGCGACCGCGCGCCCTCGGTCCGCTTTCCCGGCCGCGCCTATGTGCTGCCCGCCTCGGGCGACCAGCGGCTGGCGATGGTCACGGTCAATGCCGAGATGATCGACCTGCGGCTCCTGCGGATTTCCGACCGCAACCTGATCCGCGCCATGGCCGAGGACATGTTCGCCAAGCCCCTGGACAGCTGGCAGGCCGATTATTTCGGCGACCGCATGGCGCGCGAGGTCTGGAAGGGCACGGCGCAGGTGGCACGGCCCATGGGGCAGGAGGTGCTGAACCAGGAACTGACCACCAGCCTTTCCATCCCGGCCGAGGCCGGCCCGCTGGAGCCCGGCATCTATATCGTCGAGGCCGGGATCCAGAACCAGGACATCTCGGATACCGGGCTGGCGACGCAATGGTTCGTGATCTCGGATTTCGGGATCTCGACCTTCTCGGGCGCGGACGGGCTGACCGTCGCGGTGCGCAGCCTGGCCGATACCGCCGCCAAGGCGGGGGCCGAGGTGGCGCTGGTCAGCCGCTCGAACGAGGTGCTGGCCAGGGCCGTGACCGACGACCAGGGCCTGGCGCATTTCGCGCCGGGGCTTGCCATGGGCCGCGACGGCGCGGCGCCGGCGCTGGTCACGGTGACGGAATGGCAGGGCGAGGGCGCCGAGCGCGCACCGCGCGACATGGCCTTCCTGTCGCTGTCGGACCCCGAGTTCGACCTGTCGGACCGCGGCGTCGAGGGCCAGCCCCCCGCGCCGCCCATCGACCTGTTCGTGACCACCGACCGCGGCGCCTATCGCGTGGGCGAGACGGTGAACGCCACCGTGCTGGCCCGCGATGCCGATGCCCGCGCGCTGGAAAACCTGCCGCTGACCGCGGTGATCCTGCGCCCCGACGGGGTCGAGGCCACCCGCATGCCCGCAAGGGACGCGGGCGCCGGCGGCAGCGTGGTCGCCTGGCAGATCCCCGGCAACGCCCCGCGCGGCACCTGGCGCCTGGAGCTGCGCGCCGAGGCCGACGGCCCGGCGCTGGCCACCGCGCGGATGCTGGTCGAGGATTTCCTGCCCGAACGCATCGACTTCACCCCGCGCCTGCCGGAAGGCCCGGCCCGCGCCGGCGCGACGCTGGAGCTGTCGCTTGACGCGCATTGGCTGTTCGGCGCCCCGGCCGCGAACCTGCCGGTCGAGGGGCAGTTGCGCCTGTCGCCGACCCGCAGCCTGAGCGGCTTCGACGGCTATGTCTTTGGCCGCCACGACGACGACAGCGCGCCGGTCACGGACAGCCTGCCCGCCGGCACAACCGATGCCCAGGGCCATTACCAGGCGCAGATCGACCTGCCGGAGGCCGCCCAGCTCGGCCCCCGTCCGGTCGAGGCCGAGGTGGTGCTGGACATCCGCGAAGGCGCCGGCCGCCCGGTCGAGCGCAGCGAGTCGCGCGTGGTCATGCCCGAGGCCCCGGTCGCGGGCATCCGCCCGCTGTTCGAGGGCGACACGGTATCCGAAAACAGCGAGGCGCGTTTCGCGCTGGTCGCGGTCGGCCCGGACCTGAAGCCGGCGGCCGAGCCGCTGCGCTGGGTGCTGAACCGCATCGACACCGATCACCAATGGTATTCGCTGGGCGGGCAATGGAACTGGGAGGTGATCACCAGCCGCACCCGCATCGCCGAAGGCGTGGCCGAGCCGGGCGAGGCCCCGGCCGAGATCGCCGCCCCGGTCGAATGGGGCCAATACGAGCTTGTGGCCGAGCCGGCATCGGGCCAGGGCGGGCAAAGCTCGGCGCAGTTCTATGCCGGCTGGGGCGCGGTCGCCAATGCGGGAACCGAGACGCCGGACCGGCTGCAGGTGGTGCTGGACAAGCCCGCCTATCGCAGCGGCGAGACGGCACGGGTCCGGGTCGAGGCGGCGAGCGACGGGCTGGGCCTGGTCTCGGTGCTGTCGAACCGGCTGGTCTCGATGCAGACCATGGCGCTGAAGGCGGGCGAGAACCAGATCGACCTGCCCGTGACCGACGATTGGGGCGCCGGGGTCTATGTCACCGTCAGCGCCATCCGCCCCCTGGGCGAGGCGCGGCCGGGCGACCGCCAGCCGGTGCGCGCCCTGGGCCTGGCCCATGCCGCCGTCGATCCCGGCGACCGCAAGCTGACGGCCAGCATCACAGCCCCGGCCGAAACCCGCCCGCGCGGCACCGTCCCGGTCACGCTGAAGGTCGAGGGCGCGGCGGGCGAGACGGTCCATGCCACCGTCGCCGCCGTCGACCAGGGTATCCTGAACCTCACCCGCTTCCAGCCGCCGGACCCGTCGCAGCATTACTTCGGCCAGCGCCGGCTGGGCGTGGCGCTGCGCGACCTTTACGGCCGGCTGATCCTGCCGACCGGGGCGCCGGACGGCGCGCTGCGCGAAGGGGGCGACGCCAGCCTTGCCGGCAATGCCGAGGCGCCGCCGCCGACCGAAAAGCTGATGAGCTGGTTTTCCGGCCCGGTGACGCTGGGCGCGGACGACACCGCCACCATCGAGGTGCCGGTGGGCGATTTCAACGGCGAGTTGCGGGTGATGGCCGTGGCCTGGTCGGAAAAGGGCGTGGGCCAGGCCGATGCCTCGGTGCTGGTGCGCGATCCGGTGGTGATGACCGTGACCGCCCCCGCCTTCCTTGCCCCGAACGACAGCGCCCGGCTGGGCCTGCGGCTGACCCATACCTCGGGGCCGGCCGGAGAGATGCGGCTGGCGCTGTCGCAGGTCGGCGGCGAGGGCGGGCTGACCTATTGGGTGGAGCCCCAGGTGCAGCTGGACGAAAAGGCCGAGGCGCAGGTGGACATCCCCGTCACCGCGACCGAGGCGCTTGGCACCGCCAACCTGCGGCTGGTGCTGACCACGCCCGATGGCGAGGAACTGACCAAGGACATCGCCGTCCCCGTCGCCCTGAACGAGGCCGACATCCAGCGCCAGGACCGGCTGGTCGTCGAGCCGGGGCAAAGCCTGGCCCTGCCCGCCAGCCTGACGCAGGGCCTGTTGCCCGGCGCCGAGGTGACGGCGGCGCTTGGCCCCTATGCCCGGCTGGACGTGGCCGGCGCGCTGATGCGGCTGGCGCGCTATCCCTATGGCTGCACCGAGCAGCTGGCCTCGGGCGCGATGCCGCTGATCTACCTGCCCGGCCTTGCCGCCGCCGAGGGGGTCGAGGGCGGCGATGCGGCCGAGCAGGTGGACAAGGCGATCACCCAGATCCTGACCCGGCAGGGCTCGAACGGCGGTTTCGGGCTGTGGTCGGCCGATTCGGGCGACCTGTGGCTGGAAGCCTATGTCACCGACTTCCTGTCGCGGGCGCGGGCGGCGGGGCACCAGGTACCCGAGACCGGCTTCCGCATGGCCATCGACAACCTGCGCAACCGCGCCAATTACGCCACCGAACCCGGCGCCGCCTCGGCCGAGGAAAACGCGGCGCTGGCCTATGCGCTGGCGGTGCTGGCGCGGGAGCGGGCAGCCACGGTGGGCGATTTGCGCTATTACGCCGATACCGCCGCCGGGTCGTTCTCGACGCCCATGGGCGCGGCCAGCCTGGGGGCGGCGCTGGCCTCATACGGCGACCAGGGGCGGGCGGACCGGATGTTTGCGCAGGCGCGCAACCTGCTGAACCTGGGCGCGCCCGAGCCCCATGCCTTCCGCGCCGATTACGGCACCCGGCTGCGCGACGCGACCGCCGTGCTGGCGCTGGCGGCCGAGGCGAGGACGCAGGCCGTCGATGCCACCGACCTGACCAGCCAGATCGCCGAGCGCATCGCGCAGGCCCAGCAGGACGGCCGCAGCCTGTCCACGCAGGAATCGGTCTGGACGGTGCTGGCGGCGCAGTCGCTGTTCGGCGCGGCCCCGCCCGCGACGCTGAACGGGGTGGCGCTGACCCAGCCGGTCGCCAGCCTGCCCGCCGATGCCAGCATCGCCAATACCGGCGAGGGCGCGCTGGAGGTAACGCTGACCGCGACCGGCAAGCCCTCGGGTCCGGTCGCGGCCGGGGGCAAGGGCTATGCCATCGCGCGGCGCTATTACAGCCTGCAGGGCGAGGCGCTGGACCCCGCGCAGCTGCCGCAGGGCACGCGCATGGTCGTGGTGCTGGAGATCGCGCCGCAATCCGAGGGCGGCGGCCGGCTGGTCGTCGCCGACCCGCTGCCCGCCGGGTGGGAGATCGACAACCCCAACCTGCTGCGCGCCGGCGACGTCTCGGCGCTGGACTGGCTGGAGGGCGAGACCGCGGCCGAGATGACCGAGTTCCGCGCCGACCGCTTTGCCGCGGCGCTGACCTGGACCTCGGCCGAAAGCTTCCGGCTGGCCTATATCGTCCGCGCGGTGACGCAGGGCGAGTTCCGCCACCCGGCCGCCAGCGTCGAGGACATGTATCGCCCCGAGTTCCGCGCCTGGTCGGACGGCGGCACCGTGACCGTCACGCCCTGAACCGTCGGCACCCCGGCCCCGAAGCGGCCGGGGTGTTTCGTCGCGGGCGCTTCACGAAAGCATTGCTTGCCCCGCAGCGCCGGGGCGGGCAATATCCCGCCATCGCGTAAGGAAGGGAGGACGCCTTGCCCGAGACCCGCCCGGCAACGCCCAGCGCAACCCGCCACGAAGATCGCGTGGTCCAGGCGTCGCAATCGCCCGGCGCCGTCACCCGGCTGGCGGCAAGCTGGCGCCGCTCGATGCTCAAGCACGGGCTGGACCCGACTCGCCCCCCCGACCCCCGCCGCCTGACCGAGCGCGAACTGTCCGAGCGGGTCGAGCGCATGGACCGCTTCATCGCCGTCGCCCGGCCGCAGCTGGACCAGCTGTTCCAGCTGGTCTGCCCGACCGGCTGCAACCTGCTGCTGACCGACGCGCAGGGCATCGTGCTGGAACACCGCGTGAGCCAGGGCGACGCCGCCACCTTCCGCGGCTGGGGGCTGTGGCGCGGCATGGACTGGTCCGAGGAGGTGCAGGGCACCAACGGCATCGGCACCTGCCTGGCCGAGGGGCGGCAGGTCACGATCCACCGCGACGAGCATTTCTATGCCCGCAACACCGGGCTGTCCTGCATGGACGCGCCGATCTGGGGCCCGGACGGGCGGCTGATCGCGGCGCTGGACATCAGCTCTGCCCGCGCCGACCATACCGAGCGGCTGAACGCGCTGATCGCGGCGCAGGTCGCGCATAGCGCGCGGGCGATCGAAGCCGCCTTCTTTCGCGTCTCGTTCCCCGGCGCGCGCATCGTCACCCCCGAGGCCGTGGGGACCGAGGACGGCACGCTCTTGCTCGCCGTGGACAAGGACGATCTGGCCATCGGCGCCAACCGCGCCGCCCGCCGCGCCTTCGGCCTTGAGAAAGAGGGGCAGTTGCGCCCGCGCCCGGCCTCGGACCTGCTGGGCCGGCAGGACGAGGCGACCGGCTTCGAGCGCGCCGAACGCGCCGCCGTGATTCGCGCCCTAGCCAGGGCCGAGGGCAATGTCTCGGCCGCCGCCCGCGCGCTGGGGGTGGGACGCGCCACGCTATACCGCCGCATGGCGCGGCTGGGCATCGACGAAAATCCCGGCAAACTGTCTCGCCCCTGAAACACATCGGCCCCGCGGCGCGAAACCCCGCGTTGACCCCAGGGGGCCTCAGGGCACAGGCTCTTGTGCAACCGGCTGGAGGAGCCGGGCTGACAGGAGGAACATCATGCCGAACGATCAGACGCATCCTTTCCGGGGCGTGAACGCGCTGCCCTTCGAGGAACGCTATGACAATTTCATCGGCGGCGAATGGGTGGCGCCCGTCTCGGGCAAGTATTTCACCAACACCACCCCGATCACCGGCGCCGAGATCGGCCAGATCGCGCGCTCGGAGGCCGGCGACATCGAACTGGCGCTGGACGCCGCCCATGCCGCCAAGGACAAATGGGGCGCGACCAGCCCGGCCGAGCGCGCCAACATCATGCTGAAGATCGCCGACCGGATGGAGCGGAACCTGGAGCTGCTGGCCACCGCCGAGACCTGGGACAACGGCAAGCCGATCCGCGAGACCATGGCCGCCGACCTGCCGCTGGCCATCGACCATTTCCGCTATTTCGCCGGCGTGCTGCGCGCGCAGGAAGGCTCGATCAGCCAGATCGACAACGACACCGTCGCCTATCACTTCCACGAGCCGCTGGGCGTGGTGGGCCAGATCATCCCCTGGAACTTCCCGCTGCTGATGGCCTGCTGGAAGCTGGCGCCCGCGATTGCCGCCGGCAATTGCGTGGTGCTGAAACCGGCCGAGCAGACCCCGGCCGGCATCATGGTCTGGGCCAACCTGATCGGCGACCTGCTGCCGCCGGGCGTGCTGAACATCGTCAACGGCTTCGGGCTCGAGGCCGGCAAGCCCCTGGCCTCCAGCAACCGCATCTCGAAGATCGCCTTCACCGGCGAGACGACGACCGGCCGCCTCATCATGCAATATGCCAGCGAGAACCTGATCCCGGTGACGCTGGAGCTGGGCGGCAAGTCGCCGAACATCTTCTTTGCCGACGTCGCGCGCGAGGATGACGATTTCTTCGACAAGGCGCTGGAAGGCTTTGCCATGTTCGCGCTGAACCAGGGCGAGGTCTGCACCTGCCCATCGCGCGTGCTGATCCAGGAATCGATCTATGACCGCTTCATGGAACGCGCCGTGCAGCGCGTGCAGGCGATCAAGCAGGGCGACCCGCGCGAAAGCGACACCATGATCGGCGCCCAGGCGTCGAGCGAGCAGAAGGAAAAGATCCTCAGCTATCTCGACATCGGCAGGAAGGAAGGCGCCGAGGTTCTGACCGGCGGCAAGGCGGCCGACCTGGGCGGCGAGCTGTCGGGCGGCTATTACATCGAGCCGACGATCTTCCGCGGCCACAACAAGATGCGCATCTTCCAGGAGGAAATCTTCGGCCCCGTGGTCTCGGTCACGACCTTCAAGGACGAGGCCGAGGCGCTGGAGATCGCCAACGACACGCTTTACGGCCTGGGCGCCGGGGTGTGGTCGCGCGACGCCAACACCTGCTACCGGATGGGCCGCGGCATCAAGGCCGGCCGGGTCTGGACCAACTGCTACCACGCCTATCCGGCCCATGCGGCCTTCGGCGGCTACAAGCAGTCGGGCATCGGGCGCGAGACGCACAAGATGATGCTGGACCACTATCAGCAGACCAAGAACATGCTGGTCAGCTATTCCCCCAAGAAGCTGGGCTTCTTCTGAGGGAATGGCCGGGCGCGAGTCACCCCGCGCCCGGCACACCCCTTTCCTTCCCCTCCCCTTTCCTCCCCCAAGAGCAACTGCAAGGAGTTCCCTCTCATGGCCAAGACCATGAAAGCCGCCGTCGTGCGCGCATTCGGCAAGCCGCTGACCATCGACGAGGTGCCGGTTCCCGAACCCGGACCCGGCATGATCCAGGTGAAGATCCAGGCATCCGGCGTCTGCCACACCGACCTGCACGCCGCCGAGGGCGACTGGCCGGTCAAGCCGAACCCGCCCTTCATTCCGGGGCACGAGGGCGTTGGCTTCGTCTCGGCCGTGGGCGCCGGGGTCAAGCACGTCAAGGAGGGCGACCGCGTCGGCGTGCCCTGGCTCTACACCGCCTGCGGCCATTGCCGCCATTGCCTGGGCGGCTGGGAGACGCTGTGCGAAAGCCAGCTCAACACCGGCTATTCGGTGAACGGCGGCTTTGCCGAATATGTCGTGGCCGATCCGAACTATGTCGGCCACCTGCCGAAGAACGTCGATTTCGTCGAGATCGCCCCGGTGCTTTGCGCGGGCGTCACGGTCTACAAGGGGCTGAAGGTCACCGATACCAAGCCCGGCGACTGGGTGGTGATCTCGGGCATCGGCGGGCTGGGCCACATGGCGGTGCAATATGCCAAGGCCATGGGGATGAACGTGGCCGCCGTGGACATCGACGACGAAAAGCTCGCGCTGGCTCGCAAGCTGGGCGCGACGGTGACGGTCAATGCCGCGACCGACCCCGACCCGGCCGCCGCGATCAAGCGCCAGACCGACGGCGGCGCACAGGGCGTGCTGGTCACCGCCGTGGGCCGCAAGGCGTTCGAGCAGGCCATCGGCATGGTCGCCCGCGGCGGCACCGTGGCGCTGAACGGCCTGCCGCCGGGCGACTTTCCGCTGGACATCTTCGGCATGGTGCTGAACGGCATCACCGTGCGCGGCTCGATCGTCGGCACCCGGCTGGACTTGCAGGAATCGCTGGATTTCGCCGGCGAGGGCAAGGTCAAGGCGACCGTGCATCGCGCCAAGCTCGAGGATATCAACGATATCTTCGGGCAGATGCACAAGGGCCAGATCGAGGGCCGCATGGTGCTGGACATGGCGGGCTGAACATGGAACCCGTCGCCAATCCCGAGGTGCTGGACCAGGTCGATGCCACCCCGGCCGCGCTGGCGCTTCTGGCCGAGATCGTCGCCGATCACGGGCCGGTGCTGTTCCACCAGTCCGGGGGCTGCTGCGACGGGTCTTCGCCCATGTGCTATCCGCAGGGCGATTTCCGCATCGGCCAGCATGACGTGAAGCTGGGCGAGATCGGCGGCATGCCGTTCTATATCTCGGCCAGCCAATACGAAACCTGGAAGCACACCCGCCTGGTCATCGACGTGGTGCCCGGCCGCGGCGGCATGTTCAGCCTGGACAACGGGCGCGAGCGGCGCTTCCTGGTGCGGTCCGAGATCTGCCGGCTCTGACCGCGGCGCGGGCGCACGGCCTCCCCCAAGCCGTCCGTGCGCCCGCCCTGCCCCCCTGCCGCTTGCGGCGAGGTCGGCAGCATGCAGGCACGCGCCCGCCCGTCCGGCGCCTGCGAATGTTCCATTCCTCCGGCCCAGGCCCGCCTTTTTCCGTCCCGGTCCCTGGGCGCTTGGCTGAAAGAAGGCGCGTTCGCGGCTGCGGAGGGGGCACCTTTCCGCAATGGCGGAAGGTGGCGCTTGCAGCAGCAAGAAAAACGCAAGAGCTTGAAAAGACTTGGAGGCGGGTACCGGAATCGAACCGGTCTTCACGGATTTGCAATCCTGCCCCGGTTGCTGAAAGCAAAGGCAATCCCTGTAAACGTATCTGCCTTGTTCACGGCCATGAATCAACGGCTTACGCTTTGACCGTAAACGGCCCGGCCGATGCAGCTGGCCGCAACCCTGTCTGTGATGGGGTGTCGGTATGAGCCACGAAGCGACGATCTGGGTGATCAGGGGCGCTACAATTGATGACGCGGGTGTCCCGCAGTTTTGCGGCTTGACCTCTGTGCAAAAGAAAACCGCCGGAGGAGCTGGCACTCCATCCGACGGCACTGTCAAAGGTCTTCTGTCCAAAGATTATGTTACAGCGCCTCGCCACGCAACCCCGTGGGGAGGTGCGGCATGAGCTGGAAGGTTGCGAATCTTTGCGCCGGGCGGCGCTTCGGCAGTCCGGTACGAAAGCAGATCATCATGTTTCTGGCCGACAAGGCCAGCGATGACGGGTCTGGCATCTGGTGTTCCAAGGGAACGATCCAGCGCCACACCGAGCTCGGCGAAACCACCGTCAAACGCACGATCAACGAGTTCCTGAACGAAGGCATCCTGATCGAGACCGGCCGCCGCGCCTGCAAGAACGGTTTCACCGTCGTCTATCGCATTTCCCTTGCCGCCGTCCGCACCCTGGAGGGCATTGCCGAACCCGATGATGAGACGGGGTCCACAGAGGACGGGGTCTTCCGTGAACCCGGAACGGGGTCCGCTGTGGACCCGGTACCCCGTCCACAGCGGACCCCAAACCATCCTGAAACCATCCATAAACCACCTTCGCGCGCGTGCGCGCGCGAGGCGGCGGCGGAATCTGTGGAGATATTGAAGGCCTATCCCGCCGACCGATGTCGCGACGAAACGGCCTGCCTGCATCACGTCGAGGCTGCGATGCAGGAGGTCGGGCATGAAAAGCTTCTCTCGGCTGTAAAGCGTTATGCGCTGGAGACCGCAGGCTATACGCGCTCAAAGGTCTGCTTCTCGGATAACTGGTTCAGGACGGGCCGCTGGCGCGATTACATCGAGGACGAGCCGGAACCGCCGCAGGTGCCCACTCCGGCGCATGCGGCAATAACTGCCGACTGGATCAAATCTCGTCATCCCCTGTGCCGGACCCTGAGCGTTGGACAAGTCCGCATAGCGCTGGACCTGGAGCTGGTTTCCCGCAGCGAAGTGCGCGCCGCAGGCTTCAGCGAGGGATTGCGTTATGTCTGATCGCTCAGGGAAGTCGATCTTCGCGCACAAGCAGACCTATTCGCGCAAGGGAAACAGCAAGAGCCGGTCCGTCAGCGAGATCTCGCATGAGGCAGAACGGCTGGCCGGGGCCTGCCCGCATGTCGGGAACCCGCAGCCGCCCTCCATCCTCGAAGGCATCCGGCCCTCGGAGGTGGTCGCCCTGATCGAACAGCGCATCGCCGAGCAGAACAAGCTGCTGCGTCAACTGCGCAAGGAGCAACCGGATCGCAAGGAGGCACTGCGGACCATCCGCTCGGACACGCATGTGATGATCGGCAGCGTGTTCAGCTTTCCCGATCCGGTCGAGGACATGGACCACGCTGAGTATCTGCGCTGGCGCAAAGACGTGATCGCCTTCGCCAAGGCCGATGCCGCGCGCAACGCGGCCGAGGTGCTGAGCATCGTCGAGCATCTCGATGAAGCCCACCCGCATGTGCATGTGCTGGCCGTGCCCCTATGTGCAGATGGCAATATGCGCATGGACGCCAAGCGCTGCCACGAGGGCCATCGCGAGCAGGCCCGGCACAAGGATCACGGCTGGTCCGGCTCGCCGTCTCGCAGCTACAAGCAGGCGATGCGCGGCTGGCAGGACCGCTATCATGCCGCGGTCGGCGCGAAGCATGGTCAGGCCCGGACGGGGCCGCGCCGCCGCCGTCTGGACCGCGCGGCGTGGAAGGCCGAACAAGAGCGGCTGAAGGCGCAGAAGGACGCAGAGATTGCCGTCGAACGTGCCGCAGAAGCCCGTCGCCTTGCCGATGAGGAAGAGCGCCGTCGCGACGCGGTCATGCAGGACACGGTCGCCAGCCGGCTTCAGGAGGCCGAGACGGTGCATGCCATCGCCACCGGCGGGCTGATCGCTGCCATCCGGCAGGTCGATCCCGACCCGGTGCTGATTGAGCGGCTGGAGACCCCCGGGCAGATGGGCAGCTGGACGAACCACGACGCGGATCGCAACCGCGAGATGTCCCTCGCGCTGGCGCCGGTGCTCAGCGACGGGTTGGAAGCCTTGCGCCGGCCACTGGCAGGACCGGGGTTGCTCGGAGGGCTCTCCGGCTTCCTGCGCGGCTTGGCCGGCTGGGTCAATCGCCTCGCCGATGCCAGTCCACGCTGGCTGACATGGCCGGAAACCGTGGCCTATGTGGCGCACGGTGCGAAGCAGGCGTTCGGCACGACTTACACGGCCTCGACCCTGGCGGAGGTGATCGAAGCCTCTCCGGCATGGCAATCCTTCACCGGCGAGGCGAGGGCGCGGCTGGACCAGGTGCGGGCGGTGCAAGCGCTGACGAATCCGCGCGACTCTCGACCAGACGCTTCATCGCAAAGGGGCATATGACAACATGCGCTTATGCCAATATGCCCATCCGGCAACCCAGAGCCGGCAATTGCGGCTGATACGATTTCTTGGTAATATCCGGTATCGACGCACAGGAGGCCCGCATGTCCCGCAACACTTCGGTTTCGCTTGGCGATCATTTCGTCAGCTTCATCGACGCGCAGGTGAAGGGCGGTCGCTATGGCTCGGCCAGCGACGTGGTGCGGGCGGGGCTGCGGCTTCTGGAGGAGCACGAGGCTAGGGTAAAGGCCCTCCAGGACGCCCTGATCGCCGGAGAGGACTCCGGCCGGGCGGAAGGCTTCGACCTCGAGCAGTTCATTGCTCGCAAGATGGCTGGTCGCAACGCATGAAGGCGCTGGCCTTCACCGTCGCGGCCACGGTCGATCTGGAGGAAGTCTGGGACTATACGGAACGCGAATGGGGCCTCACGCAAGCCCGGCGCTATGTGCAGGAGCTGCGCGACACCTGCCGCGCGTTGGCATCGGGTGAAAGGCGCGGCAGGAAAGTTGACGTTCGGCCGGGCTATCTGAAATGCCTGAGCGGATCGCATGCCATCTTCTTCCGGGATCTGGGCGATACGCTGGAGATCGTCCGCATCCTGCACGGCGCGCAGGATGCCGAGCGGCATTTGTAGCGGCGCAGGTGTCGATGAACGGATTGCAATATTGGCATATGCGCCTGTGGGCATGGAGGGCTTGGCGATGACCTATCGGCTCAGCGAATATCCGGTCCTGACCCGGCTCGCAGCCGGCAGGAGCAAGGCGACAAGTCTCGACGCCCGCGCTTGTCGCCGGCTTTACACGCTGGCGACGGCTGCTGACCTGCGTGCGATGGGGCCGGAAGAGCGCCGGTTCTACGACCGGCTGGCTTTGCTCGACTCCGGCGGGCCAATTGCAGCCCTTCAGGCGCATGTCCGGACCGCCGGCTTCCGCCGTATGCCTGACGAGCAGGCCTTTCTGGACGACCTATCCGGCGGCATTTGACCGAGGCAGAGGCGTGCCGCAACGCGGGATGGTCCACAGGCCAAGATGGGCAGCTTTTCGCGATTTCGCCAAATATTAGTGACTGACTATTATTTTGCGGTGCCCGGTGCAAAGCACCCCCCGCAAAATGTCGGACCAGGCGCTGCGCCCCGGTACCCAGCTTCCTTCGCCCAGGAAGAAGATCGCCCCCCAATACCGCCCAATGGGCGGCCATATCGCCTACAGATGAAGCGCCAGCAGATCCTGCCCGAACTGGTGCAGCGACATGACCTCGATGCCGTTCGGCAACGGGAAAGCCTCGTCCCCCGGATAGACCACGATCCGCCGCACAGGTTGGAGGTCTTCGCAGGCCGAGTGAAAGCCGCGCTCGACCTTCGGCGCAAGGTTGCGCTTGACCTCGACGGCCCAGACCGCGCCGCCGGGCAGCGTCAGCACCAGATCGACCTCGGCCCCCGCACCGCTGCGGTAGAACTGCGCTTGCGTCCCATCCGGCATCAGGGCATGGGCGGTCTCGATGATCAGACCTTCCCAACTGGCGCCCGCGACGGGGTGGCCGAGAACGTCGTCCAGCGTCGTCAGCCCCAGAAGGGCGTGCAGGATGCCGGTGTCGCGCACATAGATGCGGGGGGATTTCACCAGCCGCTTGCCGATATTCGCGTGCCAGGGCTCCAGGCGGCGCACCAGCATCAGGTCGACCAGCAGGTCGAGATAAGAGGCGACGGTCTTGGCATCGACCCCGAGCGCGCGGGCGAGCTCGGCGGCGTTCGACAGGCCGGATTGCCGATGCGCCAGCATGGTCCAGAAGCGGCGTAGCGTCTCGGCCGCGATGCGGGGGCCGAGTGCGGGAATGTCGCGCTCCAGATAGGTGCGGATGAAGTCGCGCCGCCAGCGCAGGCTGGCCTGATCGCCCTTGGCGAGGAAGCTGTCGGGAAAGCCGCCGCGCAGCCAGAGCCGGTCCAGGTCGGCGGCGGGAACCTCCAGCGCGTCGAGAGGGGCGAGTTCGGCATAGGCGATACGCCCGGCCAGCGTCTCGCCGGATTGCCGCAGCAGGTCGATGGAGGCCGACCCAAGCAGCAGGAACCGCCCCGTCCGCAGCCCCTTGCGCCGCCCCCGGTCGATCAGGCCGCGCAGGTTCTGGAACAGGTCCGGCACCCGCTGGACCTCATCGAGGATGACCAGCTTGTCCTCATGCGCCGACAGGTAGAGTTCGGGGTCCGAGAGTCTGGCCCGGTCGGCGCTGGATTCGAGATCGAGATAGAGCGAAGGCCGCTCTTCCCCCAACTCTTGTGCCAGCGTGGTCTTGCCCACCTGGCGCGGCCCCAGCAGGGCAACGGCGGGGCTGTCGTCCAGCAGGGACTTCACGGTGTCGGTGATGCGGCGCTCAATCAGCATCCTTGCAATTATGGAATTTTGTTCCCGATTTGCAAGGTTATTTTGAGAGCTGCTATTTCTATCCGCTGTCGGGCTGACTTCACTGTGTCCAGTTGTCGGAAGGCACACGGCATGTCTTCGGGCTTGTGCATGACAACCAACGGTGCAGAGCGAGCAAAGCCAGCCGGGTTGGAAATATGGGACTTCTGGTCGATGGCAGCTTGAAGGGTGCCACCCGATGGGCGGCCGCAAACCGCATTCCGCCCCAGCCTCGCGGGGGCGGTCAGCATGCGGTTTGCGCGCAGCCTGACCCCGGCCCGCTCGCATCACGACGGGCCGTAGGGACGGGGTCAGGCGAATTCGTTTTCCCAGCAGGCCATCATCCAGCGCTCATCGCTGTCGGGCACGTCGATGCCGTAGAATTCCAGTACTTGGGTCAGGTCGTAGATGCGCTCTTCCTGTTCCGGCTCGGCCAGCGTGGCCCACCAGTTGCGTGCCTTGACCTCATCCGGCTGGAAGATCGATGCAGGCAGTGCGCCTTTGAACGGTTGCGGGGGCATTATTTGTCTCCTGTCATCCATGGCCGGATCGCGTCCAGCGCCGCCGCCGACCCGGCGAGGCTGAAGCGGTGGCGCTTGCCGCCGAAGCCGATCTCGACCCATTCCGCCCGCCGGACGTTGTGGACGAAGAGGTTGGTCGCGCCCATCCCGGCCATGTCGAAATTGCTCAGCAGGATATCGCCGTCGGCAGCCACGAAATCCAGCTTCTCGCCATTCGAGAACCGGATGCTGACGCGATCACCTGCTTCGGCGCCGCGGCCGTCCAGCGTCACGCTGACGCGGCAGTTGTTGAAGTCGCAGGTGCCGTTGGCGTCGAGTTCGTTCATCTGATCGGTGCGGGTGATCCAGATCTCGTTGCCGCGCACCCGGCGCGGGCTGACCTCACCGGTCTCGTTGGTGAAGGTCCAGTATTCGGCGCCGCCCTCGACGGAGGCCTCGAAATACCAGCCGGCGGCGATGGCAGGGCTGGCGAGGCCGATCAGCGCGGCGGTAAACAGGTGTTTCATGCTTCCAGATCCTCCGGGGGAATGTCGATGCCGGCATCGGCCAGCGCCAGCGTGACCAACTGGCTCATGGTGATGTCGCGCCGCAGCGCCTCGATCCGCAGGGACCTGTGCGCCTCGGCGCTGAGGCAGATCGAGGTGCGCTTCGGCCCGGCGGTCGGCTTCCGCTTCGCGGCTCTCATCGATACCAGCCCTCCTGCATCCGGGGGATCACATAGCGCAGGAACAGGCCGACACCGCCGGCGAACAGCATGAAGGGCGACAGGAACAGGAAGGCGATCATTCCGTCGAACCAGGTCGTCGAGTAATCCGACGCCACCCAGGTGCCGAAAGCTATGCCGGCCAGGGCAAAGAATGCGGCCACGCCGAGCATGAAGGTCGATGCCTGGCGCCAGCTTTCGACCGAGCGGCCCCACACCCCGCGGATCGCCCCGCAGGCTGGGCAGGTGGAGGCTTCGGCGTGAATCTCGGTCATGCAATGCGGACATTGTTGGGGCATCGGTTGGTCCTGAAAATAAAGATGCAAACACGTCCGGCACGGAATAACCCAAAATGGGATATCGTTCAAGTACCACTATCCGAATTCCGGATTTATCTGGAGTTCAAGGATGGGCCGAACCCTGCGCAGCCCTGGTCATCTGGCCTTGATGGTTGCCCTCAAGCAGGCCCGCTTGGATGCAGGGCTGACGCAGACCGAGCTGGCAGAGCGCCTGAAGCGGCCGCAGTCCTTCGTGGCAAAATACGAGAATGGCGAGCGGCGGATCGAGGTTGTGGAACTGGTCGAGATTGCGACAGCGATGGGATCAGACCCTCGCGATATCGTTCAGATCGTGCGAGATGCTGAGGGGCGTTGAGGCCCGTGAACTGGAACTGCGGGAATGTTTTTTGGGGATATCCATGAAAATCGCTGCCATGATTGCGTGGACCGTGGGGATGCTGGGCGTCTTGGCCGCTGCTTCCACCCCCGCCATCGGGCTGGAGGACGTCCGGGAAAATACCGCGAACATGCCTAGGCGTGCCGCTATGGGCGATATTGATTCGATGTGTGGTGGGCGCCTCACGGCATCGCATCTGCGTATCTCGTGAGCGCCACCGTTCGTCCATAACGAAGCGACCTGCGAGGGTGACTGTTGCAAACGAGCGAGAGCGGACTGATAATAGCGTAAAGAGCGGCGAATCCGTCGACAATACATAATATGGCGATCCTGCAGGATATTGGGATGCTGGGCAAGATCGTGTTTGGTCTTCGGATTATGAAACGCGGTGGATTTCGATTTCTCGGTATCGTAATTCTCCACCTTGTCCATTCGGATCGCCCGAATCCTAAGAAAGCACTGGTTTGCGGGTTGGAGCAGCTCTGCCCAAAACGCTGATAATACTCGTTGCTCGAATCATTGCCAGTCAATAGTCTGCGGCTGGAGGAATGAAGATTTTGAAATACTATGCGCATACGGGTATTCGTAAGGATCGAAGCGATTGGCAATTGCTGGCCGACCATCTCGAAAATACGGCTGCTCTGGCTGCCGAGCGAGCTGCACCCCTCGGGTTGCGGGCGGCGGCGTATATGGCTGGCCTTTTCCATGACTTTGGCAAATATGATCCCGCCTTTGATCGCATCCTGTCCGGCGAAAAATTGCGTGTGGATCATTCGACCGCTGGGGCTGCCCTGCTACATGCCCGGACGCCTGCCGGTTTGCGACCAATTTCTGAAGTGATCGGCTATGCCATCCTGGGCCATCACGCCGGGTTGCCTGATCGCCATGGCGCCGACAGCAGTATGGAGCGCCGGCTTGAGACCTTCCGCGACCCGATCGCGCCGGAAATCTCGGCCGCGACCAGCCCAGATTTTGGCCCGGTCGCCAGGGAACTGGCTAAGCTGATGCGCCCGGCATCTTGCGGCTTCGACCTGTCGGTCGCGGCGCGCATGGTGTTTTCCTGTCTGGTTGACGCGGATTTCCGTGACACCGAGGCATTCTATGCCGGACTGAACGGTACGCGGCCGGATCGCGACTGGCCGGCCCTGGCCGATCTGTTGCCGGAATGGAGAGACGCCTTCGATGCGCATATGGCGGGATTTCGCCAGAATGGCCGCATCAACCGCCTGCGCGCCGAGATCCTGATCCATGTCCAGCAGGCTGCGGCGATGACGCCGGGGCTTTTCACGCTGACCGTGCCCACCGGCGGCGGCAAGACGCTGGCTTCACTGGGCTTTGCACTGGACCACGCGGCACGTTATGGGCATCGCAGGGTTATCTTCGCGATCCCCTATACCTCGATCATCGACCAGACCGCGGCCATTTTCCGCGGCCTTTTCGGCGATGCGGTGTTGGAGCATCATTCGGCCATCGACGACGAAAGGACCGACCCGGAGCGCAAGGACAAGCTGCGCCTTGCCATGGAGGACTGGGCCGCGCCTCTGGTCGTCACGACCAATGTGCAGTTCTTCGAAAGCCTTTTCGCGGCGCGTCCTTCGCGCTGCCGCAAGTTGCACAATATCGCCGGTTCGGTGATCGTGCTGGACGAGGCGCAGGCCCTGCCGCGCAAGCTGCTGATGCCCGCGCTGCGGATGATCGACACGCTCTGCGCGCATTACGGCTGTTCGGTGGTGCTTTGCACGGCGACGCAACCTGCGTTCGACAGCCGCCAGCTGAAGCAGGGCGGCTTGCCGCTGGAGGGCCGTGAACTGGCGCCCGATCCGGTGCGGCTCGCCCGCGAATTGCGCCGCGCCCGCATCGTGCAGGGCGGCGAGATGGACGACAACGCCCTCATTGAGGCATTGCGCGATACGCCGCAAGGGATGGTCATCGTCAACAGCCGTGCCCATGCATTGGAACTGTTCAATGCGGCCAAGGCCGAGGAACTCGAGGGGCTGGTCCATCTGACCACGCGGCAATATCCTGTGCATCGGCGGGCTATTCTGGAGGACATCCGTGCGCGCCTGAAATCCGATGCGCCCTGCCGCCTGATCGCGACCAGCCTGATCGAGGCAGGCGTGGATCTGTCGTTTCCCAAGGGCTGGCGGGCCGAGGCGGGGCTGGATAGCTGCGTACAGGCCGCAGGCAGGGTGTCCCGAAACGGCGAATGGCCGGTCGAGGACAGCACGCTGACAGTTTTCTCGGCCCCGGGTCGTCCGATGCCAAATGAGGTTCGAAATGAGAATGGCGGTGCGAAATTAGTCCACGTTAGCGGCGGCATGGTGCTGCTGCGGGCGGCGTAAAAGTCGTCCACCTTTTCCCTTTCTGCGGCTGCAGGGAGGATGGGAGGATCTACAGCGTGGAACTCTATCTCAAGGTTCGTCAGGCCTGTGCTGCTGGTATGAGCCAGCGTCAGGCGGCGACGACATTCAACATATCGCGCGACACGGTCGCAAAGATGATGACGTTCTCGGTTCCTCCGGGCTACCGGCGGACGGCCGAGGTCAGGCGCCCGAAGCTCGATCCGTTCATCCCGATCATCGAGGGTTGGCTGGAGGCGGACCGGACCATGCCGCGCAAGCAGCGGCATACGGCGAAGCGTGTGTTTGACCGTCTGCGCGAAGAATGCGGTTTCACCGGCGGCTACACGATCATCAAGGATTATATCCGGGAACGTGAGCGGCGGGGCCAGGAGGTGTTCGTGCCGCTGGCGCATCCCCCAGGACACGCGCAGGCCGACTTCGGCGAGGCAATGGTTCGGATCGGAGGTGTCGAACAGAAGGCGCATTTCTTCGTGCTGGACTTGCCGCATAGCGACGCCTGCTACGTCCGTGCCTATCCGGCGGCGGTTGCCGAGGCCTGGGTGGACGGTCATGTCCATGCCTTTGCCTTTTTTGGGGCGGTTCCGCAGTCGATCGTCTACGACAATGACCGCTGCCTGGTGGCGAAGATCCTGCCGGATGGCACCCGCAAGCGGGCGGCGCTGTTCAGCGGGTTTCTGTCGCATTACCTGATCCGGGATCGCTATGGCCGCCCTGGCAAGGGGAACGACAAAGGCAATGTCGAAGGCCTGGTGGGCTATTGCCGCCGCAACTTCATGGTGCCGATGCCTGAGTTCGCCAGTTGGGAAGAATTCAACCTCTGGCTGGAGGAGCGCTGCAAGCGGCGTCAGCACGATGTCCTTCGCGGCGAGAGCGAAACGATCGGCGAGCGACTGCAGCGCGATCTCGCCGCGATGCGCCCGCTCCCGGCGGCGCCCTTTGATGCCTGCGATCAGGCGACCGGCCGCGTGTCGTCGCAATCGCTGGTGCGCTACAAGACCAACGATTACTCGGTGCCCGTCGCCTACGGCCATCAGGATGTCTGGATCCGGGGCTATATCCATGAGGTGGTGATCGGCTGCCGGGGCGAAGTGATCGCCCGCCATCCCCGGTGCTGGGATCGCGACGAGATCGTCTTCGACCCGCTCCATTACCTTCCGCTGATCGAGCAGAAGATCAATGCGTTGGATCAGGCGGCACCATTGCAGGACTGGGACCTGCCAGAGGAGTTCGCCACCCTGCGCCGGCTGATGGAGGCACGGATGAACCGGCACGGCCGACGCGAATATGTCCAGGTCCTGCGGCTTCTGGAAACCTTCGATCTGGCCGATCTGCATGCGGCCGTGAGGCAGGCGCTGCAGATGGGGGCGATCGGCTTCGATGCGGTGAAGCATCTCTTGTTGTGCCGGGTGGAGCGCCGGCCACCCCGGCTGGATCTGGACTGCTATCCCTACCTGCCCAGGGCAACGGTCGAGAAGACCGAGGCCCGCTCCTACATGCGGCTGCTGTCTGTCAATGCGGAGGGCGTGGCATGAGCGACGCCCCGGAAATCCTGCTTGCCCATCACCTCAAGGCGCTGAAACTGCCGACCTTCCTGCGAGAACACCAGAAACTGGCCCGGCAATGTGCGGCGGAAGGCGTGGACCATGTCCGATATCTCGCCCGGCTCGTCGAACTGGAACTGATCGACCGGGAACGGCGGATGGTCGAGCGGCGCATCAAGGCCGCCAGGTTCCCGGCCGTCAAAAGCCTGGACAGCTTCGACTTCACGGCCATCCCGAAGCTCAACAAGATGCAGGTGCTGGAACTGGCCCGGTGCGAATGGATCGAGCGGCGCGAGAACATTATTGCTCTCGGCCCCAGTGGCACGGGCAAGACGCACATCTCGCTCGGCCTTGGTCTGGCCGCCTGCCAGAAGGGCCTGTCCGTCGGCTTCACCACCGCCGCGGCCCTGGTCAGCGAGATGATGGAGGCCCGCGACGAGCGCCGCCTGCTGCGCTTCCAGAAGCAGATGGCAGGATACAAGCTGCTCATCATCGATGAACTCGGCTTCGTGCCGCTGTCGAAGACCGGCGCCGAGCTGCTGTTCGAACTGATCTCGCAACGCTACGAGCGCGGATCGACCCTGATCACCAGCAATCTGCCTTTTGACGAATGGACCGAGACATTCGGCTCCGAACGCCTCACCGGCGCGCTTCTCGACAGGCTGACCCACCACGTCAGCATTCTCGAAATGAATGGCCAGAGCTATCGTCTCGCCCAAAGCCGCGCCCGAAAGGCCGGCTGACCCCTTTCAAAAAATACCAACGGCACAAGCACGGAACTCTGGTCGGGCTACGCCCTCCCGACGTTCCGTGCTTGTGCCGCTAACTGGCAGACTTTTGCGCCGCCGCGTGGCCGGGTTTTACTCCGCCGTTGACATCCTCTCCGCCTGCGCCCTGGCTGCGACCATCATATATTGGTTGTAAGTCCTGACTCTAAGCGATCAATTTTCAGGAGACCTTTTGGGTTTGGTGGATAACCATTCAGAATAGAGAGTGCGCTCGTCGCTTGTTAGCGTCGCCTCGATCTGGCAGCGCAGTTCTAAGTACCGGCGGTACTCTGCCATATCCTGAAACCTAGGAACCACATACATTGCTGGGCAGGGGAAGGGCGCAAAGCCATGATATTCTGGATCGTTGTCGCGGGCCCATTCCCATCCCGCGTCCTTGTAAAAGTCCGTATGCGTCGCGACTGTTTCCAGGATATCATTCTTGGTTAGCTCCGGATATGGATCGATTTCATAGTAACGCCGATATTCCCTATCAGATAATAATGCCTTGATGACATCGCGAAGCTCCTCCGGCGACAGGCAAGTATTCATACCATAGAGCTTGCCATCTGGTCGTTGGCAGAGGTCCCAGACAGTTTTCTGAAGGGCGTACACCTCATCCAGAATGGTAACATAGTCGAGAGACGGACTGCGCCCAGTCAGCAGATGAGCGGCGGCGATGCCAGTGTGATCAGCCAGCCGCTGAAGGGCGGGAGCGGGGACGTTCTGCACGCGTCCGCGTTCGTAGTTGTTGTAATTGCGGCCTGTTACCTTCATCAAATCGCCCATCTGGTCTTGAGTCAGTCCCAGGTTCAGCCGCACTTTTTTCAGCAGGTGGCCCAAAGGACGCGATGGCGGTTGCCATGGATGAACACCATGAGGGTCACCCACGGACAGATACGAATCATCCGGAGCCTCGTCGTCGTCGCAAAAATCAAAAGTTGAGCTCTCATCCTGTTTCATTGCGATCCGTTTCGGGCGTTTCGATGCAAAAAGGGAAAGATCTTTCCGGAAACTTAGCAAATATTTACAATATGTTGACTGGTCAGTCTGGCTATGGCTTCCATCCTACCAGAAAGGAGAATAGCCATGTCGAAAATTTTTGACCTGGGGCACACCCCCGAGGAATGGTCGGCCAAGCTTCGTCCACGCGGCGTTGAACTCTCACCGCGGACCCTGCGCTCGAAGGCGCGGGCGCATGGGCAGTACTTTGCAATCGGTCGCGCCATCTTCATCACTCCAGACCAGATGGACGAAATCCTGCTGCGCGAAGCAAAGCAACTCGCAGGTGCGGGCGATCCGCCCTCCGCTCCGCGCCCAAGTGTGCGATGAAAGGTATAAGCCGTGGAGGGGCTACATGTCAGCCTTACCGTCTCACTTCACCCAGATGATTGGCCTGATCCGTGCCGAGGATCTGGCCGAGGAATGGGGCTATGCCGGCGCGAATAGTGCCTTTCGCAATTTCTGCGCAAAGCTCGGCCTGCGGCATGTTCCAGGCCGTCCCGGATGGTTCGATCCCAAGCATGTTCGTCAGCGCCTCGATGCGGCCCAAGGTATGGATATCCTGACGCCGTCGCGGGGCTCAGATGGTGCCGCGTCGCTGGTGGCGCAACGGAGGGCGCGCAATGCTTCGATCTAACCGGCCGAAGGGCGTTCATTGCGTTCGGCGCGTCACCAAGGCGGGCGCGAAGTTTCATTTCTATGCTTGGCGCGGTGGGCCCAAGTTCTGGGAGGACAGCGCCCGCTTTCCGAGTGATCCGGCTTTCTTCGTGGCATTCGCCGAGGCAACCGCCCGCCCCAAGCCGGCGCATTACATGACCGAGCAAATGGTCGATGACTTTCTGTCGAGCGCAGAGATGCCCAAGGGCGAGCGCACCCGGCAGGATTATCGCCTCTGGGCGCTACGCTTCGCGGCGGCGTTCAAGGACGACCCTGCCGCGATGTTCGAGGAACCCGAGGCGCGCGGCGAGGTCAATGAATGGCGCAAGCAATGGGCGCATTCGCCGCGCCAGTACGACTATGCCGGAACCGTGGTGACGCGGATCCTCAATTGGGCCTGGAAGGACGCCGGCAAGATCCGGATGCACTACTGCGGCGACTTTCGGAAGGTCTATGAGGTGGATCGTTCGGAAATCGTGTGGACTCCGGCGCAGCGTGAAGCTGTTTGCGCCATCGCGCCGGAGTGGGTGCAGCGCATCCTTACTGCCGGCTGTGAAACCGGGCTGCGGCCGGCCGACCTGGTGCGCCTGCATCGCAACCAGATCGAGAAGACGCCGCAGGGGCGCCGCATCCGCATCAGGACGAACAAGCGCAAGCGCACCGCCACAATCCCCGTCACTCCGGCCATGGCCGCGTTGATCGACGCCACGCCGGCCGACCGCATGTTGATCCTGATCAGTGATCGCGGGCGGGCCATGACTGGGCGCCACGCCTCGGACAGCCTGCGCTACTGGCGGAACAAGGCGGGGCTGACACCCGAGGTTCTGGGGTATGATTTGCGGCTCCAGGATACGCGTGGGACCGCTGCTACACGTCTGCTGAATGCGGGGCTTGAACTGGCGCATATCGCCTCGCACATGGGCTGGTCGGTGCGTTACGCGGCAGCCGTAATCGAGCATTACGCTCGCGTCTCGCCGGATGAATCGGATGGCATTCTGGTCAAGCTTGCCCAAGCGAAAGGGGGCGCAAAGTGAACGAAACTGTAAACGCTACTGTAAACGCTGGAATGAGGGGAAAGCCCGATATGGCACAAGCTCTTGAAAATACTTGGAGGCGGGTACCGGAATCGAACCGGTCTTCACGGATTTGCAATCCGCTGCGTAACCTCTCCGCCAACCCGCCGGAGCCTTGCGTTTGCTAGGGTTTCCAAGGCGCGGGGTCAAGGGGGTTATTGCTGCGGCCGCCGCTTTCCCCCTTCGCCTGCGACCGGGTGACGGCCGGGATCAGCGATAGACATGGTCCCGGCGGAAGGGATAGGCGGATTGCGCCCCAGGCAGGTCCGGCGTCGCCAGCGCCGGGTCGGGATGGATCAGCAGGATCTGGTAAAGCGCCACCCAGCCCTGCTCGAAGGCCAGCGCGCAGCCTGCCAGATACAGCCGGTAGGCCTGCAACACCTCGGCCGCGCGATCGGGCGGCATCGAGCGCGCCAGCACTTGCTCGGCCTCGGGCAACTGCGCCTCCAGCGCGTCGGACCAGGCCCAGAGCGTGCGGGCGTAATGCGGGCGCAGGTTCTCGGTATCGACCATCTCCAGCCCGGATTGCGACAGGCTGCGGATGGCCTGGCTGACATGGACCAGCTCGCCGCCGGGAAAGATGTATTTCTCGATGAAATCGCCCAGGCCGCCGCCCACCATCGCGTCGTCCAAGCCCGAGGCGGCGATGCCGTGGTTCAGCGCCAGCCCGCCCGGCCGCAGCAGCCGGCGCAGCGTGTCGCAATAGGTGCCCATCCGGGCGCGGCCGACATGTTCGAACATGCCCACCGACGCCATCTTGTCGAAGGGCTGGTCGGGCACGAGGTCGCGATAGTCGCACAGCCGGATGCGCACCCGGTCGCCCAGGCCCTCCTCGGCGATGATCCGGCTGACATGGTCGAACTGGTTCTGCGACAGGGTGATGCCGGTGGCATCGACGCCGTAATGGCGCGCGGCATGCAGCAAGAGCCCGCCCCAGCCGGCGCCGATGTCGACGAAGCGCTCGCCGGGGCGCAGGTCCAGCTTGCGGCAGATCAGGTCCAGCTTGGCCTCTTGCGCCTGCGCCAGCGTCATCTGCGGCTCGGCGAAATAGGCGCAGGAATAGACCCGCCGCGGGTCGAGCCAGAGCGCATAGAACTCGTCCGAGACATCGTAATGCGCGCGGATCTGCCTTGCATCGCGGTCGCGGCTGTGGCGCAGCAGCGAATGCACGTGATAGAGCAGCCGCTGCCAGGGCTTGGGCTGGATCGGCTGGCCGTCGCTGGGCACCAGCGCCGCCACGATCCGCATCAGGTCGCGCATCGAGCCCTCGATCCGGGCGCGGCCGCGGACGATCTCGTCCCCCAGCCGGCCCAGCCGGGCCGAGGCCAGCGGCGCCAGCGCGCCCATGTCCTTGAAGGCGATGGTCACGCGCGCATCGGGCGGGCCCAGTTGCCGCCCCGAGGGCAGGCGGACCGCCAGCGGCACCGAGAGCTGTTGCAGTTTCCGTTCGATCAGAGCTTCCAGAGCCGGCATGATCACCTCACGCTTGGGCTGGCCGCGGTTCGGGGGATGCGTGGTTGCGAGGCGCGGCAGCTTGTTCCTGACGACTGTCCCGGACCTGGCTGCCGGGGCAACTCCGGTTGCCATACTAGCGCCGATTCGCCGAAAATGGCCAGAGGCAGGGTAAAGGGTCTGCCGCAGGTTGATCGCGCAGGGCCTTGGCCGGGCAAAGCTTTGGCCCGAAAAGCCGCCCGAAAAGCCGAAAGCGGCCCTAAGGCCGCTTTTCGCTGTTCCCGAAGGAAGATTTTGGAGCGGGCGATGAGATTCGAACTCACGACCCTAACCTTGGCAAGGTTATGCTCTACCCCTGAGCTACGCCCGCGCTCCGTCCCGATGGCGCTTCGCCTTCGGTGAGGCGTCATTTATGGGAGCGCGCCGGGGGGTGCAAGGGGAAAAATCGCGCCGCCGGGAAAATTTTCGCCGACGCGGCCCGGCGGGGAAAATTGCGCCCGGCTGCGGCCTTGGCGGGCTTGACCGCGCCGCCGGCTTGCCGAAACCTGCCGGCCAGACAGGGGGTGCCGATGAAACCGTCCGACCAGCTTTCCGAATATGTCCGCCGCGCCCTGGCACAGGGCGGCGAGCGCGAGGGCATCGCCCAGGCGCTGGCCCATGCCGGCTGGTCCGCGCCCGAGATCGACGAGGCGCTGGGGGGCTGGGAAACCGCGCCGGGCCTGCCGCCGGTGCCGCGGCCCCGCCCCTATGCCTCGGCGCAGGAGGCGCTGCTTTACGGCCTGCTGTTCCTGTCGCTGGGCATGATCGGCTGGCATGTCTGCGAATTGGGCATGGTGCTGATCGAGCGGCTGATCCCCGACCCGGCCGACAGCCGCTATTACGGACCGGGCAGCTCGACGCGCTGGTCCATCGCCTCGCTGATCGCCTTCGTGCCGCTGTTCGTGTTCCTCAACCGCAAGGTGTCGCGGATGAGCCTGGGCGACGGCGGCCGACGGCGGTCGCTGGTGCGCAAGTGGTTCGCCTCGGTGACTTTGCTGGTGGTGGCGCTGGTGTTCCTGGCGGACGGGATCTATGTCATCTACACGCTGCTCAACGGCGAGCTGACGGCGCGTTTCGCCGCCAAGGCGGCGCTGGTCGCCGGGGTCGCGGGACTGGTCTTTGCCTATTACCGGGACGAGCTGAATGATTAAGGGCTGGGCCACCATCGCCATCGCGCTGCTGGCCGCGGCGGCGGTCGTCGCCGGGCTGGCGCTGACCGGCGGCCCCGGCCATGCCCGCAAGGAGCGCCGCGACCGCGAGCGGGAAAGCGACCTGGCCAACCTGGCCCGGCTGGTGGTCTGCCTGGCGCGCGAGAACGGCGACCGCCTGCCCGAGACGCTGGCGACCACGCCGCAATGCGACTGGCAGGTGCGGCTGGCCGATCCCTTTACCGGCGCGCCCTATCGCTACGAGGTCACGGGGCCGCGCAGCTATCGGCTCTGCGCCGGGTTCGAACTGCCGCGGCCCCCGCGGTCCGGTCCTTGGGATCGCGATGCGGCGGGTTGCAGCACGCGCAGCTTCATCCCGACCGGGTCGCAGCGGCCGGGGGCCGAGGCGACGATTCCCTATCGCGACTAGGCCAGCGGCTTTTCCATATAGATGCGGTGCAGCCCGGCTTCGATCACCCGGCGGGTCTCGGCATAGCCGAGCCGGGCATAGATCGCCTGATTCTCGACCATGGCCACATGGGTGTAAAGCCGCAGCCGGGGCAGGCCAGCCGCGCAGGCACGGGTTTCGGCGAAATCCATCAGCCGCCGGCCAAGCCCCAGCCCCTGCGCGGCGGGCGAGACGGCGACATTCTCGACCAGCAGCGCATCGGGCTGAGGGATCAGCACGATCAGGCCCAGCATCGCGCCATCCCGTTCCAGCAGATGCGTCTGCCCGGCCGCGATGCGCGCGGCATGGTCGTCCAGCATCGGTCCCGGCTTGCGGCCGATGCGGGCGGTGTAATGCGCATAGGCGCTGTTCACCACTTCCTCGACCACGGCCAGGTCGCCGGCCGTGGCAAGGCGTATCACGTCGCTGTCCATCCCGTCCCCTCCTGTCCGGCGCAGGTTGCGCCGGGGGAAAGGGGCCGGCAAGGGCATGTCAGCCCGGCAGGTCCGACAGCGGGCGCGACAGGTTCTCGGGCGCCATCGCCGCGGCCAGGAAAAGCGGCAGGCCCCGGGCCAGCGCGGCAAAATCCTCGGGCGGAGTCAGGGTCGGGTCGGCCTCGACCAGTAGCTCCAGCCCGCGGGCCTCGCCATCGCCGCGGATGGTGATGTTGAACCCGTCGCCCGGCCCGTTCGACAGCACGTGCCGCGTCGTCTCGCAGCCGGCGAATCGCGCCTCGTCAAAGGGCAGCACGTTGATCAGCGGCGAGAAGAAGAAGCGGCTGCGCGGCTCCATGCCGTAATCCTCGGCGATCTGCTCGATGCGGTAGCGGCCATGGCGGCGCAGCTGGCGCAGCCGCCCGCCGAGCCGGGCCAGCGCCTCGCCCAGCGGCTCGCCCGGATGCAGCGTCACGTCCAGCGGCAGGATGTTCACCACCAGCGCCGGGACCGAGACGGCGACGCTGCCCATGCGGCTCATGTAGGGCAGCCAGACCGGCATCGCGATCCGGCCGCGATCGTCGCACAGATGCGCGGCCGAGCCGTCGCGCAGATGCAAGGCCGCCCAGGCCGCGCAGATCACGGTCAGCAGGTCCGGCCAGCCCATGCCCGCCGCCTGCGCCTGCCGCATCAGCGCCGGGCGCAGGGCGGCAAGGTCGTGGGCGGCGCAAAGCGCCTCGGCCGGATAGTCCTCGGACCCCTTGCGCAGCACGCGCGGGCGGGGTTCGGCCGCCAGCACCCCGGCCCAATGGCGCGCGTCGGCGGCATGGCGCGGGCTGGCGCGATAGTCGGTTTCCTCGTTCAGATAGGCGGCCAGCGGGCGCAGCGGCTGGCCGGGATCGGCGCCCTCGGCCAGCGCGGCGTAAAGCTGGGCGCAGCGGCGTTCGACCAGGCCCATGGCATAGCCGTCCAGCGCGATGTGATGGCCGCGGTTGAACCACAGGTAATGCCCCTCGGCCAGCCGGACCAGCCATTGCGCCGCGATGGGCTGCTCCAGCAGGTCCAGCGCCGCATCGACATCCGCCTGCATCAGCGCAAAGGCATGTGCGCGCGCATCCGTGCGGTCCGACAGGTCGATGCGGCGCAGCGCGGGCCGCTCAGCGGGATCGACCCGCTGCACCGGCCGGCCGTCGGCGCCAAGGCCGAAGCGCAGCGCCATGATGTCGGTTTCGGCGATGGTGGCCTTTATGGCGCGGGCCAGCGCCTCGGGATCGGCAAGGCCGCGCAATTCGATGGCATGGGCGACGGTCGAGACGGCCTCGCCGGGATGGAACCGGAACTCTTCCCAGAAATCCAGCTGGGCCAGCGTCAGGGGCAGCCACAACCCCTCGGCTTGATGATGCGTCATGAAATCCTTGTCCCTGTCGCAGGGTCTGGCATTCTGAACGAGAGAGGGCTGGCTTGGTTGCATCCGGCAAGGGACGCGGCTGGCTTGCTTCGAGAGAGAAAGCGGGATAAAAATACTCAACTATTGCCATCCGTCAAGGTGCCGCAAGCGCCTTGGGCGGCTCATTGCCGTAAAAGCAGGTATCCGCATGATTGAATTCAGCCCTTGGCCGCAAGACCTCGCCCGACGCTATCGCGAGGCCGGTTACTGGATCGACCAGCCGCTGACGCATATCCTGGACGCGCAGCTGGCCGCCAACCCCGAGGCCGAGGCGCTGGTCTGCGGTTCGCGCCGCTTCAGCTATGGCGACCTGGACCGGCTGTCGCGCAACCTGGCCGCGCGCCTGGCGCGGCAGGGGCTGGGCCATGGCGATACGGCGGTGGTGCAGTTGCCCAACGTGGCCGAGTTCTTCATCGCCTTCTTCGCGCTGTTGCGAATCGGGGTGGCGCCGGTGAACGCGCTCTACAGCCATCGCCGGCTGGAGCTGACCGAATATGTCCGCCAGATCGCGCCGCGGGTGGTCATCGCCGCGCGCGACCACGAACTGTTCCGCGACGACGCCTTTGCCGACGCGCTGCGCGCCGGCGGCGTCGCGCATCTGCTGCTTCTGGGCGAGGACGATCCCGCCCGCAGCCTGGCCCATTGGCTGACACCGGACGGCGACCTGCCCGAGGGCGCCGGGCCGACGCCTGCCGACCAGGTCGCCTTCTTCCAGCTGTCGGGCGGCAGCACCGGCACGCCCAAGCTGATCCCGCGCACGCATAACGATTACGACTACAGCATCCGCGCCAGCGTCCAGATCAGCGGCGTGACCTCGGCCACGCGCTTCCTGTGCGCCCTGCCGGCGGGGCACAACTTCACCATGAGTTCGCCCGGCACGCTGGGGGTGTTCCATGCCGGCGGCACCGTGGTCATGGCCCCCAGCCCCGAGCCCCTGGGCTGTTTCCAGATCGTCGCGCGCGAGCGGATCACCATGGCGCCGCTGGTGCCGCCCGCCGTGGCCCTGTGGCTGCGCGCAGTCGAAGAAGATCCCGCCCGCCGCGCCATGCTGGACAGCCTGGAGCTGATGCTGGTCGGCGGCGCCAGCTTTGCCGAGGCGACCGCGCGGCGCGTGCCGGAACTGCTGGGCTGCCGCTTGCAACAGGTCTTCGGCATGGCCGAGGGGCTGGTGAACTATACCCGGCTGGACGATCCCCCCGAGGTGGTCTTCACCACCCAGGGCCGGCCGATCAGCCCCGACGACGAGGTGCGCATCATCGACGAGGACGGCAACGACGTTCCCGACAGCACGCCCGGCGCGCTGGCGACGCGCGGCCCCTATACCTTCCGCGGCTATTACCGCAGCCCGGAACACAATGCGAAAGCCTTCGACGCCGAGGGGTTCTATTACTCGGGCGACGTGGTGGTGCGGCAGGGCGGCAACCTGCGCGTCGTGGGCCGCATCAAGGACCAGATCAACCGGGGCGGCGAAAAGATCGCCGCCGAGGAGATCGAGAACCTGCTGGTGCGCCATCCCGACATCACCCATGCCGCGCTGGTCGCCGCGCCGGACGCCCATCTGGGCGAGAAAAGCTGCGCCTTCCTGGTGCTGCGCGAGGGGGCGGGCAAGCTTTCGCCGCCGGCGCTGCGCCGGCACCTGCTGGAACTGGGCGTGGCCGAATACAAGCTGCCCGACCGCTTCCGCTTCGTGCCCGAACTGCCCTTGACGGCGGTGGGCAAGATCGACAAGCGCCGCCTGCGCGACAGCCTCGTGGCCGAAACCGCCGCCTGAAAGGACGAATGATGGATATTGCCGAAAAGACCGATCTCAGCCCCGAATGGCTGGCCGCCCGCGTGCGGAAGATGATCGAGGACGATTGCGAGATCGAGCCCGCCGAGAACCTCGTCCTCTACGGGCTCGACTCGATCGCGGTGATGACCTTTTCGTCCGAGCTGAAGCAGATGGGCGTCGAGGCCAGTTTCGAGGAACTGGCCCGCGAGCCGACGCTGGACAATTGGTGGGCGCTGATCGCGTCCCGGATCTAGGCGCGCAGCGTCGCGCCGCCGTCGACGTAAAGGTCGGCCATGGTGACATGGCCCGCCTGGTCGGACAACATGAACATCACCGCGCCGGCGATGTCCTCGGGCGTCGCCAGCTTCTTCAGCGGGATGCCGGTGCGATAGGCGTCCAGGCTGCCCTCGATCACCGCGCGCTCGCCGGCGCCGCCGTCCTCGGTCCACATGCCGGTCTGCATCGGCGTCAGGGTCGAGCCGGGGGCGACGATGTTGCAGCGCACGCCCTGCGCGGCAAGCTCCAGCCCCAGGCAGCGCACCAGCATGGTCGCCGCCGCCTTGGAGGCGGCATAGGCGCCCATGTTCAGCCGCGGAATCCCCGCCGCGTTCGAACTGACCGCGACGATGGCGCCGCCTGCGTTCCGCACCATGGCGCGGCCGAAAGCGCGGGTGACGTTGAAGGTGCCGCGGGCGTTGACGCCGATCACCCGCTCCCATTCCTCGGGCGCGAGGTCCAGCAGCGGCCCGATGGCCAGCACGCCGGCCGTATGGACGCCAAGGCCCAGCGGGCCATGCATCGCCTCGACCTCGGCCACCAGCGCCTCGACGGCATCGCCGTCGCGCACGTCCAGCACCCGGTTCTCGGCCCCCGCGACGGGGTTGCCGGCCAGCGCGGATTCGGTGTCGGTGGCGACGACCCTGGCCCCCGCCTCCAGCAGCGCGGCGACCACGGCGCGGCCGATGCCGCCCGCCGCGCCGGTGACGATGGCGGTCCGGTCGCGGAATCCGGTCAGGCGCATGATTTCATCTCCTGCCCGCCAAGCGCCGCCAGCGCCTGCCGGGTGGACAGGGCCACGCCGCAGGTGGCGGCGATCCAGCCCATGGCCATGTCCTGCTTCTCGCGCGAGAAATCGGCCTGCGCATCGGCCACGGCAAAGGCCTCGATGTCGCGCTGGAACGCCTCGACGGCAGTGGCGAGGCAGCCGATATGGGCATAGACGCCGCAGATCATCAGCTGGTCGCGGCCGCGCGCCCGCATCAGATGCTCGAGGTTCGAGCGCTGGAAGGCGCTGTAGCGATGCTTCAGCAGCACGATGTCGCCCGTCGCCGGGGCCAGCTCGGGCAGGATCTCCTCGTGCTCGGGGATGGCGCTCATCCCCGGCCCCCACAGGTCGGCCTGAAGCCCGCGATCCGGGCGGAACTGGTCGCCCTTCTGCGCGGTGTAAAAGACCGGAACGCCCGCCGCCCGCGCCGCGCCGATCAGCCGCGCGATGTTGCCGACCACCGGCGCCAGGGGCGCGCCCTCGGGATAGATGCGGCAGAAATAGCGCTGCATGTCGTGGACCAGCAGCGCCAGCCGGTCGCGGCGGGGCTGCCAGGGGCCCCGCGCCTTGGGCAGCTCAGCCTCGGTCGGGGGGACATAGGGGGCGATGCCGGGCAGGGCCATCAGGTCTCTCCGTTGCAGGGCACGCCCTGCAGGGCCGCATCCTGCGGCAAGCCAAGGGCGGCCAGAAGCGCGCCGAACTTGGCGCCGGTCTCGGCGGTCTCGGCCATCGGGTCCGAGCCGGGGACGATCCCCGCGCCCGCGTATAGCCGCGCCCGCCGGCCGCTGATCTCGGCGCAGCGGATGGCGACATGCCAGGCGCCGTCCCCGCTTGCGTCGCACCAGCCGACCGCGCCGGCATAGAAATCCCGCGCCACGGGTTCAAGGGCCTTGATGAAGCCGGCCGCCCGCGCCATCGGCACGCCGCAGACCGCCGGCGTCGGATGCAGCGCCGAGGCCAGCACGACCGAGGGCGTGTCCTCGTCCTTCAGCCGCCCCTCGATCCGGGTGCCCAGGTGCCACATGCTGCGGGTCGAGGTGATGCAGGTGCCCTCGGGGCAGCCCAGCTCGCGGCAATAGGGGGCCAGGATGTCCAGGATCGACTCGACCACCAGCGCATGTTCGCGGTGGTCCTTGGCCGAGCCGGACAGGGCCTGGGCGGCGGCGCGGTCGGCGGCCGCATCGGCCAGCCGCCGGGCCGAGCCCGCCAGCGGATGCGAGGCGATGCGCCGGCCGCGCTTCTCGACCAGCAGCTCGGGCGTGGCGCCGCAAAGCGCGCGGCCCTGCGGATGCTCGGGCCCGGCGGGCAGCGCCACGCGAAAAGCGGTCACGCTGCGGTCGGCATGCAGCCGCGCCATCAGCGCCTCGACCGGGATCGGCGCGGTGGATTCGACCAGCAGCGTGCGGGCCAGCACGATCTTTTCCAGCGCGTCGCGGCTGCCGGCCTCCTCGGCCATGATGCCAAGCGCGCGGGCGACGGCGCCGGCATAGTCCCGCGCGGCAGGCTCGGCCGTCAGGCGCCAGTCCGGCAGCGGCAGGCCCTGCGGCGCGGCGCCGCCGGACGCGGGCGCATCGCTGCGCCGGCATTGCCACAGGCAATCCCCGGCCTCGCGGTCAAAGGGCAAGGCGCCGCCGATCATCTCGTCCGGCGCCGCCCCGGCAAGGGCCGCGGCCACGCGCGTCTCCAGCGTCGCGGCACTGCCGGCGGCGATCCGCCGCGCGGGGCCGCGCCCCAGGATGCGCCTCGAAGGGCCGTCGAAACCGAAAAGAACCGGATCAGGCACGGGCGACGCCGTCTTGCTGGGCGCCTCGGAAAGGCGGATGTTCATCATGCATCTCGTTTCAAAGGAATTTCGTCCCCGATCCCGGCGGCGGCCAGCGGCTTTGGGACTGGCGCTGGCTGTGCAGACATGGATGATGCTGCGATCGTATCCGGGGCAGAACTCTCCTGCGCAGGGTTTGGCAACTGATGTCTCGGGTGGCGAACCGCCGCAATCCCCAAGGGGCACGGCCGGTCGGGCGGCGGTCTGGAAATCCCGCCCTTCAGCTTCCCGCCGGCAATCTGTCAAAGCGGGTCCAGAAAGGCAAGTAAAAAGATCAGGATTAGCGCCGGCCGGCGAATTGTCGCAACCCCGGCCCCGGCGGGAACCGGAACCGGGCGCCGGGGCCGCGGGTTCGGGGGGCGTGGCAATGCGGAAAGGACCAGGACATGAACGGCCAGGACGAGCCGGCAGCAAGCCCCGATTTCGACCTGGCCAGGGCGCGGGTCTGCGCTATCGTGAACATGGGCTCGGGGCGCGAGGCGGGCGACGACATCGCGGGCAAGCTGCGCGCGGCCTTGCAGGGCCGGGTGGCCGAGCTTCGGTTCCGCGGCACCGGCAAGGGTGCCGACCTGCCCGCCATGGCGCGCGAGGCGGTGGCCGAGGGGTTCGACCTGATCGTCGCCGCCGGCGGCGACGGCACCCAGGCGGCCGTGGCCGGCGCGGTCGCCGGCACCCCGGCGGCGATGGCGGTGATCCCCGGCGGCACCTTCAACTATTTCGCCCGCGACCTCGGCTCGGGCGAGACGGTCGAGGCGGCGCTGGCGATCTTCGACGCCCCCCGCATCCGCCGCGTCCATGTCGGCGAGATGAACGGCATGATCTTCCTGAACAATGTCAGCTTCGGCGCCTATCCCGAGATCCTGCGGCGCCGCGAAAGCATCTATCGGCGCTGGGGCCGGTCGCGGCTGGCGGCCTATTGGTCGGCGGTGGCGGCGCTGTGGACGCTGCGCCGCCCGCTGCACCTGACCGTGCGCGCAAACGGCGAAGAGCGGCGCTTCACCACCGCCCTGGCCTTCGTGGCGAAAAGCGCCTACCAGCTCGACACCTTCGGGCTGGAAGGGGCCGATTGCGTGCGCCAGGGCCAGATGGCGCTGCTGCTGGCGCGGGCGAAGCGGCCGGGGCCGCTGGTGCGCTCGGCGCTGCGGCTGGCCCTGGGCAAGACGGCGCGCTATGCCGATTTCGACCTGATCTGCGCCGATGAATTCGAGCTGGAGACCGTGCCGCGCCATGAATATGTCGCCCATGACGGCGAAAAGACCTGGATGGATTCGCCCTTTCGCATCCGCGTGCGCCGGGGCGCGCTGAAGGTGCTGGTCCCGGCCGATAGCGGCGGGCGGGATGCTGGATGACGCGCATCCTGCATCTCTCGGACCTGCATTTCGGGCTGGAGCGCAAGCCGCTGGTCGAGCCGCTGATCGACCGCATCAACGCCGCCCGCGCCGATCTGGTGGTGGTGACGGGCGACCTGACCCATCGCGGCCGCTCGGCGCAATTCGCGCAGGCCGCGGCCTTCCTGCGCCGGATCGAGGCGCCGCTGCTGGCGGTGCCCGGCAACCACGACATCCCGCTCTACAAGCTGGCGGACCGGATGATGCGCCCCTGGCGCCGCTGGCGGCGCGCCATCGCCCAGAACCTCGAGCCCGTGGGCCATGTCGGCAACCTGCGGGTGCAGGGCATCAACAGCGTGGACCCGATGTCCTGGCAGCGCGGCATCGTCACGCCCGCGCAGGTGGCGCGGGTGATCGCCGGGCTGGACCCCGCCTGCATCAACATCGTCGCGCTGCACCACCCGATGCAGCAGCGCCCGCAGGTGGACAAGGCGCTGATGCAGGGCGCCGCCCCGGCGCTGGCCGGCTTCCAGGCCGAGGGCGTGCAGCTGGTCCTGACCGGCCACCTGCACCTGTGGTCGATCGGCGCCTTCCTGGGCGAACGGGGGCGGCCGATCCTGCAAGTCCAGGCCGGCACCGCGCTGTGCGACCGGCCCGGCGACCGGCAGAACGAATTCGCCGTGCTGGAGTTCGCCGGCCCCGACCTGCTGGTCGAGCGCCACGTCGCGCCCATGACCGAGCCCGGCTTCCGACCGCCCGAACAGCTGCGCTTCACCCGCCGCGAGGGGCTCTGGCGCCCGGCCTGATCTTCTTCGTTGCATAAATACCCTGGGGGAGCGCCTCCCGGACCCCATCGAGGGGTCCGGGAGGCGCGGGGGCAAAGCCCCCGGCCCCGCTCAACCCTTGGGCTCGACGCGGAAGACGGTGCCCCAGGGATCGCGCGACGCCGCCGCTTCCAGCGCCCGCAGCCGGTCGGGATCGGCGGCCAGCACCACCTCGGCCAGCCCGGCCGAACCGGGGCTGCGCAACCCCGCGCCGCGGCTGTTCCAGACATTGCCTGCCAGATGATGATGATAGCCGCCGGTGGCAAAGAAGCTCGCGCCGAAACGATGCGCCATCCGCTCCATGCCCAGGCGGTTCATGCAGAAATCCTCGGCCGCGGCCACGTCGCCCACCTGCAGGTGGACATGGCCCACCACACTTCCCTCCGGCGCGCCGGTCCAGACGCCCGCGTCCGCCGCCAGCAGGTCCGCCATGTCCAGCGCCAGCGTGTCCATCCGCACCTCGGCCCCGTCATGCTGCCAGGCGCTGCGGGGACGGTCGGCATAGACCTCGATGCCGTTGCCCTCGGGGTCGCGCAGATAGAGCGCCTCGCTGACCAGGTGGTCCGAGGCCCCGTCGAGCCCGATCCCGCGCCCGGCGACAAAGCGCAGCCAGCGCCCCAGCGCCGCGCGGTCGGGCAGAAGGAAGGCGGTATGGAACAGCCCCGCCTCTTGCGGCTGCGGGCGGGCGGCCCGGTCGCGGCGCAACTCCAGCAGCGGCTTGTCGCCCGCGCCCAGCACCAGCTCTTCGCCGCTGCCGGAAATCCGCTCCAGCCCGATCACCGAGCGGTAGAAATCCCCGACCCGGTCGAGGTCGTTGACGATCAGGGCCACCCGGCCGATCTGGATGGGGGCGTCACTCGTGGCCATCATGCTCTCCTTATATCCTGTTGCGCCCAAGATAGGGGCGATGCGCATGGCACGAAATGGCGCCAATCGGGGAATACTGCCGCCGCAACGGCGACAATGGCCACGGATTGCCTTCGCCCGCGCCCCGGCGCATGATGCGGGGCCCTTTCGCCAGCCGGAACCCGATGAAGCCCCGCACCACCAAGACCCAACCCGCCAAGCCCCAGCCCGCCAAGACCCGATCCGCCAAGACCCCACCCCGACCGCAGCCTGACGCCGCGCCGCTGGCCGCCGATCCGGCGCGGATGGAGATCTTCCTGGTCGCCACCCCCGGCCTTGAAGAGCCGCTGGCGGCGGAAGCCCGCGCGCTCGGCTGGGACGCGCAGGCCCAGCCCGGCGGCGTCACGTTCACCGGCGGCTGGGCGGATGTCTGGCGGGTGAACCTGGAAATCCGCGGCGCGACCCGCGTCCTCGCGCGCATCGGCGCCTTTCGCGCCCTGCATCCGGCGCAGCTCGACAAGCGCGCGCGCCGCTTTCCCTGGGCCGACTGGTTGCGCCCGGACGTGCCCATCCGGATCGAGGCCAGCAGCCGCAAGTCCCGCATCTATCACGCCGGCGCCATCACCCAGCGCATCGAGGCCGCGATCCGCGACAGCCTGGGCGCCCCCGTGGCCGAGGACGCGCCGGTCACGCTGAAGATCCGCATCGAGGATGACCTTTGCACCATCAGCCTGGACACATCGGGCGAATCGCTGCACCGGCGCGGCCACAAGCAGGCGGTGGGCAAGGCGCCGATGCGCGAGACCATGGCGGCGATGTTCCTGCGCCAATGCGGCTTCGACGGGGCCGAGCCGGTGCTGGACCCGATGTGCGGCTCGGGCACCTTCGTCATCGAGGCGGCCGAGATCGCGGCGGGCCTCAGCCCCGGACGGATGCGGCCTTTCGCCTTCGAACGGCTGCCAAGCTTCGACGCGCAGGCATGGCAGGCGATGCGCAACGCCCCTGCCCCGCCCGCGCCGGCCGAGCCCCGCTACCACGGCAGCGACCGCGACCCCGGCGCGATCCGCATGAGCCGCGAAAACGCCGCCCGCGCCGGGCTGGACGGCTGGACCAGCTTCGAAAACCGCGCCATCGGCGATCTCCTCCGCCCCGAAGGCCCGCCGGGCCTGGTCATGGTCAACCCGCCCTATGGCGCGCGCATCGGCAACAAGGGTCCGCTTTTCGGCCTGCATGCGACGCTGGGCGAGGTGCTGCGCGAACGCTTCCGCGGCTGGCGCGTCGGCCTTGTCACCAGCGAGGCGCCGTTGGCCCGCGCCACCGGCCTGCCCTTTCGCGAACCGGGCCCCTACGTCGCCCATGGCGGGCTGAAGATCCGGCTGTGGCAGACCGGGCCGCTGTAACGGGAACCCAGGCCGCCGCCGCGCATTGATACGGTTGGTCGCAGGGACGGGTTCCCGGCGGATGATATGCTGTCCCGGAACCGCGCAGGAGAATCGCATGGATATTCGTTTCGACAACCAGATCGCCCTTGTCACCGGCGCCGGTTCCGGGCTGGGCGAGGCGATCGCGCTGGAACTGGCCGCCTCGGGCGCCACGGTGGTGGCGGCCGACCTGCATGAAGCGACGGCCCGCGCCACCGCCGAGCGGATCGTCGCCGCGGGCGGCCGGGCCGAGGCCGTGGCGGCCGACGTCTCGGACCCCGAGCAGGTGCGCAAGGCCGTCGAGGTCGCCAAGGGGCTGGGCGGGCTGCACCTGCTGGTGAACAATGCCGGCATCGGCGGCCCCAGCGCGCCGGTCGGGGAATACCCGCTGGACGGTTGGCAAAAGGTGATCGACGTCAACCTGAACGCGGTCTTCTATGGCATGCGCTACGGCATTCCGGCCATGCTGGAATCGGGCGGCGGGGCGATCGTGAACATGGCCTCGATCCTCGGCTCGGTCGGGTTCAACGGGGCCGGGGCCTATGTCTCGGCCAAGCATGCCGTGGTGGGCATGACCAAGAACGCGGCGCTGGAATATGCGGCGCAGGGCATCCGGGTGAACTCGGTCGGCCCGGCCTTCGTCGACACGCCGCTGCTCGACCAGCTGGACCCGGAGGTCAAGCAGGCGCTGGTCGCCCGCCATCCCGTCGGCCGGCTGGGCCGGGCGGACGAGGTGGCGGGGCTTGTCCTGTTCCTGCTTTCGGACCGCGCCAGCTTCATCACCGGCAGCTATCACCTGGTGGACGGCGGCTATACGGCGCTCTGACGCGCCTCAGCCCCTGCCCTCCTCAGTCCTTGCCGTGCCGCACCGTGGCCTTGCGCCCCGGCCAGCGCGGCAGGGCGGGGATGTCCAGCACATCCCCCGGCGCGACGGCCGAGGCGAGCCAGGCCAGGTCGCGCCGCGCCATGGCGATGCAGCCCGCGGTCGGAAACCCCGGCCGGCGCCATTGGTGCAGGAAGATCGCGGACCCCGCGCCCGGCCGGGCATCGGGCCAGTTCCAATCCGTCACCAGCACGATGTCGTAAAGCGGATCGGGGCGCCGCATCGCCTCGTGGCTGGGGCCGAAGGGCGCGCGCACCGGATGGTTATAGGCCGGATGGTCTGATGCATCGCACCACAGGTCGCCCGGCAGGATCGGCCGCGCCCAGGCCGCCGGCCGCGTCACCCGGTCGGGACGATAGAGCAGCCCGACGATGCGGTGCCGGCCCACGGGCGTCGCGCCGTCGCCTTCGCGCTTGTCGGTGCGGATGCCGCCGCGCCCGACCGCGCAGGGAATGACCCGCGACCCCGCCCGCAGCCCCATGGGCGTCAGCAGCAGCCTCACAGCAGATGGCCCGATTTCGCGGCCTTCACGTCCAGATAGCCGGTATTGTGGCGGTTGCGCGGCGTGATCAACGGCACGCGCTCGGCCACGCGGATGCCGTGGCCCTCCAGCATGGCGACCTTTTTCGGATTGTTGGTCATCAGCCTCACCGCGCCGAAGCCCATCTTCTTCAGGATGCCGGCGCCGATGCGGAAATCGCGCTCGTCATCCTCAAACCCCAGGCGGTGATTGGCCTCGACCGTGTCGAAACCCTGGTTCTGCAGGGCATAGGCGCGCATCTTGTTGGCCAGGCCGATGCCGCGCCCCTCCTGGTTCAGGTAAAGCAGCACCCCCTCGCCCGCCTGGCCCATGGCGGCCAAGGCGGCATGCAGCTGCGGCCCGCAATCGCATTTCAGGCTGCCCAGCACGTCGCCGGTGAAGCAGGCCGAATGCAGCCGCGCCAGCACCGGCGCCGCGCGCGAGGGGGCGCCGATCTCGACCGCGTAATGCTCGGCCTCGCCGGTGTCGGGGCGGAAGATGTGCAGCTTGGAATTCTCGGCCGCCAGCAGCGGCAGGCGTGCGGCGGCGACGGGGGCCATCGCGGCCTCGGTCGCCATCTGCGCCAGCGCGGGACCGGGCGACAGCCGCGTCAGCCCCTCGGCCGGCCCGGCCACGGGCACCACCAGAACGGCGGGCAGAAGCTGCGCCGATTTCGCCAGCGCGATGCCGGCGCGATGGGCGTCCACATCGCCGCCGCGCGGGCTGCGGAAGGGGCCCTTCATCGGCGTCATCAGGTCGCCCGCCGGATCGGCCACCGCGCGCAGCCAGGCCAGATCGGCATCGCCCGGCACCTCGATCCGCGCCAGGTCGCCGTCATAGACCCGGACCTTCAGCGTCTCGGCGCGCGGGCCGGTGATGGCCAGCACGGCCGGGCCAAGCGCGCGCATCGCCTCCAGCCGGGGGGCGGCCAGCGTCTCGGCCGCCGCGACAAGCTGGTCGCCGATCACCACGGGCAGGCCGATGCGCAGATCGGCGCGGGCGCGCGACAGGGTCTCGGTCAGGGTCGGGATCAGGGTCATCGGGCCAGCATGGTTGAAACAATCTGAAACATAGGGCGGATTTCCGACAACTCCATGTGAGAATTGCTGCAAACCGCTGGACGCCTGCCGCGCCGCGCCACAGTTTTCCGCCATAACGCCAAAGGAGGCAAGAATGGCCGGACTGAAAAAGATCCTGCTGGTCGATGACGAGGATGACCTGCGCGAGGCGCTGGCCGAGCAATTGGTCGCCACCGAGGATTTCGAGGTGTTCGAAGCGGGCTCGGGCCATGAGGCGGTCGAAAGGACCAAGGGCGCGATCTTCGACCTCGTGGTGCTGGACGTGGGCCTGCCCGATACCGACGGGCGCGAGCTGTGCAAGCGGCTGCGCAAGCAGGGGGTGAAATGCCCCATCGTCATGCTGACCGGCCACGACACCGATGCCGACACCATCCTGGGCCTGGATTCGGGGGCGAACGACTATATCACCAAGCCGTTCAAGTTCCCGGTGCTGCTGGCGCGGCTGCGCGCGCAGCTGCGCACGCATGAGCAGTCCGAGGACGCGATCTTCCAGCTTGGCCCCTATACGTTCAAGCCGGCGATGAAGATGCTGATCGACCAGAAGGACCGCAAGATCCGGCTGACGGAAAAGGAAACCAACATCCTGAAATTCCTGTATCGCGCCCAGGACGGGGTGGTGCCGCGCGACGTGCTCTTGCATGAGGTCTGGGGCTACAATGCCGGCGTGACCACGCATACGCTGGAAACCCATATCTACCGCCTGCGCCAGAAGATCGAGCCCGACCCCTCGAACGCGCGCCTGCTGGTCACGGAATCGGGCGGCTATCGCCTGGTCGCCTGATCCATGCCGATCGGCGGAACCCGCACGCGGCTTGCGGGTTCTGCTTGCGAAGCCCGGTGGTCGGAGGATGCGGCCACATGATGACCCGGCCCCGGCCCAGCCCGGCGGCCGGGTTTTCCATGGGCGCCGTCCCGCGGGGGCGCTTCGCCCCCCGCACCCCCAGAGGATATTTTTCCACGAAAGAAGCAGCCTCTCGGTGCTGTTCTTCTGTGTCCAAATATCCCACGGGGGTCCGGGGGTGTGAAACCCCCGGTCCGGCAGCGATGGACAAGCCGGGCCTTGCCCCCTAGGGTCGCGCCCGGAATAAGGAGCCTGCCCGTGTTCACCATCGCCACCTGGAACATCAACTCGGTCCGCCTGCGCGAGGGCCTCGTCGCCCGCCTGCTGGCCGAGGAAGCCCCGGACATCCTGTGCCTGCAGGAGACCAAGAGCCCGGTCGAGAAGATCCCGCTGGAGGCGTTCCGGGCACTGGGCTACCACCATTTCGTCGCGCGCGGGCAGAAGGGCTACAACGGCGTCGCCATCCTGTCGAAGCTGCCGATCGAGGATGCGGGCGACCGCGACTATGCCGGGCTCGGCCATGCCCGCCATGTCGCCGCGCGGCTGGAAAACGGCGTCACCATCCACAATTTCTATGTCCCGGCGGGCGGCGACATTCCCGACCGCGAGCAGAACGTCAAGTTCGGCCAGAAGCTGGATTTCCTGACCGAGATGCGCGACGTCTTCCATGCCGACCGGCCCGCGCGCTCGATCATGGTGGGCGACCTGAACATCGCCCCGCGCGAGGACGACGTCTGGAACCACAAGGCGCTGCTGAAGATCGTCAGCCACACGCCCGTCGAGGTCGAGCACCTGGGCGCGGCGCAGGATGCCGGCAAATGGGTGGACATCACCCGCAAGGACATCCCGCAGGGCCTGCTCTACAGCTGGTGGAGCTATCGCGCGCGCGACTGGGACGCGGCCGACAAGGGCCGGCGGCTGGACCATATCTGGGCCACGCCCGACATCGCCAATGCCGGCCACGACAGCCGCATCCTGCGGCCCCTGCGCGGCTGGCAGCAGCCCAGCGACCACGTCCCGGTGCTGGCCAGCTTCGATCTCTGACCCCTCCGCTGCGGCGCATCGCCGCAGGGGCGCGCGGGGCGCGGCCAATCTTGCATCGCGCCGGTCGCTGCGCCATCTAGGAGGCGACCCTTTCGCATGAGGATACCCGATGCTCGAGCTTGGCTCCGCCCCCAAAGATGCCGCCCCTGCCGATTTCATCAAGGACGTGTCCGAGGCGACCTTCATGGCCGAGGTGGTCGAAGCCTCGATGCAGGTGCCGGTCATCGTCGATTTCTGGGCGCCCTGGTGCGGCCCCTGCAAGACGCTTGGCCCGCAGCTGGAGGCCGAGGTCGCCCGCCACAAGGGCCGCGTCCGCATGGCCAAGGTCAATGTGGACGAGAACCAGATGATCGCCGGCCAGTTGCGCGTGCAGTCGATCCCGACCGTCTATGCCTTCTTCCAGGGCCAGCCGGTCGACGGTTTCCAGGGCGCGATCCCGCAAAGCCAGATCAAGCAGTTCGTCGAGAAGCTGGTGGCGCTTGGCGGCGATGACGGCGGGCTGGCCGAGGCGCTGGATGCCGCCGAAGCGATGATCGCCGAAGGCGCGGCCGAGGATGCCGCCGAGACCTTCTCGGCCATCCTGGGCGAGGAGCCCGAGAACGCCGCCGCCTGGGGCGGGCTGATCCGCGCCCATCTGGCCGCCGGCCATGCCGACCGGGCCGAGGAAGCCCTGGCGCAGGTGCCCGCCGCCATCGCCAGTGCCGCGCCCGTCGAGGCGGCGCGCGCGCAGCTGCAGCTGGCGCGGCAGGCCGCGAGCGCCGGCCCCCTGGACGAGCTGCGCCAGAAGGTCGAGGCCGATCCCGCCGACCAGCAGGCGCGCTTCGACTATGCCACCGCGCTGCATGCCGCCGGCGAGGTCGAGGAGGCGATCGACCAGCTTCTGGAGGCCTTCCGCCGCGACCGCGACTGGAACGAGGGCGCGGCCAAGGCGCAGCTTCTGACCATCTTCGATGCGATGAAGCCCACCGATCCGCTGGCGCAGAAGGGGCGTCGCCGCCTGTCCTCGCTGATCTTCGCCTGACATGGCGCGCGGCATCGACCTGCCCGAGACCGTCCCGCTGTTCCCGCTGCCGGGCGCGGTGCTGATGCCCCGCACCCGCCTGCCCCTGCAGATCTTCGAGCCGCGCTACCTGCAGATGGTCGAGGACGTGCTGAAGACCCCCTCGCGGCTGATCGGCATGATCCAGCCGGCCGAGGGCGGGCTCGATTCGCTGGCCTCGGTCGGCTGCGCGGGCCGGATCGTGGCCTTTTCCGAGCTGGACGACGGCCGGCTGATGATTTCGCTTCGGGCGCGTTCGCGGTTTCGGCTGAACGAGGTGCGGCCCGGCTTCACCCCCTATCTGCGCGGCCAGGTGGACTGGTCGGGCTATGAGGGCGACCTAGCCCTCCAGCCCGAGGAAGACCCGCGCTTCGACCGCAAGGGCTTCATGGCGCGGCTGGGCCGCTACATGGAGCAGCGCGGCCTGTCCACCGACTGGGATGCCGCCGAGGCTTCGGAGGCGGAGACGCTGGTCAATTCGCTGTCCATGCTGCTGCCCTTTGCCCCCGAGGAAAAGCAGGCCCTGCTGGAGGCGCCGGTGCTTGCCGGCCGCCGCGAACTGCTGGAGGGGCTGCTGGAATACGCCCTGCACGGCGGCGACAACGAGGAGACGATCCAGTGACCGACGACACCGCCGAACGCGGCTACGACCGCCACATGCTCGAGGCGCTGGTCTGCCCGGTGACGCATACGACGCTGCGTTATGACGCGCAGGCGCAGGAGCTGGTCTCGGAAGCGGCCGGGCTGGCCTTTCCGATCCGGGGCGGCATCCCGATCATGCTGCTGAACGAGGCGCGCCAGATCCGCGCCTGAGGGAAAGCCCGCGCGGCCGGCTGGCTGCATGTCCCCTTGGGCCTCGCAACCGTGGATCGGGCCGGGCCTCGGCCTCCCTCCCTCGCGCCCGGCGAAGGCCGCGTGGCCTTGCGGGGCCAAGGCCCGGCGGGAAGCCAGGGGAACCGGCCCCGCGCACCCTTGCCCATGCGCTGCGGCCGCGGCGTCGGCCACCGTCCGGCCAAGGCCCGGCGGAAGGCCAGGGGAACCGGCTTCTTGCCCATCGGCGCGGCCGGCCCTGGCCGGATCGTGGGCGCCCGGCCTTGCCCTTGCCGCGAATCGGACGCATGGCTGGCGGGACGAAAGGAATCGCGCATGAGCGAATGGACCAAGGGCTTCTGGGCGATGATCGCGGTCTGCGTGACCTGGGGCCTGTCGCCGATCTATTATCGCGCGCTGGCCGGCGTGCCCACCGTCGAGGTGCTGGCGCATCGCACCATCTGGTCGCTGGCGCTGTTCCTGGCCATCCTGGGCGTCCAGGGCCGGTTCGGCCAGCTGCGCGCCGCCCTGAGCGGCCGCCAGCTGGGGCGGATCGCCTTTGCGGCGCTGACCGTCTCGACCAACTGGGGCATGTTCATCTGGGCGGTGCAGTCCGGCCACGTCGTGCAAAGCTCGCTTGGCTATTACATCTTTCCCCTGGCCGCGGTGGTCATGGGGGTGCTGTTCTTCGGCGAAAGCCTGACCCGCGTGCAGGCGCTGGCGGTCCTGCTGGCGGCGCTGGCGGTGGCGCTGCTGACCTGGGGCCTGGGCGTCGCCCCCTGGATCAGCCTGGGGCTGGCGCTGACCTTCGTCCTCTACGGCGCGGTCAAGAAGGCGCTGCCGCTGGGGCCGGTGCTTTCCGTCGCGGCCGAGGTCGCGCTGCTGGCGCCGCTGGCGCTTGGCTGGCTGGTCGCCCAGTCGCTGGGCGCGATGCCCGCGCCTCTGGCCAAGCCGCTGGGCTTCGGCGCGAATCTGCCGGACACGCTGCTGCTGGTCGCCTCGGGCGCGGTGACGGCGGTGCCGCTGATCCTGTTCAGCTATGCCGCGCGGCGGGTGGGCATGGCCACGCTGGGGCTGATGTTCTACCTGAACCCGACGCTGCAATTCCTGTGCGCCGTGCTGCTTTTCGGCGAGCCCTTCACCGGCTGGCACATGATCGCCTTTGCGATGATCTGGGCGGCGCTGGCGATCTATTCCGCCTCGGCCCTGCGCCAGTCCCGGCACGCCCCGCCATTGGCAAACGGGTGAAACCGCGTATAGAACAGCGCGAAAGAACATCCGGGGGCGACATGGCCAATCAGAACGACAGCTTCATCGACGAGGTCACCGAGGATCTGCGCCGCGACCGGCTGTTCGCGCTGTTCCGCCGCTATGGCTGGATCGCGCTCCTGGTGATCCTGGGCATCGTCGGCGGCGCCGCCTGGCGGGAATATTCCGGCAGCCAGGCCGAAAGCCGGGCCGAGGCCTGGGGCGACGCCGTCCTGGCCGCGCGCCAGGGCCAGGATCCGATCGCCGCGCTTTCCACCGTCGATCCCGCCGGCTCGGCCGGCCGCAAGCTGCTGGCCGAGATGCTGGCCGCCGGCGCAGAGGCCGAGGCCGGCCTGCCGCAGAAGGCCGCCGAGCGGCTGAAGGCCGCGGCCGAGGGGCTGCGCAACGATGCGGTGCTGCGCGATCTTGCGCTGCTCAAGGCGGTGATGGTGGCGGGCCCGGCGATGGATGCGGCCGAACGCGACCGGCTGCTGGCGGATCTCTCCAAGCCCGGCGCGCCCTTCGAGCTGCTGGCGCTGGAACAGAAGGCGGTGGCGCTGATCGGCGCCGGCCGCACCGAGGATGCGGTGATGCTGATCGGCCAGATCCAGCAAAAGGACGGGCTGTCCGAGCCCTTGCGCCGCCGCCTGTCCGAGATGATGATCACCCTGGGGGTCGAGCCCGAGCCCGCCGAAGGCCCCGTGCCCCAGACCATGCCGGCCCCCGCCGCGAACTGATGGCCGGTCCCGCCGGCAAACCGAACCAACGCGCCCGCGGCCGAAACCCGATGTCACCCCGGCCCGGATAAAGGAGAAAGCGATGACGAGGCTGTCCCTGATCGCCGCTCTGGCTGGCCTGACCGCCCTTTCGGCCTGCGCCGAGCGCGACACCATCCTGCCCGGCGAACGGCTGGACCCGCGCGCCGTGCTGTCCCCCGACAGCCCCGCGACCGAGGGCGCGCAGGCGCCGACCACCGCCGCCCTGTCGCTGCCGCCGGTGCGCGCCAATGCCGACTGGCCGCAGCGCGCCGGCAATGCCGCCCATGCGCCGGGCAATGCCGCGCTTGGCGCCGGCACGCAGCGGATCTGGGCCGCGCCCATCGGCGCGGCCTCGGACAAGCGCCACCGCATCACCGCCGACCCGGTGGTCGCGGGCGGGCTGGTCTTTGCGCTGGACAGCCAATCCACCGTCACCGCCACCACCACCGGCGGCGGCCGGGTCTGGAGCGTGGACCTGCGCCCGGCCGGCGAAAGCGACCGCAGCGTCTCGGGCGGCGGGCTGGCCTTCGAGGGCAACCGCGTCTTCGCCTCGACCGGCTATGGCGAGCTGGTGGCGCTGGATGCCCGCACCGGCGGCGTCGCCTGGCGGCAGAAGGTCGGCTCGACCATCGGCGGCGCGCCCACGGTCGCGAATGGCGTGGTCTATGTGATGGACCGCGAACAGACCGGCTGGGCGGTGCGCGCCAATGACGGCAAGGTGCTGTGGCGCAGCTTCGGCAACAAGGACATGGCCGGGGTGATGGGCGCCCCCTCGCCCGCGGTTTCGGGCGGCACGGTGGTCTTTCCGTCGAACACCGGCGCGCTGGCGGGCGTCGACGCCGGCGACGGCAGCCAGCTTTGGGTCGCCAATGTCGGCGGCACCCGGCTGGGCCGCGCGGTCAGCTATTTCCGCGACATGACCGGCGACCCGGTCATCCTGGGCAATACGCTTTATGCCGGCACCAGCGCCGGCGGCGTCGGCGCCTATGACCTGACCACCGGCACGATGAAATGGCACGCGCGCGAGGGCGCGGCCAGCCCGGTGCTGGCCGCCGGCAACTCGGTCTTCCTGGTCAACGACCAGGCACAGCTGATCCGGCTGGACGCGGCCAACGGCGGCCGGGTCTGGGCGCAGAAGCTGCCCTATTTCACCGAACAGGTCATCCGCAAGCAGGACCGGGTCTGGAACCATTACGGCCCGGTGCTGGCCGGTTCCAAGCTTTACCTTGCCTCGTCGGACGGCTATCTGCGCGTCTTCGATCCCGCCTCGGGCGCGCTGATCGGCACCGCCCAGATCCCCGGCGGCGCCGCGGCAGGCCCGGCCGTCGCGGGCCAGACCCTTTACGTCGTCACCCATGACGGCCAGTTGATCGCATACAGATGAGCTTTACCCTCGCCATTGTCGGGCGCCCCAATGTCGGCAAGTCCACGCTGTTCAACCGCCTTGTCGGCAAGCGCCTGGCATTGGTCGACGACCAGCCCGGCGTGACCCGCGACCTGCGCGAGGGCGCGGGGCGGCTGGGCGACCTGCGCTTCATCGTCGTCGATTCGGCCGGGCTGGAGATCGCCGAGGACGACAGCCTGCAAGGCCGCATGCGCCGCCTGACCGAACGCGCGGTGGACGAGGCCGATGTCTGCCTGTTCGTGATCGACGCCCGCGTCGGCGTGACCGCGGCCGACGAATATTTCGCCGACATCCTGCGCAAGCGCGCGAAGCACGTCATACTGGCCGCCAACAAGGCCGAGGGCCGCGCCGGCGAGGCGGGCGCGATGGAGGCCTATGCGCTTGGCCTGGGCGAGCCCCTGCGCATCTCGGCCGAGCATGGCGAGGGCATGGACGACCTCTACCGCGCGCTCTTGCCCCTGGCCGAGCAGTTCGAGGCGCAGAACGTCCAGCAGGCGCCGGAAACCGATGTCGCCGTCGAGGATGGCGACGAGGACGAGGACTGGCGCCCCAGCCCGCAGAAACCCTTGCAGATCGCGGTGATCGGCCGGCCGAATGCCGGCAAGTCGACGCTCATCAACAAGATCCTGGGCGAGGACCGGCTGCTGACCGGCCCCGAGGCCGGCATCACCCGCGATTCGATCAGCGTCAGCACGAATTTCATGGGCACGCCGGTCCGCATCTTCGACACCGCCGGCATGCGTAAGAAGGCGCGCGTCACCGACAAGGTGGAAAAGCTTTCCGTCGCCGACGGCCTGCGCGCCGTGCGCTTTGCCGAGGTGGTGGTGGTGCTTCTGGACGTCGGCATCCCCTTCGAGCAGCAAGACCTGCGCATCGCCGATTTCGCCGAGACCGAGGGCCGCGCCGTGGTCGTCGCCGCGAACAAATGGGATCTGGAAGAGGACAAGCCCGAAAAGCTCAAGGAACTGCGCGAGGCCTTCGAGCGGCTCTTGCCGCAGCTGAAGGGCGCGCCCCTGGTCACGGTCTCGGCCCGCACCGGCAAGGGGCTGGACCGGCTGCACAACGCCATCCTGAAGGCGCATGAGGTCTGGAACCGCCGCATCCCCACCGCCCGGCTGAACCAGTGGCTTTCCGCCATGACCGAGGCGCATCCGCCGCCCGCGCCCGGCGGCCGCCGCATCCGCCTGCGCTATATCACCCAGGTCAAGACCCGGCCGCCGGCCTTCGTGGTCATGGCGACCCATACCGACAAGCTGCCCGACAGCTACCAGCGCTATCTCGTCAACGGGCTGCGGGCCGATTTCGACATGCCGGGCACGCCGATCCGGCTGACCTTCCGCGACCAGGGGACCAAGAACCCCTACAAGGACAAGGCCAGCAAGATCAGCCAGTCCGGCGCGCTCTCCAAGCACAGGCAGCGGCAAAAGCCCAAGGGCAGCTAGGCGGGCGGCCGCCGCCTAGGTCAACACCCGCACCAGCGCCACGGCAATGATGGCGATGGCGATGACGGTCATGGTGGCAATGGCCGCAGCGCTGGTGACGGTGGCCGCGGCGATGCCGATCAGCCCCCAGATCAGCGCCACGCTGAAGCCGATCCGCCGTCCCAGCCGCAACTGCACGCTGACGGCGGCGACCGAGCCGATCAGCAGCGCGACCACGGCCGCCACCTCCTGCGGCACGCCCAGCCGGTCGCGCAGCAGCCCGGCAAAGACGGCAAAGCTGACCAGCAGCCCCCAGCCCGCCACGAAGCCCAGCGCCGAGCTGCGCTGCACCAGGCTGCCGACCCGGACCCCCCGCAGCGCCGCCGCCAGGAAGCCCGCCAGCATGGCCGCCGACAGCAGGAAGGCGGCGACGGGATGGCTGTGCAGCAGCCAGGGCCAGACCGCGCCCGCCAGCAGCCCGACGATCAGCGGCGCATGTTCGGCCAGGCTGTCGTCATGGCGATGCAGCCGCAGCAGGTGGCCGGCGGTCGGCGGGCCCAGGCTTTGCGGCGGCAGCTCGCCCCCCTCTTCGGGCGCCGCCGCCTGCGCCAGGCGCATCCGGCGCAGCTCAAGCCAGCGCCGCCCGGCGTGATAGGCCAGCGCCAGCCAGGTCATGCCCAGCAACCCGGCCATGCCGGGGCCCCGAGGCTGCAGGAACAGCGCCGACAGATCGACCGAAGGGGCGGGAAAATCGCCCAGGCCCTGCCAGGGCGACAGGCCGTAGCCCCCATCCGCCAGGGCCGGCATCGGCGGGCCGGGCTGGACCGCATGCAGCAGCGTGCTGGCAATGAAGACCAGCACTGCCAGGATCAGCAACAGGGCGCCCGCGCGAGACATGGGCAGGAAACGCCGCCCGCTCGCGGCGGGTTTCGCGCGATCTATCTTTTGTTAATTCACGCCAGCACGCCGTCCGCGCCCAGCCGCGTCCGGCCGCCCAGATAGGGATGCAGCGCCTCGGGCAGCAGGACCGAGCCGTCCGCCTGCTGGCCGTTCTCCAGCACCGCGATCAGCGTGCGCCCCACCGCCAGGCCCGAGCCGTTCAGCGTATGGACGAACTCGGGCTTGCCGCCGCCGGCCGGGCGATAGCGCGCATTCATCCGCCGCGCCTGGAAATCGCCGCAATAGCTGACCGAGGAAATCTCGCGATACCGGCCCTGCCCCGGCAGCCAGACTTCCAGGTCATGGGTGATGCGGGCGCCGAAGCCCATGTCGCCGCCGCACAGCACGATGGTGCGATAGGGCAGGCCCAGCCGCTCCAGCACCGTCTCGGCACAGCGGGTCATGCGGGCATGTTCCGCCACCCCCGATTCCGCATCGGTGATCGAGACCATCTCGACCTTCTCGAACTGGTGCTGGCGCAGCATTCCCGCGGTGTCGCGCCCGGCGCTGCCGGCCTCGGACCGGAAGCACTGGCTATGCGCCACCAGGCGCCGCGGCAGGCTGGCATGATCGACCAGGTCGCCGTTCACGGTATTGGTCAGCGTGACCTCGGATGTCGGGATCAGCCACCAGCCCTCGCGGGTCTGATAGCTGTCCTCGCCGAATTTCGGCAATTGCCCGGTGCCCTCCATCATCTCGGACAGGACCAGCACCGGCGCCCAGGTCTCTTCCAGCCCATGCTCGGCGACATGCAGGTCCAGCATGAACTGCGCCAGCGCGCGATGGATGCGGGCGACGCCGCCCTTCAGCACCACGAAGCGCGCGCCCGAAAGCTTGGCGGCGGTCTCGAAATCCATGCCGGGGCGGACACCCGCGATCTCGAAATGCTCGCGCGGGGCAAAGTCGAAGGCACGGGGCTCGCCCCAGCGCCGGATCTCGACATTGTCATCCTCGTCCTGGCCCGCCGGCACGCTCTCCAGGGGCAGGTTCGGAACGGCCAGCAACAACTCGCGCAGTTTCGCATCCAGCGCCGCGGCCTCGGCCTGTAGCCGGGAGGTCTCGTCCTTCTTGGCGGTTACCAGGGCGCGCAGCCGCTGGAACTCGGCATCATCGCCGCGGCCCTTGGCGGCGCCGGCCTCCTTGCTGGCCCGGTTCTGCTCGGCCTGGGCGGTCTCGGCGGCGGCGATGCGGGACCGGCGGTCGGCATCCAGCGACAGGATCTCGGGCGAAACCGGGGCCATGTTGCGCAAGCCAAGCGCAGCGTCGAAGGCGGCGGGATTTTCGCGGATGGCGCGGATGTCGTGCATGGCTGACCCGTGTTAAGTAAGTGCTTACTGTAGGCCCGGATAACCCAAAGCGGCGCAAGGCGAAAGCCTCAGCCCGCCCTCTCAACCCGCCACTGCTGCCATCATATCGCGCAAGACCCCGAAGAACCGCTCCCGCCCCGGATAGCCCTCGACGCGCACCTGCTCGACCCCGCCTTGCAGCAGGATGAAGGTGGGCGTCAGCCAGGGCCGCCGCGCCAGCACCAGCCCGTCGGGCCAGGGCCCGTCTCGGTCGACCATCAGCAGCGGCACCGCCCGCCCCTCGGGATGCCGCGCATAGACCGGGGCGATCTCGCGATCCCATTGCGCGCAATAGACGCAGCCCCGGCGCCGCACCATCAGCAACTGCAACCCGGCCGCCGCCGCCACCGGCCCCGCCGCCATCGCCGCCGCCATCCCGGCCAGAATCGCCCGCCGTGTCAGCATGACCCGCTCCGTTTCCCGCGCCAGACCTACCCCACACACCCTTCCACCACAACGGCCCGGCGTTTACATGTCTTCCGTGTGGAAATATCCACGGGGGTGCGGGGGCAGTCGGCCCCCGCGTCGCAAGGATGCAGCCGGGATGGGCATGGACGAACTGACCGAACCCCTGACGCAGGGCAATCGCCGCGCGCTGTCCCGCGCGATCACGCTGATCGAAAGCACCCGCCCCGACCACCGCGCCCGCGCCGTCGCGCTGCTGGCCGCGCTGCCCGAGCGGCAGGCCCTGCGCATCGGCCTGTCGGGCACGCCGGGGGTCGGCAAGTCCACCTTCATCGAGGCCTTCGGCAAGATGCTGACCGCGCAGGGCCTCAAGGTCGCGGTCCTGGCCGTCGACCCCAGCTCGGCGCGCTCGGGCGGCTCGATCCTGGGCGACAAGACCCGGATGGAAACGCTCTCGCGCGACCCGAACGCCTTCATCCGCCCCTCGCCCTCGCGCGCGGAACTCGGCGGCGTCGCCCGGCGCACCCGCGAAACCGTGCGGCTCTGCGAGGCGGCCGGCTTCGACGTGGTGCTGATCGAGACGGTGGGCGTCGGGCAAAGCGAAACCCTGGTGGCCGAGATGTCGGACCTGTTCATCCTGCTGCTCGCCCCCGCCGGCGGCGACGAGCTGCAGGGCGTCAAGCGCGGCATCATGGAGATCGCCGACATCATCCTGGTCAACAAGGCCGACGGCGATCTGCGCGAGACCGCGATGCGCACGGTGGCCGATTACGCCGGCGCGCTGCGGCTCTTGCGCAAGCGCCCCTACGACCCCGAGGGGTTCCCCAAGGCGCTGCCGGTTTCCGCCTATACCGGCGAGGGGCTGGAAAAGGCCTGGGCCAACATGACCTGGCTGGCCGACTGGCGGCGCGAGCACGGGCATTTCGACGCCCGCCGGGCCGAGCAGGCGCGGCACTGGTTCCTGTCCGAGCTGCGCGCCGGGCTCCTGGCGCGGCTCGACCGGCCCGAGGTGCGCGCCCGGCTGCGCGAGATGGGCGACGCTGTGGCGCGGGGCGAAAGCGACCCCGATTCGGCGGCGGCGCAGATTCTGGACTGGCTGGCCGCGCCCGAGGCCGGATCGTCCCGCCCCCGGTCGCTGCAGGGCGCATGAGCGCCGCGCTGGAAGACGCGCAGGATTTTCGCCTGGCCCTGCCGGCGCTGCTGGGCCAGGCCCCGGCGCCGGATGCCCGGCTGCTGGCGGGCTGGATCGATACGCCCTTGGGCGGCATGGTCGCCCTGGCCGACGACGCGCACCTGCACCTGCTGGAATTTGCCGACCCCGCCCGGCTCGGGGCGGGGCTGCGCCGGGCGGCACGGCGCGCGAAGGCCGGGATCGGCTGCGGCCGCACCGCCGTCACCGACTGCGCCCAGGCGCAGCTTTCGGCCTATTTCTCGGGCCGTTGCGCCGGGTTCGACCTGCCGCTGGCGCTGTCCGGCACCCCTTTCCAGAACCGGGTCTGGCAGGATCTGCAACAGATCCCCGCAGGCCGGACCATCAGCTATGCCGAGCTGGCGCGGCGCATCGGCCGGCCCACGGCCATCCGCGCCGTGGCGCGGGCCAACGGCGCAAACCCCTTCGCGGTGGTGATTCCCTGCCACCGGGTGATCGGCTCGGACGGCGCCCTGACCGGCTATGGTGGCGGGCTGTGGCGCAAGCAGGCGCTGATCGCGCATGAATCCACGCATTTCGCGGCATGAAGCGCCGCGGCGGCAGCGGACGGCCCGGCGAAAACGCTTGACGCGCCCCCCGTCTCGCTTTATTCCGCGCAAACGGATTTCCGGGCGCTGCCACGCGGCGCCCTTTCATATTGCGGGCAGCCGCCCGTGCAGGATCGAATCGAAGGAACAAGATCATGTCGCGCGTTTGCGAACTGACCGGCAAGGGCCCGATGAGCGGCAACAACGTCTCCCACGCCAACAACAAGACCCGCCGCCGGTTTCTGCCCAACCTGAACGAAGTCTCGCTGCTGTCGGAAAAGCTGGGCCGCAGCTACCAGCTGCGCATCTCGGCCGCGGCCCTGCGCTCGGTCGATCACCGCGGCGGCCTGGACGCCTTCCTGGCGAAGGCCAAGGACGCGGAACTGTCCGACCGCGCGCTGAAGATCAAGCGCGAACTGGCGAAAGCCTGATCCCCTTCGACCGTGGCGCCGATTCGGGGCCGGTCCCATGCGATGCGCCCTGCCGGCAACGGCAGGGCCTTTGCATATGCCCCGGACCGGCATCGGAACGCGCCACAGCCGCCCCGCCGCGGATGGGCGGCATCGTCCCGCACGATGTCCCGCGCGGTCCCCAGGGTCGGCGGGCACATCCTGTCCGGCCCTGTCCCGCCCGGCATCGACGGCGGCCGGGGCATGAAACGGCAAGCAGGCTTTTCCAGACGAGGCCGCGATGGGTGATCCGGTTCGGGAACACAAGATCGGCTCCCTGACCGTCTTTTCCAATCATCCCGTCCTCGATCAGTTCGCCCGCGACATGCTGGCCGGCATCCGGGCGGAAAACCTTCCCGCCGCCCGGATCAACATCTATGTCGGCATCCATCGGAAATTCGGCCCCGCCCTGTTCCGCAGGGGGCTGCGGCTCGGCATCCAGACCGAGCATTATTTCGACGAAGACGGCCGTGCGATGTGGAGAAAGCCTCGCCCACGGCGGTTGCTGAAACAGCTGCTGTTCTATCACCTCATCCTGGACCTCAGCCCCGCCAACGCCCCCTATTACCGATGGCTTCCCGGCTTTCTGCGGCGCCGGGTGCTGTTCGGCCCGCATGTCTTTCCCTGCCGGCCGGTGCCCTATCGGGCCGGGCAACGCCCGCCGGTGTTCTTCGGCGCCCTCAACGACCGCAGGGCCAAGATCCTGGCCCGGCTGCCCAAGGATCATTGCCACGTGCTGTCCGAGACCTATGGCGCAGACCTGCACAAGGCCGTCTGCGACAGCCGCGGCGTCGTCAACATCCATTTCGCCGATGGCATCTATACCGAATATCCGCGGCTGCTGTCCTCGTATCTCGCCGGCAAGCCCGTGCTGTCCGAAAAGCTCGGCACGGAGCTGGTGGAGGGGCGGGATTACGGCACGCTGGGCCAGGACCACAGCGATCAGCAGCTCCGCGCGATCTTTTCGTCCTTCTGCAGCGGTTTCGCCGCCCGCCACCGGCTGACGGATTTCCTGCGCCGCATCGCCGGGCCATAGCCCCTCGCACAGGCGGGCCAGGCCGCGAAAGCCGGTGAACTCGGGGCCCGACCATGCTATCATCGCCGCAGCCGGGGCGGAGGGCTGGGCATGATCGGCGAGGATGTTCGCGGCGGCGTGGTGATCGGCATGCTGCTGGGCCTGGAAAAGGGGCGGCCGCTGGTGGTCTTTCCCGGCAATCCCTCGGCCCAGGCGGTCCCGGCGCGCAGCCTAGTGAGTTTCGATCCGGGCGACATCGGCGCCGAGCTTGCCATCCTGTTCGAGGATGGCGACGCGGCCCGGCCGCTGGTGATCGGCCGCATCGTCTCGGCCATGCCCGCCGGGCCGGTGGCGGTGGCCGATGGCGAGCCCTTGCGCATCACTGCCCAGCAACGGATCGAATTGCGCTGCGGCAAGGCCTCGATCGTGATGGAGGCGGACGGCCATATCACCATTCGCGGCACCTATCTGGTCAGCCACGCCTCGGCGGCGAACCGCATCCGGGGCGGCTCGATCAACCTGAACTGATGTATCCGCCCGCCCCCGCCCTGCCCGAGATCCTGCGCCAGCACGCCGAGCAGGCGGCCTTCCTGTGGACGCTCTACGACCGGGCGATGCTTTTCCCCGAGGAAAACCCCGAGATGGACGCCCTGCGCATCGCCCGCCTGCTGGAGCGGCTGGAGGCGCATCTGGACGGGCTGCGCCTGGCCGGCGCCGAGGGGCTGCGCATGGCCGAGACGCGCATGGCCGAATATCCCGAGCCGGGCGAGTTGTTCGTGCTGCGCATGCTGCAACCCGGCGCCGAGGGGCTGCGGGTGGCCGCGCTGGACCTGGACAAGGTCAGGGCCTATCTGGCCGGCCGGCTGGGTCAGCCGCCATAATCCGCCATGTCGAGCCGGCGCAGGAAGATATTGCCGTCATAGCCCATCTCGAACCCCTCCCAGTTCTCGCCGTCGAAGATGAAGATCTCCTTCCAGCCCGAGATCACCAGCTTTTCGGCCGAGGCGTGCATGAAAAATCCCTGCCCCAGATTGCGGAACGGACGCAGCGCGTTGCCCTCCTGCACGCTGATGCCATAGGAGGAATCGGTCCAGTAGCGGCGGCCCTTGAAACTGCAGATGCCGAAATAATCCCAAGGCGCAGCCTCCAACGGCGTCAATTCCTCGCCCATCAGCGCATAGGCGGTGCCCTCGGCGCCTCCGAAATGCATTGCACCATCGGCCGAGACCTCCAGGGCGTAGAAATTGCGCTGGTCGGGGATCTCCACCGGCACCCAGGCGCGGCCTTCCAGCCGCAGAAGCAACCCGCCATGGCCGCAGGCATGCACATCCTGGGCCGAACTGCCGTGAATGGCGCGCAACACCGCCAGATCATGGGGGGCGATCAACTCCCAGTCGCCGCCCGGTTCGCGGACATAGGCCACGCCGCGGTCGCCAAAGACGAATTGCGGGCCGCCCTCCAGATGCCAGATCCGCCGCAATACACCTTCGGGCAAGGCGGTGACGCTGTCGCCCGCAAGCGTCAGGTCATGGATCAACCCGCCCAGTTCCAGCACGACATGCCTGTCCGGCGCCAGCGTGGCATGGGAATTGATCGCATCCTCGATCTGCAACCGCACCGTGAAGGTCAGCGTCTCGCCGAAGTCGATGTCGAGCAGGAAGGACCGCGAGAATTCGCAATGGATGTCGGTCAATTCGAAACTGGCGGCATAGCGCGTGCCGCCCAGGTGAAAGGCATCCACCGCCTCGATCCTCACCTCGGAAGGGTCGAGATCGTCCAGGGGATTGCCGGAAGGGGTGTCGGTATCGGCCATGTCAATTCCTCAACTGGGTATTCAGGACGTCCTGCGTCGACGGCTGGCTGGTCGAGCCGTCGGCATTCTGCTTGGGCTTGGCCACGCTTTGCAGATAGGTCACGATCACCACCTCGATGCATTCCAGCGCGGCCTTCTTTTCTTCTTCCGAGGTGGGCGGTTGCAGCTTGTCATGGTGATCGCCATAGGCTTGCTTGGTCTCGTCCAGCGCCTCGCGCACGGTCGGCTTGGGGCTCTTCTTCAAGAGATCGCGGTTGGCCTTGGACTTCATCGGATGCGGCGCCCCCTTCATGCTGCCCGCGCCGCTTTTGGGGCTGCCATCGGGGTTCAGGTTGAAGGAGCGCATGCAGATGCAGGGCGCCTTGTCCACATGATAGCCAGGAAAGGCGGCATAATTCGTGCCGCCCCGCGATTTCTGCATCATCTGGTTTTCCAGCGGATGCTCGGACTGGTCGGGATGCTTGCAAGGGGACTTGCCATGTTCGTGCAGCTGCATTTCCAGCTTGTTCAGCAGCGTCACGCAATCGGCAAAGGCTTGGTTCGCCGCGCAGATCTCGGGGAAAGGCGGCGTCTGCCCGCCGGGCGAAGCGTGGTTGTGCGTGGCGAGGTCGGAAAAGCGGATCACCGGCTCGCCGTCGAATTTCACGTCGTTCGACCACGAGGTGAAGTATTTCTTGCCGGTGTTCTTCGAGGTGATGATGCCCTTTTTCGCCGCGCAGCCCGCCTCGGTCCCCGAGGTGCGGCTGACGTCGGACTTGTTCTTGATGTTCACCGTCTTGCCGCAGATGAACACCGTCCCGGTGCCGTTTTCCGTGTCCGAGGCCATGCCGAAGCTGGGATAGGGCACCGGCACGCCCGGCGGCGTCGCCGGGTTCTCGGGCGGGGTGAAGCAGGTGTCGGGAAAGGCGGCGATGGTCTGGGCGTTGACCGCCTTGCCGCTGATCTCCAGCCCGTTGGCGAAAACCCCGCTCATCGTGCCGCCCCCGTGGCAAGGCGATCCTCGGCCGAGACGCGCCGGGCGCCGCCGCGCGCTTCGTGCAGCACCGCCGCCCCGCAGGCGCCGTCGTCGCCCGAGGCATCGACCAGCACCGGCGAGCCCGGCGCATAGCCCCTGCGCACGGCCGCCAGCGCCATGCCCAGCATGGCGGGCACCACGGCCGCGCCGATATTGCCCAGGCTCTCGGCCGGGCTCCACAGGTCCTGGAAGGCCGAGCGGCCGCGTTCCAGGCGCAAGGTCATCAGCGCCGCCTGGCGGAAGAAATGCTGCTCGCCCGGCAGGTCCGAGATGCGGTATTCGACATGGGCAAGGTCGGTCTCGGCCTCGGCCAGGGCGGCGCGATAGGCCGCGGCCATGCCGTCGCCGCGCAGGGGCAGGTCCGCGCCGCCCTCGCCCCGGCCGTTGCCCAGGAAGGCCACCTCGCGCGCCAGACCCAGCCCGGTCAGCCGCAGGGCGCCGCCCGGCCCCAGCAGCACCGCCGCCGCCGCCTCGCCGGGAATGAAGCCGTCGGCATTGCCATCCTGGAGCAGCCGCTCCAGCCCCGCGTAATGCGCCAGCGCCGGCCCGGTCAGGTAGCTGTCGAGCCCCAGCAGGATCACCCGCCCCGCCTGCCCCGCCGCGATCATGCGCCGCGCCCGCTCCAGCCCGACGAAGCCCGAGGGCCGGCCATGCGCCACCACATGCGCCCGCCGCTCGGGCAGGCCGAGAATCTGCGACAGCATCCGCAGCAGCGCCGAGGGATCGGGCACCGGGCGGCCGGGGCGGCCCTCCTCGGCCAGGCACAGGATCAGCGCGGCCTCGGCCGCGGCGGGTTCCTGGCGCAGAATGTCGGCCAAGGCGCCGGCGGCCAGATGCGCCATGCGCCGCTGGCCGATCCAGTTGCGTGGCAAAGGCACCGGCGCGCCGATACGCCAGCCGCCGGGTGCGGTAAAGCGCGTCTCGACGAACCCGTCCAGCCGCGCCCGCATCGCCGCCGCCGACGAGGCCCAGTCCAGCCCCACCGCCGTGACCATGCCCGCCGCCAGCACGCCGATCATGGACCGTTCCCCCCGTCCGCGCCCCCGCCCCCGCCCTCGCCCAGAACGGCCGCCAGGCGGATATAGCCGCGCCCCTCGCGCTCGGCCCGCAGCATGGCGGCGGTCGGCGCGCCGATCCAGGCGCGCGAGAACTCGGCGATGGTGCGGCGGATCGGCACCTGCACGCGCCAGCTCAGCATCAAGACCCGCGCCTCGGCGTCGATGGCCAGCGTGTCGGGCAGCGCCACGGTGTCGAGGCAGCAGTCGCGCCCGTGCCAGACCCGGAACGGCAGCCGGGTGTCGGGCAGGCGGAACGCCTCGCGCCCGCGCGGGGTCAGATGCACCAGCACCACCGGCGTAAAAGGCGCGGGCGGCACGATCTGCTGGTCGGGGGGCGCCATCTGGTAGTAACGCTCGTCGAAGTCCCGCGGCAGGAAGGGCGCGGTTTCCGCCACCCAGCGCTCGTCATAGGTGCCGCCATAGGGCAGGCGCAGCGGCCAGCCGCGCCCGTAGGGCCCCAGCGCCATCGGCTGCCAGTCGCCATAGGGCGAGGTGATCTCCTGCCCCGGCGCCTCGGTATTGGGCAGCGCGAGGCCCGCCGGACTGCCGCCCGAGGCGGTGGCCCAGCCCAGCCCCACCGGATTGGCGGCATGGACCGGCACGTCGGGGCCGGGCGGACGGCTGCGGTCGGGCCCGCCAAAGGCGGTATCATAGGAAAACGGCATCCGCGTGAAGGGATAGGGCCGGGTCGCGGCAATGGCCGGCCCCAGCGTGCGCCATTCGCGCTGGCCGACCACGTCGAACTGCTTGGACCAGTTGCCCACCGCCAGCCCCACGCGCAGCCGCTCGACCGGGCGGGCGCCGGGGGCATGGGCGGCGCCGTTCAGCACCACGTCGCAAAGGGGCTTGCGAAAGGCGAAATCGCTTTCCCAAAGCGGTGCGGAAAAGCCCGGCGCGCCGGTATATTCGTCGGCCATGACCAGCGGGCGCTGGTCCTGAAGCGGCAGGGGCGGGTCGCTTTCACGCTCGGGAAAGGCGAAGCTGCCCTTGACCACCAGCAGCATGTAGGGCTGCCCGGCCACGTCCATGCCGGTCCCCATCTGATGGGGAAAGCCGGTCTGGTCCAGGATCTGCACGGCACGCCTCAGTCCAAGGCATAGGCAAAGCCGTCCGGCCCGCCGGTCACCGTCACCCTGCCGATGCCGCGCCCCTCCAGCCTGGCGTCCAGCACCCGGCGGCTGAGTTCGGGCAGGATCGCGCCGGTCAGGATGGCGTCGACCATGCGGCCGCCCGATTCGACCTCGGTGCAGCGGGCGCGGATCTGGTCCATGACGCCCGTGCCGATCACCAGCTCGGCGCCATGCGCGGCGGCCAGCCTGCGGCCGATGCCGGCCAGCTTCTGCCCGGCGATGGCCTCGATCATCGCATCCGAAAGCGGCAGGTAGGGGATCGTCACCAGCCGCCCCAGCAGCGCCGGGGGAAACACCTTCAGCAGCGGCGGGCGCAGCGCGGCCGACAGGCTGTCGATCTCGATCCGGCTGCGGCCGGCATCGGTCAGCGCCATGATCTCGTCGGTGCCCACGTTCGAAGTCAGCAGGATCAGCGTGTTGCGAAAGTCGATCCGCCGCCCTTCGCTGTCGTCCATCATCCCCTTGTCGAAGACTTGGAAAAAGATCTCGTGGACGTCGGGATGGGCCTTTTCCACCTCGTCGAGCAGGATCACCGAATAGGGCCGGCGCCGCACCGCCTCGGTCAGCACGCCGCCCTTGCCATAGCCGACATAGCCGGGCGGCGCGCCCTTGAGGGTCGAGACGGTATGCGCCTCCTGGAACTCGCTCATGTTGATGGAGATCAGGTTCTGCTCGCCGCCGTAAAGCGCATCGGCCAGGGCCAGCGCGGTCTCGGTCTTGCCGACGCCCGAGGGGCCGCAAAGCATGAAGACGCCCATCGGCTTTTCCGGCGCGCCCAGCCCGGCCATGCCGGTCTGGATGCGGCTGGCGATGGCGGCCATGGCATGGTCCTGCCCGACCACGCGCTGCGCAAGCAGGCCGGCAAGGCCCAGCGCACGCTCGGTCTGGCTGGCCAGCATCCGGCCCAGCGGGATGCCGGTCCAGTCCTGCACCACCGCCCCCACCGCCAGCCGGTCCACCGAGGGCAGGATCAGCGGCCGCTCGCCCTGCCGCTCCGCCAGCTCGGCCATCTTGACGCGCAACAGCGACAGCCGCGCGGCCGGGTCAGGGTCCGGGGTTTCGGCATCCGCATCACCGGACAGCGCGGCCGCGGCAGGCGCATCGGGCGCAGCCTCGGCAGATGCCCCCTCGGCGGCGATTTCCGCGGCCTCGCCCCCGGCTTCCGCCCCGGTCTCGTCCAGCGCCATGCCCTCGCCGCGCAGCTCGGCCCGCAGCGAAAGGATGTCGGAGACCAGCGCCTTTTCCGCCTCCCAGCGTTCCAGCGCGGCGGCGCGCTCGGCCTCGGCCGCGGCGCGGGCGGCGTCGTTGGCGGCCTGGCGCTCGGTCGTGTCGATGCCGATGGCGGCCTCGCGGGCGATGATGCCCGCCTCGATCTCCAGCGCCTGCAGGCGGCGCTCCAGATCCTCCAGCTCCGCCGGCGTCGCGTGCTGGCTGACGGCGACGCGGGCGCAGGCGGTGTCGAGCAGGCTGATCGCCTTGTCCGGCAATTGCCGCGCCGGGATATAGCGATGCGACAGCGAGACGGCCGCGCCGATCGCCTCGTCCAGGATCTCGACCCGGTGATGCCGTTCCAGCACGCCCGCCACGCCGCGCAGCATCCCGACCGCGGCGGCTTCCGAAGGCTCCTCGACCTTCACCACCTGGAAGCGCCGGGTCAGCGCCGGGTCTTTCTCGATATGCTGTTTGTATTCGGCCCAGGTGGTGGCGGCGACGGTGCGCAGCTCGCCCCGCGCCAGCGCCGGTTTCAGCAGGTTCGCGGCATCGCCCGTCCCCGCCGCGCCCCCGGCGCCGATCAGCGTATGCGCCTCGTCGATGAACAGGATCACCGATTTCGCCGAGGCCTGCACCTCGTCGATCACCGATTTCAGCCGCTTCTCGAACTCGCCCTTGACGCTGGCGCCGGCCTGCATCAGCCCGATGTCCAGCAGCCACAGATCGACCGCCGCCAGCTGCGGCGGCACGTCGCCGCGCGCCAGCCGCAGGGCAAAGCCCTCGACCACGGCGGTCTTGCCCACCCCGGCCTCGCCGGTCAGGATCGGGTTGTTCTGCCGCCGCCGCATCAGGATGTCGATGATCTGGCGGATTTCCGGGTCGCGGCCGACCACCGGGTCGATCTTGCCGGCGCGCGCCCGCTCGGTCAGGTTGGTGGCGTATTTCGCCAGCGCCCCTTCGGGCGGTTTCGGCACATTGGCCGGCGCGGGCTCGGGCGGGGCCGCCGGTTCGGCCTCGGCCGAACCGGCCAGGATGCCGGGCAGGTCCGGCGCCATGCGGTCGGGGTCGATGCGGCCGAATTCCGGGCTGATGCGCAGCAGCAAGCCTTCCAGCACCGGGGTCTTGAGGCAGGCGACCAGGATGTCGCCCGAGCGCACGCGGTCGGTGCCCCGCTCCAGCGCCGCCAGCGTCCAGCCCTCCTGAATGGCGTGGAAGATGTGGTCGGAAAACTCCTCGACCGCGCTGGCCCCGCGCGGCAGGGCGTCGAGCGCGCGGGCCAGGTCGCCCTCCAGCCGCGCCGCATCGACCCCGGCCGCGGCGGCGATCAGCGCCAGGTCCGAATCCGCCGCCCCCGCCAGCGCGGCGATGAAATGCACCAGCTCGACATAGGGATTGCCGCGCGCCTTGGCGTTGCGCGCCCCTTCGGAAAACGCCCGCAGGCACAGCGCATCCAGCCGGCCGACCAGTTCCTTGCGCTTGACGGTTTCTCGGGATCCTCTGGCGGGGGCGCGGGGCGTCACGGTCGTCATCCTGGCCATCCTTGCAAAGCTGGCAAAAGAACCGGAGCGATAAAACGGGCTTGCCAGGGGCAGGCTCGGGGGGAAATGATCCTGGGGGAAAGTGTATTTCAAAACCGCGGCTTTCGGAAATCTTTTCGCAAGGAGCCGGCCATGGCCAGCCTGCCGCAAAAGGGAACGTCGCCATGATCCCGGCCCTGCCGGGGGACATCTTCCGCGAGGGCCAGGTGCTCAACAACACCTGGGCCGTCGAGGGCGTGCTGGGCCGCGGCGGCACCGGCGAGGTCTATCGCGCCAAAAGCCTCGTCACCGGCCGGGTGGTGGCGATCAAGGCGCTTTCGGCCGGCTTTTCCGGCGACGAGGGCTATCTTGAGCTGATGCGCCGCGAAGAGGCGATGCGCGACATCCTGCACGACGCCGTGGTGCGCTACAGCGACTGCTCGCGCACGCCCGAGGGCCATGTCTTCCTGGTCATGGACTTCATCGACGGCCCGGCGCTGTCCGAGGTGATGGCCGAACGCAGGCTGGGCACGCGCGACTTGCTGATCGTCGCGCATCGCGTGGCCGAGGGGCTGGTCGCCGCCCATGCCCGCGGCGTGGTGCATCGCGACCTGTCGCCCGACAATGTCATCCTGCGCGACGGCCGGGTCGAGGGCGCGACGGTGATCGACTTCGGCATCGCCAAGGACACCGCCGCCGGGGCGCATACCGTGGTCGGCAACCAGTTCGCCGGCAAATACGAATATGCCGCGCCCGAACAGTTCGACGGCAAGGCCGAGCCGGCCAGCGACCTTTACGCGCTCGGCGCGCTGCTGCTGGCGGCGGCGCGGGGCGAGGTGCCCTTTGCCGGCGCGACGCCCGGCGAAATGATCCGCCGCAAATCCGAGCCCCTGGACGTGACCGGCCTGCCCGAACCGCTGGCCGGGCTGATCCTGTGGCTTTCGGCGCCGCGCATCGGGGAACGCGCGCCCTCGGCCGCCGCGGTGGTGGCGCGGCTGGACGCGCTGCTGAAGGGGGCCGAGGCCGCGCCGGCCCGCAAGGGCGCCGCGCCGCGCCCGCAGCCGGCGCGCAAGGCGGGCGGCGGGCGGCGCTGGCTGGTCCTGCTGCTTCTGGCCGTGGTGCTGGCCGGCGGGTTCCTTGCCGCAAGGCCGCTGCTTTTCCCCGCCCTGCCGCTGGTCCAGCCCTGGCGGCTGGAGGCGGCGGGGGGCGATGCGCCGCGGCTGTCCGGCCCGGCGCCGGATGCGGCCAGCGCCGCGCGGATCGCCGCCGCCTTCGCCGCCGCTGCCGGCAGCAGCCCGCCGCAGGACGCCCTGGCCCCGGCGCGCGGCATGCCCGCGCCCGGCTGGGCCGAGGCGGTCGAGCGGCTTTTCCCGCAATTGCAGGGCTTGCAGGACTGGACGGTGCTTGTCACCGACCTGCGCGCCGAGATCGCCGGCAGCGCCCCCACTCCGGCCGAGCGCGACGCCATCGCCGCCCGGCTGGCGGAATGGGCGCGGGCCTCGGGCATGGAGCTGGTGCCGCGGCTTGCCGCCGGCCCCGCCCTGCTGATGCCCGCCGATCTGGACGCGCTGCTGGCCGGCGCCGCCCGCTGCGGCCCGCTGACCAGCGACCTGCCCCAGGGCGGTGCCCCACCCGGCGCCGGCGTCGCGATCCGCGGCGCCCTGCCCGATGCCGCCGCCGCCGCGGCCCTGGCCGAGGCGCTGCGCCCGGCCCTGGGCGAGCGCGCCCTGCGGCTGGAGACCGAGACGCTGAGCCCCTCGCTTTGCCGGATCCGCGCCGCGGCGGCGGGCCTGCCCGAGGGCGGCATCGGCATCCGCCTGTCCGAGGCGCGCCGGCCCGAGCCCTCGCTGACCGGCATCTATCGCCCCGGCGACAACCCGGTCGCGGACGTGCTGATCCCCGCCGAACTGGCCGCGACGCCCGGCGCCGAGCTTTGGGTCGCGGTCGAGGAAACCGGCAAGGTCTTCAACGTTCTGCCCAACATGGCCGACCAGGAAACCCGGCTGGACCGCATCGGCCAGCCCGAAGGCGCGCTCAGCCGCGTGCGCGTGCTCTGGCCCGCCGGGGATGCGGGCCTGGGGCCGGGACGCATCGCCTTTCGCGTGAACGACCGCGATTTCGGCAAGGCGGGGATCTTTGCCTTCGTCACCCGCGGCCCGCTTTTCGACGAACGCCGGCCGGGCGACGAATCCGCCGACGCCTTTGCCGAGGCGCTGGCGGCGCGGCGCGCGGCCGATCCGCAGCGCATCCTGGCCGCCACCCAGCGCATCCTGGACCTGCGGCCCTGACCGCGCCAAGGCCGGGGGCACGCCCCAGCCAGGGGGCACCGCCGCCGATCCGCAGGATTTCATTGCGCAAAGCCGCAGTCCATGAGATGATTTTCCCATTTCGAGAAGAACATAATGCGGCCTTTGAAAAGGTTTCCCCTATGTTTCTCGCTCCGCTCGCCGTGCCGGATTCCGCCGGGTTGGATCTTCGCAACGACATGAGGTTTCTGGCGCTCGAAAGGGCGCTGGACGGGGCCTCTCGGGCGGCACGGGCCGAACAGCTGGCCAAGGGCAATACCGGCGACGTGGCGCTGGACTGGGCGCATCTGCTGGACGAGGCCGAGGCGCTGGCCCAGGCCGGCCGCGACCTGCGCCTGCTGGTCGTCGTGGCGCGGATCATGACCAACCTGCGCGGCGCGGAAGGGCTGGCCGAGGGGCTGGACCTGCTGGCCGAGACGCTGGAAACCTGGTGGGACCACCTGCATCCCGCCCTGCGCGAGGGCCAGCTGGTGCGCGAGGCCGCGCTGCGCCGGATCAACGCGCTCTACCAGATCGAGAATGCCGATGCCGGCATCCTGGGCGATCTGGAGTTCAACACCGTGCTGGTCCCGCGCGGCCTGCCCGCGGTCTCGGGCGGGGATCTGGCGGCGGGGGCGGTCACGGCCTCGGTGCTGGCGGCCGAGGGGCCGACGGGGCTTTCGGCCGCCGAACAGGCCGACCGCGCCGCCCGCCATGACGCCAGGGCGACGCGGGTGCTGACCGCCTGCCGCGCCCTGCGCGACACCGAGCCCGAGGCGGTGGCGCAGCTGGAAACCGGGCTTGCGGCCGCGCTGGCGGCGCTGGCCCGGCTGGAGGCGGCCCTGGCCGCGCGCATCGGGGACGACCCGCCGACCCGCTTCCCGGCGCTGCGCCGGATGCTGGAGCGGATGGCGGCGACGCTGGCCAGCCCCGAGGCGCAGTTCAGCCGCCCCACGCAGCCGGCAGCGCAGGCGCAGGCCAATGCGCCTGCAGCACCGTCCGCGCCAACGCCCGCCCCCGCGGCCGTTGCCACCGCGCCCGCATCGGCAGGCCTGCCGGCAAGGCTGGCCTCGCGTGCCGAGGTCGCGACCTGTCTCGACCTGATCATCGATTTCTACGAACGCAACGAACCCGCCTCGCCTTTGCCGCATCTGGCGCGGCGGATGAAGAAGATGGTGCCGATGAACTTCCTGCAGCTGATGGAGGAACTGGCGCCGGGAGGGATGAAGGAATTCCGCAATGTCGCCGGAGTGGCCGAGGACAAGGGACGCTGACGGCAGGGCGCAATCGGGGCCGGCGCCGCGATGGCGCCGCGACAGGGAGTAACCCGCGATGAGCGAGAGCAAGGCCAAGGTAATCGAGCGCAATCGCGCCCCCAGGGTGCAGATCGCCTATGACGTCGAGCATTACGGCAGCCCGACCACCATCGAACTGCCCTTCGTCATGGGGGTGATGGCGGATCTGGCGGGCAAGTCCACCTCGCGCGAGGCGCAGAAGCCGCCCGCCGAACGGTCCTTCGTCGAGGTGGATGCCGGCCGCTTCCCCGCCTTCATGGAGGCGCTTTCGCCCCGCGTCACCGCCCGCATCCCCAACCGCCTGCCCCGCAAGGAGGGCGAGGAGGCCGGCGCGGAGGAAGAAGAGATGTTCGTGGACCTGACCTTTCGCAACATGGGCGATTTCGCCCCCGACCGCATCGCCGAGCAGATCCCCGAACTGGCCGAGCTGATGAAGATGCGCCGCAAGCTCGAGGAACTGCTGAGCTACATGGACGGCAAGGCCAGCGCCGAAAAGCGCATCGCCCAGCTTCTGAACGACGAGCCGCTGCTGGCCCGCGTCGCCGAGCAGGCGGTGGCCCCCGGCGGCGACGGGACGGAGGGCTGAGCCATGGCCGAACAGGAACTCAAGGGCACCGAAACCGCCGCCGAAGCCGAGGCCGTCGACCTGGACGAATTCGGCACGCTTCTGGAAAAGGACTTCCGCGTCAAGGAACAGGACGACAGCGCCAAGTTGCGCGAACTGGTCGCGAACCTGGCCCTTGCCGCCCGCGAAAAGGCCGGCAGCGCCACGATCTCCGGCAATGCCGTGCGCTCGATCAAGTCGCTGATCGCCGGCATCGACGAGCTGCTGACCACGCAGATGAACGAGGTGCTGCACGCCCCCGAGATCCGCCGCATGGAAGGAAGCTGGCGCGGGCTGCATTACCTGGTCAACAACACCGAAACCGACACCATGCTCAAGATCCGGGTGCTGAACATCACCAAGGACGAGCTTGCCGACCAGCTGGAGGATTTCGAGGGGCAGATGTGGGACCAGTCGCCCATGTTCCGCAAGCTCTATACCGAGGAATATTCCAGCTTCGGCGGCGCGCCCTTCGGCAGCATCGTCGGCGATTACGAATTCAGCCACCACCCGCGCGACGTGGGGCTGCTGCGCAACCTGTCGGGGATCTGCGCCTCGGCGCATGCGCCCTTCATCGCCGCGGCCTCGCCCCGGCTGTTCCGCATGGAAAGCTGGCAGGAACTGCCCAATCCGCAAGACCTGAAGATGGTCACGTCCTCGCCCGACTACGCGGCCTGGCAAAGCCTGCGCGAAAGCGAGGACGCGCGCTATATCGGCCTGACCCTGCCGCGGGTGCTGGCGCGCCTGCCCTATGGGCCGGACACCATCCCGGTCAAGGGCTTCGACTTCCGCGAAGAGATCGACGGCAAGCACGACCATTACGTCTGGATGAACGCGGCCTTCCCGATGGGGGTGAACATCAACCGCAGCCACAAGCTTTACGGCTGGGGCAGCCAGATCCGCGGCGTGGAATCGGGCGGCGCCGTCACCAACCTGCCGGTGCATACCTTCCCCAGCGACGACGGCTCGGTGGTGATGAAATGCCCGACCGAGATCGCCATCGACGACCGGCGCGAGCATGAGCTGGCCAAGCTGGGGCTGATGCCGATCCTGCACCGCAAGAACACCGATGTCGCGGCCTTCCTGGGCGCGCAGACCCTGCAGGATTGCGAGGCCCGCGCCGGGCGGCTGGTCGATCCCGACGCCCAGGCCAACGAGCGGCTGTCGGCGAACCTGCCCTATCTGCTGCCGGTCTGCCGCTTCGCGCATTACCTCAAGGCCATCGCCCGCGACAAGATCGGCACCTTCAAGGAACGCGCCGACATGGAGGTCTGGCTGTCCGAATGGATCAACCGCTACGTGCTGGCCAATACCGCCATGGCCGACGACAAGGCCAAGGCCAAGCGGCCGCTGGCCAAGGCCGAGGTGCAGGTGGACAGCGTCGAGGGCCGGCCCGGCTATTACGCCGCCCGCTTCTACCTGCGCCCGCATTACCAGCTGGAAGGCATCAACGCCTCGCTGCGGCTGGTTTCGGAGCTGCCCTCGGTCAAGGGGCCGTGACGCGCTTTGCCCAGGGGCCGCGGCGGCCCCTGCGGCGCCGGGCCGGCGGGCGCCAGGGCGCGCGCGGCCCCCGACGCGGCCCCGACGGGCCCCGCCATGTCTGAAACCCGGCTTGCCGAACAGGCCGAACAGGGAGATGTGAGATGGCTTTCACCGGATACCTCAAGATCGACGGCATCGACGGCGAATCGCGCCGGGCCGATCACGAAGGCGAAATCGACATCTGGGGCGCCGACCTGAAGGCCGAGCAGAAAAGCTCGGCCGCGACCGGGTCTGGCCGCGTGCGCGGGCGCGCCACCGTCAGCGACCTGACGCTTTACAAATGGTATGACGCCGCCTCGCCCTACCTGGCGCTGGCCTGCATGCAGGGCAAGGCCTTCGAGACCATGACCTTCACCGTCCGCAAGGACTCGGGCGAGGCGCATCTGGACTACCTGACCATCACCATGACCAATTGCCTGATCTCGTCCTATTCGATGAGCCAGAACCAGCCCGCACCCGAGATCGACACCATCGCCGAGCAGATCGGCATCTCGTTCGAGAAGATCGCCGTCAAATACGTCGTCCAGGCCGACGACCATTCGAAAGGCGACGAGCATGAGGTCGAATACGACCTGATGGCCGCCAAGTGACCGCCCCGAGGCGCGCAGGATCGCCATGGCCAGCCCCGCCCCCGACCGCCCCCGCACCGCCACGCCCCTCCAGGCGCGGCGCGAGGAGGTGCAGCCGAGCCTGTGGGACCGGCTGATCGACGACCTGCCCGCCATGACGGCCGAGCTCGCCCGGCGGGAGGCGGCCCTGGCTGCCCGCCACGGCCCCGCCCGGCTGGCGGCGCTGCTTGCGGGCGAGGGGCGGGACGGGCTCGACCCCGACCAGGCGCGCGACCTGGCGGCGCTGGCGCAATTGCAGGCCCGCCGCGCCGCCCTGCAGGAACGCGGCATCCTGGTCACGCCCGAGGTGCTGCGCGAGGCGGTGCGCCGCGACATCGAGGATCTGTTCGGCATCGAGCGGCTGGAGGTGCGCTATCTGCTGACCCCGGCCGAGCGCCGCACCGCACCCCCCGGCATCGCCGGCGGCGCCGAGGATCCGGCCGAGATGCTGGCCGATTTTCCCCATGTCCGCGCCTCGGTGCTGAATTACGGCGTCCCGGCCTTTGCCGGGCGGCGCGCGGGCGATTTCGACCACGAGGCGCTGGCGCGCGAATTGCGCGAGGTGCTGGCGGTGTTCGAGCCGCGCCTGCGCCGCGACACCATCCGCGTCACCGTCCAGCCCGGCACCCGCACCGGCCTGCGCGTGCGCATCGAGGGGCTGCTTCTGATGGCCCCCGCGCCCGAACGGCTGCGGCTGCTGACCACCATCGACCTCGACACGGGCGCCGCCGCCACGGTGCTGGAGGAGGGCTGATGGACCGCGCCTTCCTTGCCGCCTACGAGGCCGAATTGGACCATATCCGGGTGCTGGCCGGCGAATTCGCCGCCCTGCATCCCAACGTGGCGCGCAACCTGTCGCTGGACGCCCTGCCCTGCCCCGACCCCTATGTCGAGCGGCTGCTGGAGGGCGTGGCCTTCCTGGCCGCCCGCACGCGGATGAAGGTCGAGGCCGAGGGCCAGCGTTTCGCCGCCGGGGTGCTGGATGCGCTTTGGCCCGACCTGGCCGCGCCGGGGCCGGCCATGGGCATCGGCGTGCTGCAGCCCGGCCCGCAGGTGCAGGCCATGGCGGCCGGGCATCCGGTGCCGCGCGGCAGCCGCTTCACCGCCGCCGTGCGCGAAGGTCTGGCCACCCGCGCCACCTATGCCACCGCGCAGGCGGTCACGCTCTGGCCGCTGGCGCTGGCGGCGGCCGATTACCTGCCCGACCGCGGCGCGCTGGCCGCCGCCGGCCTTGCCGCGCCGGGGGCCGAGGCGGGCATCCGCATCGGCCTGCACGCGACGGGACCGGCCGCGCTGTCAGCCTTGGCGCTGGATAGGCTCGACCTGTGCTTTGCCGGCAGCGCGCGGGCGGGGGCGCTGTTCGACGCCATCTTCGGCAGCGGCCTGGGCGCGCTGGCCCGTCCCGCCCGGCCGGGTGCGCAAGCGCTTTCCCTCGGCCGGCCCGGCCTGGTGGGCACCGGCGACGACGAGGGGCTGACCCCGCGCCTGCGCCCCAGCTTCGAGGGGTTCCGGCTGCTGCGCGACTATTTCCTGATGCCGGAACGCTTTCACTATCTGCGGCTGGAGGGGCTCGCCCCCGCCGCCCGGCAATGCGGCGAAGGCGTGGCGCTGGAGCTTGCCGTGCCGCTTTCCCGCCCCGAGCCGCTGCTGGAGGGGCTGGGCCGCGACGATTTCCGGCTCTTCGCCGTGCCGCTGGTCAACCTGTTCGAGAAGGAATGCAATTTCGTCGAACTCGACGCGCGGGCCACGGCGCATCCGGTCCACCCCGACCGCGCCCGCACCCGCGACTTCGAGGTCTATCGCCTGGTCCGCGTCGCCGATGCCGACCGCGAGGGCGCGGACGGGCTGCTCTGCCCCGCCCATGCCCCCGAGGCGCCGCGCCATCCCGGCCCGCTCTGGTGGGCCGAGCGCCGCCCCCGCCGGCCGGCCACCGACGAGATCCGGCGCGGCCAGATGCGCAGTTCCCATGCCGGGCACGACCTGTGGATCTCGGTCTCGCGCGCCGGGGACTGGATGCCGCGCCGGCTGGACATCCGCGCGCTTTGCACCAATCGCGACCTGCCGATCCTGGACGACACGCCGCGGCTGACGCCCGAGGGCGGCGAGCCGGTGATGCGGGTGGATCTGGTCGGCCCGATGCGCCGGCCGCAACCGGCGCTGGCGGGCGCGCCGCCGATGGCCGGACAAAGCGGCGCGGCGGGGCTGGACGAGCTGACCTGGCGGCTGGTGGCGCAGCTTGCCTCTGGCCATCTGTCGCTGGCCGAGGCCGGGCGCGACGGCGCGCCGCTTTGCGCGCTGCTGGCGCTTTACGCCGACCGCGGCGATCCGCGGCTGGCCCGCCACGCCCGCGCCGTCGCCGCCGTCGCCAGCCGCCCGGTGATCGAGCGGCTGGACCTGCCCGGCCCGCTGGCCTTCGGCCGCGGCACCGAGATCACGCTGGAAATCGACGAGGCGCCGCTGGCCGGGGCCAGCCGGCTGCTTTTGCCGGCGCTGCTGGACCGGCTGTTCGCCCGCCACGCCTCGGTCAACAGCTTCGTGCGCACCCGCACCCGCCTTGTGCAGAAACAGGAGGAGATGTCATGGCCGATGCGGCCCGGCCTGCGCCCCAGGATCTGACGCCGGAGACTCCCCCCGGCATCGAGGCCTTTGCGCTGATGCGCCGGCTGGAATCGCCCGGCCGCCGCTTCGGCCATGCCGGCGGCCCCGAGCAGGAGCCCGCGCGGCTGGGGCAAGAGATCCGCCTGGGTCCCGCCGCCTGCGAGGTCGCGCGCTTCAGCCCCGCCGAAGGCGACGCCCCCGCCCGCATCGCGCTGGAGATCACCGGGCTTTTCGGCCCCGAAGGCCCGATGCCGCTGCACCTTAGCCGGCGCATGCTGGAACGCATGTCCGAACGCTGGTTCGCCGGCTCCGCCCTGCCGGAACCGGGGGCGGATCGCGCCTTCCTGGAGTTCTGCAACCTGCTGCAGCACCGGATGATGGCGCTTTACTACCGCGCCTTTGCCGAGGCGCAGCCCGCCATCGCCGCCGACCACGGGCGCGAGGGCCGGCTGGCGGCGATGATCGCGGCGCTGGCGGGCCTCGGCCTGCCCGGCATCGCCGAAGCGCTCGACGATCCTGCGCCGGTCCTGCGCCACGCCACCGGGCTGGCCAGCCAGGTCCGCAGCCCCGAAACGCTGGCCGCGCTGCTGTCGGACCTGCTGGACACGCCGGTGCGGGTGGTCGAGTTCGTGCCCTATTGGCAGGACATCCCCGCCGCCCTGGCCAGCCGCCTTGGCCGCGCCCATGCCGGGCTGGGCCGGGGCGCGATGCTGGGGCCGCGGGTCTACCAGCCGCAGGCGCGGGCCGAGATCACCGTCGGCCCGCTGGGCCTTGCGCAATACCGCCGGCTGGCCGAGGACGGCCCGGAACGGGCGGCGCTGCGCCGCCTGCTGCGCTTTGCCATGGGCGAAGAGATCGGCTTCGACCTGCGGCTGGTGCTGGCCGCGCCCCAGGTGCCGCCGCCCCGGCTGGGCGCGGGCATGGCGCTGGGGCGGACCGGCTGGCTGGGCGACGGGGCCGCGCGGGACCGCGACGACCTGCGCCTGCCGCTGGACGAAAGGCAGGCCGCCTGATGACCCTGCGCCTCACCGTCCTCACAAGCCCCGTTCCCCAGCCCCGGCCCGAGCTGCGGCTGGAGGGCGGCCGGGCGGTGCTGGGGCGCGAGCCGGGCTGCGACTGGCAGATCGACGACCCCGAGATGTTCGTCTCGCGCCGCCATTGCATCGTCGAGGCCACGGCCGAGGGCTGGACCGTCACCGATACCAGCTCGGGCGGGCTGTTCATCGACGCGGCGGCCGAGCCGCTGGGACCGGGCCGCAGCGCCGCGCTGTGCGACGGGATGCGGCTGCGGCTGGGCGACGTGACGCTGGGCGTGGCCGTCGAGGCCGTGGCGGGGGCCGCAGCGGCGGCGCCCGCCGATCCGGGCATCGGCATCGACCCGTTCTTCGCCCCCCGCGATCCGGCGCCGCCACCGCCGCCGCGACCCTCGGAACTGCCCGAGCCCTTCGAGCGCACGACCGGCCGTTTCGCGCCGCCGCAGCCGCCATCGCCGCCGCCCGGCTTCGACGATCCCTTCACGCTGGACCCGCTGCCGGCCGCGCAACCGGCAGCCCCGCCCCCACCGGGCGACGACTGGAGCTGGGGGCCGTCCGGCGCGACACCGCCCCAGCCCGATCCCGCGCCCGTCGTGGAGACCCCTGCACCCACGGCCCCGCAGCCGCAATTCGACGCGGCCGCCGCCTTCCTGCGCGGCGCCGGGCTGGACCCGTCGGGCGCCGAGGGCGTGGACCTGGAAGCGCTTGGCCGGCGCTACCGCATGCTGGCCGAGGGGCTGGTCGCGCTGCTGCGCGCGCGGGCCGAGGAAAAGGGCTCGCTGCGCGTCGCCCGCACCACGCTGGGCGCAGCCCAGGTCAACCCGCTGAAATTCCTGGCCATGCCCGACGAGCAGGTGGCCGCGCTGGTCGCGCCCCGCGGGGCGGGCTACCTGGACCCCGACGCCGCCATCGCCGAGGCGTTCCGCGACCTTGCCGACCACCGGATGCGCAGCTGGCACGGGCTGCAGGCGGCGCTGCGCCGGATGATCGACCGCTTCTCGCCCGAGGCGATCGAGGCGCAGCTGGCCGATGCCGGGCTGCTGCGGGCGCTGCTGGCGGGCGGGCGCTCGGCGCTGCTCTGGGACGCCTATGCCGCCCGCTGGGCCGAGATCGCCCGCGCCGCCGAGGATCGCTTCCTGGGCGAGGTCGGCGCCGAATTCCGCGATGCCTACGAAACCCCTGACAGGAGCGAGCCATGACCACGATCTTTCCCCTATTCACGCGCCGGGCCACGCTGGCCGGGCTTGGAACGCTGGCGCTGACGGCGGCCTGCGGCGGGCCGCAGGGGCCCGGTTCGGTCAACCTGGCGATGTCGGCCGCGGCCGGGGTCAATCCCGGTCCCGACGGCAGCGACCGGCCGCTGACTCTGCACATCCTGCAATTGCGCGGCACCGCCGGCTTCGACGCCGCCGACACGCTGGCGCTGCAAGACCCCGCCGCCGCCCTGGGGGCCGACCTGGTCAAGGCCGAGACGGTCACGCTGGCCCCCGGCGGCAGCGCCGAAAAGGCGCTGGTGCTCGACCCGTCGACGACGGCGGTGGCGGTGGTCGCCGGCTATCGCGACCCGGCCGGCAAGAACACCCGCGCCAAGGCCGCCGTCTCGCCCACCGGGACCGCCAGCTTCACCGTCACCGCCGGGCCGGGCGGCGTCGTGATGGCTCCAGCCTGAAGGGAAAGCGCATGACCGAAGGCAGCCGCGTCGTCTGGTCCGAGGGCCTGTTCCTGCGCCCGCAGCATTTCCAGCAGCAGGACCGCCATGCCGCGGCCCAGCTGCGCGCGCTGCTGCGGACGCGGCCGCGGCAGGCATGGGGCTTTGTCGCGCTGCGGCTGGATCCCTCGGCGCTGGAGGCCGGGCAGGTCGCCGTCGCCGAGGCCGAGGGGCTGTTTCCCGACGGCACCGCCTTTCGCATCCCGGCCGAGGCCCCGGCGCCGCCGCCGGTCACGGTCGGCCGCGCGACACCCGCCGGCGCGGTCCTGCTGGGCGTGGCGCCGCGCCAGCCCGGCACCGCCGCGGTCGATCCCGCCCATGCCGAGCCGGGCGGTGCGCGCTGGCGCGGCGAATGGGCCAGCCTGCGCGACGAGATCCGCGGCGGCGCCGAGCCGGCCGAGGTCGAGATCGCCCGGCTTTCGACCCGGCTGATCCTGCCCGGCGAGGCGGTGCAGGGCGCCGTCACCCTGCCGCTGGCCGGGATCGAGGGGCTGGCCGCCGACGGCCGCGTCGTGCTGGCCGAGGGCTGGCTGCCTCCCGCGCTGACGCTGGCCGCCGTGCCCTGGTATGGCGGGCTGCTCAAGGAACTGGTCGGCGGGCTCGACCGCATCATCGAGGCGCAGGGCGGCATGGTGCTGGGCGGCGCCGGCCGCTCGGTCGAGAACCTGCTGATCCTGGAGCTGGCCAATGCCGCCCGGCCGCGGCTGCAGCACCTGCTGGCGCAGAACCTTGCCCACCCCTCCGAGCTTTTCGCCGACCTGGCCGAGCTGGCGGGGCGGATGGCGACCTATGGCTCGTCCACGCGGCGGCTGTCGCCGCTGCCGGAATATGACCATGCCGACCCGCAGCCGGCCTTCGCCGCACTGGCGGATGCGCTGCGCTCGCTGATCCTGTCCCTGCGCCATGTCGAGCCGAAATCCCGCGCCCTGCCGGTGGCGCGCCACGCGCAGAACGTCTGGAAGGTGCGCATCGACAATCCCGAGATCCTGCAAAACAGCCGCATCGTGCTGCGCATCGGCTCGGACATGTCGGACGAGGGCTTGATGCAGCTGTTCACCCGCCAGGTCACCGTGGGCGCGGCCGATGAGTTCGAGGCGCTCTGGACCTCGCGCCTGCCGGGCATCCCGCTGCGGCCGCTGCATTCGCAGCCGCGCGAGATCCCCTATGACGGCGACCGGCTGTGCCTGGAGCTGGACCGCAAGTCCGAGCATTGGGCGCGGCTGCAAGCCTCGCCGGGCTTCGTGCTGGGCGTGTCGGGCAAGCTGGACCGCGAGCCCGAAATCGACTGCTACGCGGTCAGCAGGTAGGGAGCGGGGGATGGGCGACCAGAACGATCCCTTCGGCCTTGGCGACCCCGGCCGCACGCGCATCCGCCCGCTGGGCGCGGGCCGGCCGCAATCCCAGCCCGCTTCGCCCGGCCCCGTCCCCGCCGCGCCGCGCCCCGCCTGGCAGGCCGCCGCCGATCCCGTCGCACCCGAGGCCGCGCCCCATGCCCGGCGCGGGCGGGCGCATCCCAACCCGCTGGTCGCCGCCCATGCCACGCTGCTGGAACTGGCGCCCGAGCTTGAGCGCGCCAATCCCCCCGCCCGCCCCGAGGCGCTGCGGGCGCGGCTGCAATCGGTGCTGGTCGAGGGGCGCGACGCCTCGGTCGCCGCCGGCGTGCCGCTGAGCCGGGCCGACCAGGGCGCCTGGTTCGTCGCCGCCCTGCTGGACGATCTGGCGCTGAACACGCCCTGGGGCGGGCAGAGCGACTGGCCCCGCCAGCCCCTGGTGACGCAGATGACCGGCGAGGTCGATGCCGGCACCCGCTTCTTCGACCGGCTGGAGGCGCTGATGCGCAACCCGGCCGGCGAACGCGACCTGCTGGAGCTGGCCTGGCTGTGCCTCTGCCTGGGCTTTCGCGGCAAGTATCGCGTGCAGGGCGGCGCGGGCGAAGGCGCGCTGGTGGCGCTGCGCGCCCAGATCGCCCGGCTGCTGCGCGACCCCGAACGCGAGGCCATGCCGCTGGCCCCGCATGGCGCCGGGGTGATCGCCCCCGACACGCCGCGCCGTTTCGCCGTGCCGCTGTGGACGCTGTGGCTGGGGGCGCTGGGGCTGGTCCTGGCGATCCATACGGGCCTGTCCATGCATCTGTCGGGCAAGGCGGAAAGCCTGTTCACCCAGGCTGCCGCCCTGCCCCCGGCCGAGCGCGCCACGATCTTCCGCCCGGTCCGCCAGACGGTCGAGCCGGCCCCCGAACTGCCGGCGACGGTGATCGACCCGCTGCTGCCCGCCTTCGAGGCCGCCCTGCCCGCCGCCCTCCGCCCGGCGATGAAGGGGCGCGAGACCTCGGGCCTTGTCGTGCTGGTGGTGCAGGCCAGCGACCCCGAGGTGTTCCGCTCGGCCAAGGCCGCCCTCAACCCCGCCTATCAGCCGCTGGTCGAGGCCATCGGCAGGACCGTCGTCGCCAACGCGCACCGCATCGGCGCGGTCGCGGTCAGCGGCCATACCGACAACGTGCCGGTGCAGCGCAGCAACCCCTTTGCCTCGAACCAGGGCCTGTCCGAGGCGCGGGCCGAGACCGTGGCGCTGGCGCTGGCGGCGGCCGGCGTGCCCGCCGAACTCATCCGCGCCGAAGGCCGCGCCGACAGCCAGCCGGTGGCCGACAACGCCACCCGCGACGGCCGCGCCCAGAACCGCCGGATCGAGATCCGCATCGAAAAGAGGCAATAGATGCGCATCTTCAAGGCCATGTTCCGGTTCCTCCTGTCCCGCGGCTTCTGGACCTTCGTCGGGCTGGCGCTGCTGGCGGCGGCGATCTGGTTCTACGGCCCGCTGGTCTCGGTCGGCGAGGCGGCGCCGCTGGAAAGCGCCGAGGTCCGCGCGCTTTGCCTGGGCGCCATCCTGGTGCTGTGGCTGCTGATCCTGCTGCTGGGCCAGATCCGCGCCGCGCGGCGCAACCGCATGTTCGTCACCGAGCTGGCCGCGCCGCCGCCCCTGCTCGACGCGCCCGATGCCGCGGCCGAGATCGGCGGCAAGTTCCAGGAAATCCTGGCCACGCTGGCCCGATCCCGGCTGAGCAAGCGGCGCTTCCTGCGCGAGATGCCCTGGTATGTCATCATCGGCCCGCCCGGCACCGGCAAGACCACGGCGCTGCGCCAATCGGGGCTGAACTTTCCCATCGCGCTGAACGACGACCTCAAGGGCGTCGGCGGCACCCGCAACTGCGACTGGTTCTTTACCGAAACCGCCGTGCTGGTCGACACCGCCGGCCGCTATACCGACCAGTCGAGCGAGCCCGAGCGCGACGCGGCGGAATGGGCCGGCTTCCTCGACCTGCTCAAGAAGCATCGCGGCCGGCGGGCGCTGAACGGGGTGATCGTCGCCCTGTCGCTGGACGAGCTGCTGGGCCCCGAGGACGCGCTGCGCCGCCACGCGCGCGAGATCCGCAAGCGCCTGACCGAGATCGGCGAGCGTCTGGAGATGCAGCTGCCGGTCTATCTGATGCTGACCAAGGCCGACCGGCTGCCGGGCTTCGAGGCGTTCTTCGGCGCGCTGACCTCGGCCCAGCGGGCGCAGGTCTGGGGCGCCACCCTGCCCGTCGACGCCCTGCCCGAGCCCGAGGCGATCACCCGCGAGTTCCGCAGCCTCGCCGCCGTGCTGGAGGGCCGGCTGGACGCGCGGCTGGCCGAGGATGCCGACCTGCCGCAGCGCGCCGCGATCTTCCGCTTTCCGGCCGAGTTCGAGCGGCTGGAGGCGCCGCTGCGGCTGTTGATCGACACCGCCTTCGGCGAAAGCCGCTACGAGCAGGCGCCCTGGCTGCGCGGCTTCTACCTGACCTCGGCCACGCAGGAGGGCTCGCCCCTGGACCGGATGCTGGCCGGGATGGCGGCGGGCTTTGGCCTGGCGCCCGCGCCCATGCCGCATCGCATGATGGGCGAACGGCGGTCCTTCTTCCTGCACGACCTGCTGGCCGGGGTGATCTTTGGCGAGGCGGGGCTGGGCCTTTTCGATCCGCGCGCCGAAGAGCGCCGGACATGGATCTGGCGCGGCTCGGCCGTGGCGGCGGCGCTGCTGGTGCTGCTGGCGGGGCTGGGGTTCCTGTTCAACACCATGCGCCAGTCGGGCGCCGTCGCCGACCAGCAGCGCCTGCTGGCCGACCTGTCGGGGCGGCTCGCCAACGCCGCCTCGCGCCAGGCCCCGACCGAGCCGCTGGACCTGCCCGTCGCGCTGGACGCCATGACCGAGATCGAGGCGGCGCGGACGCCGGTGCCCGGCGGGCCCTTGGCGCTGATCGGCCCCTCGGCCGCGGCCGAGATCGAGGGCGCGGCCCGGCTGGCCCGCGAACGCGGGCTGCGCAACCTGCTAGAGCCGCGCATGGTGGCCTTTCTGGAAGCGACGATGTGGCGGCAGATCCGCGACCCGGATTTCCTGCTGGGCGCGCTAAAGGCCTATCAGATGCTGACCGGGCTGGGCCCCTATGACCGGGCCTGGCTGGCGGAATGGTGGCAGGAGGTGCTGCCCCGCTTTGCCGCCGAGACCCCCTTCCCGACCGAGGCCGCGCGCGCCTGGCAACTGGCGGCATTGGACCGGCTGGGCGGCGACGAAAGCCGCATCCAGGCCGATCCGCAGCTGGTCGAGGCCGCCCTGCAGGCGGTCTGCACCGTGCCCTTGTCGCTGCGCAGCTATCGCGCGCTGATGTCCGAGCCCGAGATCGCCGCCCTGCCCGACTGGATCCCGGCGGAAAAGGCCGGGCCGCTGGCGGGGCAAGTGCTGACGCGGCTGTCGGGCCAGACCCTGCGCCAGGGCATTCCCGGCGCCTTCACCTGGCAGGGCTTTCACGCCACGGTGCTGCCGATGCTGCCCAGCATGGCCGAGGCGGCGCTGAACGACCGCAAGGTCTTTGCCGGCGGCTGCGCGGAAAGCGCCGATGCCTCGGCCGCCTCGCTGCAGGCCGACATGATGAAGCTTTACCAGGACGATTTCATCAACGCCTGGGAAGGCTTCCTGCGCGACGTGCGGCTGGCGCCGATCCCCGACCTGGCCACCGCCACGGCGAACCTGAAGGATCTGGCCAGCCCCGACAGCACGCTGAAGCGGCTGCTGAACGCCGTCGTCGCCGAAACCGACCTGGCGCGCCCGCCCGAACAGGGCGACAGCCCCGAGATCAATCCCGGCGTGCTGAAGAAGGTGGCCGGCAAGCTGGGCCTTGGCGCGGCGGCCCGGATCGGCACCAAGGTCGCCGCCGCCGCCGCCCGCCGTCCGGGCGAGCCCGAGCCGCCGCCGCCGGGCGCCGAGATCGCCCGGCATTTCGCCCCGCTCAAGGCCATCGTCGCCGAGGTGGACGGCAAGCCGCCGCTGATCCTGGATGCCGAGACCGCGCTGGGTGCGCTGTCCAAGGAGCTTTTGACCGTGCAGGCCAGCCCCGATCCGCAGGCGGCGCTGCTGTCGCGCGGCGGGCTGCCGCAGCTGACGGGCGACCTGCGCAATGTCGCGGCCACCCTGCCCGACCCGGTCAACGCCTGGCTGGGCGCCATCGCCGGCGACACGATCAGCGTCACGCGCGAGGCGATCCTGGCCCAGCTCAACGCGCGCTGGCGGGCGGACGTGCTGCCTTTCTGCCGCGCGGCGACGGGCGGGCGCTATCCCTTCGTCGCCGATTCCGCCATCGACGTGACGGTCAGCGACTTCCAGCAGCTTTTCGGCCCCGGCGGCCGCTTCGACGGCTTCACCAACGAGACGCTGGCGCCCTATGTCGACAGCAGCGCCCGGCCCTGGCGCTGGCGGGCCGACCTGGGGCTGGACGCGCGCACGCTGGCGCCGTTCGAACAGGCCCGCGCCATCCGCGACGCGCTGTTTCCGGGCGGCGCGGGGCCGGTCATGGCCTTTACGCTGGAGCCCAAGGACCTGACCCCGAATGCCGCGCGGGTGACGCTGAACGTGGACGGGCAGAGCCTGGTCTATTTCAACGCCGCCGCCCGGCCGATGCCGATGACCTGGCCGGGCAAGGACGGCACCAACCTGATCTCACTGAGCTTCACCCCCGTCGATGGCACGGGCGAGGCGATCAGCACCGAAACCGGCGCCTGGGCCTGGCTGCGGCTGGTGCGCAAGGCCGGGCTGTCGCCCACCGCGCTGCCCGAGGTCTTTGGCCTGCGGCTGGGCATCGGCCCCTATGCCGCCCGGTTCGAGCTGCGCGCGGCCTCGGTCGAGAATCCCTTCGACCTCAGCATGTTCGGCGCCTTCCGATGCCCGGAAGCGTTCTGACCGCGCAGGCGGGCTTCTGGGGCAAGCTGCCGGCGCGCGGCGATTTCGTCGGCCGCGGCCTGCCCGAACCGTTCCGCCACCGCTGGGACCGCTGGGCCGCGGCGCATCTGGCCGGGCGCGAGGGCTGGCCGCCGGGCGGGCTGCGGCTGCGCATCGCCTCGGGCGGGCGGGCGGCGGCGGGGCTGGTGCTGCCCTCGGCCGATGCGGTGGGGCGGCGCTTTCCGCTGGCGCTGTTCGTGCTGGCCGACGGCCTGCCCGGACCCGAGGCGCTGGAGCCCTGGTGCGATGCCGCGCTGCAAGCCGCCGCCACGCCCGACCCCGATGCGCTGTGGCAGGCGCTTGCGGCCCTGCCCGCGCCGGCCGGCAATGCCGAGGCGCCGCCGCTGCTGCTGTGGCGGCGGGGGGGTGCCGCGCTGGCCGCCGACCCCCAGGCGCCGGAGCCTGCGCTGGCGGCGATCTTCAGTTCAGGTTGACCTTGGAGCCCTTGACCGAGGTCTCGCCCGAGGCCTTCACGTCGATCTTGCCCGAGCCCTTGATCGTGATGTCCTTGCCCTCGATGGTGATGGTGCCGTCCTTCTTCAGCACGATGGCGGCCGAGCCGCAGGTCAGCGCGATCGAATCCGCCGCCACGACGGCCAGCGCCGCGCCCACGTCCAGCCCCATCTTGCCGGCGACCTTGTGCAATTCATCCGCGCCGACCGTGGTGGCCCGCTTGCCGGCGACGTCCAGCGACGAATCGCCGCCGACCTTCTCGACCCGGTTGCCGCCCGCCTTGTGGCTGCGGTTGCCGCCGACCTCGACGGTCTCGTTCCCCGCCACGTTGGTCGAGCGGTTGCCGCCCACCTTCCAGCCGTCATCCGAGGAGATGGCGTGATTCTGCCCGGCCAGAACCGTCACGCCGCGCGCGCCGACGATGGTGTTGGTCTGCGCCGCGCCGACATTGCGCGTCTCGGTCGCGGCCACGCTGTCCACCCGCGCCGCCTTGACGGTGACGGTCTGCACGCCGCCCACGGTCTGGCTGTGCGCGCCGTCGATGGCCTCGGTGGAACTGGCGGCGACATGGATCGTCTCGGTCGCGCCCACGTCCAGGCTGCGATGGCCGCCGACCTTTTCCGTATCGTCCACCCCGATCGAGACCTGGCGGTTCGCGCCGATGGTGGTGAACTTGTCGTTGCCCACGCTTTCGCGCCGGTCGTTGCCGATGGACTGGGTGGCGTCGTTGCCGACATCCTCGATCCAGTCATGGCCGATGCGGCGGGTCTCGTCGTTCTTGATCAGCTCGTTATGGTCCTTCTGCGCCTGGAAATACACCTCCTCGGCGCCGGCCTTGTCCTCGAAGCGCAGCTCGTTCCAGCCGCCGCCGCCGGGCGAGCTGTTGGATTTCCAGCCCGATTGCGTGGCATTGCCGGGCAGGCCATAGGGCGGCACCTGCTCGGCGTTGTAGACCCGGCCGGTGACGATGGGACGGTCGGCATCGCCGTCCAGGAAATCGACGATCACCTCCTGCCCGATGCGGGGGATCTGGATGAAGCCCCAGCCCGCCCCGGCCCAGGCCTGGCTGACGCGGACGAAGCAGCTGGAATGCGCATCGCGCCGGCCCTTGCGGTCCCAGAAGAACTGCACCTTCACCCGCGCATGTTCGTCGGTATAGATCTCGGCCCCCGCCGGGCCGACCACCACGGCAGTCTGCGGCCCGCGCATCGGCCGGCGCAGCGTGCGGCGCTCGGGGCGGAAGGGGATGCGCGCGGGCGCGCAGACCAGCCGGACGTGATAGCCCAGCGGATCGCGCCCCTCCTGCCCGGCGCGCTGGCCGGCGCGGACCTGGTCGTCCCACATGCGATAGCGGGCGGACAGCACCAGGTGGCGGTCGTTTTCCGCCTCGCGCGGGAAACCCGCCAGGGTGAAGCTGCGCCCCGGCCCCAGCGGCCGGGCGGTGCCCTCGGCCGCGACGCGCTCGAAGGCGGCCTGCGCCTCTTCCAGCCGGATGCCGGCCAGGCGGTCGCCGCGCCCCAGCTCCAGGTGCCGGCCGGGATAAAGATAAGCCTCGCGCCGGTCGCCGGCATGGCCCTCGGGCCGGCTCGCCGTCGCCATCAGGTCCGAGGACGGTTTCAGGAAATCGTAATCGGTCTGCGCGAAGCCGCCGATCCGCACCGAGGCGCGGGGCACCCAGCCGGTCAGGTAGTCGCCTTCGCGCGGCGCGCTGGGGCTGTCGGGCTCATAGGCGATCTCCCCGGCGCCCGGCGCAGGCTTCATCGCCGCATTGGCATCGGCCAGCACGGTGACATGGCCGTCCTGGGAATGCTCGAAGAAATAGAAGATCCCCTCCTCCTCCATCAGCCGCTGGAGGAAGTCGAGGTCGCTTTCCTCGAACTGGACGCAATAGTCGCGGGGCGGGTAGCTGCCCTCCAGCCGCTTGTCCAGCACCACGTCGGGATAGGCGCGCAGCACCTCGTCGATGATGTCGGGCACCGAGAGGTTCTGGAAGATGCGGTTGTCGGTCGCCAGGCTCGCGAACCACAGCGCCGGGCGCAGAAGCAGCCGGTAGAAGGCGAAATCGTCGCGAATCTCGGCCAGGCCGAACTCGGCGACATGGCCGTCGAAATGCCGCGGCTCGCTGTCCTCGGGGCCCTTGACGGCAATGGTGGCGCGGGTGCCCAGCACGTCGGCCGCCTTCACCTCCAGCGTCTTGGCCGACAGGCGCAGCTCGAAGGCGAAGGGGGCCGAGACCTGCTCCTCGCCCTCCATGCGCTCGAAGGTGACGGGCTCGCCTATGGCGGGAATGGCGACGGTGATCTCGCGGGCGGATGACATGCTGACCTCCTGCCGATTGCCGGGCCCAGTATGACGCAAGCCGGGCGGATTGGCGAATGATTACAGGACCTGCGGGCAGGCAAGCCCCGCCAGCAGGCGCCGGGCGGAAAGCGGGTTCAGCGGCCGTTCGAACCCCATCTCCAGAAACAGCCGCGCGCCTTCGGTGCGCAGGTCGATCAGGAAGCGCCGGCCGCCGTCGCGTTCGCGCAGCCGCAGGGGCGCCAGCAGGCGCATCAGCCCCCAGGGGCCGGGCTGCTGCAACCGGGCCGCGCCCTCGGGCGTGGCGAAGCTGACCTCGATCCCGGCGGCGGGATCGGCGCCCGGCCAGTCCAGCGCCACCGCATCCCCCGCCGCGCCCACCGGCCCGCCATCGCCGCCGATCAGCAGCGTGGCCCGCCCGCGTTCGGCCAGGGCAGCGGCCGAGATGCGCAGCCCCGGCGCCAGCGCCGCCCCCGCCGTCAGCGCGCGTTGCAGAAAGGCGGCGCTGTCGGGGCTGAGCCCGGCAAAGCGCGGCTCGGGCTTCCAGCGCCAGGGATCGGCCTCGCGGTCCAGCAGGGTGGCGGCGCGCGCGGCCAGGAAACGGTCCATCGCGCCGCCCGGCCCGATCAGGGCGGCGACCGCGGCCGGATCGGCATCGGGCCCCTGGGCAAAGGGAAAGCGCCCGGCCAGCGCCGGGGCGCAAAGCGGCAGCACCTCGGCCTGCCAGGCACGGGTCAGGGGGTTGGTCAGGTCGCTGGCCTCGGCCGCGCCGCTTTCGGCCAGCGTATCCTCGACCAGCCGGCCGATCAGCGGCGGCGCGTCGCGCAGCGCGCGAACCGTGCGCGCCCGCGCCTGCACGCCAAGCAGCCGGCGCTGCGCATCCGCCGCATCCGCGTCCATCGCCCCCAAGGCCACGTGCAGCTCGGCAAACAGCGCGGCGATCTGGGCGATGCGGCCGCTTTCGACATATTGGATCTCGGGGCCGAAGCGGACGGCGACGGCCAGTTGCAGCGCGTGCGGGCGGCTGCGGTCGGTGCCGCCGGCCTGGCGCCAGACCTCGGCGATCAGCGCCGCCAGGGGCGAATCCGGCCGCGACAGCGCCCCCGAGACCAGCACCGCCCGCCGCCGGTCGTCGAAGGAGCGCAGCCGCAGGTCGCCCAGCCAGCCCTGCCAATGCTGCAAGGTCGCGCCCTGCAACAGCGCCATCACCCGGTCGGGGCTGTCGTTCTGCGGGGCGGGCGCTTGGGCGAACAGCGCCGCGCCGGCCTGCCTTGCCGCCTCGACCGCCAGGCCCGCGCCGCGGGCGCGCGCCATGTCCCAGCCGGCGGCGGTGTAGAGCCCCGGCACCGGCCGGTCCAGCGGCAGGCCCGAGCGGCGCTCGGCAATATCCGCCAGCGCGGGCAGCGCCTGCAAGGGGCGCCAGGGCGGCAGCGCCGCCGCCTCGGCCGAACGGCGCAGTTCCAGAAAGGCGCGCTCGGGCTCGGGCGTCTCGGCAGCAAGGACGCGCGCCTGCGCCAGCAGTTCGGCATCGGGCGGCGCGATGGGGGTGTCGGGGCGGTGCGGCAGGGCCAGCAGATGCGGGGCAAGGCCGGCCAGGGCGGGATCGGCGCCGGCGCGATCCTCGGCCCAGCCGGCCAGCCAGGCGGGTTGCCAGTCGGCCGCACCCGACAGCACCGACCAGGCGCGCAGCGTGTCATAGGCGGCGGCCGGCTCGCCCTCGCCGGCCAGGGCGGCGTCGATGGCGCGGGCCAGGGCCGGCGGCAGGTGGCGGGCGCGCCCCTGGGCCAGCGCAGCGGCGGCGCGGCGGGCGGCATCGCGGCCGGTCAGCCAGCCCAGCGGACGCACCCGCACCCGCGCGATGCCCGCCGCCACCTGCGCCTCGGCCCGCCGCAGCCGGTCGAGCCGCGCGCCCAGGTCGGCGAAGGGCGCATCGCGGTCCAAGCCCGCCGCCACAGCCTCGGCCTGGAACAGCCGGTCCAGCGCCCGGCTTTGCCCGGTCTCGACCCACAGCGCCCAGGCCAGCGCGGCCAGCAGCCAGGCCGCCGCCAGCACCGCCAGCATGGCGCCCCAGCCGGCGGGCCGGCTGCGGTCCAGCGCCTGGCGCCGCGCCTCGGTCCGGGCCAGGCAATCGGCCACCAGCGCGCGCACCGGGTCCAGCTCGGCCCCGCCGCGCCGCAGCGCCTCGGCCAGGCTGGCGCCGTCCATGGCACCAAAGCCGCGCGCCGCGCCCTGCCAGCCCGGCAGCGCCGGATTGGCCGCGCCCGCATCCTGCAAGAGCAGCGCCAGCGCCGCCCGCGCCGCCGCCACCGCCTGCGGCGGCAGGCCCGCGCGCAGCGCCTCGGTCCCGAAGCGGTCCAGCAGCACCCGCGCATGGCCGGCCAGCGCCGCCATGTCCTCGGCCACCCAGGGCAGTCGGTCGGCATAGGCCAGCACCGGCCCGGCCAGCCGTTCGGCGGCGGCGCTCAGAGTTTCCCCTCGGCCTGCCATTTGCGCAGCGTCTCCTCGCCGATCTCGAAATGCATCGAATCCTCGCGGCTGTTATAGGCGGCGCCCCAGAACCAGCCCTCTTCGTTGAAATATTCGGCCAGGATCAGCAGGCCGAACTGCGTCGCGCCATCGGCAAAGGGATCGAGCTGCCCCTCCAGCGTCAGGTCGATGGCCGTGCCCCAGGAATGGTTCGAGATCGACCGGGTCGAGCCGCGGATCAGCCGCGCGCAAAGCCCGCCGGCGGTGCCCAGCTTGGCATGGATGTCGGGATCGCTCTGCTCCAGCCGCTCCAGCACCCGCGCCAGGCTGTCGAGCGCGGGCTTCAGCATGGTCACGGTGATGGGACCGACCTTGCGCGTCTCGATCAGCGCCCGCAGCCGGGGGTTGGTCACGGGCTGGCAATCGGTGTTGTAGCTGTCGCGCGGCGGTCCCAGGATCGCCAGCATGGTCGCATTGCGCGGCTGGGTGATGCCCTTGTTGAAGCGCGACTTGGCCAGCCGCATCTGTTCGGTCAGCGCCTCGGTCGGGGGCGGGCTTTCGAAATCCTCGGCGCCCAGGTCCGCCGGAGGGGCGGCCTGAAGCGGCGGCGCGACCGGGGCGCGGTTCGCCACCAGGCTCAGGTCGTCGCGCAGCTGCGCCAGATCGGCGCGCAGGCCCTGGCGTTCCACCCGCGCCTCGGCCAGCGCCTCGCGCAGCAGGGCCAGTTCCGCCTCTTGCCGGGACAGGCGCAGCTCGGTCGCCTGGTCGGCGCTGTCGAGAAACCAGGTGGTGACCGCAAAGGCGATGGCGCCGATCACCACGCCGATCGCCACGATGATCGGCGCGGCCAGGCTGCCCGCCGGGCGCGGCGCGCGGGCCCGGCCGCGCCCCGGCATCGCGCTGCGCGCGGGCGGGGCGGTCGGCGGGGCGGGACGGCGGCCCATCTCAGCCCGGCCCGATGTCGACCACGATGACCGAGACATTGTCCGGCGCCCCCGCCGCCAGCGTCTGCTGCAACAGCCGGGCACAGGCGGCATCGGCGGGCGTGCCGGCGGCCAGCGCCGTGCCGGGCCGGGTCTCGCGCAGCGCCTGGGCCAGCGCGGCATCGGCCAGCACATGCGTCAGCCCGTCCGAGCAAAGCAGCAGCCGGTCCCCCGCCGCCAGGTCCAGCGCCGCCAGTTCCGGCGCCGCCCCCGCCCCCACGGCGCGGGTGACGATATTGGCCTGGGGGTGGTCGCGCGCCGCCTCGGGCGCCAGCTTGCCGGCATCGACCAGTTCCTGCACCAGCGAATGGTCGCGGGTCAGCCGCGCCAGCCGGTCCTCGCGCAGCAGATAGGCCCGCGCGTCCCCAGCCCAGGCCAGCGTCAGTCGCCCGCGCCGGATCACTGCCGCGACGGCGGTGGCGCCGATCACCGCGCCCTCGCTGCGGCCGCGCGCCGCGATCAGCGCATCGGCCGCGGCAAAGCGCGCGGCCAGCGCGGCGGCGGGGTCTTCGCCGTCGGCGACCGTCTCGAGCGCGTCGATCACCCGGTCCGCGGCATAGCCGCCCAGCCGGTGCCCGCCCATGCCGTCGGCCACCGCCCAGACCCGGCCCGAGGGATCGACCAGGATCGCATCCTCGTTCTGGTCGCGCACCGTGCCGCGATGGGTCAGCCCCGCGCCCCTGACCGACAGGCCGCGCCGGGTGGTGGGACCGTTCACCGGGTGATCCTTTGCGGGCAAGGCAGCCTCATCCCGAACAATCGCGCAAGAATTGAAAACATCTTTAGTTTAGCGTAAAATAATCTTTCAGGGATGCAGTTTTTTTATGGTGATTCCCGTGCTGCGGACCGGCTTGGCCATATTGTCCGGTATTTGCCTTCTGGTCGGTTCCGCCCAGGGGCAGGACTTGACCGAAGAACAGATCCTGCAACGCTTCGAGGCCCAGCGCGAGATGTATCGCGCCACCGTCCAGGGCCAGAAGACGCGCGGGCTGGACATGATCGCCGTCCCCCAGGGCGGCGAGCCGGCAGGGGCCGAGGCGCCGGCAGAGGGCGGCACCGTGGTCTTCGGCGAGTTCGCGCCCGAGCTTCAGGTCAATATCGCCATCCGCTTCGCCTTCGATTCCGCCAGCATCGCGCCCGACCAGCACCCGCTGCTGGAAAAGATGTGCGGGGCCATGCGGCAGTCGGACGTGGCGCTGTTCCGCATCGTCGGCCATACCGACGCCAAGGGCTCGGACAGCTATAACGAGACGCTTTCGAAGCTGCGCGCCGAAGAGGTGCGCCGCTGGCTGGTCCAGGATTGCGGCATCGCCGCAGCGCGGCTGGAGGCGCTTGGCATGGGCAAGCGCTTCCTGGCCAATCCCGCCGACCCGGCGGCGGCCGAGAATCGCCGGGTCGAGTTCCAGGCATTGAGTTGACGCGACGGGCCGCCCCGGCAGCGGCTGGATACCGATAAGAAGAACGCTTTCGACGGGCTGACGAAACCGGGGCGGCATCCCTGCCGCCGCATCGTTCGGGGGAGGCAGGAACGTGACATCTGCAAGACGCGGCATCCGCCGGCCACGCCCCTTCGCCCGCCCGGCAGGCTGGATCGCGGCGCTTGCCGCGGCGGCCCTGCTGGCGGGGCCGGCGCAGGGCCAGACAGGGATCCCGACCGCAAGCCAGATCACCCAGGACAGCTACCAGCCGCCGATGCAGCGGCTGACCGGCGCGGTGGTGTTCAGCGGCTCGCCGGGGCTGGCCGCGCCCGAGGGCGCCGAGCGGCTGTCGATCCAGCTGGCCGATGTCCGGGTCGAGGGCGCCCTGCCCGGCAGCGAAGCCCGCATCGCCGCGCTGCGCCAGCGCCTGACCGGCAAGCGGATCGCGGTGTCCGAGATCTTCGCCGCCGCCTCGGACCTGGAGGCGGGCTTCGTGCGCGACGGCTATGTGCTGGCGCGCGTGGTCATCCCGGCGCAGACGCTGGAGGATGGCGGCCCGCTGCGCCTGACCGTGGTCAACGGCTTTGTCGAGAAGATCGACACCAGCGCCGCACCCCCCGGCCTGCGCGCCCGGCTGGACGCCGTGACCGCGCCGCTGGTCGACCGCCCCACCCTGCGCCTGCCCGACATCGAGCGGCGGCTGCTGCTGGCGGGCGACATGTTCGGCGTCGCGCTGGGATCGGCGCTGTCCACCGGCGCCCGGCCCGGCGGCACGGTCATCATCCTGAACCCGCAATTCCGCACGATTACCGGCTTCGTCGGGCTGGACAACAGCTTCTCGCGCGAGCTGGGGCGGTGGAACCTCAGCGCCGGGGTCGAGCTGAACAACCAACTCGGCCGGGGCGAGGTGTTCTACCTGCGCGCCTCGGGCCATCCCAAGCTGGGCGAGCGGGGCTATCTGGACGACCGGCCGCAATTGCGCACGCTGGCGGGCGGCGCGGTGTTTCCGCTGGGCAACGACGGGCTGACCTTCGGGATCGAGGCGGCCAGTTCCAAGGCCGGGCCGGACAGCGGCGACGTGGCCACGGCCTCGGATTTCGACCGGCTGTCTTTGCGGCTGTTCTATCCGGTGGTGCGCTCGGTCAAGCGCAACATCTCGGTCACGGCGGCGCTGGACCTGCAACGCGACCGGCAGGATCTGGAAACCGGCGCCGGCGATTTCGGGATCTACAAGGACCGCACCCGCGTCCTGCGCCTGACCGGCGAGGGCAACTGGCAGCTTTCCGACCAAAGCGCGCTGCGCATGGCAGCCGTCCTGTCGGTGGGGCTGGACGCCCTGGGCGCGCGCAGCGCCGCCGAGGCGACACCGGCCGAGCCCCTGTCACGGGCCGGCGCGGATGCGGATTTCCGCAAGCTGGAGCTGTCCTTCCGCTACGACCGCGACTTTCGCCAGGACTGGAGCATGGCGCTGTCGGGGCAGGCGCAGAGCGCCTTCGGCGACCCGCTGCTGTCGAGCGAGCAATTCGGCATCGCCTCGACCGAGGGGCTGTCGGCCTTTGACCTGGGCAGCCTTTCGGGCGATTCCGGCTGGTTCCTGCGCGGCGAGGTGGCGCGGCATTTCCCGGCGCAGGGCTTCGGGCATCCGCTGGTGGTCAGCCCCTATGTCTTTGCCGCCATGGGCGCGGTCCATCTGGAGAATCCCACCGCCGACGAGGCTGCGCGCATCGAGGCCAGCTCGTTCGGCATCGGCGTCGATCTGCGGCTGATCCGCGATCCCAGCTATTCCTCGGCGCTCATCAGGTTGGAATACGGCAAAGGGAACAGGGACGATGGCCAGGAAGATCCCTCGCGTTTCACGATCGTCAGCACCTATCGCTTCTAGCCCCGGCCGCCGGCTTTGGGCGGCGCTGCTCATGTGCAGCGCGCTGGTGCCGGGATCGCTGGCGGCGCAGACCCTGCCCAGCGGGCCGAACGTGGTCGGCGGCAGCGCCAGCGTCACCACGCCGAACCCCGGCGCCATGCGGGTCGACCAGCAAAGCGACCGCGCCATCATCGACTGGACCAGCTTCAGCATCGGCGCCGGCGGCTCGGTCCGGGTGCATCAGCCGGGGCGCGATGCGGCGCTGCTGAACCGCGTGACCGGCGACAGCCCGACCCGGATCGACGGCTTCCTGGGCGCGAACGGCCAGGTCTTCGTCGTCAACCGCAACGGCATCCTGGTCGGGCGCGAGGGGCGCATCGCCACCGCGGGCTTCGTCGGCTCGACGCTGGACATCTCGAACGAGGATTTCACCGCCGGCCGGCTGCGCTTTTCCGGCGACCGGCCCGGCAGCGTCGAGAATCGCGGCCGCATCGACATCATCCCCGGCGGCTATGCCGCGCTCTTGGGCGGGCGGGTCGCCAACAGCGGCACGATCCGCGTGCCGCTGGGCACGGTGGGGCTGGGCGCGGGGCGGCGGGCGGTGCTGAACCTTTCGGGCGACGACTTCCTGTCGGTGGCCCTGCCCCCGGCCGAGGACGGCGACGCCATGGCGCTGGTCCGGCAGAACGGCCGCATCTCGGCCGATGGCGGCGTGATCGAGATCGAGGCGGCGACGGCGCGCCATGCCGCGCGCCATGCGATCAACCTGACCGGCGTGACCGAGGCGCGCACCGTCTCGGGCCGCTCGGGGCGGGTGGTGCTGGGCGGCGGCGACGGCGGCCGGGTGCGCATCGCCGGCCGGGTCGATGCCAGCGGCGGCCGGCGCGCCGCGGCCCCTCCGGTCAGCGCCGCGCGGCCGGCGGCGCGGCCCGAGCGCGGCGGCAGCATCACCGTCACCGGCGCCGAGATCGCGCTGGAGGGCGCGGTGCTGGATGCCAGCGGCACCGGCGGCGGCGGGCTGATCCGCGTCGGCGGCGATTATCGCGGCGGGGCCGGCCTGCCACGGGCGCGCCGCACCACGCTGGACGCCGGCACGCGGCTGCTGGCCGACGGGATCGGCCGTGCCGATGGCGGGCGGATCATCGTCTGGTCCGACGAGCATACCCGCTTGGCCGGCGGCGTGTCGGCGCGCGGCGGCGACATGGGCGGCGACGGCGGCTTTGCCGAGATCTCCAGCCATGGCGCCCTGGCGATCCGCAGCTCCGACGTGCGGGTCTCGGCCCCCCGCGGCCGGCCGGGGACGGTGCTGTTCGACCCGCAGAACCTGCGCATCGTCGACGAGGAGACCTTTGACCCCGACGATCCGACGCATGTGCTGGTGACGGACATCTATGGCATGTTGCTGGACCCCGGCCACTATATCCTCTCGACCGCGGGCGAGGGCGACGATGCCGGCGACCTGGTCGTCGATACGCCGATGACCCTGACCTTTGCCGCCGGCGCGGCCAGCCATCTGGACCTGCGCGCCGACAACGACCTGCTGGTCAATGCGGCGATGAGCTGGAGCGGGCCGGGCCAGCTGTCGCTGACCGCCGGCGCCGACCTTACCTCCCTGGGCGCGCTGAGTTGGAGCGGCGCGACGGCGCTGAACCTGGCGGCGGGCGAAGGCATCGCGCTGAACGCGCCGGTGCAGGGGCCGGCCGGGGTGCTGAACCTGCAAGCGCCGCTGGTCACGGCGGCGGCGGGCGTCTCGGTGGACAGCTTCCGCCTGAACGGCGCCTCGCAATGGCGGCAGGTCGCGGCCACGCTGCCGGGCTTTGCGGCGCGCGACTTCGCGCTTTCCGACACGGCGGGCTTCCTGCGGGCGACGGGCGGCACCGGGACCGCCGCCAGCCGCTATGTCGTCACCGATGCCTATGGGCTTCAGGGCATCGGCTCGACCGGCTATGCCGGGGCGCATTACGCGCTGGGGGCCGACATCGCCGCATCGGGCACGGCCGGCTGGAACCTGGGCGAAGGGTTCCGGCCCATCGGCGGCCGCGGCACCCCCTTCTCGGGCAGCCTCGATGGTGCCACGGCGGCGGGCGGGCGCCATGCGATCAGCGGGCTGGCGCAGGTGGTCTCCTCGGGGCCGGGCGGGCTTTTCGGCATCATCGCCGGCGCCACGATCCAGAACCTGCGCCTGCTGGACATCGCGCTGGAGGCGCGGCAAAGCTTCGCCCCCGTCGCCGGCGGGCTGGTCGGCGAGACGCAGGCGGGCAGCGCGCCCAACGTGATCGAGAACGTGCTGGTCACTGGCCGGATCGCGGCCGAGATGGGCGAGGATTCGGTCAGCAGCGCCAGCTTTGGCGGCCTGGCCGGGCTGTTCGGCGACGGCCGCATCGCCGATGCGGAATCCCGCGTCGCCCTGGCGCTTGCGGGCGAGGCGGACGGCTGGGGCGACGTGGTCCTGGCCGGCGGCCTTGTCGGGCAATCGCTGGGCGGGATGACGATCACCGGCAGCCGCTATGCCGGCAGCATCGATTCCGGCTTCGACGGGTCCGAGGACAACAGCGAAGGCTTCGCCCCCGCCTCGCGGATCGGCGGGCTGGTCGGGCTGACCCAGGAGGGCGACAGCATCGCCGATTCCACCGCCGCCGCGCAGATCTCCCAGACCGGCAACGGCAACTGGATCATCGGCGGGCTGGTGGGCGAGAACGCGGCGGACCTGTCCGGGGTCTCGGCCAGCGGCGGCATCACCCTGTCGCAGGACGATGTCGAGACCATCCGCCTGCTGGCCCTGGGCGGCCTGGCCGGCACCAGCAGCGGCGCCATCTCGGACGCCTGGAGCGACGTTGCCATGGACCTCGACACCGCGGGCTATGTCCGGGCCGGCGGGCTGGTCGGCGTGAACGAGGGCACCATCGGCGCCGCCTATGCCCTGGGCGGGCTGGGCCTTGTCCTGTCCGGCCTGCCCGAGGGCGACAGCATCGCCGAGATCGGCGGCCTGGCCGGCGCGAACGAGGGCGAGATCGCCGATGCCTTTGCCGACAATGCCGTCAGCGTCAGGGGCAATGCGGTGACGGCGGCGGGCGGGCTGGTCGGCTGGAACCCGGGCACCATCGCCCGCGCCCGCGCCTCGGGCAGCCTGGAGGTCGCGCTGGACGGCACCGAGGCGCTGGACGGCCCGCGCTCGGCCCTGGGCGGGCTGGCGGGGTGGAACGACGGAAGCATCGCCGACGCCTATGCGCTGGCCCCCGTGACCTATTCCGGCAACCTGCCCGCGACCATCGGCGGGCTGGTCGGCTCGAACGCCGGCAGCATCGCGCGGACCCATGCGGCGGGCCGGATCAGTTCCACGGCCGCGGCGGGCCTGCTGCGCACCGGCGGGCTGGTCGGGGCCAATGACGAGGGCGAGGGCACCGGCAGCACCGCCGCCTCGTTCTGGGACCGCCAGGCCAGCGGGCAGCAGCAATCCGCCGGCGGCAGCGGGCTGACCACGGCGCAGTTGCAGGACACGGCGGGCTTCATGGCCCGCGCGACGGGCTGGAGCTTCACCACCACCTGGGCGCCGGGCGGCAATGGCGCCTATCCGCAGCTCTACAGCATCGACCCGGTGCTTTGGGCCGAACCCGCGCCGCTGTCGGCGACCTATGGCGACGCCCTGCCCACGCCCGACGGCACGGTGCATGGGCTGGGCCGCTACCTGTTCGGCGACCAGCCCCTGGTCGCGGGGATCTTCGGCCTGCCGGCGGGCGTGCGCAATGCCGGAACCTATCCCATCCAGACGGCGGGCAGCGTCACCTCGGCCGACGGGACCGGCTATCGCATCATCGCCTCGGCGGCGAGCCTGACCATCAACCGCGCGCTGCTGACCGTCTCGGCCAACGACCTGAGCAAGACCTATGGCGAAGAGCGCCGGCTGCTGGTCGGGGACGCCACCGCGACGGGCCTGCGCTATGACGACCGGCTGGCCGCGCTGGACCTGGCCAGCGAAGGCGCGGCGGCCGGGGCCTGGGTCGCCGGCTCGCCCTATGTCATCGGCGCCGGCGGCGCCCGGATCGAGGGCGCGGGCGGCGATGCGACCGGCAATTACATCATCACCTATGCCGAGGGCGCGCTGGAGGTCTTGCGGCGCGCCATCACCATCGGCGCCCGCGACGCCGCGGCACGCTTCGGCACCGCGCCGGTGCTGGACTGGGCGCTGATCGCGGGCACCCTGGCCCAGGGCGACGCGATCACCGACGTCCTGCTGGCCAGCGATGCCGCCGCGGCCAGCCCGCCGGGCGCCTACGGCATCACCGCCGCGGACGCGCGGATGCTGGCGGGGGCCGAGGCGAACTATGCCATCACCTATGCCCCCGGCACCTTGCAGATCCTCAGCCCCGGCACGGCCAGGGGGTTGCCGATCGCGCAGAACACCCTGCCGGAGACCGGGCTGCCGAACCCGACGGACGGCCCCCTGCCCCTTCCGGTCACGCTGCCGACCGATCCGCCCTTGATCACAGACAGCGGCGGCGTGCAGGAGGACGGGCTGGCCCGGCTTGCCGCCCTGTCGGACGAGGTGTCGCAGATGATCGACGCCTGCAGCCAGCACGAGGGCCAGGCCGAGGACATGCTGGCCTGCCTGTCGCGGGCGCTGGACCGCTATTCCAGCGCGCTGGACCAGCTTTCGGCGGAACTGCCGCCCTCGATGCAGACGGTCTCGGCCATCCTGCGCCAGGCCAGCGCCGAGATCGGCGCGGCGCGCAGCCGGGCGATGGACCGGCTGGCCACGGCCGGCAGCGATACCGAGCGCCGCGCCATCCGCGGCGACGCCCTGCGCGAGGCCAGCCAGGCCATCGCCGGCGCGCGGGCCGAGATCGTCAAGCAGATCGCGCTGCTGCGGGTCGAAGACCCCGAACTGGCCCGCGCCCATGCCCGGCAGGAGGGGCTGATCCTTGCCACGGTCGAGAAAGCCGATGCCGTCCTGGTGCGCGCGGTCGGGCTTTAGGCCCGCCCTCATCCTCGCCGCGCTGGTCGCGGCACTGTTCCTGGCCGCCGAGGCCGCGGCGGCGCCCAAGGTGGCGCTGGTGATCGGCAATGCCGCCTATGGCGGCGTGCCGGCGCTGGACAATCCCGCCAACGATGCCGAGGACATGACCGCGGCGCTGCGCGACCTGGGCTTCCAGGTGATCCTGGGCGTGGACAGCGACCAGGCGCAGATGCGGGCGCTGATCGGCCAGTTCGGCGCGGCGGCGCAGACCGCCGAGGTGGCGCTGTTCTACTATGCCGGCCATGCCTTTCAGGTCGCCGACCGGAACTATCTGCTGCCGCGGGATTTCCGGCTGGAGCGGCTGGACCAGGCCACCGAGCGCACCGTGGCGCTGGACGAGGTGCTGGGGGCGATGGCCGGGGCGCCGGGGGTCAAGATCGTGCTGCTGGACGCCTGCGGCGACAATCCGCTGCGGCTTGCCGGCGCCGGCCGCGGCCTGGCCCGGATCGGCAGCCCCGCGGATTTCCTGATCGCCTATGCCACCCAGCCCGGCGCGGTGGCCTTTGACGGCGCCGGCCGCAACGGCACCTTCACCGAGGCGCTGCTGAGCCATATCCACACCCCCGCCCAGGACATCGGCGAGATGATGATCGCGGTACGCAAGGACGTGATGGCGCGGACCGGCGGGCAGCAGATCCCCTGGGACGCCTCGGCGCTGACCCGGCGGTTCCGCTTTGCCGACGGCCCGCCCACCGCCTCGCCCGAGACGCTGTTCTACCAGGTCTCGGTCCGCGCCGCCGATCCGGCGCTGCTGCGGCTTTACCTGCAGCGCTATCCCAACGGCAGCCATGTCGGCGAGGTGCTGGCGCTGCTGGCGCAGGATCCCTCACGCACGGGCCAGGCGCGGCGCAGCATGGGGCCCGAGGCCGAGGGCGCGGCGGGCGAGCAGCTGTGGGATCTGGCGCGGCGCAGCCGGCTGAAGCCGCTGCTGGAAAGCTATGCCCGCAGCTATCCCGACGGGCCGCATATCGGCGAGGCCCGGCGGCTGCTGGCCGAGCTTTCGGCGCAGGCCGACCCCGGCCCCGCCCGGCGCTGCGAATTGCTGGCGACCCATCCGCGCGACGGGACCGAGACCACGCCCGGCGTCTCCTACGAGCTGCTGGCGCAGAACGCCGTCGAGGCGATGCATGCCTGCGACGAGGCGAGCCGGCTTCACCCCCGCCAGGCGAAATACGTCGCGCTGCTGGCACGGGCGACGGCGGCGGCCGGCCTGCGCGCCCAGGCGGTGGCGCTTTACGAAACCGCGGCCGGGCGCGGCGACCTGCGGGCCATGGTCAGCCTGGCGCTGCTGAAGGAAACCGGGGACGGCGTGGCCCCTGACCCGGCCGGCGCGCTGGCGCTTTACGAAAGGGCGGCCGCCGCCGGCAGCGCCGATGCGGCGATCAACCTGGCGGTGACGCTTCTGGACAACCCCCGCGCCCAGGACCAGCAGCGCGGCATCGCGCTGATGCAGCAGGCCTCGCAGGCCGGGTCGCCGATCGCCACCTTCAACCTGGGCGTGCTGGCGCAAGAGGGCCGCTTCGGCGATCCCGGCGACGCCCGGACGCTGTTCGAGCGCGCCGCGCGCGAGGGCGAGCCGCGCGGCCACCGCGCCGCGGCCGTGCTGCTGGACGAGGGGCGCGGCATCCCCCGCGACCCCTCGCGCGCGGCGGTGCAGCTGCTGCTGGGCGTCGCGTCCGACGATGGCGGCCTGCTGCGCGAGCTGGCCGAGCAGGGCGGGAACTGGAACCCCGAGACGCTGAGCGCGCTGCAACGCCGCCTGGCGCGGGCGGGACTGTTTCAGGGCCCGGCGGACGGCATGCCCGGCCCGGCGCTGAGCCAGGCGCTGGAACTGTGGCGCAACGGCGGCTTCGACGCGGCGGCACTGTCGGGCTGAGCGCGGCCGCCACGCCGGCAATGCGTCGGAACCGGCCGGGTCTTGCCGGGCCTTGCCGGGCATCTGCTGCCTGCGCAACCCCTGGGATCGCTGCCTGCCGCACAGCCGGCCCCCAGCGGCAGTTCAGGGGAGGACCTGTTGCAGGAACGCGCGCGGGGGCCTTGCGAGTGGCTGACGAAATCGCCGGGTGCCGCCTCCCTCGACCTTCTGGCCGCAGCCCATCAAGATCCCGGTCGGCGCCCGGCCGTGCGAAGCCCATCTCATCGGTAACGCAGGGCATGGCCACACCCACTTCGGCCGGACCGACCATGGTGTCGAGGACATCCTTGACCTGAACCTTAACCATGCCGCGACCGAAGCCCGGTCATGCAACTCGTGTGCCGTCGCGAGACCTTGCCACCCTATTTGCGCAGGAGGACTCGCCGCCTGCGCTACAGGATGGCATCGTTGAAGGGAGGGGGTGCGCGCCGGAAGTGTGCCTTATCAAACAAAAGGCCGGACTTCCTGAAACGACAAAAGAATTGGCAAGGATCAGGAACCTCTACCTCGACGACCGAAAATAATCGAAGCAAGTCAAACCCTGATTAATCAATTCACACTCAAAGTCTGCCTTTATCATCTGAAAACATTGCCTCTGACCAGGTAAAAAAGAGAGCCGAGCACAGTCAGCTCTCTTCAGGCGCATATGTTTAGACTACATCATTCCGACGAAAAATATCGCTGCATTTGCCACCAAGAGAAATTGGCAATGCCCCATGGCCTATCTGGTGAGAGCGCTCCGCAACCAATGATCGACCAGACGTCTCCGCCAGTTCCTCCAGCGAAATAATTTCGCTTCTGAATTTTTCAAATGACGCGCGCGTTGAGTAATGCCCACGACGAACCCATTCACCTTTGCGTTCGGTTGCAACCTGAAGGTGACCTTCTTCACGTAGGCGATAAACAGTCGGCCGACTAACCTTCAGTGCTCTTGCCACCTCGGCCGAAGAGACAATCTTTTCGCGGCGGCGCCCCTTCAGTCGACCCAAATCATTCAGTTGCAATCGAAACTCCCGAAAGCTCACGGGATGAGTGCTAGCGGCATAAAGGGTAATTCGGTGCGTCAGGATATGATCAGTTACATGCGCTGTCATTATCCCTCGAAGACGGGCGGCGGTTGAAATGTCTACCGTTTCAATTTCGGAACCAGGGTGGCGCAGGAGCTGTCTAAGACTATCGATAAAATCCTCAACATCTCTCTTACTGTAGTATGAGCTTCCCTGATCGCTCTCGTAGTAGCGTTTGATTAGACCCTGATCGGCCAGCCTTTCAAACAATGTATAATTTATTCCAATGCTTTTAGCGGCTTCCTTGGTGCCAACCAGAGCAGCCAACTCTGAGCAGACACCATTAAGAACCGCTGTGGGGATGTACTTATTCAGTTTGTAGAACCTACCGCCGGACTCGGGCCTTGCGATTCCCATCTCAGCCAGCTTCCGGCCAAGTCGAATGTGCGGGATCCCGAAAGCCTTCTCAGCTGTCTGGAAAGAATGGAGCTGCTGTTCGGGACAGGGCTTTCCAAATACAATTGCTCCGGTCGCTATCGGGAAGTTCTTGAATATGAAATCCCGGACGATATTTCGGAAAATATCGAAATCTTTGTCATCATCGCGATAACGTAGCCATTCAAAGAACACGCCGTAGTGATACCGGTGTAACTTTTCCTCAATGGGATGGGCATCACGTATTGCTCTGAGCTTTTTCCGCAGACTGTTGGGGCCTTCCTGCAACACCTGGAGACCCGCGCTCCCGGCCACTGCCCACTGCGGATCCCTGGTCTCGGAGCGCTTTGCTTTCGGACCGATAGTCAACAACAATCCCAGCATCTCGCAGGCCTGCGCGGCGACATGGAGGGGGGACTGATCCAACCATGTCCCTCCGGGGCCGTTTTGGATTCGATTGATCAGGTAGTTTTCGAGTTCCAGATGGTTGGGTTTCACCATCACGATGCCTGCGGGCTGAAAATGGTCAACCATGGGGATATGGTCGAAGCAGTCGTTTGCATTCGCAGGCCGTGGGACTGCGACGAGATGACAGCCATGCCGTTCACAACTTCGGATTGCTGCGAGTTGCCATATCCCATGATGGACGATCCCCGTCCTGTCATCTGGATTCTGAGCGCACATCGGACAGATCCTGAGCGTGGTCCGCGCGAATGCGGTGAATTTAATGCGTTCGTTCCCAAGCCGAAACCAACCCGGCTCAATCAGAGAAGGTGTTGCCGCTTGCAGAGGGACAGGGTCGATATCGCCCAGAACTGCCAACCTCTGGATTTCGACCGGATCGCCGTTCACAAGCGCGAAGTAGTCGATCCCCACATCCGAGCAGAAGGCGATCATCCGGGGCACCCCGTTCCGTCGAGCCAGGCGGGAGGCGAAGGATGTCGCGGATTCCCCCACAATCGTGGGGACCGTCAGTGGTAGTGGTTTTGTCGCCGTGAACATCAGCGTTTCTCCCGTGAGAAGACCTGCCGCGCATCGACCCGGTAAAAATCGGGTATAATGAAGGGATTGAACGAGTCGTCGCAGGCGGTCCGCAGGTGATAGGCGCAGGCAAAATCCCGCGATGCCAGTTGGCGGGCCCCGTTGAGAAACGCCTGTTCGATGGCCGCCAGCGTCAATTCGATGACCAGACCGAACTGATTGGCTGCCGCGTGGATCAGCCGTTCGCCATGTGCCAGTTCGACAATGCCGGGGGCTGGCGGCAGTCCCGCGCGCTTGCTGTAGTTCTCCACGAGATCCAGCACGTCATTGCCATGCGCGACGGGAGACAGGCTGTTGAAATGCACCGTCTGCATCCGCCGCGCCAGTTGTGGATCGTGGTTCAGGATGTCCTCCAACTCCGGCGTCCCAGACAGGATGATCCCGACTGGCCAGTCGGGATCGGTCATCAGGGTTTTCAGCATCGAGGCCACGGCATTCAACTCGTGCTTCGTGCCGCGCGAGGCAAGATCCTGCGCCTCGTCCAGATGAACGAACAGCACCTGTCGCTCTTTCAGGTGATGCCGGACCAAATCCCAGATGTACCAGGCCTGCCGTTCTGAGCTGATCTGATAGCCCAAAGCGCGCAGCAAGGTGTAGCCGACGAATTTCAACGTCGCCGGCGATGGCACGCGAAGGCTGATGATCGGCGCATCCCAATGGCGGGTCGTTGACAGCTGCTGGCCAACACCGGCAAGCAGGTGGTGCATCGCCGCGCTTTTCCCGGTCCCCGACGGGCCCGACAAGGCGAGCCCGTGGGCTTCGCTTGACCGGCCTGCGTCCAGATCGGACAGGCGCTTGGCAACCAGCATGGCGAAGCGTGCCTCCAGCAGCTCGAATCGCTCGTGGTGGATGAAATGGTCCCGCAGCGCGGCCACTTTCTCGGCGGTTTTGTGGATAATGTCATTGCTCATCGTCGAATCTCCAGCGGTTCCGGCGTTCACGCGCGGGCGGTGATTGGTCATGGTGGTCAGTGGGGTTCTCGGATGGTCCACCTGCACACGGCACGATCTGGATGCCGTCAGAGAGAGGGTCGGAAGACGGTCGGGCATGCCCGAGGCGCTCGGCATCGGAGCGTAAGGGGAAATGCAGCGCGGATCGATTGCGCTCCACGTCCAGATCGGTGACATGGAATGGTGTCAGCTCACGCAGGGCGAAAGCACGGCGATTGATTTCTGAAATCCGTTGGATCGCCCGGCGGACCGTGGGCGCATCCAGTTCAGCGTCTCGCCGGTGTTTGATGCGGAGCGTCCGGGTGGCTTCCTGAAGTTCGTCATAGCTGACACCGTCGAAGCCGCTCTGATTGGCCATGGCAGGATGCCAGGTCGCGCCCACCTTGACGGCGATCCAACCCATATCCCGCAGATCGGCGCGGATTTCGACATTTCGTTCCGGCGCGTGCAGAAATGCTTCGCGCAATGCCCCGCAGCTGTAGGTCAGGCCCGCAAACAGGACGCCGTCGCCGCGTAAAGCGCGCTGCAATGGCCTGCCGAAAGCCTTGCGCAAGGCCAGACCATCGGGAACCGGGGGCGTGCCGTGTTCGGCGACCAGGCGCGACCACGCCTGATTGGGCGTCTCTCCACCCAGCGATCCGTGGGGCTGATTGTGATAGATGTCGACGACATAGGTCAGCAGGACCGTGATCAGATCATCGTCGCAGAGACAGGCCAGCTGCTCCGACGGATAATCGCCGCGCTCGACGGTATCGAAGAAGGTCCGGCCGACCAGCAGGGGCATGAGCTGGTGCCCATAGGTTCGGAAGAAGGTTTCGATATGACCGCGCAGCCAAGGCAGGCCAGCAGGCGGAAGATGCGCGGTGATGCCGAGCGAAGACACAGTGCCCTGAAATTCGTCGGAAACGAAGGCGCCGCCCTGGTCCGTCACCAATGTCCCGATACCACCATGATGGTGCCAGGTGCTTTCGCATCCTGCTGCCTGCGCGATCGGCGTCTTGTCGACGAAAATATCCCGCAGCGCCTTGATCGCATCACCCGAGTTTGGCGTCTCGGCCAGACGCATGGAGAGAATACACCGGGTCGCGCAATCGATGGCGACGTATAGCCACCGGCGCCCAGCCTCGAACCGCTCCTGTCTGTCGGGCGGAAGATGATCCCAGATGCCGGTCAAAATCAGAAGCGAAACGACATCGAGACGGTTCTCGTCCATTTCGACGCGTTCCAGTGGCTGCCAGACGTCAGGGCCGTTCTCGTAGAGCGTGAAGTGGGCATTTGCCGCCGCGGTGCCGAATCGCTTGGCATGCACATAGTATGGATCGGCCTGGGCAAGACGGCGATTGATGGTTTGGCGCGACGGCACAACCAGTTCGGACAAGCCAGCCTCAGCCCGCCGTCGGTTTTCGCGGCAAAAAAGCTCCAGCGTTTCGGCAACGGCCTGTGTTCTGCTGGGGCGTTGCGCGTCGGCATAGATTTCGATGACCTGGTTCATCAAGGCCTCAGCACGATGACACCAACGAGGTCTGCGATTGCCACAGCGATGGGTTTCCGGGATCAGCGCCACCGCTGAATATCCGGCCCGCTCATAGCTCCGCACCCATTCGAAAGCGGTGCGGCTGCCCGGAAGCTGGCGGGTGATGATGTCGGCGCCTGGTCGAACGGCCCTGCCGCTGGCCGGCCCCTCCCCGACGCGCCGCTGGATTTCGGCTGCCAGCCTCTCGCGCCCTTTCACATATCCTTTATGGGTGCGGTTGATGAAGCCGAGCGATTCCAGGTACAGGAACGCGTCGCAGAAGGCCTTGCGCCAGATCACCAACCGACGCACGGCCTCGCGCAGTTCGTTAACGACATCAACGGATTTACGGCCGCGGATTTCTTGCGCCGTGCGATCGAAATAGCCTGCGACATAGGTCGTGTCCGGCCGGCGCAGGAGGGCGGCCAGCTCTTCATGCGAATGCCGTTCGGTGATCCCGGGTTGGCCTAGACGCTCGAACAGCCCACCCTTGTCGTCGATCTTCAGCGGGCGCATCGCAACGCCCGCCGTGGTGATCAGATCGGATTTGGAGAAACGGAACCGGATCGTCATGCCGCCACCTCTGTCAACGCCGGACGGGTCCGGGCTAGCTGGCGTGCCGCCGCCGCAGCGGCGGCACGATCAAGATGCCGATCGGTAATCAGTATCACCCGGTCGGCAAATTGCTTCGGTGTCGCTGCGGCCACCCTCTCCAGCTCGGACAGAAAGTTGCGCGCGATGACGCGCTGCATCGGCTTCACCGCCACGGCGATGCGTTCTCCGTCCGTTTTCGTCACGAGAAAATCGAAGATATGCTTGGCCGTCCGGCCATCACAGCCAGCATAATGCACGGCTGGCGGCTGGTCCCAGATGTGCTGGATATCGTCACGCACCAGGGTCAGGCACAGGAAGGCATATTCCAGCGCGCTTTCGAACTGGAGAATGCGGGGACTGCTAAAGCCAGGCAACTTGACAACCATCGCGCCGCGAAGACTGGCCCGGGATCGGCGCGATATGGTGCGGGTCGCGTGGCTCGGTTCTGGCCCGCGATAGATCAGGTTCTGGTTCATGATGTTTGGAGTGCGCCCGCCACCGCGTCATCGGCGATGACGGGGCGATCTCCCCCTTTTGGATGTGTTGAACAGCCCTGCTGGTCACCGCGACCGGCAGGTTGACTTTTTGTTCGACTCGGGGGATGAATGAGGTGTCGCGACCAAACGACAACCAAAAGGGGCGCCTGTGTCAGCAGGGGCCCCTTTTCATATCCCGTTGTCAGCTGTGTCCGGTTTTCATACCCTCCTCTGCCTCGTAACGATCGGGAAAGAACTGCTGCGGCGTGGTCCCAAGCTGGTCCGCGATCTCGCGCTGCACGCGGTGCGACCGACGGTAGCCTTGGCTCACCACGGTCACGCTGCTTTGCGAGATGCCGAGCGACCGGGCGATCTTTGCCATGGATGATCCCGCCAACCGGAGCCGGAACTTGAGGAGCTCATGGTTTTCAAGATCGACCTTCATGGGCTGATATAAGTCCTTGGTCTGCAGAGTTACTCTGCGAATCAGAGATTCGAAAAACCACGATTGGCGCAACAAGATTGATGACCACTTCTCATTTTTGCTTCAATTGACCGGTAATAATGGCAGCCAAACTGAGAAGAGTTCGTAAAGCATGCACTATTTTATGGTACGCTCTGATCAGCCCGCCATATCTGGAGCTCTTTGGCGGCGTGTCGAGGAGAACTGCATGTTCGGATTGACCGACGAGGAGACTGCGGCACTTGTGGCAGCCAGGGCGGCTGTGCAGAACGCCCAGAGTATCGTCGATCGTCTCGAAAGGAAAATTTTCGACGCTGAATCAGAGGCTATTCGCGCGCGAAGGCGGACGCCCCGATCATCTGTAGCCGCAACCCTGTCGGCTAATGCCTCGCCTCGGCAGGACTTTCCAAAGCCTGCTTCAAAGAGATGCTCCCGGTCATCGTCTCTCTCGCGACTGCTCTACCCGCCGACGCCGCCGCCCCGCGAGGCCATCATCGACACCTTCGGCCTGGTAAAATCGTTCGGCGGCCTCGCGAACACCTATTCGATGGGGCACGCGCAAACCCACCAGGCGCTGCGAGATGCCGGTATCAACATCTGGGAAGAGGTGGCGCGAGACTGGGATCGCGGCATTTCCGTCAAGGAGCTGAGTCGTCGCCATGGCATCGGTCGAGACACTGTCGCCAGATGGATCCGGAAAACGGGCCGGATCGTCAACCCGCGCAACGGCAATCGGCGATCCGATGAAGCGCTCATCGTCAAAACCTATGAGGAGACATATTCGGTCAACAAGGCAGCCATAGCGGCCGGGGTTGCTTGGGCCATGGCGCGTGCTGCTCTTTTACGGCATGACGCTTGGACCGAGAAAAGGCGGAAACCTGCATCCATCTTCGGGTCCGGAGCGGAAACGGCACGCCAGTCTTTGCCCAGTTGCTGATCGATGAACCGACTTCTATCGGCGTCAGCGAGAACAGGCCTGAATTACAGGTCCACGCGCCCCGAGCGATCGGTCGACCAACCACCGGTTGGTTTCATTGGTCGACGGCACGGCGAATCCTCCAGGAATAGGGGCCTATGGGGGCTCCGTACCGACTCAGCCGAACCACCTCACGAGCCAAACGGTGCTGACGATGGCTGAAACCACGGAAAATGAGACCGCTCGCCTGCTTCTGGACATGCGCCGGGAGATGCAAGACATGCACAAGAAACTTGCTCTGAGGCTCGACGGCATTGCCCATATTCTGGCATTGATGGAGCGGGGGCATCGCGCCAAAAGGGGCAAAGAGGTGCCTCCTTTAAAGGCGGACTGAAGCGTCGGTTATGTGATGCCGCCTGTGCGAGTCTCGACCTCGGCAAGCGGCGCGACAGCGGGTCGTCCTGTGCGGGCGACGTGCAGCATTTGGGGAAACGAACAGCGTCCATGGCCGATGATCCGGTAGTGGCGGCCCCTGCATTTGCTGTAACAGCCAATCCACCCGGCTGACCGCAATCAGCCTGCCGACAGGCTGCACCGGCACCGAGCTATCAGTCCTCGCCCCACATGTCGTCCATGAAGGCCTTATTCGCCTCGACAGTGTCCGTAGACCCCGATTGAAAACCCATCCGTGCAGCCTGCTCCTGGATCTTGCGCACACGTTCCGCAAGATCCGCCTTGGCGGGCGGAGAGTCGCTGTCGGTTCCTTGGACGCGGTCGCTTTCCATGAGGTAACGATACCATACTCTGCGACATTCAGGAACTGCCGCGCAGAAGACGTGGTGTATCCTTGACGCAAGGCCAACGAGCCCTTGATATCACCGTTCCGCCCTGCCGGCCCGCGACAGCGCGCTGACCTGCTCGGGTTCCCGGCCGGTCAGCGCCAGATATTCTGAAACCGCACCGCCGCCGTGCGGGTATAGCGTGCGGTATGGCGCGGATCGCGATGGCCGAGATAGTCCTGGATCAGCCGCAGGTCGCGCCCGGCATGGGCCAGGGCGTGACCGCAGGAATGGCGCAATATATGTGGGTGCACCGCGCCGAGCCCGGCTCGCGCCGCGATGCAGGTCAGGAGATAGTTCACCGCCTGCCGGGTCAGTGGCCCGCCACGCTCCGACAGAAACAGCCAGGGCAGCGGATCACCACGACCAGCCAGATAGCGCCGCAATGCCCGAATCTCATCCCCCGCCAGCGGCTGGCTGGTGGACAGCCCATGCTTCAGCCGCTGCACCCAGAGCCGGCCCGAGGCCAGATCGAGATCCGTCCGCCGCAGGGCGATCAGCTCGCTGACCCGCAGCCCGTGCCGGTACATCAGCAACAGCATGAGATGATCGCGCGCGCCGTGCCGGCCGGACCTGGCCGCAGCCAGTAGGCGCTTGACCTCATCGGGGGTCAGGTAATCTCGGCGGCGCCGATGCGCATCCACCGGCGCGCTGCCGTCACTCTTAACAAAATGCTGGTCGGTGCGCTATCGGGTCATCTGATTTTGCCCTGCGATTTCTGGTCCTGACTCTATCCACTCTTTACAAAACGGGCATTCTGTAAAGAGTTTGCTGTGGGTTACGACGTCGCTTCCGGCCCAATACTAGCCGGTCGTGGTACCGTTGTGCTGCAAAACAGTATTCGCCAAAGCGGACATTCGTCATTCGCAAACTGAAAGCGGGTATCAGTTGCGGTTGGCCTGCGGTTTCTGAAGCGCTAACCTTGCTTCATCGCTGGAACGCAGTCGGTATCTGTTGCGGTTGGCCTGCGGTTTCTGAAGCGCTAACCTCGAGCGCGAGGTGGTCGGATCGACCGGCCAGTTGCGGTTGGCCTGCGGTTTCTGAAGCGCTAACCTGCGAAATCCAACGCCGCCCGCATCGAGGCCGTTGCGGTTGGCCTGCGGTTTCTGAAGCGCTAACCTCTTTGACGGCAAAAAGGCCGGGCGTCCCAAGTTGCGGTTGGCCTGCGGTTTCTGAAGCGCTAACCTTGACGCGCGTCCGGATGTAGGCGACCGCCTGTTGCGGTTGGCCTGCGGTTTCTGAAGCGCTAACCTGGATGTGTTGGCAACTTGTTGATTAAAAACAAGGAGTCGGCACATCCAGGCGATGCCAAATCCTGGACATAACTAGAACAGCGCCAACTGATCCGGGTTTTCGCGGGGCTTGCGGCGGCGCTGGCTGGAGAATCGGACGATTCCCTCATACTGCTTGTCGGTGAACGTGAGCACATGGATCTCGCCTTTCTCCGGCAGGTTACCCTCGATCCGCTTCAGATGCGACTCATAGCTGTCCTTGCCGTTGCAGAACCGGGCGTAGATCGAGAACTGGCTCATCTCGAAACCCTGATCCAGCAGAAACTCTCGGAACTTCGTGGCGTCCCGCATCTCCTTCTTGCTGCCCACCGGCAGGTCGAACATCACGAAAATCCACATCAGCCTGTATCCGCTCAGATATGACGGGTCCTTCTTCACGCGCCGTCCCCCTCGCCGCGGCCGAGCGCGGCCCAGTCGAGCGCGCCGGGCGGGTCGAACAGCAGGAGATCGGGGCGGCCGGTCTCGAAGGCCTTGCCAAGCGATTGCGCCATCCGAACAGCGGCGATGGAGACGGGCGAGGTCTCGCCGGCAATGCCCAGATCGAAGGCGATCAGGCGGGCGAAACGCCGCTTTTGTGCGGGATCGAGGCGGGTGATGCCCTCGCGCATCATCGACTTGGCCAATGCATCCACCAGCGGCCGGAACGGCTCGATCAGGTCGTCGGCCAGCGCAAAGGCATTGCCGCGGTTGGAATGCTGGATGCCCAGCGTCGGATGCAGGCCCGCCGCGACGATGGCGCGGGCGCAACTGGCCCGCATCACGGCATAACCGTAGTTCAGCAGCGCGTTAACATCGCCGGCGTCGCGGTTGCGGCGGAAATCGGGGCCCATCAGCAGCGGCCAATAGCGCCGCGCGGCCTGCGCCTCGAGGTTCTCCTTGTCGCCCGAAGTCACACGACGGGCCATGAAAGGAAAGGCCTCGGCCCCAGGGGCTCCGCGCGCTGCGAGCAGCGCTCCCTGCATCAGTATCTTGGCCGAGACGATACGGCGCCAGAGCTGTTTCATCAGCGGGGTTGAGGCCCCGATCTGTGCCTGCATCCGGGCGTTCTGGGCGTGATGGCCGTCCAGCGGCAGGGTTACGGCGACGGGGGCGTGCGAGGCGTTGCAAAAGACGATGGGCGCCCCCCGCTCGGCCAAGGCCGCGACGATATTGCCGGTCCAAGTGACGCCATGGGCATGGACGATCAGGGCGTGGATATCGTCGAGCGCCACGCGGCCGACCTCGGCCCGGTCCTTTTCGACCATGAGGAAACCGCGGTGGAGCGAGAGATGCAGGCCGTCGGTGGCTATATCGACGATCCGGTCCATCCCTCGCCCGCTATTCGCGTGGGCCGGGATCGAAGACGCGACCGAGTGGATCGATGCGGACCTGACGGGCCTTGGCGTTTTTTAGGGAGCTGGGAGAAAGATAAGTGTATTTGAACGGATCGGCGTCGTTCGGTGCCGCGTCCCGGTTCTGAAGCTTGCCGCCCTCGTTCGGCGGACAAAGAGTCAGCCGCCCGGCTTGGTTGAACTTAACGACCCGCATAATCTCCCGAAGCCCACCATTACGCTCCACCGCGATCATATCGTTCTGGCGTAGCGATAAAACCTTTTTCGCCGCTGGGTGCGGGCGAAGGTCGCGATAATCGCTCCGGTGCGCGTTGAAGGTGGACACAACATCATGCCGCCAGGAAGCGTCGGGCATCCGCCAGACATTGTATCGGTCGTTGGACGCCCCGGCATAGCTTTTGTAAGGTTTTCCTTCCCTGTCGTGGATCGGGATGACGTTCAGCGGCTCGCGTATCCTCACCCGGCGGATGCCCTTGAACACCGGATGCTCCTTGGCGAAGCGCGCTAGGGCCTGATCGAAGGCCTTGCCGGAACAGTCCCGGGTGGCGAGCCACAGGGCGTTGCGGAGGGTTTCGTCGGGAATACAGTCGGGGTCGGCGATCTGCGTGGGCTTCAGCGAGGCCAGGAGAACGCGGTGCACGACGATAGGGGTCTTGCCATCGGTGGTCTTCAGGCCGGTCAGGCCATAGGCGGTGTCGTTGTGCAGCTTGCCCGCCGTCACATCGCGGTGGCGCGAGGGTTTCGCGCTGCGTCCATGATCGGGCTTGTGCGTGGCGACTGTGCGGGCAAGGCACGCGCCCAGGTCCTCGCGGAAGCCGTCCCAAGGATGCGGCAGATCGTCGAACAGGCGCTCCAATTCCTTTTCCTCCGACCGGGCCGCTGCGGCTGCGATCTGCTGCATCCGGGACAGAGATGTCACCGCCGCGACCGTGGCGTCAATCGCATGGTGGCGGTGATCCAGCCGGTTCTTCGGTGCGCTGGAATGTTCGTTCTCGACGAAGTTATGGTCGGGCAGCAGGCTGTTCAGGCCCCAGACCCGGCGCAGCATCGCGGTCATGCGCCCGGGGATGACATCGACCCGGCCCTCATCAGCAGTCGGATAAAGGCCGCGCAGGTATTTGTCCGCGATCCGCGCCAGATACTGGGTATCAGTCAGTTGGCGGGCGGCGAAGCCGCCGTCGCGTTCCAGCCGCTCCATCGCGTCGGGGCCAAAGCGCCATTGTTTCGAAGGGTGCATCCGCGCAACCTGGGCCGAGATGATTTCCCATTTCGCCTCGTCCTCGTGCCACCGATCCCAGGGCGTCTTGTTGCCCTTCTGGCGGTTGCAGTTGCGATGGACCAAAACTTTGTTCGCCGGGCTGTCGTCGAGCGACCTGGAATAGGGGATGATATGGTCGATATCCGCTAGGCTATTGAAAATCTGCGCCATGCCAATCGGCTCGCCGCAGTAGGGGCAGCGACGGTCGAGGGGGTTCGACGGGTTCAGCTCCTCCCATTGCCGCATCAGGGCGCGGTTGGCGCCGGTATCGGCAATACCCGCCTCAACAAGCTTCTCGCCCCTGCGGATCGCCGCCTCGGTATCCCGCCTGATCCGTCGCTGATGCTCGTCCTTCTGCTTGTCATTGAGCTTCAGTTCGCGGGCGAGTTCGATGACGATCCGGTCGGGCCTGCCATGCCGGGCGATCACCGCATTCACCAGCTTTTGCAACTGGCGCAGGCCAATATGGACGGTGGGATTGGTGACCTTGCCATATTGGCGTTCGAGCGGATCGCCGTACTCCGCCTTGCCGGGCGCGATCTCACGGGTCAGGACCTCGCCGTAATAGGGCAGGAGGTCGTAAACCTCGCCCGTCCGGTGATCGCTATGGTGGAACCCTGCCGCCAGCGCGGCCTTGTCATAGGTAACGACCTCGGCCTTTAGAGCCGCGATCAGCCGCCGGGTCGCGGTCTCGCCGAAGCGGCCGTGCCCCTCGGGCAGGTTCGTCCTGGCCACCGCGACCGCCGCCGCCTTGTCCAGCCCGCAGTCGGATTGCAGCCAGGCCAGCAGGATATCGGGATTTTCCTCGTTCTGCACACGGTCGATGATCTGCAACTGCCGCTCCAGCGGGAAATGCGTCCAGCGATTGCCGAAGCGCTTCTTGTCCGCCATCTCGGCCCGGACCTCGTCGCCCGCCAGGTCCTTGCGGGCTTCGCTTTCCTTGTTGAACCGCTCGCCCTCGGCCAGTTTCAGCACCTTCTTGGCCAAAGTGGCGAAGGTGACTTTCTTGTTGTCGCGCAACTTGAGGATCAGCCGGTCCCGTTCATCCAGCGTCAGGTCGCGCGCAGCGGCTCCGGCGGCGACTACCTTGAGGTTGTTCACCTCCTCGTAGAGCCGCCGTTCCTGGAACAGCGGATGCGCCTTTGGCAGCCGGCGCTCGTCGTGAGGCACACCGCTCATGCCGGCGAAGGTGCAAAAACCCACCTCGGGCGTTTTCAGCGGGCGCTGAAAGAACAGGATGCGATGGATCGCGGTCCGGGCCGTGTCGGTCAGCAACTCGGGGTGGTGGTGTTCCTGCGCCTCCCAGATCGCCGCGAACTCCGCCTCGAGATGGCTGCGCTGGGGATAGAAATCATAGGCCTGGTTCTCGCCACCCATCCGCACCCGCGCCGGTTGCCCGGCGTCGATCCGGTCGGCCAGAAATTGGCCGAGGGTGCGCTTGCCCAAGGCCGCGTCCAGCGCCTGGCCGGCGGTGGCGATCTTGCCGGTTTCGGGCTCGTTTCGGCCCCGGTCGGCCTTACGGTTCGACTTGAAGCCGCGCCGGGTGTTGAGGTGGAAGATCGCCCGGCCGATCTCGTGCGGCGAAAGTGGCTCCGACAAAGCCCGGCGGCGCAGGACATGGGGATCGGTGTCGGCCAGCGCCTTCGTCTCGGCATTCGGCAGCGCCTGGTTGCGCCGCCGCCCATGGCCCGCGGGCGGGTCTCCGGGCAGCAGGCCGAGCGCGATCAGCTTGTCCAGAAGAGCCGAGCGGCGACCGATGAACCTGTCCCGCCGCCGCCGCGCCGAACGGGCCTCGCGCCGCGCTTCGGCGAGGGGTGCGCCCGATTGCGGGTCGCGCCCGGCACCGGCGGCGGCGCTGAAGATGATCACGCCGAGATCGAGGATGCGGTGTTCGTCTTCGATGAGACACCAGCCCAACGACGACGTGCCAAGATCAATGCCGAGTGTAGTGGTCATGACATTCTCCCATCCCGCAGGCGCCACCTTTGCATGCGCTGTCGAGCATGGCGAGATACATCTACCGCAGACGGTTTTCTGCCCGGCCAGGTCCAACCCCGGAACCGGACAGACTTGCAAAATTGGAACTTGGCAAATGCCAATGTGGCGGCAGCGTCCTGCCTTCACAGCAGGGCGCGTATTTAGGCCCACACCTTTTCAGATGTGGCGAATACGGTAGCGCCTCGTTGCGGTCGGTCCGCGGTTCTGAGCCTCTCCATCGGACAGCCCCGCGCCGTCCGATGGGGATTTGCTCGCCGATGTGCGTCCGCGCCATGTCCATCACCGCTCTTCCGGAAGCCGTTTCCGTATGAGCCGCCCACATGGCGATTGACTCCCGGCGCGCCTGATGGGAAGTTCAAGGTTCAGAAACCGCAGGCTGGCTGTTAACAAGCAGCTTGACTGCACCAAATAAGGGCAGGGCTGCGGCCCTGCCTTTTCTTATGCGTGCTCACGGACGGTCCACTGCTACCCCTTTGATTTCTACCCCAATCGCGAGCAAAATTCGCTGTTTGGCCAGACCCGATATATGGTCGCTACTGGACGGCCAGCCATCATCTCTACTCCGGGGCTCGTCAAGCCGCATGTGAAAACCGATCCCCATGACGGCATGGGTGTTCGGGGATTTTCCGATGATCTCCATCTCTGATGGTAGACCGTCGGTTGGCGATGCTGTCAGCAGGAACGGCTGCTTTCCTAGGCCTGCTGCAGATGCTACGCTGCACTGCCGTTGTTGTTTGACACGAATATCTGGACTGATCTGCGAAGAGGCCCGAAGATCTGCGAAGATCGGCGAAGGCCCAGCAAAATAAGGCTGTGAGGGGTCTTGGAGGCCGAAGTCGAGGGACGGGCGAATATGTCCTGGACTAAGGCTTCAAAAGGGCTTCAACGGGGTTGTGAAGGCCCGTGGCGGTGTGAGGCCGTCGAGGCCAAAGATATCAGCATTTGCAGGAGATTGCGAGGCGGAGCGGGCGTTGGGCCCGTGCTGCAGTAGGCTCCGAACATGCAAATCGGCCCGCAAGTTCGATCTGCCATTTGCATGTTTGCAAAAACCGTTGAAATACAAGGAAGTACGCCGCGGGCGAAGAGCCAGCGGCGTCGATGAACATGCAAATGAATTTTGCCGGGCGGCTTACTCTACGAGGTCAACGGTGACGTCGCATGTTTCGTTGTCAAAGCTGCCAACTGCCTTGCCGAGCATGAGCGCACCAAAGCCGTTCTTGGCGCGGTATGTCATCAGGATCTGGTTGCGGCCGTCTGGCTGCACGGGCCATGTCTGCGTCTTGTCATGCTCAAAGCTGTGAGGGTCATGCAGCCTTTCCTTGACCTGCGTCACCAGGCCGCGATGGCTGCCATCCCATCCACTGAGGCAGTGGAAGCCATAGCGTTTTTCATGCGCCTTCTCTTTGGCCTTTGCCGCAGCTTCGACTTTCGTGGCTTCTGCGGCGGCCTTGGCTTCAGCCTCTGCCTCGGCGGCCAGACGCTCGGCTTCGGCCTTTTCGGCCACGGCCTTTCGTGCTGCCGCTTCTGTAGCCGCCGCAGCCTCTTCAGGGGATAGTTCGACTTGCGCGGCTGTCACTGGCTCGGCGTCACCGGTCAGCCAGTTCCATCCCCAGACCACCAGGCCAACAACGATGAGCAGGCCGATCATCCCGTCGCGAAATTCTTGCAGCTTCGACTGCGGTGGTTGCGGCTTTTCGAATAGTTTCACGATCTGTTCCTCATCACCGCTTGTTGCGCCGCCCGGCGATGTAGCGATACGCTCTTTCCAGTTCATCGTTGGCAAGCTCTGTCAGGCTACCCGCATTGAAGTTCTTGCGGATATACCTGTCCAGCGCCTCCGCATCCTCGGGCGCCTTGGAGTTCACCTTGATGTAGGCGTAGCGCGTCTTACGCCATTGGTCGGCGTTCTTGATCGGTGCTGACCGCATCCCGTTCAACTGGCCGCGACGCTGGTAGAGATAAGAGCGCGCCTGCTCGAAGCCATCAAGCGGGATCTGCTCCAGCTTTTTCACCTCGTCGAACTGGTTGAAAAGTGCCGAATAGACACTGCTGAACCCTCTGGGGCTTCTCTTCAGTCGCGCCTCGGTCTCGGCCACCTCCTCCACGAGTTTCCGCAGGATTGCCCGCTGCTCTGCCGTAATATGCTCGATGCCGGGCCGCACTTTTGGACGGGCAGCGGGCGGCGAGGGCAGATGATAGTGAACGTCGCCGCCCGCGACCACGTTTCCGTTACCGTTGACGCTGACCGCATTTCCAGCCCTGGACTGTGGGCGCCTGCGCTTCGGCTTGGTTCCTTCCTTGAAAAGCTGGACGATCTTGTCCTTGGGGTCTTCCGACATCGTTACCTCAAGCGGTTTTTACCAAACGAATGATTTCAGCCGAGGCCGATTCGCCCTGGCTGGCAAGAATGTCATACGCGGCCAGCGCTAACTGGGCCTTGACGGCGGGCGGCGCGGTTCTGTTCGTGGCAGCCAGCCCTTCCTCGATCGCCTCGATGGCGGTGGCCAGCCGTTCGCGCAGACGCGGGGGAAGCTGATTGGCCGTGGGCGCCGGAAGTCCAGAGCGGCGCTCGCCTGTCAGGATGTAGAGTACGTCCGCACCCGCCGCCGCGATGGCGGCTAGATAGGAGGCGTCTGGCTGACGTTTCCCGCTCTCATAGTTGATCTGCGATTGCTTACCCACACCGCCAATTTCGGCCAGCTGCGGTTGGACCATATTCAGCCGCAACCGTTCCTCCCGCAGCCGGTCAGAAAAAGACGACATTCGTAAACCTTCCTCTTGACGGTATACGTTTGTAAACCTAATCTCACTTTTAACCATGCGGCACCCGCTCCGCGACAGGCAAGTGAGACAGACATGACACGGCAGGATATGATTTTCCAGCCCGGCGCCGTCCTCCATGAGGCGGTCATCGGCGGGCTGCGCGCGAACGGCACCAATTTCAGTGCATGGTGCCGAGAGAACGGCGTCATCGAAACGGTGGCGCGTCAGGCCACCTTCGGTCAGTCGCGAGGCGAGAACGGGCAGGACATCCTTGCCCGCCTGATCGAGGCGGCGGGGCCAGATTTCGTTCGTCAGGTCTACGAGCGGCGCCTGCTGGATCACGCCGATCAGATCCGCGCGGCACAGCGCAAGCGGGGCGCCGCGTGATGACCGCCGCGATCATCCCCTTCGATTTTGAGGAACAGGCCGTCCGCGTGGTGATGCGCGACGACGCGCCCTGGTTCGTCGCCGCAGATGTGTGCCGGGTGCTGGAGCATTCGAACCCGACTGTTGCGATCAGCCGCCTTGAGGCTGACGAGATCCAGACGGTCAATCTGAATACCCTAAACAGTAGTGAGGGTATTCGCGGCAACCCGAACGCCACCATCATCAACGAAAGCGGCCTCTACGCGCTGATCCTGACCAGCCGGAAGCCGGCAGCTAAGCGGTTCCGCAAATGGGTGACGGCCGAGGTGCTGCCGGCGTTGCGCAGCCAGGGCCGCTATGAACTGCCCGGTGGCGAGCCGCAGATGCACGAGATCAGCGCCGACCGCCTGATCGAATTGTTGCAGGCCGAGAACCAGCTGCTGCGGTCCGGCGTCAGCCGTCAGTCTGCTTTCCGCCCAACGCGTCGATCAGATCGCGCAACATGGTGCACGGTGGCTATGATATGTAAGGCGGTGAGCAGCAGCGTCCGGCGTTTGACGGAAAGGCGAATCCAGTCGCTCCCCTCGTGTGCGACCATCACTATTAGTGGCGGACTCGCTCCCGAGCACCTTTAGCCACACGAAATCAGTGCGTTGACGAGAAATCAGTGGCTGGGAGAGGCAATTCTCATGATCAAAAAGGCAAAACTACCTGCCCCTTATCAAGAATTCCATGGTCGGAGCGAGAGGATTCGAACCTCCGACCCCCTGCTCCCGAAGCAGGTGCGCTACCAGGCTGCGCTACGCTCCGACCGTGAAGGGGCAGGTAGCCCCTGGGGCGGCGGAATGCAAGGGGGAATCTTGCGGGACAGCCGCAGAAAACAGCGTCAGCCCCGCGCACAGCAAGCGCGGAGATCTCGCCTGCCGGTGCCGGGCGAGTGCCGCGTCAGCCCCGTGCGCGTAGCAGGCGCATCAGCGCGGTTTCCGAATGCAGGAAGCCTTCCGCGTCAGCCCCGCGCGCGCAGCAGGCGCTGCAACAGGCTCCAGCGCGGGGCCGTCACCGCCTCGGCGCCCAGGCGCGCCCGCGTCGCCGGGCGCAGGCGCGAGGCGCCCAGCCGCTCGCGCATCAGGATGTAGAGCCCCGAGGCCATGATCAGACCCGCCCCCAGCACCGTCGGCCCGTCCGGGCTTTCGCCGAACAGGAACCAGCCGTAACCCACCGCCCAGAGCATCTGCGAATATTGCATCGGCGCCACATTGGCCGCCTCGCCGGCCTGATAGGCCAGGATCAGCAGGAAGCCCGCCGCCAGCCCCAAGGCCGCGATCACCCCGGTCAGCGCGAGGTCGCCCAGCTCCATCGGGCGATAGGCGAAGCCCAGCGAGGCGCCGGTCAGCAGGAAATTCCCGATCATCGGCCAAAGCAGCAGGATCACCGTCCGCTCGGACCGGCCCAGGCGTCGCACGGCGATGGCGGAAAGCGCCGTGGCCGTCGCCCCCATCAGCGCCGCCAGGTGCCCCAGCCCCAAGGGCGTCACGCCGGGGCGCAGCACGACCAGCACGCCGCAAAGCCCGGCGCAGACCGCCAGCCAGCGATGCAGCCCGACCTTTTCGCCCAAGAGAGGCACCGACAGCACGGTGACGATCAGCGGCGCGGCGAAGAGGATGGAATAGACCTGCGCCAGCGGCAGCACCGAAAAGGCATAGAACCCGCCGATCCCCGAGATGACGATGCAAAGCGAGCGCAGCCCGACCCAGAACGGGTTGCGCGGCAGCAGCGTGCCATGCGTCGGGTCGCGCAGCAGCAGCACCGCCAGCGGCGGAAAGGACAGCAGCGCCGAGAAGAACAGGATCTGCAGCGCCGGATAGGTGGCGCCCAGAACCTTGATGATCACGTCATGGGTCGAATAGAGCCCCATGGCCAGCAGGGCGAGCAGCGCGCCCTTGATGTTGCCCGCCGTCATGCCCCTCCCCGACGGTTCGCAGGTTGGGCCGCGCCCGGCGATGCGGGCGCGACCTGCCGGTCACAGCGCCGAAAGCGCCGCGACGATGTGGTCGCCCATCTCGGCGGTCGAGACCGGCTTGCCGCCCTCGGCCCCCATCAGGTCGCCGGTGCGCACGCCGTCGGCCAGCACCTTCTCGACCGCCTTTTCCAGCAGGTCGGCCTCGGCGCCCAGGCCGAAGGAATAGCGCAGGCACATGGCGAAGCTGAGGATGCAGGCGATCGGGTTGGCCTTGCCCTGCCCGGCGATGTCGGGGGCCGAGCCATGCACCGGCTCGTAAAGCGCCTTGGGCCGGCCGTTCTCCATCGGCGCGCCCAGGCTGGCCGAGGGCAGCATGCCCAGGCTGCCGGTCAGCATCGCCGCCGCATCCGACAGGATGTCGCCGAACAGGTTGTCGGTCACGATCACGTCGAACTGGCGCGGATTGCGCACCAGCTGCATGGCGCCGTTGTCGGCATACATGTGCGACAGCTCCACGTCGGGATATTCGTTGTCGTGGACCCATTGCACCTCTTCGCGCCAGAGGATGCCGGATTCCATGACGTTGGCCTTTTCCATCGAGCAGACGCGGTTGCCGCGCTTGCGGGCCAGTTCGAAGGCCGAGCGGGCGACGCGGCGAATCTCGCCCGAGGTATAGCGCTGGGTGTTGACGCCGACGCGGCCGCCCTCGTTGCCGGGGGTGTCGTCGGCGGAAATGCCGCGCGGCTCGCCGAAATAGACGCCCGAGGTCAGTTCGCGCACGATCAGGATGTCGAGGCCGGCCACCACCTCGCGCTTGAGCGAGCTGAAATCGGCCAGCGCGTCGAAGCATTGCGCGGGACGCAGGTTGGCGAACAGGTCCATCTCCTTGCGCAGGCGCAGCAGGCCGCGCTCGGGCTTGACCGAGAAATCCAGGTCGTCGTATTTCGGCCCGCCGACGGCGCCCAGCAGCACCGCATCGACCGCCTGCGCCTTGGCCATGGTCTCGTCCGCCAGGGGCTTGCCATGTTTGTCATAGGCCGCGCCGCCGACCAGATCCTCGCTGACGTCGAAGGACAGGCCGCGGTTCTGCTGGAACCAGCCGATGACCTTGCGCACCTCGGCCATGACCTCGGGGCCGATGCCGTCGCCGGGCAGGATCAGAAGGGAATAGGTCGTCATCGCAGGCATCCTCTATGCTTCTGGCTGTTGGCAATCGCGTATCCTTGCGCCTGTGCTGCGTCAAGTTCACGGCGAATTGGGTTGCACGGGACCGGCGGATCGGGCGGGATGGGCGCGCGAAACCGAACGTCCAGAACAAGCAAGGGGGCAATCCATGAAAGCACTCGCGGCTCTGGCCGGCGCATTGGTCCTGGGGACCGGCGCGGCGCTGGCGGACGGGGGCATCACCGTGAAGCTTCCCGATGTCTCGGGCCTGTCCGACCCACAGGCGAAATCGCTGATCGCGGAACTGGCGAATGTGAACGTCATCACCTCGAACTGCCCCGATTACGCGATCACCGACGGGGAATGGACGCTGATCACCGGCACGGGCGATCTTCTGGCGGCGAAGCTGGGGCTGGACGCCGCGGCCTATGACCGCACCTATTACGGGCCAGCCTTCAAGCTGCTGGACGATCCGGGCGCCTGCGACCGCATCGGGCCGACGGCAAGGCCGCTGATCCAGCGGCTGGTCGGCATGGGCGGCGGCACCACGCCGCTGACGCAATCGCAGTAACGCTGGCGTCGCGCGACCGGGGGCAAGGCATCGTGCCGCTCGCGCAATCGCAGCTGTGCGTCGCATCTTGCCCGCGCCCGCGCCGCGCCCTAGCCTGCGGCCATGACCGCCGAACCGACCTACAGGGGATTCGCGCTGGACGCCGAGACGGCGCTGGCGCTTTTGCAATGGCAAGCCGAGCTGGGCGCGGACGAGCCATGCCTCGACGCGCCGCTCGACCGCTATGCCGCGCCCGACCGTGCCGAACCGCCCCCTGCCCCGGCCGTCCAGGCCGCGCCGGTCGTGGCGCAGCCGCGCGACGAGGCCGAGGATGTGGTCGCCCGCGCCGAGGCCATGGCCGCCGCCGCGACCAGCCTGGCCGAACTGGCCGAGGCGCAGGAAGCCTTCGACGGCATCGAGCTGAAGAAGGGCGCGCGCAACTTCTGCTTCTGCGACGGCAATCCGGCGGCGCGGGTGATGATCATCGGCGAGGCGCCGGGCGAGGAAGAGGACCGTCAGGGCCGCCCCTTCGTCGGCCGCGCCGGCCAGCTTCTGGACCAGATGTTCGGCGCCATCGGCCTGTCGCGCAAGGCGGTGGATGCGGAACACGCGCTCTATATCACCAACGTGCTGACCTGGCGGCCGCCCGGCAACCGCCGCCCCGAGCCGGCCGAGATCGCGATGATGCTGCCCTTCCTGGCCCGGCATGTCGAGCTGGCGCAGCCGCAACTGCTGGTGCTGATGGGCAACACGCCCTGCATCGCGGCGCTGAACCAGCAGGGCATCCTGAAGCTGCGCGGCAATTGGACGACGGCCTTCGGCCTGCCGGCGCTGCCGATGGCGCATCCGGCCTATCTGCTGCGCACGCCGCTGGCCAAGCGCGAGGCCTGGGCCGACCTGCTGTCGGTGGCGGCCCGGCTGGAGGGCTAGGCGGGGCGGCTAGTCCGCCGCCTCGCGGCAACCGCGGAACTCGACCGCGTCGTCGGGGCCGATCAGCGTCACCCGCAGCGCCTGCGGATCCAGCGGAAAGGGCTTGCCCGAGGCCGCGACGAAATCCGCCTGCGCCGCCAGCCGGCCGCCGGCTGCATGCGTTTCCGGGGCCGAGACCCAGATCTCGTCATCGGCCAGTTCCATCGCCACCTCGTCGCCGCGGGCGCTGTCCGCCGCGGGCAGGGTGGCCGTCACCTGCATGCCGTCCTGGATCGGGGCGATGCGGCATTCGGGCTGGCGGTCCGAGGTCTCGGGCTGGCGGGCGATGGCCGCCTCGATCAGCGGATCCGGCGCCGGGCCGGGGGGGCCGGCCTGCAATTCCACCCGCACCGGCACGCAGATGTCCTGGCAGATGCCGAAATCCACCACCGCCCTGGGCTCGACCGGCGCGGCGGGGCTGGCCGGGGTGATCTCGATCGGCAGGACCAGTTCACCGTGATAGCCCAGCGTGCGCTCCCCGCCCGATTCGATCACCTCGGGGCGCGGCCAGAGCAGCCGCACCTGGGCCAGGTTGCGCGAGGCGCCCCAGTCGAAGCGCGGCGGCACGCCGGCATCGCCGGGGCTGCGCCAATAGGTCTTCCAGCCCGGCTCGAGCCGCAGGTGCAGCGCGGTCATGCGGTGGCCTTCGGCCGTGGTCCAGCCGGGCAGCAGTTCGGCGGATGCCAGTCCGGGCGGCAGATCCTGCGCCAGTGCCGGCGCGGCGGTCATGAATAGCAGGGCAAGGGTCTTCATGCTGCCGTTCTAGTCGTCCCGCCCCCTCGGGGTGAAGTCACATTAGCGGCAATCCCTTGCGAAAACAGCCGACAGGGCCGATCTTGAGGAAAAGGACGGAGCAGATCATGGACCAGTCGAGCAACCTGACCGGCAAGATGCTGATCGCCATGCCCGGCATGCGCGACCCGCGCTTCGAGCAATCCGTGATCCTGGTCTGCGCCCATTCCGAGGACGGCGCCATGGGGCTGGTGGTCAACCGCCCGCTGCCCGAGATCGGCTTTTCCGACCTGCTGGCGCAGCTTGGCATCCAGGCCGGCACGAATGCGCTGGACATCCCCGTCCGCTTCGGCGGCCCGGTCGAGCCGGGGCGCGGCTTCGTGCTGCATCGCGCCCCCCGCGACATCGACCTGGGCGAGAACCGGATGCGCATCACCGACGACCTCGCCATGTCCACCACCCGCGACATCCTGGAAGATTTCGCGCGCGGCCAGGGCCCGCAGCCCGCCGTGCTGGCGCTTGGCTATGCCGGCTGGGGGCCGGGGCAGCTGGATTCGGAAATCCGCGACAACGGCTGGCTGACCTCGGAGCGCGGCGACGAGATCATCTTCGGCACCGACAATCCCGGCAAATGGCGCGCGGCGCTGAAATCGCTGGGCATCGACCCCCTGATGCTGTCGCCCAGCGCGGGCCACGCCTGAGCCCTAGCGCGGCGCGGCAGCACGGCGCAGCCGGTCGTTGATCGCGGCGCCCAGGCCCGCGTCCGGCACCGGCGCGACGGCGATGGGCCGCCCCTCGGCATCGGCGCGGTGCAGCAGGTCGAACAGCCGCGCCGCGGCCTCGGCCAGATCGCCCGTCTGGCTCAGCGTCATCTCGCCCGCGACGGGGCCGAAGCCGATCAGCAACTCGCCCGGCCGCGCATCCCCGGCGTTCAGCCGCAGGCTGGCGCGCGGCGCGTAATGGCTGGTCAGCTGCCCCGGCGAGGTCGGCGCCTCGGCATTGCCTTCGGGTCGGGCCAACGGCTGGCCCAGCACGGATTCGATGGCCTCGGCCGCGACGCCGCCGGGGCGCAGCAGGGCGGGCCGGCCCCGGACCCAGCCGACGATGGTCGATTCCACCCCCACCGGACAGGCGCCCGCATCCAGGACCGCCGCGATGCGCCCGCCCAGCCCGCTTTCGGGGTCGGCGACATGCGCCGCCGTGGTCGGGCTGATCCGCCCCGAGGGATTGGCCGAGGGCGCCGCCAGCGGCCCGCCAAAGGCGCGCAGCACCGCCTGCGCCGCCGGATGGGCCGGCACGCGGATCGCCACCGTATCCAGCCCCGCCGTCACCAGCGAGGCGATGCCGGCCTCGGGCCGCAGCGGCAGCACCATGGTCAACGCCCCCGGCCAGAAGGCCCGCGCCAGCGCCAGCGCGGCATCGTCGAAGACGGCGATGCGCTCGGCCGCCGCCAGGTCCGGCAGATGCACGATCAGCGGGTTGAAGCTGGGCCGCCCCTTGGCCTCGTAGATGCGGGCCACGGCGCGCGGATTGCGGGCGTCGCCGGCCAGCCCGTAGACCGTCTCGGTCGGGATGGCGACCAGTTCGCCCTGCGCCAGCAGGTCGGCGGCGGCGCGCACGCCCTGCGGGTCATGGCCAAGGATCAGCGTCTGCATTCGTTACGTCGGGTTGTGGTTGATGGACGCGGGCCGGCAAATATGATCGAAGCCCAAGGCATCAGTTACGCGCCGCAGCCGGATTTGCCAAGGCGCCAGAGGGAGAGAGTGCGGATGGCCTATCAAGCCCCGGTCGAACAGATCGCGTTCATTCTGAACCGGGTCGTGTCGTTTCCAGACCTGTCCGTCACCCAGCGCTTTGCCGAGGCGACGGCCGAGACCATGGCCGCCATCCTGACCGAGGCCGGAAAGCTGGCGACCGAGGTGATCGCCCCGGTGAACCGCGCCGGCGACCTGACCCCCGCACGGCTGGAGAACGGCAAGCTGCGCTCGTCCCCCGGCTATGCCGAGGCGTTCCGCGCCCTGGCCGAGGGCGGCTGGATCGGCATCGCCGCCGATCCCGAATACGGCGGCATGGGCCTGCCGCAGGCGCTGAACATGGCGGTGAACGAAATGCTCGCCTCGGCCTGCCTGGCCTTGCAGCTGAACCCGCTCTTGACCCAGGGCCAGATCGAGGCGCTGGAGCATCACGGCAGCGACGAACTCAAGGCGCTTTACCTACCGAAGCTGATCTCGGGCGAATGGTCGGGCACGATGAACCTGACCGAGCCGCAGGCGGGATCGGACGTGGGCGCGCTGACCACCCGCGCCGAACGCGCGGGCGACGGCAGCTATCGCGTCACCGGGCAGAAGATCTTCATCACCTGGGGCGACAGCGACGTGACCGAGAACGTCTGCCACCTGGTGCTGGCGCGCCTGCCCGACGGCGGGCCGGGCACCCGCGGCATCAGCCTGTTCATGGTGCCCAAGTTCATCCCGGACGAGAGCGGCAAGCCGGGCGTCGCCAACGACCTGCGCGTCGTCAGCCTGGAACACAAGCTGGGCATCCACGGCAGCCCGACCTGCGTCATGAGCTTCGAGGGCGCCAAGGGCTGGCTCGTGGGCGAGGAGCACAAGGGCATGGCCGCCATGTTCACCATGATGAACGCGGCCCGGCTGGGCGTCGGCGTGCAGGGCGTGGCCCAGGCCGAGGCGGCCTTGCAGCAGGCCGTGGCCTATGCCGCCGAACGGGTGCAGGCGGGGCCGATCCTGCGCCATCCCGACGTGCGCCGGATGCTGGCGGAATCGCGGGCCGAGGTCTTTGCCGCCCGCGCCATCTGCATGGCCTGCGCGGTGGCGCTGGACATGTCGCGGGCCACCGGCCTGGACGAATGGGCGGCGCGCGCCGCCTTCCTGACGCCGATCGCCAAGGCGCATGGCACCGACGTCGGCATCCGCGTCGCCGATACCGCGGTGCAGGTGCATGGCGGCATGGGCTATGTCGAGGAAACCGGCGCCGCCCAATACCTGCGCGACGTGCGCATCACCGCGATCTACGAGGGCACCAACGGCATCCAGGCCATGGACCTGGTCGGCCGCAAGCTGGCCGATGGCGGCGCCGCGGCGATGGCGCTGCTGGACGAGATCCTGGACGGCGCCAAGGCCGCGCAGTCGGCCGAGCCGGACCTGGCCAACCAGCTGTGGCAGGCCGCCGAAACCCTGCGCGAGACGACGCAGGAACTGCTGGACCGGAACATGCCGGACCGCTTTGCCGGCGCCGTGCCCTACCTCTCCGCCTTTGCGCGGGTGCTGGGCGCGCATTACCATCTGCGCGCCGCGACCGGCGGCGGCAGCAAGGCGCTGGCGCGGCTCTACATCGCCCGCATCCTGCCGCAATTCGCCGCCGACCTGGCGGCGGCGCGCGCCGGGCTGGCCGATCTTGAGGCGCTTGACGACGCCGTGCTGCTGGGTCAAATGGCCGGGTGATACGCAGCGAGACACATAACCCCCCGGCCGAGGGCGAGGCGCATGAGATCGCCCCCGGCGTGTTCTGGTTCCAGCTGCCCCTGCCCTTCAAGCCCGATACGGTCAATGTCTATGCCTTCCGCGACGCGGATGGCTGGACGCTGGTGGACAGCGGCCTGGACACCCGCCGCACCCGCGGCATCTGGCAGGGCATCCTGCAGGGCCCGCTGGCCGGCGCGCCGGTCAGGCGGCTGATCGCCACCCATCACCACATCGACCACATGGGCCTGGCCGGCTGGTTCCAGACCCAGGGGGCCGAGCTTTGGACCTCGCGTTCGGCCTGGCTGACGGCGCGGATGGGCATCCTGGACGTGCAGGAACGCCCGACGCCGCAGGCCATCGCCTTCTGGCGCCAGGCCGGGATGCCGCCCGAGCTGCTGGAGGAACGCAGCCACGAGCGCCCCTTCAACAGCGCCGATGTCTGCGCGCCCCTGCCCCCCGGCTACAGGCGGCTGGCCGAGGGCCAGCAGGTGGCCTTCGGCGAGCGGCGCTGGACCCTGCGCATGGGCCATGGCCACGCGCCGGAACATGCCACCCTGTGGTCGCTCGACGATGACCTGGTGATCGGCGGCGACCAGCTGCTGGCGACGATCTCGCCCAACCTGGGCGTCTATCCGACCGAGCCCGAGGCCGATTCCGTCGGCGACTGGCTGGAAAGCTGCGAGCGGCTGGCCGGGTTCGCGCAGCCCGAGCAACTGGTCCTGCCCGGCCACAAGCTGCCCTATCGCGGCCTGCCGACCCGGCTGCGGCAACTGGCCGAGAACCAGCGCGCCGCGCTGGACCGGCTGCTGGACGGGCTGCGGCAACAGCCGCAAAGCACCGTCGGCTGCTTTCCGCTGCTCTATCGCCGCCAGATCGCCAAGCCGGAATTCGGCCTCGCCCTGGCCGAGGCCGTGGGCCACATCAACCACCTGCGCGCGACCGGCCGGGTGTGGCCCGTGGGCCAGACCGAATCGGGCGCGGTGCTTTGGGGGGCGTGACACGGCCGGCGCCTTGGGTTATCCCTGCCCCCGACGCATCGCATCGTTTTACGGACAGGATCATGGCCTCGCATCACGAAATCACCGAACACAAGCACGGCGAAATGGACATCCGTCACCACCAGGCAACCTTCGCAGGCTTCATCAAGGCCGCGACCTGGGTCAGCGTGCTGGCCATTGCCGTGCTGGTATTCATGGCTCTGGCCAACGCCTGATCCTGACCGGGGAAAGACCAAAGATGCAAAGGCGTGCCTTCCTTGCGCTGGCGCTGCCGGCCGCGCTTGCGGCCTGCGGCTCCGACAACAAATGGGCCAGCGACGAGTCGATCCGGCGCGCCCGCTATGTCGCGGAGGGGCCGCCCTCGATCACCCTGTTCACCGTGATCGGCATCCCCCGCGGCGAAGGCGGGCATTCCGCGGTGATGATCAACGGCAGCCAGCGGGTGATCTATGATCCCGCCGGCAGCTGGGAACATCCGGCGATCCCCGAACGGCACGACGTGCTTTACGGCATCACGCCGAACTTCAGGAACTTCTACATCGACTATCACGCGCGCTCGACCTACTGGGTGGCCGAGGACACGGTGCAGGTGCCGCTGGCCATCGCCGAGGCCGCGATCCGCTCGGTCGAGCGGCAGGGGGCCTCGAACAAGAGCTTCTGCGCCGTCAACACCGGCAAGGCGCTGAGCCGCGTGCCCGGATTCGAAGGCGCGCCCACCGGCTTTTCGCCGCTCAAGCTGCGCGAATGGTTCCTGACGCTGCCGGGCGTGACCTCGCGCCGGCACATGGACGGCGACCCGGCCAACAACCACGACGTGCTGCTGCGCCAGAAAGGCGGCGCGATCGCCGGCTATGGCCGCGACGGCCAGCTTCACGTCATGAGGTAAAGCGCCGTGTAAAGCGTGGCCATCCCGCCCAGGATGGCCGCCAGCACGTTGCGCGTCGCCACGCCCACCGCCACGGCCACCGTTGCCGCGATCATCCGCGCCGGATCGGGCTCGCCATGCGTGGCCGCCGGCCAGACCACCAGCGGCGCCACGATGGCCGGCAGCACCCCCACCGCCGTATAGCGCAAGAGCCGCTGCGCCCAGAGCGGCATCGGCCGGCTGCCGAAGGCGCCAAGAAAGGACCAGCGCAGCCCATAGGTTCCCAGCGCCACGGTCAGGATGATCAGCCAGATCGTCACATCGCTATAGCCGGTCACAGGCGGGCTCCGTTTCTGCGTTCCATCAATACCTCGACCCCGGCGCCGGCCAGCATGGCCAGCGGCGCGGCCACGAACAGCCCCAGCCCCGAGGGCAGGAAGGCAAAGGCCAGCGAGGCCACAACCGCCACCAGCGCCGCCGCGACATGGGCCGGGCTGCGCAGCATCGGCGCGATCAGCGCCAGGAAGGTGACGGGCATGGCGAAATCCAGCGCCCAGCCCTCGGGGATGGCGTTGCCCAGCCAGACGCCCAGCAGCGTGGCCAGCAGCCAGAACGGGCAGGTGGCCAGCGCCGCGCCCAGGAAATAGCCGATGCGCTGCCCCATGCTCAGCCGCGGGTGCTTTTCATAATGCTGGATCGCCAGCGCATAGGTCTGGTCGATCAGCACATAGGAGATCCAGGCCCGGTCGCGCGGCCTGGCCCCGCCCAGCCAGGGCACCAGCGAGGCCGAATACATCGCCATGCGCAGGTTGACCGCGATGGCCGAGACGATGACCACCAGCGCCGGCGCCTGGTCGGTCAGCAGCTGGACGGCGGTGAATTGCGACGCGCCGGCCAGCACCAGCACGGTGAAGCCCAGGATCTGCGGCAGGTCCAGCCCCGCATCCGTGGCCACCACGCCAAACAGCATGCCAAAGGGCAGAAGCACCAGGATAAAGGGCAGCGCCTGCAGGAAGCCGTGGCGCAGGCATTGCGCCGGGCTGCGCAGCAGCGCGCGGCTCTGGTCGGGGGAGTGGCTGGGCTGGGCCGCAAGGCCGGCTTGCGCGGACATGGTGAAAAAGGCTCGCGATGCGGATAAGGCTGGCGGCACAATGGCCAAAACCGCCGCCCGACACAAGAACCACCATACAAGAACATGCAGGGACAGCCATGACCGGATCGCAGACCCCGCCCCGCATCCTGCGCGGCATCCCGCCCGAGTTGCGGGGCGCGGCGGCGGCGCTTTACTGGCGGCATTTCGGGGCGCAGATCCTGCCCTGGCCGGCAGGGCCGCGGCAGGGCGCGGCGCTGGTCCGCGCCGCCATGCGGCCGCAGGGCGCGCTGGTGGCGCTGTCGCCCTCGGGGCGGCTGCTGGGAATCGCCGGGCTGCGCGATGCGGGGGGCGGCTTTCTCGATCCGGGGCACGGCGGCTTCGTCGCGGTCTGGGGGCCGGTGCGCGGACGGCTGCGCCACCTGGCGACCGGGCTTTACCGGCCCGGCGCCGAGACGGCGGACCTGGTCCTGGACGGGATCGCGGTGCTGCCGCAATGGCGCGGGCGCGGCATCGCGCGGGCGCTGGTCGAGGCGGCCGCCGCCCATGCCCGCCGGCAGGGCCACCCCGCCCTGCGCGCCGAGGTCCAGGCCGGCAATCGCGCCGGGCTGGCGGCATGGCGGGCGATGGGCTTCCAGCCGCAGGACCGCCAAAGGCTGGGCTGGCCCTGGTCGGCGCCGGCCCATGTGCTGCGGCTGCCGCTTTAGCGCGCGCCCGCCCCCTCTGCCCCGTCGGCCCCCTCGGCCTGGGTGCCGGCGCGGCCCAGCATGCCGGTCACCTGCGCCAGCAGGGTAAAGGCCCGGCCCGAGCGGGTCTCGGCCAGCGCGGCCAGCAATTGCGGGTCGCTGTCCTGCACCTTGCGGCTCATCAGCCGGTCGAAATGGCGCAGGAAATGATGGGCGACGTCGCGAAACACCTCGTCGCCATGCAGCATCGCCCCGGCGCTGGCCAGGGCGGCCTCGTCGCGAATCACCGCCAGGTCGGCCACGGCCTCGCCGCGCGCGCCCTCGGCAAAGCGGCGCCACAGGACGGGATCGGCCTCGGGGACGGCCAGCTCGTCCATGTAGACGCCCTGTCCCGCCAACAGCGTGACCACGTCCTGCGCCGCCCGGATCAGCCGGGCCATGCCCGGATCGGCCAGCGCCAGCCGCAGGCAGCGAATCGCCTCGCGATCCTCGGGACCGTCGGGAAAGTTCAGCGCATGGAACAGCTCGGCCGGCGTCAGCTGGGCCGCGGGCGGCGAATCCAGCTCCAGGCTGGCCTGCCGCGCATCCGCGGCAGAGGGCCGCGGCGCGGGCGGCACCATGCCGCGCCGCGCGGCCGGCGCGGAAACGGGGGCGGAGGACGGCGCGGCCGCGCGCGGCTCGGCCATGGGTTCGCCGGCCATGCCCTGGTCCTGCATCCGGGCCAGCATGGCGCGCAGCTCCTCGGCCTCCTGGCGCAGGAGCAGCAGGCTGCGCGCCGACCAGACCGCCAGCCAGACCAGCGCCAAGGGTAGGATCACGCCCACCAGCCAGACCAGCCAGCCCGCCGCGCCCTGCCCTTCGGCCTCCGGGCCGAAAAGCGCAAACAGCCCGACCAGCGCCAGCCAGGCCAAGCTGACCCCCGCGCCGATCGCCAGCACGCGGTTGCGGGCCTGTTCGACGGCCAGCCTGCGCAGCGGATCAAGCGAGTCCATGCGCCCGGCCCCTTCCTTCAGACATAGCGGATCGAGATGATCTCATAGGATTTCCCGCCCCCCGGCGTCACCACCTCGACGCTGTCGCCCTCGTCCTTGCCGATCAGGGCGCGGGCCAGGGGCGAGCGGATGTTCAGAAGCCCGCGCTCCAGGTCCGCCTCGGCCTCGCCGACGATCTGGTAGGTGCGCTCTTCCTCGGAATCCTCGTCGAGCAGGGTGACGGTGGCGCCGAACTTGATCGAGCCGTTCAGCCGGCTCGGGTCGATGACCTCGGCCCGCGAAAGGATCATCTCCAGTTCCTTGATGCGGCCCTCGACGAAGCTCTGCTTTTCGCGGGCGGCGTGATATTCGGCATTTTCCGACAGGTCGCCATGCTCGCGCGCCTCGGCGATGGCGCGGATCACCGCCGGGCGCTGGACCGAGCGCAGTTCGCGCAGTTCCTCGTCCAGCTGGTCGTAGCCCGCGCGGGTCATCGGTATCTTTTCCATTCCAGTCCTTCCGGTCGCAACGGTGCGACGCCAGTCAACGCGAAACAAGCTGTTGGAACGCCCCCGGCCATCGGCCGGGGGCGCCCGCTGAAAATCCGAGGGGCATCGTGGCGCGATCCCGTCCCTGTTTCAAGTCCCGCCGGATGCGATCCGCGGCAGCCTGCCGAGAAAACGTCGCAAGTTGATTATCATGCGTCGCGTTAAGATTGCCCGCAAGAATATTACGCGCTAGGTCTTGCGCCCAGATTGTCGAGCTAGGGAAGTTGGGGGCCGAGCCATGTCCGAAATTGAACGCGAGTCGATGGAATACGACGTTGTGATCGTCGGCGGCGGCCCGGCGGGGCTGTCGGCGGCGATCCGGCTCAAGCAGGTGAACCCGGAGCTTTCGGTGGTGCTGCTGGAGAAGGGCTCGGAGATCGGCGCGCATATCCTCTCGGGCGCCGTGCTCGACACCGCCGGCCTCGACAAGCTGATCCCGGACTGGAAGGACAAGGGCGCGCCCGTCAGCACCGAAGTCACCCAGGACAATTTCTACATCCTCGGCCCGCAGGGCCAGGTCCGCGTGCCGAACTGGCCGATGCCGCCCTTGATGTCGAACCACGGCAAATACATCGTCTCGATGGGCAATGTCTGCCGCTGGCTCGCCGAGCAGGCCGAGGCGCTGGAGGTGGAGATCTTCCCCGGCATGGCCTGCTCGCAGCTGGTCTACGAGGGCAGCCGCGTCGCCGGCGTCGTCGCCGGCGAGATGGGGCTGAATGCCGACGGCACCCCCGGCCCGAGCTACGAGCCCGGCATGGAGCTGCGCGGCAAATACGTGCTGATCGCCGAGGGCGTGAGGGGCAGCCTCGCCAAGGAACTGATCGCCAGATACGACCTCTCCGCCGGCCATGAGCCGCAGAAATTCGGCCTCGGCATGAAGGAGATCTGGGAGATCGAGCCCTCCAAGGCCCGCCCCGGCACCGTCACCCACACCATGGGCTGGCCCTTGGGCAAGAACGCCGGCGGCGGCAGCTTCATCTATCACCTCGAGGGCAACCAGGTGCTGGTCGGCTTCGTCGTCCACCTGAACTACGCCAACCCCTACCTGTATCCCTACATGGAGTTCCAGCGCTTCAAGCACCACCCGATGGTCGCGGAGTTCCTGGAGGGCGGCAAGCGCGTCGCTTACGGCGCCCGCGCCATCTCCGAGGGCGGCTGGCAGTCGATCCCGAAGCTGGCGGTGCCCGGCGCGGCGCTGCTCGGCTGCTCGGCCGGGCTGGTGAACGTGCCGCGGATCAAGGGCAACCACAACGCCATGCTCTCGGGCATCGCCGCAGCCGAGGCGGCGGCTTCAGCCATCGCCGCGGGGCGCGCGGGCGACGAGTTGACCGATTACGAGGCCGACCTGCGCTCCGGCCCCATCGCCCGCGACCTCAAGCCGGTCCGCAACGTCAAGCCGCTGTGGTCGAAGCTGGGGCTGTGGCCGTCGCTGGCGCTGGGGGGCTTCGACATGTGGGTGGCGAACCTGACCGGCTGGAACCCCTTGGGCACCTGGAAGCACGGCAAGACGGATGCCGAGGCCACCGGCAAGGCCGCCGATTTCCAGCCCATCGACTATCCCAGGCCGGACGGCAAGCTGTCGTTCGACCGCCTCACCAACGTGGCGTTTTCCTTCACCAACCACGAGGAAAGCCAGCCCTGCCACCTGAAGCTGAAGGACCCCGCGATCCCGATCGCGGTGAACCTGCCGCTTTATGCGGAACCCGCGCAGCGCTACTGCCCGGCCGGGGTCTACGAGGTGCTGGAGGGCGAGGGCGGCCCGCGCTTCCAGATCAACTTCCAGAACTGCGTCCATTGCAAGACCTGCGACATCAAGGACCCCGCCCAGAACATCAACTGGACAACACCCCAAGGTGGAGACGGGCCGAACTACCCGAATATGTGATCGCCAGGACGCCCGCCGCCGCCGCCCCGCCGTTGCCCATCGGCCCGGCGGCGGCTAGGGTCGCCTGCGCAAATCGCCGAGACATGGGCCCAAGCCGTGACCACAAGACTGATCCCCATGGCGCTGATCGCGCTGATCGCCGCGCCGATGCCGCAGGGCACCGCCATGGCCGCACCCTCGCTTGCCCAGGCCGAAAAGCCCGAGCCCCAGAACAGCGAGCGCCCGGCGCATCGCCCGGCGGATACGGCGCCCGAGGTTCGCGGCCTCTCGGGGCCCTACCTGGCCGCGCGCATGGCCGCGATCCAGAACGACTATCCCGAAGCCGCCCGCTATTACCTCCAGGCGCTGGCCCATGACGACAGCGATCCCTTCCTGCAGGACAGCGCGCTGGTCGCGCTGATCTCGGCCGGCGAGATGGAGCGCGCCACCGCGCTTGCCGGCACCATGTCCGGCCAGGGCCGCGCCACGGAACTGGCGCGGCTGGTGCAGCGCGCCGAGATGGCACGCGCCGGGCGCTGGGACGCGCTGATCGAGGCCATCGACGCCGCCCCCTCGCCCGAAGGCGACGCCGGCACGCCCGGCGGCGGCATGCTGATCGACGGCATGATGCGGGCCTGGGCGCTGCTGGGCGCCGGAAAGGCCGGCGAGTCGCTGACCGCCTTCAAGAAAATGGCCGAATTGCGCGGCGCCGCGCCGATGGTGAACTACCACCTGGCGCTCGCCAAGGCGCGGGTCGGCGATTTCGAGGGCGCCGAGCTGCTGCTGGCCGATCCCGTCACCGGGGCGCATATCCTGGGCGTCATCGCCCGCGCCCAGGTGCTGTCGCAGCTGGAACGCAACCGCGACGCCATCGCCATGATCGAGGCGACGCCCGGCTTTGCCGAGGAGCCCTACCTGGTCGCCCTGCGCGACCGCATGGCACGGGGCGAGACGCTGCCCTTCGATTCCGCCCGCGGTCCGGCGGACGGCATGGCGCAGCTGTTCCTGACCTTCGGCTCGGTCCTGGCCACCACCGACGAGCCCGATCCGCTGGCGCTGATCCATGCCCGGCTGGCCGAATACCTGGCCCCCGACCTGGGCGAGGCGCGGCTTCTGGCGGCGCAGCTCTTGCAGGGCTTCGGCCAGTTCGACCTGGCCGAGCGCGAGTTCGAGGCCCTGCGCGAGCTGGGCGACATGCGCCCGGTCGCGGAATTGTCGCGCATCGACGCCCTGGCCCGCGCCGAGCGGCTGGGGGATGCCGAAAAGGCCGCGCTGGCGCTGACCGCCGCCCATCCCGAACTGGCCCAGGGCTGGATCGCGCTTGGCGACATGCTGCGCCAGCAGGACAAGTTCGCCCAGGCGGTCCCGGCCTATGACAAGGCGCTGGACCTGATCGGCGACGCCAGCCCCGAGGCGCGCTGGTTCCCGCTTTACGCCCGCGGCATCGCGCTGGAACGCTCGGGGCAGTTTCCCAGGGCCGAGGCGGATTTCCGCGCCGCGCTGAAGATCCGCCCCGATTCGCCGCAGGTGCTGAACTATCTGGGCTACAGCCTGGTGGACCGCAACGAAAAGCTGGACGAGGCGCTGGCGCTGATCCAGCGCGCGGTCGAGCTGCGCCCGGACGACGGTTATATCCTCGATTCGCTGGCCTGGGCCTATTTCCGCCTCGGCCGCTACCAGGAGGCGGTGGCGCCGATGGAGCGCGCGGTGGCCGCCATGGCCAGCGATTCGCTGGTCAACGACCACATGGGCGACATCTACTGGATGGTCGGCCGCAAGCGCGAGGCCGAGATCCAGTGGCACCGCGCCCTGTCGCTGAAGCCGGAAACCGAAGCCGACGCCCAACGCATCCGCATCAAGCTCGAGCGCGGCCTCGATGCGGTGCTGGAAGAGGAAACGGCCGCCGGCCGCCGGCGCCCCGAGGTCCGCGCCCCGGAACCGGCCAAGGCCGACTGACCCATGCCCCTGCCCCGGCGCGAGGCCGCGCCCGCCAAGCTGAACCTGTCCCTGCATGTGACCGGCCGCCGCGCGGACGGCTATCACCTGCTTGATTCGCTGGTGGTGTTCCTGGAGCTGGGCGACGTGGTGACGGTGGCGCCGGGGCCCTTGTCGCTCAGCCTGACCGGCCCCTTCGCCCAGGGCCTGGCGGCCGAGCCCGACAACCTGTGCCTGCGCGCCGCGCGGCTGGCCGGGCGCGAGGCGCGGATCACCCTGGAAAAGAACCTGCCGGTGGCCTCGGGCATCGGCGGCGGCTCGGCCGATGCGGCGGCGGTGCTGCGCGCGCTGGATGCCCGCCCCGAGCGGCCGGAAATGCTGGGCGCCGACCTGCCCGCCTGCCTGGCCGGCCGTCCGCTGCGGATGCGGGGCCTGGGCGAGATCCTGGTGCCGCTGCCGCCGCTGCCCCAGCTGGATGTGCTGCTGGTCAATCCCGGCCGCGGCCTGCCCACGCCCGCGGTGTTCAAGGCCCTGGCGCAGCGCGACAATCCGCCCATGCCCGAGCCCTTGCCCGATTTCCCCGACGCGCCGGCTCTGATCGCCTTCCTGCAGGAATGCCGCAACGACCTCGAGGCGCCGGCCATCGCCCTGATGCCCGAGATCGCCGATTGCCTGGCCGCGATCCGCGCGACCGGGGCGGCGCTTGCACGCATGTCCGGCTCGGGCGCGACCTGCTTCGGGCTTTTCGCAACCGCGGCCCAGGCCCAGGCCGCCCGCGCCCGCATCGCCGGGGCAAATCCCGGCTGGTGGGTGGCGGCATCTGGACTTGCGCCGGCAAAGCACTAACCTGCCGCTGAAATCCACAAGGGGAAAACCATGCTGCGCCTTGGCGTCAACATCGACCACGTCGCCACCATCCGCAACGCCCGCGGCACGCCCTGGCCCGACCCGCTGCGCGCGGCGACGCTGGCCCAGGAGGCGGGCGCCGACGGCATCACCGCCCATCTGCGCGAGGATCGCCGCCATATCTCGGACGCGGACATCGACCGGCTGATGGCCGCGCTGAACCTGCCGCTGAACCTGGAAATGGCCGCGACGGCCGAGATGCAGGCCATCGCGCTGCGCCACCGCCCGCATGCCGTCTGCATCGTCCCCGAAAAGCGCGAGGAGCGCACGACCGAAGGCGGGCTCGACGTCGCCGGCAACGAGGCCTTCCTGGCCGATTTCATCGCGCCGCTGCGCGAGGCGGGCTGCCGGGTCTCGCTCTTCATCGGCCACGAGCCGCGCCAGGTCGAGGCCGCCGCCCGCATCGGTGCCGCGGTGGTGGAACTGCATACCGGCGCCTATTGCGACCTCGACACCGAAGGGCGGCCGGCCGAACGCGACCTGGAGCTCGAGGCGCTGCGCAAGGCCGCGGCCCAGGCGCATCTGCTGGGACTCGAGGTCCATGCCGGCCACGGCCTGACCTTCGACACGGTCGGCCCCATCGCCGCCATCCCCGAATTGCGCGAATTGAACATCGGCCATTTCCTGATCGCCGAATCGGTCTTCCTCGGCCTCGGCCCGGCCATCCGCGAAATGCGCCGGCGCATGGACGCCACCCGCGCCTGATTTCTCCGTTGCCCAAATACCCATGTCACCACAGGACCAACCAGGCGCATGATTCTCGGCATAGGCTCGGACCTCTGCAACATAGACCGCATCGCCGGGGTGCTCGCGCGCCACGGCGACCGCTTCCGCCGGCGGGTCTTTACCGAACGCGAACTGGCGCTGGCCGCGCGGCGCCGGCAAGAGGCCGCGACGCTCGCCAAGCGTTGGGCGGCCAAGGAGGCCTGCTCCAAGGCGCTGGGAACCGGGCTGGCCATGGGGATCGCCTGGCGCGACATGGCGGTCAGGAACCTTGCGACCGGCCAGCCGACCATGGAGCTGACCGGCTGGGCGGCCGAGCGGCTGGCGGCGATGACGCCCCCCGGCCACCGCGCGCATGTGCATGTGACGCTGACCGACGACCATCCCTGGGCGCAGGCCCTGGTGGTGATCGAGGCGCTTCCGGATGACGGCGGGGCAGGCACGGCTTGACTTTGCCGCCCCCCGCGCCCCATGAACGCGCGACTTGCCGATGAAGGGAATGGCATCCATGGCCAAAAGCGAAGCCCGCAAGGATGGCGGCATCTGGGAAACCGTCAAGACCATCTTCTGGGCGCTGGTGATCGCGGGCGTGTTCCGCACCCTGTTCTTCCAGCCGTTCTGGATTCCCTCGGGCAGCATGAAGGACACGCTGCTGATCGGCGACTTCCTGTTCGTGAACAAGATGGCCTATGGCTATTCGCGGGTGTCCTGCCCCTTCGCGATCTGCCCGATCTCGGGCCGCATCCTGGGCTCCGAGCCCGAGCGCGGCGATGTCGTGGTCTTTCGCCACCCGACGCGGGGCGACGATTTCATCAAGCGGGTGATCGGCCTGCCCGGCGACCGCATCCAGATGAGGGACGGCGTGCTGTGGATCAACGGGCAGGAGGTGCCGCAGCAGCCCGCCGGCACCTTCACCGAACCCTATGCCCCGCAGGGCCCGCAGCAAAGCCTGCCGAAATGCCGCAACGAGCCGGTCCCCGAGGGCGCCGCCTGCGAAAAGGACCGCCACACCGAGACGCTGCCCAACGGGCGCACGCATGACGTGCTGAACATCTTCGACAACGGACCGGGCGACAATACCGCCGAGTTCACCGTGCCCGAGGGGAACTACTTCTTCCTGGGCGACAACCGCGACAATTCCGGCGACTCGCGCTGGCCGGCGGCGGTGGGCGGCGTCGGCATGGTGCCGGCGGAATACCTGATCGGGCGCGCCGACCGGATCATGTTCTCCTCGGCCGGCAAGTCGCTGCTGTATTTCTGGACCTGGCGGGCAGACCGCTTCCTGAAGGCCGTGGACTAAGGGAAGAATTGCCGCGGCGCCCCGCGCCGTGGCAGGATCGCGACATGAAGATTTCCGCAGACCTGCGCGCATTCTCGGAACGGCTGGGGCACGAATTCTCGCGCCCCGACCTGCTGCGCCGCGCCCTGACCCATGGCTCGATCGCCAGCGCCACCCGGCCCGACAACCAGCGGCTGGAATTCCTGGGCGACCGCGTGCTGGGCCTGACCATCGCCGAGGCGCTGTTCTCGGCCGACCACGCCGCGACCGAAGGCCAGCTTGCGCCGCGCTACAACACGCTGGTCAAGGGCGAGACCTGCGCCGCCGTCGCCCGCGAGATCGGTCTGGGCGAGGTGCTGAAGCTCGGCCGCTCCGAGATGCTGTCGGGCGGCCGGCGCAAGGAGGCGCTGCTGGCCGATGCGATGGAGGCGGTGATCGCCGCCGTCTATCTGGATGCCGGCTTCGAGGCGGCGCGCCAACTGGTGCTGCGCCTATGGGCAAGCCGGCTCGCCAATGTCGAAAGCGATGCGCGCGACGCCAAGACCGCGCTTCAGGAATGGGCGCAGGCGCAGGGCATGAGCCCGCCGCGCTATATCCAGACCGCGCGCAGCGGCCCCGACCATGCGCCGGAATTCCAGATCACCGTCCGGCTGGACGACGGCCGCGAGGCCGCCGCCAGCGGCAGGGGCACCAAACGCAGCATCGAGCAGGCCGCCGCCAGCGCCATGCTGGAACAGATCGAAAGAACGCCATGACCCAGACACGCGCGGGCTTCGTCGCCCTGATCGGCGAGCCGAATGCCGGGAAATCCACCCTGCTGAACCGGATGGTCGGGGCCAAGGTCTCGATCGTGACGCATAAGGTGCAGACCACCCGCGCCCGCATCCGCGGCATCGCCATGCGAGGGGACAGCCAGATCGTCTTCGTCGACACGCCCGGCATCTTTCGCCCGCGCCGCAGGCTCGACCGCTCGATGGTCAAGGCGGCCTGGGGGGGCGCGGCCGATGCCGATGTGATCCTGCTCTTGATCGAGGCGCATCGCGGCTTGACCGACGGCGCGCAGGCGATCATCGACAACCTGCGCCAGCATGCCGGCCAGACCCCGGTGGCGCTGGTCATCAACAAGATCGACCGGGTGAAGTCCGAGGCGCTGCTGGCGCTGTCGCAACAGCTGAATGCCGCCTTCGACTTTACCCGCACCTTCATGATCTCGGCCGAAAAGGGCTATGGCTGCGACGACCTGCTGGACTGGCTGGCGCAGGAAGTGCCCGAGGGGCCGTGGCTTTACCCCGAGGACCAGGTGGCCGACCTGCCGATGCGCATGATCGCCGCCGAGATCACCCGCGAAAAGCTGACCCTGCGCCTGCACGAGGAAATCCCCTATCAGCTGACGGTGGAAACCGAGAAATGGGAAGAGCGCAAGGACGGCTCGGCCCGCGTGGACCAGATCGTCTATGTCGCCCGCCCCGGCCACAAGGGCATCGTCCTGGGCAAGGGCGGCGAGACGATCAAGGCCATCGGCCAGGCGGCGCGGGCCGAACTGGCCGAGTTCATGGGCCGCCCGGTCCACCTGTTCCTGCAGGTGAAGGTGCGCGAGAACTGGCTGGACGAGGCCGAGCGCTATAACGAGATGGGCCTCGATTTCCGCGACGGCGATGCCTGAGGCGCCCGATGCCTGAGCCGCGCCTGGCCGCCGGCGTCTGGGTCGCGGCCTATCTGCGCCGGCTGGGGCTTGTCGGCATCCCGGCCTATGTCACCCGGCATGGCGACGACACCGCCGGCAGCGTGATGGTGAAATGCGCCACGCTGGACGGCCGGGCGAGCCTGTGGATCCGGGAATGGGATTTCGAGACCGACCGGCGGGCCTGGCTGCAGCTGAACGAGGCCGAGGAGCGCGAGATCGACGCCGGGATCGCCCGCAACATCGCCCGCGACCCCGACCTGTGGGTGATCGAGATCGAGAGCCGCGACGGCCGGACCCTGCTGGAGGAGGACGGGCTGGCTTGAACCGGCCTGGGTATCGCCCGAGAGGGTGGAAGGCCGGACGGGGCGGGGCACATTGCGCGCCGGGCGGGAGTATTTGGGAAACGGTGAAAGCCCAAGGACAAGGCGGCGGGCGGAGCGCCTGGCGGGGCGGGCGGCATGGGTATTTGGGGAACGAAGAAGCCGGAGGTTTCGCGCCGGATGGCCGGGCGCGCGGCGCGGCGGGCATGGCGGGGCGCCGGCCGGTGGGAAGCCGCTAAATCTTGTGGCTTTCCCGTGACATTCCGTGCGGCGCACACTATAAGATGCGAGTCCAAGGCAGGATAAGAAGACAATGACCGAACCCGCCCCCCAGACCTCCGACTACGGCGCCGATTCCATCAAGGTTCTCAAGGGCCTGGAAGCCGTGCGCAAGCGTCCCGGCATGTATATCGGCGATACCGACGACGGCTCGGGCCTGCATCACATGGTCTATGAGGTCGTGGACAACGGCATCGACGAGGCGCTGGCCGGACATGCCGATTTCGTGCGGGTGAGGATTCACGCCGACAGCAGCGTCTCGGTGCGCGACAACGGCCGCGGCATCCCGGTGGACATGCACCCGACCGAAGGGGTCAGCGCGGCCGAGGTCATCATGACCCAGCTGCATGCCGGCGGCAAGTTCGACCAGAACAGCTACAAGGTCTCGGGCGGGTTGCACGGCGTCGGCGTCTCGGTCGTCAACGCGCTGTCGGACTGGCTGGAGCTGCGCATCTGGCGTAACGGCAAGGAACATTACGCCCGCTTCGAGAACGGCGACACCGTCGAGCACCTGCGCGTGGTCGGCGATGCCGAGCCGGGCGAGAAGGGCACCGAGGTGCGTTTCCTGGCCTCGTCCAAGGAGGACCGGGCGGACGGCACCTTCTCGAACCGCGACTTCAGCTATAAGGTGCTGGAGAACCGGCTGCGGGAGCTGGCCTTCCTGAACTCGGGCGTGCGCATCATCCTGGAGGACGAGCGCCATGCCGAACCGCTGCGGACCGAGCTTTTCTATGAAGGCGGCGTGCGGGAATTCGTGAAATTCATCGACCGCTCGAAAACCCCGGTCATGCCCGAGCCGATCTTCATCACCGGCGAGCGCGGCGGCATCGGCATCGAGGTGGCGATGTGGTGGAACGACAGCTACCACGAGACGGTGCTGCCCTTTACCAACAATATCCCGCAGCGCGACGGCGGCACGCATCTGGCCGGCTTCCGCGGCGCGCTGACCCGCGTCATCAACAATTACGCGCAGACCAATGCCCAGGCGCGCAAGGAAAAGGTCGATTTCACCGGCGACGACGCGCGCGAGGGGCTGACCTGCGTGCTGTCGGTCAAGGTGCCGGACCCGAAATTCTCGAGCCAGACCAAGGACAAGCTGGTTTCCTCGGAGGTGCGTCCCGCGGTCGAGGGGCTGGTGGGCGAGAAGCTGGCCGAATGGTTCGAGGAAAACCCGGCCGAGGCGAAATCCATCCTGGGCAAGATCGTCGAGGCGGCGCTGGCGCGCGAGGCGGCGCGCAAGGCGCGCGAGTTGACGCGCCGCAAGACCGCGATGGACGTGGCCAGCCTGCCCGGAAAGCTGGCCGATTGCCAGGAAAAGGATCCGGCGTTGTCGGAACTGTTCATCGTCGAGGGCGACTCGGCCGGCGGGTCCGCCAAGCAGGGCCGCTCGCGCCAGAACCAGGCGGTGCTGCCCTTGCGCGGCAAGATCCTGAACGTGGAGCGGGCGCGCTTCGACCGGATGCTGTCGAGCGACCAGATCGGCACGCTGATCACCGCGCTGGGGACCGGCATCGGCCGGGACGAGTTCAACCTGGGCAAGCTGCGCTACCACAAGATCGTCATCATGACCGATGCCGACGTGGACGGCGCGCATATCCGCACGCTTCTGCTGACCTTCTTCTTCCGGCAGATGCCCGAGTTGATCGAGGCGGGGCATCTCTATATCGCGCAGCCGCCGCTCTACAAGGTCAGCCGCGGCCGGTCCGAGGTCTATCTCAAGGACGAGGCGGCGCTTGAGGACTACCTGATCGAGCAGGGCATCGACGGCGCCAGCCTGCGGCTGGGCAATGGCGAGACCCTGACCGGCGCCGACCTGGCCCGCGTGGTCGAGGAGGCGCGCACCGTGCGCCGCATCCTGCGCGCCTATCCGACGCATTACCCGCCCCATATCACCGAACAGGCCGCCATCGCCGGCGCGCTGGTCCAGGGCCGGGTCGATGCCGATGCGCAGGGCGTGGCCAATGCCGTGGCCCAGCGGCTGGACCTGATCGCCGAGGAATACGAGCGCGGCTGGACCGGCCGCCCGACCCAGGATGCCGGCATCCGCCTGACCCGGCTGCTGCGGGGCGTCGAGGAAAGCCGCACCCTGGACGGCCCGATGCTGCGCAGCGCCGAAAGCCGGCGGCTGGGCGCCATGACCGATGCGCTGCACGAGGTCTATGGCCAGCCGGCGCAGCTGATCCGCAAGGATCGCGGCATCCCGATCCACGGCCCGATGAGCCTGCTGCAAGCCATCTTCCTGGAGGGCGAAAAGGGCCTGTCGCTGCAACGCTACAAGGGCCTGGGCGAGATGAACCCCGAGCAGCTTTGGGAAACCACGCTGGACCCGGCGGCGCGCACCATGCTGCAGGTGCGGGTCGAGGATCTGGGCGAGGCCGACGACATCTTCACCAAGCTGATGGGCGATGTGGTCGAACCGCGCCGCGATTTCATCCAGCAGAACGCCCTGAGCGTGGAGAATCTGGACATATAAGGCTTAACGGTGCCAATGGCGCCACAAACCCCTTAAATTTTACACGATCTTTAGTTTTATGTTGCTATCATGTCGCGATCTGCGCCACAAAACGGCGGCGCCTTCAGGCGCCGCTTGCGGCCTTCCGACCGCAGGCCGAGTTGTTAATTGATTTTGATGCCGGGGATTTTGGACCTTCTATAGGCATCACGCATAGGAGATGTGGACATGTGCGCTGTTCGGATGAACGCCCTTCACGCCACTGCGGCCGCCGCCTCGCTGACGCTGGCCGCCGCTTTGGCCGCGAATGCGGGAGGTTTTACACTGCCGATCGTTGACAGCGGCGTCACCGCCCCGATCGTCGAAGTCCCCGCCGGCGAATGGGCCGGCGGCTATGCCGGTGTGACGCTGGGCTATGCCTTCGGCGAGGGCGAATACGTGGGCTTCACCGAGATCCCAGGCGGCTATCTGGGCACCGCCGGCAAGCTTGAGCTTAGCGGCGCCAATGCCGGGCTGCGCATCGGCTATCGCTGGCAGCGCAACCGCTGGGTGTTCGGCCCGGAACTGGGCTTTGAAGGCGGCAATATCGACGACGTGCTGACCTATGACAACGCATACGACGGCTCGACCGATGTGTCCTCCAAGGTCAAGAGCGTCCTGGCCCTGCGCGTCAAGACCGGCTATGTGGTTCAGCCCGACCTGCTGGTCTATGGCGTGGCAGGCCTTGCCAGGGCCGACATCGAGTATCGGGTCGCTGCCACGGATGACGCAGGCGGTTCCTTCAGCGACGAAGCGAATTACAAGCAGAGCGGCTATATCCTGGGCCTTGGCGTCGAAAAGAAGCTGAACGATCGCATGTCGGTAACGGGCGAATATGAATATGCCAACTTCGGCAAGTCCACGCGCACCTTCACTCTCAATAGTGAAACGGCATCGACTCAGGCCACCCCCGACTATCACAACCTGAAACTGGGCCTGAACTTCAAGTTCTGACCCCGAACGCTTGATCCGGCTCCACGGACGGGAAAGGGTCGCCCTGGGCGGCTCTTTTTCGTTTCTCACGACCGTCGGCGGCCCAGCGGCAGCGGAATGGCGCGGGCGCCGCAAGCGATGGCCAGCCCCTGCGGCACCAGCGCCGCCAGCGCCGGATCGTCCTGCAAAAGCCCGCCGGTATAGGCGCCGAAGGCCGGCAGCAGCAGGTGATCGCCGCCCAGCAGGAAGGCGCGCCGCCGCTCTCCTGCCAGCCGCACGGCGGGGTGGAAATGGCCCGATATGTCCGGCCCCTGCCCCGCCTGGTGCCGCAGCGTGACCCGGCCCAGCCGCAGGCTGTCCGCCGCCCGGCCCGGCAGGCCCGCCGGCGCGCTGGGATCGTGGTTGCCGCCGATCCAGACCCAGTCCCGCCCCTGCGCCAGCCGGGCCAGGGCGCCGGCGACCAGCGGGTCCAGCGCCTCGGCCGCCGCCAGGTCGTCGAAACCGTCGCCCAGGCTGACCACCACCTGCGGGTCCAGCGCCGCGATTTCGGCCGCCAGCCGCTCCAGCGTCGCCAGCCCCTCGTAAGGCGGCAGCAGCGGGCCGCCGCGCCGGGCCATGCGCTCGGACTTGCCCAGGTGCAGGTCGGCCACGACCAGCCAGCCGCCCATCCCCCACCACAGCACGCCCGAGCCCCGCGCCTCCAGCCACAAGCCGTGGAAGTCAAAGACATATCCGCTCATGCAATCCCTTCCAGCCCGGCGTCGCGCATCAGTGCCTCGGCCTCGATCTGCGCCAGCCGCTCGCGGCCCTCGCCGCGGATCGGCACCCGGCCGACCTCCAGCAGCAAGGGCGCGGCCATGGGCGAAACGCGGTCCAGCATCCGATGCTCGCGCCGGGGCGAGCGGTCCAGCATCTCCTCGATCCGGCCGAAATCGACAAGGCCCCGCCCCGCCTCCTCGGCGGTGATGCGCAGCATCAGGTGGCCGGGGTCGTATTTGCGCAGGGTGTCGTAAAGGATGTCGCTGGAGAATGTCGCCTGCCGCCCGCTCTTGCGTTGGCCGGGCATGTTGCGCTGGATCAGCCCGGCGACGGTGGCCACGTTGCGGAAGGTGCGCTTCATCACCGCATTCCCGCCCAGCCAGTCGCCCAGGCCCGCCCGCAGCCGCGCCCGGTCCAGCAGCGGCGCGGGATCGCACAGCGGGTCCAGCGACCAGACCAGCAGCGCGTAATCGGTCGACAGGAAACCCAGCGGGCCCAGCCCCTCCTCCTCCATCTCGCGGGTCAGCAGCAGGCCCAGCGTCTGCAAGGCATTGCGACCGGCGAAACCGTAAAGCGCGAAATGCCACAGCCCGGCATGGGGAAAGCTTTCGGACAGCAGCAGCCCCGGTTCCGGCAGGGCCGAGACCTCGGCCTGCAAGCCCAGCCAGTCCCGCGTCTGCGCGGGCAAGGCATCGTGCCGCGACGGATCGCCGATCAGCGCCAGCACCCGATGCGAAAGCTGCGTGGACATGGCCAGCTTGACGCCGGAATAGACCGCGATCTTGGGCTGCCGCGTCGGGTCGGGCGTGACCTCGATCACCATCTCGCGCATCGCATCCATGCGCACCACCCGCCCGCCGATCAGGAAGCTGTCGCCCGGCGTCAGGCTGGCGGCAAAGGCTTCCTCGACCTCGCCCAGGGGCGCGCCGCCGCGGCCGCGCAGGCGGACCTTCATCATCTCGGCCTCGACGATGGTGCCGACATTCATCCGCAGCAGTTTCGCCGCTCTCGCGTCGCGCAGATGCCACAGGCCCCCGCGCAGCATCAGCCGCTGCCAGCGGTCATAGGCGCGCAGGGCATAGCCGCCGGTCGCGGCGAAATCCAGGCAGGCGTCGAAATCGGCGCGGGAAAGCCCGCGATAGGGGCCGGCGGTGGCGACCTCGGCATAAAGCGCATCGGCGTCGAAGGGTGCGGCGCAGGCAGTCAACAGGATATGCTGGCACAGCACATCGAGCGGCCCCGGCCCGCGCGGATCGCCATCCAGGTCGCGCGCCCGCACCGCCTCCAGCGCGGCGACGCATTCGATCTGCTCGAAACGGTTCGCCGGCACGATCCGCGCCTTCGAGGGCGCATTATAGCGATGGTTCGCCCGACCGATGCGCTGCACCAGCCGCTTGACGTTCTTGGGCGCACCGACCTGGATCACCAGGTCCACCGCGCCCCAGTCGATGCCCAGGTCCAGGCTGCCGGTCGCCACCACGGCACGCAATTCGCCCGCCGCCATCGCCGCCTCGACCCGCGCGCGCTGCTCGCGCGCCAGGCTGCCGTGGTGCAACCCGATGGGCAGGTTCTCGTCATTCGCAGCCCAAAGCGCCTGGAAGAACAGCTCGGCCTGGGCGCGGGTATTGATGAAGATGATGGTGGTGCGCGCAGCCTTCACCGCCGCCAGCACCTCGGGGATGGCATGATGCCCGCCGCCGCCGGACCAGGGCGCAGGCCGCGCAGTGGCCAGCATGGCGATGTCGGGATCGGGGCCGGGATCGGCCTCGACCACCGTGACCGGCGCAGCGCCTGCCATGAACCCGGCCAGCGCCTGCGGATCCTCGACCGTCGCCGACAGGCCCGTCACCCGCAGCCCCGGCGACAAGGCCCGCAGCCGCGCCAGGCCCAGCATCAGCTGGTCGCCGCGCTTGCTTTCCGCCAGGGCGTGCAATTCGTCCAGCACCACCCGGCGCAATCCGCCAAAGATCGCCGGCGCCTCGGGATAGCTCAGCATCAGGGCCAGGCTCTCGGGCGTGGTCAGCAGGATCTCGGGCGGATCGACGCGCTGGCGCCGGCGCTGGCTCTGCCCGGTGTCGCCGGTCCGGTCCTCGACCCGCACCCCCAGCCCCAGTTCGGCCACCGGCCGCGCCAGGTTGCGGCCGATGTCGGCAGTCAATGCCTTCAGCGGCGAGACGTAAAGCGTATGCAGCCCGCCCCGTGCCGCTTCTCTGTTGCCCCAATACCCATCCGGCCGCGCCGCCTGCGCCAGCTCCACCAGCGAGGGCAGGAACCCCGCCAGCGTCTTGCCGCCGCCGGTCGGCGCGATCAGCAGGCTGTCGCCCGTCGCCGCCAGCAGCGCCAGCTGATGCGGATGCGGCTGCCAGCCCTGGCGCGCGAACCAGTCCTGGAACGCGGGCGGCAGGATCACAGCATCGCCTCGAGCGTTTCCAGCCGGTCCGCCTCGGCCGCCGGCTTGTCCCAGCGGATGCGGCTGATGCGGGGAAAGCGCATGGCCACGCCCGAACGGTGCCGGGCCGAGCGGTTCAGCCCCTCGAAGGCCACCTCGACCACCAGCTTCGGCGCCAGCGCCCGCACCGGCCCGTAACGCTCGACGGTGTTCTGGCGCACGAAGCGATCCAGCTCGCGCAGCTCGGCATCGGTAAAGCCGAAATAGGCCTTTCCGACCGGCACCAGTTCACCGCCGTCCCACAGGCCAAAGGTGAAGTCGGAGTGAAAGCCCGAACGCTTGCCATGGCCGCGCTGCGCATAGATCAGCACCGCGTCGACCACCATCGGGTCGCGCTTCCACTTGAACCAGGGCCCGCGCGGCCGGCCGGCGACATAGGTCGAATCGCGGCGCTTGACCATCACCCCCTCGATCACCGCCGCGGGCGGCTCGGCACGCAGCGCGGCCAGGTCTTCCCAGGTGGCGAAGTCCAACAGCGGCGAGATGTCGATGCGGGCACCGAAATCCACCGCCTCCAGCACCCTGCGGCGCGCCTCCAGCGGCTCGGCACGCAGATCGCGGCCATCCCACAGCAGCAGGTCGTAAAGCCGCAAGCCCGCCGGGTGGCTGGCCAGCAGGCCCTTGCCGACGGTCTTGCGGTTCAGCCGCTTTTGCAACTCGCCGAAGGGCGCGACCTCGCCCTCGCGGCGCACGATCAGCTCGCCATCGGCGCTGCCGTGGAAATCCATCGCCTCGATCACGTCGGGAAAGGCGTGCGAGATGTCCTCGCCGGTGCGGGAATACAGCCGCCGCATGCCGCCTTCGGCCACCGCCTGCACGCGGATGCCGTCCCATTTCCATTCCGCGAAATAATCGCCGGGCTCCAGCGCCCGCAATTCGTCCAGGTCGGTCGGCGTCGACAGCATCACCGGGCGAAACGGCGCCAGCGCCGCGCTTTCCGGCCGCGCCCCACCGCCCAGCCAGCCGAACAGCGGCGCATAGGGCGGCGTAAGCCCGTGCCAGATCTCCTCGATCTCGGGGACCGAGGGCACGCCCATCGCCGCCAGCGCCATCCGCGCCATGCGGGCCGAGACGCCCACGCGCAGGTTGCCGGTGGCGAGCTTCAGGAAGGCCAGCCGCTCGGACGGGCCCAGCCGGTCCAGCAACGCAGCGATGGCGCCGGGCAGCGCCGCCTTGCCGGTGCCCTGCAACAAGGCCACCGCCTGGGACAGCGAGGGGTCGTCCTCGGCCCCCTCGGGCCAGACCAGCGCGATGGTCTCGGCCAGGTCGCCGACGAAATCATAGCTCAGCGCCAGAAGCTCGGCGTCCACCCGCTCGGCCGCCAGGGCCCGCAGAAGCGAGGGCGTGACCCGGCGCAACGCCAGATCGCCGGTCAGCGCCGCCAGGGCCCAGCCGCGATCCGGGTCCGGCGTGCGCTCCAGATAGTGCTGCAAAAGCTGCAGCTTGGCATTGCGCGCCGGCGTGAAGGCCAGCCGTTCCAGCAGGGCGGCAAAACCCTTCATTCCGCCTCGTCCTCGTAGCCGACCAGCCGCAGCGGCCGGGCGGGGATCTGCGCCAGTTCGCACCAGCGCATCACGCCCTCTTCGGCGCCATGCGTGACCCAGACCTCGGACGGCGCCAGTTCCGCCAACGTGCCGGTCAGCGCCGGCCAATCCACGTGGTCGCTGATGACCAGCGGCAGTTCGACCCCGCGCTGCCGCGCCCGCGCCCGCACCGCCATCCATCCCGAGGCGAAGCCGATCACCGGGTCGCGGAACCGCTGCACCCAGGGGCTGGCGAATGCCGAGGGCGGCGCGATCACCAGCTGCGCCGCCACATCCTCGGCCGTGGCGGGCACCAGCGCGCCCAGGTCGATGCCGCGGGAGGTGTAGAAATCGCACAGCGCCTTCAGCGCGCCATGGATAGCGATGGGCGCGTCATAGCCGGCCTCGCGCATCAGCGCGATGACATGCTGCGCCTTGCCCAGCGCATAGGCGCCGATCAGGTGCGGGCGGTCGGGAAACTCGGCCATGCTGGCCAGAAGCTTGGCCACCTGCGCCGAGGGCTCGGGAAAGCGGAATACCGGCAGGCCGAAGGTCGCCTCGGTCACGAAGACGTCGCAGGGCACCGGCTGGAAGGGCGCGCAGGTCGGGTTCGGCTGGCGCGCGTAATCGCCCGAGACGACGATGCGGCAACCGCCGGCCTCGACCGAGATCTGGCTCGATCCCAGCACATGACCGGCCGGGTGGAAGCTGACGGTGACGCCGCCGATGCGCGTCTCGGCCTCGGCCAGTTGGGTCGCGCCGGCAAAGCCGTCGCCCATGCGCAGCCGCATGATCTCCAGCGTCTCGGCCGTGGCCATGACCGCGCCATGGCCGAAACGGGCGTGGTCGGAATGGCCATGGGTGATCAGCGCGCGCTCGACCGGACGCAGCGGGTCGATGTGAAAGCCGCCCTCGGGGCAGAAAAGGCCGGCTTCGGTCGGGAACAGGATGGAATCGGCACGCATGACCCGAAGATGTAGAACATTTCGTGAAAATCAAGCCGGCGCCAGCGGCCGGCCCTCGAAGATCGTCTCCATCGAGAAAACGCCGGTGACGCGTTCCAGATCCATGTCGGCGATCAGTTGCTTGTAAAGCGCGTCATAACCCGCCATGCCGCCCACCACCGCCTTGGCCATATAGTCCCATTCGCCGCCGATGCGGTGGAACTCGGTGATCTGCGGCAGCGATTCGATGCGGGCGCGAAAGCGCCGCGCCCAGGCGTCGTCATGATGGCGGGTGCGGATCATGACAAAGACCGTCAGCCCCAGCCCCAGCGCCGCCGCGTCGATGACGGCGCGGCTGCCTTGCAGCACGCCGGCCTCGGTCAGCCGCTGCAGGCGCCGCCAGCAGGCGTTCTGCGACAGGCCCACCCGCTCGGCCAGTTCGCGCTGCGACAGGCCGGCATCGCGTTGCAGCAGCGCCAGAAGGCGGTTGTCGATTTCGTCTATGGAAGAGGTCTTGTCGTTCATTTGACAACCGATCAGTGGGATACTGGCAGATATTCAGAATGATTTCTCGCCAGCGGCGGGTCAAGATGCGCGCATGAAGACGAGGAATCCGATGCCGCCTTTCGACAGCTATCTCGCCCGGCTGGGCGACGACCCGATGCAGGTGATCCATGACGGCGTGATCGGCCGCGACGCGGTGATCGACGGCCCCTTCGGGCCGCGCCGGATGATCTATGCCGATTACATCGCCTCGGGCCGGGCACTGCGGCCCATCGAGGACTGGGTGATGGAGAACGTCCTGCCCTGGTATGCCAACAGCCATACCGAGGCCAGCCATTGCGGCGGCACCATGACCCGGATGCGCCGCGCGGCGCGCGAGGCGATCGGCTTTTGCACCCATGCCGGGGCGGAACATGCGGTGATCTTCACCGGCTCGGGCGCGACGCAGGGCATCAACCGGCTGGTGCATCTCATGGCCGCCGGGCCGGGAACGACGGTGCTGATCGGGCCTTACGAGCATCACTCGAACATCCTGCCCTGGCGCGAAAGCGGGGCCGAGGTGGTGACGATCCCCGAGGCCGCGACCGGCGGGCCGGACCTGGCGGCGCTACGGCAGGCGCTGGCGCGCGCGGGCGGCCCGGTGATCGGCAGCTTCTCGGCCGCCTCGAACGTCACCGGCACGCTGACCGACATGGCCGAGGTCACGCGCATCCTGAAGGCGGCAGGGGCCAGGGTGGTCTGGGACCAGGCCGGCGGCGCGCCCTATCTGCCCATCGACATGCGGCTGGGCATGGATGCGGTGGTGATCTCGCCGCACAAGTTCATCGGCGGGCCCGGCGCCTCGGGCGTCCTGATCCTGCGCCGCGACGCGGTGCTGGCCGGGCGCCCCACCCTGCCCGGCGGTGGCACGGTGCGCTTCGTCTCGCCCCAGGGCCACGATTATGCGCCGTCGCTGGAGGCGCGCGAGGAAGGCGGCACCCCGAACGTGATCGGCGACATCCGCGCCGCGCTGGTCTTTCTGACCAAGGCCGCCGTGGGGCAGGACGCCATCGACGCGCGCAATGCCGAATGGCTGGCGCTGGGGATGGCGCGGCTGCGGAGCCATCCGCGGATCGAGCTGCTGGGCAACCCGGACGCGCCGCGCCTGCCCTTCTTCAGCTTCCGCATCCGCGACGGGCGGGGCGGCTTTGTCCACCAGCAGCTGGCGACGCGGATGCTGTCGGACCTTTACGGCGTGCAGGCGCGCGGCGGCTGCGCCTGCGCCGGGCCCTATGTCCATCACCTGCTGGGGCTGGGCCCCGAGGATTCGGCCCGGCTGCGCGCCGCGATCCTGGCCGGGGACGAGATCGAGAAGCCCGGCTTCGTGCGGCTGAACCTGTGCTGGGCGGCCCCGCGCGCCGAGGTCGAGGCGATCCTGGATGCCGTCTGCGACCTGGCCGATCACGCGGCCGACCACCTGGCGCATTACCGCTGCGACCGCGCCACCGCGATCTTCACCCCGGTTGCGGCCGCCTAGCGCAGGGGCGCGAGATATAGTCCCGCACCAGGGCCACCCGGCGCGGGCGAAAGCTGGTGCCGCCGGGACGCATGGCCCGGATGCGCGGCACGTGAAAGGTGCGGAAATCCTGCCGCAGCGTGCAATGCGCCAGCAGCATCATGTGGTTGTCGCTGTAGCTGAGGCCCAAGGGCCAGATCTCGCGCGTCGTGGCGGCGTCCTGCAGGTCGAGATAGTCGATGACCAGGCTGCGCTCTTCCCACAGCGCCTCGCGCAGCAGCGCCATGTCCACCTGCGGGCTGGGACGCTGCGCCGGTTCGCGAAACAGGCGCATGGTGGTGTGCATGGCGTGCCGGCCCTGGCTTTCGGGCAGGGTGGCGATGATGCGGGCCAGCGCATCCTCGCCCGCGCGGGTCAGTTCGGGATCGCCCAGCGTGCGCAGGCCCGAGACGGCCAGCAGTAGTGCCTCGATCTCCAGCCGCGAAAAGCTTTGCGGCGGCAGGGCCGGGTCTTCGGTCAGCGCATAGCCCAGCCCCGCCTCGCCGTCGATCAGCGCGCCGCCGGCGCGCAGCGTGGCGATGTCGCGGTAAAGCTGGCGGCGCGAGACGCCGGTCTCCTCGGCCAGCCGCGCGGCCGTCACCGGCGCGGGCAGGCGGCGCAGCGCATCCATCAGGCGCATCAGCCGGTCGGTGCGGGACATGCTGTCACCTTCTGTCAGGGGCCCTGCGCCATTCTGCCCCCGTCAACACAGGAGGCCAAGATGCCGACCCTATACCACGCCCCGAAAAGCCGCTCGTCGAGCATCCTTGCCCTGCTGGACGAGTTGGGCATCCCCGACAAGGTCGAGATCCGCCATGTCACGATCCCGCGCCAGGACGGCTCGGGCGGGCGCGACCCGGCGAACCCGCATCCCGAGGGCAAGGTGCCCTATCTGGTCGATGGCGAGGATCACGTGCGCGAACGCGGCGCCATCATCCTGTATCTGACCGACATGTTCCCCGAGGCGGGGCTGGGCCCGCTGCCGGGCGATCCCAGGCGCGGCCAGTATCTGAGCTGGCTCAGTTGGTATCAGGGCGTGCTGGAGCCGGTGGCGATCCTGAACTTCTTCAAGATCCGGCATCCGGCGCTGGAGGCGACCTTCCGCGACTACGACACCGCGATCCGGCGGCTGGACGAGGTGCTGGGCAAGCAGCCCTGGCTGCTAGGCGACCGCTTCTCGGGCGCCGACCTGCTGATCGCCAGCCCCTTCCTGTTCTTTGGCGAGGGGATGCCGCGCACGCCCGCCATCGACGACTGGGCGCGGCGGGTTCAGTCGCGCCCCTCGATGGCGCGGGCGGCGGAACTGGGCGGCTGAGGCGCCGCCGCGGCGGCGGCGGGCAGCTTGGCCAGCTGCACCATCAGGATGCCCGCCGCCACGATCAGCGCGCCGATCACGTCCGAGGCACCGAACCGCTCGCCCAGCAAAGCGGCGGCGATGGCGACGCCGAAGATCGGCGACAGGAAATGAAAGGTCGCCGCCCGCACCGCGCCGATGCGGTTGACCAGCCGGAACCACAGCCAGGTCGCGCCGATGCCCGGCGCGATCACCGTATAGGCAAAGGCCCAAAGCAGGCCCGCGCTCCATTCCACCGGGCGGCCCCATTCCATCAGCATGGCCGGGACCAGCAGCAGGCCGGCGCCGACTGCCATCTGCAGCCCGACGATCATCATCATGTTGCGGCTGCCGCCGGCGCCGCGCGCCGCCAGCGTGGCAAAGGTCAGCGCCACCATGCCGATCAGGCACAGGATCACCCCCGGCACGTCCAGCCCGTGCCGGAGCCGCACCCCCATGATCAGCGTGACGCCGGCCACCCCCGCGACCAGCCCGGCCACGGCGATGGGGCGCAGCCGCTCGGCATAGAGCAGCCAGCCCAGGAAGGCCACGGCCAGCGGCATCATCGAGGCGATGATGGCCGAGACGGATGCCTCGACATATTGCATCGCGACCCAGCTGAAACCCAGGTAAAGCGCGTTCTGGCACAGGCCAAACAGGACCACCGTGCGCCATTCGGCCCGGCTGAGGCGCCAGTTCTGGCCCATGGCGCGGGCCAGCGGGATCGCGACCATGGCAGACAGGCCGAAGCGGATGACCAGCGCGGTCAGCGGCGGCGCGGCCGTGACGATCATGCGCGTCGAGGTAAAGGCCGAGGCCCAGACGACCGCAAAGCCGAAGCCCATCAGAATGGCCCTGAAATCCATGTCGCCCCCCTGCCCGCACCCCCATGGGCTAGCAGATGGGCCGGCGGGCGCAAGGGCCGGAAACGACAGAAGCCGCGCAGGTCATGCGCGGCCCCTTCTGCGGCGAAAGCCGGGATCAGGCGTTCACGCTGTCCTTCAGCGCCTTGGCGATGGTGACCTTGACCACCTTGTCGGCGGGCTTCGTCATCATCTCCTGGGTTTGCGGATTGCGGACCTGACGCTCGGGGCGGGTGCGGCAGGCAACCTTGCCGATGCCCGGCAGGGTGACGGCACCACCTTCGGCGACCGTGCGCGACACGACGGCCGAAAGCGCGTCCAGAGCCGCCGCGGCAGTCTTCTTGTCGCTGCCCATTTCATCGGCCAGCGTGGCGACGAGCTGGGTCTTGGTCATCGGTTTCGAAGCGGCCTGGGCCATATTCTGTCTCCTCGTTGTTCCCCGTTCGGGAAATTTTCGGACGCCACCTTGGCGGCACGCTTGCCGCTACACAAGCTTTTTAAGCGCAGATCAAGCTTTTTCGGCGTCTTTCCCCAGCAAACGCTGCGAAATTCGTCGCCAAGGGCCCTATTCTAGAGAAAGGCGGTCTCGTTGAACGAGCGCAACTTGCGCGAGTGGATGCGCTCCAACGGCGTCTCGCGCAGCTTTTCCATGGCCCGGATGCCGATCAGCAGGTGGTTCGCGACCTGGGTGCGATAGAAATCCGTGGCCATGCCGGGCAGCTTCAACTCGCCGTGCAGCGGCTTGTCGCTGACGCACAGGAGCGTGCCATAGGGCACGCGAAAGCGGAACCCGTTCGCGGCGATGGTGGCGCTTTCCATGTCCAGCGCGATGGCGCGCGATTGCGACAGCCGCTGCACCGGGCCGGACTGGTCGCGCAATTCCCAGTTGCGGTTGTCGATGGTGGCCACCGTGCCGGTGCGCATGATGCGCTTGAGCTCATAGCCCTCCAGCTGCGTGACCTCGGCCACCGCCTCTTGCAGGGCGACCTGCACCTCGGCCAGGGCCGGGATCGGCACCCAGACCGGCAGGTCGTCGTCCAGCACGTGATCCTCGCGCAGATAGGCATGGGCCAGGACGAAATCGCCCAGGCTCTGGCTGTTGCGCAGCCCGGCGCAATGGCCGACCATCAGCCAGGCATGCGGGCGCAGCACGGCGATATGGTCGGTCGCGGTCTTGGCGTTCGAGGGGCCGACGCCGATATTGACCAGGGTGATGCCGTCGCCGTCCGCGCGCTTGAGGTGATAGGCCGGCATCTGCGGCATCTTGGCGCCGGTGGCGATGATGTCCTCGGGGCGTTCCAGGACCTGGTTGCCCGGCGCGACGAACTCGGTATAGCCCGAATGCGGATCGGCCAGCGCCCGGCGGGCGAAAAGCTCGAACTCGTCCACGTAGAACTGGTAGTTCGTGAACATCACGAAATTCTGGAAATGCTCGGGCAGGGTCGCGGTGTAATGCGCCAGCCGCGCCAGCGAGTAGTCGACGCGCTGCGCGGTAAAGGGCGACAGCGGATGGCTGCCGTCCGGGTTCGGCCCGGCGGTGCCGTTGACGATGTCGTCGTTCATCGTGTTCAGGTCCGGCACGTCGAAGACGTCGCGCAGCGAATAGTCCAGCACGCCTTCCTGCGGCACGTTCAGGTCGCTTTGCGTGGCCACGGCGAAATGCACCGGCATCGGCGTGCCGCTTTCGCCGATCGCCACCGGCACGCCGTGGTTGCGCATCAAAAGCCCGATCTGCTCGGTCAGGTAGCCGCGGAACAGGTCCGGCCTGGTGATCGAGGTCGAATAGGTGCCCGGCAGCGCGACATGGCCGAAGGACAGCCGCGAATCCGTCTTGGAATGGATCGGCACCGTCATGCGCAGTTCCGGGTAGAAGGCGCGATAGCGCGCCGCCGGCCGGCCGCCCTTCAGCGTGGCAAGGAAATGGTCCAGCAGGAAATGCGAGGCGCGCTCGTAAAGCTCGACCAGCCGGGCGACGGCGGCGGCCGGGTCGTCGAAATAGACGCGCTCGGCGGGCTCGGGCGTCTCGATGGGAAGTCTCCGGCTGTCGGTCAACATGCGCGCTCTCCAGTTTCGGCGGAGAGTGCCAGCGCGGCGGCGGGCTGGCAAGCCGGCACCGGACGCCTTATCTGGGGAAGGCAAAGGAGTGATGCGCATGGAATTTTCCATTCTCGATCTGGCGGTGGTGGCCGAGGGCTCGGACGCGCGCCGGGCCATCGCCAATTCCGTGGCATTGGCGCAAGCCGCCGAGGGCTGGGGCTACAGCCGCTTCTGGCTGGCCGAACATCACAACATGCCGGGCATCGCCAGTGCCGCCACCTCGGTGCTGATCGGCCATGTGGCGGACCATACCCGGACGATCCGCGTCGGCGCCGGCGGCGTCATGCTGCCCAACCACGCGCCCCTGGCCATCGCCGAACAGTTCGGCACGCTGGCGACGATCCACGGGCCGCGCATCGACCTGGGCTTGGGCCGCGCGCCGGGCGGCGACGGGGCGGTGATGCATGCGCTGCGCCGGTCCCTGCAGGGCAACCAGGATTTTCCGAACGACGTGGTCGAGCTCATGCACTATCTCGGCCCGCCCCGCCCCGGCGTCCCGGTCGCGGCCCATCCGGGCCAGGGCACGAATGTCCCGGTCTGGATCCTCGGCTCGTCGCTTTACGGCGCGAGCCTCGCCTCGGCGCTTGGCCTGCCCTATGCCTTCGCCAGCCATTTCGCCCCCGGCGACCTCGAGGACGCGCTGCGGCTTTACCGCGAGCGGTTCCAGCCCACCGAGTTTGGCCAGGCGCCGCGCTTCATGCTGGCGGTGAACGTCATCGTCGCCGACAGCGACGCCGAGGCGCAGCGGCTGCGCAGCAGCCAGCAGATCAGCTTCGCCCGGCTGCGGCTGGGCATGCCGGGCCTGCTGCCGCCCCCGGTCGACGACGTGCTTGAGGCGATCCCGGTGCGCATCCTGCCCACGGTCAACGCCGCGCTGGCGGTCAGCGCCGTCGGCAGCCCCGATACCGTCGCCGCCGAACTGGACCGGCTGATCGCCCGCCACCAGCCCGACGAGCTGATCCTGGTCGGCAATATCTACGACCAGGGCGCGCGGCACCGCTCCTTCGCCATGGCGGCCGAGATCCTGCGGGCGCGCGCATGACGAGGATGCTGGTTTTCGGCCACGGCTATTCCGCCGGCTTCCTGACGCCCCTGCTGCTGGCCGAGGGCTGGCATGTCACCGGCACCACCCGCGCCGCCACCGATCGCGTGGCGCAGGCCGGCGCCCAGCCGCTGCGCTGGCCGGGGCAAGAGGATGACGTGCGCCGCGCCATCGCCCAGGCCGACGCGATCCTGGTCTCGGTCGGGCCGGAACAGGGCGCGGACCCGGTCATGGCCGCCTTCGGGGCCGAGATCGCGGCGGCGCGGCCGGGCTGGCTGGGCTATCTTTCCACCACCGGCGTCTATGGCGACCGGGAGGGCGGCTGGGTGGACGAGGACACGCCCTGCACCCCCTCGACCCGGCGCGGGCGCGAGCGGGTCGCGGCCGAGCAGGGCTGGCAGCGGCTCGCCGCCGAACACGGCCTGCCGCTGCACATCTTTCGCCTGGCCGGGATCTATGGGCCGGGGCGCGGCCCCTTTGCCAAGGTCAGGGCGGGCACGGCGCGGCGCATCGTCAAGCCCGGCCAGGTCTTCTCGCGTATCCATGCCGAGGACATCGCCCAGGTGCTGCTGGCCTCGATCCACGCGCCGCGGCCGGGCGCGATCTACAATGTCTGCGACGACGACCCGGCCCCGCCCGAGGCGGTGATCGGCCATGCCGCGGAGCTGTTGGGCCTGCCCCTGCCCCCTGCCGAGGATTACGCGAGCGCCGAGATGACCCCCATGGCGCGCAGCTTCTATGCCGAGAACAAGCGCGTCGCCAACGACCGCATCAAGCGCGAGCTGGGCGTGACCCTGCGCTATCCCGACTATCGCGCCGGGCTGGCCGCACTGGCCCGCGCCGAGGGGATCGAGGCCTAGCAGGCTGCTGAAAAAGTATTTTGAGAGGGCGACGCAGCGGAAATCGTTCTGGATCCAGCTGATATTGGCCCGAAAATAGGGTGTTTTCGGCAAATTTGAGGCGGATTTCCCAGTTCCCCGCCCGCGCTGTCCTGTCGCAAGGACTTTTTCAGCAGCCTGCTAGGGCGCGATCGAGCAGCAGCCCGTCAGCATGCGCGAGGGCTGCTCCTGCCCGTCCAGGATCACCGCGACGGCCAGGGCATAGCTGCGGTCCGACATGCCGTCCGAACATTGCTCGGGCCGCAGGAAGGCGGTCAGCCGGCCCTTGTCGTCGCCGGCGATGATGCCGCGCGTGGGCTCGCCCTCGATGCCGCGATCCATGACCTTGCGCAGCGAAAGCTGGCGCTCGGGCTGGTCGGGCTCGCTGAAGACCAGCCCCTTCTGCACGGTCTTGACCGACCAGAAGGGCTCGGTCCCGCTGCAATGCAGCGCCAGCGGCAGCTCGGCCGGTTTCCACACCGTCGCCTGCGGCTTGAGAAAGCGCAGCGCGACCCAGCCCGTGGTCTCGCCCACGTTCACCCGGCCCCATTTGCCGCTGGCGTCGCGGGAAAGCAGTTCCACGCCCTTGGCGGTCGAGGCGAGCCGGCCGATGACCTTGGCCTTGCCGTCCGGCGCCTCGCGCACGTTCAGCGTGTCCCAGGTCTCGACCACGGTGACGTCGAACAGGTTGGGCAGATGATCCTGCGCCTGCACCGCCAGGGGCGCGGCAAGGGCAAGGCCGGTCAGAAGGATACGCAGAATCTGCTTGCTCATGGTAAGCGTCGCCTCCGGTCAGTCCACATCAAAGAAGTTAGCGTCAATCGAGCGCAGCACATAGGTCTTGTCGATCCTGACGCCGACGCCATGGTCTATCATCAGCCGGGCCAGCCGGGCACCGTCGATCAGGACCACGCGCTGCTGCACGCGGCGCACATACTCCCGCGCCTCGCGCGAAAAGGACGAGGTGGTCACGAACACGCCCTTCGTGGCGCTTTCGCCGGTCATCGAGCCGATGAAGGCCTGTAATGCCGGGCGCCCGACGACATTGTCCAGGCCGTAGCGCTTGGCCTGGATATAGACGGCGTCAAGGCCCAGCTTGTCCTCGTTGACCACGCCGTCGATGCCACCGTCGCCGGATTTTCCGATGGCCTGCCCCATCTCGGTCCGACCGTCGCCATAGCCCATGGCCAGCAGAAGCTCGACGATCAGCCATTCGAAACGGGCAGGGGTCAGCGCCAGAACCTGTTCGAGCAGGTCGTCGGCCAGAGCGGTGTCGAGTTGAGAATAGGCAAACTCGATCAGTTCAGATGGAGTCTGTGCTTCCTCGGCAACCTCGACAGTTTGGGCAGCAGAAGAGGTTGCGGTCCGGCCCTTTCGTTTGGCCCGCCACGCGATATATGGAGGCAGCCCTTGAACATATTTCCTATCGAAGGATCTACCCGACGCAACCAGTTCACGACCGGTTGGGGTAATCACATTATGACCACGCTCGACTTTTTCTGTTAACCCGGCTTGTTGCAACCAGAGCATTGCCCAATCCGCCCGATCAAAGACGCGCGTGCGGCCTCCGCTGGGGATGAGTTCAGCCATCTGCTCATCGTTCAGGGAAAAATGCCGTTGCAGACCCGGCAAGCATTCACGCGCATTCCGCGCGCCATCGGCCAACAAGCGTAAACATACAGGCAGCATATCGCTGCTTGACGGAATTTCGCTCACGCCCGCTTTTCCCCGATCCGGGCCACGCCCAGGACGTCCAGCACCTTGGCCTCGATGTCGGGGGCGGACATGCGGGCGTCGCGATACATGGCCTCGGGGCTGGCGTGGTCGATGAACGTGTCGGGCAGCACCATCTGGCGGAAGCGCAGCCCGCCGTCGAAGACGCCCTCGTCCGCAAGCAACTGCGCGACCAGGCTGCCGAAGCCGCCGACCGCGCCCTCCTCGATGGTGATCAGCGCCTCATGCGTGCGGGCCAGGCGCAGGATCAACGCGCGGTCCAGCGGCTTGGCGAAGCGGGCATCGACCACCGTGGGCGAGATCCCGCGCGCAGAAAGCGCCTCGCGCGCGCGCATGACCTCGGCAAGCCGGGTGCCAAAGGACAGGATGGCGACGCGCTTGCCCTCGGCGACGACCCGGCCCTTGCCGATCTCCAGCACCTCGCCGCGCTCGGGCATCTCGACGCCGGTGCCCTCGCCGCGCGGATAGCGGAAGGCGATGGGGCCTTCGTCATGGGCAGCGGCGGTGGCGACCATATGCACCAGTTCCGCCTCGTCCGCGGCGGCCATCACCACCATGCCGGGCAGGTTCGCCAGGAAGGCGATGTCATAGGCGCCGGCATGGGTGGCGCCATCGGCCCCGACCAGACCGGCGCGGTCGATGGCAAAGCGCACCGGCAGGCGCTGGATCGCCACGTCATGCACCACCTGGTCGTAGCCGCGCTGCAGGAAGGTCGAATAAAGCGCGCAGAAGGGCTTCATCCCCCCCGCCGCCAGCCCGGCCGAGAAGGTCACGGCATGCTGTTCGGCAATGCCCACGTCGAAGCAGCGGCGCGGGAAACGCTCGGCCATCAGGTTCAGCCCGGTGCCGTCCGGCATGGCGGCGGTGACGGCGACGATTCGGGCGTCGCGGCTGGCCTGATCGACCAGCGCGCGGGCGAAGACCGAGGTATAGCTGGGCGCGTTCGACTTGGCCTTGGCCTGCGTCCCGGTCTCGACATCGAATTTCGCCGTGGCATGGCCCTTGTCGGCGGCGCGCTCGGCCGGGGCATAGCCCTTGCCCTTGCGGGTCACGACATGCAGCAGCACCGGCCCCGTCGCCCGCGCCTTGACCGTGCGCAGAAGCGGCAGAAGCTGGTCGAGGTCATGGCCGTCGACCGGGCCGATATAGGAAAAACCCAGTTCCTCGAACAGCGTGCCGCCGACGGCCATGCCCTTGAGCATCTCCTTGGCGCGGCGCGCGCCCTCTTGCAGGCTGGGCGGCAGGAAGCCCACGGCGCCCTTGGCCACGGCCTTCAAGTCCTGGAACGGCCCCTCGGCGTAAAGCCGGGTCAGATAGCGCGACAGCGCCCCGGTCGGGGGCGCGATGGACATCTCGTTGTCGTTCAGCACCACGAAGAGCCGCTTGCCCAGGTCGCCGGCGTTGTTCAGCGCCTCGAAGGCCATGCCCGCGCTCATCGCGCCGTCGCCGATCACCGCGATGGCATCGCCCGGATCGCCGCCCAGCTCGCGCGCCATGGCAAAGCCCAGCGCCGCGCTGATCGAGGTCGAGCTGTGCCCGGCCCCGAAAGGATCATAGGCGCTTTCCGACCGCTTGGTGAAACCGGAAAGCCCGCCCTCCATCCGCAGGGTGCGGATGCGGTCGCGCCGCCCGGTCAGGATCTTGTGCGGATAGCATTGATGCCCCACGTCCCAGATGATCTTGTCGCGCGGCGCGTCGAAGACCGCGTGCAGCGCCACGGTCAGTTCGACCACGCCCAGGCCCGCGCCCAGATGGCCGCCGGTCACGGAAACCGCGCTGACCGTCTCGGCCCGCAGCTCGTCGGCAAGCTGGCGCAGCTCGCGATCGGTCAGATCCTTGAGGTCGGACGGCAGATGCACCCGGTCCAGGATCGGCGTCGCGGGGCGGTCGGAAGTCTCATGGGTCATGGCTTGCCCCTCTCCGGGCGGGCTGTCAGGCGTCGCGTTCGATAACGAAACGCGCGAGCTGCCGCAAGTTTCCTGCGCCCTCGCCATAGGCATCCAGGGCGGTTTCGGCGTCGCGGACCAGCGCGCGCGCCTTGTCCCGCGCGCCCTCCAGCCCCAAGAGCGAGACGAAGGTCGCCTTGTTCGCGGCCCCGTCCTTGCCGGTGCGCTTGCCGGTCTCGGCCTCGCTGCCGGTCACGTCGAGGATGTCGTCCTGGATCTGGAAGGCCAGGCCCAGGTTGCGGGCATAGTCCGCCAGCGGGCCGGGATCCTTGCCGGCCATGACCGCGCCGGCGGTGGCGGCGAACTGGATCAGCGCCCCGGTCTTGGCCTGCTGCAGCCGCGTGATGGCGGCAAGGTCCAGCGGCGCGGCGGCGGTCTCGGCGGCGATGTCCAGCGCCTGGCCCCAGACCATGCCGCGCCCGCCCGCCGCCTCCGAAAGGCCCCGCACCAGCGCCAGCCGGGCCTCGGGCGGCCCGATCTGCGGCTCGGTCAGCAGGCCGAAGGCCAGGCTTTGCAGCGCATCGCCGGCCAGGATCGCGGTCGCCTCGGACCATTGCACATGCACGGTCGGCAGGCCGCGGCGCAGGTCGTCGTCGTCCATCGAGGGCAGGTCGTCATGGACCAGGCTATAGGCATGCAGCGCCTCGACCGCCGCCGCGACCGGCAGCGCAGCCGCGTCGCCCAGGCCGAACAGCCGCGCCGATTCCATGGCCAGGAAGGCGCGGATGCGCTTGCCGCCGGTGCAGGCATAGCGCATGGCATCGGCCAGCTCGCCCGCGGGCAGGCCGGCCATGGCCCCGTCCAGCGCGGCCTGGACCTGCGCCTTCACCTCGCCCAGGCGCTCCTGCATCACAGCCCCTCGGCCGGCGCGGTGCCCTGGGGCTGGCCGTTCGCGGCAAGCGTGATCCTTTCCACCCGCTCCTCGGCCTCGCGCAGGCGCTGGTCGCAATGCGCCCGCAGCAAGGCGCCGCGCTCGTAAAGCTTGATCGATTCCTCCAGCGTGGCCTCGCCATGCTCCAGCCGGCCGACGGTCGCCTCCAGCTCTTTCATCGCATCCTCGAAGGACATGTTCTCGATCTCGGTCACGCCGCAGTCTCCCTCAGCACATCGACATGGGCGCGCGCCGAGCGGCCCAGAGCGGCAAGATCATATCCGCCTTCCAGCGCCGATACCACCGGGGCCGAACAGGCGGCCGCCGTATCGCAGATCATCCGGGTGATGGCGGTGAAATCGGCCTCGTCCCACATCAGCGAGGCCAGCGGGTCCGCGGCATGGGCGTCGAACCCGGCCGAGACCAGCACCAGCTGCGGCCGCCATGCCGCGACCCGGCCGCAGATCGCCGCCCAGGCGGCACGCGCCTCGTCCCCGCCGCTGCCCGGCGCCAGCGCGACATTGACGACCTGGCCATGCGCGCCACGCTCGGCCGGCGCGCCGGTGCCGGGATAAAGCGGCACCTGGTGGGTCGAGGCGAACAGCGCCCGCTTCTCGTCCCACAGCACGTCCTGGGTGCCGTTGCCGTGATGCACGTCGAAATCCAGCACCGCCACCCGGTCCAGCCCATGATGCTCCAGCGCCCGCTTGGCCCCGATCGCGACCGAGGACAGGATGCAGAATCCCATCGCCTTCATGCGCTCGGCATGGTGGCCGGGGGGGCGCATGGCGACGAAGGCATTGGGCGCCTCGCCCGCCAGCACCGCATCCACGGCGGCGCAAACCCCGCCCACGGCATGGCGCGCAGCCTCCAGGCTGCCCGGCGCCAGGTAGGTGTCCGAATCGAGCATGCTCCAGCCCTCGGCCGGCACCTTCCGCCGCAACAGCGCCAGGTATTCGGCCGGATGGGCGCGCAGGATGTCCCGGTCTACCGCCTCGGGCGCCTCGCGCCGCTGCAGGTCGGCCCCCTCCAGCGCCGCCAGCACGGCATCCAGCCGGGCCACCTGCTCGGGATGGCTGGGCGGCGTCACATGCAAAAGCCCCGAGGGATGCGTATAAAGCAAGGTCATCGGCCCAAGGATTATGGACAGCCGCCCCGCCCGGCAAGGAAATGTTCCCGACCTGGCCGAAAATCCCGCCCCCCGGCAGGGCAAATGCCCATCAGGACCGCAATGGCGGCACCCCTCCCCGGCTTCTTCCGTGGACAAATATCCTCGGGGGGAGGCCATCGGCCCCAGGCCGATGGACGGGGGGCAGACAGCCCCCCGGCGACCGCGACGATGGACCGCCCTCAGGCCCTCAGCCGCTGCCCGTCATGGCCGGCGATGCGCACATCCATCAGCGTGCCCTCGGGCATGTCGCGATCAAAGGCAACCTCGGTGAAATGCTCCGTCCGGCCCAGGCGCGGCCCCTCGGTCAGCACCATGCGCGCCGCGCCGACCTCGGCCTCGAGATGCCGGGCCAGCGCCGCATCGCCCGCCGCCCGCAGCCGCGCCGCCCGCTCCCTGATCGCCGGGCCGGGCACGCGCGGCATCCGCGCCGCGGGCGTGCCCTTGCGCGCCGAATAGGGGAACACATGCAGGAATGTCAGCCCGCAATCCTCGACCAGCTTCAGGCTATTGTCGAACATCGCCTCGGTCTCGGTCGGGAAGCCGGCAATGATGTCGGCGCCAAAGACGATGCCGGGCCGCAGCCGCCGCGCCTCCTCGCAAAAGCGGATGGCGTCGTCGCGCAGGTGGCGGCGCTTCATCCGCTTCAGGATCATGTCGTCGCCCGCCTGCAAGGACAGGTGCAGATGCGGCATCAGCCGCGGCTCGGTGGCGATGGCCAGCATCAGGTTCTCGTCCGCCTCGATCGAATCGATCGAGCTGATCCGCAGCCGCGGCAGGTCCGGCACCAGCCGCAGGATGCGCATGACCAGGTCGCCCAGCCGCGGCTGCCCCGGCAGGTCCGCCCCCCAGGAGGTCAGGTCGACCCCGGTCAGCACCACCTCGTTGAAGCCGCGGTCGCGCAGCCGCCGGATCTGGTCCACCACCACCCCGGCCGGCACGGAACGCGAATTGCCGCGGCCATAGGGGATAATGCAGAAGGTGCAGCGATGGTCGCAGCCGTTCTGCACCTGCACATAGGCGCGGTGCCGGCCGAAGCCGTCGATCAGGTGGCCCGCCGTCTCGCGCACGGACATGATGTCGTCGACCTGCACCTTCTCGGTCTCGCCGATCAGATCGGGGGCCTGCATCGCGGCCCAGGTCGCGGGCTGCATCTTTTCATGGTTGCCGATGACCCGGCTGACCTCGGCCATGGCGGCAAAGGTCTCGGGCTCGGTCTGCGCCGCGCAGCCGGTGACGATGACCGGGGCGCCGGGATTTTCCCGCGCCAGCCGGCGGATCTCCTGCCGGGCCTTGCGCACCGCCTCGGCCGTCACCGCGCAGGTGTTCACGATCACCGCGCCCTGCAGCCCGGCGGCCTCGGCCATCTCGCGCATGGCCTCGGTCTCGTAGGCGTTCAGCCGGCAGCCGAGGGTCGCGAAAACCGGGGGCTTCATGTCCTTCATCCGCGCCAGACCCCGTCGAAGACATGCGCGGTCGGGCCGGTCATCCAGACCCCGTCCTCGCGCCAGTCGATCTCCAGCACGCCGCCCGGCACGTTGACCCTGACCCGCCGCCCGGTCAGCCCGCGCCTTGCGGCGGCGACGACGGCCGCGCAGGAACACGACCCCGAGGCCAGCGTGATGCCGGTGCCGCGCTCCCAGATGCGCAGGATGATCTCGCTGTCCGAGACGACCTGAACGATCTCGACATTCGTCCGCTGCGGATAAAGCGGATGATGCTCATGCGCCGGGCCGAAGCGGTCCAGGTCCACCGCCGCCGCATCGGGCACGAAGAAGGTCATGTGCGGGTTGCCCATGCCGGTCGCCACCGGATCGCCCTCGACGGGCAGGTGCAGCGTATCGACATCCCCGGCCAGCGGGATCCCGGCCCAGTCCAGCACCGGCGCACCCATGTTGACGCGGGTCAGGCGGTTCCCGGCATCCTCGGCCGCAAGCACGGCGTGGTCGGTGGCCAGCCGCAGCGCGGGGGCGCCGGTCTCGTCCATCAGGAAGCGCGCGACGCAGCGCGTGGCATTGCCGCAGGCCGCCGAGACCGAGCCATCGGCGTTGAAGAACACCAGCCGCGCATCGGCATTCTCGCCGGGCAGGATGACGGCAAGCTGGTCAAATCCGACGCCGCGATGGCGATCGGCGATGGCGGCCACGGTCGCGGCATCGGGCAGCGCGCCCGAGCGGCGGCTGTCCACGACGACGAAGTCGTTGCCGAGCCCGTGCATCTTCATGAAGGGCAGAGGGGTGCCCTGACCGAGGTTTTGCTGGTGTTCCATGGCGCTGACATACTCCTGCCGAAAAGATTCTGCCAGAGGCGCGATTTTTCCGCTTGACCCTGTCAGCCGCCGACCGTAGTTAGCCCCCCGTGCGATGGGCCCGTAGCTCAGTTGGTAGAGCAACTGACTTTTAATCAGTGGGTCACAGGTTCGAATCCTGTCGGGCTCACCACTGAACTTCCTTACATGACAAGCGGTTACGAGAAACTGTCTACGAGGCGGTTTGGGCGCTAACACCTCCCTGGGGGACACATGGGGGACAATTCGAAGCCGCTCAGGACGCTCCGAATCTAGCGCCAGCGCGCCGCGCACCACTTGGCCGCAATGGCCTCGGCCTCGTTGCAAAACCAGTGCTCGCCCCTGCTCTCATCGATCCGGGTCTTGGTATGGGCCGGCGACCAGGGCGTGTGATAGATCCGCTCGCCCTTGTTCGAGATGTTGCCCTTGATCGGACAGTCTGCTGGCGCCGCTGCGACAGCCCGCGCCCGGAGGTCGGCGCGATAGTCCCAGGCAGGCTGAGATTCGCTCTGTCAGACACCCCGGCCAGCGGAACGGGCCTGCCGGCGCTGTGCGAGCATTGTCGCACCCGAGCATTTCCATCTTTCTCGACCTGCGATTGTCGCTATTCCGCGATTCTGGGCAATCGGGTCGTCAGAAGGGTTGCCGTGGCTGGCTTTCGCGACGATCAGGAATCGCAACCTGCGGCTATTCGGTTGCCACTCTGCCGGGTGGGGGCAACCCTGAAGCCTTGCGTCCCAGCCGGAATACATGGATCAGTCGGAGCATGACGGACCCACAGGCCCCTGAAACGGCACATCCATCGCATGTGGCAAGGCTGTGGCTGGCCCTGCTGCTGGCCCTGCTGGTCGTTATGTTGCCCGGACCACAGGTCACCGAGGCGGCAGGCCAGTCCCAGAAACTGACCGCGCCGGCCCTGACCCTGGCGGCGATCCACGGGCGCGACCTGATCGCCCGCAAGGATGCGGTGCAGATCCGCCCGCTGGCCGCGACGGCGCTGCCGCCACCAGAGCCCCCGTCTCTTCCGCCGCGCATCGCGGCATCTCTCGCCTATGCCTATCAGCCACAAACCGGTGTCTGTGCCGGCAGGCTTGCCCCCTGCGCCCGTGCACCCCCGTCCCTTCCCATGACCGCCTGACAGCATTCTGCCCCCGGTTCCGGGCTGGCAGATCATGACCCTTGCGTTCACGAAGGACGACAGATGACTTCCCACGAAGATGAACCGGCCACGCGCCGGACACCTTTTGCCGAAAAACCAAAGACCGGCGATGCGCCTGAACCTGCCGAAACACCGCCCACACCCGAACAGCTCCAGTCCGGCAAGGCCGTGCTGCTGAACTGGTGCATCATGCTTGCCGGCTTTGGCGGGATTGCCCTGGCCGCCTATTGGCTGCTCGGCTGACCGGCGGCCGCCCCTGCGGAAACGGGTTCGCGGGGGCTGGCCTTGGCCGGCGCAGGGTCAGGCGCCCCTGTCCTGTTCATGCTTGGCCCACAGGTATCCCACGAACGCGCCCTTCACGAGACGGAGGATGACCAGGGTCAGCACGGTTGTCGCCAGCCCTACCGAGACCAGCAGCGTGACCGGATCCGGCCGATAAAGCCCCCAGGCAAGGCCGATCATCGGGATCAACAGCAGGAGCATGATGGTCATGGTGAAGAAGGCCGGGCCATCGGCCGCCCGATAGAGCCCCAGCGGCTCGCCGCAGGATTCGCACTCCTGCACGATGGTCAGGTATCCCCTGAACAGCCGACCCTTGCCGCAATGCGGGCACCTGCCCATCAGCCCTCTCACCGCCGCTGCCCGCTCGTTCCGTTCCTCTGCCATGGCTGTGCGCGCTCCGATTGCTCCTGTCGAAGGATAACACCATGGGGCGAGGATTGGATGTCGCGACATTCGCGACAAAGGGCGTGTGTGTCGCAGGCGTCGGGAGGAGCATGGCCCTTTGGAATCGCAAACCGCTCCTTCCACTACACAAGGGATGCAGCGGAGGGAGCGGCAAACACGAAGCAGGAGCCCCTATGCGCCAGGAAGCCGCTCAAGCTCGGGGAAGGGCTGCCACTGAATGTCCGAGCGGTCACAGAGGGGGTGATCCAGGCTGCCGCCGGCAATCTTGCCGTCCCGGATCGGGATGCCGATGCTGTGCACCCCCAGATAGCGGCCCGAGACATCCTTGCTGTCGGCACGGACGCAGACGCCTTGCAACCCATCCGGCAAGGTCGCCACGTTGGAAATCTCGGCATCGCGGATCGAGGCGGGGTCATAGATGAGTTCCTTGGCACCAGCCACAATCTCGGACTTCAAGGCGGCGCTGGGCGGCGTGGAGCGCGCGATGATTTCGCTGTAATTGTCCGATGCGGTGCAGGCGGCGAGCAGCAACGGCCCGACGATCAGAATGGCTTTTTTCTGCATGATCCACTTTCCCTTCAACGCTTGGGCCTAGGCTAGGAAGTCCTGAGGTCCCGGACAAGCGATAACACTGGCCGCTGTGCTTTGTGCTTGCCAGAATGGGAGGGTCGACCAGCCCATGGAACAGGGATCGGCCGAGGCATGGCAGATCCGCAGCCCCTGACACGGCGAAGCCCCGCACCATGCGGAGGCTGCCAATGCGCTCTTGTTCACCCCCTTCTGGGTTGGGCCGAGAAATCAGCGGTCAGTCATGCCAGGGCGACGGGCCGGCGCTGCGAGTCCCCGAGGTCGCCAGCACCAGCGGCGGCTCCTTGGGGAAGGAACGGATATCGAACCACTTGAAGCAGGTGCCGTCCGTGTTCACCCGGTCGCCCGAGGCGATGGGGTAGCCGTTCGAGGCATGGCGGATCCGCCCGGCCCGGAAGGCCCGCAGGTCCAGCAGCCACCACAGGTCAAAGCCCGTCCCGGCGGCGTTGGCGTGGCCATAGAACAGCCAGTCGCCCTCGCCGTTCACAATCTTGGCCAGTTCGGTCGGGTTGCCCGAAGGCAGGCGCGAGCGAATGGTGAAGTCATAGGGATAGCGGCCGGCATAGCCGTGGCGCCGCACTCTGGCGGCAATCCGCATGTCGCGCCCATCCAGCATCAGCAGATCGGTGGCATGGCGGGTATCGAGGTAATCCGGCGCGACCCGCAGCAGATGCGCGCCGACGATGCGGCGGATCTCGGGGATGAAACGATCCGACCAGTGCCGGTTGATCGAATAGGCCGTGTCCATGCAGATGCGCCCTCGCGCCGGTTGAAGATGGGATGAAAGAATGGAGGCGCCCGACTGGAGCTGGGGACTTCTGTTTCAACCGATCATTCTGCGGGCCTCGGCCCAGAACTGCGCTTTCTGGTCCCGACACTAGCCCCAAGAGCATCTGCCACGAGACCATTGAGCCTCTGCCGCTCATCCTCACCCTCCTGCGTGAGGGAAATCCCATCTCGCTCATTGGCGACGAAGCTGGATTCGCGCATCTTATTGATGATGGTTCGAGCCATCTTCCGGTCTCAATTGATCCGCCTTGCTATCTCGCTCAGGCTCAGCGGTTGGGGCGACTGGCTGAGAACGAGGTAGACGCGGATCTCCGTCATGCTGATCTGCGTCTCGTCCAGCGCGGTCAGCAGGTCGAGGATGAAGCGGTCGATCCTGTCGTCCGGTATCGTGATGTCTTGCACTATCATGCTGCACCTCCGACGAGCGCGCGGGCTTCGGACAAGATTTCTTCAAGCTTGGCTTCTGCGCGCAGGTCGTCAACGCCGATGCCGGCATATACCACCACCTTCGCTATGGCGTCTTGCGCGTTGGCTGCCGGCAGGTCGATTAGGGCCACTTCCATGGCATGGCGACGTGCGCACAGAGCGCTGAACTCAGCGTCGGTTGCTCATTGACTGGAAGGCTTCCGACCTTGCGGATGCTGCTGCCGTATCACATGACACGCTGCGCTCCTTCGAGAGTGGCCGCACAAAAGCCCTGGACCTGGAGAACGAGGAAGCTATCCGCAAGGCCCTTGAGGCCCGAGGCGTTCAGTTCCTCGAAGGCGGGCAGGTCGCGGTGGGGCCTGGGGTGGCGATGAGAGCTGATGGGTCCGATACGGCTTGAAACCGTGCGGCTCTGCATCGCGGCATTCTCTCGAAGATCAATGCGATTGCTTTGCGCTCCGCCTTTCATCCCGCTTGCATTCTGACGAACGCGACCATCCACTGTCCGCAGCATCAACCCAAAGATGAGGGACGGCAATGACTGGCAAGCTTTCGGCGCTACAGCCCTATGCAATCGGAGCCCTGCGCATCGTCGCCGGGCTGCTCTATTTCGAGCATGGAACCCAAAAGCTGTTCGGCATCCCCATCCCCGGCCCCGAAACCCTCGGCACGCTGCCGCTCGTCTCCGGGCTGCTGGAGGTCATCGGCGGCGCCCTGATCATCCTCGGTCTGTTCACTCGGCCGGTGGCGTTCGTCCTGTCCGGGCACATGGCCTTTGCCTATTGGATGGCGCATGCCCCCAAGAGCGTTTTCCCCGTGGCCAACGGCGGCGATGCAGCCATCCTGTTCTGCTTCGTCTTCCTGTTGCTCGTGACCACCGGCCCCGGAGCGCTGTCCATCGACCGGCTCAAGGGCCGCTGAGAGGCTCTGCTGGAACATCCCGCCTCCGGCACGGTTAGACGCGCCGGAGGACGCAACACCATGACCCAAGGCGGACACAGCCAGACCGCAGCAACCCCTGTCCGCGGGCGGCTCAGACTACGCCCGCGGTGATGACCGCCAGCGCGACGGGCGTCAGCGGCGGGAAGGCGAACACGGCGAGCAGGGTCAGCACAAGCACGCTCACGCCGCTGCCAGCGGCTGGATATCGGCCACGTCTGGATCTGGCGTGTTCGTAATCAGGTCGTAGTTCAGTTGAAGGTTCATCCAGAACTCCACCGAGGTTCCCAGGGCCTTGGCGAGCCGCTGCGCCGTGTCCACGGTCATGGCGGTTTCTTTCTTCACAAGGCGCTCGATGCGGGTGCGGGGCACATGGATATGCCGGGCCAGCTTGCCGGCGCTGATCCCCAAGTCGTCCAGGAATTCTTCCTTCAGGATTTCGCCGGGATGGACCGGCACTTGCAGCATGGTCATGGCGGTTCCTTTCAGTGGTAGTCCACGATTTCGACATTGGCAGGGCCGTTCTGGGTCCAGGTGAAACAGATGCGCCACGGGTCGTTGACCCGGATCGAATGCTGGCCCGCCCTATCGCCCTTGAGGGCTTCCAGCCGGTTCGCCTTGGGCGCCCGCAGGTCGTCCAGGAGGTGAGCCGCTTGCAGCATCGCCACCTTGCGGACGGCGATCTTGGACAGGTTGGCGGGAAAGCCCTTGCCCGGCTTGCCAGCCAGGACTTGCGCGGTCAACTCGCCCCTGATGCTCTGTATCATGCAACGATACGTATCGTGTGATGATACAGACATCAAGATATTCCCTGACACCGAAGCTTCGAAATTCCCCCGGATCCTTTGAAAATGTCTCGCCCTTCCGCTGCCTGCACATCACGCCAACCGTGGGGCAGGATCGGGCAGAGTTCGGAGAGGGATGAAACGATGGAAAGCAACGACAAACGTTGTCAACGGCGGAGTAAAACCCGGCCACGCGGCGGCGCAAAAGTCTGCCAGTTAGCGGCACAAGCACGGAACGTCGGGAGGGCGTAGCCCGACCAGAGTTCCGTGCTTGTGCCGTTGGTATTTTTTGAAAGGGGTCAGCCGGCCTTTCGGGCGCGGCTTTGGGCGAGACGATAGCTCTGGCCATTCATTTCGAGAATGCTGACGTGGTGGGTCAGCCTGTCGAGAAGCGCGCCGGTGAGGCGTTCGGAGCCGAATGTCTCGGTCCATTCGTCAAAAGGCAGATTGCTGGTGATCAGGGTCGATCCGCGCTCGTAGCGTTGCGAGATCAGTTCGAACAGCAGCTCGGCGCCGGTCTTCGACAGCGGCACGAAGCCGAGTTCATCGATGATGAGCAGCTTGTATCCTGCCATCTGCTTCTGGAAGCGCAGCAGGCGGCGCTCGTCGCGGGCCTCCATCATCTCGCTGACCAGGGCCGCGGCGGTGGTGAAGCCGACGGACAGGCCCTTCTGGCAGGCGGCCAGACCAAGGCCGAGCGAGATGTGCGTCTTGCCCGTGCCACTGGGGCCGAGAGCAATAATGTTCTCGCGCCGCTCGATCCATTCGCACCGGGCCAGTTCCAGCACCTGCATCTTGTTGAGCTTCGGGATGGCCGTGAAGTCGAAGCTGTCCAGGCTTTTGACGGCCGGGAACCTGGCGGCCTTGATGCGCCGCTCGACCATCCGCCGTTCCCGGTCGATCAGTTCCAGTTCGACGAGCCGGGCGAGATATCGGACATGGTCCACGCCTTCCGCCGCACATTGCCGGGCCAGTTTCTGGTGTTCTCGCAGGAAGGTCGGCAGTTTCAGCGCCTTGAGGTGATGGGCAAGCAGGATTTCCGGGGCGTCGCTCATGCCACGCCCTCCGCATTGACAGACAGCAGCCGCATGTAGGAGCGGGCCTCGGTCTTCTCGACCGTTGCCCTGGGCAGGTAGGGATAGCAGTCCAGATCCAGCCGGGGTGGCCGGCGCTCCACCCGGCACAACAAGAGATGCTTCACCGCATCGAAGCCGATCGCCCCCATCTGCAGCGCCTGCCTCACGGCCGCATGCAGATCGGCCAGATCGAAGGTTTCCAGAAGCCGCAGGACCTGGACATATTCGCGTCGGCCGTGCCGGTTCATCCGTGCCTCCATCAGCCGGCGCAGGGTGGCGAACTCCTCTGGCAGGTCCCAGTCCTGCAATGGTGCCGCCTGATCCAACGCATTGATCTTCTGCTCGATCAGCGGAAGGTAATGGAGCGGGTCGAAGACGATCTCGTCGCGATCCCAGCACCGGGGATGGCGGGCGATCACTTCGCCCCGGCAGCCGATCACCACCTCATGGATATAGCCCCGGATCCAGACATCCTGATGGCCGTAGGCGACGGGCACCGAGTAATCGTTGGTCTTGTAGCGCACCAGCGATTGCGACGACACGCGGCCGGTCGCCTGATCGCAGGCATCAAAGGGCGCCGCCGGGAGCGGGCGCATCGCGGCGAGATCGCGCTGCAGTCGCTCGCCGATCGTTTCGCTCTCGCCGCGAAGGACATCGTGCTGACGCCGCTTGCAGCGCTCCTCCAGCCAGAGGTTGAATTCTTCCCAACTGGCGAACTCAGGCATCGGCACCATGAAGTTGCGGCGGCAATAGCCCACCAGGCCTTCGACATTGCCTTTGTCGTTCCCCTTGCCAGGGCGGCCATAGCGATCCCGGATCAGGTAATGCGACAGAAACCCGCTGAACAGCGCCGCCCGCTTGCGGGTGCCATCCGGCAGGATCTTCGCCACCAGGCAGCGGTCATTGTCGTAGACGATCGACTGCGGAACCGCCCCAAAAAAGGCAAAGGCATGGACATGACCGTCCACCCAGGCCTCGGCAACCGCCGCCGGATAGGCACGGACGTAGCAGGCGTCGCTATGCGGCAAGTCCAGCACGAAGAAATGCGCCTTCTGTTCGACACCTCCGATCCGAACCATTGCCTCGCCGAAGTCGGCCTGCGCGTGTCCTGGGGGATGCGCCAGCGGCACGAACACCTCCTGGCCCCGCCGCTCACGTTCCCGGATATAATCCTTGATGATCGTGTAGCCGCCGGTGAAACCGCATTCTTCGCGCAGACGGTCAAACACACGCTTCGCCGTATGCCGCTGCTTGCGCGGCATGGTCCGGTCCGCCTCCAGCCAACCCTCGATGATCGGGATGAACGGATCGAGCTTCGGGCGCCTGACCTCGGCCGTCCGCCGGTAGCCCGGAGGAACCGAGAACGTCATCATCTTTGCGACCGTGTCGCGCGATATGTTGAATGTCGTCGCCGCCTGACGCTGGCTCATACCAGCAGCACAGGCCTGACGAACCTTGAGATAGAGTTCCACGCTGTAGATCCTCCCATCCTCCCTGCAGCCGCAGAAAGGGAAAAGGTGGACGACTTTTACGCCGCCCGCAGCAGCACCATGCCGCCGCTAACGTGGACTAATTTCGCACCGCCATTCTCACCACGACCTCGATCACGCCGGTCGCAGCCTCATAGGTCAGCGCCGCCTCGAAGACCGGCTTCACGATCCGACGCGACAGGGTGCTGTTGGCGTCGAATCCCAGCGTGTCCTCGGGACGCCCCTCGCGGTAGACCGCGACCTGGACCAGCTCGCATTCCTCGCCCTCGAGGATCACCCGGTGGCGGTCGAAGATGTCGACATGGACGTTGGGCGTTTCGAACCGTGCGCGGATCGCGGCCGTGAACGCCGCGAGCGAGACCGGGTCTTTCTTCACCGTGAGATCGGGATCGACGCCGAACCCGCTCCACGACCGCCCCCGGCGGCGCTCGTCATTGTAGCGCACCTCTTCGGCCAAGCGGAACCGGTCATTCTCGTTGAGGAAAACCCAGAGCGAGCGGTTGTTGGCCCCCTCGAGCGTATCGAAGACCGCGCGGTTCACGACGACGTTCTGCAACGCGTTCTGGCCGGGCTCATCGGCCAGCGCCGCCACGCGTGCCGCATCAAGGACGACGCGCTGCTTTTCGTCATCGGACATGGCATCGACGGCCTTGATCAGCGGCTCCACCACCTCGGGCTCGGGCTTCGTCCAGTCGATGGGCGCAAGCGAGGTGAACCCGCCAGCAGTGAAGTAATCCTGCAGACGGATCACGGGGGTCTTGCGGAGGAACGCGGCGATGGCGGTCATGAGAGCCCTTTCTTTGGCCGGGGAGGAGGACAGAATCGCGAAAATGCGATACGATGTTGTTCGATATATACCGAACAAATCGCCTCGTCTACTTGCGCGGCACAATTTTGTTCGGCATAGCGAACAAACGTCCTGCAACCACGGAAACCAAGGATGATACGATGACCACGTCCCTCGGCGCGAAGATCAAGCGCCACCGGCAGGAAAAGGGATATTCCCTCGACAAGCTCGCCGAGCTGACCGACTCCAGCAAGAGCTACCTCTGGGAACTCGAGAACCGCGATACGCGAAAACCGTCGGGCGAGAAGCTGACCCGCATCGCCCAAGCTCTGGAGGTCACGACCGATTACCTGCTCGATGACAGCGAGGAGCCCAGCGACGAGGTTCTGAAAGAGGCCTTCTTCCGCAAGTTCAGCAGGCTCGACCCCGAAGACCAACAGAAAATCAACCAGATGATCGACATGTGGGGGAAGAAGGATTGAGCCTGCCGACGACGCCGAAGGGGTGGGCTATCCGCCTGACGCAGATCCTGTCCGTGCATCAGGCGGTGCACGGGCTGCCGCGGTTCCCCATCGATGTGGCCGCGCTCGCGCAGGATTTCTCGCGTCAGGTCTTTCCAGACGCGCCGATCACGATGGTGCAAGGGCTGAAGCTCTCCAAAGGCGTCGAAGGCATGCTGATGCCGCATCCCAGCGGCTCCGGCGAGTGGGGCATTGTCTACAACGAGACCATCCGGTCGTCGGGGCGGCGCAACTTCACGCTGGCGCATGAGCTGGGGCACTACCTCCTGCATCGGCAGGCCAACCCGCGCGGCCTCCAGTGCACCAGCCGCAACATGGCCGATTGGGATGAGGCCCGGAACAGGATCGAGGCGGAGGCGAACACATTCGCCTCCTACCTGCTGATGCCCCTCGACGATTTCCGCTCTCAGATCAAAGGCCGGATCGTCGACATCGACGTGATGACCGAGCTCGCGGATCGCTATGCCGTGTCGCTGACCGCCGCGATCCTGAAATGGATGACCATCACCGACAAGCGCGCGATGATCGTGGTCGGCAAGGAAGGATTCATCGATTGGGCCTGGTCCAGCGAACCGCTGTTGAAGTCCGGGGTTTTCTACAGGGCACGGCAAGAGGTAATCGAATTGCCGCCAGCCTCGCTTGCCGCGCAAGAGGTGGACGGAGATGAAGGGCGCTATGGCTGCCACCATCCGGGCGGCATCTGGCTCGGCTCTGAACCGGTCCATGAGATGACCCTGTTCTCGCCCAGTAATGACCAGATGACGATCTCGCTGCTGCTATACCCCGACCGCGCCCCATCCCGATGGGAGATGGCCGATCTGGAGGAAGAGCCAGTCCTCGACAGCTTCGACAAGTTCATGGACGGCCGGACGGGTTGATTCGCCACAGCCACTCGAGTGAGAGAAGAGCGCAGGGACGTTTCCGCTACGCAGATTTTCGCCACGGCGCGCAGCGACCGCATACGACCGTAACAAACTGATTTACTTGATATTTTTCTGATTTCGCGACACATTTCGCCTATCACAACAGTCGCGAAAACCCGCCATGTCCATTCCCTCCGAAGACCCGGTTTCCGGGCCCAATCCTCTATGCCCTGAACGCATGTCCCCTGATGCTCGGCTTGCCGAGCTGGGGCGCATCCTCGCCGCAGGCGTCATTCGCCTGAATGCCGGGAAGTCCAGTTCTTTATCGCCCGCCGACGGAGACAGTTCCGTCGACTACTCGCCCCGAAAGAGCGGTGGTCGTCGCAGGAAACGCATCCGCATCGGAGGAATTGATGAAGCATCACAGTAAGATAACGCCGCCAAAGCCCGGGCAGGACGCGCGCCTGGACCAGAGCGTCCTGTCGCGCATCGCCGCGCTCAAGGCCATGTCGGTGAAAGAGCTGAAGACCGAATGGGAACGGCTCCTCGGCAGCGCCGCACCGAACAACAGCCGCGCATTTCTTGAGGCCCGCATCGCCTATCGCCTGCAGGAACTGACCTATGGCGGCCCCGACCACGAGACCCGCCGCATGCTGGACCTGCTCGCCGACGAGGTCGAGGGCGTCTCCCGCCGCAAGAACCAGATCGCAGATCCCCGCAATCCGGTGGCAGGCACCCGGCTGATCCGGGAATGGAACGGGGTCGAGCACACCATCACCGTGCTGAAGGACGGTTTTGAGTGGCAGGGCCGCAAGTACAAATCGCTCTCCGGCATCGCGCGGGAAATCACCGGCGTGCGCTGGAACGGCTATCGCTTCTTCGGGCTGCAGGTCCGACCGCGGGAGGTTTGACCATGGACATGAACACGCGCCCCGGCCGCCGTCTGCGCTGCGCCATCTACACCCGCAAGTCGAGCGAGGAAGGGCTCGACATGGAGTTCAACAGCCTCGACGCCCAGCGGGAGGCTTGCGAGGCCTATATCGCCAGCCAGAAATCCGAGGGCTGGGTCGCCACGCGCGACCGCTATGACGACGGCGGCTTTTCGGGCGGCAACCTGGACCGGCCTGGGTTGAAACAGCTGCTGGCGGACATCGACGACGGGCTGATTGACGTGGTGGTGGTCTACAAGATTGACCGCCTAAGCCGCGCTCTGATGGATTTCTCGAAGCTCGTCGAGGTTTTCGACCGCAACGGCGTCACCTTCGTCTCGGTCACGCAGTCCTTCAACACAACCACGTCCATGGGACGGCTGACGCTGAATATCCTGCTCAGCTTCGCCCAGTTCGAGCGCGAGGTCATCGGCGAACGCATCCGCGACAAGGTTGCCGCCTCGCGCAAGCGCGGGATCTGGATGGGGGGCTATGTGCCGCTCGGCTACGATGTGCAGGACCGCAAGCTGGTGATCAACGAGACTGAGGCCGCCTCTGTGCGCCGGATCTTCGACCGGTTCGTCGAACTCGGCTCGGCCACGATGCTGGCGAAGGAGCTGCGGCGGGAGGGGTTTCGCAGTAAGCAGGGCACGCTGATCGACAAGGGTTACCTTTATCGGGTGCTCCGCAATCGCGTCTATCGCGGCGACGCCGTCCACAAGGGCAAGGCCTATCCCGGCGAACACGACGCCATCGTCACCGACAAGGTTTGGGATCAGGTCGATGCGATCCTGCAGGGCAACCGCCACGCGCGGTCCAGCAACAGCCGCATGCAGACGCCCGCGCCGCTGAAGGGCCTGATCTTCACCGACACCGGCGCGGCCATGACCCCGACCGCGACCAAGAAACGCGGCAAGCTCTACCGCTATTACGTCTCGATGGACGTGATCAAGAACCGCACGACGGAGGATGACAGCGGCGGCGATCAAGCACCGACCCGCTTGCCTGCGGGCATGGTCGAGGACGCCATCGTCACCGAGGTCCGGCGCATCCTGCAGACACCCGAGGTGGTCACGCAGGTGCTGGCGGCGTTGAAGCGCGATCAGGTATCCGAGGCCGAGGCCATCGCGGCGCTGCATGATTTCAACACCCTCTGGGCGCAGCTGTTTCCGCTCGAGCAGGCGCGGATCATCCAGCTTCTGGTCCGGCGCGTCACTGTCACCGCCGCCGGGCTCGAGGTCGACATCCGGCGCGAAGGCGTCGCAGGCGTCATCCGCGAGATGATCGCCCCACGCGACATGGAGGCCGCCGAATGACCCGAAACAATGACACGATCCGCGTGCTGATCCCCCTGAAGCTGCGTAAGAAGAACGGGCGGCCGAAAATCATGCCGCCCGCCGATTACAGCCCGAGCGAGGATCAGACGCAGGACCCGCACATCCTGCGCGCCATCGGCCGGGCATGGGGCTGGCGGCGGCGCATGGAGGCAGGTGAGTTCGCCACGATCCAGGAACTGGCCGAGGCCGTCGGTCTGGCCGAGCGCCACGTCAGCCGCCAGCTGCGCCTCGCCTATCTGGCACCAGAGGTCCTCAAACGCCTGACCTGCGGACGCGAGGCGTCGGCGGTCAGCCTCTATGACCTGTGTTTTCTGAACGGGGAGACATGGCAGGAGCAGACTGAGCGGGCGTTTTGTCATGGTGCGTAGCACCCAGCCCATTCCTCTCAATGCAGTGAACACCCTCGTTCTGAGCTGGTGACTGCTGCCGGAGGACAAGTCGCAACTGGATTGCCTTGAGGACACAAATGATGAACAATCAAGGGAGCCGCGTGCGCGGCGTTTGCTTCCTGCGAAATCTTGACGTAAACGCGTGACAGGCTTCCAAACGGAAATCCGTCTGAGGGAGCCGTGATCTTCTATACTTTGGGTTGTCTGCTATGGACGATAGAAACATTCGCCTGCATTTTGAAGGCCCAAAGACAATAGGGCACACCGTACCAGCACAGGTTATGGTGCGCGCCTTGGAAAACATTCAGCAAATCGTTTATCTCTTGGCAAAGCAAGAACGTGGAAACGTTATGAAGCAGCGCGCAAGGGTTTCACGGGAGATTGAAAAGACTTTCGCGATAATCTGCCAAGTCCCCGAGAACGGTGGATATGCGCTGCCGCAGGAGATTGGCGATCCTTCCGACGATTTCTTCAACGAAGACGAAATAAAATCAGTCGCGCATAAATTCAGAGTTCTCAGCGAGGCGATTGAGGCAGAGGATTCCGCGAAGGTTAGCCAAATCGTCCCCGACCACATCTATCGATCTGCGATCCTGAAACGATACAAGGCTGCTCAGCCGCCTAAGAGATCGGGTCTTGTGCTTTCCATTGAGGACTACAGGCACAATCGGCTTTTCGGCGGGAAGAACGCGCTTGATAAGATCGAACGAATTGAATCATCGGGTAAGGTTCATGAGTTTGGAGAAACCCCCGGTTACCTGACCGGGACGCTCGTGAAGATGGATTTTGTCCAAAGGTCACTATCTCTCAAACTATTGAGTGGAAATACGGTCCAAGCCGTTTACCAGGATGATTTCGAGCCGACGCTACTGGAGAATGCCAGGGGCCTAATCCAGATTCATGGGAACATTCAGTATAATGAAAAGAATGATCCAACGCTGATTTCTGATGTTGACGACGTCACCGAACTCGACCTCTCTCCGATTGCGATCAAGCAGTTTGAGGTCGCTGGAAGCGTCATATCGGTCGTTCCTCCGCTAAACTTCGAGATCGAGCTCGATGAGGATAGCGGCATGCTTTCATCCTCGAGTGATTTCGAGATTTTGGTTTGTGCAGAAACAAGGCCTGCACTTGAAGACGAAATCGACGAAGCGCTTCGAATGCTTTGGCTTGAGTACGCCCAAGAGAATGACGATGCGCTGTCACCTAAGGCTATTGAGCTTGCAAATAATTTACGAGCGCGATTTTCAATGGACAGTGAGTAGTTGCCATGCAGAGAGATGACGTTGAATCGGCACTTCTGCGCAAGGGCTTCCAGAAGAACAATACCGATCACTCGTACTATCAATTCTTTGATAAGAACGGGAAGAAGACGATTGTAAATACGAAGACATCTTTTGGCTCAAGATATAAGACGTTAGGGTCGCCGCTTGTGGCTCAGATGGCGCGACAGTGCAAACTTACAAAGGCGCAGTTTCAGCAGCTGGTCGAATGCACGTTAAGTCACGAGAACTATGAGAAAATTCTAAACGACGGCGGTCACATTTAGAAGTTTGTGTCGATGCGCGGCTATCGATGCACTGGCCAATCCCTGATGTCCCGATCATCCGCTGTGTGCTTCAATGAAAACTCGCCTGAAAGGACGTCGCGGTCAGCGAGACATGCGCTTCCAGCGGCGGGTGCAGCTCGAACGCCTTCGGCTCGCGGGCGAAGTTCCAGAGCCGGAACAAAGACCATTCCGAGCGTCGCTCCTCGGCCACGGCCAGCTCGTTGCGGCTGATATGAAAAGGCGTGCGCTCCCAGCCATTCGTCGTCTTCACCTCGATCAGGCGCGGACGGCCGTCCGGCGCGAAACTGGCAATGTCGTAGCCGGCGCCATCGCCATCTTCCTCCGACACCCACCTGACCTTGCGCGCAAGATCGTCGCGGCCCGCTGATTTCAGGGCTGCCCGTTCGTGCGCCAGGACGCGTTCCTCACCGGCACGGCCGAGGGCGCGGTTTCGCTCGTCTCGCGCCGCGACATCGAATTTGCGGGCGATGTGCAGCATCTTTTCAAGCTCCTGCGGCGGCGGCTGGTTCGACAACGTGGGCGGCGGCCCGATCCAGATCGGCCGCACCTCCGCAAGGCCTGTCGTCGCTCTGATGCCCGAATAGCGGCCGAGCCATGCCGGGTTCAGCGCCAACCAGCGCGCCACGGCATCCACCAGCGTCATCTGGAAATTGAAGGCGGGCTTGTAGCCCGGGATCCAGTCCTCACCCAGCCCCTTCAGCACGGCGCTGATGTTCTGGTGCTTGAACTCGACCGATCCCTCGGACCGATCATTCAACAACGGCAGAAGCGCCCGTCGATGCTCGGCCTTGTTATAGGGGCGACCAGAGACGTCATCGGCCAGCATCGCGAAGTAATCCGCGACGATCAGGTCGTTCTCTTGATCTGTCCAGGCCCCGTTCGACATCGCGCCAGGCTAGGGGCGGAAACTGCGTTTGTCATCAGAGACTTCGCGCAAAACTCCCAAGACATACCAACGACCACGCCGCCCGTGTCGCGCCTCTGACTTCATCGAAACAAGCCGGATCCAGCGAAACACGGGCGCAACGCGATCCTGTCAGTTCACTGAAATATATGGGGATTTTTAACCCGTCTCGCCGAGAGCGCAGGGCGGGTGGAAAGAGACGGTGGGCGTTCGGAGACCGATATCGCGCGGCAGGCCAGTCTCCGAAGGGCGGATGGTCCCTGCAAACCCCTTTGGCACATAAAGAAAAAGGCCCCGCGAGGGACCTGTTTTCGGGTTTGCAATGTGCAAATGGCGGAGACGAAGGGATTCGAACCCTCGAGGCGGTTTCCCGCCTGCACCCTTAGCAGGGGTGTGCCTTCGACCACTCGGCCACGTCTCCGCCGCCCCGTATATGGGTCAAGCGCCAAGGAAACAAGGGGTTTTTAGATTGATCGTGCAGCACTGGCGGCAAGCTGCGTTTTCCCGGATTTTCGCGGAACTTCCCGAGAACTGCACGTGATTCTCGTGCAAAATCCGTGCAAGGCGTTCTGGGGTTGTTCACTGCGGCGGGCAGCCCGCTCAGCCGCTCGGCCGAGACCGCTGCCACGGGTCCAGCGGCTTGGGATACCGTGTCACATGCGGATGGTGGGCCGCGCAGCCCTTGCACACCGCTCTACCGCAGAACGCCCAGTAATCGATGCCCTCGGGCAAGTCCTGAGGATAGAACGTCTGATCGCGTTTGCACCGCCAGCATGTGACGACGACGTGTGTGGTGCCGGGCTCGAATAGCAGTTCTGTCATGGCGATTCCCTTCCGCCGCCACGAGAACATAAAGTGAACTATGGAGTCCAGATGCCCGGTGATCACGCTGCGGCCGGGATCCGTCCCGCCTCGTTCGAGCCGAGGCGAGACGGTGAACTGTTGTGCCGTATCCGTTAGCTTGCAGGCTTCAACAACCTAAGTCGCAAGGAAGAGCAACGGTTATTTCTTGGAGGGTTGCTTGGCCTCATTCACGGCGGTTACCGCAAGCGCAGTCAGTTTTGCGTTCGCAGCTTTTTCCTCGTCCAGGATGGATGTAAGCAACGTGTGCGCCTCGTCATGACCCAGAACCTTGGCCCATTCGCGCAACGTGCCGTAACGCGCGATCTCGTAGTGTTCGACCGCTTGGGCTGCTCCGATCAGCGCCACATCCAAAGCATGGCCCGAAGCCTCTTCAATCAGGCCATCGGTCTCCTTCAGCAAGCCGTCCATGGCGTCGCATTTTTCGCCTTTGGCTTCCTGCCCGATTGACTTGAAGACCGCCTCCAGGGTCTTAATGTGCCCTTTGGTTTCCTTGAGATGGCCGTCAATTGCCGTCTTTAGCTCAGCGTTGTTTACGGATTTAGAAACCTTCGGCAGGGACTTGGAAAGGGCGTTTTCTGCCCAGTAGATATCCTGCAAAGTATGCTCGAACGCGTCCTGCAGCGTTTTCATCAGACAGTTCCTCCACAAAACTCACCGCTTGGCGCGGTACGGCACGGTAACGTCCTAATGCATGGGCAGTTCCAGAAACGACGCACGGGCAAGGCATGGTGATGATGGACCGCTCCCGGCGCGGTTGGCAGCGCCGCCACCATGCAAAAAGGCCCCGCCCCGGCGAACCGAAGCGGAGCGCAGGTCAGCTGTGGCGCTGATCAGACCGCTCTTCAGCGTCGAGCTTCGCCACCATGGCATCAAATATGCTCTCAGCTTCGTCGTCCGTCAGCTTCTCGAACTTCTGTCCCTCAGTCTTCCGGTATTCCGGGTCATGTAGCTCTGGAACGAATTTTTGCCCCATCTCTTCACCCTCCACCTGACTGATGTGGGGAGGCTAGCATGGGGACAGATGGATGCCGAATCCTGACAGGCACACCGGCAGATTCCCGCCGATCTTCGTCACGACACGCGAACGTCGTGAGCTATCCGCGATTTACAAAGCATAGCGCGGCACCCCCATCGCCTGCGCCGTGATCACCGCCGCCGCCGCGAAGGCGGCGCCGACCGCTAGGCCGGTGACCAGGGACGCGGCCAGCGCGGCCTCATAAGGCCCGTGCACTACCTCACCCCCCATCTGGCGAAGATCGCGCCGGAGAGGCCTGCGGCCGCGACCGCGGCGGCGATCACCGCCTCGACGTTGATGGTCAGCATATGCGAGGCGGCGTCATAGCTGACGCCCCAGCCGCCCAGCAGGCCGGCCAGCATGGTGAGCAGCGGCGACAGGACATAGATCGCCATGCGGACGAATACGGAATTCATGGATCAGTTCTCCTTGAGAAGGGCGGGCCAGGTCTTGGGCCCGATGATGCCGTCCTGCTTGAGGCCGGCGGATTTCTGGAAAGCGATGGTGGAGGTGCGGGTGTTGGCGCCGAAGATCCCGTCCACCCCGCGAGGATCGAAGCCGAGCGTGGTCAGGCGCTGCTGGGCGTGGCGCACGGCATCGCCGCGGCTGCCCAGGCCGATCTTCGGATAGGCCGGCGCGAGCGTGTCGGGGATCCCCTGCCATTTCTTGAACGCTGCGGCGAGCTTGGTGTGATAGCCATGGGTCGCGTATCCTGGGCCGTTGTAGCCGCGGGCGAATGCCGACCAATCATGCCGGCGCAGTTCATCGTCCAGGCCCTCGGAGATGATGAAGCTGATCATCGCCTCTAGTTGGGCGACCTCGCTGTGGCAGAATGCCTCGACCATGTCGCCGGGCGTCGCAAAGCCCGCAGCCTTGTGATTGCCGCCGAGGATCTGGCCCAGGCCCCAGCTGGCCGAGCGCAGCGCCGCATTGGTGTCGACCTTCATGGCCAGCGCCAGGCGCGGGTAGCTGTCCTTGGGATAGGGCGCGCTGCCCCACCGCTGATAGGCCAGGCCCGAAGCCTCGGCCGTGGCGCGCTTCTGCCCCGGCCCCAGCTCGCGCCAGAACACATGCGGCTCGAAGAGCATCTTCGACCGGCCCTGGCCGTCGAAGCCGCCGCCGGAGGTCTCGACCTCGATCACGGCGCGGATTTCATCCTCGCCAGCGCCGATCAGCCGCGCCGTGCGCGCCACGTCGATATCGGTGAGCCGCGTGGCGCGGCCCTTGAACCCTGCTGGGATCATGCGTTTCTCCAATGAAAAAGCCCCGCGCGAGGCAAGGCGATGGGTGGGATGTTCCACGTTCATTCGCGAAATGGTCCCGGTTCTGAACTGACCGGTTCGGGAACGATCTGGGTCTGTTCCCGGATGTTCTCGCTGGCAGCTTTCCGCCAGCGCATGTTTTTGTGATGCAACTGCCGCTGGGGCCAAAGCTATATTGCTCTGTGAATTCTACGGAGCACGAACGATGAAACTGGCACCGATGCTGCTGACCGCCTTGACCGTTGCCACCTTTGGTTCGGCCCCGGCCGTCGCCGATCCTGGACGGGGGCATGGCAAAGGCGGGCCCGCGCGTCATCACGACGACCGCGGCCACAGGGACAGCCACCGCGCGCCGGTCCGCTATGTGACCGATTGCCCGCCCGGCCTCGCCAAGAAGAACCCGCCCTGCATTCCGCCCGGTCAGGTCGGCAAACGTTACGGCACCCGCGTCGGCGATACGCTACGCATCGGCGATTACCTGTTGATCCGCGATCTGGACCGGTACGGCCTGGAGCAGCGCCGAGGGTGGAAGTACTACCGGGACGATGGCCGGATTTACCGCGTCGACAGCAGCACCCGGAAGATCCTCGCAGTGCTGAACCTGATCGACGCCTTCGCGAACTGAGCGGGGTTCCCAAAGGACTCGATCCGGTGATCAGCCTGGAAGCGGCTCCGGTTCGGGCAACGGATCTCCGACCAGCGAGGAACTGTATTCGACCGCCCCGCCCATGCCGGCGCACTCATGGGCAAGAAGCGTGTCCCAAGCCATCTGGTCGACGGTCTCGTCGCCCGCACGCACGAACGGGCAACGCTCCTGGGTCAGGAAGCTGTAGACCAGATAGGACATTCCGCGCGGATAGGGGCTGTCCGGCCGCGCCAGGTGCAGCCCGTCCGAATAGATCGCGTCGCCGTATTCGGCACGCATCGCCGCCACAAACGGGAAGGCGGGGATGATCCATACCCGCTGCCCAGTGTGCAGCTCCAGCCATTGCCGCAAGCCCTGTGAGAAGCCCGTGGCATTGGCATGGAGATCATCGCGACCCTGCGGCGGCCAGATGTCCTGGATGATCAACTCGGCACCACGGGCGGAAGCGTCCAGCGCGTCCCAGTATGCCTGCTGGAGGGTGTTCCTGCCTTCTGTGCTGTCGAAGGCCGGAAAGCCGGGGCCGGTCGGATCGGTGAATTCGGAAACGATCACCGCGTCATAGGCCGAGTTGCGCAGGTGGCCGTTCAGCGCCCGGACATCCTGCAGCGAGCCATAGCTGACGTAGTCGGACAGCGCCGTGCCGGGCCAGTCGGTATCCAGCACACCGCCAAAGGGCCATGCTTCCTCCCCCGCAGGCGCACCATAGGCGGTCTGCACAAAGCTGTGCCCGGCGAACAGGATGGTGGCGCTGGGGCTGGTGGCGCGTCGAGGATGTCGTGGGCCACCCGCCGACGCGGCAACGCCTTGCGAGAACCCTATGCCGATGCCCAATCCGATCCGCATCAAACCCAACCCGTGATGTCGGCGGCCGTTGTCCCGGTGGCCAGAATGCGATCCGCGCCAAGCGCATAGGTTCCAGGCGGCAGCGTGGCGGTCACATAGCTCTCGCCATCAGTGCCGCGCCAAGCCAATGTGCCGGCCGTACCGAGGGTCACGGCGCGGATGGCCTCGGGGAGATCCGCGTCATCGCTGGGGGTCACGACATGGGAGCCGAGCGCTGGCGCATTGGCCCCGTGCAAGAAGGTGCTGAACCTGTTTGCCATTTTTTACCTCATGAGGATGTGCCGATCGACGGCAGAAAGGGAAACGGGACAAAAGTCCTGGAGCTTGGAAGGCCGCGATTGCCGTGCTGGAGAGACGCGCAGCCGAGCTGGGCGTTACGGTGCCTTCCGATTGACCCACCAGCGCTCCAGCGCCGCGCAGATACCTCGGGGGCCGAGGTAGGACAGCACCGCGATCAGCGCCACGGTCTGCGGGTCAGTCAGTTCCAGGTATTCGCCGGCGCCGTCACCGATCAGCGCCATCCCGATGGCCATCGGAAGCTCCCAGATCATGAACAGCCCGAAGGCCGGGCGGCGGCGGGCCCTGACCTCACCGGCATGCCACATCAGACGGCCCACGACGGCAGCAACCATGGCCGTCCCTGCCCCGCCGATCAGTTTCTGCATGGCCTCGATCAGGCCGGGTTCAGGCGGGGTATCCATCGTCTCTCCGCTTGCCAAAGAAGAAGCCCCGCCTGGGCGGGGCTGTTGAGATGCTGGGGGAATGCCTTCGGTTTTCAGGTAATGCCGAACAGCGTTTCCAGCCGCTGGCAATCCTCCGTCAACTCATCAACCCCCATTGCCCTGTCGTAGAACCGGGCTTCGCGCAGCAGGAAGTTACCCGCCCCGCCAGCCGAGAGCCCTCGACCGAGAATGTCGCAGCCGAAGATCGGGTGGCGAATTTCAGTCACCTCGGGGTATGCGGCAGCGCGGGTATGCAGTGTGTCACCCGTCTTGTAGACGTAGCTGGGGCCGACCGAACTGATGGAGGCGCCGATGACTTTCCACGCATCGGGGTTGCCGGTCGGAACGTAAACGCCAGTCGCCCCCGAAGCGAAAACCGCGACACGCGGGTTCGTCACCCCATCGGCATCAGCAACGGGTCGAATGGCGGGCGATCCGCCCGGCGTGTCGCCCGGTTCCAAAATCCGAAGGTTGGATGAGGTCGGGCCATAGGCACGGATGCGGATGGTGAGGATGATCGTGCATTGCCCGGTGTTGATGTTGACTCGGCCTTCCGTTGTCAGCGAACGGTCCCCGCTGAAATCCAGGACGCCCAGGTTATCCGGCCCGCCGTTCCAAACGAATTCGGGGCGCAGGCTGTCGTTGATCACCTGGTCGAAGTTCCTGGCTGCGTAGGGTGCCCTGCCTCGGGCCATGACAGCCGGGCGAACCCCAGGTGACGCGCCAGTCAACCGGCCAGGATCGAGGATGATCAGCGCATCCTTGTCGTAGATGTTGGGCCGCGTCAGCGGGATCGGGCCAGTGATCGCCTTCTGGCCGAAAAATGCGACGGTATCGGGCATCGGCTTAGCTCTCCGTGCGATAGAGGTTGTTGTTGATCAGATGGCGGCGAAATTCCTGCGCCGCGAGATAGCGCCCGAGCGCGTTGAAGTGGCCCGCGTCGCGCGACAGCGACGGGCAACGGTTGCCCGCGGCCTGTTGCGCCAGATCTTCCGTGGTCGGGCCAGCGAAGCCGGGGGCGAGGCCGTTCAGAATATCGGACGGGATTGCCGCGGCATCGGTCCACACCTGCGCCCCGAGGAAATAGGCGTTCATATCCCAGACCAACGGCCCCCATTTGGCGATCATGGCAGCATTGCCACTGGCGAACTTTGCTCGGTTCGGGTTTTCGGGGGCCCAATCCATATCGCACATGTCCGTCCAGATCGAAAAGCGAAGATCCCGAGCATCGAGATAGTTCACGATGGCTTCGCGCCGCTCAAAGATATGCTCCCAGGTCGATCCGCCCGGCGCGTCGTTCCAGCCGGTATGGATGACAAAGAAGCGGTCCCGCAGGGTCGGGCCGAGAATGGGAATGAACGGCGTGTTCGGGCTCATCGCGACAACGCTTCCCGACTCTGTCCGCGTAAATTGCAATGATCCGTCCGCGGCCGACCATGCCAGGGTGCCGCGAACATTCCCCAGCCAGCCGTCATAGGCTTTCAACTGGTTGTTGCCGGTCATGTTGGTCGTCGTGACCAGGACCGAGCCGGAGGCCGGGACGGAACCGCCTGTGACCGTGATGAGCGCCGGGATAGCACCCAGGCGCGCGGCCGTGTGCATCGAACGCTCTCCGCTTTTGCAGTCGTTCGTCACCTCTTCGACCTCGACCCCGCCGTAAGCCGGCACAAGACCGTCGAACGCACCGGCGATTTCCGTCCGCATTTCCCAGGGCGTGGAGGATCCGATGACGGCGATTTTGGTCAGATCGGACCTGGCCCGTGCGAAGGTCACTTCGGCGGATCGGTCGTAGAACGGCGAGTCGAGCTCTTGAGAGGCCGAGCCCGGATCGGAAATGCGATCGCTGAGATTGTCCCAGATTTCGTCATAGACCCAAGCCGGCCAGCCGCCATCGCTCTCTTGTGCCCAGCCCGGCATCACATAGTTGCCGTCCCTGTCGTGCTGGCTGAAAATCAGCCCCGATCCTTGGACTTCGCGGATCACGCCGCTCGGCGGCAGATCAGGCATGCGGCTGCTGGTATCGGCCCAGATCTCGTCATAGATCCAGGCGGGCCAGCCACCGTCGCTTTCCTGCGCCCAGCCCGGCATGATGAAGTTGCCGTTCGCGTCATGCTGGCTGAAAATATACTCGCCGCCGACTTCACGGATCACGCCGCTCGGCGGAAGCTCGGGGAGCATGGGTTCGACCCTGGTCCAGATCTCGTCGTAGATCCAGGAAGGCCAACCGCCATCGCTCTCCTGCGCCCAGCCCGGCATCACGTAGTTGCCGTTTCGGTCCACCGAGGCCAGAATATATCCGCTCATGTCTGCCACAGGGCGGATCATGGAGGAACGGGCGGAAACCTCATTGTCCAGCAATTCTCGGCGCGGCAATCTCAACGCCACGCCCCAACTAGGTTGCGTCTCGAACAGAGGATCGTCGGCGGCGTTACTGAAACTGCGCACCGCAAGATACTCGCCCTCAATCGTCGTGATGAGATTGAGCGAACCGGGCAGGTTGGCCTGGCCGAAGTTTACGGCGGCAGTGCGCGAAGTGAAGGTTTTCCCGGTATTGGAGAGGGCCGCTGGCAGACCGCTGATGTCCCCAAAGCGCACGGATTCCGACAGTCGGACTTCCTTCCTGTCAGGAGCGTTCCAGAAAATATAGCCTAGAAAACGCTGACCTTCGGAGAGATCGTTCGCCGCAAGTGTGCCTCCATTGCGAGCGCGGATCGTAAACTCCATACCGCCGATGCTGATGATCGGATCGGGCCCGGTGTTCGCAAACGGGCAGCGGAACCGCAGCATCTGGCCTGCCGAGAGCGAGATGTGCGTCTGCGCTGCAGGGATGCTCGCCATGATCAACTGGCCGGTGGACGCTTCCGTGTCGGTTTGGAGCGCGAGGACATCGCCCTGATTGTCGGCGTTGCGGCGAGCGATCATTTCAGCGGAAAGGTCAGCGGCCGAAACGCCCGTGGTAGGAACTGTGCCGCCGACGAACAGCAGCAGCCTGGACTTGTCGAGGATGCTCACGGCGTCACCTCCCTGACGATATGAATGGTGCCGGATTGCGTTCTGCTGATGCGGACGCCGCTGGTTACTTTCACGTCAACCCAATGCGCTCCGAGCGGCAGCTGCGCGCTGAGGCCGGCGGACATCGAGATTTCCAGCATGCCCTTGACCGCATCGCTGACATGGACGGTGAGCGGCCGCGTGATGCCATCCGGGCCGCGCATGGCGGCCGAGACCGTCATGCCGGTCAGGTCCACCGGCCGGCCGAATTCATCGATCCACTGGCCGCCGATGTTGATCGTGTCGCCCCGTTTCCAGGTCGCCTCCGATCTGGCATCCCGCGGGATCTCGACCGCGACCAGGTCCATCAGCGTGAACGGTCCCGCCGCGCCGGTCGGAACCACATCGGGCAGCATGGTGGTCACCAGCCGGTTTTCGGCCTCCGACCAATGCTCGACCGTCACGGTGTAGGGCACGCCGCCGGCGCGCCCGACCAGCTCGACATCGATCATGCCGGCGCCGCTGATCGGCGCCACCACCGGGCCGCCGGAAATCGTGGTCGCGCCGACGATCCCGCCGTTCTTCGGCCGAAAGATCACCCGGCCATGCGCCGGGATCGTCCCGTCCGGCAACCGGACGGGGCCAGCGATCTGTGTCGCCATGTCTGCCCTCTTCAGATGATGGTGATCGTGACCGGGCCGCTGCGCGGGCCGGCAATGCCCGAGCCGTTCAGCGGCTCGATCCAGTAGCTGTGATCGCCGACGCCTGGCGCCGGATCGCTCCATTCGTCGGCCAGGTTCGGCGCGCCGTATTCGGTGCCGACATGCACCGCGTCGTCAAACGACGTGCTGTTCGTCGCGCGCCAGATCCGCGCGGCGGCATAGACCGGGTCGTTCGGCGGGATGAAGGCCAGGCCAACGGATGAGCCCGCCGCCGCCCCGGTGAAATGCTGCATCGCCGCCGGCGGCACGCTGTTGGCCACGGCGCGCAGGACCAGCGGCGCCTCGGGCACCCATGCGCTGACCCGGTTGCCGCCCGTGCGGTTGCGGATCTGCGCCTCGTAATCCTGCCCGTCGACCAGGGCGGACAGCACCTGCGTCGATTGCCCGGCGCCGACATCGATCATCTGCCAGTCGGCGATGCCGGCGCCGGGCGAGCGGAACCGCAGCTGCTGACGCAGATCCTCGGGCTGGGCCGGCCAGACATATTCGATCATGGCCACGCCGCCCGTTCCCTCGATCACCGAGCCGGAGAGCGAGCCCGGCGCCGTCACGATCCGATCCTCGGAAATCGTCGCCCGCAGCGTCCTGGGCGGCTCCAGCGCCAACGCGTCGGGATCGAAATCCCCCGGATCGACCGAGGCGGCTTCGATGGAAAAGGTGTGCGATCCGGCGTTGCGGCTCAGCATCGCCACCTCGACCACGCAGTCAATCCCGGCTTCGGCATGCCGGATGCGCAAGAACCGCTCGCCGATGCAGTCGTAGCCGATCACCTTCAGTGTGCCGCTGACCTGCCATTCCGGCTGCGCCGCCTTCGCCCAACGCCAGATGATGCGCCAGGCCTGGTTGTGGCTGTCGACGCCGTTGCATTCCTCTTCCGACCGATCCCCGAGCGGGTTGAGAACGACCGCGCCGCTGACCTCGCCGCTCCAGTCGCGGGCGGGCTCGACATAGCGCAGCGCATAGCTGCCGACCTCGTCCGGGCCCGTGGCCTTGTGCCGGATCGACAGCGAAAGGAAATCCTCGTCCGTCAGGGTCAACGTGGGGGCGGAATAGGCCCCGACCTTGAAGCCGAGCTTCCCGTCCGGCCGCTCGTAGAACCAGGCATCGCAGCACATCATCAGATGCGCCCGCACCTGCTCCCAGGTCATGTCGCTGCGCAGCACCGTATTGATGGTCCAGCGCCGCTGGGTGCCGCCGTCCCGGTTTGTCACCAGCTGGTCGGATATATCCGCCTCGGCCGCCACCTCGTCCCAGTCCACCTCCTTGCCGAACCAGGTCGCGACATCGGCGATGACCAGCGCCGCATTGTTCGACCAGCTGCGGCTGTCCGTGCGCGGATCATAGACCGTGTCGCAGCCGTCCCAGACCGGCGCATAGGCCCATTCGCGACCACCGGGATAAATGTTCTGGAACTCCTCCATCGACGGCCGCGCCGCCGAGAGCGCCGCATAGGACAGGCCGGAGAAATCGTCGGATTCCGATACCTCGGGGAAGGTCGCCCGCCAGACCGGATCGGCCCCCTGGTCGGAATGGCCGGTATAGGTGCGGATCGAGCCGTGATAGTCCGTCGACTTCGCCGGTGGGTTGCGCCACAGCACCGGATCGGTCAGCACCCAGCCGTTGGCATCGGTTTCGACCGGCCATTTGTCCAGATAGTGCTGCACCGGCCCCAGCGTCGAATGCGCGGCGATGATCACGCCGTAATGCCGCTTGCGCCGGTTGTCCGAGCCAAGCGGCGTCGTCATCGAGGCACTGGAATAGGCCGCCAGCGCATAAGGGCCGCCCTTGCGCACCCGGCCATAGACGCGGTCCTGCCAGGACACGTCCTGGGCGTAGTTCGCCATGATCTCGGGCGGCGATGGCATCTGCGGCTTGGGCGCGAGGCTCTGGGCCAGCGCCGACATGCCGATGGACACCACGACGCGCGACAGGAACGACCCGCCGACCAGCCATGCGCCGGCATTCATGCCAACCGCGAAAGCGCCGCTGATCCCGGCCCCGGCCGCGGCGCCCGTGGTCAGGCCGACCCAGACGCCCTGGATGAACGGGATCACCGGACCGGCCTCGGCCGGCGTGCTGAAGCATGTGGTGGAAAGCAGCGCGGCCAGCGCCAGGCTACGGAGCCTCATAGCCAACCTCCCATGCGGCGGCGATCTTGAGCGGCACGACCGCGTTGACGGCGCCGGACTGGTCCTTCAGCGCCCATGTGCGGCCGAGGCAGAGCGCCATATGCGGCCGCGCCACGCCGCGTTCGGTCAGCAGCAGGATCACCCCGACATCGCCGGGGCGGGGCTTGCCGGTGCGCGCGAGGCCGGCGCGGTCGAGACAGGGGCCGACGGCGCCGACCGGATCGGTGAAGAACCGGGTCACGCGCTGGCACTCGGCCGCGCTTTCGTAGGTCAGGCGGACATCGGCGGCCGGATCGACGCCGCGCATGCGCAAGATCCAGTCCGCGCAGAGCGTCACGCAATCGTTCTCGCCCCACTGGTAGGTGACCCTCTGCCAGCGGTTCAGTTTTGCATAAAGCGGTGACATCAGCCGAAAAGCTTCTCTTCCTGGAACGTGTCGGTCGGCATGAATCGCAGCGAGCTGTTCGGCGCCCCGATGAGCCGCGCGTGATCCGCCACGGTGTATTGCAGCCCCGGCGCGGTATTGCGCCCGGTGAACGGCCCCTCGAAGGTCAGTGTGATCCGGCGCTCCAGCCCGCCCGACAGGTCGAACTCGATGTGACCGCCCCGCCGGGTGAGCCAGCGCACCGGCGCATGGGCCGGCGCGTGGAACTCGGCCATCGAGCCGATGGGTTGGAGCCAGAAGACGATCTCTCGGCCCCTGACGTAATCGGTCCCGAGCGCCCGCACCTGCGCCACCAGGTCGCCGTCATCGGGATCGGGGATGAAGGTCAGCGACAGCGATCCCGCCGGCGCCTCGCCCTGGATCGAGAGCCGCAATTCCGAACTGTCGATCAGCTGGCTGCCGATCCATTCTCGGTCGGCCACGTCCACGAACCGGCCATCGGCGCCCAGCAGGAAGCGGAAAACGCCGTCGGCGGTCTCGATGGAGACCATGTCCATCAGCCCCACGGCATCGGCGCGCGGGTTGAAGCCGGCGGGAAAGATGCTCATGACCTGTTGACCCATTCCACGAGGTCGAATGTCGCGGTGCCGCCTTCCCCGAACCGATATTCGGGGAAGCCCATCTCGTCGCTCTTTGCGAGGAAGATGCCGCGCGCAAAAAGATCGATCATGCCAGCGGGTGGAATAGCCTTGCGCAGCATGTCGACCTGCAACGTGGTCTCCGCGCCGCTGCCGGTCCTACCGACCACCGCGAACGGCCAATCGTTGTAGGAGAGCCATGCGCCGACCCGGATAGGTTCTGCCGCCAGAGTCTCATCGACCACGATGCTAGTCGCGCCTGCGGCGGCACCTGATGGACACGCGACGCGGGGGCGCGGCTCTTGGTAAAGACCAGCCTGATATGCCTGCCAATTCTGGAACCAATCACCTTGGGTCTCTGGAGCCGAAACCGGGTCGATCATCCGCATCCGATAGGCTCCAACCCGGCCCCTCGCGCGAACGACCATTGCGCGCCAGGCGCCGATCATGGGGGACGGCAGCGTGATCGTGGGCTTGCCGACGAAGCGCGGCAAGCGGTTGTAGACCACCTGTTCAGAGCCGTTGGTTCCTTCAGATGGTGGCTGGCCGCGCCAGTCGATCCGCCAATTGAACTGTCGCCCCTCCATGAACAGCCGAGGCACATCAATGATGTCGCGGTTCATTTGATCCCTCTGGCCTGCATGTCCCGAATCTGGCCCGGAAGCGCGCGCCGCTGTTGCTGCATCCCCAGGGCCGTGACGCCGGCGGACTCGCGTCGCACATGCGTGGTGAGACGGCCATCATCATCGGGGCCTACCTCGGCGATATACGGCTGCGGGACATAGATAACCTGCGGCTGGCTGATCTCGGCTCGCTCACGCAACAGCGCCTGCATGCCGCCCAGGTCGGGCATTCGGATCGTGACCGGAATCGAGCGACCGTCGGGCAGCGGAACATATGCCTCGGGCATGTCGCCCTCGCCGAAAATCGCCATCTGCGGGCTGTTGGCGATACCGCCAGCGGCATAGGCCCGCATCGGAAGATCGACCGGGCCGGCGCCCGTCATGATCCCGCCAGAGGCGAACAGCGACCCCAGCCAGCCGAAAACCTTGCCCGCCCCCTTATCGAATCCGCCCAGCAGGCCGCCCCAGTTTCCGCCCACCGAGAGAGCGCCCTCGTTGAACAGGAGAAGCTGCACGACAGCCCGCTTCAAGGCATCCTCCAGCCGACCGGCCGCGCTGGCGCTATCCGTGAACATGCTGATCAGGAGTTCCTTGCCTTCGGCGGCATTCTCCTGAAGTTCCAACAGGCGCTTGGTGGACTCCTCCAGCTTCTCTTGGTCCAGAGCGGCTTGGGCGGCGGCCGCGGCCAGATCCTCGATCTGCTCACGATAAGTCTTCGTGCTTCCGGCAACCTTCTCGTCCAGATCGATCCCCATCCGCTTGGCATCGTTCATCAGGTCGAAGCGCGTGATCGCGCGGGCCTGCTCGGCGGCGGATTTCCCGATCAGCGAGATGTCGAGTTGCTGCCGCGCCGCAGAGACCTCCAGCGACTCGTTGAAGTCCTTGCGGGCATCGGTGTGCTTCTTCAGGGCGTCGAGCGCCTCAACCTGCGACTCGGATGCGCCACCGAACGCCTGGGCTTCCTCGATCCGCCGGCCGCGGTTGATGCCGCTATTATCGGCACCGCGCGCCGCGATGGCGTCAGCTACGGCCTGCTGGTTCCCCGATTGCAGCGCCGCCACGACGCCTGCCAGGTCGCCGCCGGCCTTGAACTCGCCCTCCCCATAGTTGTGCAGCAGCGAAGCCAGCGCACCCTTCTGCGGTGCAGACAAGCCCTCGAACGCCGTCTGCCCGATCTGGCCGATGATGGTCGAGAAATAGCTTTGGATGCGCCGGTCCAGATCACGGGCCGCATCTGCGGCAGTGATGCTCATGCCCTTCTGGATCGAATACACCGAGCCGTCGGCGCGGGTTCCCGTGTCGGATCCGTAGCCCGCTCGATAGGCATCCACGACGCGCTGCCCGTTCCGAACGGTGTAATCGGGGTAGGCATCCGTCCGGAATCCTTCCCGTGCGGCGATCATGTCGCGCGCGGCTTGCGTGGCTTCCGAGGTCGCGAGCCAGGCGCCCGTGCGACGCGAAGCGCCATATTCGCGATAGGCCGCTGCCGCACCCGGTGGCAGCCCTTCGTTGGGACCGGCGCTCAGCGCATCCTGAATTTCCTTGATCTGGCCGAGACTCTTCACGGCTTCGTCAAGCTGCTTGAGGAACGGGATCATTCCCGCGGCGAGGCCAGAAAAGGTTTCCCTGTTATCCCTCGCGAGTTGAGCGAGCCTATCGCTCAGATCCCCCGCCGACATTTCGCCTTTGCGAAAACCATCGGCCAGGCTCTCGATACGCTTGATATTTTCCTCAGAGACCCGCCCCGTTAGCGTCTCGTCGCGAACCCACTTGTCCAGCATCGCGGTGATCGTCCTGGAGAGATCATCCACCTTGTCGGCCGCTTCGCCAGCGGTCTCCTTCACATCCTCCCCAGCCTGGAACTTCTCCGACTCGGACATCCGGGCGACCGCGGCCCTGATCCGCTCGGCCGCGCCTTCCACGTCGGCCGCCGCGCCAGAGGCTTCTGCCCCCAAGAGCCCAAACCGCTCCTGCAACCGCTGCACGGCCGCGCTCGAGTCGTCATTGCGCCCGCGCAGATACATGGCCGCCGCGCCCGCGGTGAACAGCGCCGCACCCCATGGCCCGCCGAGGAGCGACATGAGGCCACGGAATACGGCTGTCGCGCGGACACCCGATGCGGCAAGGGCGGTGAGGCGTGCGGTAGCGATACTGGCAGCGGCGGGGATCACCATGATCCCCCGCGTGCCGGCGGCCAGCAGCGCAGTTTGCCCAACGATTTTCAGCGCTTCCCCAAGAACCTCGGCTGCGCCGGCATTCTCGTGCATGAACTGTGCCAACCCTTGCATGGCGCCCGCCAGCGCGTCCGTGGCCCCCAAGCCACTGTCAAACTCGCCCACGGCGGCCAGTAGGCCGGTGCGCAAGGCATCGGACGCTTCCGCAACGGTCATGTTGAACGCGCCGAGCTTATCGCGACTGGTCCGTTCCAGGTCTTCGAGAGCCTGCACCATCACGGCGCGGGTCAGCTTGCCCTGAGCGCCCAGGTCGCGCAGTTGCTCGACCGTGCCGCCTGCGGCCTTGGCGATCGCATCCAGCAGCTCATAGGGCGCGGCCTCGCGCAGAGAACGCAGCTCGTCGCCTTGCAGCACGCCGGATTGCAGCGCCTGCCCGAACTGGAGCGCCACCGATCCACGGGCCGCATTGTCCAGCCCGCCGGTGATCAGCAGGCGGTTCAGCGTTCCCACCTGCCGGATCGTCTGTTCCAACGGCTGGTCCCGAAGGGATTTCTGCATCCGAGTCAGTAGTCCCACCGTGTCCTCGACAGGGGTGCGGGTCTCGATGGCGAGGGCATAGATCGCCTTGCGGGTGTCGTCAGACGCCGCACCGATCCCGCGCATCTGGTTTTCCAGCGATTTCGCCTGATCAGCGAGATCGATGAAGGCGCGTGATGCGAAGAAGCTGATCCCGGCCCCGACCGCCGCACCAAGGCCGGCCGCGATGGATCGCAGGCTGACCAGCGCCTGGCCGGTGCGATTGGCGCGGGCCTCGATATCGGAAAACCCGACCTGCGAAACCATCTGAAACCGCTTCACGCCGTCGGACATGGTGCCGACCTTGGACATGAAGGGGGCAATGGCAGCGTCGAATTTCGCCACCATCGCGCGGTCAGCACTGAAAGGGATCATGCCTGGTTCCTCGCGGCCTTGATGGCCTTGGCTTCTTCCTCGGCGGCCTCGATGGCCGCCCAGAGCTCGCGGGGCGTCGCCGCCCAGAATTCAGAAGGCGTCCAGCCAAGGCCGTGTTTGGCCGTGGCTGTCTTGAACATCAAGCCGAGGGCGTTGCCTTCGCCAGCCTCTCGGCCTCGGCCTCGATCTTTCCCTTTTGCTCGGGGGTCCACCCAAGCGCGGCGAGGTATTCGCCAATGGGAATGATCACGTCGTCAGACCAGGGGCCGGCCTCGAAGATCATCTTCGCAACCTTCTGTTCATCGACCTGCCTGCCGTCGCCCTGATCGGTCTGCCGCATACCGACGGTGACGATGCAGGCTAGGGCAGCCAGCGTGCCCGAGCCGGTCAGGATTTGGGTATAGAGTGGCCGCAACGGCCCCAGCCGGGTTTCAATGTCGCCATATGCGGCAAAGGTGGGGCGCATCAGGCAGTCCGATGCGCCTAAGCGGATCTTGATGATTTCCCGCATCATTAGGTCGCCGTGCCGCGGGTGACAGTGCCGACAGCGCCGACGTTCACGGTGACGGTAGTGGCGCCGCTGACAGGCGCGCTCACGGTCGAGATGCCGACCCGGCCGGCGAAGGTCCATTCGACGCCGCCGGTTCTGGCATTGGTAATCTCGAAATAGCCAACGTCCCCACTATCGTGCAGCGTCCACAGCAGGGCCTCCCCGGTGGCGAGGGGGGCGCTGTTGCCCATCTGGAACGAGATGTTGAAACCGCTGTCGTTTTGGAACGACTCGGTTCCGTTCTTGTAGACCTGCTGCTGGATCGCCTTGCCGGGGTTGATCGTCAGATCGCCCTGAAGCTCGACTTCGGTTTTGTCCCCGGCCGAGGTGGCCGAAACCGCAACGAGGAATTCCTTGCCCTGCGACATGGGGTCATTCTCCTATGGTGGTGATGTAGCGGATGAAGGCGTGAGCATCGCGCACGCTGTCGGTGCGGGATTCGAGTGAAGCGCCAGCGGCAGCCAGCCGCAGCACCGTGCTATGATCGTCAAGCGCCAGAACCTTGAGTGCATTATGGGCCTGCGCAGAAGCCTGGCGGACCCATTCCAGCGATAGGGTGCCATCGGCGGGAGCGTCGATCAGGTGGACTGTCAAGGAGTGGTCGCCCTGCTCACGGTTCTTGTAAGCCTCGTTCGGCGCTATGGTGAAACCATCGATCCTGCAAAACCGCTCCGGCGGCGCCTCGGGCTGATGCGCAAACACCGGGACGCCCGGCAACGCGACGACGAGCGACTGATAGACCGCTGTCTGGAGGTCAAAGCCCTTTGCAATGGTCATGATGCCCCCTGCATCGCCCGGTTCAGCGCCCGGCGCATGCCTTGCTCGAAAAATGGCCTCGTCTGGTCAAAGGCCAGATCGTGATAGGGCCGCGCCGCCATGCGGCTGGTGCCGTCGTTCAGGAAGCGCGGGTAGAAAACCACGTCCGACGGCCAGGCCAGATAGCCTGCATAGGCTGCGACCGATCCTGACGCCCGCGGGTCATAGGCAGCCGGCTCGACGCGCACGCCGTAGAGCGCACGAGACCGGCCAGTAACCAGCCCGATCCTCATACCGCCCATATTGGCCATGGCCTGATCACGCATGTAGTGCGCCGATGCAGCAGCGTGCGCACCCGCCAGCCGACGCAGGTTGCCAGGTGCAGCATTGAGGAACGCAAGAAACTGGTCGACGCCTTCCCACTCCATGGCACTCGCCGCCTAAACCGCTCGTGTGACAATGAAGGTGATGAACCTACGGTCACCATCCTGGTCCATTGTGGACAGGATGGTGTGATCCAGGCCGGCGGCGCGGAGACGCCATTTGGCTGGATCGAAATCCTCCGGCATTGCTTTCGCGCGGATGATGATCCGCGCCCGGTGCATGATCTCGGTGCTTTCGGCATCCAGCACCCGGTTGGCCGAGACGGGTTGGAAATCGCCTGCTACCGTGCCGGAATCTGCAAACCCCGGCTTGATGCCTCCCGCCCCGTCAGGGACGCCACCCGGTCGGCAGAACGTGATTCTGTGCCGCAGGCGCGAGACGCGGGGCTTCAAAGATGCACCCGGCGGTAGCGGCCGACGATGCGGGCGGCGGCAGCGGACAGGCCCGCCGGCGTCGCGGTCTCGTCCCCGCGTCGCTCGTAGAGCCGCAGGGCATGATCCAACACCGCCAGCCGCAGGTCGGCGGGAACCGGCGCCGGATCATCGCCATATCCGGCGGTATAGGCCACATCCAGAGAGCCGGTGGGAACCGCGCCGCGCGGCTGCAATTCGGGATCGTCAACCCCGTAGATACGGAAGCCGTCCAGCGCCAGCAAAGTGCCGTCATCCGCATGCGCGATGGAAACCAGCTCTGTGGCGGGACGAACCGGGAGAAACAGGGGACGCACGCCCATTTCCCGCGCCGTCTCGGGAATGCCCTGCCGCACGCCAGACCACCAGGTGGATGACCGCCGGACATCGAACCGCACGTTCCGCAGCGTGATCGTCTGCCGGATCAGCGCCAGCCCGGCAAAGTCCTCGATTTCGCGCGCAGCAGCGAGGATGTAAGGCGTGACGCCCTCGATGTCCTCGGCGCCCAGCATCGAGAAATGCACCTCGATCTGGTCTATGTCTACCGGAAGGATGTTCAGTCCCTCGCCGCTGCGCTCGATCCTCATGCCAGTGCGCCCTGGTCCTGTTTGGCCGAAGCGTAGATAGAAAAGGCCGAGGCGCCGGCCAGATCAGCCGACCCGGTCAGCGTCAGGCGGATATACCGCTTGATGCCCTGATATGCGGCCTTGCCCTGACCGGCTGCCGTGATCGGGTCCGACACCTGCACAAGCAGCGGATCGGTAACGGCCTCTCCATCCGACAGGTCGGCCGCGTCTCCGGCGATAATGCCGAGGGCGATGCTGCCCGCGCTGATACCGGCGACCCGCACGAGGAACGCCCCGCCGGTTTCGCCCTGGGTGTCGATGATGGCGCCATTCACCGTCGCCCCGACAAGCGCGGCGTTGGTGGTGTTTGCCAGCGCCAGCGAAGGCGTGATGGCGTTGAAAATGTCGTCGCGTGCCATGCTGATGGCTCCTCTGCGAATGGGTTTCGGATGGCCCGCACCGCCCAAAAGGGGGAGGAATCTCGGTGCGGGCCGGTCGCCGCCTGCCGGATCAGGCCGCGATCTTGAGGACTCGGAAGGCGTCGAAGTCCACCACGTCACCGCCGACACGGGCAGTGTGGTCGAACTGGACCATCGGCTTCGCGGTGTAGGGGTCACGCAGCACGCGGATGCCCCGGCGCTGGACGATGGTATAGGCTGCGCGGATGTCGCCCAGCACGACGGGGATCTTGCCCGCGCCAACCTCATCCAGATCGTCGCCTTCCGAAATCGGGAAGCCGAAGATGCTGGCCACGCCCCGGTTCTGGTTCATCGGGTCGAGCAGATACCGGCCCTCGCCGTCCTTCAGCACCCGCAGCGCGCCGACCGTCATGCGGTTCATCATGAAGGTGGCGTTGATGCGGTAGAGCGATTTCAGCGAGGTGATGAGGTGCGCGAAGCCGTCGAGGCCCCCGAGCGCCGCGGCAGCGCCCGATTTGACGAAGCGCATCTTCCGCCAGTCCGCATCGGTCTTGTCGCTGGCCTTGACATATTCGACCTCGGGATACGTCAGCAGGCCACGCGGCTTGCCCACACCGTCGCCCAGGACGAACGCCGAAGCTTCAGCCAAGGCAAAGCCAAGGGCCACTTTATCGGCGAGCCACTGTTCCACGTTCCGCGAAGCATCCTCCAGCAGGTTCGAGGAAGCGCGGGGCTGGGCTTGCAGGTTATGGACCATGATCGCGCGCATCCCGGTCTTGGGCGTGCCGCTGGCCTGGTGGGCGGTGGTATCATCCACCCAGCGGGCGGGAACGATACCGCGGTCGTTCTCGATCTCCCATTTGTCGCCGTTGGTCTCCTCGACCGTGGCAAGCTGTCGCATGGGCGTGGTCTCATGCAGCTTGGTGATGATCCGACGCGAGGTGGTGGTGGGCACCCAATAGCCCCCCGAGGGATCGATGCCAGAGGTCAGCGCCTTGCCTTCGGTGCGCAGCCAGCGCGAGAAATCGGCCTCGTAGTTCTTGGCCTCTTTCATCAGGTCCGGCGTCACCTCGTCCAACGAAACCTTCTGGCCCTTGATGTTCAGCGCGAAGTCGGACGCCAGCAGGCGATCATCGGCCTTGATCTCGTCCGCCGCCTTCTCGGCGCGGATGGTCTTCAGGCCATCGGTGATCGACTTTTCGAGCGTGTCGATGCTTTCCTGCATCTTCACGGTCTTGGCTTCAAGATCGGACACCGACTTGCCGTCGGCCTTGGCCTTCAGCATCTGGTCGTTGGTGTCGCGCAGTTCCTTGAACGCCTTGCCGACTTCGGTGGCGAAGCCTTTCAGTTCGGTCGGAAGCGTATCGGTGCTGCTGAAAGCATCCTTGCGCGCCAGCGGGCCGAGCAGGCCGGCGTTCGCAAACTGCTCGATGGTGTTCATCTTCATGGGATTACCCCTTGATAACGGATTGGAAGACGGCCGAGAGGCCGGCGGAAAGGTCGCCTTCGTCCCCCGCGTCACGCGGGGCGCCCTTGACGCCTTGAGCCACGATTCGCTTCGCGGCGGTGCGGGACAGCCCTGCGTCGCGCAGAGCCTGTTCCACGAATTTCGGGTCGCTTTCGTCGCCTTTCGCCGCCACGCGCGCCGACGGCAGCATGGGGAAGGTAACGAGCGAGATTTCCCAGAGGTCGAGCTTCTTCAGCTGCCGGATCGTGCGCCCACCCTCAGTGACATAGCCGTAATCCTCGGTGCGGTAACCGATGGACAGACCATCCAGCACGCCCGCTTTCAGCATCACCAGCGCCTCGCGGCCGCGCTGCACCTCGGTCAGCAGTCGGCCCTTGACGCGCAAGCCCGTGTCGTCTTCCTGGATCGTCTCCCAGAAGCCGATGGGCTGGGACGGGTCGTGCTGCCACAGCATCTTGACCGCGCCAGGGCGCTTGGCGGCGATGGAGGCCCGATAGGCGCCCGGCATCACCATGTCGTTGCCGCGGTCGATCTCGCTGAACTTCGAAGCGTATCCCTCGATCACGCCGTCGTCGCCCTTGACATCGATTGCGAGAGCGGCGCCGGCGAATTTCAGGTCCAGACCGCTTTTTTGCTCGATACGGTTCATTTTTTCCTCCGAAGCGCCGAGACACAGCGGCAGTTCGCAATTTCGTGGATCGGGCCGTTCGGGTCGCGCGGCCAGCGCAGCCGGTAGCCGCCGACGATGAACGCGCCCGCGACCGGGCAGTGCTGCCCATGGGCGTGGTTGTGCGTGGCGCGTTCCCGGCCATCGAGACGCGACAGCCAGACCCGCTGGTCAATCTCGCCCGAGAACTCGGCGGCGCTGGTCGTGGCCCATTGCGACGCCAGGTGCGCCCGGTCCTCGGCCGCGTTCAGCGCCCGGCGTGGCGCATCCACGCCGCTCTGCCGGAGCAGTTCCCGCACCAGCCGGTCGCCGCGCAGGTCCATGACACGGCGCAGGTGATGCGCGGTCCACCTCGCGAACCGTTCTGCACCCTCGCGCGCGAAGGTCGCGGCGATCAGGCCGACGCCGGCCGTCCGCAACCAGGAGCCGATGCGCGAACCCTGATCGAGGCCCCCGAGCACATCGAGGGCGAACACCTGCGCTGTCCGCTGCGTGCCCTCGTCCATGATCAGGGCAACGCGGCGCTCGTGCTCGGCAACAGCCGCCTGAAAATCGAACGCCTCTCCGTGCAGCAAGCCGCGCTCGGCCAACCGCAGGAACCGCCGCAGCTCGTTCAGCAGGGCCGGGCTGAGTTCGTCGGCCTGCTGGTCGATCATCGCCGTGGCGCGCTGCCACGCCGCCGCCAGGGCGGCCGGCCCGTCACCTGTCAGGATCATCCGGCGGATCCGTATCGCCCTCGGCGCCGGGCATTGGCCTCTGGGTCACGCCCAGGATGACCTTCCCGTCGGCGTTGCCGGTCGGGGCATAGCCCAGAGCCTCGCGGCGCTCGTCCACGGTCAGGATGTCGCTGCCCGAGGACACCTTGTTCCAGACCTCGCGGCGCTCCTCAGCCAAGGCCGGGATCTCGTCCAGATCCGGGCGCAACTCCATCGTCTCGCTGCCCATGCGCGGCGCCAGCCATTGCGACAGCCGGGCATAGACCAGCGTCGCCAGCGGAATGACCGTCTCGCGGAAGAAGGCCGCGTTGGCCTCTCGATAGTTCGCATAGGTGTTGTCGCCCGGAATGCCGAGGACCATCGGCGGCACCCCGAATGACAGCGCGATCTCGCGGGCCACCTCGCGCCTGGTGTTGATGAAATCCATTTCCATTGGAGTCAGGCCCATAGCGGTCCAGTTCAGGCCGCCTTCCAGCAGCAACGGCTTGCCGGCGTTGTTCCCGCCCTGCACCGATGCGGCCAGTTCCTCTTTCAACCGGCGGAACTGCGCTTCGCCCAGAGACTGCGCGCCTTCCTTGTCCTGCGGGGTATGGACGAAAGCCCCGGAAGGGCGAGCCGCGTTCTGCACCAGGCCCTTGGCCCACTGGCTCGTCTCATTGTGGATGTCCACGGCATATGCCGCAGCCTCGATTGACCCTTGGCCATAGTAATCGTCCAACGGGTTGAACTGCTTGAGCTGAAGCACGTCACAATCGAGCGGACCGGAGCGGACCGGGAATTGCCGGCGCTGGCCCGCCACCTCGTATTCAAAGGCAGAGGGCCATCCGCGCGTGCCGGTGATGACCTTCATGCGATCGGCCCGCAGCGGATACAGTTCCCGCACCTGGGTGATGCCGACCCGCTCGACATAGGCATTGCCGCCCAGGACATACGGCACGACCACCGCCTCTATGAAATCCGCCTGCGTCATCTCGGGGTTCGGCCGGCGGATCAGGTCCAGCAACGGGTGCCGTTCGATCTCGGCATCCTGATCGTAAAGGTTCACCGGGATCGAGGCGACACCACGGCTGATGCGCCGCAGGCAGGCGTAGACGATAGGGTTGCGTTGATACCCCTCCTTCGCCAACTGCTCGAACTGCCGTTCCGTCCATACTGGCTGGCCGACGCCGAAATAGGCGAACATATGACCCACGGCGCTGTGCTTGGCCTGAGGCGGTGCCGCGGGCGCGGAGCGACCGAACAGGAGAGAAATGAGGCTCATAGCGTCCTTACCCTTGGCGGGGCGGCCTCGTGGGCCAGCATCAGTTCCGTCATCGCCCAGACCAGCGCGTCTGCCCGGTCGGGAGAACCATCGCCGATGAATCCCGACGCCGTGAAGTTGCACATCTCGTCCTCAAGATCGGGGAAGACACCGACATGGCTGACGCGCCCCTGTTCGTAGAGAGCCGACACCGGCTCGGCCCTGACCGCCTTGCCGCGGCTGGCGACCACCTCCTTGAAGGCAGCCTTCTTGTCCGCGGTCGCGACGGTGAAGCGCACCATGTCGCCACCGAAGTTCCGCTCGGCCACGATGCGATCCGCGCCCCAGCGGTGATACAGTTCGACGGCGCGCCGGCCCCAACCCTCGGGCGACAGTTGGCAGGTCTCGTCGGCGAGCGCATAACCGCGCCCGTCGATACCGAGGCCGGCGACCACAATCCCGATATCATCCCCGCCGCCGTCGCCCCGTGTTCCTGATGGGTCCACGGAGACCACGATGCGTCGCATCTCCGGCATCTGGTTCGGCGTGATCCGCAGGCTGTCGATGCCCGGCATGACTTTGCCATCCGGCGCCGTTCGGTCCTCTAGCGCCCAAAGGGCGCCGTTGACTTCGCTGGCCCATTCCCCGGCTTCGAACCGAAGCCTCTTGGCCGCCGACATGCTGGTCAGCACATCGAAATACTCGGCCGGCAGGTTGTCGGCGTTGTCGGCCGGGTTGACCTTCATCTCGGCATAGTCTGCCGGATTGGGCAGCGCCTCTTTCGTGCCCGGCTTCGCCTTCGCCCGGAACAGGCTGTAGGACCAATGCAGCTTCGACGGCGGGTTACAGTCGAAATATGCCTTGAGCGCCAGAAACTGCCGCCCTGTTGCCTGCGCGATCTCGGGCGCCAGCTCGCATTTCTGCGCCAGGCGCGACATCGCCGTCTCGACCGAGCCCCACGGAATCTGGCTGCTCTCGTTGAAATAGAGCGTCGCGTATTCCTGGCCGAGGATCTTCTCGACGCGCTCCTTGTCATCGAGGCCCGCGATCCAGATCTGCGACCCGTTCGGCAGTTCAACGTAGAAATCCGTCTTGTCGAACCTGACCAACAGCCTCGGGAAGCACAGCTTCAGCACCTTCGGCAGCGTATCGGACCAGACCGATGTCTTGGCGTGGTTGAACCGGAACCTGAATATCGCATGGCGCGATTCCGGCGCATTGATGGCCCTCTGGATGATCGCGCGGACCAGGATAAAGGTCTTCCCCGACCTCGATCCGCCTCGCAGCATGATGTTGCGTGCGGGGCCCGCCAGAAGCCGGTTAGCCTCCCTCTGTTTGGCCGTAAGCCGTGCTACTGCCATGGGTCACAGTTCGGCGTCCTCTGGCAGGACGTTCAGCGTGATGGCGCCAGTCTGATGCACCTGGTCTCGGAACGCCTGGACGTTGACATGCTTCCCGATCAGTTCAATCCGCTTGATCCGATCAGAAAGGCGCAACTTGACGGCCTGTCCAACCCTCACGCCTTCGACCACCATTTCCTGAACATCGATGCCGGCGACGAGCCCTTTTCGCCAGACCGTGGGCCAGTCCTTCACCGGCTTGATCGTGCCTTTGTCGTCCAGGATGTCAGCCAGGTCGGCGTCGGCTTCTTCAGCGAGGCGCTGAAGCACCCAATCGGCGTCAATGCGTGTGCGCTCCGAGCGAGCCGCAAAGGCAGCCGCTATGGCCTCCTCGATATGCGGCATCTGCATCAACTGATGGGCATACTTCCTGGCATTGTTCCGGGCGTAGCCCGCTTTGATGGCTGCACGGGTAGCGTTCAGGTCAATCAGGTAGTTCTCGACAAAGCGGGCTTGCTTCGGCGTCAGGTCTGCCGGCTGCGCCCCGCCGCTTTTCCGGCGAGTCATGGCGATGTCCTTTGCGATCTACACCACACCTTCGTTCGTGTGGCTTGTGTAATTAAAAGTTTGATCGAATCACTTGCGCGTGAGTAACTGGACTTCGTGATACAATGGAGGGCGTTATGGAAAAAAAGACCTTAGAAGACCTGACTGATGACGAACGGTGGGACTTATACAACTCATGCAAAAGCAAAAATAACCAAATGATGAATGATCTAGGAATTAAGTATCTAGCGTCAATACTAAAGCTAGATCCGAAAAATATTGTGAAAAGCCTATACGATTGGATATCGAAGGTCCACGATCAAGGTGACTGCCTTGATTTTCTTACAGATGCCCAGAAGAAAGTAGTTATGGACCGCATAGCGCAGGATAAGCTGGACTCTGAGACAAACCCTATTCTTGACTCAGGGAAACACTAACCTTTGAAGATCGACTACTTCTTCGTATTGTAGCGAAAGGATGTTGCCGCTGAATTTTCCGATGGCCCGTTCCTGATGCCGATGCCATACATCCCGGCTGGCTACCGCCGTGCGGCGCGTCAACATCACGATGGATCGCTGCCTCCTGCGCGCCATTTATGAAACGGCAAAAACTCGCGGCATGAACTGACTGGGGCGTGATCCCCTGGAATGCAGAAGCCCCGCTCGATATCGGGCGGGGCAGAATTCTTCGACAATGCTTTCGTGACACGTTTTTCATTTACCGTCAATCCCCAACGCATCGGCCAGACGATCCAGCGCTTCGCGAAGGTGCGCCAGCCCCTTCCGGTAACCAGCTCCTCGGTATCCACGGATTGCCGCCGGCGTGGCATTGTCGAGCACGCACGCCGAGATAATCTCCCGGTCCTTCATGGCCACATGGCGCATGATGCGCTCGAAAGCGCTGATCCTGTCAACCATGATATCCACGGCGTGATCCGGCTTCGGGCTGGACTGCACTCGGTCGTTTCCGGGGATCGCCGGCTTGCTGCGCATGGTGGCCTCGAACGCGTTCCGCAGCGCCTCGCCCGCGTTGAACCCTGCCGTGCTGATGTTGCCCCGCTTGTGCCAGTATTCCAGCAGATCCACCCGCCGGACACCCGTCACGCCGTTCGGGTTTCGCATCTTCCCGGTCTTCGGATCGACTTCACCGCGCTCCTCGACAACCAGGCCCACGCGGTTTGCCTGGCCGGTGGCGCCATGGTCCCACGGTGCCGGTGCTAGCGTCGCCCCGGCCGAGGTGTGAACCCAACGACCATCGCGCTTGCGCATCTTCCGTTTCGCTTTCCTGCTCATGCCCAAAAATCCTTTTGTCGCGTTTTGTCTAGACTGGTTGGGACGGATTATTCCGCCGCGGCCCCGAACACGTCGCCGGCGTGTTGGAACGTCGTGGGTGGATTGCGCCGCGCATCGTCCTGGAGTTCGAAATCCACTTCGTCCCGCGACCTGCCGTCGAGACTGGCCATGACCGCGACGTGGTGATCCCATTCAGCGCGGCTGGGGGCCTGGTCCTTGACGCGGGCCTGCGCTGCCGGCGACAGCACGAAGCCCTTGAACCGAGCCTCGCGCTCGTTGCGCAGCACGCCGCGGCGGATCAACTCGTCGGTGCGATCCGGCCGACCCTGACCGGGCATCTGGGTTCCGAACTTGGCATGCCAGTCGATCAGCATCTGGATCGCGTTGGCCTCGCCGCGGGACTGCGCCGCCGTTTCGGTCGCCGGCATCTTGGCCAAGGCGCCCCGACAGGCCCTGACCACCTCGCCCGGCGCGGGCCACGAACGCGTCGTCATGCTGGCTTCGAGATTGCGGATGGCCTCGGGGAACCAATCCTGCCAGCCCTCGGTCGGGGCGTGATCCAGCACGATCCGCAGCAGGGCATTGGCATCGTCCTGGAGCGCCTTGGGGTTGCCGGCGATCTGGCGCGGCGGACTGAACCTGTCGAGGAAAGCGTTGAAGCGCATGGACAGGTCGGCGACGACGGATTGCGGGATCATTTCAGATATTCCTCCGGGATCTGGGCCTTGATGCCGTGCCCGGCTGCAGGGCGGACGGCGGACTGCGTGGCAGTGGACGGGGCGAGCGGCGGCGCGCGCTTGGCGGCGGCGAAGTCCTGCATGTGGCGGGTGAGGATCTTCGGCCCGTTTGCCGGGGCGCCGTGGGCCTTCGCGTTGCTCACCGCCACATGGATCACCTCGGACGCGGTCAATCCGAGATCGGTGATCCATCGACTGGCGATGACATGGGCATCGGCGGCGACCCAGTATTTGGGCCAGCCTGTGCCGTTCGGGTCATTGAACCCGAGGGCCTCGGCGATCTGGGACACCAGGCCGGTTTCCGGCTCGCGCGCGCACGCGTTTCCGCCGCCGCCGGAAGATTCTGAACGTAGTGAAGAATCTTCTATCTGGTTCTGGTTCTGGTTAGTATTACTTGGGTAATTCTTGCGTATGGCGCCATCATTGTTTTTATTATCTTTTTTCTCTCTGTGCGTTTCGCATTGCTGTTCGTCACTTTGCGGTTTGACCTTCGCGTTTTCGCACTCGTCACTTCGCCCTTTGGCCTTTTGCCAGCGCGCCTGAACGGCCTTCCGACCGCGCTCTGAAGCGTCCTCTATCGCGTCCTTCGCGGCTGCCAATTCCTTCTCGACCCTGGTCTGCCACAGCCCTTGCGGGGTCTCGATGACCTTCCCTTCATCCAAAAGAACGGCGAGGATCTTCTTGAACGTGCCCGCGGGGCAATTGCACATCCGCGCCAACCGCGCATGGTCGAACGGCAGGGGTTCCTGTCGCTCATACATCATGCAGACCAGCGTGATATAAACGCCCGTCTCGGCCGGTGTGAGCCCGCGCGTGCCGGCCAGCCAGTCCGAGGGGTAGAGCGCGATATGCACCGCCTTCTGGCTCACAGCAGCACCCCCTGATGCAGGGCTTGGCCGTCCTCGCGGTTCATGAACCGAATCTGCATCGGCGCATCGTTCCAGCCACGAATCCATACAAACCATGCATTGCGCTGGGGCGGCGAGCCCTCGCCGGTGAAATCCAGCTTCCAGCGCATGAGGTAGCAGTAGGAGAACGGCTGCGCGTCCAGCAGCGCGCCGAGCCCGTTGGCCCGAGCCGCCGGCCAGTCCCAGGACAGCAGCAGCGCCAGATAGTCCCAGCCGGGCATGTCCAGCGTATGGCGCAGCCAGCGGCCGTGGCCGTCCCGCGCGTTGATCAGGCAATAGGGCGGGTTGGTGATGATCGCCCTGCCCCGGCTGCGCAGGCAGGTGAAATAGTCGGCAACCCAGCTATCGGGGCAGCCACGGTCGATCAGATCAGATGCGCAGCACGGAATCCCTGCTGCACGGATCTCGCGGACCAGCGCGCCGTCGCCGCAGGCCGGTTCCCAGACAGAGCCGCAGGCCCGGATCACGTCACCATCGCGCGCCAGAAGGCCGCGCACGGCCTCGGGTTGGCCGGTCGCATAGAAATCCTCGTCCCGGCGCTTCTCGACGCGTGGACGGCTGCGCAGAGGGGCATCCGGCAGCAGCGGCAGCGGCTCTTTGCCAGTCGAGCCTGCGCCACTGATGGCCCGGAAAAGCGGCTTGGCGGATGGGGCAGTCAAGCGGCCCTCCTGTCGTTGAGATCGTCGCGTCCGACCCTGCGCATGCGCTGGTTGGCCTGCTGGGCGTCGGCCCGCATAACGGCGGCTATGAGCCGTTCCATCGGTCCCTGTCCGTCACGACGGGAAAGAACCCGGCTCAGGTATTGCTCGGTGTAGCCGACATAGGCGGCCAGCTCGCGGCGCGTCTGGAACGTGCGGCCGCCCACCGTGATTGGTTTCCGGTTCCGCGGCTTGGCGCCCTTCTTGGCGCCGGCGCGCAGCTTCCCGACCAGCTCCAGATGGCCATACTCGCGTAGGTGCTTGGTCACCGTGCTTTCGCAGACCTTAAGGGCGCGGGCCGCGGCGCGGGCTGAGGGATAGACCTTGCCCTTGGCCGAGACTGGACAGCTGGTGCCGCGCACGAGCGGTAGCGGCCATTTCAGCCCACGGCTGCGAGCCCACGACTGCGCGCTGCGCTGGTGCCGGCCGCGGGCCTCTGCGGCCTCTCGCGCCGTCATGCCGGCGTCGTGGCATTCCTGCCAGGTGAGGATCGTCTCAGTCATGCCGCACCGCCCTTCGCGGCGCTGAGCCGCTGGCGGAGGCGTTGCTTGAGCCGCCGGAACAGCGGGCTGTCTGTCGCGATACCCTCGGCATCGCAAAAGCCGTCGATCTCCGCCATTACGGCGGCCAGCACATCGTCTTGCGGCCCCACGACTTCGATCGCACGCGCGCGACCAGAGAGGCGCCGGATCGCGCCGCGATCCTCCAGCGCTATCAACAGGCGGTGGATTCCAGCTTTAGAGTTGATGCCCATGGCCGCGCGCATTTCGTCAAAGCTCGGCGCCGTGCCGGTGGACGCAAGATGCCTGCGGATCAGGTCCAGGAGGCGATGCTGGGTCGGTGTCAGGGCATAGGCCATCAGATCGCCTCCACCAGAACGAAGGTTTCGGCATGGCGGCCCCAGCGCTTCACCACGCGAACGTCGGCAACCTGGGCGTCATCGGCCCATGCCACGCGGTTCAGGCCGTCCTTCAAGGCTTTGGCCAGGTTGTCGCTGTCCGGCTTCTGGGTATGAAACCCGCCGAGGGCTTCGGCTTTGCGCTTCTTGCTCCAGGACTTCGGAATCTCGAACACCGCCACCATGCGCAGCTTCACCGGCCCCTCAAAGGGGACCGGGAACAGCGGCCGGGCAATCTCGGCCACCTTCTGCTCAAAGCTGCGGTTCTCGGCCGGGTTGAAGGCCCGGGCACGGCCGGCGATGGTGCCGACCCTGTGGCGCATTTTGCCGAACGGCTTGCCGGGAATTGTGAACTCTACCGCTGCCATGGTCAGTCCCCGTCGATTTCTTCGACGTCGCCGGCCTCAGCAGTGATCACGCCGTCCCAATCCTCTACGATGCCCTGCGCCTTCTCGCGGGCCGCGTCCTCGTCCCGTGCCCAAACCTTGAGCCGGACGGCTTTGGTCATTTCGACCTCCACGGAATACCGGGGCATCAGTCCAGATCCTCCGGCTTGGGCTTGCGGTTGTTCTTGCGCTCGGTCGGGGACGGTGGCGGCAATGCCAGCCTCTCGCCTTCCTCGTCGGGATCGGCATCGCCCTCGCCATCGCCTTCCAGATCGAATCCGGGCTGGTCGGGATCGGTCTTCACCGGCGCGCGCTCGGAAAAGAACGTCTCGCTGTCCACCATCATCAGCATGCACATATCGCCGACGTGATTGCCCAGAGCTTCGCGGTTCAGCTCGATGTTCGGGCAGGAAATCTTGGCCTCGATGTCCTTGCCGCCCTTCACCTTGAATTCGGACAGCTTGACGACGGCGTGCGGGAACTCGTGCTTGTTCAGCGCCCCTACCACCTTGCGGATCAGGCTCTTGGCGAAAAGCTCCAGCCCGTTGGCAACCTCGTGCTGCTCGGCCTCGCTCAGCAGGTTCCAGGTCGCCTTGAGGTGCTTGACCCGCGACAGCATCTCGTCGCGGATGTCGCCCATGAGGGTGTCAAGCTGGAGGTCGATCTCGCCGCCCTCCATGTCGTGTTCGATCTCGCTATGTGCGTTCATGTCGATGGTTCCGGTCCATGAGGTTGCCGCTGGACGCCGCGGCCGCGGGGATCACCGAGGCGCGCGCCTCGGGATAGGTTTCGAGCCACCAGCGCTCAGCATCGGCGTGGTGCTTGGGGCACGACCATGCCCGGCCCCTGTCGGGCGCCCGGTCAGGCGGCCCCCAGCCTTGGGTGGCGAAGGATTTGCAGCGGCCGCAAAGAGGGGCGGTGGGCATGGGTCATGCCTCCAGCCTGGCGCGGGCCATGCGAACCGCGCTTTCCACGTCGTGCAGTTCCTTGATGGCCTGCGCCCGGTCGCCGGCATCCGCCGATTGGGCGGCCGACAGCAGCGCGCCGACGGCTTCGCCGGCCTCGCGCGCGATGCTGCTGGCGTGCTGGATGATGCAACTGTCCGGGTCGTTCGCCCGCTCCAGTCGCCGCGCCAGCATCTTTGTCACGGGGTAGCGCCCCGAGGCGTCTTCCAGCGCGATGACATCGGCCACGGTCCAATCGAGCAGGCCCGCGATCTTCTTGCTGATGGTGCCCTTGCTGGCACCCCTGCCCCAGCGCGCGTTGATCGTCTCGGCCGCCGCGTCGTAGCAGCCGAAAACCCCTGCGATCAGCGCGGACAAGGCCGCCGAGACGCTAAGCCGCAGATCAGCCATGGCCGGCAACCTCGTTTCCTTGAGGCGCAGACCACACCGGCGCAGAACGACCGCATGGCACAAGACGGATTGCGAGAGGGGAAGAACCGGGGCGGCGCTGCATCACGCCGACCCCGCAGAATCATTGAACCAGACCGCAGGCGGGACACGGCCGTCTGTCGCTCGGTCGATTTTCTGAATCATCATCCGGCTGGGCGAGCGCCGGCCGGAAAGGATCAGGCTAAGGTAGCCCTTCGACACGCCGATATGTTCAGCGAACGTGTTCTGGCTGACCCCAATACGGTCGATGTATTCGCGGAGGCTTTCCATGTCGGCATGTTTACCATCAGTAAACACGACCAGCAACGCAAAAGTTTACACTCAGAAAATACCCAAGATGAAGCCGCTGTGCCATTGATTGCGCCATGAGGTTTCGCATCAAAGAGCACCGCACCCGGCTCGGGTGGACCCAGGACCATCTGGCTAAGGCCAGCGGGCTGACCAAAGGCTATCTGTCACTCCTGGAACACGGGAAGCGCGATCCGAGCGCCGAGGCGCTTCGGTCCCTGGCCGCCGCTTTCGGTGTTGATGTGACCGAAATGATCGAGCCGGACAGTGCGGAAGCGCAGGATGCTATTGATCATCTTGCGGTTTACATGAAGCTTGACCCTGAGGATAAAGTCGCGGTTTCGCGCATCGCCCGGAAGATGCTCCCGAATGGCGATCCATGATCTCACGGAAAACAGCCTGCCTCCCTTCGACCGTCAGGCGAGTGAGCGCGGCGGCTATCTCGAACTCGTCCATCCTCCCCCCCGATTCCCGGCCCCGTTAACCAGAACATAAGCGGAACATCGCCGATGAAGCAACCTGCAGGAGATGTGACGCCATGACCCTCGATCCCTCCCCCACCCCGGAAGACATCGAGCAGCACGAGATTGCCGAGGCGATCCTGCTGGGACTCCTGGAGTCGGTGATCGACTACCCCGGATCATTCGACCGCGAGGGCGCCGCAGTCGCGCTGCGCATGGCGGCCGAGGAGCGCGAGCGGCAGGGCGACTATCGCGCGTCGGTCCTGCTGGAGGAATGGGCAGAGAGGTTGAGAGGTAGGGAATGACTGACCAAACCCCAGAGGAAGCCCTGCGTGCCGCGCTGCTGGACGTGCTGACCAACATGGGATCGGTGCTGCTGGCGACGCCGGCAGGCCGAGCGGAGGCGGCGCAGACGTTGCTGGACCAGGCCGAGCGAGCGCACCCCGCCGTGGCCGAGGTGTTCAGGGAGGCGGCGAAAAGGGTGAGGGCGATGGAGGGTAAGGCGTGAGGTCAGCATCTGGGATTAGGCAGGCACCGAAAGCCGGGGTCGATTTAGGGCTATGGAAAACTGGACAGAAGTTCCCCAAGAACGGCCTAAACCTGCGGTCACCTTACCCTGTCACAGGCCAGTGGTCTTGACGGCAGATCAGATTCCAAGCCGGTGATGACCGCTATTCTATCCTGATAAAGTGCCGCCCTGAGCGACTTGACTTCATGGCCATGCTGGTTCACTGTGGCCAGCCCGATACGGTGCTGTGTCGCGTAGAGCATCACGGATCACATCCTGGATGGCACGTGCATTATCAATGCAAAAGGCCATTCTTTCAAGGAGTGGTAAGCTTTCCGGACATGCGCAGGCGGGGTTGCGGCCATACGCAGGATTTCGGTTCAAAGCGAGTGACGGGATTCGAAGCATGGGCTATAACCTTCGTGGTGAAGGCCTTCGGCCTGGAAGAGAAGGGCCAGATCGGTGACATGCTGTGAAACAGGAAATCTGCCACGCTTTCTGCGATAGCATTTCTGTGCACGAGATCCCCGGCGGTCTTGGCATCAGCAGCACCATGTTTCAGGCAAACGGCGATCCCGCAGGGGTCTACGCCATTGGGCCGGATGCGAATGGTTTGTGGCGGCTAGATGACGGTGGATGGATACTGCCTATGGTTGTATCTTCTGGCTACGACATCCACTCACCACAGCGGCGGGACGCGCTGTCTGCCATTATCACTTCAGGCGGCCTCTTTCTTGATGAGGAAGGCTTGGAGATCCACTCAGCGATGCTTAAGGCGCCCGAAGTTCCGGCCGCAGCAGTGCGTTTTTTTTCGACGATCTCTCGGGTCGCTGACCTGGCGCTTTGGACGCATGAGCGAGTTCGAAGCACGTTCAAGGAAGATGTCAAAGCCAAGCTGGAAGCGTCACTTCCTGAAGGGGTAACCATGGAGATTGACGGGGTTCCAGATGATCGCGTCAAAGATCTCCGTGCTGATGTTGTCCTGCGCTCTCCGGGGGTTGCTCCAGTTGCGCTATATCTGGTGCAGAGTGACGTTCCGTTGTTCGAGGCAATGCTGTTGAAATCCGAGACAAAGGGGCTTCCGGGAAGGCCGAGAGTAGCGGCCCTCTTGGAAAAGGAGCAATCTGGAACCGCAAAGACGCGTTTAAGAGCAGTCAACAGGTTGGACGCTTGGGCAATTTATGCCGGAGAGGATGACAGTGCAGTTGAGCGCATCAGGGAAGAACTGCAGCATCCAGCACTCAACTAGCTGACACCTAACCCCAGCCCCGCTCCGGCGGGGCTTTTTGCTGCCACCCGCATCGGGCGAAATACGATGCACCGGGACTCGACATCAGCCCCGGCGCGCCTCCATCATCCGGCCACCACAACCTGTTGATGACGGAGAAAACCTGTGAAAGACATCCATATCCACCCCGTGAACATCGGCCGCGTCGCGGCGTGGCGAGATGAAAACTCCGACATAGAAGCGCCGGAACACCTGTTTTGCCAGCTTGATGCTTCATACTCGATAGAGGGCCTTCCCGACCATCTGTCAGCGGGAATCAAAGCGACGACCTTGATTGCCGGAGAGCACGCTGAACAGCCGTTGCGCTCTCTTGAACGACTTGCCGACGAAGCTCTTGCAGACGTTCTTGAAGCCATCGCGTCTGAGCTTCGGAGAAGGGCGAAGTCGTAAACACGTCAGCAGGATCATTGCTTAAGCCGCCGATCTGCCCCGCCTCGCGCGGGGCTTTTTCGTCACTGTCGTTCATCTCGATCACCTCCATCGGCACCGCGCCGGTAGTGGCAGCGTAGCACAGGCGAATCGGAGATTCGATCCATTGTTTTCTGATGGTAAACTTTTTGCTTGCGCGGTTTGTTTTCTGTGTGTAAACCTTTCTCCATACCGCAGGGCGACACATGAGCCCCTGCCCCGATGGAGACGCCCCGATGACCTGTCACTCCTATGACGACCGCAATGAAGGCGCCGCCGCAGCTACGATGATCATCCTGGCCGCCGTTGCTGTGCTGTTCTTCTGCATCGGCGCGTTCGCCTGCCGGGCATGGACCGCTAACGCGGATCGGCCGGTGGATTGCTTCGCACTGACCGGGCATGAGTGTGCCACTCTCAAGTCTCGGGGGTGAAGATGAACGCCATTGACATCATGCCACCTACCTTCGCCGGCGGCATGCCGGTGATGATGGCGGACTACCTTCGCGCGCTCGATCTGTGTCGGCGCGTCTTGGACGAGGCGCCTTCCATCGGGAACACGCCTCTTGCCGCAGAAATCAGAGAGCTTTTGGCCGCTTCGAAGCGGCAGCTGAACGAACGACGGGCCTAGAGCCCTACCCAAGATCCCTGCCGGAGCGCCTGCGCTCTGCTTCACCTGACCCCGGTTCCGCAGCAACCCGCATTCGCGGGCCGGGGTCGCTTTTTCCGAATTTCCAGGAGAAGCCTATGCGAACCCCGGACCGAGATTTCTGCAGCGGCACAGCCATCGCGCTCGCCCTGTCCATGCTGGCCGGGGTCGCGATCACGCTGGGCGCCGCGCTGCTGGTCTGGCTGATCGGCCATATCGACTGGCAGGCCGCGCAGGACTTCGCCGCGCCCACCGCCGCCCAGGCCCGCGACGCGGGCTGGGTCGCCATCTCCGAAAACCCCAATCATCAGGAGGTCTGGAAATGATGCACGAATCCGATACCGCGCTGGTCTCGCGCCTCTCTGCCCTGCTGATCCGCGCCGAGAAACCCGCTGAAGTGGCGGGTGCGATGCGCGATTTCGTCAAGGTCGTGTGCGATCGCCATGCGCAGCCGACCGATGGTCTCGGCAAGGGCCAGTCCTCGCTGATCTGGCAGCGCCAGATCGCGCTGACGGTCGCGGCCCATACCTGCGGGGTCGAGGGGCCGCGCCGGGAAATCCTTGAAATCATGGCCGATGCGGAACGCACGGTCTGGGATGATCGCGAACTGGAGCGGCTGGCCGACATGCTGGCGGACCAGGCGAGCGAGCTGGCCGAGGAATGGCGCGGCGAAGCCGAAGTAATCCGCGGTGAGATCTGAGCATGATCCGTCAGCCCACCCCCATGGCCCAGCTGCACGCCTGGCACCGGGCGGCGCTGGCCGACCCCAGCCTGCCCCGGCACGAGGGTTTGGCCGAATGCGGCTGGTATAAGACGAGGCTGGTCAAGGGCGGCCCCTGGGTCGCGGTGCGCATCTGGTGCGAACGCGAGATCGACGCCGAAACCGGCGAACTGACCGCGCCTGAGATCCTGCGCTGCGAGGTCGACGGCATGCGCCGCGACCCGGCGCGGATCTGGATTTTCCTGACGCCCATCACGCGCGCCGAGTTCGATGCGCTGCGCCAGCGTCAGACCGACATCCCCGCCATGGCCGCGACGATGGCCCGGCTCGATCTGTCCCAAGGAGCTATGAGACCATGAACGACATGACCAACCTGCCGCCGCGCGGCCACAATGGCCCTCCGGCGTTCGATCCCGAGGCATTCGCCGCGGTCAAGGCGAAGGTCGATGATTTCGCGCTGGCCGCCGGCGAATGGGCCGATCTGGGCGAGATCGACAGCCAGGACCGCGCCGAGCGCGCCTCGGATTTCGTGGCCGGCGCCCGCAAGGTCTACAAGGTGGTGGACGAGGCCCGGAAGGCCGCGAAGGCCCCGCACGACGAGGCCGCCAAGGCGGTTCAGGCCGCCTTCGCCCCTCTGCTGAAAACGGTCGAGCGCGCGACCGATACCGTCAAGGCGATGCAGACCGCCTGGCTGAAGAAGATGCGCGAGGCCGAGGAAGCCGCGCGCCGCGCCGAACAGGAGCGCATCCGGCTGGAGCGCGAGGAAGCAGAGCGGCTGGCGGCCGAGGCAGCGGCACGGAATGACATCGCCGGGCAGGTGGCGGCCGAGGAGGCGCTGAAAGAGGCCGAGGACGCCGAGAAGGCGGCGGCCAAGCCCGTCGCCGCCCGCGCGGGTTCCGCCACCGGCGCTGGCCGCACCATGGCCTTGCGCACCACATGGCGCTGCGAGGTCGAGCAACGCGGCCCGGCGCTGGCCTATTACCGCTACCATCCCGAGGTGATCGCGCTGATCGAGCGCCTGGCCTCGGCCGAGGTGCGCGCCCAGACCGGCGACAAGGTCGCCCCCCAAGGATTCCGTCTCATCAAAGAGGAGAAGGCCGCATGAGCCATCCGCAGTTTGTCGAATGCAAGTTCCGGGAAGCGGACTTGCGAGCCTACACCTACCGCAACGACAGCGAGCCGGTCGAGATCGGCGACCGGTCTGCGGTCGAAACCACCCGCGGCGAAACCGTCGTGACGGTCGTTGGCATCCGCGAGGAACCGCCGGCCTTCGACTGCAAGCCGATCCTGCGCAAGGTCGAGCCGGAGCCCGAAGAAGGCGCCGACACGGCCGAGGATGGGGCGGAGGGCGAGGAATGAGCGGCGCCCTGCTGAAAACGCCGCTGCGGCAGGTGCCGGACGTGCGTCACCTGCTGATGAACCAGCAGGCCCGCGATCAGCTGGGCATGGTGGCGGCGAAACACATGAACCCGGAACGCATGATGCGGGTGGTGGCCAACGCCATCCGCACGACGCCCAAGCTGGGCCAATGCGAACCCATGTCTTTCCTCGGGGCGCTGATGCAGTGCGCGGCGCTGGGGCTGGAGCCGAACACCATCCTCGGCCATGCCTATCTCATCCCCTTCGACAACAAGAAAAAGGGCGTGACCGAGGTTCAGCTTGTGGTGGGCTACAAGGGCCTGATCGACCTTGCCCGCCGCTCGGGCCACATCACCAGCCTGTCGGCCAACATCCACTATTCCGACGACGAGTTGTGGATATACGAGGAAGGCACCGAGGCGCAACTTCGTCACCGGCCCGGCCCGCAGAAAGGCGAGAAGCTGCACGCCTATGCGATCGCCAAGTTCAAGGACGGCGGGCATGCCTATGTCGTGCTGCCTTGGGAACACGTCATCAGGATCAGGGACGGATCGCAGGGATACCAATCGGCCAAGCGGTTCGGAAAGCTGGCAGACAGCCCATGGACGAAGCATCTGGACGAGATGGCGAAGAAAACCGCCATCCGGGCGCTGTCGAAATACCTGCCGCTATCGGTCGAGTTCATCGACGCTGTGCAGGTGGACGAGGCCCGCGCCGACTATCGTGCCTTCGCCATGGACCCGACGGCCGGCGTCGCCATCGAGGGCGAAACCGATTCCGACGACGAGGCCGAGGACGGCGAAACGGTCGATCCTGAAACCGGGGAGGTCACAGGCGGCCCGGCCGCGCTGGAGAAGCCCAAGCCCGAGCTGGAGCTTGAGGCGGAGAAGCAACCGGAACGCAAGCCGGCTGCACGCCGGGCGGCGCGGAAGGAAGCCCCGGCAGACGCCGGCGACGAAAGGCCCGAGGTCGATCTGTCCGAATACCAGGCCCTGCTGGATCGGATCGGCGGCGAGCTGCTGGACGGCGCAACCCCGCAGCAGGTCATGGAACTGTGGGCCGGACCCATAGCGTCCATGCGTGATGCGGCCCCCGGCATCTACAAGAACCTGCTGGCCGAACTCGACAGCTACGCGCCGGGCTTTTCCGACAACCTCTGATCGCTCCGGTGACCGGCCCCGCGCGGGCCGGCATCCCGACCGATCAGCAAGAGGACAGCACATGAAACTGACCAACGACACGATCTGGCGGGCCGTGCAAGACCAGGCCGCGCTTTTCGGCTGGGGCGACCGCGAAGCGCTGATCGCAAAGGCCGTGAACCGGCTTTGCAAGCGCCACCATCTGAAAACGGACGGCGAGCGCGAGGAACTGCGCGGCCGGCTCGACATGCTCTGGATCGACCGCGCCGACGCGGCGGGGGCTTTCCATGGCTGACCGCGGGAATGACGGCTGGGCGGCGATCATCACCGCCGCAGAGGCCCGCGCGCTCGATCCGGCGCTTGCAGCGCCGACAGTTCTCGCTCGGCTGGATAAGCTGATCCGCGAGGCCAGCCCCATCGTATCCGTCGAGATCGGCCGCAGCACCTGGCAGGGACCGGCCGAGGAGGCGCCGTGGCGCGCCGACAACCGGGACGCCGACATGGCAGAATGCGCCGCGTTCAGTGCGGGGTATGAGGCTGGGGAGCGTGACGGCCGCGCCTCGGGCCAGCAGGTGCGGGCGCTGTGGCCGCGATGGCGTGAAATGCTGCTCGATGAAAGCCCAATTCCCGGAGCCGCGATCAAGGAGATGGACGAGGCATTCGCCGCCCTGACGCCAGCCCCGCAGGCCGCAACCCCGACCGAGCAAGCAGCGATGCCGGTGGCATGGCAGGTCCGGTATCATAGCAAGTGGGTTATGGCCCCGTCCTGCTGGACTGACGAGGACAGGGCTAACTGGCCCGGTGAGCATAGGCCCTTTTTCGCCCACCCGCCCCAGCCCACCGAGACGGTCGCGGTGGCGCTGTCTGGCCTGATGGAAGCCTACAAAGAGATCGCTGATAGCGGCGATGCTGGCTTCTGGAAAGCCGAGGAAACTCCCGAATATCAGGCTGCTGTCGCCGCCCTGCGCGCCCTGAAAGGAGGCGCCCATGGCTGACCGCTGGATCAAGCAGCCCGGCGCCGGCCAGGTGCGCGGCGAGGGTGAATGGGTCGAATACCTCGGCTCCGACGACGAATGGGAATGGATGCGCGGTACGGGGTTTCCGCCGACCGCGGAGGGGGAGAAGCCCGTTAATGGGGAGGTGGTCTAGTGGCGACGAAGCGCAAAGCGGATTGCACACCCGAAGAATGGGCGGCGATTCTGGAGCGGAACAGGGCCTACTGCGCCACAAGAGACCCGGAGAAGCGACGGGAAGCTTATAAGCGATACATGGAGAAGCTTCGGGCGAACCCGGAACTGATGGAGAAGCATCGGGCAAGGCAAAAGAGATACCGAGAAAATAATCGGGAAAAAATCAACGCCACGAAACGGCGCTGCCGTCAGCGCAACCCGGAACATTATCGCGCCTACTACCGCAAATGGCATGCGCTGAATGCGGCATCCAAGGCTCCAGAGCCCGGATCGGGGCTGGCGGAACTGCGCGCCAAGGTCAGGACCGAAACGATCTATGCACAGATATGGGCGCTCCTGCCGGATAAAATGTCGGTTGAGTGGCGAGAGGATATTGCATCCGAGGCCATGGTTCTCATGCTGGCCGGAGACTGCGATGATCCGGCCGAGGCGGTGAAGCTTGGCCGGACGAACCTGAACCGGGCGACTTCCAGCTATGGCATGATCAGCCTGGATGCCGAGGTCACCGAGGGCCTGCGCATGATCGACATGATCGCCGACAACGCGCCGCGCGCGGGGTATGCAGCATGACCTTTCACCCACACCTCCCCCTGATCATTGACAGCTTAGCCGGCGGCGGGGCTTCGGAGGGCTTGGCATGACGACTCCCCTCCGTGTCGGCGTCCTGTGCGAGACCTCGGGCGCCATGCGCCGCGCCTTCGCCGCCCTCGGGCATGATGCCACATCCGTTGACCGCCTGCCGGCCGAGGACGGCAGCAACCATCACATCATCGGCGACGTGCGGGACTACCTCGACTATGGCTGGGACCTGCTGATCGTTTGCCACCCGCCCTGCACGCGCCTGTGCAACAGCGGCGTGCGATGGCTATCCGAACCGCCTAAGAACCCGCCCAGCGACGCGACCCCGGCCGAGAGGGCGGCGTGGTCGATCCTGTCGCGCGAGGCGCGGCTGGCCATCATGTGGCGGCTGCTGGACGAAGGCGCCGAGTTGTTCGCAGCATGCTGGCAGGCCCCGGTTTCCCGCGTGGCGGTCGAGAATCCCGTCATGCACAAGCACGGCCGCGCCCGGATGCCCGCGGACCTGCCCAAGCCCCAGATCGTCCAGCCGTGGTGGTTTGGCGAGCCGGCCTTCAAGGCGACGGGCTTCTACCTGCGCGGCCTGCCGCCGCTGACCGCCACGAAGCGGCTGATCCCGCCCAAGGCCGCGACCGAGCCGGAGCGGCACAAGGCATGGTCGGCGATCCACCGCGCGAGCCCGGGCCCCGACCGATGGAAAATCCGCAGCAGGACCTTCGAGGGCATCGCCCGCGCCTGCGCCGAGCAATGGGGCGGATACGCCCTTGATCAGATCAGGAGGATGGCGTGATGGCGGACCCACCTTGCGAAGATCTCCTCACGACAGACGAGGCGCTGGAGTTCCTGCGGCGCAGGAAGATATTCACCAGCCGCACGGGCCTTGACAGGGCCTATCATGAGGGCAGGCTGGCGCGGGTGGCCGCGCGCGGCCGCGTCAGAATCCTTTACCGGCCCAGAGACCTTCTGGACGCCTTCCTGATCGGTGAACAGAAATGCCTCTCAAGCTCATCAAGCGTGGTGAAATCTGGTATATCCGCGGCACCGTCGCTGGACAGCGCGTTTACGAAAGCACTCGAATTGGCGACAAGCGCCAGGCGGAAATCCTCCGCGCGCGCCGCGAAGCCGAGATCATCGAACGTCGTGCATATGGCAAGGCCGTAACCTATACCTTCGCCGAGGCCGCGCTGGCCTATATGGAATCGGGCGGCGAGGGGAAGTATCTGGCGCGGATCATCAAGCATTTCGGCCCGCGCTGGCGCCTGGTCGATACCGACAACGATGCGGTCAGCCGCACGGCGGCCGCGCTCTACCCGGATGCGGGCCCGGCGACGATCAACCGGCAGCTCATCACACCGATCAGCGCCGTCTACCGGCTGGCAGCCGAGGACGGAAAGGTCCCAGATCGCAGGTTCAGGCGGCGCAAGGAGCCCAGAACCCGGTTGCGCTGGTTGACACCGGAGGAGGTCGAGGCCCTGCTGGCGGCCTGCGACAGGCGGCTCCTGCCAATCGTGGCGTTCCTGCTCGGGACGGGCTGCCGGACCGGCGAGGCATTGGGGCTGACCGTGCAGCACCTGCATCTCGACACCTGCGAGGCCTATGTCGGCGTGACCAAGAACGGCGACGGCAAGATGGTGCAATATCCCGCCAGGACGCGCCGCATCATGGTCGCCAGCGGACTACCCGAGGCCGGCGCGGTGTTTCGCACGCCGAAGGGCAAGCCCTATCGCCTCACCAATTCCAGCGGATCGCGCCTCGGCGGTCAGATCAAGGGCGCATTCGACAAGGCGCGGGATGCAGCAGGACTCGGCGAGGATGTGACCCCGCACACGCTGCGCCACACCTTTGCGACCTGGCACTATGCGGTCAACCGTGACCTGATCCTACTGATGGAACGCGGCGGCTGGCGCAAGCCGGATATGGCGATCGGCTACACCAAGCTCGCGCCCGCAGACCTGCCGCGTCGGCTGTTCGAGCACGGATGGGACTTTCGTGCAAACGCCGTGCATGACGCTGCATTGCCCGATGATTTCGGGAAGAAAATCAAGATCATGCGGGACACGTGAGGAGAATCGATGCGGACATGATAAGAAATGACCAGGCTAAATAGAGACAATCTTCTCACTTAAACCCGATCTGGGAAAACGTCGGTATACTCAAGGACACTGTCCAACGCCTTTAGCAACTCCGAACGCATGCGCTCAACCAGACTGTTTTGTGTCGCGCGAGGCATTTCGTTGATTCTATTTGAATACAATGGCTTAACGCCACAATGCGCTGGATTGGCGGGCATACCTATCTCTTCATTGGCCTCTATTGGTTCGTGTGTGATCTCAAATAATCTATTATTCTCGGCGCATGTACATCTACGCAGGTTGCTGACGAGAAATCCGCCAAATTTCGGGATCTTTCGCTTTTCAAGCAAATCAGCATTCAAGCCTTGGCGGGTTTGATATTCAATCCGCCAATCAACAGAGGCCTTCGAGATACGCGCTTCTTGGTCAACGCTAATGTATCGGGCGACCTCGTTTCTATCAGGTTTCCCTAGCAGATCCGAACGGTCGAATGCTGCCGAACTCACTTCGCCATCGTGAAAGTGCAACGGGTGCCACAGAAGGCGCAGAACCCGATCCTCATCAGAAACCAACACTTGCCGTCTCTTAAGTCGTCAGAATCTGCACCAAATCGGCGGGCAAACCCTTGCTCAACTGTGCTTCGCCATTGCTAGCAAAATTTCCTTCTCCTTGTTCGACATAATAAGCGAACGTATCATAGTCGAAGACCGACAGACTCCCCACCAACAGCCCTCTCTTCCAAGAGAAAACGATATACCCGTCAGTGTCCATACTAACCAAAGGCGCGGGTCCTTCCGGTAACGCTTGCTCAAGCTCGCACAATAGAGCCGCCGCGCCCAATTTCGCCGAAATCGTAGCGGCACGAGACCCGTCGCCGTACCAACCATGCTCTAGCTGAGACACCTCCCGCAGCCGCTGCTCTGCTATAACCCAGTCAGATGCGCGAACCGCGTCATCTGCCCAACTGCCGGCGCTCGAAATGATTGGATCCTGCGCCATCGCGCTGGTCCCGAACTCCGCGGAAAAATCCAACTTATGGGTAGGCCGGGTTACCGTTTCCCTAACGCCGCGCTCGTTGCTTCCGTAAGAAGAGCAACTTTCTTCAGCAGCGACGACATAGGCCAAACGATCAAAGGACTGCGCATCCTTTGCGTGAAGGACGGCGCCAGGAACAAACGCAAGGGCGCTGCAGGTCGCGCTAACCGTTCTAAGCATGAGTGCCACTCCCATTACTCCTCATGCCGACCATCGAACGAGCGCTTTCGCTGATGATCGAGGAAAAGTGCTCGTTACACAAAGTATGGAGTTGGTCGAAGATTGCTTCAAGGTCTGACGTGACGAATTGGTTGGGCTCCGGCCGGAACTCCGCTCTAGTGTAGATCTGGATGCTACGAACGTCGGAGCCGGTGTGGGTCTTCCCATCGACCGCATCCACGTTCTGGTTCATCAGTATGGTTCTTCCGTCCAAGCGATCAAACCAACCACGATGAACATGCCAAGTGTAAAGCCCCTTCCGCGCTCCCTCGCTCACAGACGCAAGGAGATCTAGGTCGAGTATCTCCTCAGGACTCGCCTCTACCGGAACGCCCTGAAAAATGAACCGGTCGGTATAGTCGAGCGCAAGCGCACGAAAGTCCACTACGGCTGCAAACTGGTCGACCCCGAACTCAGCTACGGATATGAATCGGCGCAGGGCCATCTCCCAGGTTCGATAGTCTGTGGATTCGTACGCAAGCCCCGCCTGGTTCACGATCAGCGCCTCGACTGTCCCTGTCGAAGCGTCTCGTAACGATTGCCAACCACCAGCCTTCTGCAAAACTGACGAGGGCGTCCCGACCTGGAAACTAACTTGGTGGAACTCGGCCGGCTGAACTGGTCCGAACCGTAGCTGCTCTCGTCGCTCTTCGAATTTCCGCTGTACGGCGTCTATAACGCGCTGAGGTATCTGCTCAGCGAATGCTATGTCAAAACGAACTCGCTCGATCGCGTGTCGCTGTTGCACCGGAGCCCAGCTCAAGGTTTCCACCCATTCTCAAAAACTGCTGTCTTGATCTCGGATCATAGGCGGTTTGGCAATACCTAGCAAACCAGAGTGGTGCAAAAAGTGTACACAGGATCCGAGCCGTAAGTGATTCTCAAGATAAATCAATAACATGTAATCGAGCATGAAAGACTTAGCAGGGGTGTGCCTTCGACCACTCGGCCACGTCTCCGCCGCGCGGTCTAGCAGGGCAGAGGCGGGAAAAACAAGGGCAAATCGCATGGAAGGGGCGTTTCACGCAAAATTCTCCGCAGCGGGCCGCGAACGGCGCCGGGTGCCCTGCCGCACGGGCCGCGGAGGCGATGCGTCCGTCGCTCCGGTCGACCAAATCCGCCCCGCCCGGACGGTCGGGGCCAGGCGCCGGGCCGCGAGCAAAACCCGGTGCAGGCCGGCGAGGGCGATCGGCGCCGCCAGCAGGCCGGCGCGGTCCGGGAAAAGGTGCGAGACAGGGCGGGGCGTCAGCCTGCAGACCGGCGCGGCCCCGGCAGCCCGCGCCAAGGCCCTGCATCCTCCGCCTCGGGAGCAGAAGGACGATGCGCCCGGCCATACCCGCGGCCAGGATGCGACGCGGAAGGTGAGGACAAGGCTGCCGGTCAGGCGTTGAACAGGAAATGCAGCACGTCGCCGTCCTGCACCACATAGGACTTGCCCTCGACGCGGAACTTGCCGGCCTCGCGCGCGCCGGCCTCGCCCTTGCAGGTGACATAGTCGTCATAGGCGATGGTCTCGGCGCGGATGAAGCCGCGCTCGAAATCGCCGTGGATCACGCCCGCCGCCTGCGGGGCCAGCGTGCCCTTGTGGATGGTCCAGGCGCGCGCCTCCTTGGGGCCGACGGTGAAATAGGTATCGAGGCCCAGCAGCTTGTAGCCCTCGCGGATCAGGCGATCCAGGCCAGCCTCGTGCAGGCCCATCTCCTCGAGGAACATGCCGGCCTCCTCGGGCGGAAGCTGGCTGATCTCCTCCTCGATCTTGGCGGAAATCACCACATGGCCGGCGCCCTGTTCGGCCGCCATCCGGGCCACGCGCTCGGACTGGCTGTTGCCGCTGGCGGCCTTGTCCTCTTCGACGTTGCAGACGAACAGCACCGGCTTGGCGGTCAGCAGTTGCAGCATGTCCCAGGCCTTGCGATCCTCGTCCGCGACCTCGACGGTGCGGGCGGGGCGGCCGGATTCCAGCGCCGCCTGCGCGGCTTTCAGCAGCTTTTCCTGCGCCACCGCCTCCTTGTCGCCGCCCTTCAGCTTGCGCTGGATATTGGCCAGCCGGCGCTCGACGGATTCCAGGTCGGCGATCATCAGCTCGGTCTCGATGGTCTCGGCGTCGGCGATGGGGTCGACGCGGCCCTCGACATGGGTGACGTCGCCATCCTCGAAGCAGCGCAGCACATGGGCGATGGCATCGACCTCGCGGATATTGGCCAGGAACTGGTTGCCCAGCCCCTCGCCCTTGCTGGCGCCCTTCACCAGGCCGGCGATGTCGACGAAGGTGATGCGGGTCGGGATGATCTGCTTGGACCCCGCGATCTCGGCCAGCCTGTCCAGCCGCGGATCGGGCACGGCGACCTCGCCCACGTTCGGCTCGATGGTGCAGAAGGGAAAGTTCGCGGCCTGCGCGGCGGCGGTTTTCGTCAGCGCGTTGAACAGCGTCGATTTGCCCACGTTCGGCAGGCCGACGATCCCCATGCGAAAGCCCATGATGCACCCCTTTTCCCGGATTTCCGCGCTTATTATGGGGCGATGACGCGCAAGTCCAGTGGCGGGCCGTTGATCTTGCCCCTCAAGCCGGGCTAGGGCTGGGCGGACCATGAGGGAACGGGGCGCATGAGCAGAATCGACGACACTTTCGCGCGGCTGGCCGAAACCGGCGGCAAGGCCTTCGTCGCCTATATGATGGGCTGCGACCCGGATTTCGACACCTCGCTGCAGATCATGCGCGGCCTGCCCGGCGCGGGAGTGGACATCATCGAGCTGGGCATGCCCTTCACCGACCCGATGGCGGACGGCGCCACGATCCAGGCGGCGGGCCAGCGCGCGCTGGCGGCGGGCGGCAGCGTGACCCGCGTGCTGGACATGGTGCGCGCCTTTCGCGCCCAGGACGACGCCACGCCCATCGTGCTGATGGGCTATTACAACCCGATCTATGCCCGCAAGGGCGGCGTGGACCGCTTTATCGCCGAGGCGGTCGAGGCCGGGGTGGACGGGCTGATCGTGGTGGACCTGCCGCCCGAGGAAGATGCCGAGCTGTGCCTGCCGGCGCGCGAGGCCGGGCTGAACTTCATCCGCCTGGCGACGCCGACCACCGACGACCGGCGCCTGCCCGCCGTGGTGCAGAACACCAGCGGCTTCGTCTATTACGTCTCGGTCACAGGCATCACCGGCGGCCCCGCGGCGAACGCGGCCGAGGTCGCGCCCGAGGTCGCCCGGATCCGCGCCAGCGCCGGGCTGCCGGTCGTGGTCGGCTTCGGCATCTCGACGCCCGAGGCTGCGCAGGCGGTGGCGGGCGTGGCCGACGGCTGCGTGGTGGGCTCGGCCATCGTCAAGCTGATCGGCGAGGGCCGCCCGGTGCCCGAGATCCTGTCCTTCGTCGCGGACCTGGCCAAGGGCGCGCATAGCGCCTGAACCGATCCCCGCCCCGGCGCGTTCGATGATGCAGAACGCCGCGTTCCAGCCTTTGCCGGTTGGGGAAACGCGGCGCGACGCTATCTTGGACGCATCGCAAGACGGAGGATCCCATGCCCACCCTGTTCTACCATGCCGGCGCCTGCTCGCTCGCGCCCCATATCGTGCTGGAATGGACCCAAGCGCCCTACGAGGCGGTGGCGGTCGAATTCGGCTCGGCGGAACTGATGGCGGTGAACCCGGCCGGCGCCGTGCCTGTGCTGCGCGAGGATGACGGCTGGATCCTGACCCAGGCGGGCGCGATCCTGCACCACCTGGCCCGCAAGCATCCCGAGGCCGACCTGGCCGGCGGCGACGAGTTGCGGGCGCAGGCGGAACTCGACCGCTGGTCGAGCTTCTTCACCGGCGACCTGCATCCGGCCTTCTTCCCGCTGTTCACGCCGCAGCGCTATACCACCCGCCGCGATGAGGCCGACCGCGAAGCGGTGCAAGAGGCCGCGCGCAAGCTGGTCCGCAAGCGGCTGGCGCTGCTGGACGCGCATCTGGACGGCCGCGACTGGATCCTGGGCCGCCGCTCGGTGATCGACGCCTATGCCTTTCCGATGCTGCGTTGGGCCGGGAAGCTGCTGCCCGAGGGCACCCAGGGCTGGGCCAATGTGCAGGCCCTGCATGACCGCATCGCGGCCGATCCGGCCGTGCAGACCGTCCTGGCCCGCGAAGAGGGCGCATAAAGGGGAAAGCCATGCCCAGTGGCATCCATCACGTCACCGGCATCACCCGCCGGGTCCAGGCCAATGTCGATTTCTACGCCGGCTTCCTGGGCCTGCGCCTGGTCAAGCGCACCGGCGGCTTCGAGGATGCCGAGCAATTGCACCTGTTCTATGGCGACGCGCTCGGCTCGCCCGGCTCGCTCGTCACCTTCCTGGTGTGGGAGGACGGGGCAAGGGGCCGGGTCGGCCATGGCCAGGTCGCCGAGATCGCGCTGGCCGTGCCGCCCGACAGCATCGGCGACTGGCTGACCCGCGCCATGACCGCCCGCGTGCCGGTCGAGGGGCCGCTGCGCGAGCGGGGCGAAACCGTGCTGCGGCTGAAAGACCCCGACGGCGTGATCGTCAAGCTGGTGGGGGCGGACCTGCCTGCCACGGCCCCCCTGCCCGACCCGATCGCGCCGACGCGGCTGCGCGGCGTCACCATCCTGACCGAGCAGCCTGCGGCGACGCGCGATTTTCTGACCCGCTTCGGCTATCGCCCCGGCACGGCCGAGGGCGCGGTGCAGCGCATGGCCTCAGACACGGATGTCGTCGACATCCGCGACGCCACCGGCTTCTTTCCGGGCATTCCCGGCACCGGCATCCTGGACCACGTCGCCTTTCGCGCGCCGGATGCCGATGCGCTGCGCCGGATGCGGCTGGCGTTGCAGGATACCGATGCAACCAGCGTGCATGACCGGAAATATTTCCTGTCGCTTTATGTGCGCGAGCCGGCGGGGACGCTGCTGGAATATGCCACCGACGCGCCCGGCTTCACCCTGGACGAGACGCCCGAGGATCTGGGCCGAACGCTGTTCGTCCCGCCCGATGACGCGGCCCGCGCCGACGACCTGCGCGTGATCCTGCCGCAATTCGCCCTGCCGGGCGAGGAAAGGAGCCCGATGCGCGATCTGCATTTCATCCACCGCTTCCACCGGCCGGAAAACCCGGACGGCAGCACCATCGTGCTGCTGCATGGCACCGGCGGCAACGAAACCGATCTGATGCCGCTGGCCCATCGCATCGCGCCCCGCGCCACGCTGCTGGGCGTCCGCGGCCGCTCGACCGAAGAGGGGATCAACCGCTGGTTCCGCCGCTATGACGCGGTGACCTACGATCAGGCGGATGTCCGGGCCGAGGCCGAGGCCTTTGCCGGCTTCATCGACGAAGCCGCGCGGGCCTATGGCCTGGACCCCGAGGCGCTGGTCTACCTGGGTTATTCCAACGGCGCGAACCTGCTGGGCGCGGTGCTGCAGCTGCATCCCGGCCTGATCGGGCGCGCGGTGCTGATCCGCGCCGTGCAGGTGCTGGAGGCGCCGCCGGCGCTGGACGCGCAGGCCCTGGCCGGCAGCCGGGTGCTGATGCTGACCGGCGCCCGCGATCCCTTTGCCCGCATGGCCCCGGCGCTGGAGCGCGCCTTGCAGGGCGGCGGCGCGGCGCTGGAGGCGCGGACCGTCGATGCGGGGCACGAGTTGCGGCCCGAGGACGTGTCGCTGGCCGGCGAATGGCTGGGCCGCGACTGACGCCCAGGCCGGCAGCGCGGCGCCCGTCCGCGCTGCCGCATGGGTATTTGTGGAACAGAGAAGATGGACAGGCGGGTCGCGAAGCCCGCCTGCTTCCTTCCGGCGCGGCCTGTTTCCGATTTCCGAACGCCGCTTCCGATTTCGGTTGGCTTGTCCGAAAGCCTCGCAGGGCCCAATTTGAGGCCACGACATTCAACCAGAAGGGCCGCGTCCGGCCCGCCAAACCATGACGAAGGACCAGACCATGACCCGGAAACCGCATATCGCCATCATCATCGGCTCGACCCGCGCGGCGCGCTTTGCCGACAAGCCCGCCGCCTGGCTGCTGGAAAACGCCCGGAAGCGCGAGGACATGAGCTTCGAGCTGGTGGACCTGCGCGACTACGACCTGCCGCTGTTCGACGAGGTCGCCTCGAACCTCTGGGTGCCGTCGCAGGATGCGCGCGCGGTGAAATGGCAGCAGAAGCTGGCCGAGTTCGACGGCTATGTCTTCCTGACCTCGGAATACAACCACTCGGTCAGCGGCTCGCTGAAGAATGCGCTGGATCAGGCCTACAAGGAATGGAACCGCAAGCCGGCGGCGGCCATGGGCTATGGGGGCGTCGGCGCCGCCCGCGCCATCGAGCATCTGCGCGGCATCGCCGTCGAATTGCAGATGGTGCCGCTGCGCAACGCCGTGCATCTGGGCGGCGGCGATTTCTTCAAGGTCTCGCCCCTGGGCGCCAATGGCGAGATGGCCGAGGTCGAGGCGAACCTGCTGCCCGCGCTGGAGGCCATGCTGGACGAGCTGCATTGGTGGGCCGAGGCGACCATGGCGCAGCGCGCCAAGACCGCCTGATATTATCTTGTTAATCAGTTCACGGGGCGGTCACTTCGACCGCCCCTTTTTCTTGCTGGCCGTGTTCAGCGCCACGGCGGCGCGGATCAGCGCCTTCAGCGCCTCGGCGTCGATCCGCTCGCCCTCGCGCAGGTCGATGGCGCGGCGGGTGTTGCCTTCCAGGCTGGCGTTGAACAGGCCCGCCGGATCCTCGAGCGCCGCGCCCTTGGCGAAGGTCATCTTGACCACCTGCTTGTAGGTCTCGCCGGTGCAGAGGATGCCGTCATGCGACCAGACCGGCACGCCGCGCCATTTCCATTCCTCGACCACCTCGGGATCGGCCTCGTGGATCAGGGCGCGCAGCCGCGCCAAGGTCTCGCCGCGCCAGTCGCCCAGCTCCTTGATCCGTGCGTCGATCAGTTCCGAGGCGGGCTTGTCCGTTTCCGGCTGGCTCATGGGGTATCGCTCCCTTTCGTCCTGTCGCGCAGCAGAGCATGGGGCGAAACCCCCGATGCGGCAACAGGCCCGAAGGCCGCGGGCGGATTCTTGCGCGCAAGAAAAAGGCCGCCGAAGCGATCCGGCGGCCTTTCGTTCGGTTCGGCAGGGTTCAGTCCAGCGGCTTCAGCCGCGCCTCGATCTGTGCGCGCTGCCCTTCCAGGAAAGGCGGCAGGGACAGCGTCTCGCCCAGGCTCTCCAGCGGCTCGTCCACGGCGAAGCCGGGATCGTCGCTGGCGATCTCGAACAGGTTGCCCCCCGGCTCGCGGAAATAGAGCGAGCGGAAATAATAGCGCTCGACCTCGCCCGAATTGGGCACCCGCATCTCGGAAAGCCGGGCGGCCCAGGCGTGGATCGCCGGCTTGTCGGGCACGCGGAAGGCGACGTGATGCACCCCGCCCGCACCCTGGCGCGCCACCGGCAGGTCGGGCTGGACCGCCACATGCAGCTCGGCCGCAGGGCCGCCCTGTCCCATTTCGTAGACATGGACGGTGCCGTGCCCGTCGGGGCTGGCATAGTCGCGGACCTTGCGCATGGCCATGACATGGGTCAGCACCGCCTCGGTCGGGGCCAGTTCCGGCACCGAGATGGTGATCGGCCCCAGCCCGTGGATCTGGTGCTGCGCCGGCACCGGGCTTTTTTCCCAGGGCGCGGCCACGGCATCGGCGGCGTCCTCGGCCAGGCGGAAACGCTGGCCCTCGGGGTCTTCGAAATCGAGGCTGGCGCGGGTGTCGATCCGGGCGATCTGCCCCACGGTCAGGCCGCGGTCCTGAAGCCGCCCGGCCCAATAGTCCAGGCTGTCGCCCGCGACCCGCAGCCCGGTGCGGCTGATCGAATGCGTCCCGCGCCGTTCCCGCGCCGCCGGCCAGTCGAAAAAGGTCAGGTCGGTGCCAGGCCGTGCCAGCCCGTCGGCATAGAACAGATGATAGGCGCTGGTGTCGTCCTGGTTGACGGTCTTCTTGACCAGCCGCAGCCCCAGCGTGTCGGTATAGAACCGCTTGTTGCCGGGCGCATCGGCGGTGATCGCCGTCAGGTGGTGAATTCCGGTCAGCTCCATGATGGGCCTCCTTTCTGTCGGCACCAATATCGGCCATGGGCGGCTTTTGCGCCACGGCGCCGGCTGCGAACCTTGTGTTCGGCGCCGACGAACGGGTAAGCTCGGGCCATGCGCTATGACCTGAACGACCTGGAAACCTTCCTGACGGTGATGGAACTGGGCACCGTCACCGCCGCCGCCGCGCGGCTGAACCTGTCGAAATCGGTGGTCAGCAAGCGGATCACCGACCTGGAGGCGACGTTGGGCGCCGCCCTGTTTCGCCGCAATGCCGGGCGCATCACCCCGACCGAGGCGGCGCTGCGCCTGGCCGAGCGGCTGCGTCCCGCGCTGGCCGAACTGGTCGCGGCGGCCGAAAGCACCGCCTGGGACATGGACGGGCTGGCGCCCCTGCGCGGCAGCCTGTCCGTCGCCGCGCCGATGAGCTTTGGCGTGCTGCACCTGGGGCCGATCATCGCCCGCTTCGCCGCCCAGAACCCCGAGCTGGAGATCAGCGTCGACTACGACGACCGCAGCCGCGACCTGGCGCGCGAGGGCTTCGACATCGGCATCCGCATCGGCAAGATGCGCGACAAGGCGCTGATGCAGCGCAAGCTGTGCGAGGACGCCAGCGTCGCCTGCGCCAGCCCCGCCTATCTGGACCGCAAGGGCCGGCCGCAAACCCTGGCCGACCTGCGCGAGCATGAGGTGATCGGCTACAGCCACCTGCCCAACAGCCAGCTGTGGCAGTTCCAGGACCGCGACCGCTTCGTCTCGCCGCTGGTGCAGGGGCGGCTGTCGATGAACAATGGCGAGGCGATCCGCGACATGGCCGTCGAGGGGCTGGGGCTGGCCATCCTGCCCGGCTTCATCGTCGCGCCGGCGCTGGCCGACGGGCGGCTGGAACGGGTGCTGCCCGGCTTTGGCACCAGGCCGCTGCCCATCGTCGCGGTCTGGCCGCCGGTCCTGCCCATGCCCGCCAAGCTGCGCCGCTTCATCGACCATGTGGCGGCGGAATTGCGCCAGCCCTCGTGGCAGGCGGGCTGGGGTGGGGGCCGCAGCGATCCCATATCCCAGGAACCCGCAATCCCAAAGGTGGTCCCGTGAAGAAGATCGGTTTCCTGTCCTTCGGCCATTGGTCGGACGAGCCCGCCTCGCACACCCGCAGCGCCCTGGACACGCTGCTGCAATCCATCGAGCTGGCCGTCGCCGCCGAGCAGCTGGGCGCGGACGGCGCCTATTTCCGCGTCCATCACTACGCCCGCCAGCTGGCTTCGCCCTTTCCGCTGCTGGCGGCGGTGGGCGCGCGCACCAGCCGTATCGAGATCGGCACCGCCGTCATCGACATGCGCTATGAAAACCCGCTGTATATGGCCGAGGATGCCGGCGCCGCCGACCTGATTTCGCAAGGGCGGCTGCAGCTGGGCATCTCGCGCGGCTCGCCCGAGCAGGTGATCGAGGGCTGGCGCTATTTCGGCTACTCCCCGGCCGAGGGCGAAAGCGACGCCGACATGGCGCGGCGCCATGCCGAGGTGTTCCTGAACGTGATCGAGGGGCATGGCTTCGCGCGGCCGAACCCGCGGCCGATGTTCCCCAACCCGCCCGGCCTGCTGCGGATCGAGCCGCATTCGCCCGGCCTGCGCCAGCGAATCTGGTGGGGCGCGGCCTCGAACGACACCGCCCGCTGGGCGGCGCAGCTGGGCATGCACCTGCAAAGCTCGACGCTCAAGACCGACGAGAACGGCAAGCCCTTCCACGTCCAGCAGGCCGAGCAGATCCGCGCCTATCGCGAGGCATGGGCGGCGGCGGGGCATGAGCGCGAGCCGCGCGTCTCGGTCAGCCGCTCGATCTTTCCGCTGATGGACGACCGCGACCGGATGTATTTCGGCCATGGCGGCAAGGAGGCCGACCAGATCGGCTTCATCGAGGAGACCCGCTCGATCTTCGGCCGCGGCTATACCGGCGAGCCCGACCGGCTGGTCGAGGATCTGCGCGAGGACGAGGCCATCGCCGAGGCCGACACGCTGCTGCTGACCGTGCCGAACCAGCTGGGCGTCGATTACAACCTGCATGTGATCGAGGCAGTTCTGGCCCATGTCGCCCCGGCGCTTGGCTGGCGCTGAGCGCGGCGCTTTGTGATCGGGGGCGCCGGGTATAGGCTTACCCCCGGAAACCAGCGCGAACGGGGACCGGATGGCGACAGAGATGACGGCCGCCGCCGAGGCGGCGGGGCATGGCGGCGGCGGGATGCCGCTTGTGGGGGTGGTCGTGCTGCTGGCGGCCGCGGTGCTGGCGGTGCCGCTGTTTCGCAAGCTGGGGCTGGGCTCGGTGCTGGGCTATCTGGCGGCGGGGCTGGCGATCGGGCCCTTCGGCCTGGGCTTCTTCGACGACCCGCAGGCGATCATCCATGTGGCCGAGCTGGGCGTGGTGCTGTTCCTGTTCGTGATCGGGCTGGAGATGCAGCCCTCGCGGCTTTGGGCGATGCGGGGCGAGATCTTCGTGCTGGGCTTTGCCCAGGTGCTGCTGGCCATCGCGGCGCTGACCTGCGTCGGGCTGGCGCTGGGTTTTCCGGTCGCCGCCAGCTTCGTGTCGGGGACCGGCTTCGTGCTGACCTCGACCGCCATCGTCATGCAGATGCTGGCCGAGCGGGGCGAAATCGCCCTGCCCAAGGGCCGGCGCATCATCGCCATCCTGCTGTTCGAGGATCTGGCCATCGTGCCGCTGCTGGCGCTGGTCGCCTTCCTGGCGCCGGGCGGCGAGGAAGTGACCTTGCCCCAGCGCCTGGCCGGCATCGCCATCGGGCTGGGCTGCATCGCCGCGCTGGTCGCGGCCGGGCGCTATCTGCTGAACCCGATGTTCGGCCTGCTGGCGCGCTTCGGCGGGCGCGAGGTGATGACCGCCGCCGCGCTGCTGGTGGTGCTGGGCGCGGGGCTGCTGATGCAATGGGGCGGGCTGTCCATGGCGATGGGCGCCTTCCTGGCCGGGGTGCTCTTGTCCGAATCCAGCTTCCGCCACCAGCTCGAGGCCGATGTCGAGCCGTTCCGCGGCCTGCTGCTGGGCCTGTTCTTCCTGGGCGTCGGCATGGCGCTGGACCTGACCGTCATCGCCGCCAACTGGGCGCTGATCGCGATCTGCGTGCCGGCCTACATGCTCTTGAAGATGCTGGTGATCTATGCCGTCGGCCGGGTGCTGCGCGCGAGCCGGGCCGAGGCGCTGGAGCGCGCGGTGCTGATGGCGCAGGGCGGCGAGTTCGCCTTTGTGCTTTATTCCAGCGCCATGCAGTTCGGCATCATCAGCGGCCAGGACAATGCCATCCTGACCGCCATCGTCATCGTCTCGATGGTGCTGACGCCGCTGCTGATCATCCTGCACGACCGGCTGGCGCCCAAGCCCGCCCCCTCGCTCGACGGGGTCGAGGCGGCGCAGGGGCTGCAAGCGCGGGTGCTGATGATCGGTTTCGGCCGCATGGGCCAGATCGTCAGCCAGCCGCTGATCGCGCGCGGCCATTCCATCTCGATCGTCGAAAGCGATCCGCAGACCATCCGCGACGCCGACGAGTTCGGCTTCAAGGTCTGGTATGGCGACGGGGCGCGGCTGGACATCCTGCACGCCGCCGGCGCCGGCAATGCCAGCCTGATCGTCGCCGTGCCCGGCGACAGGCAGGCCACCACCCGCATCGTCGAGCTGGCCAAGCACGAATTCCCGCTGGTCCCGGTCATCGCCCGCGCCTTCGACCGCGAACATGCGCGCGAACTGGTCGAGGCCGGCGCCGACTACCAACTGCGCGAGACGCTGGAAAGCGCCTTCGCCCTGGGCCGCGAGGCGCTGCTGCAGCTTGGCGACGACCCCGACGAGGTCGACGAGGTCATGGCCGAGATCCGCGGCCGCGACATGGAGCGCTTCGAGATGGAATGCGTCGGCGGCATCTTCGCCGGCCGCGACCTGCTGCTCGGCAATCGTCGGGACTAGGCGCGGGCGATCTCGATCAGCCAGACATCCGGCGCGGGACCGACCGGCAGCGCGGCCTCCGGCTCTTCGCAGAACAGCGCATCGAGCTGGTCCAGCGCCACGGTCCCGCCGGCGAAATCCAGCACCACCGGCGCGGTCGCCAGCAACAGCCGCCAGCCGGGCGCGCCCTCGGCCGCCTGGGTCAGCCGCGCCAGCCGGTGGGTGAAGGCGCCGCGCCGGGTCATCACGTTCAGGTCGGTGATCGGCCCCGCCAGCAGCCGCGCCGAGGTCGGCACATCCGCCGGGAATGCCAGCGGCGCGCTCTCCGGCGTCAGCCGCTGGGCGGGCTGCCCCTGCACCTGCAACGCGATCCCCGCGCCGATCAGCACCGCCAGCGTGCGGTCGATCTGCGGGAAGATCGAGAAATCGCCGTCCTCGGTCACGCCGGCCATGCTGACGCGCCAGCCGAAATCGGCAAGGCCCGCGCCCGCGGGGTGGACGGCGATCTCGACCGTCTCGCCGCGGCCGTTCTTCCACGGCATGCGGCGATGGTCGGCGGCTTTCAGGATGCGATGGCTCATGCGGTTCCTCCCCTTGGTTCCGGCCCCTCGGGGCCGCGGTTGCCTCAGCCCCGGCGGCGGCCCAGCACCTTGCCCACCACCGGACCCAGCACGATCACGATGACCATGCGCAGCAGGTGGTGGCTGACGACATAGGCCATGTCCGCCCCGGCGATCAGCGCGATCACCACCATCTCGGCCTGCCCGCCCGGCAGGAAGGCCAGGAAGGCGTCGAGCCCCGGCGCCAGCCCCAGGTGCATGATCCCCTCGATGAAGACCAGGCTGATCCCCGCCAAGAGCAGCGCATAGACCAGCCCGGCCGTCACATGCAGGCGCAACTCGCGCAGGGTGATGCCGGCATATTTCACCCCGACGGCGATGCCGATGAAGAATTGCGCGGCCTGGATCATCTCGGCCGGCGGGCGCTGGGTGATCAGGCCCGACAGCGACAGCGCCGCCGTCAGCACCATCGGCCCCAGGATCGAGGCGCCGAAGATGCCCAGCCGCTCGCCCCCCTTCCAGCCGACCAGCCCGGCGGCGACCATCAGCGCGATCTCGGCCGCGCCGGTCGTGCGCATCGGCGCGCCGGGCGGCTGCGACAGGTCCACGCCCCACCAGCCGGTCAGGATCAGCGGCGCGACCGTGACGATCACCAGCACCCGCGTCGCATGGATCAGCGACAGCGCGCGGACATCGCCGCCCGCCTCTTCGCCAAAGACCAGCATGTCCTGCAAGCCGCCGGGCATGGCGCCATACCAGGCCGTGGCGTGGTCGAAGCCGAAGGCGCGGCGGAACAAGGGATAGCCGACCAGCGCGATCACCCCGATGAAGCCCGGCACGAACAGCAGCGAGGCCGCCACGTCCGGCAGTTCCGCCAGCACGCCGGGCGTGATCGAGGCGCCGACCGCCACCCCCAGGATGGTGCGCATGAAGATGCCGAACTGCCCGGCCCCGGCCAAAGGCGCGCCGGCCAGCGCCGCGACCAGGCAGGCCAGCATCGGCCCCAGCAGCATGGGCAGCGGCAGGTGCAACAGCAGAAAGGCCGCGCCGCCCAGGGCGGCCAGCGCAAAGGTCAGGAGGCGGCGGTTCAGCAGGCTCATCGTCTTTCCCGGCAGGTATCCGGCGGCCAGGGGCCGGCGGGCCGAATTGGCACGGCCCGCCGGGAAATGTCAAAGCGCCTCAGCCGATCCGCGCCAGGGCCGCGCCAAAGCCCAGCACCTCGCCCTGCGCGGCGATGCGGGTCAGCCGGCCCGCCCGATGCGCCTCGATCCGGGTCTCCATCTTCATCGCCTCGATGACGGCGACGACCTGGCCCTGTTCGACCTCGGCCCCGTCCTCGGCCTGCCACAGCGTCAGCGTGCCGGGGACCGGGGCGGCCAGCAGGGCCTCGTCCGTCTCGGGCGCAGCCTCCGCGGGGGCGCCGCCCGAGGGCAAGGCCGCAAGCATGCTCGCGGGCAGGCCCAGCTCATGCCGCTTGCCGTCGATCTCGATGGCCAGGCGCAGCAGCGGCGCCTGCGCGGCGGGCGCGACGCGGGCATGGGGGGCGACCGCCTCGGCCAGCGGTTCGGCGAAATCGGTCTCGATCCAGCGGGTATGGACGCGGAAATCCCCGTCCTCGGCGCGGAAATCCGGCTGGGCCAGCACGGCGCGGGCAAAGGGCAGCACCGAGGCCACGCCCCCGATGCGGAATTCGCGCAGCGCCCGGTCGGCGCGCTGCAAGGCTTCCTCGCGGGTGGCGCCGGTCACGATCAGCTTGGCCATCAGCGAATCGAAACTGCCCGGCACCACCGAGCCTTGGGCGACGCCACTGTCCAGCCGGATGCCCGGCCCCGAGGGCGCATCGAAGACCTCGACCGGGCCGGGCGTGGGCAGGAAGCCGCGCGCGGGGTCTTCGGCATTGATGCGGAACTCGATGGCATGGCCGCGCGGCTCCGGCACGGTCTCGTCGGCCAGCTTGGCGCCTTGTGCCACGCGGATCATGCCGCGCACCAGGTCGATGCCGGTGGTTTCCTCGGTCACAGGATGCTCGACCTGAAGCCGGGTGTTCACCTCGAGAAAGGAAATCGTGCCATTGGCCGAGAGCAGGTATTCCACCGTCCCCGCGCCCGAATAGCCGGCATGGGCGCAGATGGCGCGGGCGGAATCGTGGATGCGGGCGCGCTGCTCGTCGGTCAGGAACGGCGCCGGCGCCTCTTCGACCAGCTTCTGGTTGCGACGCTGCAGGGAACAGTCGCGGGTGCCGATCACCTTGACGGTGCCGTGCCTGTCGGCCAGCACCTGCGCCTCGACATGGCGCGGGCGATCCAGGAACTGCTCGATGAAGCATTCGCCGCGGCCGAAGGCGGTCAGCGCCTCGCGGGTGGCGGATTCGAACAGCTCCTCGACCTCTTCCAGCCGCCAGGCGACCTTCATGCCGCGGCCGCCGCCGCCGAAAGCGGCCTTGATGGCGATGGGCAGGCCGTGTTCCTTTGCGAAGGCCAGCGCCTCGGCGGCGCTTTCGACCGGGCCGGGGGTGCCGGCGACCAGCGGCGCACCCACCGCCTCGGCGATGCGGCGGGCCTCGATCTTGTCGCCAAGCGCCTCGATCACCTTGGGGTCGGGGCCGATCCAGATCAGCCCGGCATCCTGCACCGCCTGGGCGAAATCGGCGCGTTCGGACAGGAAGCCATAGCCCGGATGGATGGCATCGGCCCCTGCGGCCTGGGCGATGGCGATGATCTTGCCGGCATCCAGATAGGTGTCCGAGGGCTTGTCGCCCCCCAGCGCATGGGCCTGGTCGGCCATGCGCACGAAGATCGCGTCGCGATCGGCATCGGCATAGACGGCGACGCTTTCGATGCCCTCGTCGCGGCAGGCGCGGATCACGCGGACGGCGATCTCGCCCCGGTTGGCGATCAGCAGGCGGCGGATCGGGCGGCTGGGGCCGGTGGCGAAAATGGTCATGCGGGCCTCTCTGGCGTGATGGGGGCGAAATCGGCGCTGGCGGTAAAGCGGATGCGGGCGCCGGGCGGGATCTGCCCGGCCAGATCCAGCGCCTCGGGGCGCAGGGTGGCGATGACCGGATAGCCGCCGGTCAGCGGATGGTCGGCCAGAAACAGCACCGGCTGGCCGGAATGCGGGATCTGGATGGCGCCGGTCTCGGTCCCTTCCGAGGGCAGTTCGGTTGCGTCCTCGCGCGTCACCGGCTCGCCTTGCAGGCGGATGCCGACGCGCGAGCTTTGCGGCGTCACCAGCCATTCCTGGGTCAGGAAATGCTGGACCATCTGGGGCGTGAACCAGTCGGCGCGGGGGCCCAGCGTCACCGGCAATTCCACCAGATCGCCGGGTTTCGGCAGCGCCGGTTCGGGTTCGGCCGCGGCCGCGGCGGTGGCGGGACGGTTCGCGGCGGCCAGCACCGCGCCCGCCGCGACCTGCTCGGGCCCGACATGGGCCAGCGTATCGGTGGCGGCCGAGCCCAGCACCGGCGCGACCCGGAAGCCGCCGCGCAGCGCCAGATAGCTGCGCATCCCGGCCTGCGGCGGGTCGATGGCGATCTCGTCGCCCGCATCCACGGCAAAGGCCGCGCCGCGCGGGACGGCATGGCCGGCGACGCTGGCCGACGACGCGCCGGTCAGGGCCAGGGTCATCGGCTGGTCGGCCCGCAGCCGGACAGGGCCCAGCGTGATCTCCAGCACCGGCGCGTCCGAGGGGTTGCCGACGGCGCGATTGGCCCGCCGCGCCGCGCCCATGTCGAGCGCACCCGAGGCCGAGACGCCCTGCCCGCCCTGCCCCGGCCGCCCCTCGTCCTGAAAGACGATGGGAAAGGCGGTGGACAGCACGCGCAGGCCCTGCCGGGGTTGGGGCTGCGGGACGGCGGCCAAGGGGCGAATCTCGGCCCGGCGCGCCACGAAACGGCAGCGCACGCCGGGACGCAGCAGCGCCGGCGGGTCGCGGGACAGATCCCACATCGGCACCTCGGTGCGGCCGATCAATTGCCAGCCGCCGGGGGTCTCCTGCGGATAGACGCCGCAGAAGCGCCCGGCCAGCGCCACCGAACCCGCCGGGATACGGGTGCGCGGGGCCGGGCGGCGCGGCAGTTCGAAGCGCGGATCGTCGCAGGTCATATAGGCGAAGCCCGGCGCGAAGCCGCAAAAGGCCACCTGCCAGGTGGTCTCCTGATGGGCGGCGATCACCTCGGCCTCGGTCAGGCCCATATGGGCCGCGACATCGGCCAGATCCTCGCCGTCATAGGTCACGGGCAGCTCGACCGTCTCGCTGGCGCGGGCGTTGGGCGGCGTGCCTGGGGCGGGCTGGCGGGCCAGGACCGCGCCGGCCAGCCGGCCGTCGGCGGCGGTGCCGGGGGCGGTGCGGATCATCAGCGTGCGCGCGGCCGGGACGATCTCGGCCACGCCGGGCACCGGATCGGCCAGCAAAGCGTCGAACAGCGCCAGCGTCTGGTCCAGGTCGTCCAGTTCCGCCAGCAGGGTGCGGGGGCCGATGGGCAGGAAGCGCATGGTCACACCTGCCAATGCGTGTCGGGCACGTCGGTGATGAACATGTAGCCCGGCGCATGGGTGATGGCGAAGGGCGGCTTCGACGCCATCAGCGCCGCTTGCGGGGTCACGCCGCAGGCCCAGAACACCGGCACCTCGCCCGGCCGGATCTGCACCGGGTCGCCGAAATCGGGACGCATGAGGTCGGCGATGCCCAGGGCTTCGGGCGCGCCGACATGCACCGGGGCGCCGTGGACCGCCGGCGTGCGGCCCGAGATCATCGCCGCCTCGGCCACCCGGCCCGCCGGGATCGGCCGCATGGAAACCACCATCTTGCCATGCAACCGCCCCGCCGGACGGCAGTCGCGGTCGGTCAAAAACATCGGCACGTTGCAGCCTTGGGCGATGTGGCGCACCTCGATCCCCGCCTGCTGCAAGGGCGTCTCGAAGGTAAAGGAACAGCCGATCAGGAATGTCACCAGGTCGGGATGCTCGGCCCAGGCGGCGGTGGCGTCGGGGGTTTCTTCAGCCAGCACGCCGTCGCGCCAGATGCGATACAGCGGGATGTCGGTCCTCAGGTCGGCATCGGGCGCAAGGGCGGTGCGGGGACTGCCGGGGTCGGTCACGTCCAGCACCGGGCAGGGCTTGGGGTTGCGCTGCGCGTAAAGCAGGAAATCCCAGGCCCAGTCCCTGGGCAGCGAGATCATGTTGCATTGCGTGAATCCCGGCGCCATGCCCGCGGTGGGACGCGGGGCTTCCTGACGGCAGGCAAGGCGGGCGGCACGGGCCCCGGCCGGATCGGGCAACAGGGTCATGCCGCGCCCCCCGTGGCCGGGGCGATGGCGACGCCGCCCGCCAGCAGCGCCTCGCGGATGCGGGCGGCCATGGCCACCGCGCCGGGGCTGTCGCCATGCACGCAGATGCTGTCGGCCTGAAGGTGCAGGGTCGAGCCGTCCGCCGCCTCGATCTTGCCCTCGGTCGCCAGGCGCAGCATGCGGGCGGCGACGGCCTCGGGGTCGTGCAGCACCGCGCCCGGCTCGCGGCGCGAGACCAGCTGGCCGTCGGGGCGATAGGCGCGGTCGGCAAAGGCCTCGGCGATGGTGGGCAGGCCGGCCTCGGCCGCCTGGGCCAGGATCTGCGTCCCGGCCAGGCCCATCATGGCAAGCGAGGGATCGACGGCACGGATGCCCTCGATCACCGCTGCGCCCTGTTTCGGGTCCACGGCGATGGTGTTGTAAAGCGCGCCATGCGGCTTGACATAGCGGACGCGGGTGCCGGCGCTCGCGCAGATGCCCTGCAGCGCGCCGATCTGATAGATCACGTCCGCCACAAGTTCGGCATGGGTCACGTCCATTGGCCGGCGGCCGAAGCCCACCCGGTCGGGATAGGAGACATGCGCCCCGACCGCCACGCCCCGCGCCGCCGCCTCGCGCACGGTGGCCAGGATGGTCAGCGGGTCGCCGGCGTGAAAGCCGCAGGCGACGTTGGCCGAGCTGACGATGCCCAGCATGGTGGCGTCGTCGCCCATCTTCCAGGCGCCATAGCCCTCGCCCAGGTCGCTGTTCAGGTCGATGTTGCGGGTCATGTGATCCTCCGGGAATTGGGGCGGGAATTGGGGCGGCGGGCCCGCGGGGGGCCCGCCGCGATCATGGCTCAGGCGCCCAGGAAGGCAAAGATCGGGCCGATGGACTTGAAGCCCATGTACCAGGTCAAGGCGCAGACCACGGCGCTGGCGATCAGCAGCGGGCGGTTGTAGACATGCCCGCCCATCAGGTCGGCCCGCGCGAAGCCGACATAGGTAAAGATGGTCAGGCCGATGGGCAGGATCAGCCCGTTGAAGCCGCCGACAAAGACCAGGATGGCAGCCGGCGCCGTGCCCAGCGACAGATAGACCGCCAGCGAGATGGCGATGAAGATCACCGTCGCGATGTTGCGGTCGCGGTCGCCCATGGTGCGAAAGGCAACCAGGAAGCTGACCGAGGTATAGGCCGCGCCGATGACCGAGGTGATGGCCGCGGCCCAGAAGATCAGGCCGAAGATGCGCATCCCCCATTCGCCCAGCACCACGGCAAAGGCCTGCGCGGCGGGGTTCGCGGCCTGGCCCGACAGGTCCAGCGTCACCCCCGAGGCGACGACGCCCAGGATGGCCAGGAACAGGATGAAGCGCATGACCCCCGTGACCGCGATCCCGGTCAGCGAGGCGCGGGTGACGGCGGCCAGGTTCTGCTCGCCCACCAGTCCCTTGTCGAGCAGGCGATGCGCACCGGAATAGGTGATATAGCCGCCGACGGTGCCGCCGACGATGGTGGTGATGGTGGCGAAATCGACGATCTCGGGCAGCACCATCTGCCGCACCGCGTCGCCGACCGGCGGGTTAGAGACCAGGGCGACGATGACCGTCATGGCGATCATCAGCAAGCCCAGCCCGATCAGCGAACGGTCCAGAAGCAGCCCGGCCCGGCGCGACAGGAAGATGCCGATGGCCAGGGCCGCCGACAGCGCGCCGCCGATCTTGGGCTCGAGCCCGAACATGGCGTTCAGGCCCAGCCCGGCCCCGGCGATGTTGCCGATGTTGAAGGCCAGCCCGCCGACCAGCACCAGCACCGCCAGCAGGTAGCCCGCGCCGGGAATGGCGGCGTTCGCGGTGTCCGAGGCGTTGCGCCGGGTCAACGCGGTGATGCGCCAGATGTTGAGCTGCACCACGAAGTCGATCACGATCGAGGCGAGGATGGCAAAGGCGAAGGCAGCGCCCAGCTTTGCCGTGAAGGTCGCGGTCTGGGTGATGAAGCCCGGCCCGATGGCCGAGGTCGCCATCAGGAAGATCGCCGCCAGGAAACCGCCGCGCGCGGCGGCCGAGGCGGCAGAGGGGGAGGTGACGGATTCGGCCATCGGTCTGCTCCTGCTGCAAGGGTGGAGTGCGTCTTGGGAATGGCTCGACTGTGAATTCAACAAGACAATCCGTCAACGATAATTTGACATACATCTGTATATTGTTGAACAAAACATACGGAAAGCAGGGATGATATGCCCGGATGATGGGCAGTCCGGCGGCATCCTGCCCTGTCAGGCGGCGATGCTGGTCAGGCCAGGGCGACGAAAAACCCGGCGAATCATCGCGGGGCGGCTTGCCTGCCCCCGGCCGCTCGGCCAAGATCGCGCGGCCCCCGAGGGACGGGACAGCCCCGATGACAAAGGAACCAGCCGCGATGGCCGAAGCCCGCGAACCCGCCCCCAGCCTTGCCGAAGGCATCGCCGCCCGGCTGCGCGACCAGGTCACCGGCGGCGCTCTGGTGCCGGGCCAGCGCCTGTCCGAGGCGCGGCTGGCGGCCGAGCTGGACATTTCGCGCAATACGCTGCGCGAAGTGTTCCGCCTGCTCACGCGCGAGGGCATCCTGCGGCATGAACCGAACCGGGGGGTCTTCGTCGCGGTGCCCTCGATGGCCTCGATCCTGGACATCTACCGGGTGCGGCGGCTGATCGAGGTGCCGGCCCTGGCCCAGGCCTGGCCCGGCCATGCCGCCGTCGACCGGATGCGCGCCGCGGTGAAGCGGGCCGAGACGCTGCAGGCCATCCCCGACTGGCGCGGCGTCGGCAGCGCCAACATGGAGTTCCACGCCGCCATCGTCGCGCTGACCGACAGCCCGCGGCTGATCCAGTTCTTTACCCAGATCATCGCCGAGCTGCGGCTGGCCTTCGGCCTGCTCGACAGCCCCGAGCTGCTGCACCGCCCCTATATTTCGCGCAATGCCGAGATCCTGGGCAGGCTGGAGGCCGGCGATCCGCCCGGCGCCGCCCGGATGCTGGAGGATTACCTGAACCAGTCCGAGCGCGCCGTGCTGGAAGCCTTTGCCCGGCTGGGCTGAACCCGCCGCCGCTCAGCCTTTCCGGGGACTTGCAACCTGCCCATTCCTGCGACAATTAGGCGCATCGGAAGCCCGTTTTGCGGGCAGGCGCGAAGGACAAGCTCGGATGACCAGACCGGCCGGGGCCGTGCTGCACCAGATCACGCAGGCACTCGGCCCGGCGATCGCACCCGGCTCGCCGCGCGAGGCGCTGCGGGCGGGGGTGGGCGCGCTGGTCGGGCTGGGCGTCGCGGGGATGTTCCTGCTGTCGCCCGCGACCGACCTGCGGCTGGGGCTGTCGATGATCGCGCCCTTCGGGGCGACCTCGGTGCTGGTCTTTGCGGTCCCGAACAGCCCGCTGGCCCAGCCCTGGTCGGCGGTGGTCGGCAATTGCATCGCCGCCGCCATCGGCGTGCTGACCTGCATGGCGACGCCGCATTCGGCGCTTTGCGTCGCGATGGCGGTGGGGCTCAGCATCACCGCGATGATCCTCTTGCGCGCCGTGCATCCGCCGGCCGGCGCGGTCGCCATGACCGCCGCGCTGAACCCCGAGGCGATCCGCGAGCTTGGCTTTCACTTCGTGCTGGCGCCGGTCCTGGTCGGCACGCTGGCGCTGGTCGGGCTGGCGATGATCTATGCCCGGCTGACCGGGCGGCGCTATCCCTTTCGCCAGTTCGAGGAGCCGGGGCCGCACGGCACCGCCGACCATCCGGCGATGGAGCGGCTGGGCCTGTCCAAGGACGAGCTGACCGAGATCCTGCAACGCTATCGCCAGTCGCTAAACCTGGGGGTCGAGGATCTGGCGCGCCTGATCGGCGCCGCCGAATTGCAGGCCGCCGCCCATCGCACCGGGCCGCTGACCGCGGCGGACGTGATGTCGCGCGACCTCGTCACCGTCGCGCCGCACACGCGGCTCGTGCGCGTCGCCGACATCTTCCGCAAGCACGGCTTCACCTCGCTGCCGGTGGTCGAGGCGGGCGACCAGTTCCGCGGCGTGATCTTCCAGCTGCACCTGATCCGCCGCGCCCGCGAGGACGCCTTTCGCCACAACCGCCGCTTCCTGGCCGCCCTGTCGGACCTGATGAACCCCAGGCGCGGCACGCCGCCCCGCGCGCGCGAGATCATGCAGACCGACCCGCCGCATGTCGCGCCCGACGCGCCCATCGGGACGCTGCTGCCGATGCTCGCCTCGGGCGAATGCGAGGCGGTGCCGGTGCTGGACGGGTCGCGCATCGTCGGCATCGTGACCCAGACCGACCTGATCTCGGCCCTGGCGCGGCAAAGCCTGCGGCAAGAGCCGCCGACGCCCTGAACATGCCGATAACGACAGGCCGCGCCGCATTGCAGAACGCACGGCGGCGGGGATAGGCTGCCCCTGCCGGAACAAGCACGAGGGCAGACATGACCCGTCCCACGCTGGGCGCCGTGGCCATCGGCCGCAACGAGGGCGACAGGCTCAAGGCCTGCCTGCGCTCGCTGGTGCCGCTTTGCGAGCGGGTGGTCTATGTGGACAGCGGTTCGGGCGACGACAGCGTCGCCTTCGCCCGCAGCCTAGGCGTCGCCGTGGTCGAGCTGGACACCTCGGTTCCCTTTACCGCCGCCCGCGCCCGCAATGCCGGGGCCGAGGCGCTGCTGGCGGGGGGCGATCTGGACCTGGTGCAATTCGTCGATGGCGACTGCCGGGTCGAGCCGGGCTGGCTGGAGGCCGGCATCGCCGCCCTGCAGGCCGACCCCGGCCTGGGCCTCGTCACCGGCTGGCGGTCCGAGATCCACCCCACCGCCTCGGTCTACAACCAGATGTGCCAGGTGGACTGGCATCGCCCCGCCGGGCCGATCACCACCTGCGGCGGCGACATGATGGTGCGCGCCGCGGCGTTTCGCCAGGTCGGCGGCTTCGACCCGATCGTGATCGCGGCCGAGGACGACGAATTCTGCCTGCGGCTCGGCAAGGCCGGCTGGAGGCTGATGCGCCTGCCGGTGCAGATGACCTGGCACGACGCCGACATGACCCGATTCGGCCAATGGTGGCAGCGCACCATCCGCAACGGCCACGGCTTCGCGCAGGTGGGCGCCATGCATCCGCCGCATTTCAAGCGCGAAAGGCTGCGCGTCTGGGCCTATGGGCTGGCGCTGCCGCTGCTCTTCCTGCTGGGGCTGTTCACCAGCCCCTGGCTTTCGCTGGCGGTGCTGGGGCTTTATGCGCTGTCCTTGTGGAAGACCTGGCGCGGGCTGTGCGGCCAGCCGATGGCGGGCCGGCAGGCGGCGCTGCTGACGCTGGCCAAGATCCCCAACCTTCTGGGAATGCTGACATATTTCCGTCGCCGCCAGCGGGGCGACGCCATGCATATTATCGAGTATAAATAGGAGCTTGCCATGACCTCGGACTTGCGCGTCGGTATCGTCGGGGCCGGCTACATCGCCTCGTGGCACGCCGATGCGATCAAGGCGGCGCCGGGCGCGCGGCTGGTGGCCATCTGCGACCCCGCCCTTGACGCGGCCGAGGCGCTGGCTTCCAGCCATGGCGTCGCCGCCTTTGCCGAGCTGGACCAGATGATCGCGGCCGGGGTCTGCGACGTGGTGCATATCCTGACGCCGCCGAACCTGCACCGCGACCTGGCGGTGAAATGCCTGGGCGCCGGGCTGCATGTGCTGGTCGAGAAACCCGTGGCCCTGTCGGTGGCCGAGATCGACGCGATGGAGGCCGCGGCCCAGGCCGCCGGCCGCCAGCTGGGCGCCTGCCACAACTTCCTGGGCCTGCCGGGTTACGAACGGCTGAAGCGGGCGGTGCAGGCGGGCGACCTGGGCCTGGTCTCCAGCGCGCAGATCAACTGGGCGCTGCCCTTGGTGCCGCTGCGCTCGGGGCCCTACGCGCTGTGGATGCTGCGGCAGACGCAGAACCTGCTGCTGGAGCTTGGCCCGCACCCCTTCTCTTTCGCCGTAGACCTGTTCGGTGCGCTGGAGGTCGAGCATGTCAGCCTGGGCCAATGGATCACCCTGCCCGGCGGCGAGCGGCGGCCGCAAAGCTGGCGCATCCTCGCCCGCGCCGGCAAGGTGGACGTGACCATCGCCCTGTCGCTGGTCGAGACCTTCGACGACCGCTCGGTCATGCTGCGCGGCTCGTCCGGCATGGCGCGGCTGGATTATGCGGCCGATGCGCTGGTGGTCACGCGCGACAATACCGCCGACCTGGTGCTGAACCCGCTGGTCAAGGAACTGTCCCGCGCCGGGGCGCATCTGCACGAGGGCGCGCGGAACGCCCTGCGCCAGGCCGCCTCGCTGAACCAGAAAAGCCCCTATGGGCTGAGCTTCCGCGCCACCGTCGCGGCATTCTACGACGGCATCCGCGCCGGCCGGCCCGACCCGCGCTTTGCCCCCGCCTCGGCCCGCGCGGTGATGCAGGGGATCGAGGATGCGCTGGCCCGCCTGCCCGCCCTGCCCGCGGTTCCGGCCCGGCCCAGCGGCACGCCGCAGCCGCGCGTCATGGTGATCGGCGGCACCGGCTTCATCGGCCGCAACCTGACCCGGCGGCTGGTCCAGCGCGGCCATGACGTGCGCGTGCTGTCGCGCGGCCGCAACGGCCCCTTCCCCGACATCGCCGATCATGTCGAGACGCTGGGCGTCTCGCTGCGCGACGAGGACGGGCTGGCGGCCGCCATGCAGGGCATGGATTGCGTCTTCAACCTGGCGAAATCCACCGACAAGAGCTGGCAGGCGGCGCTGGAAAACGACGTGGCCACGACCGAGCGCATCGGCCGCGCCGCGATCCGCGCCGGCGTCGGGCGGCTGGTCCATACCGGCACCATCGCCTCATACGACATGTCCGACCCCGCCCGCACCATCACCGAGGCCAGCGATTTCGGCCAGATGGACAGCCGCAACATCTATGCGCGGTCCAAGGCCGAGGGCGAGCGGCGGCTGATCGCCATGCAGGCGCAGGGGTTGCGGCTGGTCATCGCCCGGCCCGGCATCGTGCTGGGCGACGGCGGGCCGTTGCAGCATTGGGGCATCGGCCGCTGGCACGGCGCCGGCGCGGTGCGGCTTTGGGGCAACGGCCGCAACATCCTGCCCTTCGTGCTGGCCGACGACGTCTCGGACGGGCTGATCGCGATGATGGAGCGGGACGAGGCCATCGGCGAAAGCTTCAACCTGATCGGCGAGCCGATGTTCTCGGGGCGCGACTATTTCGACGCCATCCACCGCCGCACCGGCGCGCGGCTGAAGGTCAGCGGCTCGAACCTGACCGCGCTTTGGGCGGTCGATGCGGTCAAGCAGGGGCTGAAGCGCCACGCGCTGCGCCGCAAGGGCGCGGCACCCGCCTCGCTGGCGGACTGGAAATCGCGCGGGCACCTGTCGCCCTTTGACAACGCCAAGCCCAAGCGCCTGCTGGGCTGGACGCCGGAAGCCGACCGCGACGCCTTCTGGCGCCGCGCCATCGACGAGGCGCATCTGTTCTGGTGATCAGAGCAGCCCGTCGAGCAGCAGGAAACCCGGCAGCCAGCCGGTGAAGATCCCGGCCAGCAGCGTGACCCAGGCGGTCTGCCGCTGGATCGGGCGGCCAAGTGCCAGCAGTAGGAAATACAGAAACCACAGCACGCCCCAGACAGCCCAGTTCGCCGCCAGCCAAAGCTCAGCCGCGGAGCCGGCCGCCGCAAGCGCGCGCAGGAACACCGGCACCGTCGTCACCGCCACGAACAGGCTGAACCAGCCCAGGCCGCGCCCGTCCGCCCCGCTGAGCCGGTTATAGGCGACCCACAGATAGGTGGTGCAGAACAAGAGGCTCAGCGCGCCGTTGCGGATGCTGGCCGCGCTGGCCCCGGCGCCGAAGGCGTCGTGCAGCACCGCCGCGCCCGAGACCAGCGCGGCGACGATGTTGATGACGACGATCTCGCGATCGGCGATCCGGCCCATCAGCCAGAGCCCGTTCAGAAACAGCACGGCGCCGACATAGAACAGCACGAACCCGGTAAGCATCGGACCTCCTCAGCACGGCTGACCGCGTCTTGGGCAATTGCCCGGAATACGATCAGCCCATGCCTGCCAAGAAGGCAAATCCCGCGCCGGATCAATCGAAATGTTTTCAACGATCCGTAAAAACAGCGTTCGGATTCCTGGCGGTCACAAGCCGGTCAGCGGGTTGGTGCTGACCACCTCCCACACCACTTCCTGCATGCGCCGCGCCAGTTCCGCCGAGGGCGCATCGGCGGGGCTGCCATCGGCGCGCAGCAAGGCATGCGGCAGGCCGACCGGGCTTTGGCCGTAAAGCACCGCATAATGGGTCAGCGCCACCAGGTAGACGCCCAGGTCGTTGGGGTGGATGGGGTCCAGCGTGCCGTCCGGGCTGCGGGCGAACAGATCCTCGCGCGATTGCAGTTCGGCGATGCCGCCCCTGGCCTCGGCCTCGGCCACCAGCCGGGCCATGACCTGCCCGACCGGGATCAGCCAGACCGGCCTGCCGGCGGCGCGGGCGGCGGGCCAGAGCAGGCCGGGCTTCCACATCGTCTCCAGGTCGTCGGGCAGGCGCGACAGCCATTCCGGCTGATCGTCCAGCGCGTGCCAGCTTTCGTAAAGAAAGACCTGCCCGGCCGGATTGCCCGCCGCCGCCTCGGCCGCCCATTTCCCGGCATAGAGGCGGCTTTCCTTGTATTGGATCGCATCCTGCAGCCGCACCATCTCGGTCATGACGAAGGCGTCGTATTCGCCGCTCGCCAGCGCCTGATGCGCGTCGCGATAGCGGGGGGTGGCGTTTTCCTGGGCAAAGCCGTTGATCGCCGCGCCGCCCTGGAAATGCTCGCGCAGCGCGGTGCCCCAGCCCAGCTGCAACGCATAGTCGTGCCCCTGCCCGGCCAGCTGCGCCAGCATCGCCGGCATGTCGCGCCCGACCAGGCTGTGGCCCAGGTGATAGACCCGCAGCGGCCCCTGCGGCAGCGCCCGGCCGGCCTGGTAAAGCGCCTGCACGTCGGCGCCGTCGTCCTGCGCGGCGCCGGCCCTTTGCGCATGGCGCCAATAGAACAGCGCCGCCACCGCGACGACGACCAGCAGGGCAAGCAGGTAACGCATGTCCATCCCTCGTTCCGAACCACGGGCTCAGGGATAGCAAAAAGGCCGCCGCCCCGAAAGGCGGCGGCCGTGTCGGTCCCGTCGGGCGGGGCTTACGCCTCGACCGCGTGGTTCTTGCGGTTCCAGCGGATCGAGGACCAGAACGAGATGCCGATCAGCGTCGCGCCGCCCAGGCCGGTGATGACCTCGGGGATATGCACCAGGGGCTGGACGAACATGATCACCGACAGCGCGATGATGGCATAGAAGGCGCCATGTTCGAGAAAGCGGTATTCGGCCAGGGTGCCGCGCTCGACCAGCATGATGGTCATCGAGCGCACATACATGGCGCCGATGCCCAGGCCGATGGCGATGACAAACAGGTTATGCGTCAGCGCAAAGGCCCCGATCACGCCGTCGAAGCTGAACGAGGCATCCAGCACTTCCAGGTAGAGGAAGGCGCCGATGCCGCCCTTGGCGCCGGCCTGCAGCGCCTCTTGCGAGCTGTCCAGCAGGCCGCCCAGCACCTCGACCAGCAGGAAGGTCAGAAGGCCCCAGATCGCGGAATGGAAGAACACCTGCGAATCGGCCCCTTCCAGGAAGCGCGAGAAGATCAGCACCGTGACCAGCACCACCGCGACCTCGATGCCGCGGACGGTGGCATAGCGCTGCATGCGATGTTCCAGCCAGCGCACCCAATGCACGTCCTTTTCATGGTCGAAGAAGAAGCTCAGGCCGACCATCATCAGGAAGGTGCCGCCGAAGGCCGCGATGGGCAGGTGCGCGTCATGCATGATGCGCGAATATTCGTCGGGCTGGCTTGCGGCCAGGACCATCGCCTGCCAGGGGCCGATATTGGCCGCGACGACCACGATGAGCAGCGGAAAGACGATCCGCATGCCGAAGACGGCGATCAGGATGCCCCAGGTCAGGAAGCGGCGCTGCCACTTCGGGGTCATCTCTTTCAGCTTGTTGGCGTTGACGATGGCGTTGTCGAAGGAAAGCGAGATTTCCAGCACCGCCAGCACGGCGCAGATGAAGAAGATCGTCAGCGTGCCGCCGACGGTTCCGGTGGTCTGCCATCCCAGCAACGCGCCCAGCGCAAGGCCAAGCGCGGTGACGATGAAGGACCATTTGAAATATTGCAGGGTGGGACGATGGGTTCCACTCGTCGAGCCCCCCAAGGGCGGGTTGTTTCCTTGCTGCATGTCAGAACAAGATCCAGGCGGCTGGTCAAAGATCGATGCCGACATCACGAACGTGCCGCCACGTCCGCCAGAGGGGCCCGGCCATCAAACTGCGTTCACGAAGACGCGAACGCGCAAAAGATGGCGAATCCGGGTCACGATTGCAAGGGTTCCGTATCGATCCCGGCATTTTCTTGCACGGACCCGGCCCGCGCCAGCGCCGGCAGGGTGATGCGCGCCAGAAGCCCGCGCCCGCCGGCGCCCTCGTCCAGCGTCAGCCGGCCGCCGAACAGGCTGGCGATCTCCAGCGCCACCGGCAGGCCCAGGCCCATGCCGGGCCCCGAGGTCTCGCCCCGCGCGAATCGGCTGACGGCGGCGGCACGCGCCTCGGCCGGGATGCCGGGGCCGTTGTCCTCGACCTCCAGCACCGCGTCGCCGCCCGCGCGCCCGACGCGCACCGTCACCACCGCCGCGCGGCCCGCATGAAGCAGCGCGTTCGAGATCAGGTTGCTCAGCGCCTCGCCCATCAGCAGCGGCTCGGCCCGGACCGTCACCGGCCCCTCGCCCTCGAAGCCCAGGTCGATGCCGGCCTCGGCGGCGGCGGGGATATGCTCGGCGGTCAGATCGCGGGCCAGCGCCGCCAGGTCCAGCGGCGCGGCCAGCGCCGCGCCCTCGGCGGTATCGACCCGCGCCAGCAGCAGCAGCTGCGCCAGAATGCGCTCGGCATGGGCCACGGCGGCGTCGCCTTTGGCCGCGGCGGCCTGCGCCTCGGGCAGGGTCGCGGCCCGCGCCGCCAGCGCCAGCTGGGTGCGCACCACCGTCAGCGGCGTGCGCAGCTGGTGCCCGGCATTGCCGGTGAAGTTGCGCATCCCGTCCAGCGCCGCGCCCAGCCGCCGCATGAAGCCGTTCACCGTGCCGACCAGCCCGCGCACCTCCGACGGCACCGGCGTTTCGATCGGGCTCAGGTCGTCGGGGTTGCGCGCGGCGATCTCTTCGCTCAGCCGGTAAAGCGGGCGCAGGGACAGCGTCACCGCGATCCAGACGATCAGCGCCGCGCCCGCGATCATCAGCGCCAGCCGCAGGGCCGAGCGCATCAGGATCGCCCGCGTCAGCTCGCGCCGGGCATTGGTGGTCTCGGCCACGGTGACGACGAAGGGCACCTCGTCGATGCCGGTCGAGGCGGCGCGGGCCAGGCTGGCGACCCGCACCGGCTCGCCGCGGAACACGCCGTCGGCATAGGCCGGCTCGCCCCCCGGCCGCGCCGGCGCCATCGGCAGGTCGCCATAGCCGGTGACGATATGGCCGGGCGGACCGTCCACGCGATAGAATACCCGGTCCTGCGCGGCCGAACTCAGCATCTCCAGCGCGCCATAGGGGATCTCGATGGCGATGCGGCCCTGGTCGTCCAGCGAGGCGCGCTCGGCGATCACCAGCGCCGAACCGGCCAGCACCCGGTCGGCCAGCGCATTGGCCATGCGCACCGCCTCGCGCCAGGTGTCGATCAGCGCGGCGGTGCCCAGCGCCAGCGTTCCCATGAGCAGCCAGCCCAGCAGCCGGCGGCGCAGGGAAAACGGCCGCCGGATCACGGCGAGGCCCGGTCGAGGAAATAGCCGATGCCGCGCGCGGTCCTGACCGTCAGCCCGGCGGGCGCCAGTCGCTTGCGCAGCCGGCTGACATATTGCTCGATGGCATTGGCGGACAGGTCGTCCTCGAGCGAGGTCAGCGATTGCACGATCGATTCGCGCGCCACCACCTTGCCGGCGCGCATGATCAGCAGCTCCAGCAGCCCGCGTTCCCGCGCCGGCAGGTCCAGCGGCTGGCCCGCCAGCAGGAAGCTGCGCGCCGCCTGGTCCAGCACCAGGTCGCCGAAGCTGACGGTGGAATTGCGCAAGCCCGCCTGGCGGCGCAGCAGCGAGCGGATGCGGGCCTCGAACTCGCCGATGTCGAAGGGCTTGATGAGATAGTCGTCGGCGCCAAGGTCGAGGCCGCGCACCCGCTCTTCGGGGGCGCCGCGCGCGGTCAGGATCATCACCGCCGCCGGATTGCGCCGCGCCCGCATCGCCCGCAGCACCTCGAGCCCGTCCATCTGCGGCAGGTTCAGGTCCAGGATCACCAGGTCGAAGCTTTCCGCCGCAGCCAGGGCCTCGGCCGAGGCGCCGTCATGGACCACGTCCACCGCATAGCCCGATTGCCGCAGCAGCGCGGTCAGCCCCTCGGCCAGCGACAAATTGTCCTCGACAAGCAGGATGCGCATGGTTCCCCCCTTGGCCGCAACCTAGCGGGGCGCGGCGGGCTTGTGAACGGGCTGCCGCTTTGGCAAAGTCGCCGATCATGCGCCCGCTCGCCCGCCTTTTGCCAGCCATCGCCGCCGCACTCGCGCTGTGGCCGGGCGCGGCATCGGCGCAGGTGACGCTGTTTCCCGCCCCGCAGGGCGATGGGCAGGAGCTGTCGGTCTATTCCTCGCTCGACGACGACCTGGCCGCGCCGCTGGTCGCCGCCTTCCAGAGCCGCCATCCCCGCGTCGCCGTGCGCTACGAGAACCTGCTGACGACCCAGCTGCACGACCGCATCGTCGCCGAGACGCAGGCGGGCGGCGGCACGGCGGATTTCGCCTTTTCCTCGGCCATGGACCTGCAGGTCAAGCTGGCGAACGACGGCTTCGCCCGCCCGGTCGAAACGCCGGACACGCCGGGCTGGCCCGGCTGGGCGAACTGGCGCGACACCGCCTATGCGCTGACCTTCGAGCCGGCGGTCTTTGCCTATCACAAGCCCAGCTTCGCCGATCATCCGCCGCCCGCCACCCGCGCCGACCTGATGCGCTGGATGGCCGAGCATCCGGCCGAGGCGCAGGGCCGGATCGGCACCTATGACGTGGCGCGCTCGGGCGTGGGCTATCTGTTCCTGGCCCGCGACCAGGAGCTTTATCCCGGCATCTGGTCGGTGGTGCAGGCGATGGGCCGGGCGGGGGTGCAGCAATTCCCCACCTCGGCCGAGCTGCTGGAGCGGATCGCCGACGGGCGGCTGGCGGTCGGCTACAACCTGCTCGGCTCTTACGCCGCGGACTGGGCGCGGCGGCATCCCGACCTGGGGGTGATCCTGCCGCGCGACTTCACCGTCGTCGTCTCGCGCGTGGGGCTGGTGCCGGCGGCGGCGCGCCAGCCGGGGCTGGGGACGGATTTCCTGGCCTTCCTGATGTCGCCCGAGGGGCAGAGCCTGCTGTCGCGCACCCTGCGGCTTTCGGCCGTCAGCCTGGAGGTCGCGGGCCAGCCCGGCCCCGCGGGCGGGATGCAGGATCTGGCGGGATTGCGGCTGAAGCCGGTGCCGGTCAGCCCCGGCCTTCTGGCCTATCTGGACCAGGCGACGCGGGCCAAGCTGCTGGCGCGCTGGAACAAGGCGCTGGCCGGGGAATAATTTTCGCCGCGATGTCAGGTCCATGACAGCTTTCTGTGCTGGAAAGGCACGGGGCCCGCCTGCGCGCGGGCTTGCGGAGGACGCCTGCATTCCGGGAGAGATGCAGGCCAGACCCAGAAAATGCGGATAACGGGACCGGCGCGGATGCGTCCGGCCGATGCGGAGGAAGACCATGAAGCAATTCGTTCTCGCCAGCCTGTTCGCGGGGGCCGTCGCGGTCCCGGCCATGGCCGATTACACCATCATCGCCCCGGCCAACCCCGGCGGCGGATGGGACCAGACCGCCCGCACCATGCAGACCGTGATGCAAGAGGAAGGCATCTCGAAATCGGTGCAGGTGCAGAACGTGCCCGGCGCCGGCGGCACCATCGGCCTGGCGCAATTCGCCAGCCAGAACAAGGGCAACCCCGATACGCTGATCGTCGGCGGCTATGTCATGGTCGGGGCGATCCTGACCAACAACTCGCCCGTCTCGCTCAAGGACGTGACCCCCATCGCCCGGCTGACCGGCGAATACGAGGCGATCGTGGTTCCCGCCGCCTCGCCCATCCAGGACATCGCCGGGCTGATCGAGGCGCTGAAGGCCGATCCCGGCGCGGTCAGCTGGGCCGGCGGCTCGGCCGGCGGCACCGACCATATCGCCGTGGGCCTGATCGCCAAGGCGGCCGGCGTCGATCCGACCAAGATCAACTACATCGCCTATTCCGGCGGCGGCGAGGCCCTGGCGGCGATCCTGGGCAACCAGGTGACGGCGGGCATTTCCTCGCTGGGCGAGTTCGAGGCCCAGATCCAGGCCGGCACGCTGCGCCTTCTGGCCGTGACCTCGCCCGAGCGGCTGGAGGGCGTCGATGCGCCCACCCTGCAAGAGGCCGGGCTGGACGTGACGCTGGAGAACTGGCGCATGGTCGCCGCCGCGCCGGGCCTGTCGGACGAGCAGAAGGCCAAGGTCACCGCCGACATCGAGAAGATGGCCAAGTCGGAAAACTGGCAAAAGCAGCTTTCGGACAAGGGCTGGATGGACACCTACCTGGCCGGCCCGGACTTCGAGGCCCAGCTTGAACAGGACGTCACCTCGACCGAGGCGATCCTCAAGGACATCGGTCTGGTGAAATGAGCGGCAACCGCCACGAACCGCCGCGCCGCCGTGATACGGCGGCGCTGATCATCGCCGCCGGGCTGGTGGCGGTCGGCGGCGTGATGCTGTGGGACAGCGCGCGCCTGGCCGACCTGGGCGGCTATTCCGGCGTGGGCCCCGCCAGCGTGCCGCGCGTCGTGGGCTTCGCGCTGATCGGCCTGGCCGCCTGGACCGCCATCGAGGCGCTGCGCGGCGATTTCCCCCAGCGCCCGCCGCAGAACGCCGTGCCGGTCCTGTGGATCGTCGCGGGCCTGGCCGCGCAGCTGATGCTGCTGCATGTCGCGGGCTTTTCCATCGCCACGGGCATCCTCTTCGCCTTTACCGCGCGGGCCTTCGGCAAGCGCAACCTGGCGATGACGATCCCCATCGGCATCGTCTTCGCCTTCGTGGTCTGGGCGATCTTCTCGCAACTTCTGATGCTGCATTTGCCCGCCGGGCCGCTTGAGCATCTGGTCTTTCCGCGGGGCTGAGCCATGAGCGCATTCGAATTCCTGATGCAGGGGCTCGGCACCGCCGCCGACCCGATGATGCTGCTTTACGCGCTGATCGGCGTGACGCTGGGCACCGCGGTCGGCGTGCTGCCCGGCATCGGCCCGGCGCTGACCGTGGCGCTTCTGCTGCCCGTGACCTACCGGCTGGATCCGGCCGGCTCGCTCATCATGTTCGCCGGCATCTATTACGGCGGCATGTATGGCGGCTCGACCACCTCGATCCTGCTGAACACGCCGGGCGAAAGCGCCTCGATCATCACCGCGCTGGAAGGCAACAAGATGGCCCGCAAGGGCCGCGGCGGGCCGGCGCTGGCCACCGCCGCCATCGGCTCGTTCATCGCCGGGCTGATCGCGACGCTGCTGCTGGCCTTCCTTGCGCCCTGGATCGTCAAGGTGGCGCTGGTCTTCGGCCCGCGCGAATATTTCGCGCTGATGGTGCTGGCCTTCGTCACCGTCTCGGCCGCCTTCGGCGATTCGGCGCTGCGCGGGCTGACATCGCTGTTCCTGGGACTGGCGCTGGCCTGCGTCGGCATCGACCAGCTGACCGGCCAGGCGCGGCTGTCCTTCGGCGTGCCCGAGCTGCTGGACGGGATCGAGGTGACGACCATGGCCGTCGCCATGTTCGCCCTGGGCGAGGCGCTGTTCATCGCCGGCCAGCGCCTGCAGGTCGAGGACGAGGTGACGGCCGTCAAGGGCTCGATCTGGATGAGCCGCCGCGACTGGGCGCGGTCGTGGAAGCCCTGGCTGCGCGGCACCTTCATCGGCTTTCCCATCGGCGCCATGCCGGCGGGCGGGGCCGAGATCGGCACCTTCCTGTCCTATGCCACCGAGAAGAAGCTGACCAAGCATCCCGAGGAATTCGGCAACGGCGCCATCGAGGGCGTCGCCGGCCCCGAGGCCGCGAACAACGCCAGCGCGGCCGGCACGCTGGTGCCGCTGCTGACGCTGGGCCTGCCGACCTCGGCCACGGCGGCAATCATGCTGGCCGGCTTCCAGCAGTTCGGGCTGCAGCCCGGCCCGCTGCTGTTCGCCACCAACCCGACGCTGGTCTGGGGGCTGATCGCCAGCCTGCTGATCGCGAACGCCATGCTCCTGGTGCTGAACCTGCCGCTGATCGGGCTGTGGGTGAAGCTGCTGACGGTGCCGAAGCCCTGGCTTTACGCCGGCATCCTGCTGTTCGCGACGCTGGGCACCATCGGCGCCAACCCCTCGGCCTTCGAGCTGGGGATGCTGCTGGGCTTTGGCGTGCTGGGCTATGTGATGCGGCTTTTCGGCTATCCGATCGCGCCGATCGTCGTCGGCCTGATCCTGGGCCCGATGGCCGAGCAGCAGCTGCGCCGGGCGCTGGCGATCAGCCAGGGCGACTGGACGACGCTGGTGCAATCGCCCATCGCCGCGGTGCTTCTGGGCATCGCCGCACTGGCGCTGATCGTGCCGCTGATCCTGCGCGCCCGCGGCAAGGGCGAGGTGCTGAGCCAGCTGGCCGGCGAAGAGGACTGACCCGCCGCCCGGCCCGACAAGGGCCGGGCCCGCCATGTGCTGGCGTCATGGCCGCCTTGCCGTTTTGCCGCGTTGCAGAAAGGCCGGGCGAAGCCCATCTGTCTGTCATCGACATGTTCGATGAAACCTAGAAGACAGGCAGAAAAATGCACCGCGCTTATCATTCCCTCACCTCGGCCCTTTCGACCCTGCGGGCCGCCATCGCCGTCGCCTCGGCGGCCGAAGCGCACCGCCGTCCCGCCGCAGCCGACCTGCGCCGCCTGGGCATCGACGAGACGAAATTCGCCGCGATCCACCTCTGATCCGGGTCGGGCAGGCCGCGCCTGCCCCTGCGTCGAAACGCCCCTGATGCGTTTCGACGCTTTTATCAGGATACCGTCAGGATTTTGTCTATATAGTCTGCTTCGTAGATACGCGAATCAGTGCAGACAGGTATGGAAAGAAACGACAGGCGGCGACCGGCACGAAAAATTCCCGCACCCTCGACTGACCTGCGCGGCGGGTGCGGTTCTGCATGGGCATCCTGATCGTTTCGATGCTGGTGGCGACGCTTTCCGCCCTGGCAGGATGCCTGTTCGGAATTTGCGGCCTGGTCAGCAGCCTGGCGCTCTATGCCGGATCGGGCGTGGCGACGGTCTTCGTCCTGGCCCTGGCGCGCTGCAGATCCGATACGGGCTGACGCCGGCGCCTCGCGGACAAGTCAGGCACCGGCATGCGACTGCCGCGCACCCGGTGCATCAGGGGCGCGCGGCACAGGCTGGTTTACCACAGATGACGGCGTAGCGCGTCGCCTTCCTGCGAGGGGGCGGCCGCATCGCTGCGCGTGTCGGCCACGCCGATGTCGCGCAACAGATGCTCGGGCAGGTCGGCCAGCGCCTTGCGCGTCGCCGGATGATCCAACGCCGCCATCCGGTCCAGGCAGGGCGATAGGCTGGGCTTATCGCCACGCAGCATGGCGAACAGCCGCGACAGGATCGGCAGGAAAGGGCGTTCACGGTCGCATGCAGGATGGTCGGACATTTCAGCCCTCCTTTCAGTGGTCATGGTTGATCCATGACGCGATCATGCTAGTCTGGCGCCGGTTTGACCAACAAAGCCTCGGCAAGCACCCATAAGGCAGCCTTATGTCCATCCCCCCTCTCGCCGCCCTGCGCGCCTTTGAGGCGGTGGCGCGGCACCTGAGCTTTACCCGCGCCGCCGAGGAACTGGGCATGACCCAGGCCGCCGTCAGCTACCAGATCCGCCTGCTCGAGGAGCGGCTGGCGACGCCGCTGTTCCTGCGCAAGCCGCGCGGCATCGTGCTGACCGAGACCGGGGCGCTGTTCGCCCGCCCCACCATCGACGCCTTCGACATGCTGCGCGAGGCTTATGCCGACCCTTCGGCGGATTCGGTCTCGACCCTGTCGATCTCGACCGTGCCGACCTTTGCCGGGGCGTGGCTGTCGCCGCGGCTGGGCAAGTTCCAGATGAACCACCCGAACCTGGCCGTGCGGCTAGAGACCGCCGACAACCTGGTCGATTTCGGGCGCGAGGACATCACCGTCGCGATCCGCGCCGGCGAGGGCAGCTGGCCGGGCCTCGAGGCGCATTGCCTGATGCCCATCGAATACACGCCCATGCTGTCGCCCGAACTGGCAAAAAAGCACGAATTGCGCGAACCGGCCGACCTGCTGAAGCTGCCGCTGCTGGACCGGGTGGACCCGAACTGGGCGGTCTGGATGCGCGAGGCCGGCGTCGATTTCTGGGAAATCCCGCCCAAGCCCGGCCTGACGCTTTCGACCGACCTGCACGAGGCGCGGGCGGCGCTGGAGGGTTATGGCGTCGCGCTGCTGACGCCGCGCTTCTTTCGCTTCGAGCTGGCGACCGGCGGGCTGATCCAGCCCTTCCCGCTGGTGGCGCAGAACGGCCGCAGCTATTGGCTGGTCTATCCCACCGGCCGCCGCAACCGCCCCAGCATCCGCAAGTTCCGCGCCTTCCTGCTGGACGAGATCGCCCGCGATCCCGGCTAGGCCGGCTGCCCGCGCGGCATGTCGGGCAGCGGGAAAATCCGGTCATAGGCGATGTTGAAGACGAAGTTATAGACCAGGTAGAAGGCCACGATGAACAGGTCGAGCAGCAGCGTCTGCCACAGCGTCATGCCCAGGTACCAGGCCATCGGCGGCAGCAGCATGACCAGCAGGCCGCCCTCGAACAGCAGGGTATGCAGCAGCCGGTGATGCAGCGCCTTGCGGGTATGGCCGTGCAGCCAGCGCATCGCATGGTCGAAGCCCAGGTTGAAGACAAAGGTCCAGACCGTCGCCAGCGTCGCCGCCCCCACGCCCACCACGCCCATGTCGAGCAGCGGCTTGTCGTAAAGCCAGGCCGTCGCCGGGGTGATGATGGCCAGTCCGATGGTCTCGAACATCAGCGCATGCCGCACCCGGTCGGGGAAACTGCGCATCGTCATGGTCCGAATCTTTCCGTTGTTGCGTGTTGCGCCGTTTCTATCTTGATTCTCAGCAGAGCAAAGTTAGCTTCCATCTGAAAACGAGATGGATCGATGACCGTATCGCTGGACCAGCTGGAAGCTTTCGTCGCCGCCGCGCAGCACGGCTCGTTCTCGGCCGCGGGGCGGGCGCTGCGCAAGGCGCAATCCGCGATCAGCACCCAGGTCTCGAACCTGGAGGACGACCTGGGCGTCGCGCTGTTCAGCCGCGAGGGGCGCAACCCGGTGCTGACCCCGGCGGGCGAGCGGCTGCTGGCCGAGGCCAGGGTGGTGCTGGACCGCCGCGAACACCTGATCGGCGTCGCCGCCAGCCTGACTGCGCATGTCGAGCATCGGCTGGCCGTCGCCATCGACGAGCTTTACCCCGAACAGCCGCTGGCCACGCTTTTCGCCGATTTCGCCGCGCATTTCCCGCATGTCGAGCTGGAGCTGCTGTTCCCGATGATGGAGGACGTCAGCCGGCTGGTGCTGGACGGCAAGGCCGACATCGGCGTGATGTGGCGCCAGGAAATCCTGCCGACCGAGATCGCCTTTCACACCCTGGGCTGGGTGCCCCTGAAGCTGGTCTGCGGCAAGGACCACCCGCTGGCGAACACGCTGGTCGATTGGGAGGAACTCAAGCGCCACCGCCAGCTGATGGTGGCGGTGCGCAGCGAGGGGCCGGAAAAGCAGCGCCTGCGCACGGCGGCCGAGGTCTGGTGGGTCGAAAGCCACTGGGTGATCCTGCAAATGGTCCGGCAGGGCATCGGCTGGGCGCTGGTCCCGGACCATATCATCGACAACTCTCCGGTCCGCGACGAGCTGGTGACGCCGCCGCTGCAATTCGACGGCGCCGACTGGCCGGTGGCGCTGGAACTGGTCTGGCACAAGCAGCGCCCCAGCGGCCCCGCCGCGCGCTGGCTGCGCGAGCGCTTTGCCGCCATGCGGATCAACGGCCTGCCGGGCCGGGACGCGGTCTAGCGGCCGCGCGCCCGGCAATCCCGATAAAAACCCAAGGTCAAAGCTTGACCCCGTCCCCGCCGGGCATTTACCTGCGCCCGACGATCCGCAGGAGGCAGGGATGTTTGGCAGATTGATCGCAGCGACCGCAACGGCGCTTGTCCTGGGGGCCGCGGCCTGGGCCCAGCCGATGACCATCGCCCATTCCCAGGGCGAAACGGTTCTGCCGGCGCCGCCCGAAAAGGTGCTGATCCTGGACATCAACGCGCTGGACATCGCCCATGCCCTGGGCGCGCAGCCGGCCGGCGTGCTGGGCAGCAACCTGCCGGATTACCTGCAGGACTATGCCGACCCCCTGCCCAAGGTCGGCACGATCTTCGAGCCGGATTACGAGGCCATCGCCGCCTCGGACGCCGCGCTGATGATCGTCGGCACCCGCACCGCACCGGCCTATGCGGAAATGTCGCGGATCCTGCCGACCGTGGACCTGAGCCTGGGCGACGACCTCTTCACCTCGGTCCGCGGCAATGTCGAGACGCTGGGCCGGATCTTCGGCAAGCCCGAGCAGGCGGCCCGGATGGTCGAGGCGCTGGACGCCAAGATCGCGCATCTGAAGGAAATCGCGCCGAAGGCCGGAACCGCGCTGATCCTGGTCACGAACGGCGGCAAGCTGGGCGCCTATGGGCCCAAGTCGCGGGTGGGCTGGATCCACAGCCAGCTGGGCTTTGCCACCGTCGCCCCGGACATCGACGACCGCTTCCACGGCGGCGACGTGATCTCGTTCGAATATATCCTGGAACGCGACCCCGACTGGATCTTCGTCATCGACCGCGATGCCGGCGTGGGCGAGGCGGGCGCGGGCGCCCGCGCCGCGCTGGACAATCCGCTGATGGCGCGGACCAGGGCGGTGCGGGACGGGCATGTCGTGCATCTGGACCCGCATGCCGCCTATATCGCCTTCGGCGGCTATACCGCGCTGAACCGGCTGCTGGACCAGCTGACCGAGGCGCTGGCGGCGCGATCCTGAGATGTCCCGGCTTGCGGCAGCGGTGGCCCTGACCGCCGGGCTTGCGCTGGCAAGCCTGTTCGTCGGCGTGTCCCATGTCAGCCTGCGCGGCATCCTGGCGGGGCAGGAGCTCGACTGGCTGGTGCTGGTCGAAAGCCGGCTGCCGCGGATGCTGGCCCTGCTGCTGTCGGGCGCCTCGATGGCGATCGCCGGGCTGCTGACGCAGATCGTGATCCGCAACCGCTTCGTCGAGCCGGCCAATACCGGCACGATGGAATCGGCGGGGCTGGGGCTGCTGGTGATGACGCTGGTCGCGCCCGGCGCGCCGATCATCGCCAAGATGGCCGCCGGCGCGGGCTTTGCCATGGCGGGCACGGCGCTGTTCCTGGCCATCCTGCGCCGCGTGCCGCTGCGCGACCCGATGCTGGTGCCGCTGGTCGGCATCCTGCTGAGCGGGGTGATCTATGCCGGCACCGCCTTTGTCGCCTATCGCTTCGACCTGATCCAGACCGTGCTGGCCTGGACCCAGGGCGACCTGTCGGGCGTGCTGCGCGGCCGCTATGAACTCTTGTGGCTGGGCGCGGCCATGGCCGCCCTTGCCTGGCTGGCCGCAAACCGCTTTACCGTCGCCGGGCTGGGCCGGGACATCGCCAGCTCGCTGGGCCTTGCGCATGGGCGGGTGGTGGCGCTGGGGCTGGCCATCGTCGCGCTGGTCACGGCGGTCGTGGTGGTGACGGTGGGGATGATCCCCTTCCTGGGGCTGATCGTGCCGAACATCGTCAGCCTGGCGCTTGGCGACAACATGCGCCGGGCGGTGCCCTGGGTCGCGGTCTCGGGCGCGGCGCTGGTCCTGGCCTGCGACATCCTGGGCCGGGTGATCCGCGCGCCCTACGAGGTGCCCCTGGGCACGGTGCTGGGCGTGCTGGGCAGCGGCGTCTTCCTGGTCCTGATCCTGCGGAGCCGCGACCGTGCCGCATGAGCGCCGCGCCAGGCTGGCCCTGCTGGTCCTGGGCCTGCTGGCCCTGAGTGCGATCCTGGCCTTCATGACGCTGGGCGCGCGCGGCAACTGGGGCTTCGTGCTGCCGTTTCGCGGCAGGAAACTGCTGGGCCTGCTGCTGGTCGGCCATGCCGTCGCCTGCTCGACGGTGCTGTTCCAGACCGTGACGGCGAACCGCATCCTGACCCCGGCGATCATGGGCTTCGATTCGCTTTTCGTGCTGTGCAGCACCGTGCTGGTGGCGCTGTTCGGCTCGGCCGCGGTGGCGGGGCTGGACCCGCGGCTGGTCTTCGGCCTCAACGTCCTGCTGATGGTCGGGGCCTCGATGGCGCTTTACCTGTGGCTTTTCGGCGGCGAAGAGCGCAGCCTGCACCGCCTGCTGCTGATCGGCGTGGTCTTCGGCATCTTCCTGCGCATGCTGGCGGAATTCGTTCAGCGCCTGCTGGACCCGAACGAGTTCATGGTGCTGTCCGACATGCTGTTCGCCAGCTTCGGCACCATCCCCCCGACGCTCCTGGGCATCGCCGCCGCCGCGGTCGCGGGGGTGACGCTGTGGCTGGTCCCGCGCCTGTCGCGGCTGGACGTCATCGCGCTTGGCCGGCCGGTGGCGGTGAACCTGGGCATCCGCTGGCGGTCCGAGGTGCTCTCGGTGCTGGCGGCGGTTTCGGTCCTGGTCGCGGTCTCGGCGGCGCTGGTCGGGCCGGTGCTGTTCTTCGGCCTGATCGCGGCCAGCCTGGCGCATCTGGCGGTCGGGCAATCGGCGCATCGCTACCTGCTGCCCGCCGCCTCGCTGGTCGGCATCATCTTGCTGGTCGGCGGCCAGACCGTGCTGGAGCGGGTCTTTGCCTTCAACACCGCGCTTGGCATCCTGGTCGAATTCGCCGGCGGCATCACCTTCATCGCGCTATTGATCGGAAAGGGCCGCCGATGATCGAGATCAGCAACCTCTGCAAGAGCTATGGCGCGACACCCGTGCTGCACGACGTGTCGCTGAGCCTGCCAAGGGGCGGGATCACTTCGCTGATCGGGCCGAACGGGGCGGGGAAATCCACGCTGCTGTCGCTGATCGCCCGGCTGATCGCACCGGATTCGGGCAGCGTGACGGTGGACGGGCTGGACGTGACCCGCGCACCCGGCCCGGTGCTGGCGCGGCGGCTGGCGATCCTGCGGCAGGAAAACCACCTCGTCGCCCGGCTGACCGTGCGCGAACTGGTGGGCTTCGGCCGCTTCCCGCATTCCGCCGGCCGGCTGACGCCCCAGGACCGCGCCGCCATCGACCGGGCGCTGGACTATCTGGAGCTGGCGCCGCTGGCCGACCGCTTCATCGACCAGCTGTCGGGCGGGCAGCGCCAGCGTGCCTTCGTCGCCATGGTGCTGGCGCAGGACACCGACTATCTGCTGCTGGACGAGCCGCTGAACAACCTGGACATGAAGCACGCCCAGGCGATGATGCGGCTGCTGGCCAGCGCCGCGCGGGAACTGGGCAAGACGGTGATCGTGGTGCTGCACGACATCAACTTCGCCTCGTGCCATTCCGACCGCATCGTCGCCATGCGGCAGGGCCGCATCTTCGCCGCCGGCACCCCGGCCCAGATCGTCACCCCCGACCTGCTGGGCGAGCTTTACGAGATGCAGATCGCCGTGCGCGAGATCGACGGGCAACGCATCGCGCTTTTCTACGGATGAGTCTAAACATGCAGTTGCATGTTTGAACCGGAACCGCTATCCGGCGGTGGAAAAGCCAGGGCCGCGGGCCTCAGCCAGCCTTTCCCGGAACGGAGCTTGCTGATGGCCGCACCCTTTTCCCCCCGCCTGATCATGGCCGCCACCGCGGCGCTTGCCCTGCCCGCCGCGGCCCAGGAGACGGCAGAGACAGTGGTCCTGCTGGACCCGATCACCCTGCAGGCGCTGGATGCCGACGGCAGCGCCGCCGACCGCGGCGCCAGCCAATATGTCGCTGCGGCCGAGCTGGAGCGGGCGCGGATGGGCGATCTGAAGGATCTGTTCACCGGCATCGCCTCGGTCTCGGTCGGGGGCGCGATCCCGGTGGCGCAAAAGATCTTCATCAACGGCGTGGACATGCTGAACCTGTCGGTGACGGTGGACGGGGTCGAACAGAACAACCGCGCCTTCCACCATGTCAGCGCCAATGCCATCGACCCCGGCCTGCTGAAATTCGTCCGCGTCGATGCCGGCGTGGCGGCGGCGGATGCCGGCCCGCATGCCGTCGCCGGCGCCGTGGTGATGGAGACGGTGGACGCCGCCGACATCCTCGAGGACGGGCGCAGCTTCGGCGGCAACATCCGCCTGTCCTATGGCGACAACGGCCGGACCTTCGGCCGTGCGGCGACGCTGGCCGGGCAGGCGGGCGGCTTCGAATGGCTGGGCTATCTGAAATCCGCGACCGGCGACGACTACAAGGCCGCCGGCGGCGACAGGATCACCGGCTCGGCCGCCGACCTGCAAAGCGCGCTGCTGAAGCTGGCCTACGAGACGCCCGATGGCCACCGGATCGAGCTGTCCGGCCAGCGGCTGCACGACGATGCGCTGCGCCCCTATCGCGCCAACATCGGCCATATCGAGGGCGGCAGCCCGGTCCCCGAACTGCGCCGCTACGACACCACCCGAACCAGCTGGTCGCTGTCCTATGAAAACACCCAGGCCGAGGGCTTCTGGGATCCCCGATTCGTCATCGGCCGCTCGGAAAGCCGGGTGCACGTCGACCAGCCGACCGCTGCGCCGCCCTATGTCAGCAAAGGCGACAGCGACACCTTCTCGGCCAAGCTGGAGAACCGCTTCCACCTGAACGACGCCGACAGCGTGACGGCGGGGATCGACTGGTACGACCGTTCAAGCACCTACAGCGATCCCGCCAGTGCGCTGGACGAGAACGCCCGCAACATCGGGCTTTACGCCCAGGCCCGGCTCGAGCCGGTCGAGCGGCTGGACCTGTCCTTCGGCCTGCGCTGGGACCGGCAGGAGTTTACCGGCACCAGCGGCTGGAAGGACCGGAACTCCGGCTTCAGCGGCAATGCCTCGGTCGCCTATGGCGTCACCGATGCGCTGGTGCTGCGCGCCGGGGCCTCGACCGTCTTCGGCGGCATCGCCATCGAGGACAACTACATCTTCAACGGCGCCTGGGACTACGACGTGCTGCGGCCGGCGCGCGCGCGCAACTATACGCTGGGCTTCGACTATCAGGCCGGCGACCTGCGGCTGGATGGCGAGCTGTTCCTGACCCAGGTCGACAACGCCCGCGGCGGGGCCTATGCCGGCATCGAGAATTTCGACTTCGAAAGCCGGGGCTACAACCTGGGCCTGGGCTATGGCTGGGACGGCGGCTATCTGCGCGCCAGCATGTCGGACAGCCGGGTCAGCGTGAACGGCGACCCGGCCTCCAGCTACCAGGCGCTGGATTTCGGCGCGCCGCTGGGCCGGGTGTTTTCCATCGAGGCGCAGCACACGCCGCTGGGCAGCCCCTTCACCTATGGCGGCAGCATCGAGGCGGCGGCGAAATACGACCGCATCGAGGGCGATTCCGACCGCACCATCCCCGGCTATGCCGTGCTGAACCTGTTCGCGGAATACGCGCCGACCGCGGTGCCGGGGCTGGTGTTGCGGGCCGAGGTCGCGAATCTCTTCGACAAGGATTACGCCGACCGCGCCACCTATGGCGGCGACTATGCCACCGTCACCCCGCTGCGCGAGCCGGGGCGCACCCTTTCGCTGGTGGCGACGAAACGGTTCTGACGGGCCGTCCCGCCGGTCAGCGGTAAAGCCGGTTCAGCACCCGCACCAGGTCATAGGCCTCGTCCGTGGTCAGGGCGGGGGCGAAGGCGGACTGGATCTTGTCGACATAGATCTGCCAGATCCGCGCCGGCAGGCCCCTGCCCGCCTCGGCGATGTAAAGGATCTGCCCGCGCCCGGCGCCACCCGCCGCGGCGCGCCGGATCAGGCCCGCCTTCTCGATCCGGGCGACATGGCGCGACAGCGCATATTGCGGCACGAAAAGCCGCCGCTCCAGCACCTGCATCTGCACGCCGGCCTCGCCCGCCTCCTCGGTGGCCAGCAGGATCTCGTACCAGATCGGGTCGGCGATGCCGACCTCGCGCAGCGCCTTCTCGATCTGCGGCATCAGGGTGCGATGGATGCGCAGGATGGCGAAGAAGACCCGGTTATAGGCGGTCCGCGGGTCGTCGTCGCCGAATTGCGGCTGGGCGTCGGAGTTGGTCGTCACGGTCAGGGCAAGCTCCCGGAGGAATGGCGTCGGCTGCCCCTGCCTAGTCGAGAACACGGGGCCATGCCAACCGCCCCCTTCCCGCGCCGGGCCCGGCCCGCGGGCGCCCGCATCAGCCCTGGCCCGTCGCCTGCCGCCGCGCCGCAAAGGCCGCCTCCAGCCGCTTGCGGTGGGCGCGGGGCACGGTGACGGTGGTCCCGTTCCACAGCGTCAGCAGCAGCCGGCTGTCGGGCAGCGGCGCATGCTCGACGATGGCGTCGTAGCTCAGCCAATAAGAGCGATGCACCCGCATCCCCGCATCCTCGGGCAGTTGCGTGACCGCGTCCGACAGGCGATAGCGCACCAGCACCTCCTGCTCCTTGGTGACGACGCGGATGTAATGCTCCTCGGCCCGGATCAGCCGCAGGGCGGTGATGGGCCAGCTGTAGCTGCCGAATCGCACCGCGCGGGGCGGAGGCGGCACCGGCGGCTGCGGCGGCCGCGGCGGCTGCCGCAGTATCGGCACCGGCAGGTGACGCGTCATCGGCGCCGGCAGCGGTGCAGCCTGCGGCGCCTCGGGCGGCTGCGGGGCGGGCGGCTGCAGCACGACCTGCGGCGGCCTGGGCGGCGCCTCGGCCGGGTCGGCCGCGACCCGCAGCTCGGCCGCGGCCGGCGCTTCGCGTTGGGACTGGAGCTGGGTGGCCTGGATGAAAACCTTGGTATGCGGCAGCACGAAGATCGAGAACAGGATTTCCAGGTTCAGGATGACGAAATAGATCAGCACGAACTCTTCCGTCAGCGGCCTGAAGTTGGACCAGACCGGGCCGACCATGATCGGGTTGTAGACCCGCGCGAATCCCAGCGTCGCCAGCAGGGCGATCAGGGTGATCAACGGCACCGGCACGATCAGCCGCGGCCAGCGGCGGCAACACTTTTCTATCAGCAGCAATGTCCCGACCAGGATGCAGTAAAAGAACAGGGCCATGGCGGAAAACACGATCACGAACTCCCACCACGGCGGCGATGGCTGGAGCTGCACCGGGTAAAGATAGGTGATCAAGACGCTGGAAATCCCAAAATAGATCAGGAAATGCTGATCTGTCATTAGGTCATGTTGACAAATGGCGGATCCATAGCCTGATGCAGGCGACGTCGATGAAGCCGAGAAAGCTTTCGGCGGTTTTGTCGTAGCGGGTTGCAAGCCGACGGCTGTTCTTCAGCTTGTTGAAGCAACGCTCGACCATGTTGCGCAGCGTGTAGATCGTCAGGTCTACAGCCTTGCGCACCTTGCGGTTCTTTCGCATCGGTATCATCGGCAGAGCATTGCGGCTCTCGATGTCTTCTCGAATTTTGTCAGAGTCATAGCCCCTGTCCGCGACCAGAACGGCTGGCTGCGGCAGATTGTCGGCCATCACCAGATCATAGCCGGTGTAGTCGGAATCCTGCCCCGGCGTGATCTCGGTCCTCATCGGGAGACCTGCGCCGTTAACGCGGAGGTGGATCTTGGTCGAGAACCCACCTCTCGAACGGCCAAGAGCCTCTTTTGGAGTCCCCCTTTTGCGCCCGCCGCATGATGATGGGCGCGGATCACAGTACTGTCGACCATCTGCAGCTTGTCCGGCGCAATACCCGCGTGGTTCAACGCATCCAGGATATCCTCCCACAGCCCCGCAAGGGTCCAGCGGCGGAACTGGCGGTAGACAGACGACCACTTTCCGAACTCTTCGGGCAGGTCACGCCATGGCGCACCAGTCCTTGCGATCCAGAAAATACCATCCAGAACAATACGATGATCCGCAGGCTTCCGCCCATTCGGGCGTCTGACGGCGCGAATGAAGCCCTCGAAGAAGGCCCACTCGTCGTCGGATATCAAATTGCGCGCCAAGCTCACCTCCCACGTGGAGATGAGTTTGAATCACAGGGCGCAGCTCAAGAGAACCCCTTTTGTCAACACGGCCTAAGTCCCAGCCAGTTGGCGGGCCTGAATATCTCGCGCATCGAGCTGGTGTCGCTGCGCAACGATGCCATCGGCAAGGACAACCTGCTTTACGATTGGGAATCGCTGGATCCCGAGGGCGCCGAAGAATGGCAGGGCGGTCCGGGCGACGGAATCGTGGACGGCACCGACGGCGACGACACCATGGTCCCCGGCTATCGCGACGCCCAGGGCGATGAGATCGACGACGCCGACGGGGTGGACGATTTCATCAACGCTGGTGCGGGCCACGATTCCGTTAACGGCGGTGAAGGTGACGACAATATCGACGGCGGCACGGGCCACGACATCCTGGAAGGCGGTGCCGGCAATGACGTCCTGTTCGGCCGCGAGGGCGAGGACTTCATGTATGGTGGCGCCGGCAACGACATGCTGGACGGTGGCCTTGACGGCGACGTCATGTGGGGTGACGAGGGCAACGACCTGCTGAATGGCGGCGAGGGCGACGACATCCTGGTCGGCGGGACCGGCGAGGACACGCTGCTCGGCGGCGCCGGCGCGGATGTCCTGTCCGGCGGCGAGGACGACGACCTGCTGGACGGCAGCGATGGAAACGACACCCTGCTCGGCGATGAGGGCGATGACCTGCTGGACGGCGGCGCAGGCGACGACTCGCTTGACGGCGGCAACGGCAATGACACGCTGCTGGGCGGCGACGGCAAGGACACGTTGTTGGGCGGCGAGGGCGACGACTCGCTGGACGGCGGCCTGGGCAACGACTCGCTCGAAGGCGGCGAAGGCAACGACACGCTGGACGGCGGTGCCGGCCATGACAGCCTGTTTGGGGGCCACGGCAACGACGTCCTGGAGGGTGGCGACGGCAATGACACGCTGATCGGTTGGGGTGGCAACGACACCTTGGAAGGCGGCCTGGGCGATGACTTGCTGGACGGTGGCGCCGATCAGGATCTTCTGAAAGGCGGCGACGGAAACGACACCCTGTCTGGCGGCGACGACAATGACATGCTCGATGGCGGCGCCGGGGACGATTCCCTGGACGGCGGGTTCGGCAACGACGCCCTGGAAGGCGGAGACGGAAACGACACGCTGATCGGATGGGGCGGCAACGACACCCTGGCCGGCGGCCTGGGCGACGACTCGCTGGATGGTGGCGCCGATGACGACCTTCTGAAAGGCGATGACGGAAACGACACCCTGTTCGGCGGCGATGGCGACGACCAACTCGATGGCGGCGCTGGGGAGGATTCCCTGCTCGGCGGCTACGGCAACGACACCATGCTGGGCGGCGCGGGCAGCGATACGCTCGACGGCGGCCACGGCAACGACGTCCTGGAGGGCGGCGAGGACAACGATACCCTGATCGGCTGGGGCGGAAGCGACACCCTGGTCGGCGGCCTGGGCGACGACTCGCTGGAAGGTGGCGCCGATGACGACGTCCTGGAAGGCGGCGAGGGCAACGATACCCTGTTCGGCGGCGATGAGAACGACCTGCTCGACGGCGGCACCGGGGACGATTCCCTGCTGGGCGGAAACGGCAACGACACCCTGCTGGGCGGCGCGGGTAACGATGCGCTCGACGGCGGATACGGCGACGACCGCCTGGAGGGCGGCGACGGCAACGATACCCTGATCGGCTGGGGCGACAAGGACACCCTGATCGGCGGCCTGGGCGACGACTCGCTGCACGGTGGCGCGGATGACGACCTTCTGGAAGGCAGCGAGGGCCACGACACGCTGCTGGGTGGCGATGGCAACGATACCTTGCTTGGCGGCGAGGGCGACGACCGGCTCGATGGTGGCAAGGGGGACGATTCCCTCCACGGCGGCTACGGCAACGACGCCCTGGAAGGCGGAGACGGCAACGACACGCTGATCGGATGGGGCGGCAACGACACCCTGGTCGGCGGCCTGGGAGACGACTCGCTGGACGGCGGCGCCGATGACGACGTCCTGGACGGCGGCGACGGAAACGACACCCTGTCCGGCGGCGATGAGAACGACCTGCTCGATGGCGGCGCTGGGGATGACTCCCTGAGCGGTGGATACGGCAACGACACCCTGCTGGGTGGCGCGGGCAGCGATACGCTCAACGGCGGCCATGGCGACGACAGCCTGGAGGGCGGCGAGGACAACGATACCCTGATCGGCTGGGGCGGAAGCGACACCCTGGTCGGCGGCCTGGGAGACGACTCGCTGGACGGTGGCGCCGATAACGACGTCCTGGACGGCGGCGACGGGGACGATTCCCTGTTCGGCGGCGATAGCGACGACACCCTGCTGGGCGGCGCGGGTAACGATACCCTCGACGGCGGCTACGGCGACGACCGCCTGGAGGGCGGCGACGGCAACGATACCCTGATCGGCTGGGGCGGCAAGGACACCCTGATCGGCGGCCTGGGCGACGATTCGCTGCACGGTGGCGCGGATGACGACCTTCTGGAAGGCGGCGAGGGCCACGACACGCTGCTTGGTGGCGATGGCAACGATACCCTGCTTGGCGGCGAGGGCGACGACGTGCTCGAGGGCGGCCTGGGCGACGATTCGCTGGTGGCCGGCGAGGGCAAGAACACCCTGGTGGGCGGCGCCGGCAACGACACGCTGATCAGCGGCAACGACGACGACGCGCTTTACGGCGGCGAGGGCAACGATTCCCTTGATGCCGGCCATGGCAACAACCTCATCGATGGCGGGGACGGCGACGACTACCTGATCGGCCGCTCGGAAAACGACACGCTTTACGGTGGCGCCGGCAACGATACGCTGCTTGCCGGCACCGGCGACGACCTCCTGGAGGGCGGCGAGGGCAACGACAGCCTGGAAGCCAGTGCCGGCACCGACACCCTGCTGGGCGGCGGGGGCAACGACACGCTGCATGGCGGGGCCGGCGACGACCTGCTGGATGGTGGGGCCGGCGCCGATAGGCTGACCGGCGGCCAGGGCATCGACCGCTTCGTCGTCGATGCCGGGGGCGACGTGATCACCGATTTCGACGCCAACACCGGCATGGGCGACGGGCAGGCCAACAACAACGAATTCGTCGATCTTGCCGCCTTCTACAACGAGAACACGCTGGCCACCTGGAACGCCGCCAATCCGGGGCAGACCTACAAGAACGCCCTGCATTGGCTGCGCGCGGACCAGGGCGACGGTGTGCTGGATGCGGTCGGCGGGCTGCGCATTCTGGACGGCACCGGCAATGCCGTCCAGGCCGACAAGCTGACCACCGAGAACACCGGCGTCGTCTGCTTCCTGCGCGGCACCCTGATCAAGACCGAGGATGGCGAGGTTCCTGTCGAGAAGCTGGAACCGGGCATGAAGGTGATGACGCTGGACCACGGCTACAAGGCGCTTTCCTGGATCGGCAAGCGCGTGCTGTCGGCCGCGGAACTGGCCGAGCAGCCCAAGCTGCGCCCGATCCGCATCCGCGCCGAGGCCCTGGGCGAGAACCTGCCCGAGCGCGACCTGATCGTCTCGCCCCAGCACCGGGTGCTGCTGCGCTCGGTCGTGGCGCGGCGGATGGTCGGCGAGGCCGAGGTTCTGCTGGCCGCGCGCCATCTGATCGGGCTGGAAGGCGTCGAGGTGGTCGAGGACATGCAGGAGGTGGAATACTGGCACTTCATGTTCGACCGGCACGAGGTGGTCTTCTCGAACGGGGCGCCCACGGAAAGCCTGTTCACCGGCCCCGAGGCGATGAAGGCGCTGGGGGCGGAGGCTCGGGAAGAGATCTTCACGCTCTTCCCGGAACTGGCCGAGCCCGAACGCGAGGTGCCCGTCGCAGCCCGGCTGCTGTTGCGCGGCCGGCAGGGGCGGCACCTGGTGCAGCGCTTGGTCGTCAATGGCAAGCAACCGTTCACCTGGGGCAAGGTGGGCTGATGCCGACCGGGGCGCGGGCCAAGCCCCACGCCCCGGACCATGGCGACCTGGCGGGCGGATGGGACGGAAACAACCGTCGCGCCGACCGCAAGGCCCTGGCGGTGGCCGAGCAGCGCCGACAGGGCCCCAATCACCGAAGCGGCAGGGGCATCTTGCCGCCTGGACCAGGAAGGCCGGCAGCACCGCCCCGCGCGGGGCGGTTCTGGAACGGCTGCACCAAAGCGTCACGGTGCGAACCGGCTGCGGCACGCTCCTCGCATCGCCTTGCGGCGGAGACCGGCGCGGCGCGGCAGACCGTGGCTGTCACGGAACAGATCCGCAGAGCCGATACGGAACCGGAGGCCGACATGCTTGCAGAACACACCCCCGTCCAGATCCGCCGCAGCGGGGCCATGGTGCCCGTGCAATCCTTGCGCGCCGGAGATGTCCTTTACGACCCGCTGTCCGACGATCATGTCGAGATCCTGGGCATTTTCGGCTGCTGCTCGCTCGAGGCGCAGGGCCTGCTTTTCGGCGTCGCGCAGGGCCGCCTGGGTCCGGGCTGCCCCACGCACGGGCTTGCGCTATCGCGGCGCCGGCCGATCCTGGTTCCGGGAGCGCCGGAGGGGAATGAGGACCAGCCCCGCCTTGGCCCGCCGACCGCCCAGCGGATCGGCATCCCGCTGCCAGAGGACGCCATGCTGTTCGCCATCTTTCCCGAACGCGACCGCTTCATGATGTCCTGCGGGTTCTGCCTGCGCGTCCTGGCGCCCTGTCCATCCCATTTGCATTGAAGGAGCCACCCCATGGAAAAGGTCATGCGCGATGAATTCTGCCGATTCGACAGCGATCACGCGGGCGGCTTTCCGATGGGGACCGTCATCCTTGCGGTTCTGACGGCCCTTGCGGCCGGTGGACTGGCCTGGTGGATGGGCTGGGGGCTGGTATGGATCATCGTCACCTATTGCCTGACCGGCTCGGCGACGTTGGTGGCGCTTGCCTGGCACAACGCGAACCATGTCCCCGGTGATCATGCCGGGCGCTGCGGGCGTCTTTGCGCGGGAGAGGCCGAAGAGCCGGCCCGCCCCGCCGTCGCAGGAAGCCGGTTGCGATAACGCCCTGCAAGCAGGGCCGCGACAGCGGGGGCGCGCCGACTGCGCAACGATACCGCCTGTTGCCTGGCCCGCCAGACGCGCAACGGGGCGCCCCTTGGTCGTCACCCGCAAGCCCTTCGGCAGCCCGGCCCAGGCGCCGGTCGAAAGGGTCCGCCCAACATCAACATGCTATGCGGTCCTGCGTGCCGCCGCAGCCGGCGCCGTCGTCGCGGCGGGGCTGCATCCCGCCGCATCGGGCACGCGCGCGCCAAGGGCGATGCCCAGATCTTGCGCCTGGCGAGCCGCCGGCGTCCGGGACAGGCGGCGGCCCCTCGCTTTTGCCGGGCTGAAATTTGCCTTGGCGATCCCGGAACTTCATGGGCTCGGCCTTTGCCGCAGCCTGAGTTCCCGGTGAGGGTCGAAGGGCGGCGATCCGCCCTTTCAGCCCCCCGAAGGGCAAGACAGCGATTGCGGGGGCGGCGGTGAAATCATAACATTCCTGCCTATCGACAGGATTGCCTTGGTCTTCGCTCATGACAATATGGACCCCCGACCCCAGCGCCTTGCATCGCCCGGCCTATCTTTCCTTGGCCGAGCAATATGCGCGGGCGATCCGCGACGGCCAATTGCCCGCCGGAACCCGCCTGCCGCCCCAGCGCCGGCTGGCCGACGATCTGGGCCTGTCGGTCCAGACCGTCTCGCGCGCCTATGAGGAGCTGATCCGCCGCGGCCTGGTGGTGGGAGAGGTCGGGCGCGGTTCCTTCGTGCTGCCCCCCGGCTCGGAAAATACCCCGCCCTACCTGGCCGAGCGGCTGGGCGAGCTGGTGGACCTGTCGATCCTCAAGCCCGTCACCGAGCGGATGCATGTCGAGACCTTTCGCGAGGGGCTGCATTGGGTCGCCGAGAACCTGCCCGTCCCGGCGGCGTTGTCGTTCCGGCCGAACTCGGTGCTGCCGCAGCACCGGCAGATCGCCGCGGACTGGCTGCGCCGCAAGGGGATCGAGGCGGCGCCCGAAAACATCACCCTCACCGACGGCGCCACATCCGCCATCACCACCGCGGTGATGAGCGCGGTGCCCGCGGGCGGCACGCTGGCCGCCGCCGCGCTGACCCATCACCTGCTGATGCCGCTGTGCAAATACCTGGGCCTGCACCTGGAAGGGCTGCCGGTGGACGAGGATGGCATCGTGCCCGAGGCGCTGGACCACCTGGCGCGCAAGGGCAGCCTGCACGCGCTTTACATGCAGCCGGCCGCGATCAACCCCATGGCGATCATGAGCAGCGCCGAGCGGCGCGCCGAACTGGCCGCCATCGCCCGCCGCCACGACCTGCTGATCGTCGAGAACGACATGCTGAACGCGATGATCCCGGACCGGCCGCCCCCCATGGCGGTGCTGGCGCCCGAGCGGGTGCTGCATATCAACGGCTTCACCAAGACCACGCTGCCGGGGCTGCGGGTGGCCTGGCTGCTGTCGCCGCCGCGGCTTGCCTCGGCCACCGCCAACCGGCACCTGGTGACGAACTGGATGGCCACCCCCGCCATGGTCGAATTGCTGAGCCATTGGATCGGCGACGGCACCGTGGACCGGCTGATCCTGTGGCAGCGCGAGGCGCTGGCCATCCGCCATGGCATCGCGCGCGAGGTTCTGGGCGCGGCCCCCTTTCGCGCCCATCCGCAAAGCCTGCACATCTGGCTGGAACTGCCCCCCGGCCGCGACGAAGAGGAATTCGTGGCCCAGGCCCGCCAGCGCGGCGTCGCCGTCGCCTCGGGCCGCGCCTTCCGGCTGAGCGAGCGGGGCCGGCGCGACGCAGTGCGAATCGCGCTGGGTTCGACCGGGACGGAAGAGCTGCGCCGCGGCCTTGCCCTGGTGGCCGAAACCCTGGGCGGCAGCGCGGAACCCCTGCTGCCGCTGATTTGACAGGCAGATTGCCCCGGAAAATTGTCATGATATTATTTAAATATTGACCTGATTTAATCTCGCTGCAAAGTTCCTCTGGACAGCAAGGGGGACGCTTTTGGACCAGCCGATCATTCGCATCCAGAACCTGCGAAAGTCCTTCGGGACGCTGACCGTCATTGACGGGCTGAACTTCGACGTGATGAAGGGCGAAAAGCTGGCGCTGATCGGCCCCTCGGGCTCGGGCAAGACCACCATCCTGCGCATCCTGATGACACTGGAGGACATCTCGGGCGGGCGCATCGAGGTCTGCGGCGAGCCGCTTTACCACATGCAGCGGAACGGCGCCGAGGTGCCGGCGGACGAGGCGCATCTGCACAGGATGCGCCGCCATATCGGCATGGTCTTCCAGCATTTCAACCTGTTCCCGCACAAGTCGGTCTTGCAGAACATCACGCTGGCGCCGATGCTGACCAAGGGCGAGGCCCGCGCCGCGGCCGACAGGCGGGCGCGCGATCTGCTGGACATGGTGGGGCTGGCCGACAAGGCGGATTACATGCCAAGCCAGCTTTCCGGCGGCCAGAAGCAGCGCGTCGCCATCGCCCGCGCCCTGGCCTTGCAGCCGCAGATCATGCTGTTCGACGAGGTGACTTCGGCGCTCGACCCCGAGCTGGTCGAGGAAGTGCTGGAGGTGATGAAGCGCCTGGCCGCCGAGACCGACATGACCATGCTTCTGGTCACGCATGAGATGGGCTTCGCCCGTGATTTCGCCGACCGCGTCCTGTTCTTCGACAAGGGCCGCATCGTCGAACAGGGCCCGCCCGCCCAGCTATTCACCGCGCCGCAAGAGGACCGCACGAAGTCCTTCCTGCGCAAGATCATCGCCGCCGGACAGCGCGTGTGATGCCAACCCGACAGGAGAGAACGATGAAGAAATGCCTGATTGCCGTGGCCTTGCTGGCCGCACCGCTGCCCGCCATGGCCGACAAGCTGGAAGACCTGCAAAAGCAGGGCTATGTCCGCATCGCCATCGGCAACGAGCCGCCCTATACCGCCGTCGCCTCGGACGGCAAGGTCTCGGGGGCGGCGCCGGACGTGGCGCGCGCGGTGTTCGAAAAGCTGGGGATCAAGGACCTGGAGGCCTCGATCGCCGAATATGGCGCGATGATCCCCAGCCTGCAGGCCGGCCGCGTCGATGCGATCACCGCGGGCCTGTTCATGAAGCCCGAGCGCTGCAACGCCGTCGCCTATTCCCAGCCGATCCTGTGCGATGCCGAGGCGCTGCTGGTGCCCAAGGGCAATCCCAAGGGCTTCAAGTCCTATGCCGACATCGCCAACGACGCCTCGGCCAGGATGGGCGCCCCCGGCGGCGGCACCGAGGAAAAGCTGGCACTCGATGCCGGCGTGCCGCGCGACCGGCTGGTCGTGGTGCCCGACCCGCAATCGGGGCTGAAGATGGTGCAGGACGGCCGCATCGACGCCTATTCGCTGCCGGTCCTGTCGCTGAACGACCTGCTGGCGAAATCGGGCGACGCCAACCTGGAAGTCTTTGCCCCGGTCGAGGGCGCCCCGGTCTATTGCGACGGCGCCGCCTTCAACAAGAAGGACACCGCGCTGCGCGACGCCTTCGACGTGGAACTGGCCAAGCTGAAGGAATCGGGCGAATTCGCCCAGATCGTCGAGCCCTACGGCTTCTCGGCGGCCGCGGCCATGTCCACCACCCGCGACGCGCTCTGCGCCGCGCAGTAATATCCGGGGCGGGGGCCGACCCCGCCCATCCCGACAACGGCAAAGGCAGGCTTCGGCGCATGGGCGACTGGGCAGGATATCTGACACTCATCCTTATGGGGGCCTGGGTCACGGTCAAGCTGACCCTGATGGGTTCGGCATTGGCGTTGGTCGTGGCCTTCATCGCCGGGCTCGGCCGCATCTCGCGCCACGCCTGGGTCCGCTGGCTCGCGACCGCCTATATCGAGTTCTTCCGCGGCACCTCGATCTTCGTGCAGCTGTTCTGGATCTATTTCGTGCTGCCGATGACCGGCGCGGAACTGACGCCGATGCAGGCCGGGGTGATGGCCCTAGGGCTGAACGTCGGCGCCTATGGGGCCGAGGTGGTGCGCGGCGCCATCCTGGCCGTGCCGCGCGACCAGCACGAGGCCTGCGTGGCCGTCAACCTGACCCGGTTCCAGCGCATGCGCCACGTCATCCTGCCCCAAGCGCTGCCCTTGATGCTGCCGACCTTCGGCAACAATGCCATCGAGCTTTTGAAGGCTACCTCGGTCGTGTCGCTGATCTCGCTGTCGGACATGACCTTCCAGGCGCAGGTGGTGCGGTCGCAGACCGGCAGCACGCTGATGCCCTTCGTCACCATCCTGCTGCTGTATTTCGCCATGTCCTCGGCGCTTTCCTTCGGCATGCGCCGGCTGGAGCGGCGGGTGACGCGCGGCCTGGACGGGGTGCGCTGAGATGGAATGGGATTGGGATTTCGCCTGGTCGATCATGCCGACCCTGCTGGCCGGGTTTCGGATCACCCTGGTCGCCACCGCGCTTGGCGCCGTGGTCGCTGCCGTGCTGGGGCTGGTCTTCGCCATCCTGCGCCGCTCGGCCAACCGCACCGTCGCCCGCACCACCGGCTTCGTGGTCGAGTTCATCCGCGGCACGCCGCTGCTGGTGCAGCTTTACTTCATCTTCTACGTGCTGCCCGACCTGGGGCTGCGCCTGCCGGCGCTGACTGCGGGCGTGATCGGCATGGGCCTGCATTACGCCACCTATGCCGCCGAGGTCTATCGCGGCGGCATCGAGGCGGTGCCCCGCGGGCAATGGGAGGCGGCCAAGGCCACCAACCTGACCACGCGCCAGACCTGGCTGCACGTGGTGCTGCCGCAGGCGGTGCCGCCGATGATCCCGGCAATGGCCAATTATCTGCTGGCCATGTTCAAGGAAACGCCGCTGCTGTCGGCCATCACCGTGCTTGAGCTGATGAACCAGGCCAAGTCGGTGGCCAACAGCTCCTATCGCTATGTCGAGCCGATGACGCTGGTCGGCGTGATGTTCCTGGTCGTCAGCCTGATCTCGGTGGTGGCGCTGCGCTGGCTGGAACGCCGTTATGGGAGGATTTCGCGGTGACTGTCCTGTCCGTTCCGGTCGCGCTGGACGACCGCCCCCTGCCCCGCCGCCTGGGCCTGGTGACGCTGGCGACCGACCACACGACCGAGGTCGATTTCGCCGCCCTGCCGGCGCATGGCGTGGGCGTCTATGCCACCCGCATCCCCTTTGCCAACCCGGTGACGCCCGAGACGCTGGCCGCCATGGCCAAGGACGTGACCGCGGCGGCGGCGCTGATCCTGCCGGAGGAGGATCTGGATGCGGTGGTCTACAGCTGCACCTCGGCCTCGGTGGTGATCGGCGACCAGGCGGTGCGCGACGCGATCCGGCTGGGCAAGCCCTCGGCGGAACCGATCACGCCGATCTCGGCCGGCTTCGCGGCGCTCAGGGCGCTGGGGGCGGACAGGATCACCCTGCTGACGCCCTATACCCCGCGCACGACCCAGCCGATGGCGGAATGCTTCGAGGCCGGCGGCTTTGCCCTGCAGGGCGTCTCTTGCCTGAACCTGACCGACGATCGCGAGATGGCGCGGATCGCGCACGCCACTATCATCGAGGCGGCGCGTGCCGCGCTGGCGCCGGGCAGCCAGGCGCTGTTCATCGCCTGCACCGCCGTGCGCGCTTGCGCGATCATCGACCGGATCGAGGATGCGGTCGGCGTGCCTGTGGTCTCGGCCAATTCCGCGACGCTCTGGGCCGCCGCGCGGGCCTGCGGCGTGACCGGGCCGGTGGCTCCGGGCCAGTTGATGAGGCTGGCATGACCGTGACCCTGGACGACATCCGCGCCGCCGCCGAACGCATCCGCGGCCATGTGGTGGAAACGCCGCTGGTCCGCGACGAGGCGCTGTCGGCGCGGCTGGGCCAGCCGATCTGGCTGAAATGCGAATATCGCCAGACCACCGGCGCCTTCAAGCTGCGCGGCGCGACCAATGCGATCCTGTCGCTGCCGCCCGAGGCGCTGGCGCGCGGCGTCGTCACCGCCTCGACCGGCAACCATGGCCGGGCGCTGGCCCATGCCGCCCGCGCGCTTGACGTGCCGGCGACCGTCTGCCTGTCGCGGCTGGTGCCGGGCAACAAGGTGCAGGCGATCCGAGATCTGGGCGCGCAGGTCCGCATCACCGGCGCCAGCCAGGACGAGGCCATGGCCGAGGTCGCCCGCGCCGTGGCGCAGGAAGGCATGACCGAGATCCCGCCCTTCGACCACAAGGCGGTGGTGGCGGGCCAGGGCACCATCGGCCTGGAAATCGGCACGGCCGAGGCGGTGCTGGTGCCGCTGTCCGGCGGTGGCCTTGCCGCCGGGGTCGCGGTGGCGATCAAGGCGCTGGCCCCCGGCACGCGGGTCATCGGCCTGACCATGGAAAACGGCGCCGCCATGGCCGCGAGCCTGGCCGCCGGCCATCCGGTCGAGGTCGCGGAAACCGCCAGCTTGGCCGACAGCCTGGGCGGCGGCATCGGCTTGCAGAACCGCGTGACCTTCGCGCTCTGCCGCGCGTTGCTGGACGACGTGATCCTGCTGACCGAGGCCGAGATCGCCCAGGGCATCCGCCATCTTGGCCGCGCCGGCCATGTCGTCGAGGGCGCGGCCAGCGTCGGGACCGCCGCGCTGCTGGCGGGCAAGATCGTCCCGCAAGGCCCGACCGTCTGCATCCTTTCCGGCGCGAATATCGACCCCGCGCTGCACGCGCGCATCATGGCGGAGGCCGCATGAGACCGCCCGTGACCATCCTGACCGAGACCGATCTGCGCGCCCTGGTGCCGCTGGACGCCGAGGCCGTGGCCTGCATCCGCGACGCCTTCGTGGCGCTGGCAACCAAGGCGGTGGCGATGCCGCCGATCCTGCGCCTGGACATCCCCGAACACCGGGGCGAGGTCGATGTGAAGACCGCCTATGTCCCCGGCCTCACGCATTTCGCGATCAAGATCTCGCCCGGCTTCTTCGGCAACCCGGCGCTTGGCCTGCCCTCGACCAACGGCATGATGGTGGTGCTGTCCGCAACGACCGGGCTGGTCGAGGCGCTGCTGCTGGACAACGGCTATCTGACCGACGTGCGCACCGCCGCCGCCGGGGCGGTGGCCGCCGATGCGCTGGCCCGGCCGGATGCGGCAACGGCGGCGATCCTGGGCGCCGGGATGCAGGCGCGGATGCAGCTGCAGGCGCTGGCGCTGGTGCGGCCGCTGGCCGGCGCGCGGGTCTGGGCGCGCGATCCCGCCAAGGCGCAAGCCTTCGCGGCCGAGATGACCGCCGCCCTGCGCATTCCGGTGATCGCCGCCGCGACTGTGGCCGGGGCTGCGCGCGGCGCAGATCTGGTAGTCACGACCACGCCCGCGGAAAAGCCCATCCTGGCCGCCGCCGATGTGGCGCCCGGCACCCATGTCACCGCCATGGGCTCGGATGCCCAGCACAAGAACGAGATCGCGCCGGACCTGATCGAGCGTGCCCATTACGTCGCCGACCGCCTGTCGCAGACCCGCGAGCTGGGGGAACTCCACCACGCGCCGCTGGCCGGGCAGGATTTCCCCGAGCTGGGCCAGATCCTGGCAGGGCAGCGCCCCGGCCGGACCAGCCCCGAACAGATCACCCTGGCCGACCTGACCGGCACCGGCATCCAGGACACCGCCATCGCCACCCTGGCGCTTGCCCGCGCGGGCAAGGCCGGGGCCGGCCGCAGCTTCACCCTGTAAGAGAAACCGCCATGACAGACGTCGCATTGAAGTTCACCCGCGAGGAATATGCCGACCGCCTCGCCAAGACCCGCCGGGCGATGGACAAGGCGGGGGTCGATCTGCTGATCGTCACCGATCCGTCGAACATGAACTGGCTGACCGGCTATGACGGCTGGTCCTTCTATGTCCATCAATGCGTCGTGGTGCCGCCGGATGGCGAGCCGATCTGGTATGGCCGCGGACAGGACGCGAACGGCGCGAAGCTGACGGCCTATCTGAAGCCCGAAAACATCATCGGCTATCCCGACCATTACGTGCAGAACCCCCAGATGCACCCGATGGACTACCTGTCCGGCATCCTGCGGGACCGCGGCTGGGCCGCGAAGCGCATCGGGGTCGAGATGGACAATTACTGGTTCACCGCCGCCGCCTTTGCCAGCCTGACCCGGAACCTGCCCGACGCGACGCTCAGCGATTGCACGGCGCTGGTGAACTGGCAGCGCGCGGTGAAATCGCCGCAGGAGATCGCCTATATGCGCAACGCCGCCCGCATCGTCGAGGCGATGCACGCCCGCATCCTCGACAAGGTGCAGGTCGGGATGCGCAAATGCGACCTGGTCGCGGAAATCTACGACGCCGGCACCCGCGGCGTGGACGGGATCGGCGGCGACTATCCGGCCATCGTGCCGCTGCTGCCCTCGGGGCGCGATGCCTCGGCCCCGCACCTGACCTGGGACGACAGGCCGATGAAGGCCGGCGAAGGCACCTTCTTCGAGATCGCCGGCTGCTATCACCGCTATCACGTCCCGCTGTCGCGCACGGTGTTCCTGGGCCAGCCGACGCAGGCCTTCCTGGACGCCGAAAAGGCCACGCTGGAGGGGATGGAGGCCGGGCTGGCCGCCGCGAAGCCCGGCAACACCTGCGAGGACATCGCCAAGGGTTTCTTCGACGTGCTGGCGAAATACGGCATCGTCAAGGACAACCGCACCGGCTACGGCATCGGCGTCAGCTATCCCCCGGACTGGGGCGAGCGCACCATGTCGCTGCGCCCCGGCGACCGCACCGTGCTGCAACCCGGCATGACCTTCCATTTCATGACCGGGCTCTGGCTCGAGGACATGGGGCTGGAGATCACCGAGTCGATCCTGATCACCGACACCGGCGTGGAATGCCTTGCCGATGTCCCGCGCCAGCTGTTCGTGAAGGACTAGCGCCATGTTGCAGATGCAGCTTGCGCCCTCGCCCATCGCGGCGACGGTGGATTTCGCGGCGCCGGGGGTGCAGCACGGCTTCCTGCGCCTGCCCTATTCGCGCGACGATGCGGCCTGGGGGTCGATCATGACCCCGATCACCGTGGTCAACAACGGCGAGGGGCCGACGGCGCTGCTGACCGGCGCCAACCACGGCGACGAATACGAGGGGCCGATCGCGCTTTTCGACCTGGCCGCGACCATCCGGGCCAAGGACGTCACCGGCCGCATCATCATCGTTCCGGCAATGAACTACCCGGCCTTTGCGGCGGGCACCCGCACCTCGCCCATCGACCGCGGCAACCTGAACCGCAGCTTTCCGGGCCGGCCGGACGGCTCGGTCACGCAGAAGCTTGCGGATTACTTCCAGCGCGTGCTGCTGCCGATGGCGGATGTGGTGCTGGATTTCCATTCCGGCGGCAAGACGCTGGATTTCCTGCCCTATTGCGCCGCCCATATCCTGCCCGACAAGCGGCAGGAGGCGGCGGCCTTCGACCTGGTGCGCGCCTTTGGCGCCCCCTGGTCGGTCAGGATGCTCGAGATCGACGCGGTCGGCATGTATGACACCGCGGCCGAGGAAATGGGCAAGACCTTCGTCACCACCGAACTGGGCGGCGGCGGCACCGCCACCGCCCGCACCGCCGGGATCGCCCGGCGGGGGTTGCGCGACCTGCTGGTGGCGGCCGGGGTGATGCGCGGCCAGGTCGAGGCCCGGCCGACGCGCTGGCTCGACATGCCCGATGCGGATTGCTTCACCTTTGCCGAGGATGGCGGGCTGATCGAGTTCCTGGCCGACCTGGGCGATGCCGTGGAACAAGGCCAGCCCGTCGCCCGCATCTTTCCCGTGACGCGCACCGGCCTGGCCCCGGTCGCGGTCCATGCCCGCCGCGCCGGGCTGATGATGGCGCGGCATTTCCCCGGCATCGTGAAACCCGGCGATTGCGTCGCCGTCATCGGCGAGGAGGTTCAGCCATGATCACCGACAAGACCCTGATGCGCGAGGATGCCTTCGTGAACGGCGCCTGGGTGGGCGGGGCGCGCTTTGCCGTCACCGATCCCGCGACCGGGCAGCCGGTGGCGCAGGTGGCGCGGCTGGATGCGGCGCAGGCCCGCGCGGCGGTCGATGCGGCGCAGGCGGCCTTTGCCGGCTGGTCGGCGCTCTTGCCGCAGGAACGGGCCGCCGTGCTGATGCGCTGGCACCGGCTGATCGTCGATGCGCGCGAGGATCTGGCGCGGATCATGACCGCCGAGCAGGGCAAGCCCCTGTCGGAAGCCCGCGGCGAGATCGACTATGCCGCCAGCTTCGTCGAGTTTTATGCCGAGGAAGCCAAGCGCCCGAACATCGAAAGCGTGACCTCGCATCTCTCGACCGCCGAGATGGAGCTGTGGCGTGAACCGCTGGGCGTCGCGGCGCTGGTCACGCCTTGGAACTTTCCCTGCGCCATGATCACCCGCAAGGCGGCGGCGGCGCTGGCGGCGGGCTGCACCGTGGTCGTGCATCCCTCGGCCGAGACGCCGCTGTCGGCGACCGCGCTGGCGGAACTGGCGGATCGCGCGGGCTTTCCGGCCGGCGTCTTCAACGTGGTGACGGGCGAGGCGCCCGAGATCGTGGGCGCCTGGTGCGCCGATCCGCGGGTGCGGGCGCTCAGCTTCACCGGCTCGACGCAGGTCGGCAAGCTGCTCTATCGCCAAAGCGCCGAGACGGTGAAGCGGCTGGTGCTGGAGCTGGGCGGGCACGCGCCCTTCATCGCCTTTGCCGATTGCGACCTCGACCTGGCGGTGGACGAGGCGATCAAGGCCAAGTTCGCCACCTCGGGCCAGGACTGCCTGGGCGCCAACCGCTTCCTGGTCGAGCGAGCGGTCTATGACGAGTTCTGCCGCCGCTTCACCGCCGCCGCCGCCGCGCTGACGCTGGGGCCGGGGGCCGAGGATCGCGACCTCGGCCCGCTGATGAACGAAGGCGCGGTCAGGAAGCAGGAGGAGCATGTGGCGGACGCGCTGGCCCGCGGCGCGCGCCTGCTGACCGGCGGCAGCCGCGATCCACAGGGGCCGCTGTTCTATCGCCCGACCGTTCTGGCCGACGTGCCGGCCGAGGCGCTGATCTTTCGCGAGGAAACCTTCGGCCCCGTCGCCGCCATCGCCCCCTTCGACACCGAGGACGAGGCGGTGCGCATCGCCAACGCCACCGAATACGGCCTTGTCGCCTATGTCCACAGCCGCGACCCGCGCCGCATCTATCGCCTGTCCCGCGCCCTGGAGTTCGGCATGGTCGCGGTGAACCGCACCAAGGTCACGGGCGCGCCGATCCCCTTCGGTGGCATGAAGCAATCGGGCCTGGGCCGCGAGGGCAGCCGCCACGGGCTCGAGGCCTTCACCGAGATCAAATACGTCTGCCGCGACTGGGCAGAGACAAGGAGAGCGTGATGCTGACCAATGACGAGCTGTCCAGATGGGACCGCGAAAGCCTGTTCCACCCCTCGACCAACCTGGGCCAATTCGCGCGCGGTGAAGGTCCGCAGCGCATCATCTCGGGCGCGGAAGGCGTCCATATCATCGACCGCGACGGCAATCGGCTGCTGGACGGCTTTGCCGGGCTCTATTGCGTGAACGCAGGCTATGGCCGGACCGAGATCGCCGAGGCCATCGCCGCGCAGGCGCGCGAGCTGGCCTATTACCATGCCTATGCCGGACATGGTTCGGAAGCCTCGATCACGCTGGCGAAAATGGTCATGGACCGGGCGCCGAAACACATGGCGCGGGTCTATTTCGGCCTGGGCGGCTCGGACGCCAATGAAACCAACGTCAAGCTGGTCTGGTATTACAACAACATCCGCGGGCTGCCGCAGAAGAAGAAGATCATCTCGCGCTGGCGGGGCTATCACGGCTCGGGGCTGATGACCGGCTCGCTGACCGGGCTGGAGCTGTTCCACAAGAAATTCGACCTGCCGCTGGCGCAGGTGATCCATACCGAGGCGCCCTATTACTATCGCCGCAAGGACGCCGGCATGACCGAGGAACAGTTCAGCGCCCATTGCGCCGAGAAACTGGAGCGGCTGATCGCGGCCGAGGGCGCCGACACCATCGCCGCCTTCATCGGCGAGCCGGTGCTGGGCACGGGCGGCATCGTGCCGCCGCCCAGGGGCTATTGGGATGCGATCCAGAAGGTGCTGGCGCGACACGACATCCTGCTGATCGCGGACGAGGTGGTGACGGGCTTCGGCCGGCTGGGCAGCATGTTCGGCAGCGATCACTATGGCATGACCCCCGACATCATCACCTGCGCCAAGGGCCTGACCTCGGCCTATGCGCCCTTGTCGGGCAGCATCGTCGGGCAGAAGGTCTGGGACGTGCTGATGCAGGGCACCGACGAACATGGCGTGCTGGGCCATGGCTGGACCTATTCCGCCCATCCCATCGGCGCGGCGGCGGGCATCGCCAACCTGCGGCTGATCGATGAGCTGGGGCTGGTCGAAAACGCCGGCCGCGTCGGCCGCTACCTCAACGACCGCATGCGCGGGGCGCTTGGCGATCACCCGAACGTGGGCGAGATCCGCGGCGAGGGCATGCTCTGCGCCGTCGAGCTGGTCCGCGACCGCGACACGCGCGGCTTCTTCGACGCGGCCGAGGGCATCGGCGGCAGGGTCGTCGCCGCCATGCTCAGGCGCGGGGTGATCGCGCGGGCCATGCCGCAGGGCGACATCATCGGCCTGGCTCCGCCGCTTTGCCTGACCGAGGCCGAGGCGGACGTGATCGTCGATGCGACCGCCGAGGCGCTGCGCGAAACGCTTGGCTGAACCTGCCGGAGGGCGGCGGCCTATGCGGCTGCCCGCCGAATGTGCCGCCCGCGACCCATGCGGCCGCGTCCGCAATGATGTCGCCTTGCAAGAATTTCGCGCCCGCCTTCACCCAAACGGGTGACGACAGCCCCCTGCCCCCGGCCCTGTAATCGGAACCGGGCCTTGCGCCCGTGATTTCAGGTTTTCTTGGAGGGTTCCATGCAGACGGGCAAGATCTTCGGCGGCGTCCTGGCCGCGTCAATCACGCTGGCGCTGGCAGGTTGCGGCGGTAGCAGCGGGTCTGGAGGCGGCGGCGTGCCGGGTGGTGGTGGCGGCACAGCGGACGGCCAGACCTTTCTGGAACATGACGGGCCGTTGATGGAGATGGAGGGCCGCACCGCAGCCCTTGCCCCGACCAGCACCGCCGCCATGCCGACGACGGGCAGCGCCACCTATGACGGCTATGCCTTCGTCGAAATGAACATGACCGGCGGCCCGGTCGATGTCGGCGATCCCGGATACGAGGCCGCGAACGCCAGGATCGCGCTCAACGCGGATTTCGCCAGCAGCAGCGTTTCCGGGCAAATCCACGAGGTCGGCGTCGAGGACGGCCCCACACTGACCGGCAGCCTGCCGATCACCGGCGGCAGCATCAGCGGCAACGGCATGACGGGCCGCGCGGCGGGCACGCTGGGCGGCGGCGACCGCGGCGACATCGGCCTCGACCTCGCGCTGGACGGGACGTTCAGGGGCAGCGCCGCCGAGGCCGTGCGGGGGACCATCACCGGCACGGTCGAATATGACGGCGCCACAGGCGCGGTCTTCGGCGACAGCGGCTTCGCCGCCGAGCGCTGATCCCGCCGAATGCTGCCCGCATCATGGAAGGCGGGCTGGCGGGCCTGGGTCTTCGCCAGCCTGCTGCCCTGCCTGGCCTCGCCCGCCTGGGCAGAGCAGCCCGACCGGACCCAGGCGGCGCTGATGTCCGGCTCGCCCCGGCTGGCGGGTTTTGCGCTGATGCGCGACCGTCCTGCCGGGCGGGCGCCGTTGCTGGCGCGGCTGCTGCATCACGAAGGGATGCTGCGCGACGGCCGCCCGCAGCCGGTCCTGCTGTCGCGGCACCTGACCGCCCGGCCCCTGCTGCGATGGGACGACAATATCAACGGCGGCATCCCCGGCGAAAGCCTGACGGTCGGGGGCATCGACCTGACGGTCAGCCCGGAAAGCCGCGCCCGCGGCGGGCTGGTGCTGGGCCTTGCCGCCTCGGCCGGCGCAAGATACCGGCTGGCGCCGGGGCGGGTTCTGCGGCTGGCGGGCCAGGCGACGGCGGTCTATTCGCCGCGGCACGATCTTTCGCGCCAGGATCTGGGGCTCGGGGCCTGCCTTGCGCAGCACCTGGGCGAATGGCGCTTTGTCGACCTGTGCGGCGGCTACGCCTTTGGCCGGACGGATCTGTCCGAAAGCCATCTGGCCTGGACCGGCCTGCGCGGCACCAGGCTATTCGAGGCCGCGGGCGCCCTGCACGAGATGTCCCTGGGCCTGCGGCAGACCTGGCGCAAGGATTATCGCCAGGCCTTCGCGGACCTGTCGCTCGGCAGCGCCGTTTCCGGGATCGGCGCGGTCGGGCTTCAGCTTTCCGCCGGCGAAAGGGTCGCCGGCCACAACGCCATCCGCTATCGGGCGGGGCTGTCGCTGACCCGCCCGATCGGGAACCGCCCCGTGACCCTCGGCATCGGCTGGCAACGGGAAGAGGGCTCTGCCGTCTTCGGCACCCCGCGGCGGGACGATGTCCGCACCCTGGGCATCGAGGTCGCCCTGACGCCGAAATTCACGCTGCTGCTGGCGGGGCAGCATCGGTCGTCGACGGTCCCGATGTATGACGAAAACCGGGTCATGCTGGATGTCCGCTGGCGCTGACCGCACGGCGCGGCAGCCCCTCAATTGAAAAGCCGCCGGCGCCAGTAGCCCAGGAAAACCCTGGCCCGTCGCAGCAGGGGTTCCCGGCGCTGCATGTAGTATCGCGCATTTTCGTAAAGATAATCGTCCTGGTATCCCCGAAGGAATGGAGAGATCCTGTATCCCTTGCGAAAGGAATCCCGGATGCGAAGCAATCGCAATCCCCATTCCTGGCAATGAAAGATGCGAATGTCCTCGCCATTGACAAGACGCAGCCCCCAAAGGCCGTTTTCCGCCACATAATCCTCGGCCGCGCCTTCGACCAGGAACCTGCCGTATTTCGACTCGGAATCCTGGGTTCCGGCCTGGAGCGTCCTCCAGATTTCCGGCTGGATCACCAGGAAGCAATTGCTGATGCTTTGCGTCAGCATGAATTCCGGCCTGGCCGTAGGCCGGTCCGCGCGATAAGGCAACGTGCTGCCGGTCATGAAGCAGGCGCCCGTTTCCTTCATCAATGCAAGGGCCGCGTCCTGCCAGGCCACATTCCGGGCGCGATAGGGAATGGTATCCAATCGCACCACGCATCCAAGATCGGCCGTTACCGCATCGAACTGCTTTTCCAGAAGCTGCTGTTCCGAATCGGTGGTTTCCCGCGGCGTCGTCCTGCCCATGTCATGCAGGCGAATGCCATGCGCTTCGCATAGCTGCCGGACGCGGGTTTCTATGCCGGGATCCTTGCCCAGATGCACGACCAGCTCGGCAATCGGATGGTCGAAAAAGGCAATCCAATCTTCAAGGATCACGCAATGATGCTCTTCAAGCACAAAGGTCAACAGCGCGACTGACGGAGCCTCGGGCGCCTTGTCAGATATCAGCATGCAGCATTTCCAGTTTGCAGAAACAATTACCCCGGCCGATCCTAAGGATACCGGCACGGAATGCGAGCGAAAAGAGGCTTCGCCCTAAATCTGCACCCATCGCCTGCCCCCTCCGCCGCGGATTCCTGCGCCCCTGGGCGGCCCGCCAGCCTGCACGCGGCGCCGTCTGCTGCGGTATCCACATACCAAGCCTGCCCGGAAAACCCGGCTGCGCCGCCAAGTGTTGCGTTGACACCCGTGGCTTTCTTCAACATGTTTCCTGGAAATCAGCTTTCCGGGTGCCATGGTGCGTCGCTATCTTTTCCTGTGTCCCGACACGCAAACGGCATCGGGCGGGATTGCCGTCATCTATGACACGGTGGCTGCGCTGTGCCGGGCGGGCTATGACGCCGCCATCCTGCACAACAGCCCCGCCGCCGGCTATCTGGACCATCCCGACAAGCCGCCGCTCTGCTATACCTATGACTATTATATTGCCCGGCAAAAACAGGGACTGGACGGTCGGCGCGCCCGGCTCATGTCGCCCTTTATTCTCATGGGCGAAAAACTTCGCGGCGGGCCCCTGAAACCATGGCGGCCGGGGGCCGAGGATATTCTGGTCATACCGGAGTTCATGATCACCGCGGCAATGACGGCTTTTCCGCAGTCCCGGCTTGGCGTTTTCGTGCAAAACCCGTTCGCCTTCCAGGAGGCTCATGCGGAAGCCATGGAAAGGGGGCTCGACATCCGCGAACGCGCGGACTGGTTCCTGGGCGTTTCGCAAATATGCCTCGATCAGTTCGAACTTCTGAATATCCAGACCGGCCATCACCTGCCCGTCTCGATGAAGCCCGAGGATTTTCCCTTTCGCGAAGAAAAGGAGCGGCTGATTACCTATATGCCGCGCAAACGCTCGGCAGAGGCACGCCAGATCGTCGATACGCTCGAGCGTCGGGGAAAATTGAAGGGATACCGGATTCAGGAACTCGACAATATGCCGCGGCTGGATGTCTCGGATCATTTGCAACGCAGCCAGTTCTTCATTTCGCTGCTGCGCATGGAATCGATCGGCTTCCCGGCGGCAGAAGCAATGGCGGCGGGTTGCATCGTGGTCGGTTACACGGGACTTGGCGGGCGGGAATACTTCACCCCAAAAACCGGGGTTCCCGTGACCGAGGACGATACCCTGGGACTTGTGCATGCGCTGGAGGCGGCGGTCGCGGAATATGCCGCCGCGCCGGCGCGTCTTGATGCCATCCGCCGCCACGCAAGCGCGGTGGTGAATGCCAATTACAACAGCGATACCTTTGAAACGGCGCTGCTGAAGATCTGGCGCGAACTCGATGCGGCGTAAGGGCCGCCGTCCAGAGGACAGCTGGCCGAGGTAAGGGTGCCCCGCAACCCCTTTGCCGAGCAGCAGCACCCTGCGAATGCGGGGGCAAGGTCGGGGCATCGGCGCCCGCAGATGAAGGCCCGCTTCAGTCCTGGGGGAAATAGCCCGGACGGTTCTGCCGGATCGCCAGCGTGATGGATTGCCGCAAGGATCGCAGCAGGAACAGCCCCACCGCCATGACAAGAATCGCGCCCATTCCACCCAGGGAATATGCCAGGAAAACGCCCAAAAGCGACAGGTTCAGGAAAAGTGCCAGGCTGACCCCCATCAGCCCTCCGGCTATCGCTGCCAAGATATAGATGACCAACTCTCCGCCTGTAGAGCCGCAGTCATGGTCGAATGCTTCGCTGCTGGCAGTTTCGGAAAAACGGCACTTCGTCAACATGGCTACTCCTCGTCATATTCTGCCTTGGGCAAATGCGGATTGGTCGGCACGTTTCGAAAGGGCCGGGGCGCAAGCCCCGGTTCACTGCTGCGCGCTGGCCCGCCCCTTGAAGGGAATAAGGCAGGCGGTCGCCTTGATCGGCTCGGGTTCGGGCTGCGCCGCCGGCGCGATGCGGCCGATCTGGTCGCGCAAGCCGCTGAGCTGCCGCAGAAGCCCGCGGATATGCCATTCCAGATCGTCTATGTCCTCGTCGCGAAAGGCCTTGCCGTCGGCATAGGCCCGGCAATAGGCGATCTTGGCTTGGGCCTGGGAAAGCTTGCGTTCCAGGATCTTCGTGACCTTCGCCGGCGGCACGCCCGGCTGGTTCAGGTCCATGTCCTGCACATCCTCGAGCCCGAGTTCCCGGATGAAGCCGGCCAGGAATTCGGCGCTGTTGCCGAATTCGTAGAATGCGCTTTTCTGCGGCAGGTTATCCAGGGCGTATAGGCCGACCCGGCAATTCGGGTTCCTGTCCGTCAGCTCTATCGCCATGGCCAGCAGATCCGCCGAGTCCTTGCGGTGCCGCGTGCGGATCGCGATCATCATCGCAGAATCGACAATTCCAACCATTGTTTCCTCGGGATCGAACGGCCGGCCGCCTTGCGCGTCCTTCGCTGCCTTGCCGCCGGATTGCTGGGGGGCGGCGGACGCGCCCGGCCTGGGCGCGCCCGCGTTTTCGTGCGTCAGGCGCCGTGCTCGTCGTTGAGGCTGCCCAGGCCGGCCAGCAGGCCGCCGCCCAGAAGCCCGTCGACGGCATCGCCCAGCGGCGCCAGCAGATCGCCGGCATTGCCGCTGCCAAGCAGCCCGCCAAGCGTATCGCTCACCCCGCCCAGCAGGTCGCTTTCTCCGCCCAGCAGGCCGTCCAGGGTATCGGCGACGCCGGCAATCAGGTCCTCGCTGCCGCCCAGCAGGTCGTTCAGCAGGCCGTCGGGATTGTCGCTGTCCTCGCCCAGCAGGCCATGGCCGGTCAGCTCGCCCAGCAGCCCGTCCTGGCCGGTAACGGGCGCAAGCGCCCCGTGATCGCCAACCACGTCGCCCAGCAGGCCGTTCGAGCCGCTGATGTCGCCCAGGGTGCCGTTGTTGCCGGTCAGCTCGCCCAGCAGCCCGCCATCGGCGAGGACCGGATCCAGCAGGCCATCGCCGGGCGCGACACCCAGCAGGCCTGTCAGCGTGCCGCCGACATTGCCCAGCAGGTCGCCGCCGAGGAGGTCGCCCAGCAGGTCGCCCTGGCCACCAAGGAGCCCGCCCAGCAGATCATCGCCACCCAGCACGCCGCCGACAACGCTCTCGACCGTTCCGGTCACGGTGTTGAGCAAACCGCCCTCGCCGCCAAGCAGACCGCCCAGCAGATCGTTCCCGCCAAGCAAACCGCCGACAACACCATCGAGCGTCCCGGTCACGGTGTTGAGCAAACCGCCCTCGCCGCCAAGCAGACCGCCCAGCAGATCGTTCCCGCCCAGCACACCACCGACAACACCATCGAGCGTCCCGGTCACCGTATCCAGCAACCCGCCCTGGCCGCCAAGCAGACCGCCCAGCAGATCGTTCCCGCCCAGCACACCGCCGACAACGCCATCGAGCGTCCCGGTCACCGTATCCAGCAATCCGCCTTGGCCGCCAAGCAGGCCGCCCAGCAGGTCGTCCCCGCCAAGCACGCCGCCGACAACGCCATCGAGCGTTCCTGTCACCGTATCCAGCAACCCGCCCTGGCCGCCAAGCAAACCGCCCAGCAGATCGTTCCCGCCAAGCAAACCGCCGACCACGTTGTCCAGCGTTCCGGTCACGGTGCCCAGCAATCCGCCCTCACCGCCAAGCAGACCGCCCAGGAGATCGTTGCCGCCGAGCAGCCCGCCAAGCAGGTCGTCCCCGCCCAGCACACCACCCACGACGCCATCGAGCGTCCCGGTCACGGTGTCCAGCAACCCGTCCTGGCCGCCAAGCAGACCACCCAGCAGGTCATTCCCGCCAAGCACGCCGCCGACAACGTTGTCCAGCGTCCCGGTCACGGTGCCCAGCAAGCCGCCTTCGCCACCCAGCAGCCCGCCGAGCAGGTCGTTGCCGCCCAGCACGCCGCCAAGCAGACCCGAGAGGCCGTTGGACCCCTCGCCGGCCGCCCCGTCCTTCAGCAGGCCGGTGCCGGTCAACTCACCCACAAGCCCTTGCGAGCCGGTGACGGAGCCCAGCAGCCCCTGGTCGCCGATCAGATCGCCCAGCAGCCCCTCGGAGCCGGTGATCGCGCCCAGCAAGCCGCCGTTGCCGGTAAGATCCCCCAGAAGCCCGCCATCGGCCAGAACCGGATCAAGGACGCCGGCGGAACCGTCCACCCCGTCACCCAGGAGGGGAACGCCCAGCAGGCCACCCCCCAGCCCGCCCAGCAGCCCATCCTGGCCCAGCAGGTCGCCCAGCAAGCCGTCCGAGCCGGTGATTGCGCCGAGCGGGCCGTCATTACCCGTCAGGTCGCCCAGAAGCCCGCCGTCACCCAGGATGGGATCAAGGAAGCCCTGCACATGGTCCGCACCATCCGTCGGATCGGTTCCATCGGTCGGATCCGTGCCATCCGTCGGGTCGGTCCCATCGGTCGGGTCAGTGCCGTCCGTCGGGTCGGTCCCGTCGGTCGGATCCGTGCCATCCGTCGGATCGGTCCCGTCAGTCGGGTCAGTGCCATCCGTCGGGTCGGTTCCATCGGTCGGGTCAGTGCCGTCCGTCGGGTCGGTCCCATCGGTCGGATCCGTGCCATCCGTCGGATCGGTCCCGTCGGTCGGGTCCGTGCCATCCGTCGGGTCGGTCCCGTCGATCGGATCCGTGCCATCCGTCGGATCGGTCCCGTCAGTCGGGTCAGTGCCATCCGTCGGGTCAGTGCCATCCGTCGGGTCGGTTCCATCGGTCGGGTCAGTGCCGTCCGTCGGGTCGGTTCCGTCAGTCGGATCAGTGCCATCCGTCGGATCGGTCCCGTCAGTCGGGTCAGTGCCATCCGTCGGGTCGGTTCCATCGGTCGGGTCAGTGCCATCCGTGGGGTCGGTCCCGTCGGTCGGATCCGTGCCATCCGTCGGGTCGGTTCCATCGGTCGGATCGGTGCCGTCCGTCGGGTCGGTTCCGTCAGTCGGATCCGTGCCATCCGTCGGATCAGTCCCGTCAGTCGGGTCCGTGCCATCCGTTGGATCGGTCGTATCCGTCGGATTCGACGAATCGCCCGAGTTGCCGATGATGGTGCCGCCGCCGATGGCCGCCAGGGCGGCGGAACCCAAGGCCCAGACGCTGGCGGCGCCATCGTCGAACATGCCGGCGCCAAGGCCGGCCGCCGCCTCTTCGTCGCCATCCGCCAGGATGACCGTGCCGTCGCCCAGGACCAGCCGATGGGCCGTGCCGTCGGCCGCGGCCATGTAGAAGTCCTTGATCAGGAACTCGTCGCCACTGTTCATCCGCACGATCAAGTCGCTGCCGGACCTGAGATAACCGCCGACAGCCGCCGGTAACGCCGGAATGGTGACATCGATCAGCGTGCCAGCCTGAATGATGCTTTGAGCCATGGAATCATCCTTTTGGGGCGGCCCTGGAGCAACGCGGGCCAAGGTAGAGATTTGGTATAGGGTCATATACGATAGTATGTGCAAATAACACATACTAAAGGACAGTCAAGCCACGACGGATCGCATTCGACGATTCGCTGCCGGACAGGGGGAAGGCGCGCGATCCGGTCGCTCTTGCCGCGCCATCGCCCTTTGGCCAGAATCGCGTCGTTGCCGGGTTCACGAGGAAAGACATGACCGAGATTGCCGATACCGAGGGCCAGGAACCGGGCGAGCTTGCCCCGCTGCCGGCGGGGATGCGCAAGGATCTGGCCAATTCGGTTCGCCCCATCCTGCAGGCCCTGGCGCGGGTGATCGCCACCGACAGGCGCGCGGTGGTGCTGGCCAACCAGCGGGGCGAGATCCTGCTGGCGAATCGCTCGGCCCAGCAACTGGGGATCGGGCAGGACGAACTGACCGCGCGGCTGGATTGGGCCGGGGCCTGCGCCCGCGCCCGGCGCTCGGGCAGCGTCTCGGCGCAATGGACCGAGAACGGCCAGAGCTTCGCGGGCGAGGTGGTGCATGTCCCCCTGGGCCCGGCCGAGGGCTATCTGCTGCGGCTGGCCGAAAGCGACCAGGAATCGACCTGGCTGCGCAACCGCGCGCGCTCGGCCATGCTGATGCGGGTGGCCCATGACCTGCGCACGCCGATCCAGTCGCTGCTGGCCTCGGCCGAGGCGCTGATGCAGGGGCCGGGCCGGGCCGCAGCGCCCGAGGACGCCGGCGCCAGGATGCGCCGCGCCGCCGAACTGGCGCTCGACCATATCAGCAACGTGCTGGCCGTGATCCGCGGCGAACAGAACCCGCGCGGCATCCAGCCGGACGAGGATTTCCGCATCGTCGAGGAAGTGGGCAGCCTGGTTGCCCTGGTCGAGCCGATCGCCAGCGCGCGCGCGACCGAGGTGCAGCTGACCGTCGACGCGCCGCCCGACCTGACGCTGCGCGGCCCGCTGCGCTTCGTGCGGGCGCTGTGCCAGAACCTGATCGACAACTCGGTCAACCATGGCGGCGGACGGGTGGAATTGCGGCTGTCCTGCGCGCCCCTGGCCGATCCGCTGCCCGGCGACGAGCCGGCGGCCGAGATCTGGCGCGTCGGGATCGAGCTTCTGGACGAAGGGGGCGGGCTGCCGCCGGCGCAAAAGGCCCGCCTGGCCAAGGCGCTGGGATTGCCGCTGGACGAGGCGGCCGTGCCGGCGACGGCCCCGGAGCAGCGCCCCTCGGCGGGGCTGAACGTGCTGGCCCATGCGCTGAAACAGCTGGGCGGCCGGATCGAGATCCAGGACCGCGGCAGCGACGGCCTGGCCCTGCCGCCCGGAAGCCCCGGCCGGGTCATCGGCACCATCTTCCGCGTCAGCTTCAGCCTGCCGCGCGCGCCCGACATGCGCCGCCAACCGCCGGCCGGGCCGGCGCAGCCGCAGCAGGCGCTGGCGGGCCGGATGCTGATGCTGGTCGAGGACAGCCCGGCCAGCCGCGACTGGCTAAGCCACCTTCTGCAAAGCTTCGGCGCCGAGGTGGTGGTGGCGGGCAGCGGCCCCGAGGCACTGGCGATGCTGTCGCGCGATGCGCTGGCCGGCCGGGTCGAGCTGGTGCTGACCGACGTCACCCTGCCCCGGATGAGCGGGATCGAGTTCGCCGCCCGGCTCAAGGCCGGGGATCCGGCCTCGGCGGCGCGCTGGCAGGGCAAGGTGGTCGGGCTGACCGCCCATGCCGATGACCGCATCAAGAAGGCGTGCCGCCAGGCGGGGATGGTCTGTGTGCTGGAAAAGCCGATTCGCCCCGATACGCTGCGCGACGCCCTGGCCGGAATCCTGGCGGGCGCGCCGTCGCGGCAGACCCCCGGCGCGGCGCCGACCCGCTGCAAGGATGCTGCCGTCGACCCGGCCGCGGCCGCCGATCTTGCCGAGCGCGTGGGCCCCGAGGCGGCGCGCGGCTTCATGCTGCGGGCCCTGGCCGAAGCGCAATCCGTGCTGGACGAGCTGCGCCAGGAAGGCGTCGGCAAGGATACCGGGCGGCGGCTGCACGCCGCCACCGGCGCCAGCGGGCTGACCGGGCTGGTCCTGGTCGAGCGGCGCCTGCGCGCCATCGAAAAGGCGGTCGAGGCGGGCCAGCCGGACCTGGAGCCGCTGTTCGCGCCCCTGGACGAGGCGCTGATGCAAAGCCGCCGGTCGGTCGAGGAGATGGCGTGAACGGGCTGTTCTCTGCCCGCGCGATGGGATACCTTGATCCTGCCGTGGGTAAGGGGGATGTGATTGCACCGGCATCACGCCGTTTCTGGATGTCACTCGACGGACCGCCGCCCCTGGGCGGGCGGCGATGCCGAAAGCAGAAACCATGAATGAACAACAAGAAAACACATTGCGGGTGCTGATCGCGGACGATCACGCCATGATCCTGGAGATGCTCGAGATGTATCTGACCGGCGTCCCGGATATCGAGGTCGAGACCGTGCCCGACCTGCCCGCGGCGCTGGAGGCCATCGACCGCCACGGCCCCTTTGACCTGGTGCTGGTCGACCTGGACATGCCCGGCATGGATGGCGTCGCCGGGCTGGGCAAGGCGCTGGAGCATAATGGCGGCAAGCCGGTCGGCATCCTGACCAGCAACCCCCCGTCGCGCGTGATCGAAGAGACCATGGCGCTTGGCGGGGCGGGGATCGTGCTCAAGACCACCTCGCTCAAGAACCTGGCCAACGAGATCCGCTTCATGGCGGGCGGCGGGCGCTATCTGCCGATCGAACTGGTGAAAACCCGCCAGCAGGCGCAAGAGGAACAGGGCACACTGCTGTCGCGGCGCGAATCCGAGGTGCTGGGCCTTTTGGCCGAAGGCAAGCTGAACCGCGAGATCGGCGTGGCGCTGAACCTGGCCGAACCCACGGTCAAGATGCATGTCAAGGCCGTCTGCAAGAAGCTGGGCGTCAGCAACCGGACGCAGGCGGTCATCGCCGCGCGCGACCGCAAGCTGATCTGAGACCGCCAACTCCATGCCAAAGCCCGTCATCGTCTTTGCCGGCGCCGTCTATCCGGGCCAGTTCGGCCCGCTTTGCGACTATCTGCGCCAGGCGGGCATGGCCGAGACCTATTTCCTGACGACGCCCGGCCATCGCCAGCGCCATCAGGACAGGGGCGCGCATATCCTGGCCTTCCAGCCCGACGGTCCCATCACCGGCCCGCAAGGCTATTACTATACCGCCAAGCTGGAACGCTCGGCCCGGATCGGGCGTGGGTTGCTGTCGGCGCTGCGCGAATTCCAGAAAAGCCGCCCCATCGACGTGATTGTGGCCCATTCGCTGTGGGGCGCGCCGCATTTCCTTTATGACGAGATCGACGCGGCCATCGTCAGCTATGTCGAGTTTCCCAGCTTCCGGGCGCATGGCTGGGATCCGGCCTATCCGCCCGACCTGTCGCAGCGCATGAGCGACAAGAACACCGAGATGCTGCATTTCCACCAGGCGCTGCGCAGCGACCTGGTGATCTGTCCCAGCCATCATGCCAAGACGATGTTCCCGCCCGCCCTGCGCGGCAATATCGAGGTGCAGCTGGAAGGGCTGGACTTCGGCCCGGCCTTTGCGCCGCCCCCCGGCCCGCGCCCGTTCACCATCGGCTTTTCGGCGCGCGACCTTTCCAGCGCCAAGGGGTTCGATAGCTTCGTGCGGATCGTGGACCGGCTGGCGCGCGAAGGCTTCGATGCCCGGTTCATCGCCCTGGGCGGGGCGGACGGCTCGACCTATGGCTACGAGCAGCAATGGGTGCAGCGCCGATATGGCGGCGAGGTGGCGGATTTCTGCACCCATCTGATGCGGGAATTTCCCGCCGCCGCCGCGGTGCTGGAACGGCCCGGCAAGCTGCCCTACCAGGATTTCGTGCGCGAACTGTCGCAGATCGACCTGTTCCTTTATCCGCTGCGCCACGGCGTGGCGAATTGGGGATTGCTGGAAATCCTGGGCCGGGGCGGATGCGTGATCGCGCCCGACCGCGGCTATCCGGCGGAACTGATCCGCGACGATGTCAACGGCATCCTGCTGCCCGACGACATCGGCCGCTGGCTGGACACGATCCGGGCGCTCAGGGACGATGCCGCAAGGCGGGCGCGGCTTGGCCGGGCGGCGCGCGTCCTGGGCCAGGCCCATACGCTGCAATCCGTGGCGCCGCGCTACATGACGCTGTTCCGGCAGGCGATGGACAATCGCGCCCGCCGACTTGGCGCGGCGTCAAAACCTTGCGTTGACGGATAGGCCGAAGACCTGCCGCTTGTCCTGGGGCTGGTGCCGGACCGGCACCGCGGCATAAAGCGAGACCGGCGTACTGGCCACGTCGAAGGTCAGCGACAGGCCGATGCTGCTGCGGATATGCGCCTTGTCGTCGATGCGCCCGCCCAGCGTATCGTCGAGCGCCCAGACCGAGCCGAGATCGGCGAATATCCCGCCGCGCAGGGCGGTGCCCATCACCTTGCCCAGCTCGTGCTGCACCTCGGCCGAGAGGATCAGGTGGCGGTTGCCGCCCAGGAAATCATCGCCATCGGCCGGACCGATGCCGCGCGGGGCGAAGCCGCGAAAACTGTCGCCGCCCGGAAACACCCGGTCCAGCGCGGTCGTGTCGTTGCCCGACAGCCCGGCGACGATGCCGCCGTCCAGCCCCAGCATCAACACGGTGCCGCCCGCCAGCACATGGCGCGCATCCAGTTCCAGCCGGGTTTCCGAGATCGGGCTGGATGTGCCCAGGTTCCACAGGAATTGCTCGAACTGCACGAACAGGCCGCCGGTTTTCCCCCCTGCCCGGTCGCCATGGCTGAAGCCCAGGCGCAGGAAGGGCGCGTCAAGCTGGCCTTGTTCCCGTTGCAGCAGCGGGCTGGCATCGGCATCCAGCCCGAACAGCCTGTGGTCGCGCCAGCCGATGCCGTATTCGATGCGCGTGGCCTCGTCCGGCGTCGCGGCCAGGTAGAACTCGGCCTGGTGGCTGCGCATGGAGAACGCCAGGTCGCTGAAATTGCTGCGCTGGCCCAGGATGTCGATGCCGAAATGCAGCCCCGGCCGGAAAGCGTCGGCGCGATAGAGGCTGATGTCGAAGCTTTTGGCGTCGCGGCTGAAATCGCCATGCACGGCGGCGAAGGTATTGGGCAGCAGGTTGTATTGCTCATAGGACAGGCTGCCGGTCAGGCTGCGGTCGTTCACCCATGAGATCGCCGCCTCGATCCGGCCCGGCCTCTGCTCGACCTCAGTCACGTCGATGACCAGCGCATCCCCCTGCCCGCTCACCGAGACGCGCTCGAACACGCCGGTGGACATCAGGCAGCGCTCGACCCCGGCCAGGTCCGCCGCCTCCAGCGCAATGCCGTCAAGCGCCCCGCAGGCGCGGCGGATGTCGTCCTGGGGGACGAACTCGGCGCCGCGCACCTCGACCCGGTCATAGACCCGCGCCGCGGCGGGCAGGGTCAGCGCGCCCAGAAGCAGGGTGGCGGCTAGGGATGTCCTGGACAGGCGGGTCGGATCATGGCGCATGGGAAAATCGCATCGTTTCAAGGGTTAGCGCAGCCTTGCGCGCAGCAGGGGGCGGATCAGGTAGCTGAGGATGGATTGCTTGCCGCTTTCGATGTCCACCTGCGCCACCATGCCGGGGCGGATCGGGTATTCTTCGCCGAACCGCTCCAGATAGCTGCGCTCGGTCTGGACCATGACGCGATAGAAGTCCTGCGGGCCGGTCGCGGTTTCCTCCTCGACCGTATCCTCGGAGATCTGCGTGACGCGCCCGCGCAGGTCGCCATAGACCGCAAAGTCATAGGCGGTGATCTTGACGCTGGCCGGCATGTCCGGGGCGATGAAGGCCACGTCGCGGGGCAGGATCTTGGTCTCGATCAGCAACTGGTCGTCGATGGGCGTGATCTCCATGATCGCCTCGCCGGGCTGGACGACGCCGCCCAGGGTGGTGATGGTGATGTTGTTGATCCGCCCCTCGACCGGGGAACGGATGACGGTGCGGCGCAGCTCGTCCTCCTTGCGCACCAGATCCTGCTGCAGCTGGGTCAGCTTGGCCCGGCGCTCGGCCAGGTCGCGATAGGCGTCCTGGACATAGCCGTTGCGCGCCTCGCTGATCTTGCCGTCAAGCTCGGCGCTTTTCTGTCGCAGTTGCAGCAGGTCGATGCGGCTGACCGAGCCGCTGGCGGCCAGCGGCTGAAGGATGTCCAGCTGTTCCTGGACCGAGACGCGCTCCTGCTCCAGCGCGGCAAGCGAGGATTCCAGCCGGGTGCGCCGGGCCTTGAACAGCCGCAATTCGGTCTGCTGCGTCTCGGTCGGATCGGGGCCGAAATCCAGCACCGGCTTTTCCAGGACTTCGGCCTCCAGCCGCGCCACCTCGGCCTCCAGGGCCTCGATCTCGGATTGCACGGCCAGGAAGGCGGCGCGCGGGCGCGTCGCGTCCAGATGGGCGATGACCTGGTCCTGCCGGACCACGTCGCCTTCGGCGACCGGCAATTCGGCGAGAATGCCGCCCTCCAGGCTCTGGATCGTCTGCAACCGGCGCAGCGGAATGACCCGGCCGTCGCCGCGGGTGATCTGGTCGATCTGGGCCAGGGCGGCCCAGACCACGGCGACGATCACCGCCAGAAAGACGATCTGGATGGTCCATCTTGCCTGCCGCAGCACCAGCCGCCGATAACTTCCGTCGATATGGCTGGCGCTGACGGAATCGTCACCGTTCATGTCACCACGTGAACGGGCGCCTGCTGCACCCTGTTCGCCCTGGCCGCATTGAGGATCTGCATCAGATCCCCGTCACGGACGACCCGCCCGTCCTTCAGCACCACCGCCCGGCTGGCCAGCCCCAGCACTTCGCGCTTGTGGGTCGAGATGATGGCCGTCCGCCCCTCCAGCCATTCCCGCAGGAAGGCGATGACCTTGGCCTCGGTCACATGGTCGAAGGCCGAGGTCGGCTCGTCCAGCAGCACGATGCGCGGATCCTGCAGGATGACCCGCGCCAGGCCGATGGCCTGCTTCTGCCCGCCCGAGACATTGGCATTGCTGTAGATCTGCAGGTCCAGGCCGCGGACATGGCGGCGGACATAGCCGCCAAGCCCCACCGCATCCAGCGCGGCCAGCAGTTCCTCGTCGCTGTGCAGGCCGTGATCCAGCAGCAGGTTGTCGCGCAGGGTGCCCTGGAACAGCGCGACGTTCTGCGGCAGGTAGCCGATCTGCCGGCGACGGTCGATCGGGTCGATCTGGCTAAGCGCGAGGTTGTCGACCAGCACCGCCCCGTCCTGCGGATCGGTCAGCCCGGCCAGCAGGCGCAAGAGCGTGGACTTGCCCGCGCCGTTCCCGCCCAGAAGCGCGATCTTTTCCCCCGCCGCCAGGGTCAGCGCCGGAATGCTGACGACCGGCGCGGCCTCGGGGTCGTGGCGATAGCCGACCTCTTCCAGCCGGTATTCGCCCGACAAGGCCGGGGCGCGGACGTAATGGCGGTCGGCGGGACGCTCGACCGGGGTCTTCATGATCTCGTCCAGCCCCTCCATCGCGGCGCGGACATGCTGCCAGCGCGCCAGAAGCCCCGCGACCTGCCCCATCGGCGCCAGCGTGCGGCTGGACAGAAGCGTGCAGGCGATCAGGCTGCCTACCGTCAGGTCGCCCGAACTGATCAGGTAGACCCCGACGATGATGATGCCGGCATAGGCGAATTTCTGCACCGAGCTGACCAGCTGCGTCATCAGGTTGGTCAGCCCTCGGGTCTTGACCGCCGTCGTCGCCATGGTCGCGGTCAATTGCGCATAGGCGCGCTGCAACCGCCCCTCGGCCCGCGCCGCCTTGACGGTTTCCAGGTTCGAGACGGTTTCCAGCAGCAGCCCGTTCAAGGCCGCCGCCTCGCGGGTGCTTTCGCGCGAGGCGCGGCCCAGGCGACGCTGCAGCACCAGGCCGGGCAGGACGGTCAGCACCACCGCCGCCACCACGACCAGCGCCAGCGCGCCGCCCAGCCAGGCCAAGACGCCGATGAAGATGATGACGAAGGGAATGTCGCAAAGCGCCGTGACGGTACCCGAGGTGAAGAATTCGCGCACCGTGGCAAAGTCGCGGACCTGGTTGGCGAATACGCCGGTCGATTTCGGCTGATGCGCCAGCCGCAGGTTCGACACCCGGTCGAAAAGCTGCGCCGACAGCCGCAGGTCCAGGTCGCGCCCCGACACGTCGATCAGCGAGGCGCGCATGATCCGCAGCAGGATCTCCAGCACGATGGCGATGCCCACGCCGCTGGCCAGGATCCACAGGGTGTCGAACGCCTGGTTCGGCACCACGCGGTCATAGACCTGCATCGAGAACAGCGCCGTGGCGATGGCCAGCAGGTTGGCCACGAACGAGGCGATGATGACATCGCGATAGATCGGCCAGTTGTCCAGCACCGGGCCGATGATCCAGTGCCGCTTTTCGCCATCGGTCTTGTCCAGCCGGTCCGCGACGATGTCGATGGGCTTGGACACCAGGATGCGCCCGTCATGGCGTTCGGCCAGTTCCTCGGCCGTCCAGACCGCCCGGCCGCCGCCGGTGGCGGGCAGGATCAGGCTGGCCTGGCCGTCGTGCATCGCCTCGAGGATGACGGTGCTGCCGTCGCGCAGGAACAAAAGCGCGGGCAGGCCGTGTTCGGGAAAGCCGGCCAGGGGCTCGTTGCTGATGCGGCAGCTCATGTTGGCGCGGCGCAGGGCCAGCGCAGCAAGCCGGGGCGGCAGGCTTTCGCCGCGGGCGCGGGGCAGCCCGTCGGTCAGCCGCTCGGCCGAGGCCGAGACGCCATGGACGCGGCAAAGCTCGACAAGACCCAGGACCAGGGGGTCCGTCGCCGGGGATTGGGGGTCATGCTTGGATGCGCTCAACGGTTTCAGCCTCCCGCGGAATTGGCGAGGATGAGCGTGCCCAGCACGCCGAGGTCATGTGCCGCCTGGTATTCGGTGCGCTTTCTGGCGTCATAGGTGGCAATGCTGTCGATCTGCGCGTCGTAGAGGTCGCGCCCGGTGGTCAGCAGGTCGATCAGTTCCCGCTGGCCGCCGACGAATTGCTCTTCATAGCTGTCCAGCACCTGCTGCGCCTGCGCCAGCTGGCGGGATTGCGACGCCTCGCTGGCCCGCAGCACGCGCACGCGCTCGACCGCGCTTTGGGCACCGTTGGCCAGGTTGCGCCGGATCGCCTCCATGTTGGAGCGCGCCGCATCCGCCTCGAGCTGCGCCGACTGGATCTGCCGGCCGCTGAAGCTGCCCGCGTTCAGGTCGACGCCGGCGGCCAGCCCGACCGCGGTGCGGCTGCGCCCGCCATCCAGGTCGGCGCGGCCCTGCGCTTGCAGGCGGATCACCGGCAGCCGTTCGGCCCGCGCCAGGGCGATCCCGGCCTCGGCCACGCCCAGCTCCGCGTTCGCGGCGATGAAATCCGGCGACAGGCGGACCGCCGCCTCGACCGCATCGGCCTTGGCGTAGCGGCCGGCAAAGCCCAGCTCCGGCGGCTTGGCGATGCTGCCCGGCGCCCGCCCCATCAGGAAGGCAAGCTGCGAAAGCGCCAGCCCGCGTTCGCTGGTCAGCTGGTCCAGCCGCTCCTCGGTCCGGGCAATTTCCAGCTCCGCCCGCGCGACCTCTCCGCTGTCGCCCAGCCCGCCCTGGGCGCGGGCCGCGGCATGTTCCGCGATCCGCTGGGCAAAGCCCAGATAGTCGCGGGTGCGGGCGATCTTCCTGTCCAGCACCTCGATGTCGAGATAGAAGTTCGAAACCTCCAGCGTCAGCTGCTCGATCCCCATCTTCAGCTCGGAGACGGATTTCACCCGCTCCTGCGAGGTGCTGGCGATCAGGTTGCGCACCCGGCCCCAGTCATACAGCACCTGCGAGACCGTCAGCGTCACCCCGGCGCCGTTGGCATCGGTGGTGTTGGTATCGGCCGAAATGCTGAACTGCGGATAGCGCTGGTCCCTGGCCGCCTCGATGTCGACCGAGCGGCGCGCGACCTGCTGGCGCATCGCCGTGATCCCCGGATCGCGTTCCGAAGCGACAAGGACGGCCTGGGGCAAGGTGGTGGCCTGCACGGCGGCGGGCGTGCCACCCAGAACGGCAAGGATCAGGGCCAGGGCCGCAACGCGGCGCCTTCTGGAAAAGAACCGGGTTTCAAAGCCGCTGGGCAGCGCAAGGCGCGACAGATTATGTCTTATAAGAATCATGGATGGCATCCGCCGGATCTTCTTCGCAAGGCCGCGCATGTCGGCGGTTCTGTGGCTTTACTTCGGACAAAACAGTTCGTTGTGGCAAGAGGGCAGCGCCAATATGCACAGGATGAACGGCTCGTCCATTTGCCTTAAAAGACTAATTTACGCATTATCTCCGCGCTGCGTATGCTCGCAGGTCGGCTGTCAGTGGTTGTCGTCGTCGCCCGGGAACAGGCCAAGCTGGCCCAGCAGCCCGCCGCCGCCCAGAAGCGACGAGGCGGCTTCGCTCTCGACCGCATCTTCTCCGAACAGCGTGGCGAGCGCGTTTTCGACGGCCGCATCCGCCGCAAAAAGCCCTCCCTCGCCGATTTCCGCGCCGATCGGGTCCAGCAGCGCCGCCAAGGGGTCGGTCACGCCGCCCGTCGCCCGTTCGCCGCTGTCGATGATCTCGTTGAGCAGGCTGTCCACCTCGGGATCATGGCCGGCCAGGGCGTCGCTGGCCGCCGCCTGGGGCTGGGCCAGGGCCGCTTCCAGCCCGACCACGCCCAGAAGGCCGCCCACCAGGTCGTCGGTCAGGGGGGGCTCGGCCGCGGGGTCGATGCCGAAGACATCCTGGTCCGAGAGTAATTCATGAAACAGCAGGTCCGTCACCATGTCCGATGCGTCGAACACCGCGCCGGCGATGGACGGATCGCCGCCGATCAGGCTTTCCAGGAAGCCGTCGTCATCGCCATGCTCTTCCCCGGTCGGGGCCCCGGCCGAAAGCTGCGGTTCCTGGCCGGCGCCTGCTGCCAGCAGCCCGGTCAACTCGTCCAGCAGGCCGCCGGCCAGCGGCAATGCCGGATCCGAGCCTGAAGCCGGCTCTGGCGCGGCTTGCCCGGCGATCCCGGCCGCGATTCCCCCCAGCAGGCCGCCCTCGCCGGCGACGGGGCCAAGAACGTCCTGCACCAGGTCAAGCCCGGCGGATAGCGCGCCATCCTCGTCCAGGATCGGTTCGCCGGTCCCCACCGCATCGGCGACCGCGCCCAGCACGCCCGTCGCCAGAGCGCCTTCCTCCGACACGGGTTCAGCCAGCGAAGCGGCAAGCGCGCCGGGTTCTTCCAGAACCGGCGCAGGCGATGCCTGGGCCGGGACCGTGGCGCTTGACGCGCTTCCCCTGCCCAGCAGGCTGCCGGTCAGGCCGCCCAGCAGACCACCCTGTCCAAGGATCGGACCCAGCAGACCGCCCTCCCCCAGGATCGGGGCCGTGATGCCGCCCAGCAACCCGTCTTCGGCCAGGATGGGCGCCGTGATGCCACCCAGCAGCCCGCTTTCACCCAGGATCGGCTCCAGCAAGCCTTCCTGGACGACCCCCACCACGCTGCCGAGCGCACTGTCCTCGCCTAGGATGGGATCAAGGACCGCGCCCAGCAAGCCGTCGGGCCCCAGGATCGGATCGACAAGCGAATCCGTCACCGTGCCCAGCAACCCATCAGCACCGAGGATGGGCGAGACAAGGCTGTCGACCAATCCATCCTCGCCCAGGACGGGGGCCAGGACTTCGCCCACCAACCCATCAGGCCCCAGGATCGGATCGAGCAGCGAATCCGTCACCGTGCCCAGAACCCCATCGGGACCGAGAATGGGGGAAACGAGGCTGTCGACCAGTCCATCCTCGCCCAGGACGGGGGCAAGGACGTTGCCCACCAGCCCGTCGGGCCCCAGGATCGGATCGAGCAGCGAATCCGTCACCGTGCCCAGCAGCCCCTCGGGGCCGAGAATGGGCGAGACGAGGCTGTCGATCAGGCCACCCTCGCCCAGGATGGGGGTGACGAGATTGTCCAGCAGCCCGTCCTTGCCCAGGATGGGGTTCAGCAGATCGCTCACCAGCCCGTCCGGGCCAAGGATCGGGTCGACCAGCGAATCCGTCACCGTGCCCAGCAGCCCGTCGGCGCCGAGGATGGGCGAGACGAGGCTGTCGACCAGCCCGTCCTCGCCCAGAAGCGACCCGTCCGCCTCGGAAGGCGCATCTTCGGCAACCGTCCCGTCCTGGGCGACAGGGCCCGCATCGGCCGCCGCAGCCGTCGGCCCATCGCCCGCAACGACGCGCGAAGGCGCAGCGGCCACGCGATCCGTGACCGGCGCGGCAGCCGGCGGCTCCGCCGCGGGCAAGGTGGTGTTGACGGCCGCGCGAATCGACAATTCGCCCGCCTCCTGATCGCCGATCCTGCCCAGGGGCGGCGCAAAGGCGGCCACGCTGTCGGCAGCCGGCGTGCCGCCGCCGGATGCTGCGGCATCAGCCTGCGGCACCTGCGACGCGCCCGCCGGCACGGCCGATTGCGCCACGGCGAACGCGCCGGCAGGCGCCATGCTGGCGAAGGTTTCCGCCCCCGCAACCGCCCGGTCGCCGGCAAGGTCCGGGGCTTTGCCGGGCTCCTCGGCGGCCTGGGACAGCAGGTCGGATTGCCCGGCATGGGTCGCGGTCTGGGTGGCAAGCCCCATGCCGATCGCGCTGAGGCCCAGGGCGGTGCCGCCCGCCCCCTCAACATGGATGCGCGGCTGGGCGTCCCGAGCGGCGGCGGCAGGGGCGGCCGGGATATTCGTCTCGGACCCGTGCCGCGCTGCGGCCTTCGTGGGGTCGGGCTTCTGTGCCGCCATTCCATCCTCGTTCAGCTCCGGCGGGCTTGAACTGCCCAAAGGTTTGGGCGCGCCGGGGCCGGGCAGGTAAATCACATACTATAGTATGCAGCCATTCCATTAGGATGGCAATGCGATTCCGCGCCCCCTTGGCGCGGGAGGCGGCGCATGGGCCAAGGGCGCTGGCCATGCCGGGAAATGGCACCCGACAGCGCCCGGAACGGGCGAGCATGGGCGCGCAGGCGACCGGGGCCAGCGCCAGGCCGACGGCATGGAGGTCGAGCGCTATCCGCGCCGCGCCGGCGGAACCGTTCGGCATGTCCGGCAACCGGCGCGGGCCTTGTCGCCCGGATCATCCACGGCTCGCCGGGCGTCAGGCAAAGCCGAACCAGTCCCCGCGCGAGCTGCCCGCGCCGCTTGGGGCCGCGCAGCGGGAAGCCTCGGCCGTAGCGTCCGGGCGCAGCCTGGTGGCGTCCCAGCCTTCCGCCCGCTCGTCGCGCCGCGCAAGGCCGTTCGCCGCCAGCGCGACCGTCCCGATCAGGAAATGCGCCCGCGGCGGCCCGGTCCGCCCAATCCGCGGCAGGACCGACGTCCTGCTGCTGGATCAGGGACACCCAGCATGCCGTAGAGCAGCGGGTCCAGCGGGCGCGAGATGCGGTCGGTCCAGAGGATGCCGGCGCTGGCGGGCTCGACCAGTCCGATGCTGGCGGCCAGCAGGACAGCTCCAGCGTGCCGGTCAGGATGGAACAGGCGCCAAGGCGCGCGCCGATCGCCTGACAGTCGGGCCCGGCCCGGCCAAAGCGGAACGAAGAGCCCCGCGCGATCACCGCAAGCCAGCGCAGGATCTCATGCGGCAGGGCCTCGGCCAGGATGGCGTGGTCATGCGACTAGCCGGAAGGGCGGAACGGCAGCGCCGCCAGCGAGGGGCCCCGTCGCGGCGGCGACCTGCGCAAGCGGACGGCGGGCACCAGCCGGAAACCCCGGCCGTGAACGGTGCGGACGATGTCCTGCCGCTCGCCATCGTCCCCGAGCGCAGCCCATGCGGCGCGGATGCGGCTGGCGGCGCCGGCGTCGGACACGGCCCTCAGAGGACATCCACCATTCGCCCTTGCCGACCAGCCGCCCGCCAGCCCGCAAAAGCCCGCGCAGCACCAGGAACCCCTGTGGCTCCAGCCGAACCGCTCCGCCGCAACTCGAATTTCTGGTCATCCCGCTCGAAGTCGCCGAAGATGTGGATCATGCGCAAGCCTATCGCAAAGCGAAGACACCTGCACGACTTCTTCATGGTTCGATCAAGCATTCCGATCGCCGTTGGACCATGATCGCTTCATCTTTAGCCAAGGGAATCGGATCATGACGACGCAAGGCACAAGGACGACCGCCGGTCGCGGGCGGCTCTATGACAGCATCCTGGACACGGTGGGCGACACGCCGGTGATCCGCGTCAACAACCTGGCGCCCGACGGGGTGGATCTCTACGTCAAGGCAGAGTTCTTCAACCCCGCCGCCTCGGTCAAGGACCGGCTGGCGCTGAACATCATCGAGGCGGCGGAACGCTCGGGCGCGTTGAAGCCGGGGCAGACCGTGGTCGAGGCGACCAGCGGCAACACCGGCATCGGGCTGGCCATGGTCTGCGCGCAAAAGGGCTATCCGCTGGTCGTCACCATGGCGGAAAGCTTCTCGGTCGAGCGGCGGCGGCTGATGCGGCTGCTGGGGGCAAAGGTGGTGCTGACGCCCCGCGCCGAAAAGGGCACGGGGATGTACAACAAGGCCGTGGAACTGGCGCAGGAACACGGCTGGTTCCTCGCCCGCCAGTTCGAGACCGCGGCCAATGCCGACATCCACGAGGCGACCACGGCACGCGAGATCCTGGGCGATTTCACCGGGCGCAGGCTCGACTGCGTGGTGACGGGCTATGGCACGGGCGGCACCGTGACCGGCCTGGCCCGCGTCCTGCGCAAGGAGCGCCCCCAGACCAGGATCGTGCTGGCCGAGCCGGCCAATGCCGCCCTGGTCTCCAGCGGCATCGCGCAGCAACGGGGCGCGGCGGACGCGCCGGCGGCCAGCCATCCGGCCTTCGAGCCGCATCCGATCCAGGGCTGGACCCCGGACTTCATCCCCTTCGTGCTGCAGGAGGCGCTGGACAAGGGCGGCTATGACGAGCTTGTCACCGTGCCCGGCGCGGATGGCATCGCCTGGGCGAAAAAGCTGGCCGCGCGCGAGGGGATCCTGACCGGCATCTCGGGCGGCGCGACCTTTGCCGCCGCCATGGGCATCGCCGAGAAAGCCGTGCCCGGCACGGTGATCCTTGCCATGCTGCCCGACACAGGCGAGCGCTACCTGTCCACCCCGCTGTTCCAGGACATCCCCGAGGACATGGACGACGAGGAACGCGCGCTTTCCGAATCCACCCCCGGCTACCGGATGGGATGAGCGCCAGGGCCGCGCGCCCGGAGACGCTGGACCCGGAGGACTGGGGCACGCTCGCCTGCATCGCCCATGCCGCGGCGGGACGCCATCGCCCGCACGGCAGCCCTGCGCGACCGCCCCGTCCGGCACCCCATGCCCCAGGCGGTGCGAAGGCCCTGCACCACGCGGCTTTCGCGCATTGAAGATATGGATGATGCTCAAGGAACAAGGCGCGCGGATTTCGGGCGCAACATCGACCAGCTCCACCGCCTTGCCGCGAGGATCGACGCCCAGCCGCGGTGCGCTGCCTGTCGCCCGTCACGCTGGACATCCTCTGCTTCCGCCACGATCCGGGCGGGCTGGACGCAAAGGGCGCTGGCGGCGCTGAACGCCGAGATCATGATGCGGCTGCAAGAACAGGGGGCGCCGCCTTCTCGGATACCTGGGTGCATGGCGAACGCGGGCCGCAGGCCGCCTTGTGCCATCACCGGACCACGGACGCGGATCTGGACCTGGCGATGGCGCGGCTCTGCGCCTGGGCAAGGCGCTGGCGTGATGCCGGAACGCCCGAGGGCGGGAAACAGCCGCCGGCCGATGACCGCAGCCCGGTCGCGTCGGATTGCAGCCTTCCCGAAGCGGTCAGCCGCAAGCTGCCCCTTGTCGGCCTGATGCGAGAGCCCGCCTTGGCAACTTGTAGGCATGGCCGCCTGCGCCTTCACGCCGTCGCCCGGCAGCCGGCGCAGAGCCCGGTTCCCGGCGATGTCATTCCTTCCCTTCGATGCCGTCCAGGAACCGCAGCACCTCGGGGCCCAGCCCTTCGACGATCCGCGCCACGCCCTCGGCATTCGGATGCAGCCCGTCGGGTTGCAGATAGGCGCCCAAGCCCGCGGGATCGCCCGTGCCTTCAAGCAGCGGCGCAAGGAAGCTGCCCGCCAGCGGCACGTCATGCGCCTGGGCCAGGTCCGGGTAGATCGCGTCGAAGGCCCGGCGGTATTCGGGGCCGTAATTGCCCGGCGCCTCCATCCCCACCAGCAGCACGGGCACGTCCTGCGCGGCCGCCTCGGCCAGGATCGCGTCCAGGTTGGCGCGGCTGACCTCGGGCAGGATGCCGCGCAGAAGATCGTTGCCGCCCAGCGCCACGATCATCGCATCCGCCCCATCGGCCAGCGCCCAGCCGACCCGCGCCCGCCCGCCCGCGGTGGTGTCGCCCGAGACCCCGGCGTTCAGCACCGTCACCTCGCGCCCTTCGGCCCGCAGCCAGCCCTCCAGCTGCGGCACGAAGCCCTGGTCCGGCGGCAGGCCGTAGCCCTGCGTCAAACTGTCGCCCAGCGCCACCAGCCGCAGCGGCCCTGCCGCCGCCGGCAGCGCCAGCAGCGCCAAACCGATGAAGACCACGGACATCATCGCCATCATGCGGTTGCGGAAATCCCGCCCGGCCCCATATCCCGAGGCAGGACGGTCAGGTGAAGGACGGGTGATGACGGAGCCGGTGGTTTCGCTGCGCGAAGCGCGGCTGACGTTGATGGGAAACGCCGGTCCGGTGGAAATCCTGAAAGGCATCACCCTCGACGTGGCGCAGGGCGAGACCTTGGGGCTGGTGGGTCCGTCTGGTTCGGGCAAGTCCTCTCTCCTCATGCTCATGGGCGGGCTCGAACGGGCCACGGGGGGCAGCGTCCGCGCGCTGGGTCGCGATCTGACGGCGCTGGACGAAGATGCGCTTGCCCGGTTCCGCAGGGGGAATATGGGCGTGGTCTTCCAGTCCTTCCACCTCATCCCGACGATGACGGCGCTGGAAAACGTCGCCGTGCCGCTGGAGCTGATGGGCGCGAGGGACGCTTTCGAACGCGCGGCCGCCGAACTGGCGGCCGTGGGGCTGGAGAAACGCGCCGGGCATTATCCCGCGCAGCTGTCGGGGGGCGAGCAGCAGCGCGTGGCCTTGGCCCGCGCCGCGGTGACGCGCCCCGCGATCCTGCTGGCCGACGAGCCGACCGGAAACCTGGACGGAAGGAACGGCCGGGCGATCATGGACCTGCTGTTCGGGTTGCGCGACCGGCACGGCGCGACGCTGATCCTCGTCACCCATGCGCCCGAACTCGCGGCGCGCTGCGACCGGGTGGTGCATCTGGCCGACGGCCGGATCGAGGATGAGGCGGCCGGGCAGAGGGCGGCGGAATGACGGCCCGGTCCCCTTGCCGCCCGGCGCGGGTGCCGGGCCGAAGCGCCCCCTGCCCCGCGGTCCGGCCATGAGCGCCCGCACGGCCCTGCGCCTTGCCCGGCGCGAGCTGCGCGGCGGGTTGCGCGGCTTCCGCATCTTCCTGGCCTGCCTGGTCCTTGGCGTCGCGGCCATCGCTGCGGTGGGCATCGTGCGCGCCTCGATCCAGGCGGGGCTGGCCGACCAGGGCGCGATCCTGCTGGGCGGCGATGCGCAGATGCAGTTCACCTATCGCCATGCCACCGAGGCCGAGCGCGCCTTCATGGATCGCGTCGCGCTGCGCACCTCCGAGGTGATCGACTTTCGCTCGATGGCCGTGGTGGGCGAAGGCGACGCGGCCGAGCATGGCCTGACCCAGGTGAAGGCCGTGGACGGCGCCTATCCGCTGGTCGGCACGGTCGATCTGGACCCGCCGATGCCGCTCGATCAGGCGCTGGCGGACAAGGACGGCCTGCCGGGCGCGGTGATGGACCGGGTGCTGGTCGACCGGCTGGGCCTTGGCATCGGCGACAGGTTCCGGCTGGGCCTGCAATCCTTTCGCCTGGCGGCGGTGCTGGTGGGCGAACCCGACAGCGCCTCGGGCGGCTTCGGCCTTGGCCCGCGCACGCTGGTCGCCAGCCCGGCGCTGGCGGATTCGGGGCTGATCGGGCCGGGCACGCTGTTCGACACGCAATACCGCCTGCTCCTGCCGCCTGGGACGGACCTTGACGCCCTGCGGCAAGAGGCGATGGCCGCCTTTCCCGACACCGGCCTGCGCTGGCGCGACAGCCGCCGCGCCGCGCCGGGGATCGAACGCTTCGTGGACCGGATCGGGGCTTTCCTGGTGATCGTCGGGCTGGCCGGCCTGGCGGTGGGCGGGGTCGGCGTCTCGGCGGCGGTGCGCGCCTATCTGGCCGGCAAGACGGCCACCATCGCTACGTTGCGCACTCTGGGCGCCGACCAAAGGGTGGTGTTCCTGACCTATCTGTTCCAGATCGCGGCGCTGACCGCCCTGGGGGTCGGGGCTGGGCTGATCCTTGGCGCGGCCATTCCCCTGGCGCTCGCGCCGATGATCGGGCGGCTGCTGCCGGTGCCGGCGGTCTTTGCGCCCTGGCCCGCGCCGCTGGCCGAGGCGGCGTTCTACGGCATCGCCACCGCGCTGCTCTTCACGCTCTGGCCGCTGGCGCGCACCGCCCGCATCCGGGCGGCGGCGCTTTACCGCGAGGCGGCGGGCGCGGCGCCCGGCTGGCCCCGACCGGTGTGGTGGGCGGTGTCCGCGGCGCTGTCGGCCGTGCTGATCGGCGGTGCGGCGCTGTTTTCCGGAGTGCCGCAACTGGCGCTGGGGGCGGCCTTCGGCATCGTGGCGGCGCTGGGGGTGCTGGTCCTGTCGGCCGTGCTGGTGCGCCGCGCGGCGCGGTTCCTGGCGCGCAGGCCCGCCCTGCGCGGGCGGCCGACATTACGGCTGGCGCTGTCGGCCATCGGCGGGCCGGGACAGGAAACCACCTCGGTCATCCTCTCGCTGGGCCTGGGCCTCGCGGTGCTGGCCAGCGTGGGACAGATCGAGGCCAACCTTCGCGCCGCCATCGACCGCGACCTGCCGGCCCGCGCGCCGGCCTATTTCTTCCTCGACATCCAGAACGACCAGATGGCGGCGTTCAGCGCCCGGCTGGACGCGGACCCCGGCGTGGAGCGGGTGGAAAGCGCGCCGATGCTGCGCGGCATCCTGACCCGCATCAACGGCCGACCCGCCGCCGAGGTCGCGGGCGACCACTGGGTGCTGCGCGGGGATCGCGGCGTCACCTATTCCGAAGCCCCGCCCGAAGGCACCACGGTGACTGCCGGCACCTGGTGGCCCCAGGGCTACGATGGCCCGCCACAGGTCTCGTTCGGGGCCGAGGAGGCCGCGGAACTGGGGCTGACGCTGGGCGACCGGATCACGGTGAACATCCTGGGCCGCGACATCGAGGCCCGGATCACCAGCTTCCGCGCGGTCGATTTCTCGACCGGCGGCCTCGGCTTCGTCATGTCGATGAGCCCGAACGCGCTGAGCGGCGCGCCCCATACCCATATCGCCACGGTCTATGCCGGGACCGAGGCCGAGGGCCGCATCCTGCGCGATCTGGCGCGCGCCTTTCCGAACGTGACCGCGATCCGGGTTCGCGATGCGGCGGACCGGGTGGCCGAGGCGCTCGGCGCCATCGCCTCGGCTGCCGCCTGGGCGGCGGGGGCGACGCTCGTGACCGGGTTCATGGTGCTGATCGGCGCCGCCGCGGCGGGCGAGCGGGCGCGGCTCTTCGAGGCGGCGGTCCTGCGCACGCTGGGGGCGACGCGGGGCCGCATCCTTGCGTCCTTCGCGCTGCGCTCGGCGCTGATGGGGGCCGCGGCAGGCCTCGTCGCGATCCTTGCCGGCGGGGTCGCTGGCTGGGCAGTGATCACCTTCGTGATGGAGACGCGCTACGTGTTCGAGCCGGTCTCGGCGGTGGCGATCGTCCTGGGCGGCGTGGTTGCGGTCATGCTGGCCGGCATCGGTTTTGCGCTGCGCCCGCTGTCCGCGCGCCCGGCGCGCGTGCTGCGGGCGCAGGACGGCTAGGGGGCGAGCCGCCCCGGCTTCGTACCATCGGCACCGCGCCTATGTCTATCGGGCCCTCGCACTGGCAGGATCGCCGTCGGCGAATACCGGAAAGGCCAGGCCCCTTGCAGCCCTTCAGCCTTTCCCGAGCAATCGGTGCCTGCTGCTCCGCGCTTTCGTGAAGGAGGTTTGCCCAGGCGGAGCGGCTGGCCATAGGTCTGGGTGTTTCGATCCACGCCTCCGCGAAGGAGGCGACCGGCCTGCATGGTGCAGGCCTGAATCCCCAAGGAGTTTCGATCCACGCCTCCGTGTGTGGAACCGCAAAGATAATCCGGCGATGCCCATGGCCTGCGGCATGGTCCAGCGCAAAGCCCAGCGAGGCCAGCGTCTTGCCGCCGCCGGTGGGCACGGTCAGGGTGAACAGTCCCGGCGCCATGGCCGCGCCGCGCCGGACATGGGCCAGGATATCGGCGCGCAGGCGGTTGATCCGGCCATCGCGGTCGAATTGCGCCATATGCGTGTCTAAGGCGCGTCTCCAGTCCGGCAACAGATCGGCCAGGGCCGGCCAGGTGCGGTCGGGCTGCCTGCCCTCGAGCCCGGCATAGAAGGACTCGGTATCGCGGAAAACGCCATGCGCGCGGCGACCGACAGATCGAAACCGCAGGAGGCCGGCCGCATCTAGCGCCGCCAGTTCCCTGGCGAAGGGACCGAAATCCGAACCGGCCGCCGCCGAGATTTCCGGCGCAACAGGATCGCGGAAAGCGTCGAGCCGGCGCTCCATGCTGCTGTCCGCGCCATAGCGGTCGGGCAGGCCCGCATGTTGGCCCAGGATGGCATGGCCGATCACCTCGGCGCAGGGGCGCAGGCCGGCGGGTGACTGGGCGTAAAGCAGGGCGGCGCCGGCCGTCGAATGTTCCCCCCGGACATTCTGACCGTCGAGAAGGCGGCCGAAGGCAGGGTCATACTTGCCGAAGTCATGAAAAAGACCCGCCACATGCGCTGCGGCCTGCAACCCCAGGGGCGCGCCGCGCGTCGCAGCCAGCGCAGCCGTGTTCCGAAGCTGATCGGCCGGCAATTGCCAGTCGGCGCGATCCTTGTGGCTACCCGTATGCGCGCAATAGTTTGCCATCGCTGTTCCCGCCCGGCCCCGCTGACTGGTTCACAGACCGACTCGTCAGCATCAGCCAGCATTCCGCGGAGCGGCCGTAACCCGCAAGCCACGGATCCGATTGGCAAACTCCTGCTCCAGATGGCGTCTGCCGGCAGCACCGCTTCGACGGATTGAACGGGCTTTTCCCGCCGCGGGAAATGGGTCGCGGCCGGGGGTCCCGATCAGGTGGCGATGCGCACGGGGACGGATTTCGCGGCGGGCGTTCCGGTGATGTGGTCGTGGTAGTCGAGCGGCATGAGCGGGTTCAACTCCGGGTAATATCCCGCGACCGAGCCGCTCGGCATCGGATAGGCGACGACCGTCAGCCCCGCGACCCGCCGGGGCCGGCCGTCGCGGCTGATCGTCTCCAGCGCCACCGCCTGGCCGTCGGCAAGCCCGCGCGCGGCGATGTCGCCCGCATTCATGAACAGCACCATGCGGTCGCCGTGGATGCCCCGGTAACGGTCGTTGTAGCTGTAGATCGTGGTGTTGAACTGGTCGTGCGAGCGGATCGTGGACAGCCGCAGCATCTGCGGGTCGTCCACCGGGTCGTTGACCTCCAACCCCGGCAGCGGCAGGAAATTCGCCTTGCCGTTCGGCGTGGCCCAGACGCGCCGGCGCGGCGGCACATCAAGGTGAAAGCCGTGCGGCGCCTTGATGCGGCTGTTGAAATCGGCATAGATCGCCGGATAGACATCCGCGATCCGGTCGCGGATCGCGCTGTAATCGTGGATGTATTCGCCCCATGGCGTGCGGCTGCCGGGCAGGGTGGCCAGGGCCATGCGGCAGACGATCTCGACCTCGGGCAGGCAGTGGGGGCCGGGCGGCTCCAGCACCCCGCGCGAAGCGGTGACGTTGGCCATGGCATCCTCGATGGTCACGAACTGCTCGCCCCTGGCGGTGCGGATGATCTCGGAACGCGCCACCACGGGCAGGATCAGCGCGTCCCGGCCATGGACCAGGTGGCCCCGGTTCAGCTTGGTCGCGATGCCGACCGTCAGGTCCAGCTTGCGCATCGCCGCATAGGTCCGCTGGGTGTCGGGCATGGCACGGGCGAAATTCCCGCCCATGCCGATGAAGACCTTGGCCTCGCCGCGCAGCATGGCCTCGACCGACTCGACGGCGTGATGGCCGTGTTCGCGCGGCGGCTCGAAGCCGAAGACGGCGGCAAGCCGGTCCAGGTAGTCCTGCGACGGCTTTTCGTCGATGCCGACGGTGCGGTCGCCCTGCACGTTGGAATGGCCCCGGATCGGCGCGATCCCGGCCCCCGGCTTGCCGAAGTTGCCGCGCAACAGCAGCAGGTTCGCGACCTGCTGCACCAACCGCGATCCCTGCTGGTGCTGCGTCACCCCCATGCCATAGCAGATCATCGTCGCCTTCGAGCGGATATAGATCTCGGCCAGCCGCCGGATCTGCGCCTGGTCGATGCCCGAATGGCGCTCCAGCGCGGCCCAGTCCAGCGCCTCGATCTCGGCCCGGACCTTGTCCAGCCCCGCGGTATGGGCGTTGACGAAGGGCCAGTCGATGACGTCCTCGCCCGCCGCGTCGCGTTCGAAGATCACCTTCATCATCCCCTTCAGGATCGCCAGGTCGCCGCCGATCTTCACATGCACGAATTCGCTGGAGATCCTGGTCGAGCCGAAGGTCGCCATCTGGACCACGTCCTGCGGCTCGGCAAAGCGGATCAGGGCGCGTTCGGGCATGGGGTTGATGGTGACGATGGGCACGCCGCGTTTGCGGGCCTCGACCAGGTTGGTCATCATGCGCGGGCTGTTGGTGCCGGTGTTCTGGCCGATGATGAAGATCGCCTCGGCATGTTCGAAATCGGCCATGACCACGGTGCCCTTGCCGATCCCGATGGCGGGCTGCAGGCCGCGGCTGGTCGGCTCGTGGCACATGTTCGAGCAATCGGGGAAATTGTTGGTGCCGAACTCGCGCACGAAGACCGCATAAAGAAAGGCCGCCTCGTTCGGCGTCCGGCCCGAGGTGTAGAACTCGGCCCGGTGCGGGCTGTCGAGGCCGCGCAGGTGCCGCCCGATCAGCGCGAAGGCATCGTCCCAGCCGACCGGGACGTAATGGTCGGTCGCGGGGTCATAGCGCATCGGCTCGGTCAGCCGGCCCTGCATCTCCAGCCAGTAATCCGACCGCTCCATCAACTCGCTGACGCCGTGGCGGGCGAAGAAGTCGCGGGTGACGCGGGATTTCGTCGCCTCATGCGCCAGCGCCTTGGCGCCGTTTTCGCAAAACTCCAGCTTCTTGCGGCAATCGGCATCGGGAAAGGCGCAGCTGGGGCATTTGAACCCGCCGGGCTGGTTCATCGACAGCAGCGCGCGCGAGCCCTTGGTCAGCACGCTCTGCTCCATCAGCACCCTGGCCGTCGCCGCCGCCGCGCCCCAGCCTCCGGCGGGATGGTGATAGGCCTTGTAGACGGGTTTGCGGTCGGGCATCGGCGCGGTTCTCCTGTCGGGCCGTGCAGGCCCCTGCCCCCGATGGCAACAGACAGGCGCCGCGATTTCAACGGACAGCCTGTCGGCCCGTCCTGGACAATCTGTCCGTTGATCTTGCCCCCGCCCCCTGCATCCGATGCTTGCCAAGCAAGGCGGGCCGGTGCCACTGTCCCGCCGAGGGAGAGGATGATGGGAACCCAGAACGACCCCCGCCAGGAAGCGCATGCCGCCCAGGGCGACGCGCTGGCGCAGGCCACGATCCTGGTGGTCGAGGACGAGCCGGGGATGCGCAATTTCCTGGAACGCATCCTGTCGTCGAAATGCCGCGCCATCCGGCTGGCCGCGAACACGGCCGAAGCCACGGCCCTGGTCGCCCAGACCGATTTCGACCTGGTGATCCTCGACAACCTGATGGAGGGCCAGCGCGGGGTCGACTGGCTGCGGGAACAGCGGCCGCTGGGCTTTTTCCCGCCCGCGATCCTGATGACCGCCCATGCCGACCTGGACACGGCCATCCAGGCGCTGCAGGCCGGGGCCTCGGATTTCCTGCTAAAGCCGTTTCGCACCAACCAGCTGCTGAACACCATCGCCCGCTGCCTGGAAGGCGAAAGGCTGCGGCGCGAGAACCTGATCCTGCAGCAGGAATTGCGCAACAATATCGACCTGGGCCGCCTGCGCAGCGAGTTGATCGGCAGCTCGCCCGCCATCGAGCGCGTGCGCCAGGTCATCGCCCGCGTGGCGCCGACCCCGTCCTCGGTGCTGATCACCGGCGCCTCGGGCACGGGCAAGGAGGTCGCGGCGCGGATGATCCACGCCCTGTCCGACCGGGCGCGGATGCCCTTCGTTGCGGTGAACTGCGCCGCCATCCCCCGCGACATGCTGGAAGACGAGCTTTTCGGCCATGTGCGCGGTGCCTTTCCCGCCGCCGACCGGAACCGCGAGGGGCTGTTCAGCTCGGCCCGCGGCGGGACGCTGTTTCTGGACGAGATCGCGGAACTGCCGGTCGCCTTGCAGGCCAAGCTGTTGCGCGCGATCGACGATCGCCGGATCCGGCCGCTGGGGTCCGAGCGCGAGACGGCGGTGGACCTGCGCCTGATCTTTGCCGCGAATGCCGACCTGGACCGCACCGTGGCCGAGGGGCGGCTGCGCGCGGACCTGCTTTACCGCATCAACGTGCTGCATATCCACATGCCGACCCTGGCCGAACGCGGCGGCGACATGTTCGACCTGGCGGAACTGTTCATGGACACCCTGTCCCGGACGCTGGCAGCGCCCAAGGTGCCGATCACCCCCGAGGTGCGCGCCGGCATGGCGACCTATGACTGGCCGGGCAATGTCCGCGAATTGCGCAACGCCGTCGAGCGCGCGCTGATCCTGGGCCGCTTCACGCCGCTGGTCGCATCGCTGGGCAGGCGCGACGGCCAGACGCTGGCCGAGATCGAGCGGCGGGCGATCCTGGGCACGGTGGCCGCCTTCGACGGCGACCGCGAGGCGGCGGCGGCGCAGCTGGGCATTTCGCGCAAGACCATCGACCGCAGGCTGGCGGACTGGAATGGCTGAGCCGGCGCGTCCGCTCAGCCGCTCGGTGCGTCACAAGCTTCTGGCCATCGCCCTGCTGCCGGTGCTGGTGATCCTGCCGGTCTTTCTGGGGGCGACCATGCATCAATGGTCACTCAAGCTCGACCGGCTGCTGCTGGTCAAGGTCAACAGCGACCTGACCGTGGCGCAGCAATACCTGGGCCGCATCCTGGAAACCACCGGCGAGCGGATCGAGATGCTGGCCCGCTCCGAAGAATTCGCGCGCACGGCCGATCCGGCCGCGCTGCTGGACAGCCATCGCCACAGGCTGGGGCTGGATTACCTGTATCTGGCCCGCCCGGATGGCCGCGTGGTGGCGTCCAGCCCGCAAGGCATCCGCCCCGCACCCCCGCGCGACGCCGCATCCGCGCGAAACACGCTGGAGGTTTTCGACCGGAACCAGCTGCGCGCCCTTTCCCCGGCGCTGGCCGCGCGCGCCGAAATGGAACGGCCCGGCAATCCGGCGGCAGGCCGGGCCCCGGTCGAGACGCGGGGCATGGTGGCACAATCGCTCGTCCTGGCCAGGCTGCCCGGCAGCGAGGCCGAGGCGGTCCTGGTCGGGGGGATCCTGCTGAACCGCAACCTGTCGGTGATCGACAGCATCAACGCCCTGATCTATCGCCCCGAAAGCCTGCCCGAGGGCAGCCACGGCACCACCTCGCTGTTCCTGGGCGACATGCGCATCGCCACCAACGTCACGGTCCCCGGCGGCGTCCGGGCGCTGGGAACCCGCGCCTCGGCCGCGGTGCGCGAGCGGGTGATCGGCCAGGGGCAGGTCTGGCTGGACCGGGCGCAGGTGCTGGACGACTGGTATGTCTCGGCCTATGCCCCGCTGGCCGACGGCGCGGGCCGCACCATCGGCATGATCTATGTCGGCATCCTGGAACGCCCCTTCGCCGAAGCCCGGCGCCGCACGGTGGGCTGGGTGCTGGTCGGCTTCCTGTGCGTGGCGCTGGTGACGGTGCCGCTGTTCTTGCGATGGGCGCGCGGCATCTTTCGCCCGCTGGAGCGTATCGGCGCCACCTTCGAGCGGGTGCGGTCGGGCGACCTGGCCGCCCGCACCGGCATCAGCCGCGGCGACGACGAGATCGCCGAACTGGCCCTGGCCCTGGACGGGGTGCTGGCGCAATTGCAGGACCACGACTGGCAGATGCGGGCCTGGAACGACGAGCTGAACCGGCGCGTGGACGAGCGCACGACGGCGCTGCGGCGGGCCGCGCAACAGCTCGAGACCGCGACATACCAGCTGGTCCAATCCGAAAAGCTGGCCGCCCTTGGCGAAATCTCGGCCGGGATCGCGCATGAGGTGAACAACCCGCTGGCGGTGATCCAGGGCAACCTGGACGTGCTGCGCGAGGTGCTGGGCAAGGCCGCCGCCCCGGCCGAGACCGAATTGCGGCTGATCGACGAGCAGGTGCAGCGCATCTCGCGGATCGTCGCGCAATTGCTGGACTTCGCCCGGACGGACCAGACCGCGGAAGAGCATCCCCTTTCCGATCCGGGCCGGGCCGTGGCCGATTGCGTGCCGCTGGTGGCGCATATGCTTGCCCGGTCCTCGGTCTCGCTGCGCCGGGACATCCGCTCGGATCGGCCGGTCCGCATCAGCCGCATCGCCCTGCAGCAGGTGCTGGTCAACCTGATCGTCAACGCGGTCCATGCCATGCCGCGGGGCGGCGAGATCCGCATCCTGGTGCAGGACCAGGACCGCGACGGCGCGGCAGGGGTGATGCTGCAGGTCTCGGACCAGGGCGAGGGCATCCCGCCCGAAGTGCTGAAGCGCCTGTTCGAGCCCTTCGTCACCAGCCGCGGGCGCAGCGGCGGCACCGGGCTGGGCCTGTCGATCTGCCGCAGGCTGGTCGAGCGGCAAGGCGGCAGCATCGCCGCCAGCAGCGATGCGGGTGGCAGCACCTTCCGCATCTGGCTGCCCGCCGCGTGATCCCGCCGCCCGGCCTTGCGGGCCATGGGCGGCGGGCGCAGCCATCAGCCGAACAGGGCCGCGGTCTTCATGATCGTCGTCCACACCCCCCAGGCCAGCGGGATGCCGACCGCCGCCCAGGCCAGCATCGCCGGCAGGTCGAACCGGCCCCGGTCGATCCCGAACGATCCGCTCTGGACCTGGCCGGCGGTTGCCTCGCCGGCCTGCAGGGCCGCGACCTCTTCGGGCTTCATGAACCACTTCTCGTCCAGCGGCCGCACCAGCGCGTTGCAGACCAGCCCGACGGCCAGGAACCCGGCAAGGATATACATCGTGTAGTCGTAGGCCTGCGCCCGCGGCACGCCCGCCGCGATCTGCGCCTCGCGCAGGTAGTTCACGACGACCGGGCCGACGATCCCCGCCGTCGCCCAGGCGGTCAGCAGCCGGCCGTGGATCGCGCCCACGAATTGCGTGCCGAAGACATCCGCCAGATAGGCCGGCACGGTCGAGAACCCGCCGCCATACATCGAGATGATGACGCAGATCATCGCCACGAACAGCACCTGGTTGCCCGAGTGCGCGGCACTTGGCGCCAGCAGGTAAAGCACGATCCCCAGGCCGAAGAAGATGAAATAGGTGGTCTTGCGCCCCAGCCGGTCCGAGGCCGAGGCCCAGCACAGCCGCCCGGCGATGTTGAACAGCGACAAGAGCCCCGCGAAACCCGCGGCGATGGCCGCGATGGCCGCTTTCTGGCCGGCGTCCAGCTGGGTAAAGCCCAGGTCCGGCCGGCCGACCAGCGATCCGGCGAAGATTTCCTGCAGCATGGGCGAGGCCATGCCGATCACCCCGATCCCGGCCGAGACGTTCAGGCACAGCACCAGCCAGATCAGCCAGAACTGCCGGGTCTTGTGCGCGTCCCTCAGGTGGACGTGATGCCGGGTGATCATCCCCGCCTTCCGGGCCGAGACCTTGGGCTGCCAGCCTTCGGGCTTCCAGCCGGCGGGCGGCACCCGATAGCCGAAGGCGCCGGCCAGCATGAAGACGAAATAGACCGCCGCCATGACGAAGAAGGTCTGCCACACGCCGACGCCGGTCACGGATTGGAAATGGTTCATCAGCCGGTCCGCCAGCGGCGCCCCGATCATCGCGCCGCCGCCAAAGCCCATGATCGCCATGCCGGTCGCCAGGCCGCGCCGGTCGGGAAACCACTTGATCAGCGTCGAGACCGGCGAGATATAGCCCAGGCCCAGGCCGATGCCGCCGATCAGGCCCGAGCCGAGCCACATCAGCCACAGTTGATGCGTCATCACCCCGAAGCCCGAAACGACCATGCCGCCCGACCAGCACAGGGCCGCGACGACGCCCGCCCTGCGCGGGCCGGCGGTTTCCAGCCAGCCGCCCCAGATCGCGGCCGAGGAACCCAGCAGCACGAAGAACAGCGTATAGATCCAGCCCAGATCGGCGACGCGCCAGTCGCAGCTGGTCGTGAACAGGGCCGAAACCAGGCCCATCCCTTCGCAGACGACCGGGTCGCTGATGCCGATGGCGCGCGACAGCGGCAGCCAGAACACCGAAAAGCCATAGGCCATGCCGATGCACAGGTGGATCGCCAGCGCGGCGGGCGGCACCAGCCAGCGGTTGAAGCCCGGCCGCGCTATCGTGCGCTCGCGGGACAACAAGGGTGCCCGGAATCCTGGAAAATCTTCTATGGCCGTCATCATTCCCCTCCCTGAAACGAATATGCGCGCGCGACCCGTCGGAACCGGCCGCCGCCTGCCCTTTTTCTTGCGAGCATGGACGCTTATCCCCCCGTCCCGCTCCCCTCGGGTTTTGGCACAAGGTGCGGAATGCATAGGGTTGATTTCAATGGACAATCTGTCCAGCCGCCAGGACAGGTTGTCCGGCGCGCCCCGGCCCAGGCCGGAAACCGTCAGGAAATCAGGCCGTTTTCGCCCGGCACGGAAGGGTCAATGCAGGTCCGGGCGACCCGGCAGTCAGAGCGAAACGATGCTTCCCAGCAATGCCCCGATCCCGGCATTGCCGATATTGTTATGCGCATCCGTTCCGCCCGGAACCGCCACTACCACCTTGTCGGCCAGATAGTTGTTCACCCTGCCCGCGACGGGCCGATGGCCGGACGAGGGGGGAAAGCCGCCATGGCGCAGGGCATCCACATGCTGCGCGCCATTGGCCCCCATCGCGCCATAGCGGTCGTTGGCGTCCCCGATCGCCATCGTCCCATCGCCCGCCAGGCGCGAGGCAAGTGCATAGTAGAAGGTGCAGGCCCGGTCGTTATGCGTATGGGTGATCGCGATCGGACCGCGGACCCGCTGTTCGGCCAGCACATCGGCAAAATATCCCGGCCCCGCCGGCGAACTGGCCGCCAGCCCGTTATGCGAGAAGGCGGCTTGCAGCAGGGTCAGGCTTTGCGGGCGCAGCGATTTCATCTGGGACGCGCAGGCCGTGACCAGCCTGCCGCCGAAACTGTGGCCCGCCAAGTGAAGCCGGGTATTCGCCAGGAAGGGCTGGGGGTCCAGGTAGCCGCCCAGCATGCGGCCGACCTTTCCCGCACGGCGCTTCATCGGGTAATAGGTGAACTGGTTCGCCAGCCGCGCGATGCTGGCCAGGGGGCCGCGGACGACCTGCCCGGCGCCCTCCCCGCCGGCCGCGCCACCGTCTTCGCCATCCCGCGGCACGAAGGGTTTCGCGCTGATCTGGAACAGCAGCTCGGGGTTGCTGTTGGCCCGGCGGGCGATCAGCTCCGCCTCGTCCGAAAGCTCGGCATCGTCCCCGGCGGCCAAGGCCTGCATCCGCCTGGCCAGTTCCGCGGCCAGGGCGGCTTTCGTCTCGGCGCTGGGATCGCTGGCCGCGGCGCGGGCCAAGCTGCGCAGCCTGGCGTTCTCCTTGCCGGGCAAGGACTGGCGCAGGATGCGTTCAAAGGTCCGGGGGTCGAGGTCGGACGGCCCCCCCGCCAAGGGCGCGGCCAGCGCCCCGCCTGCGGTCTCGCGCCCGGCCCGGTCGTCGAAATCCGTGGGAAAGGCGACCGAAGGCCAGGCGATGCCGGCCAGCACGAAGCGGCGCGAGGACGGGATATGCGGCCGGGCATTGCGCCAGATCGCCTGGTAAAGCCGCGCCGCCTGTGCCTGGGTGTTCTTCCAGCCGTGGGAAAGGACCAGCACATCGGTCGCCTGCACCCTCTGCATGGCCTCGTGCAGCGCGTGCAGGGGCTTGGGGTTGTCGCCCAGGCGGCCCTCGCTGTCGAAGCTCAGCCAGACCAGGGGGGTTCCGTCGATATCGGGCATGGTTCGCTCCTGCGGTCAGATGGATTGCAGCGCACGCATCAGGTCGGCCAGCCCGGCGCCCTGGAAGCTGGGAACGCGGCCCAGGTCGGTCGCGCTGTCCATGAGGATCTGCTTGACGCGCTCGGGCTGGCCGATGAACTCGCGCCGCACGGAAAGCAGCGCCGCGACAAGGCCCGAGACATGGGGCGCGGCCATGCTTGTGCCCGAGCGCTCCTTGAAGCTGGCGATGCGGTCCTTGTCGCCCGGATGGCACGAAACGATCCGCTCGCCCGGCGCCAGAAGATCCGGCTTCATCCGGCCATCGACGGTCGGCCCCTTGGCGGAAAAGAACGAGACCCCGTATTCATGCGGCCGGTCGCGATGGGTCGAGCCGACGGTGATGGCCAGCTCGGCATTGCCGGGATCGGCGATGGTCGAGGCGTTGGCGCTGGAATGCAGCCTGCTGTTCTGGTCGTCGACATAGCCGAAGCCCGCATTTCCCGCCGCGACCACCACCACCACGCCCGAGCGCACCAGCCGGTTGACCTCCTTGCAGATCGAGCTTTGCCCCGCTGCGAACCAGGTCGGGTCGAAGCTGTAGCCAAGGCTCAGGTTCAATCCGTGGATGCGCAGGTTGCGACCGTATTCGTTCAGCCGCTGCACATAGCCGATGGCGGCGATGACATTGCTGATGCCGCTGTCGTCGCGGGCGCGCGACAGCACCTTGAGGCTGATCAGCCGGGTTCGCGGCGCCACGCCCAGGATCACCTCGGGCGGCCGGGCAAGCGAGCTTTCCTCGACCCTGATGCCGTCGGGGCGGGTGTCGATGCTGATGTCCATGCCGTCGATCAGCGGCTTGCCCTCGGGCGTCTGCATCCTGACGTTGGTTTCGCCGGCGATGATGCCGGCGACATGGGTGCCATGCCCGTCCTGGTCGCACAGCGCCGCCTTGGCCGCGGCGCTGTCGCTTTCATGCGTCCGGGTGAAGTCGTAGTGGTTCAGGCCCGCCGGCGGCTCCAGCGTGTCGTAGGGCCGGAAATGCGGATGCGTGCCGTCGATGCCGGTATCGGCAACCGCCCAGACGATATCCTCGCCCTGCGCGCCGAAGGCGACCCGCGCGGCATCGCATTTGATGGTCTTGTAGGATTTATAGACGCTCGCCTGGAAAGGCTGGTCCAGCCACAGCTTGTAGATCGGCCCGTCCCGCTCTTCCTGGCAGTTCTGCGCGATGCGCCGGATGGTGCCGCGCGACAGCCGCCCGAAAAGATAGCCTTCGGTAAAGGACGAGGTAACAAGGTTGAGTTCGTCAGACGCGTTGAAGCCGATCTTTTTCCACGGACCCTGAATCTCGGCCAAGGCCAGGATTTCGGCAACGAATCCCAGCTTTCGTTCGTTCGCGACATCGGCCTTTTCCCGATAGCTCGCGACGAGCGCCGCCCGAGCCATGCGCGCGCCACCTGGGAAATTATTGTTCATCTCGATCATGACGGAAAATGCGTCCCTGGCCGAGCCGGGCGGTTTTCCTTGCGTCATTGCCTCGTAGAGATCCCGCGACACGCAGCTATGAAGCAGGATGCTGTTCGGATCCATATTGCCGGGGGTCTCTTCAGCGGTCATGAAGTCCACCTCATGCAGCCTTTGCAGCATATTGAGATTACCGGGGTTTTTCGAAGCGCGCAACGAGAATGGGGGCAATCCGCAAAAGCAAGGCGCCCGTTTTCGCGCGGTGAAATTGGGGACGCCGCTGAAATCCCCTTCCTTTGAATCAGCCTATGACGTGCCTATTCGGACCGAAATGCATTGCCTGGAAGGCCGGTCAATCGCCCGCGCGGCAAACTGGCGGGCAATGGCAGGCATTTTGTTTGCGACGCCCCGGTTGCCGCATCGGCGCCGTCAATAAAAGCGCAGGCGGCCGTCGTCCCCCTGTTCCCTGTGAACCGGGATGCCATAGAGGCGGGACAGGTTCCCGGCCGTCATCGTCTCTGCGACCGTCCCCGAGGCGAGCAGGCCCGAACGGTTCAGGAGCAGCGCCCGGTCGGCGATGGCGGCGGCGTGGTCGGGATCGTGGCTGGACAGGATGATCCCGGTTCCCGCATCCGCGAGGCGACGGATCGCATGGCCGACCTGCCGGCGGTTGGCGAAATCCAGGCTGGCGGTGGGCTCGTCCATCACCATTGCCGCCGCCTCCTGCGCCAGCGCCCGCGCGATCAGCACCAGCTGGCGCTGGCCGCCCGAAAGCCGGGTGACTTCGGCCCCGGCCAGGTCGGCGATGCCAAGCCTGTCCAGCGCCGCCATCGCCCGTTCCGCCTCGGCCCGGCCCGGACGGGCAAAGGGACCAAGCCGGGCCGCCGCCCCCATCAGCACGATGTCGAGGGCGGTAAAGGCAAAGGGCGTCGCCAGCGCCTGCGGCACATGGGCCAGCCGGGCGGCGACCTGGAGCCGCGACAGGCGGGACAGCGGCTCGCCGCCCAGCGCGATCCGGCCATGGACGGGCGGGATCAGCCCCAGCAGGGTCCGAAACAGCGTGGTCTTGCCGGCGCCGTTCGGTCCCAGCAGGCAAAGCACGCTTCCCCGATCCAGGCTCAGATCGATGCCCCGGATCAGCACCTTGCCGCCATGGCCGATGGCAAGGCCCGTGGCGGTCAGCAGCGGGGTCATTCGCTCCATGCCTTCGCCCCCCGCGCCAGCAGCCAGACGAAAAGCGGCGCGCCGAGGACCGCGGTCAGGATGCCCAGCGGCACCTCGACCGTGGCGATGCTGCGCGCGCTGGTATCGACCAGCACCATGAAGCCCGCGCCGATCAGGACGGCCGCCGGCAGCAGCCGGTCGAAGCGGGGGCCGGTCAGCAACCGCGCCATATGCGGCACCATCAGCCCGATCCAGCCGATCACCCCCGCCAGCGCCACCGCCGCGGCCGTCATCAGCGTGGCGCAGGCGATGACCAGCAGCCGCAGGCGGGTGGCGTCGATGCCCATCGACCGCGCCTCGTCGTCGCCCATGGCCAAAAGCCCGATCCGCCAGCGCAGCGCCAGCAGCGGCGCAAGCCCGACCAGCAGCGCAGGCAGCGCCGCCGCGATGTCCGGGCGCTTGACCCCGGCCAGGCTGCCCATCAGCCAGAAGGTGATGGCGGGCAATTGCTGCTCGGGGTCGGCCAGCAGCTTGACCAGCGAGATCCCGGCCCCCGCCAGCGCGCCGATGGCGATGCCGCACAGCACCATGACCAGCACCTGTCCCGCACCGCGCAGCACCATGGTCAGGCCCAGGACCATCGCCACGGTGGCAAGCCCGGTGCCGAAGCCCAGCATCTGGATGGCCATGACCGGCCAGCCCAGCAGGATGCCCAGCACGGCGCCGAACCCCGCCCCGGCCGACACGCCCAGGATGTCCGGCGAGACCAGCGGATTGCGGAAGGTGGTCTGGTAGGCCGCCCCCGCCGCCGCCAGAGCCGCGCCGACCATGGCCGCCGCCAGCACCCGCGGCAGGCGGATGTTCCACAGCACCGTCACCGCCTGCGGGTCCGAGCGGTCCCCCGACAGGACAGCCACCAGCTGCTGCGGCGCGATCGCATAGGGGCCGACCGCGGCGCCGATCGCCAGCGTGGCGATCAGCCCCAAAGCGAGCCAGCCGTTCAGCCGCCGCTCAGTCACCCAGCAAGGCCGCCAGCGCGGCATCGTCCGGGCGCCGGCCATAGAACAGCGCGTAGAACTCGGCGATCTTGGCGTGCAGGTCGCCGGTCGCGGCCTGGGGATAAAGCTTGTGCGAAAGCCAGATCAGCCCGGCCAGGCGATTGACCGAAGGCGGCGCGTCGATAAAGCCGAAGGGGACCGCGGGCGCCAGATGGACGCGCCCGTTCGCCACCGCGGGAATGCCCCGCCATTCCGGCATCTGCGCCACCTTGGCGGCGAAATCCCGGTCGATGGTGACGATCACGTCCGGCGCCCAGGCCTGCACCTGCTCGGGCGAGACGGTGGCAAGCCCGTCGCCTTCCGTCTCGACGACATTCCTTGCGCCCACGCGCTCGATGATCTCGGCATTGATCGAGCCGCGGCCGGCGGTCTCCACCCCTTCCGGCCCGCGCGCAAGATAAACCCTGGGCCGCGTGGTCTGCGGCACCTCGGCCAGAAGCGCGTCCAGATCCGCCAGCGTGGTTTCGGCATATGCCGCCAGGGCCTCGCCGCGCGCGGGGACGCCGAGCAGGTCGGCCATCTGCCGGATCGACCGCGGCATCTGCGCAAAGCTGCCGTCGATCAGCACATAGGGCACGCCCGCCTGTTCCTGGACCCGGCCGGCCAGATCGACATAGGTCGCGTTCACCGTGCCGTAATCCACGATCAGGTCGGGCCCCGCCGCAAGCAGCACCTCGAGGTTCAGCGTGTCGCCCCGGCCGGTCAGCCGCCCCAGTTCGGGCAGGTCCGCAACCTCGGGCCGCAGCCAGGCCAGATCGGCCGGCTTGGGCGCGCGGACCCAGCCGATCATCGCCTGGGGCTTCAGCGTATAAAGCAGCGTGGCCGCAGGGGGGCCGGCGGCAAAGACCCTGGCGGGATCGACCGGAACCCGGACCTGCCGTCCGCCGGCATCGGTCACGGTCTTGCCCTCCTGGGCAAGGGCGGGGCCGGCCGCGACCAGGATCGAAAGCACGCCGGCCAGGGCGCGGCGGGTCAGCCGCATCATGCCATCGCTCCGAACGCGGCCTTGATGTCAAGAAGCGGCGTGCCGTCCAGGCAATCCAGCCCGCGCACGATCAGCACCGGCCCCTCGACCGCCAGCAGCCGCACCACCGACGAGGCGATCGGGTTGGGACGCACCGGCGAGCGCAGGGCAAAGGTGCCGGTCGCGCGCTCGCCGAACTTCGGGTTCTGCAGGACCAGGTCGCGCCGCGCCCGGTCCATCCAGTAAAGGATCTGCAGGCTGGCATGCGCCTCGATCCCGGTCAGTCCCGGAACCCAGGGCTCGAACAGCTCGATCCGGCAGTCCGGCCCGTCGGCGGCATCGCCGCGATGCGGGCAGTCGCCGCGTCGGGTCCAGGGCGTGTGGATGCGGCCGATGAACCAAAGCTGCGCGTCGAAGCCCTGCGGCGGGACGACGGCCTGCTCATGCGGTCGCAGGTCGTCGGTGCCGACCTCATTCATCCACGCCCACCATCACGTCGGACGCCTTGATGACGGCCGAGGCGCGGCTGCCGACCGCCAGGCCAAGCTCCTTCACCGCGTCATTGGTGATCGAGGCTGTCACCACGCTGCCGCCCAGGTCGATGCGGACATGGCTGGTGACGGCGCCGGTGACGATCTCGACCACCGTGCCGGGCAGGACGTTTCTTGCGCTGAGCTTCATCTGGAAATCTCCCTTTCCATCGACTGGGTTTATGCGACCCGGCGCAGGCAGGCCGCCTGCAGCCAGGCCAGAACCTGATCCTCGTCGGCCGGCAGCGGTTCGGTCGCGCCGCCGGCAAAGGCCAGGAATGCCTCGCGCCATTGCGGCGACACGCCGACCAGCACCGGAAGCCCGCGCGCGCAGGCCTCGCCGATGGCACCGACCAGGCCGCGGCCCACGGCCTCTTGCTTGCCGAACTTGTTCACCACCAGCCCCTGCGCACCGGGCAGGCGGTCATGGACGGCCATCACCGCCGCCTCCAGCGCATCGGGGTCCAGCCGGCAGCCGGTCATGCCGGGGGCGAGGTCGAAACTGACATTCCGCCGCTCGCCGTCGGGCAGCAGGGCCAGGACGATATTGCATTTCTCGGGCGGGGCGTCGGGGTCCACCGGCTGCACGGTTCCCGCCAGCGCGATTCCCAGGGCGGCGGCCCTTTGCGCGACCGCGCTCAGCACGGCATCCGTCCTTCGTTCCTCGTCGGAACAGACATAGCGGATTTCCATTCGCGCCTCCCATCATCTCCGCGCCGTTATAGATACTGAAACATATCGGAGGGCGCTGGCAAGGCCCTGCCGCTTCAAACCGCCACCGCCCGGAAAGAAAGACTTCCGCGCCAATGCCCTATGTTCATCCGTCGCGATTTCATTATGTTTGCTCAAGCATAACGATTCTCTCCGCTGGTGGAGAGCTGTTCGGGAGGGACATGGATGCGGGTCACGACAAGGGCGGGATTGCTTTGCGCCACCATTCTGGGCTGGGCGGCCGCGCCGGCATCGGCGCAGGTGGCCGAGCCGTCGCAGGTCTTCGTGCTGGGCACGATCACCCTGACGGCGGAGGACGACGAAGGCCGGGGCGGCACCACGACCACCGTGACCGCCAAGGATGTCCTGCGCAGCAATCGCACCTCGCTGGACGATGCGTTGCGGGTCGCGCCGGGGGTGCAGGTCGGCAATACCGGCGGCAGCCGGAACGAGCGGCTGGTCTATGTCCGCGGCTTCGACCGCTTCCAGGTGCCGCTGTCGATCGACGGCATCCGCGTCTACCTGCCCGCCGACAACCGGCTGGACTATGGCCGTTTCCTGACCCCGGACCTGGCCGAGATCCAGCTGCAAAAGGGCCATGTCTCGGTCCTGAACGGGCCGGGGGGCATGGGCGGGGCGATCAACCTTGTCACCCGCCAGCCCTCCGCGCCCTTCGAGGGCGAGGCGCGCCTGGGCATCGAGGCCGGCAACCGGGGCGACATCGCCGCCCGCAGCGGCTTTCTGTCGCTGGGCACGCGGCAGGCGGATTTCTGGCTGCAAGGCAGCTACATGCGGCGCGACAGCGACGGCTTCTACCTGTCGCGCGACTTCGTGCCGCGGCCGCAGCAGGGCGCGGGCCTGCGCGAATATGCCGATACCGACGACAGCCGCCTGAACCTCAAGGCCGGCTGGACGCCGAACGCGACCGATGAATATGTCCTCAGCTATACCCGGCAGACCGGGGCGAAGCGCGCGCCCTACAACATCGACCTGCCGATGCGGGGCCGGCCGGACACCGGTTCTGGCGGATACCAGCGGGACTGGACATGGCCGGAATGGGACATCGACAGCCTTGCCTTTTATTCGCATACCGAACTGGCCGGCGGCTATCTGAAGACCCGCGCCTATTACAACCGCTTCGACAACCTGCTGTCGTCCTGGGACGATTCCACGCAGACCACGCAGGAAACCCTGGCGCCGCGCATTTTCGACAGCCGCTACAAGGACGCGGCCTGGGGGCTGAGCGCCGAAGCCGGAACCGAGTTCGGCCCGGATCACGAGGTCAAGGCGGCGCTGCATTACCGCCGCGACCGGCACGATTCCATCCAGTCCGTCGCCCCCGGCACCGGCCGGGAACCCGACCTGCCGGAACGGTCCGAGGAAGAGACGATCTCGGTCGCGCTCGAACATGGCTGGCAGTATTCGCAGGCCCTGAGGCTCGTCTCGGGCATCAGCTACGACAAGGCAAGGATGCTGCGGGCCGACAACAACGACACCAGCAGCTTCCCCGGCCCGGCCGTGCCCGGCAGCTATCCCACCGGCTCGACCGATGCGGTGAACTGGCAACTGGCGGCGATCTACAGCCACGACAGCGGCGAATATCACGCCAGCCTGTCCTCCCGCACCCGCTTTCCGACGCGGTTCGACCGCTACAGCACCCGCTTTGGCACGGCCCTGCCGAACCCCGCCCTGGAATCGGAACGCGCCACCAATATCGAGATCGGCTATGGCGGCCAGATCGGCCCGGCGACGGTCCAGACGGCGCTGTTCTACAGCAAGGTCAAGGACATGATCCAATCGATGCCGACCGACCAATGGGATGATGAGCGCGACCGGCCCATCGTGCAAAGCCAGAACGTCGGCGACGGCACCTACAAGGGTTTCGAGATCGCGGCGAACTGGCAGGTCAGCGACCGGCTGGGGCTGGTCGCGAACTACACCTGGCTGCATCGCGGCATCACCGACCCGGTCCGCGCCGACTACCGCCCGACCGACACGCCACGCCACAACGCCTATCTGCGGCTCGACTGGCGGGCGATGGACGCCCTGACCATCTCGCCCTCGGTCGAGCTTTCCAGCTCCCGCCTGTCGGAAAGCGCGATCCAGCCCTCGGATCCGGGACAGATCGCCTATACCCGCATGAGCGGCTTTGCGTTGGCCAACCTGGATGCGGAATGGCAGGCGAGCGAACAGGCGAGCGTCGTCTTCGGCATCCGCAACCTTTTCGACCGGGACTATCAGCTGGTCGAGGGCTTCCCCGAGCCGGGGCGCAGCTTCTTCCTGACCACCCGCATGACCTTCTGAAACGCAAGGAAGGGGGCTCGGGCTGGCGGGGGCCCGAGCCCCCGCCCGGCGTTCAGCGCAAGTGCTTGCCCTTGGTTTCCGGGGCCCAGAGGATCGACAGGACCAGCCCCAGCAAGGGGAAGGCGGCCATCATGATCACGGTCGCGGAAAAGCCGAACCTTTGCAGCAGGTAGGGCAGAAGATAGGTCACGCCCGCTGCCGATATGCGCGAGAAGGCAGCCGAAAACCCGACCCCCGTCGCCCGCACATGGGTGTCAAAGATCTCGGGCGGATAGACGAACTGGATGTTGTTCGCGGCCGGGGCGACGAACATGTAGATCGCGAACAGCGCGACGATGAACCAGGTCGGCGCCTGCGGGAACAGGCCCAGCGCCAGGAAGGTCAGCAGCACGATCACGAAGGTCCAGATCACGAAGCCGCGCCGGCTCATCCAGTGCAGCATGAAGACGCCGACCACGGCCCCGGCGATCTGGATGGCGTTCAGCGACATGTCCACCGCGGTCGCGTCCTGCAGGCCCAGCGATTCCAGCACCGGCATCATGAAGGTGAAGATGCCGAAGAACGGGCCGACCTGGCAGAACCAGAACAAGCCGGAATAAAGCGTCTGCCGCCAGGTCTCGGCCGTGAAAAGCTCGCGCGGCGAGGCGTGCCGCGGGTTCGGGTCGACGTCGGGGATGGCATATTCCGCGCCGAAATGCCGGTCGACGATCGCCTGCGCCTCGGCATCGCGGCCCTGCCCCTTCAGCCACATGGGCGTCTCGGGCAGGGTTATCCGCAAGGCGAAGGTGATCAGCGCCGGGATCACGCTCGAGGCCAGCAGCATCCGCCAGTTGTCGCCGTCATAGAACGAGCCGACGATGAAGGCGACGGTAAAGCCCACCTGCCAGCCGATCGAGAAGCAGCCCAGCAGCACGCCCCTGCCCTTGCGGCGCGAGAATTCCGCCAGCACCGACGAGCCCACGGCATATTCGACGCCGATCGCCAGCCCCAGCGCCAGCCGGATCGCGACCAGCTGCCAGACATCCTGCACGAAGAGTTGCAGCAGCGACAGCACGATAAAGGCCGCCAGGTTCCAGCCGAAGACCGGACGGCGGCCGAAACGATCCGCCAGATTGCCGAAGAACAGCCCGCCGATGAACACCCCGATCAGCGCGCTGGACGCGATCAGGCCCTGGCTGATCGCCGAAAGCTGCATTTCCTGCCTGGCGATGGACAGCGCCGGCCCCACGATGCCCAGGACGTAGCCGTCCAGCACCGCGCCGCCCAGGACGGCCGCGGCCGCCACGACATGAATGGTCTTGAGCGGCGCCTCGTCGATCGGCAGCCGTCCCGAGGCGTCGCGCATCGCGGGTCCGCCGGGTAAAATGGATATGGCCATAGAATACCTTCCTGGGCTCAGAACTGGGCGTTCCGCTGAAGGCTGGCGGAAGCGGCCCGATACGCATCGCGGTTTTCATGGCCCTTCCACCGACGTGGCTCCTCCGCAGGCCCATGAAGTCGCTGGTCGTGAAGCCCCGGAAAACCCCTGGGCCGCGCCAGCCTGTCTTGGGCCGCGGATGCCGGGACGCGGCCTGCATCCTCCCCCCAACATTCGACCTGGGCGCTTTTTCCGACCAGGCAACCGGAACCCGCGCCACCGGAGGCTCCGGCGGACGAAAGCAGGGTCCGGCATGTGAATTCAATTGGCCGGGGCTGATGACCGTTCATCTCCGCCAAGGCACCCCGCGACCCGGACAGGCGGTTTATTCCCCGATAGCCTCATTGGGGCAAACGAGAATATCCTCTCGGGAAGCATTAGAATTTCTAACGCAATTCTCTTGCCCTGGGCCGATGGTCCGCTTTGCGCATCGCGAGGAGGCCGGGCTGCCTCCGACCTCCTTATGGACCCGTGGGCCGCCTTGCCTACCGATGCGCCTGGGCGCGATCCCAGTCCTCGCGCTTGGGCAGGGTCTCGAAGGTATGCTCCGGCGGCGGCGAGGGCAGGGTCCATTCCAGCGTGTCGGCGTGTTCGTTCCAGTAGTTCGGCACGTTCACGCGCTTGCCGGCGAAGAGCGTGTAGAACACGATGCCGATGAAGAACAGGAAGGAGGCGAAGGAGATATAGGCGCCGATCGACGAGATGTTGTTCCAATAGGCGAACTCGACCGGATAGTCGATGTAGCGGCGCGGCATGCCCTGGCGGCCCAGGAAGTGCTGCGGGAAGAAGATCAGGTTCGAGCCGATGAACATCATCCAGAAATGCAGCTTGCCGGCCCATTCCGGGTATTGCCGGCCCGACATCTTGCCGATCCAGTAATAGACCCCGGCGAAGATCGCGAAGACCGCGCCCAGCGACATCACATAGTGGAAGTGGGCGACGACGTAATAGGTGTCGTGATAGACCCGGTCCAATGGGGCTTGGGCGATGACGACCCCGGTCACGCCGCCGACGGTGAACAGGAACAGGAAGCCGAAGGCCCAGAGCATCGGCGTCTTGAACTCGATCGAGCCGCCCCACATGGTCGCGATCCACGAGAACACCTTGATGCCGGTCGGCACGGCGATGGTCATGGTGGCCAGCATGAAATAGGCCTGCTGGGTCAAGGACATGCCGGCGGTATACATGTGGTGCGCCCAGACGACGAAGCCCAGGAAGGCGATGGCCGCCATGGCCAGCACCATCGGCAGGTAGCCGAAGATCGGCTTCCTGGCAAAGGTCGAGACCACATGGCTGATGATGCCGAAACCGGGCAGGATCAGCATGTAGACCTCGGGATGGCCGAAGAACCACAGGATATGCTGGTAAAGCACCGGGTCGCCGCCGCCGGCCGGGTCGAAGAACTGGGTGCTGAAATTGCGGTCCATCAGCAGCATGGTGATCCCCCCGGCCAGCACCGGCAGCGACAAGAGGATCATCCAGGCGGTGATGAAGACGGCCCAGGCGAACAGCGGCACCTTGAACAGCGTCATCCCCGGTGCGCGCATGTTCAGGAAGGTGGTGATGATGTTGATCGCGCCCAGGATCGAGCTGGCGCCCGAGACATGGACGGAAAAGATCGCCAGGTCCATCGCATAGCCGGCCTCGGTCGTGGAGAGCGGCGGATAGAGCACCCAGCCCACGCCCGCGCCGGACTGGTCGTTGCCGCCCGGCGACAGCAGCGAGGCGATGGCAAGAGAGACCCCGCAGACATAGAGCCAATAGCTGAGGTTGTTCAGCCGCGGGAAGGCCATGTCCGGGGCGCCGATGTGCAGCGGCATGAAATAATTGCCGAACCCCCCGAACAGCGCCGGGATCACCACGAAGAACATCATCAGGATGCCGTGATAGGTCACGACGACATTCCACAGATGGCCGTTGGGCGTGCATTCCGCCGAGGCGTCCGCGACCAGCCGCATCCCCTCCAGGCACATGTATTGCACGCCGGGATGCTGCAACTCCATCCGCATGTAGACGGTGAAGGTGACGGCGATCAGCCCGGCCGTCCCGGCGGTGAACAGGTAAAGGATGCCGATGTCCTTGTGGTTCGTCGACATGAACCAGCGGGTGAAGAAGCCCCGCTTCTCTTCGATGCTGTCGCTGATCTGGGCTGACATGGTCCTGTCCTTTATCTGTGCAGGCTCCGGTTTGCGGATACGCGGATGGTCGGGCGCGGCGGCAGGGCGACCTGGCCGGCCCTGCGGCTATCGGCAAGGCCAAGGGTGGCATCGAGCCTCGCGGTGATCCGCCGGGCTGCCGCCGCGCCCTTCATGCAGGCCTCGACCCCTCGCCATGTTCCGCAAGGGACGGCAGCAGGGCATGGGCAGGCTTCACGCGCCATCGATCTGGTCCAGCACCGCAAGCGCCTTGTTGGCATGGGCATGGGCGGCCCCGGCGCGCATCTCGGCCGCGACCCAGATCGCCTCCATGATCTGCTCGGGACTGGCGCCCTCGCGGCGGGCGCCCTTGACATGGCCCTCGATGCACCAGGGGCATTGCGTGACATGGGCCACGGCGACCGCGATCAGCTGCTTGGTGCGCTTGTCCAGCGCACCGTCGGCAAAGACGGCTTTGGACAGCGCCAGAAAGGCATCGTCGATGGCTGGCGCCAGCGCGTGACGTTTCGCGCCAAGCGCGGCGCTGGCCTTGGGCATGGAGATGTCGGCCATGATCGTCCTCCGTTCAGGTTCATTCGCGCCAATAGTCGTTCGCTGCGGCGATGGTCGCGAACCAGGCCGCCGCCACCCCCGAGACGTCGATCAGCCTGCCCGCATCGGCCGCATAGCCCGGCCGCCCCGCCTTCAGCGCCGCGACATCGGGCTGGGTCGTCCTGACCGCCCGCCGCGCCATGCCGATGGCCAGGTCGAAGCCCTGCTGCGGCGTCCGGGTCTGCAAACTGGGCAGCCATGTCTCTTCCGCCGCCGCGGCCGGGGCGGGCTGGCCGCTCTGGGCAAGGCCGGCAGCCGGCAGCAGCGCCAGCGAGGCGGCAAGGATGCAACCGGGTCGGACCATGGAACCTCCTCCTTGAAGGGGTGGCAAAAGGCGGGCTTCGGGGCGTCGGATGCGGCGCCGGCGGCGGGCGGCGCCGCATGAAACAGCGGGCGGGCAGCGGGCCTCATGCGGCCTTTTCAAAGCGCGGGAACAGCACGTTGTTTTCCAGATGGACATGCTCCATCAGGTCGGCCCGCAGCTGCGCGATCCCGGCGTAAAGCGCCTGCCAGGTCCGGCAGGCGCCCTCGGGCAGGGTATGGTCCTGCGTCAGCCGCGCCAGCTCCGCCAGGAAGGCGCCGTGATCGTCGTGATCGTGCCGCATCTCGGCGATGGGGGCGGCGATCCGGTCCGCCGCCTGCCGGCGCATGGCCGGGAACAGGATCAGCTCTTCCTTCTTCATGTGCACCTCCAGTTCGCCCCATATCCGCTGCAGCAGGTCGGCCAGGCCGCCGGGCACCTCCGGGTGGCCGGCATGGACCGCCTCGACCTTGCGCGAAAGCGCGATCAGCTCGGGGATCTGCCGGCGATGCGCCTGGTGATAGCGGGTCTGGATATGGTCGATCAGCGCCCCGGTCTCGCGTGGCGCATCGGGGATCGCCAGCGGGTCGAGGTCGCTCAGGACCGCCTCGAGCGCGCCAAGGTCCAGTTGGCGCCGATTGGCCGCCTCGGCCAGCGGCACCTCTCCGTGGCAGCAGAAGTCGATGCCGAAGCGGCGGAACACGCCGGACGCGCCGGGAAGCCGCGCGGCGATCTCGCCGACCGTCCGGTCGTGCAATGGGAATGTGGTCTGGGGCATGGCTGTCTCCATGAGCGGGGGATCTGACGGTGAGTCGGGCGCCGCGGGGCAGGAGGATGCGCGAAGCCCATATTCGGTACTTGCAATGCCGAATATCCGCCCACATAATCGGTATTGTCAATACCAATTCAGGAGAGCCGATGCGTCTTGCGACCTTTACCGACTACGGATTGCGGGTGCTGATGCGGCTGGCGGGGGCGCCGGAAAAGCCGATCTCGACCGGGCAGATCGCCAGGGAGTTCGCCATCTCGCAGCATCACCTGGCCAAGGTGGTCAGCGACCTGGGGCTTGGCGGTTTCGTGCGGTCCGAGCGCGGCAGGTCCGGCGGGCTGCGGCTGATGCGCCCGGCGCATGAGATCACGCTGGGGCAGGTGGTGCGCCATCTGGAGCGCAAGTTCGCCATCGTGGAATGTTTCCGCGCCGACGGCGGTGCATGCGTCCTGCGGCCGCGCTGCCGCCTGCGGCCGCAGCTTTCCGCGGCGCGCGAGGCCTTCATGGCCGAGCTGGACCGCACGACGCTGGAGGATTGCGCCTGGCCCGGAGCGGGTCCGGGAGGGCGCGTGGTGGCGGCCGAGTGAGGCCGGAAAAGAGAGGCGGCGATGCCTGGGATCGACTTGCAGCAGGACGGCGCCCGGATCGACGCGGCCGTCCTGGCCAGGGCGTTCGGGATCAGCGCCGACGATTTGCGGCAGGGCATGCGCGACGGCACGATCACCAGCCGGTTCGAGCGCGGCGCGGGCAAGGATGCCGGCACGGTGCGGCTGATCTTCTTTTCGTCCAGCCGCCGCATCCGGATCACCGCGGACGCAAGCGGCAGGATCCTGAGCTGCGGCGCGCTGGATTTCGCCCGATCGCCCGGCCCCGAAAGCCCAGGCGCGGAGGCCGGCGGGGATCACGAGACCCCCTTGCCGGCGAGGGACCGGGATCCGGGACAGGCGGCGCATGTCGAGACGTTTCTCGACCTGGCGCTGCAAGGAACCTTCCCCGCCAGCGACCCCATCGCCATCACCATCGACGTACAGCCCCGGACACACTGCACCTGAACCCCGGCTCAGAACGAGAACAGGGTCGGGGCGGCATCCGGGAGCCAATGGGCGATCGCCAAGGGCAAGAGGCACCGGAGCCGCAGATAGACGATGACCATGAACACGGAGTTCGGGATCGACGACAGGAAGCGGTGCAGCATGCAGGCCGGATCGAAGGTCAGTGGCATGAAGGCGCATGCGGGGAACAGTCGCCGTCCTCGATCAGCGCCGCTGCCAGCGTCGGTTCACCCTCGCGCATGCGGGGAACAAGGATGAAAATGGTAGCCGTTGTTTTCCACAGGACGGTTCATCCCCGCATATGCGGGGAACGCGCTGGCTCGACCCAATCTCACGGATCATCCCTAACCGAGGCGACAGGGCCGAAGATCTCTTCACGCGCGATGGTCATGTCATTGTGGACACTGCTGAAGACGGTCGGCGCGATGAAATAGCCGTCCGCCAGATCGCCCCCCAGCCGGCTGCCGCCTGTCCGCAGATCCGCGCCTTCCGAACCACCAACCGAGACATAATGCATCACCCGCTCCAATTGACGCTGCGAGACAAGAGGACCCAGTTGCACATTCGGATCGAAGGGGTCGCCCACGACGATCCCCTTGCTGAACTCGACCATCCGGGCCAGGAACTCCTCTTGGATGGTGCGCTGGACGAAGATGCGGGTCCCGGCTGAACAGATCTGGCCGGAATTGGTAAAGACACCCATGGCCGCGCCGGGCACCGCCTTGTCGAGATCCGCGTCGGCAAAGATCACGTCGGGCGACTTGCCGCCCAGTTCCACCTGTACACGCTTCATGTTGACCGTAGAGGCCTTGACGATCTCGCGACCGGTGGTGGTCGAGCCAGTAAAAGCGATGCGATCCACATCGGGATGGGCAGCCAAGGCCGCACCGGCCTCGGCGCCGAGGCCGGTGACCACATTCACCACCCCTTCTGGCACACCGATCTCGGCCAGCAGTTCCGCCGTGCGCAGCGCGGTCAGCGACGCATCCTCGGCGGACTTGATCACCACCGTGCAGCCGGTCGCCAGGGCGCCGCCCACGATTCCCCAGAAGCTGATAAGCGGCCCGTTCCACGGGATGATCCCGCCGACGACACCCACCGGCGCCTTCAGAGTAAGCGTGGTGACATTGCCAGGTAGCGAGTTCGGAATCGTGCTGCCGGTCCAGCTTACCGCCTGTGCAGCAAGGTAGCGGATCATGGCCAGCAAGCCGGCTTTCATGCCACGGGTCCGCGCAAGCGGCGCTCCCATATCGAGCGATTCCAGTGTGGCAAGCTCGTCGAAATTTTTCTCCACGACCTCGGCGACTCGCATCATCAGCGTCATCCGCTGTTGCGGAGTGAAACGGCTCCACGGCCCCTCGAACGCACGCCGTGCAGCTGCAACTGCGGCATCGACATCCTCCTTGCGACCGCGCGCCAGTGTAGTCAGGACCTTGCCGGTCGCGGGGTTGAATGTCTCGATACTCTCCCCGGAAGCGGATGGCCGCCATGTACCGTCGATAAAATGCTGCTTGTTTGGATCGGCTAGGAACTGCGGTTGTCCTGCCTTTGTCCTGTTATTCAATTTCTGTTCCTCGCTAGATCTTGCGGTTATCGAGAACGCAGTTCGAGCTGTTCAGGGCCGTTGTCATCGTGCTCCTGTAAGCCGATACGAAGGGTTTCTGCGCAATAACTATGCCAATGATGGCTCAGTGAGCGACTCCCGTTTCTTGGACAGATTTCCGACTGTGAGCTGCTGCGGTAATCCTCCCCATGGTTAAGGGGATGCGGACGTGGAGTTTTCTCGGCAGGATGGACGAGGAGATTCCGATGAAGAAGAGCCGTTTCACCGAAGCCCAGATCATGGGCGTGTTGCGTCAGGCTGAGGGCGGCCCGGCCTTCCCCCCCGCCCCGCCCCGCCAGAAGGCAGCCGATCGCGGCCAGTTGTATCGCCGCAGCGCAGGCGAACAGCAGCGCGGAACCGGATCCGCCGATCATGCCACCCCCGCGCAACAGGCCGAACGCCGCCGGAGCGAAGGCATGGCCGGCCTGGCCGATGGCGACGATCAGCGGCACGACGCGGGCCACCACGGCCCGGGTGAACCCCTGCTGCGCGATCAGCGGCGGCAGCGAGGTGGCATTGCCGATCCCCAACCCGAAGAGCGCAATGCCGAGCCCCGCCCTCGCCCGCCGCCAGAAGGAACAGCAGCGATCCGGCCACCTGCACGCCATAGCTGGCACAGGCGACCAGGCGGCGGTCGGCCGAGACCGGCATCATCCAGCCCACCACCGAACGCCCGAGGATCGCGGCGAGCGTCGCGCCGCCCATCGCCAGCCCCGCCATGCCCTCGCCCAGCACCGGCACCAGCAGCGAGAACAGATGCGCCAGCAACCCGATCTGGGCAAAGAGCCCCAGCATCATGCCGGCGGCCAGCGTCACGAACTTGCCGTCGGCAAAGAACCAGCGGCGCGCGGGCGAACCGCCTCGCGGCGCTCGTGGCCGGGGATCGGCCCCCTGCACGCCGTCCGGGCTTTGCCCCATGCTTTCGGGCGTGTGCCGGAACACCAGCACCGACAGGGTCGCGACCACGGCCACCATGACGCCGCCGACGGCCAGGGCCGCCGGCAGAAAGCCGATGCCCGCGATCAGCGCGATCCACGGCGGCGAGAAAATCACCCCGCCCAGGCTCGCGCCGTTATGGGCCATGCCGAGCGCGGCGGGACGGCGCAGGATGAACCAGGGCGCGATCAGCGCATTCACGGCGGCCGCCCCCATCGTGACCCAGCCGGCGCCGCTGGCCAGCGCCGCCGCGAGCAGCTGCCAGGGCTCGGGCCGGGCCAGGATACAGGCCCTCGGCATCCTGGCGGCGGATCGCGACATGCATAGCCGCCGCCCGCTCTGCCGTCCCTGCCTGGACTGGAGCGAGCGCCGCCCGCATCTGGCCGGGGCTCTGGGCGCCGCCATCTGCACCCATGCCCTGGATCGGGGCTGGGTGCGGCGCCGCGCCGGAACGAGGGCGCTGGAGATCACCCCGGCTGGCAGGATCGGTTTCTGGCAGGCGTTCGGGGTCACGGACGCTGCCGGCTGATCAGGGCAAAAAGCCTGCGTCCGACATTTCTCTCGCTGCGCAGCCTTAACCGCTGCGGCGAACACGAAACGCCGCGACGCGGAGGCCCCATTGCGGCACAGGGCTGTTCGCGAGTGGCCGGAATGGGTCGGGAATGTCAGCAACGCTCCGTCGCCACCTTTGCACCCTCTGTGCCTTTGGCCGCCTATCCTATTCGCGATGGCGGCACGAGGTGGTTCCCTAGAGCTGTGGCATGTCCGAGCAGCAGCTTCTGGAAACGCGACCTGGCCTGGTCTGACTGGGTTGATCCATGGCTCAAGGCCCATGAATATCCCCAGCACTTCCGATCCGCTTTGGGACACCCAAGGAGCGGCCAACATGAAAACTTCCCTCACGAGCGCCCCGCCGGGCATGTGAGATAAGCCATGATCATCCGCCGGCATTGGGCCGCGAGCCTTGCGGTCGGCAGGCCGGCGGGATGCTGTTCCAGCGCGCGGTGCGCGGCGGTTTCCAGCACGGCCTCCAGCATCGCCGCCGCCTCGGCCGGATCGAGATCGGCGGCCAACTCGTCCGCATGGCGCCGCAACCGCGCCTCGATCAGCGCGGCGATGCGGGCGCTGAGCGCCTTGCGATGCTCGGCCCGGCCGACGCGCGGCGCGATCTCGATCAGGGCCTGGTGCAGCCGGGGATCATGCGGATGGTCCTGGAAGGCGGTCGCGACCAGGGCATCGACCGCCTGGGCCAGCGTCTCGCCCGGCGCGGCAATCGCCTGGGCGAAGCGCGCGGCAAAGACCTCGCCGTAATGATCGACCACCGCCGCCGCCAGCGCCTGCTTGTTCGGGTAATACTGGTAGAGCGAGCCGATGCTGGCGCCGGCCCGCTCCGCCACCATCGCGGTGGTCATGCGCTCGAACCCGGCATGCGCCAGAACCTGAGCGGTCGCCTCGATGATGGCGCGAACCGTGGCGCGCGCCCGGCCCTGGCGCGGGATTTTGCGTGGATTCACCTCCATCTGCACCATCCTCCGGTCATGAACGGGGAATGCGAATATAAAAGCCGAGGGATTCGTCACATATTCCAGGCATCGATGCAAGGACATCGCGGCCGGAAAGGAAGAAACGCCATGACCGATACGAATTCCGGGCTCGACCTGAGCCGCTTTCACCTGCATCTCGAGGACGGGCCGCGGATCCGCCCGGTGTCGCTGGCCTCCGGCGACCGGCCGGCGGAGGGCAGGACGCTCGCCGTCTTCCCTGCCGAACGCCCCGAGGACGTTCACCCGGACTCCTGGGAGATGCATCCCGGCGGCGATGAGTTGCTGATCCTCTGCTCCGGCAGGCTGGAGCTGGATCTTGAGGATGCCGACGGCATGCGCACGGTGGAACTGGCACCGAGGACGGGCCAGGTGGTGCCGGCGGGCAGCTGGCATCGGCTGCGGCTCAGGGAACCGTCGGTCCTGCTGGCGATCACCCATCGCAGCGGCACGCAGCGCCGCAAGGATCGCGAGGCATAGCCGGTGCAGCCTGCGCGGACCTGTAACGACAGGGAAAACCATGGCTGAAGGCCTTCCAGGCGCGGGGGGCCGATCGGGAGCCCCCCTGCCCGCCATCGAGCGACGGCGCAAGGCCGGCATGCCGGCATACGGCCCAGCGGTGATGCTGGTCGCGCCCTCGGCTCTCGCCGTTGCCGCCCAAGGGCTCGTCTTGCTGGTATATGCAGCGCAGGGATCCGCCTCACCCTGACGCGACGCCGGGGCGTGGCTGCCGGTCTGCGGAACCCTGATCGACGCCCGGCTGCCTTGTCCATCGGCCCCCGATGACGGGCCCATTTTGATTGTTGGTGCAATGCTGGTCGTGTTTCCAGCGCGGACGGCGTTGCTGGCCCAGGTTGTCGAGCTGTCCGCGCTGGAAACGCGGGGATGAAGACTTCCCGAGCCGGAGGCTTGTAGCCGAGCGATCCATGCGGGCGCACGGTATTCTAGTGGCATCGCCACCTTTCCACGATGATCCTGGTCTCGGCGAGCCCTGGCAAATCGTTGCGGCAAGCACGGCTGTCCGGTCTGAGAAAGCCGCGCTGCAGCGTCGCCGGTCTCTCGACCGGCGGCTCGGGGCCGCCCTTGACTTACCGAGCATACAAGCAGCCGGCAGATCGAACCTCCTCTCCGCATCAAGTGCGGCAACGACTGCCTCGAACAGGTGATGGGCGTCATCGTCGGCCAACGGAGCATTCAACTGCTCCTTGGCCTTGCAACGGTTCGGATCATGTAGTTCAGGCACATATCCTTGCCCCATCTCGATCCTCCATCGGGCTGTTACCAAGGGAAAAGGAGAGGCCGATCGGGTCGACGCAGGTTTTTCGCGATTCTGGCGCCCCTTCACCCTTGGCGATTGTCGATCAGAGGCCAGCTTATCGGACCAGGCACCGCAGCGTCTGGCACGGCCGCGGATTGCAGCCTATGCAACCGATATGAGCAGCCCTGCCGATCTCAACAGCGATTCCCCCCGTGGCCTGGTCCTGGTGATCCTGACCTATGTCCTCTGGGGCTTTCTGCCGCTTTACATGAAGGCGCTGGCGCATGTGCCGCCGGTCGAGGTCGTCGCCCATCGGGTGATCTGGTCGCTACCCATCGCGGCGGCGGTGCTGATCTGGCAAGGGCGCGCGGCCGAGGTGATCGCGGCGCTGCGCACGCCGCGCCTGCTGGCAATGGCGGTGCTGACGGCGATGCTGATCTCGGTCAACTGGCTGGTCTATGTCTGGGCGATCATCAACGATCACGCGATGGAGGCGGCGCTGGGCTATTATATCAACCCTCTGTTCAGCGTTTTCCTGGGGGCGGTGCTGCTGAAGGAGCGCCTGGGACGGACGCAGCTCATGGCCATCGCGCTGGCCGCGGTCGCAGTTGTCATCATGACCGTGCAGGCAGGCCGCCTGCCGCTGGTGGCGCTGGGGCTGACCCTGACCTGGGGCTTCTACGCCTATTGCAAGAAGAGCCTGCCACTTGGTCCCAACCAGGGCTTTACGCTCGAGGTCCTGGTGCTGTGCCCCTTTGCGGCGGCCATCCTGCTGTGGCTGACGCTGACCGGCCAGTCGCATTTCGGCACGGGCGCGGGCGCCGACACGCTGCTCTTGCTCGGTTGCGGCGTGGTCACGGCCGTCCCGCTGATGCTCTATGCCAACGGCGCCAAGCTGGTGCGGCTGACCACGGTCGGCATCCTGCAATATATCGCGCCGACGCTGATCTTTCTGTGCGCGGTGCTGGTCTTCGGCGAGCCGTTCGACCAGTCGCGAAGGATCGCCTTTCCGCTGATCTGGGCGGCACTGGCGCTGTATTCCCTGGGGTTGTGGCGGCAATATGGTGCCGCCCGGCGCAAGGCCACCACGACCGGCCGGATGCAATAGGCGTCGCGACATGGGGACCCAGCATCTACCGGGCGAGAAGGCCGGGTTCCTCGGAGGGCATGGTTCGAGCGGCGAGTCCGAGGATCATCCCCGTCGACCGACGCCTCGCTCACAGGGCATGCTGCCGCCACGATGCCCTGCCGGGTCTGCGGGCCAGCGCGACGCCAGCAACTCAAGAAGAGCTTGCCGCGACCACCTCGAAAGCCGGTCATGGAAAGCGCGGTATCGGCCCGCCCTCATCAATCACGTCGCCGCAACCAGGCCGAAGGGAAAAGAGAACTCAGGTCGCAGCTATCCGACCAGCCGCTGCAGCAGCAACCGAAGGTTCGCACGCATCTCCGCCAAATCTTCTGGGTCCGGCTTTCCCTGTGGAAGGCGTTCCAGCATCACCTTGTGCAGCGCACCGCAGATGAGGGCGCGGATCAATTCCGCCAGTACTTCCGCATTGTCCTCACCGGCCAGCAGCCCGCCCTTCTTCGCACGGACCAGCAGCCGCTGCATCAGCACGATCACCGATCGCTCGAAGCGGGTGAAGCGATCGTTCTCCCGCAGCGCGCCGAGAGCCGGCGAATGGAAGGCCAGGAATACGCCCGGATGATCGATGGCCCGGCCGATATAGGCGTCGGCAAGTGCTTCCAGCTGGGCGATCGGGTCAGCACAGTCGATCACCGCCGTGACCCGGATGCAGCGATCGTGAAGCCGCAGCAGCGCGCTTTCCACCGCCACCTCCATCAGATGCGCCCCGTTACGAAAGACGGACATCATGGTCGAAGGCAAAACATCGAGCGCACTGGCCACCTCTTCGAGACTGGGCGGGTAGCCTGTTTCAGCCAGCAACCTGTGAAAGACGCTGGTCGCATCGGTGCAGAGATTCCTGCCGCTATGGTTTTGACGGGTCATATTCAATCCTAAGAAACAGCCAGATCGCGGAAACCGGAAGCCCGGGCACGGTGAAGCCGAGCATAATGAAATCATCCATTATGCCCCGGTCATCCGAGGCGAGTGGCTGGTTAAACATGTATCTTTGTCTGGTATTCGGATCGGTGGGATGCGGCGCGATCCAGGGTGCTATCCGCCCTTCATCGCTGCAGGAGCGGCACTTATCCGGCTCTGCGCAGATCTTTCACCGCGTCGCATTCCCACCACCTCACCCGGCTTTTTGCCCGGGATGAGACAGTCAGCCGCATCGGCATGGCGGCGATGAGGCCGGCGATGCCGAAGACGACATAACAAGAGAGTACCGCGACCCGGCCGTAGCCCAGTGCGAAAGTGATAACCGCCGACGTCATGCCTCCGATGACGCCGGCAACGAGATATGCCAACATATGCCGAATGGTTCCGCCAACAAGGGTTAAGATCGATCTAACAAGGGGTTCAGGCGTGAGGCCAAGTAAACATCGCCTGTGGTATTTCCCACAGACGCTCTCATGCCCGTCGAGTTATCGTCCAAGTTGTGTTTGCTTCAATATTTTCACCTAAGCCTCTGCGAGTCATGCTTTTTTCTCCTGGTCTCCGTGCATTGAACTCACTTGTCCTGGGTGAAGACATTGGCAAACATACAACTGTAGATTGGTCATCCCTTGGAGATTCCTCGCAGGTGGTTGACATTATTAGGAGGGTAATAATTTGCTTTACACTAATAACCCTGACATGATCGCCTTTACATTCGGTCGCGTGATTCTGCGCCTTGCACAGGACGGGACCCCGATCGGCGCGGATACCGTCACTCAGGCACTCATCCGAATTGCAAGCGGTGCCTCCGTCGACAGGGTTTCCCCGGAAATGGCGAAAAGCGCCCTCATGGCGCTGAGGAAACTTGATATTACAGACGAGATGGCACCCTCAGCGCCTACCCCGAAACGTCGCCTGACAGCGATGGCGAACCGGTTGGTGGCGTAGAGGTCTTAGGACCTGTCGGCTTGGGGCGCTATGCTTGGGAGTTGGAAAAGGGCGGACAGGAATTGTGGGGTCGCGTGAACGGACGACGAACCAACAACTGCTCCGCCATGATCGATGCGCCTGTTAACGGCTTCGGCATCGCCTATGCCCCCGAGGATATCGCCGCCGCGAATATCCCAGCCGGCGCGCTGGCGCGGGTGCTGGATGACGGGTCGCCGATGCTCGACGGCTGTTCCTCTACCATCCAAGCCGACGCCCGAGCCTTCACGCTTCCAAGGCCATGGTCATCAGCGCACGGCGGTATCGCGACGGGCCAAGCCGGTGGGAGACCCGTCACAACCAATCCATCACCCCGACCAGGTGATCCGGCGATCAGGTGTCGGTGATATACGCGCTGCTAACCCCTCTGCGCCTTCGGCCTCGGCTGATACAATCGGCGCCACGCGTTCACGCGCAGCGCATTGCGCAGATCCTTGTTGATCAGGTCGAGATCGAACCATTCCGGATCGAAATGCCCGCCCGCCCATCGCAGCGTGGAGCGATGGTCCTCGTGCGCCGGATCGCGGATGATCCCGAGGAAATCCGCGTAGCCCCGCGGCCCGCCGACAGCCTCGGACGGCCTTGCCTGCCCGCCTTCGAGGCAGAGCGCATGGCGAGGCGCCGGGTCGAGCGCCAGCCAGTCCTCGATCCGGATCAGGTGCTGCCAGCCGTCCCCGAAATCGTAGGCATAGGTGAAGCCGGCGTCGCGCCCGACGAAATCCTGCAGCCGGACCTCGGCATAGTCGAAAACGGGGGGGCCGCCGAAGCCGTCGTCCAGCAGGGCCGGATCGCCGTAGCGCAACCCGCCGATGCGGAATTCGTGCAGATGGCTGTCGGTCCAGCCGAAGGCCGCCTGCAGGACCAGGTGCAGCCGGTCCAGCGTCCAGCCGGAGGGAACGACCAGGCGCCGCCAGATCTCCGGCTCGATCCCGGCCAGGGAGACATGCAGCCGCACCGCATTCGAGGGCTGGAACATTTCCCCTGCCCTCCCTGATCAGATGGCGAAGTCCTCTAGGGATTTGCCGGCTTCCAGGCCCTCGACGATCCAGGCGGGCTTGCGGCCACGACCGCTCCAGGTGATCTCGGTGTTTTCCGGGTGGCGGTATTTCGGTGCCACGGTGACCCGCTTTTGCGCCGATGTCATTTCCGCCAGTTCGTCCAGCGAGAAACCGTGCTCTTTTGCCACCGCTTCCGCCGCCGCAGGGGCCTCGGCCTTGCGGCGATCCTCGAAAGAAGCAATGGCCTTCGCCACGTTCTTTTCCAGCTGCTTCAGTTCGGCCAGCGACAAGGCATGCAGGTCGATATCGGCCATAAGCGTCCCCTGTTGTTATGCCGCTCGTTTAATTCAGCAGGGGTTCAACGGCAATTCCCGCGCTCAATCCATAGCCCGTTACCTGTCCAGCCTGATCTCCCGAACCGGATGCCCCGTGTCGATGAACAGCCGTCCCGCCGGTTTCAATGCGGCCCGCAATCGTTCAAGGGCGCGTTGCACAATCTCCGGATGGCGGCCGTCCAATGCCCCGACACGCATCGCAAAGGCGATGTCGAAGCGCTCCTCGCCGGCCAGCAGTTCGAAATCCTCGATTGCCACCTGGCGAAACCGCAGCCGGCCCGAGGCGATCTCGGGTTTCGATCCGGCCACCGCGCTGTCGATCGCCCTGGCCGAGCGGTCGATGGCCAGGACGAAGCCGTTGCCGATGCGGCGGCAGACCTCGCGGGCCGCTACGCCGGGGCCACAGCCGATCTCCAGCACCCGATGGCCCGGCACCAGCGGCAGGGCGTCCACGAAACAGGCGATGCGGTTCGATATCCGCGGGGCCATGATGCTCAGGTCTTGTCGGTGACCTTTGGCCACCAGGTGCCGAAGCACCACAAATTGCCCTCGGGATCGCGGCAGATGAATTCACGGCTGCCGTAGTCGCGGTCGGTCAGCCCTTCCTCGAACTCGACCAGGCCTCGCCATCGGAAAGCAGGGCCAGCAGCCCGGCATGATCACCCTCGACCGGCGGGGCCAGCACGGCGATCCTGCGCACGCCGCACGGCTCCAGCACGAAGCCCCGGCCCGTCGCGCTGATCCCGGCCAGCGGGGAGAGGTGGATGGAAGGGAACTGCGCGAAAGGCCAATATCGCGGCAAACGTCCTTGATGTGGACCGAAAAATCCAAGCGCTTGCATGGCCGAGGTTGGGCTGGCTTGGCCAGCGCCTGACCGTTCCCAGTGCCCAGGGATGGGGAATTAGCCGGCTCACCAGCTCTGCGTTTTCGAATTGCTCATGTGCCGGGCAGTTGCCCGATCATGGTTCAGCTTCCTGAACGCCGAAGCGGCAGGAGACTTCCGCGGCATGCGCAATGGCAGGAATCCCACATATTTCCCTTGAAGAAATTTTATTTCTCATAGGTAATCATCAGGTAAGCGAAGCTGATTACGAGGACGGCAAGGGATGTGTGGTATCGTTGGTCTGTTCCTGAAGAACCAGGAATTGCAGCCGAAGCTAGGCGACCTGCTGACGGACATGCTGATCACGATGACGGATCGCGGGCCGGACAGCGCGGGAATCGCCATCTACGGCAATGATGGCGGCAAGCCGAAGATCACCGTCCAGTCGGACGACCCGGAAACGGCATTCCGTGGCCTCGACGCGGCGCTGTCCGATGCGCTGGGGGATACGGTCGGGATGCGGGTCATCGACACTCATGCGGTGCTGACCCTGCCCGAGGGCACAGAGCCCGAGGCCCGCGGCTTTCTGGCCGGGAAAGGCATCCGCGTCATGGGTTCGGGCCACGCGATGGAAATCTTCAAGGAGGTCGGCCTGCCCGAACAGGTCGCCGCCCGTTTTCACCTGCGCCAGATGGCCGGCAGCCACGGCATCGGCCATACCCGCATGGCGACGGAAAGCGCGGTGACGACGCTGGGCGCGCATCCCTTCTCGACCGGCGCCGACCAGTGCCTGGTGCATAACGGCTCGCTGTCCAATCACAACCAGATGCGCCGTGAACTGACCCAGAAGGGTTTCGCCCCGGAAACACAGAACGATACCGAGGTCGCCGCTTGCTATATCTCGTCGCGCCTGGCCGAAGGCGCCAGCCTCAGCGAGGCGCTGGAAGGCACGTTGCAGGATCTGGACGGTTTCTTCACCTTCGTCGTCGGCACCCGCAATGGCTTCGGCGTGGTGCGCGACCCCGTCGCCTGCAAGCCCGCCGTCATGGCCGAGACCGAGGATTACGTCGCCTTCGGCAGCGAATACCGCGCCCTTGCAAACCTGCCCGGCATCGAGAGCGCCCGCGTCTGGGAACCCGAGCCCGCCACCGTCTATTTCTGGGAGCGCTGAGATGCAGACCATCGACCTTGCCACCACGCCGCTGCGCGACGTCAATGCGGCGCTTCAGGCGCAGGCTTCCCGGACCAACCAGACCGAATGGGTGATCGAGAACCCCAAGGGTGCCCATGCCATCGCCGTGGGCCTGGATGCGCCCATCGAAGTCACCGTCAAGGGCTCGACCGGCTATTACTGCGCCGGGATGAACAAGCAGGCGACCGTCAAGGTCACCGGCTCGGCCGGGCCGGGCGTGGCCGAGAACATGATGTCGGGCACTGTCGTCATCGAGGGCGACGCCAGCCAATACGCGGGTGCCACCGGCCATGGCGGGCTTCTGGTCATCAAGGGCAATGCCAGTTCGCGCTGCGGCATCTCGATGAAGGGCATCGACATCGTGGTCTTCGGCAATATCGGCCATATGTCGGCCTTCATGGCGCAGTCGGGCAATCTGGTGGTGCTGGGCGATGCGGGCGACGCGCTTGGCGACAGCCTCTATGAGGCGCGGCTGTTCGTGCGCGGCGCCGTCAAGTCGCTGGGTTCGGACTGCATCGAGAAAGAGATGCGCCCCGAGCATGTCGAGATCCTGCGCGACCTGCTGGAACGCGCCGGCGCCGATGCGAAGCCCGAGGAGTTCAAGCGCTACGGCTCGGCCCGCAAGCTCTACAACTTCCACGTCGATCACGCCGGCGCCTATTGATGAGGGATATCATGGACAAGACGCCGCAAACCCTGCCGCGCGACAGCTGGACCTTCTCGCCCGGCATCAACGCCGAAATCCGCCGCGCCGCCGATACCGGCATCTACGACATCCGCGGCGGCGGCGCCAAGCGCAGGGTGCCGCATTTCGACGACCTGCTGTTCCTGGGCGCCTCGATCTCGCGCTACCCGCTGGAGGGTTACCGCGAGAAATGCGACACCTCGGTGGTGCTGGGCACGCGGTTCGCGAAAAAGCCCATCGAGTTGAAGATCCCGATCACCATCGCGGGCATGAGCTTCGGCGCGCTATCCGGTCCCGCGAAAGAGGCCCTTGGGCGCGGCGCGACGCTGGCCGGAACCTCGACCACCACCGGCGACGGCGGCATGACGAACGAGGAACGCGGGCATTCGGAAAAGCTGGTCTATCAGTATCTTCCCAGCCGCTACGGCATGAACCCCGACGACCTGCGCCGCGCCGATGCGATCGAGATCGTCGTCGGCCAGGGCGCCAAGCCCGGCGGCGGCGGCATGCTTCTGGGCCAGAAGATCACCGAGCGGGTGGCCGGGATGCGCAACCTGCCCATCGGCATCGACCAGCGCTCGGCCTGCCGCCATCCCGACTGGACCGGCCCGGACGATCTGGAGATCAAGATCCTGGAACTGCGCGAGATCACCAACTGGGAAAAGCCGATCTACATCAAGGTCGGTGGCGCGCGCCCCTATTACGACACCGCCCTGGCGGTGAAGGCGGGCGCCGACGTGGTCGTGCTGGACGGGATGCAGGGCGGCACCGCCGCGACGCAGGACGTCTTCATCGAGAATGTCGGCCAGCCGACGCTGGCCTGCATCCGCCCGGCGGTGAAGGCGCTGCAAGACCTGGGGATGCACCGCAAGGTGCAGCTTGTCGTCTCGGGCGGGATCCGCACCGGCGCGGATGTGGCCAAGGCGCTGGCGCTTGGCGCCGATGCGGTAGCCATCGGCACCGCCGCGCTGATCGCCCTGGGCGAGAACGACCCGAAATGGGACGAGGATTATGCCGCGCTCGGCACCACGGCGGATGCCTATGACGACTGGCACGAAGGCCGCGATCCCGCCGGCATCACCACGCAGGACCCCGAACTGATGAAGCGTTTCGACCCTGTCGAGGGCGCGCGGCGGCTGCGCAACTACCTGGCCGTGATGACGCTGGAATGCCAGACCATCGCGCGGGCCTGCGGCAAGAGCCATGTCCACAACCTGGAACCCGAGGATCTTTGCGCCCTGACGCTGGAAGCCGCCGCCATGGCGGGCGTCCCGCTGGCGGGCACCAACTGGATTCCCGGCCAGAACGGCTTCTGAACCAACGACCAGAGGGCAGGACATCGCATCCTGCCCCGATCCAGCTCTTTTCCTCCAACGGGAACCTTCCGCATGACCGATCTCGCCGAATTCGCCCGTGAGAAGGGCGTCAAATACTTCATGATTTCCTATACCGACCTGTTCGGATCGCAGCGCGCCAAGCTGGTGCCGGCGCAGGCCATCGCCGAGATGCAGAAGGACGGCGCCGGTTTCGCCGGTTTCGCCACATGGCTGGACCTGACCCCCGCCCATGCCGACATGCTGGCGCTGCCGGACGCCTCCTCGGTCATCCAGCTGCCGTGGAAAAGGGAAGTGGCCTGGGTCGCTTCGGATTGCGTCATGTCGGACAGCGGACCGCTGGCGCAGGCGCCTCGCAACGTGCTGGGGCGGCTGACGGCCGAGGCCGCGGAAATGGGCCTGGTGGTCAAGACCGGGGTCGAGCCGGAATTCTTCCTGCTGACGCCCGAGGGCACGCAGATCTCCGACCCCGCCGATACCGCGGTGAAACCCTGCTACGACCAGCAGGCGGTGATGCGGCGCTACGATGTGGTGGCCGAGATCTGCGACTACATGCTGGAACTGGGCTGGGAACCCTATCAGAACGACCATGAGGACGCGAACGGCCAGTTCGAGATGAACTGGAAATACGACAGCGCCATGGCCACGGCGGACAAGCACAGCTTCTTCAAGTTCATGACCCGCTCGGTCGCCGAAAAGCACGGGCTGCGCGCCACCTTCATGCCCAAGCCGATCATAGGCCTGACCGGCAACGGCTGCCATGTCCATATCTCGGTCTGGACCAGGGACGGGCGCAATGCCTTTGCCGACGACGGCAAGGAACTCAGCCTGTCAGACGAGGGCCGGCATTTCCTGGGCGGGGTCATGAAGCACGCCTCTGCGCTGGCCGCGATTACCAATCCCACGGTGAACAGCTACAAGCGCATCAACGCGCCGCGCACCGTCTCGGGGGCGACCTGGGCGCCCAATACGGTCACATGGACCGGCAACAACCGCACCCATATGGTGCGCGTCCCCGGACCGGGCCGGTTCGAGTTGCGGCTGCCCGACGGCGCGGTCAACCCCTACCTTCTGCAAGCCGTGATCATCGCGGCGGGACTTTCGGGGCTGCGCAGCAAGGCCGATCCCGGCAAGCGCCACGACATCGACATGTATGCCGAAGGCCACCGCATCATCGATGCGCCGAAGCTGCCGCTGAACCTGCTGGACGCGATCCGCGCCTATGACGACGACGCCGGGCTGAAGGCCGCGATGGGCGAGGATTTCTCGGCCGCCTATATCAAGATGAAGACACAGGAGTGGAATTCCTATTGCGGTCATCTGACCCAGTGGGAACGGGACAATACCTTGGACATCTGACGGATTCCTGGGCGCCTGCTATGGGCGGGCGCCATGCACGCTTACCGCTGACGGCCTCCGATCCGGGTGCGCCCAGCCCTTGCAGCCTGCGTTGTCCCGGCGGAACGCCGAAGGCTTGCGCGAAACACCGGCTGAAATGCTGCATGGTCGCAAAGCCGGTGATCGCGGTGATTTCGGCGATCGGCAGGGCGGAATGGCGCAGCAGCTCGTTCGCCTTCTCCAGCCGCAAACGCCGGTAGAACTCCATGACCGACAGGCCGAAGTGGTCCGAAAAGCAGCGCTGTAGCTGGCGCAGGCTGCAACCGGAAAGCTCCGCAAGCTGGTCGGCCGACAGCGGATCGGCGATATGCGAACTCATCAGCCGCACCGCCGCCTCCAGCACGGGATGGTGCAGATTGTAGCGCCGGGCCGGGCTTTTGCCTTGGGGCGGGCTGCGGACATTGAAGGAGAATGGCTTATGGGTGCAAGGATCATCGACGGGCGGGGCTTTGCGGCCGGGTTGCGGGCCCGTGTTGCCGAGGCTGTGGACCGGCTGCGGTCTGGGCACGGTGTGGTGCCCGGGCTTGCGGTTGTTCTGGTGGGCGAGGATCCTGCGAGCCAGGTCTATGTCAGGAACAAGGCGGTCCAGACGCGCGAGGCGGGGATGGCGAGCTTCGAGCACCGGCTTGCTGCCGAGACGCCGCAGGCGGCGCTGCTGGCGCTGGTCGCGCGGCTCAATGCCGACCCGGCCGTGCACGGCATCCTGGTGCAGCTGCCGCTGCCCGCGCATATGGACGCCGGGGCGGTGATCGCCGCCATCGACCCGCGAAAGGACGTGGACGGGTTCCATGCGCTGAACGTGGGGCTGCTGGGGACCGGGCAGAAGGCGCTGGTGCCCTGCACGCCCTCGGGCTGCCTGATGCTCTTGCGCGAGACGCTCGGGGATCTGTCGGGGCTGGAGGCGGTGGTGGTGGGGCGCAGCAACATCGTGGGCAAGCCGATGGCGCAGCTCTTGCTGGCCGAGAACTGCACGGTGACCATCGCCCACAGCCGCACCCGCGAGCTGGCGGCGGTCTGCCGGCGGGCCGACATCCTGGTGGCGGCGGTGGGCCGGGCGCGGATGATCCGGGGCGAGTGGATCAAGCCCGGCGCCACGGTGATCGACGTGGGCATCAACCGCATCGAGGAGGAGGGCCGGTCGCGGCTGGTCGGCGACGTGGACTTCGCGGGCGCGGCGCAGGTGGCGGGCGCGATCACCCCGGTGCCGGGGGGCGTGGGGCCGATGACCATCGCCTGCCTGCTGGCCAATACGCTGGTGGCCTGCTGCCGGGCGCATGGCCTGCCCGAGCCGGACCCGGGCCGGGCCGAAGGCGCGGCGGCCTGAGGGATGGCGCGGGACGGCGGGGGGCGCTGCCCCCCCGCTCCTGCGGCCCCTCGAGGGGGCCGCAGGAGCGTCCCCCCGGGATATTTGCACACGGAAGAAACCAGGGCGCTTGCCCTTTCAGTGGAGAGCCAGATGAAGAAATACACGCTGACGGTCGCCTGCCCCTCGACGCGCGGCATCGTCGCCACCGTGGCCGGCTTTCTGGCCGAGCATGGCTGCAACATCACCGACAGTTCGCAGTTCGACGATACCGAGACCGGGCGCTTCTTCATGCGGGTGAGCTTCGTCTCGGAGGAGGGCGTGGGGCTGGAGGCGCTGCGTGCGGGCCTGGCCGGCCCGGCCGAGCCCTTCGCCATGGACTACGCCATCCATGACGAGGCCGAGAAGATGAAGGTGGTGATCATGGTCAGCCGCTTCGGCCATTGCCTGAACGACCTTCTCTATCGCTGGCGCATCGGCGCGCTGCCGATCGAGATCGTGGCGGTGATCTCGAACCACATGGACTACCAGAAGGTGGTGGTGAACCACGACATCCCCTTCCACTGCATCAAGGTCACGCGCGAGAACAAGCCGCAGGCCGAGGCGCAGCTGATGGCGGTGGTCGAGGATTCGGGGGCCGAGCTGGTGGTGCTGGCGCGCTACATGCAGGTGCTGTCGGATGCATTGTGCAAGAAGATGTCGGGGCGGATCATCAACATCCACCATTCCTTCCTGCCGAGCTTCAAGGGCGCCAACCCCTACAAGCAGGCCTTCGAGCGCGGGGTGAAGCTGATCGGGGCGACCAGCCATTACGTGACCGCCGACCTCGACGAGGGCCCGATCATCGAGCAGGACACCGTCCGGGTCACCCATGCGCAATCGCCCGAGGACTACGTCAGCCTCGGCCGCGACGTCGAAAGCCAGGTCCTGGCCCGCGCCATCCACGCCCATATCCACCGCCGGGTGTTCCTCAACGGCAACAAGACCGTGGTCTTTCCCGCCTCGCCAGGAAGCTACGCATCCGAAAGAATGGGGTGAGCGGGGCTATTCACATTGTCGGTGCCGCGGTCTAGACTTTCCTGACAGGAAACAAGGCGCGCGGCACATGTGATGGACAGCAGCGATACATCGCAAAGACTGACCCAGAATCCCCATGCCCTGCGCGACAATCCGGAAAGAAACCTCGAGGTCGCCATCGGCCGGGTGGTGCGAGAACTGCGCAAGCGCCAGCGCCTGACCGGATCGGATCTGGCGGCGCAGTCGGGGCTTTCGGTCGGGATGCTGTCCAAGATCGAGAACGGGGTGATCTCGCCCTCGCTGGCCACACTGCAAATGCTGGCCAATGCCTTGCGGGTGCCGCTGGTCCAGCTGTTTTCCGGCTATGCCGAGCCCCGTGGGGCCATGCATGTGAAAGCCGGCGACGGGGTGGAAATCGAGCGCCAGGGCACCCGCGCCGGCCATCAATATCACCTGTTGGGCCATATCGGCGCGAACGACTCCGGCGTCGTTGTCGAGCCCTATCTGATCGTGCTGACCACGGAAAGCGACCGCTTCCCGACCTTCCAGCACGAGGGGATCGAAATGCTGTATATGCTGGAAGGAACGGTCGGCTATCGTCATGGCGAACAGATCTATCGCCTGGAGCCGGGCGATACCCTGCTGTTCGATGCGGACGCGCCGCATGGCCCGGTGGACCTGATCGAACTGCCGGCGAAATACCTGTCGGTCATCACCTATCCACAAAGCCGCTGACAGCGGAAAAGGCCGGGCCCCGCGAGGCCCGGCCCTGGAATGGGCGCGGCATCAGCCGCGCTGATTGGCGACCTGCACCGGAGAGCCCAGACCATGCGCGGCCTGCGCCGGCACCAGCGCCGCACCTCCGTAAACGCCATCGCCCAGACGATAGCCGACCTCGCCATGCTGGTGGATGTCCAGCCCCTCGGCCTCGGCCTCCTCATCGACGCGCAGGCCGACCAGCGCGCCTGCGATCTTCAGCGCGATCCAGGTCGTCACCAGCGAGACCGCGATGCTGAAGCCCATGATCAGCACCTGCGGCACCATCTGGGTCAGCATGGTGCGGCCCTCGGGATAGCCCAGCCCGCCAAGCGCGGGCGCGGCGAAGACGACCGTCAGCACGCCGCCGACCACCGCCCCGACACCGTGGACGCCGAACACGTCGAAGGAATCGTCATAGCCGACGCGGCGCTTGACCACCTCGACCGCATAGACGCAGACCGGCGCGGTGAGGAAGCCCACCAGCACCGCGCCCATGGGGCCGACGAAGCCGCAGGCGGGGGTGATCGCGACCAGGCCGGCAATCGCACCCGAGGCCAGGCCGAAGGTGCTGGGCCGCTTGCGGTGAATCCATTCCGCCGTCATCCAGCCAAGCGCGCCCCCGGCGCCGCCCAGCATGGTGTTCAGCATCACCAGCGCGCTGAAGCCATTGGCCGCCAGCGCGCAGCCGCCGCAGAAGGCCAGCCAGCCGACCCAGAGCATCGCCCCGCCGGTATAGGTCATGGTCATGTTATGGGGCACCATCATCGTGGTGCCGTAACCCTTGCGCGGCCCGAGGACCAACGCACAGACCAGCGCCGCGATGCCGGCGTTCAGATGGACGACATTGCCGCCGGCAAAGTCCAGAACACCGACATCGAAGACCCAGCCTCCGCCCCATGCCATATGCGCCATGGGCGCATAGTTGATCAGCAGCCAGACGCCCATGAAGATCAGCACCGCGGCGAATTTCATCCGCTCGGCAAAGGCGCCGACGATCAGCGGCGGGGTAATGGCCGCGAACATCATCATGAACAGCACGAAGAGATATTCCGGCAGCGTCCCCACCATGCTTTCGGTGGTTATCCCCGACAGGAAGAACTTGGAGGTCCCGCCGATGACGGCGTTCAGCGGCGTCTCGGTGTCGAAGCTCAGCGAATAGCCGAAGGCGATCCACAGCACGCAGATCAGCGCGACCGAGGCGAAGATCTGGGTCAGGACCGACAGCACGTTCTTGCTGCGCGCCATGCCCGCATAGAACAGGGCAAGGCCGGGCAGCATCATCAGCATGACGAACAGCGCGCAGGTCGCGACGAAGGCGGTATCTCCGGCGCTCAACGCCGGTTCGGCATCCTGCCCCCAGGCGAGGGCGGGAAACAGGATCGCGGGCAAGGCCGCTACAAGGGCATTCTTCTGTGTCATGGCGAATCCATCATGCGATGCGGGCATCCTCATGATGGGGTGATGGCGCCAAAAACAAAGTTTCCTGTAGATAAAAATAAGATCCTTCCAGGAATATTCCGATTCTGCCGCCATTCCGTTCACCCTGCCCGACTTCGCGCCAGGAACCGAACCGATCCCGCGCCATTGGGCGGGTTCGATCGGGGCCATGCAGGAAGGCCGTAACGGCCAGGAAGCGACACGAATCCGAGGAGATTGCGACGACACTGCCGCAGGTCGGTTCCGTCCCGCCGAATGCTGGCAGCATACAGGTTGGCAGCCCCTCGCCGTCAGTCATCGGGAAAGATCCCGGCCGAGGTCGGCGCACAGTCGTCGAACCGCGACAGGTAGTCGACGATCAGCGGCCGGTTCACGGCGAATCCCTTGTATTCGGCCAGTTCGCCCGGCAGGTCGCGCAGCACCCGGTGCAGGCGGCGTCCCCATTTGGGCACCGTCACCAGATCCTCCAGCGCCAGCAGATAGCAGCGGATCGGGAAGGCGATGGCGTTCGACCGGGGCAGGCGCCAAAGCGTCTGCAACTCCACCCGCAGATATTGCTTCGCGCCGACATTCCCGGCGGTCAGCGTGCGCTTTTCCGGCCCCCATTTGTGATAGTTCTCGGGGCTGGTATCCAGCCGGGGATTGACCGTCATCGTCCAGTTCAGCCGCCGCACGGGTGCCCCCTGCTGCAGGCTCAGCAGGAATTTCAGGGCGCGCTGGAACACCCCCAATTCATGTGCCTTCGGCACCGGGGCGTGCCATTCGAAGAAGTTCATGCCGATGTCGAAATCGAGGCTCCAATCCGCCTGGCTGGTCACCATGCCGGCATCCATCCACAGGTTGCCCTCGCGCTGGTCCAGCAGGGCATGGTCGCCCTGGGTCTGGCGGGTGATGTATTCCATCGGCCCGCAGGGCAGGCTGGTCGCGTCAAGGAAGATGAAGCGCTGTTCGATCCCCAGCGGCCGGTTGATCCAGTGCCAGCGGTCCCCGTCGCGGTGCAGTTCGAACAGTTCGGGATAGTCCTCGGCCTTCGAGACCATCACCAGTTCCAGGAAATCCCAGCCCGCCAGTTCCATATGCGGCAGCGACTGGCAGCGCAGCGGATCGTCGCGCAGCGTGATCTCTCGGTCGCGCATTTCGGCGACGTAATGTTCGTCCACGTCGAAACGGTGCTGGAACACCGAGCCCGCCGCGCCCCGGCGGTGCGGCTCGATATTGACCGAATACATGTAGCTGTCCTGGTCGAAGGGGAACGGAAAGCGCCGGATCGCCGCGGGCGAGTTGTAAAAGGTGTAATCGTCGCGGAAGGTTTCGTCGTTGAAGCGCATGGTCATGCTGGCCCCCTAGCGGTCAAGGGTGAGGTCTTCGCCCTGAAAGCGCGAAACGCAGGGCATGATCTTCTGCTGCGCGGCCTTTTCGGCATTGCTCAGCCAGTGGTCGTGATGCTCGATCCGGCCCTTGCAGGACAGGACGGCGGTCTCGCATTGCCCGCAGGCGCCGCCCCGGCAAAGCCAAGGAGCATCGACCTGCGCCTCTTCCATCGCCTCCAGCAGGCTTTGATGGGGGCCGACGGTGATCGTTATGCCTGACCGCGCCAAGGTGACCTTGAAGGCTGCGCCGGGTGGCGGGGACAGGAAGGCTTCGGAATGCAGCGCGGCCTTGGGCCAGTTAAGGCGGGTGGCGGTTCCTGCTACGGCCTCGATCAGCCCTTCGGGTCCGCAGGTATAGACATGGGTTCCCAAAGGTTGCCCCGCCAGCACCGCGCCGATGTCCAGCCGATCGCCTTCATCGGAGATATGGGCATGAACCTGCGGCAGGTCGGGCAGCAGGCTCAGGCCGGCGGCCTCGGCCCGGCTGCGGGCGCAGTAATGCAGTTCGAACGGCATTTGCAGCCGGGTCAATTGCCGAAGCTGGGCCAGGAAGGGCGTGATGCCGATGCCGCCCGCGATCAGCACATGCTTTTTCGCCCGCAGGTCCAGCGCGAAAAGGTTGACCGGCGCGCCCACGCGCAGCAGGTCGCCCACCGCCACATGGGTATGCATGAAGCGCGAGCCTCCCCGGCCGGCATCCTCGCGCCGCACCGCGATTTCATAGCCCGATCCGTCCAGCGGGTCCGAGATCAGCGAATAGGCGTTGCGGCGCAGGGTGGCGCCATCGGGCATCTCCACGACCACATGCGCACCGCCGGAGAACAGCGGCAGCGTGCCGCCTTCGGGGCATTCGAAGCGGAAGCGGGTGACAAGGGGCGACAGGGGCGTGACCTCGGCCACGCGCAGCATCCGGGCGGTCATGGCCTGATCTCCTGCACGGGTGGGAGGACGCCGGGGGTTTCGGCATCGACGCAGACGCCCTGAAAAGCGCCCAGGCGGCGCGAATAATGGTCGCGGACGAACAGCGTCAGCCCGCAATGCGAACAGGTGAAGGGATCGGTGGTGACACCCTCGGTGATGCCCTTGCAATGGACGCATTGCATCCGCCGCGCGATCGACCCGCGGTGCTCGGACTGGATGGCGCCGGCGGGTAGGCCGGCGGCCAGCGCCTCGGCCGTGGCCTGCCCGATCAGCCCCTCGGTTCCGGCCAGATAAAGCGTGGTGCCCATATGGGCATCGGCCAGCGCCTTGCGGAACCGCTCCAGGCAGGCGGCATAGCTGGGGCTTTCGTGATAGATCCGCGCGCCAAGCGCCCGCAGCCGCGCGCCATGTGGGGTGCCTGCCGGGATGAAGATCACATGCGCCCGCTCCATCACCGCCGGATCGCGGGCGGCAAGGTCGATCAGCGCCCCCGCCCCCTCGGCATCGGCCAGCATGATCGCGGGGATGGCCCCCTGCGCCACCAGCCCCGGATAGACCGGGCGGCTGGCGATCGAGGGCGAGAATTCGGTTCCTGGCATGGTTTCCCCCTGTTGACGGGAAGGGCCGGGCAACCTGCGCCACCCGGCGGGCGCTTGAGTCAGCCCTTGGCGGTGCGGACCTTCTTTTCCGGGTCGAGGAAGGGCATGGACGCGGTCACGGCAGCGATTTCGCCATGGGTGGCGCAGTTCACGGTCAGCCTGCTGCCTTCGTTCGCGCAATCGACCGGCAGGCGGGCGATGGCCACCGTCCAGCCGTTCAGCGGCGAATGCATCGCCTGGGTCACGACGCCGACCTGCACACCGTCGCGCAAGACCGGAGCGCCATTGTCCGGGGCCTTGTCGCCTTCCAGCTTCAGGCCCCAAATCCTGAAGCGCTCCCTGCCCTTCAGGCGGTAATGTTCTTCGGCCCCGCGAAAGCCGGTCTTGCCGGGCGATACGGTGAAATCCAGGCCCAGTTCCCACAGCGTATCCCCGCCCGGCTGGTCGTCGAAGGGATACATTTCCGAATTGTCATAGGGAAAGAACAGCAGATAGCTTTCCGTCCTCAGCAGGTCCAGCGTGGTGAACCGGCAGGGGATGATCCCCATCCCGGCACCCTCGTCCAGGATACGATCCCAGACCATCGGCGCATCCTGCCCACGCACGAACAGCTCGTAGCCCCGCTCACCGGTGTATCCGGTGCGCGAGATCATGGCCGGCTTGCCGAACAGCGAGGTCTGGATATGGCCGAAATAGGCCAGGTCGCGGATACCGGGCACATGTTTCGCCAGGTAGTCCACCGCCAGAGGGCCTTGGAGAGACAGGTCGTGCAGGTTGTCATCGAAGCGCACCGACACGTCGCGGCCAGAGGCAGCCATGGTCAGTTGCTCGAACCCCTGCCCCGAGCCATGCACGACCAGAAAGGCATTGGGCCCGGTGCGATAGATCACGCAATCGTCGATGAACTTGCCGGCGTCGTTCAGCATGCAGGCATAGATCGCCCGGCCCGGCATCAGCTTTTCGACATTGCGCGTGGTGGCACGGTCGATCACATGGCTGGCGGCCGGGCCGGTGACATGCACCTTCTTCAGCCCCGAGACATCCATCAGCCCGGCCTTGGTGCGGATCGCCAGATACTCGGCAACCGGATCACCGTCATAGGACCAGGCGGTTCCCATGCCCGACCAGTCCTCAAGCTTCGATCCAAGCGCGCGATGCCGGTCGGCCAATGCCGAGAATCTCCATGAAGCGGTCATCGTCAACTCCCTGTTTTCACGTTCTTGTTTGCCCCATTGCGGTCAGGGACGTTCCTTTTCCGGGGCATCACGCCACCAGGCGGCCCTTTTCAAGGCAATAGCTTCGGGTGCAGAGCGCGCCCAGAAAGGCCTCGTTCTGCTCGACCAGCAGCATGGTCAGGCGCAGCCGGTCGCGCAGCATCAGAAGCGCCTCGACGATCTCCTCGCGGATCGAGGGCTGAATCCCCTCGGTCGGCTCGTCCAGCATCACCAGGCGCGGCGCGGTGCAAAGGCATCGGGCCAGCGCGAGGATCTGCTGCTCGCCCCCCGAAAGCACCCCGCCCGGACGCTCGGCAATCGGCGCGAGACGTGGGAACAGCGCGATCATTTCCTCGGCCCGCGCCAGCGGCTGGCCGCCGGCCAGGCAGGCCGCCTGCATGTTCTCGCGCACCGTCAGGCGCGGGAAGATCCGCCGACCCTGCTTGACATAGCCAAGGCCCATCCTTGCGCGCCGGTGAACCGGCAGACGGGTGATGTCCTGCCCGCCCATCTCGATCCGGCCATCGGTCGCGGGCAGCGTCCCGCCGATGGTCATCAACAGCGTGCTCTTGCCCATGCCGTTATGGCCAAGGATGCCGACGAATTCGCCCTCGGCGACATTGAGGCTGATGTCGCGCAGGATCGGGATCTGCCCATATCCCGAATGCACTCCGACGAGTTGCAGCATCAGGCCACCTCCCTTCCCAGATAGACGTCGCGCACGCGCTGATCCGACAGGACCTGATCGGCCGGCCCCTCGACCAGGACCGAGCCCTGGTTGAAGACGGTGATGCTGCGCGCGATCCGGCGGATGAAGCTCATGTCATGCTCGACCACGATGACCGAGCAGCTTCGGGCCAGTTCGACCAGCAGGTCGCCCAGCCCCTCGACCTCTTCGCCGGTCATGCCGGCGGCGGGCTCGTCCAGCAGGATCAGCGCCGGGCGCGGGGCGATCACGGTGGCCAGTTCGACCAACTGGCGCTGGCCATGCGCCAGGATGCCGACCTTTTCGGCGGCGAGATGGCTGATGCCGATACGCTTCATCACCTCGTCGCAGCGCCGCCGCGCAAGGTTGGGCGGCAGCGCCCGGACGGCGGCGAGCATGACATTCTCGCGCACCGTCATGGCGTTGAAGACCGAAGGCACCTGGGTCTTGATCCCCATGCCGGCCCGCGCGATCTTCGCGCTGCTTTGGCCGTTGATCGACTGGCCGCGAAACAGCACCTCGCCGGAGGTCGGGCGATACTGGCCGGACAGCATGCGGAAGAAAGTGGATTTCCCGGCGCCATTCGGCCCGATCAGGCAATGCAACTCGCCCTCGCGCAGCGAGAGGCTGACATCGCGCACCGCGACGACGCCGCCGAAACGCATGGTCAGGTTGCGGGCTTCCAGCAGGTAGTCGGTCATCGTGCTTCCTCCCCGATCATGGCCTCGCCGGGTTCCGCCGCCGGTGCCGGGCGCCGGAACGCGGCCAATGCCCGGTCGCAGCCGCTCCGCATCAGCGGCAGGATGCCCTTGGGCAGCACCAGGACGAACAGCGTCAGCACCAGCCCCATCACCAGGTTCGGGTCGAGCCAGACCCCGGCGTTCAGCGTGCCCAGCCAGGCCGAGAAGGCCAGCAGCAGGAAGCAGGCCATGACCGGGCCGGCAAGCGTTCCCAGGCCCCCGACGATCACCCAGACCAGCAATTGCGAACTGGTCGTCAGGCTGAACATGTTCGGGCTGACGAATACGCAATTGGCAAACAGCACCCCCGCAAGGCCCGCAAGACCGCCGGCGATGGAAAACACCCCCAGCTTGTAGAGGCGGGTATCGTAGCCCAGCAGTTCCGCGCGCAGCTCGTTTTCCCGCAAGGCCATCACGACCCGGCCGAAATACGTCGCAAGAAGCAGGCGGCAGAGGATATAGGACAGGATCAGCGCCACCACGCAAAGCACATAGATATCTTCAGGCCAGAGCGGGTTGCCGTCCAGATCGTTGAGGATCGGCGTCGAGGGGATGCCGTTGAAGCCGCCCAGGGGCGCCTTGCCGATCTTCCATTCGCTGCCCGAGGTCTGGTTGATGAAGCGATAGAGGATCAGCGACAGGACCAGGGTGATGACGCCCAGATAGACATCGCCCAGCCGGCCCCAGAACATGAAATAGCCGATGGCGGCCGCCATCGCCGCCGCGACCAGGATCGCCAGCAGCGCCGCCGTGGTCGTATTACCGATGTTGAGGGCGAGAACCGCATAGGCATAGCCGCCGATCCCGAAGAACGCGGTCTGGCCAAAGCTGAGGATGCCGCCGAACCCCCAGATCAGCGCCAGCGAAAGCGCGAGGATTCCGAAGGCGCAATAGATCGAGCCCGAGAGGATCAGCGTCATGTCCCCGCCCGAAGGGACGATGAACAGCGCCCAGGCAGCAGCGAGGATCATCGCGACCGCGCCCAGGCGGTCCGAGGTGACAAGCGGCGTTTTCATTGCGATCTCCGGAAGAATTTGCTGGTGATCCCCTGGGGCAGCACCCGCAGCAGCACCACCGCCGCCGCAAGCAGCGCCACTTCGGCCAGGACGGGGGTCGCCAGGAAGGTCATGATCACGCCGACGCCGCCCAGCAGCCCCGAGGCGGACAAGGTGCCCGCGATGATGGCGGGACCGCCTGAGATTACCGTGATGAAGCATTTCGCCAGATAAGAGGCGCCGATGGTCGGCACCACCCCGGCAATCGGCGCGATCAGCGCACCGGCAAGCCCGCTCAGCGCGGCGCCGGTGACGAAGGTGGCGCGGTAGACGGCGCGCTGGTTGACCCCCAGCGAGGCGGCCATGTCACGGTCCTGCATCGTGGCCCGCGCGATCAGCCCGACGCGGCTGTAGCGCATCACCAGATAGCCGGCGATGACCATGACCAGGGTGACGGCGACAAGGAAGAGTTCATAGAACCCGATGCTGAACCGCCCGATGGAAAGGCTGCCGAAGGGCGTCGAGATGCCCGAGACCGAATTGCCGAAGGCCACGGTGACGAGGCCGATCAGAATCAGGCTCACCCCCCAGCTTGCCAGCATCGTGTCCAGAAGCCGCCCGTAAAGATGGCGGATCACCAGATATTCCACGACAAGCCCCACCAGCCCGACCAGCACCGGCGCCAGGATGAAGCACGAGACCAGCAGCGGCACGCCATGCTGGGTGGCAATGACCGCCGTATAGCCGCCCAGCATCAGGAACTCGCCATGGGCGAAGTTGATGACGCGCATCATGCCGAAGATGACGGCGAGGCCTGCGCTGATCAGCACCAGGTTCGCGATGCTGATCGCGGTCTGAAGAAGAATGATCGCAACATAGTCCATGAGAAGCTCCCTGGTGCGGCGGAAACGGGAAATGCGGGCGCCCTATGGCCGGGCGCCCGTGCGGGCCCGTTACTTCGGCACCTCGACCACATATTGCGTCGCATCGGTCGGGTTGACCTTCAGGTCGCAGACCGCCAGCGTGTCGCTGGGCGGTTGCTGCGCATAGCTTTCCAGCACGACGTAATTGTTGTCGCGCACCTCGGCGATATAGCTGTCGAGCGTGTTGTGATGCGTCTGGGCGTTGATCGTGGTCAGCCCCGCCGGCCCGGCGAAGGAAAGGCCGCTCTCAAGCGCCTCGATCACCGGCTCGCGTTCGATGGTGCCGGCCATCTCGACCGCCTTGGCCCAAAGATTGACGGCGTGATAGGTCATGGCGCCGCCCTCGGTGATCGCATCTGCCTTGTCGCCGAATTTCGCGTAATATTCGGCCTTGAACGCCTCGTTCTCGGGGGTCTGGATCCCATCGAAATAGGCATAGGAGACGATGATGCCGTTATGTTCGTCGGGGGTGGTCAGCACCTGTTCGTTGCCGATGCCGAAGGTCGTCGAGGCCATCGGGATCTTGTCCTTCATCCCCGAGGCGACCCATTGGCGATAGAAGGCGTTATGCGCACCGCCCACCAGGACCGACATGATGATATCGGGCTGGGCCGCCTGGATCTGGCGGATGGTCGAGCCGAAGTCGTTGACATCGAGCGGGAAGAAATCCGCCCGCACCACCTCGCCGCCGTTTTCCTTGACGAACTTCTCGATCCACAGCGCGGTGATCTGGCCGTAATTGTAGTCAGCGGCCAGCACATAGACCTTCTTGCCGCCGAATTTCTGCATCACATAGGGGGTGAATTTCTCCAGCGTCTGGCCGGGGGTCGAGCCCATGCAGAAGGTGTTGCGATCACAGACCCCGCCTTCATAAAGCAGGCTGTAGAAATAAAGCGTCCTGTAGCGGTCGAGCACCGGCCGCATCGCCTCGCGCGAGGCGGAAAGGATGCCGCCGAAGACCACAGCCGCCTTCTGGCGCGTCGCGGCCTCGGTCGCATATTGCGCGTAAAGCTGCATGTTCGATTGCGGATCGTAGTTGACCAGTTCGATCTCGCGCCCCAGCACGCCGCCGGCCGCGTTCAGTTTGTCCACGGCAAGGTTGAGGCAATTGATCATCGGGCGGCCATAGATGTCGATGCCGCCCGAGGCGTCATGAATACCGGCGACCTGGATTTTATCGGTCGCGGCAAAAGCGGGACGGGCAAGGAACGGGGTTGCAAGAATCCCTGCGGCACCCAGGCCGAGGAAATGTCTGCGTTGCAGGTCTTTCATGGTGGATTCCCTGTTTTCATTTGTGCTTTTTGGAAGAGGCATTCCCAGCAGGCCAAACTCCGAAGTCCCGAATTTCCGGAGAGCCTTTCGCGACGCTGGCCCATTTTCATGGGAGGGCGCGCAACACCACTTGGCGGCACGATGCTGTGCCTCATGGCTTTGGGCTGACAGATGGCACCTTGTTGTGCCTATGCGCCTTAGTCGAAGACAATGCCGGTGTGACGAACTCGACGCGGCGAACAAGAGCTAAACTTCGCTAACTCGTTATAGAGTGCATCGGCGATCCGAGCCGAATCGGTCAACAGGTTTTTCCGGATCGAGCGGATTTTTCCGGCAGCCGCAATCCAGCATCGCGCCCGGCGTTCAGCAGGCGGGCAGAAGGCAATGCTGCCGCGTAAATTTTGCGCAGATCGTGACTTGTCTTGCGTCGGCTTTGACAGTCGGGGTATCCATTTGCATGGGCTGGCCGTCCCGACCCGGATCTGCGCCTTCGTCGAAGCATCATCCGATGATTCTTTTCCTACCTGGACAGGCTGAAAGCGGCGATTCGCACCCTTTCCGATCTCGCAGTCCCGTCGTCAGTGCGAAAAGGATATTCCGCGGCGCGGCGCATTGCCCATGATCGCAATCCATTGATTTTTATTATGTTTCAGGAAGATTCTCCGCAACTTTCTGCACTTGAAAAAAACGCTTGTCGATCTTGATATTCATCGCGTAGTGTCGAGGAATGCATTCAACAACGAATGCAACAGATCACCATGCGCCCGAAAGCATCAGGTGATCGGCCTCCCCTCGATATCAAAGCGAAATCTATGCGCAGGTGCTCATCGGACGGATTCCGTCCTTTGCAGCCTGATTTGCGCAATGCGGATCAAAAGGAAATTCACGATGAGTATGGATGGGGCGGACGCAGGTCCGTCGATGAAACCTGCACGTGCCCGCCTTGCAATTGACGTTGGCGGGACGTTTACCGATATTTTCGTTCTGGACTCGAACGGAAAACAGACCGTTGCGAAAGTGCCCAGCACGGCCAATCCGATCGACGCGATCATGAACGGCGCCGAGGCCGCCGATCTTGACTGGAATGATGTCGAACTGTTCACCCATGGGACGACGGTTGCGACGAATGCGCTGATCACGCGCAATTTCAAGCCCGTCGCCATGGTCACGACCGAAGGTTTCCGCGACGTGCTGGAAATCGGGCGCGGCACCCGCGAAGATCCCTGGGACGCCTATAAGGAGGGGACCCCGCCCTATGTGCGGCGGCGCGACCGTTTCGCCGTGCGCGAGCGGATCAATTACCGGGGCGAGATCATCGAGCCGCTGGATGAGGAACGGGCGCGGGAAATCGCGCGCATCCTGAAGAAGCGCGAGGTCCATGCGGTCGCCGTGTGCTTCATCAACGCCTATGTGAACGGCGTCCACGAACAGCGGATGGCCGAGATCCTGGCCGAGGTGCTGGGGCCGGATGTCGCCATCTCAACCTCGCACGAAACCCATCCCGAAATCTTCGAGGACGACCGCTTCTCGACCACCGTGGCGAACACCATCCTCGCGCCGATCATCCGTCCCTATGCCCGCGACATCGCCAGCCGCACCAGTGAGGCCGGATATGAGGCCGATGTCCTGCTGTTCCATTCCGGCGGCGGCGTGATGACCCCGGCGACGGCCGAGAAATACGCCGCCCGCCTTGCCGCATCGGGAATCGCTGCAGGCGCCATCGCCAGCAAGTATTTCGCCGAGCTCTGCGGCTACAAGAACTCCATCGGCCTGGATATGGGCGGCACCTCGGCGGATATCTCGCTGACGGCGGACGGCCATCTGCGCATGACCGACAAATGGGAAGTGGACTGGGGCCATCCGATCTGTTTCCCCTCGATCGAGGTTCTGACCATCGGCGCCGGCGGCGGCTCGATCTCTTGGCTGGACAAGGCGGGATCGCTGCGCAACGGCCCGCAATCGGCTGGATCGGTGCCGGGACCGGCCTGCTACAAGGCAGGCGGAACCGAGCCGACCAATACCGATGCGAACATTATCCTGGGCCGTGTCGGCACCACCCTGGCCGGCGGCAAGAAGTCGCTGGACCGCGAGGCTGCGCTTGAGGCGATGCAGAAGATCGCCGGGCCGCTGAACCTGGATCTGGTCGAGGCATCGCTTGCCACCCTGCGCGTCGCCAATGCCAATATGGCCGATGCGGTGCGCCTGATCTCCATCGCCCGGGGTCACGATCCGCGCGATTTCGCGTTGGTGGCCTTCGGCGGCGCGGGTCCGCTGCATGGCGTCGATATCGCGCGCGAACTCAACATCCCGGTGGTCATCATCCCGCCCAATCCCGGCGTAACCTCGGCGGTGGGCTGCATCCTGGTGGATGTCCAGCATGACGTGACGCAGATGTATTTCGACAATGCCAGCACGGCCGATCCGGCGGATGTCGAAGCCGCGTTCCAGAAGCTGGAAATGGAAGGCCGCGACCGGATGCAACGCGACGGCGTCGCACCCGGCGACATGACCTTCCAGCGCTTCGTGGATATGCGCTATCGCGGTCAGTGGCGTTCGCTGGCGGTGTCGGTTCCCGGCAAGATCACCGCGATGGACGAGGCGCTGGCCATCTTCCATGCCGAATATGAAAAGGCGCACAACTTCCGCCGCGAGGATTTCCCGGTGGAGATCTACCGCCTGACCGTGCGCGCGATCGGGATCACGCCCAAGCCCTCCTTCCCCAAGGTCGCCATCGACCCGAATGCGAAGGCGGTTCCCAAGGGCACCCGCGAGGCCTGGTTCCACGACCACCCCGCGGCCATGACGACTCAGCTTTACGACCGCGAGACCCTGCCGGCCGGCGTCACCATCAAGGGCCCGGCCGTCATCGACCAGCTCGACTCGACCACCGTCATTCCGCCGGGCGACGTCGCCTATATCGACGAATGGCTCAACATCCAGATCAAGCTTGGCGCGGCATAAGCGCCTTCCCCCAACCAGCAAGGAGGACGACCGGCATGACCGGCAAGAAGCAAGCCCTGGAACTGTCCGACAAGGGCATCCAGTTCCCCCCGCCCCCCGAGAAGCGCCTGACCGAGTTCAAGTCCGAACTCGACCCGATCACCTTCGAGGTGTTGCGCAACGCCTTCGTCAACATCGTCGACCAGATGGCCGAGCAATTGCTTCGGACCTGCTATTCCTTCGTGATCTACTGCCGCGACTTCTCGTCCGGGCTCAGCGATCCGCAGGGCAACCTGGTGATGCAGGGCACCGGCGACATCGCCGCCCATGTCGGCACGCTGCATTATACCTGCAAGGCGGTGATCGAGGAGTTCGGCGACGACATCAATCCGGGCGATGTCTTCATCATCAACGATCCGTTCCGGGGCGGTAGCCACTTCAACGATACCCGCATCCTGCGCCCGATGTTCTACAAGGGCGAGTTGATCGGCTGGTCGCAGGCCAATGGCCATTGGGCCGACATGGGCGGCGCGACGCCAGGCTCGTTCAATATCACCGCGCTGGACCACATGGGCGAGGGGCTGCGCATCACCCCGGTCCGTATCTGGAGCAAGGGCGTCTGGCTTGAGGACGTGGCCAAGATGATCGCGGCCAATACCCGCAATCCGGGCGACGTGATCGGCGACATGCAGGCCCAGGCCGAGGCGACGGCGGTTGCGGAACGCGAGATCATGCGGCTTTGCGACAAATACGGCGTCGAGACCATCAAGACCGCCTTCCGCGAGGTGCAGGACTGGGTCGAGGTGCTGATGCGCAACCGCCTGGCCGAGCTTCCCGACGGAACCTGGTATGCCGAGGACTATATCGACCAGGACCCGAAGCTGGAGGAGGGCCTGATCCCGATCAAGATCAAGTTCACCATCGACGGCAACCATGCCCATTACGATCTGTCGGGCTCGCATCCGCAGATCTCGACCTTCCTGAACGCGGCCTATGGCGGCTCTTTCGCCGGGATCGTCGCAGGAACGAAATACCAGTTCCCGGACCTGCCGTTGAACTCAGGCCTCTACCGTGCGGTCACGGTCAATGTCGGCGAGCCCGGAACGGTCGTCAACGCGGAATGGCCCAGCCCCTGCGCCGGCTTCTGTTCGGGCCCGTTCGAGAAGCTGATGAACTCGGTCTTCGGGCTCTGGGCGGATATCATGCCCGAACGGACCATGGGCTGCGCCTTCAACCTGGAATACCTGCTGGTCGGCGGCCGCGACACCAGGCTTCAGGGGCGCCCCTATTTCATGTGGTATGACTGGATGGCCGGCGGCTGGGGCGGCCGCAACGGGCGCGACGGCTTCAACGCCACCGCCCCGGTCTTCGGTGCGCAATATGGCATCCAGCCGCTTGAAGGTCAGGAACGGCTGGCCCCGGTGCTGACCAAATGCCACGACTTCGTGCAGGATTCCGCCGGCCCCGGCGAGGCACGCGGCGGGCTCGGCGCCGAGAAGGGCGGCTCGGTCTTTGAGGGCGAGCGGATCGTAGTTTCCTATTGCTGCGACCGCGAGCGTTCGGTGACCTGGGGCATGTGGGGTGGCCTGCCCTCGATCCCGCATGGCGTCTGGCTGAACAAGGGCACCGAGAAGGAGCGTTACCTGGGCTCGATCTTCTCGAACCTGCCGATCGAACTGGACGACGTCTTCACCCGTCCCTCCGCCGGCGGCGGCGGGGTCGGCGATCCGCTGATGCGCGACCCGAAACTGGTCTGCGAGGATGTCGCCGACGAATATGTCAGCGTCGAGCGCGCACGCATCGACTATGGCGTCGTCATCCGGGTAGTGGATGCCGATCTGGCGCAATATGAGGTCGACGCAGCGGCAACCGCGAAGGAACGCGAGCGCATCGCTGCCGCGCGTCTGGGCTGGCTTGACGAGGATGCGGAAGCCATCGCTGCGCGCTATCGCTCGGGGGAGCTGAACGTCATGGATTGCGTCCGGCAATATGGCGTGATCCTCGACTGGGGCAATGGCCAGTTGCTTGTCAATACCACGCAGCAGTTCCGCGAAATGATGAAGCGGCGGGTTGCGCCCTATTGGGGAAAATCGCTTGCGGTGCTGAGTCTGGAAGCCAAGGAACGGGTGCAGATCGCCGCGTAACGACGGAGGGGCGGCAAGGCGATCCGCCGCCCCTGCCCGATCAGACCACACCATGGCCGCTTCGGGGTCAGTCCCTTTGTCCGGCGCCCGCTGCCACTGCCACTGCTTGTTTATCGGGCCTATCCACGCCTGAAAACCGGGCATCTTGCATGGGCCATCCGCTAAATCGGAATCGCGGACGGCGCTTTCTTGACCCTTATGCTGGGCACGCCTAGCGTCACGCCATGCCGCCCGGAGCAACGCACCATCGGAAAGCTTGAACTCCCGATCACCTATTCCTTAAAAGGAGGGCCGCACAAGATGAGAAGAGACGATCCAGTATATATCGGGGTCATGTTCTCCCAAACGGGCTGGACCGCCGTGACAGAGAAAAGCATGTTGTCGGCGACGATGTTTGCAATCGATGAGATAAACCAGTCTGGCGGCATCAATGGTCGCGAACTGATCCCCGTATATCGCGATCCGGCAGGAGAACCTGCCGCCTACAAAGCCATGGCGGCGGATATTCTCGCCGATGGCAAGGTAAAGGTCATACTGGGGTGCTACACCTCAAGCCAGCGCAAGGCGGTATTGACTGCCCTGGACAAAGAGGCGGGAATTCTCTGCTACCCAGCCCAATATGAAGGGTTCGAGTATTCCGAAAGCGCAATGTATTTCGGAGCCGTTCCAAATCAGAACAGCCTGCTTCTGGCCAGATATCTTCTCGAAAACCATTCGCCGCGCATATATATCGTAGGATCGGACTATATCTGGCCCCGCGAATCCGGTCGGATCATGGGCGACCTCATCAGATCCGGCGGCGGAGAGGTCTTGGGCGAGCGCTATCTCGGCCAGCAGGCCAAAAGGCCGGAAATGGATTCCCTCATCGCTGACATCATGAAATGCAGACCGGACATCATCTTCAACAATTTCGTCGGTCAGTCCAATCTGGATTTCTACAATGCTTATGCCGGAAATGGGCTCGACGCCGGCCAGATCATGGTTGCAAGCCTGACGACCAGCGAAGCCGATCTTCAGGAAATCGACCCCAAGGCGGCTGTTGGACATATCACGGCAGCGACGTATTTTGCATCACAGGCAAATCCAGCCAACATTTCCCTTCTTGAGCGCTACAAGACAGCGCGTGGCGAACCTGCGCATACGAATATGTGCTGGGATGCAGCCTATACTCAGACTCATATGGTTGCGCAGGCCATGAGGAATGGCTCTGCCGATAGCATCGGCTCGATCCGCGCAGGGATTCTGGGCACTTCCTTCGAGGCACCTCAGGGTAGAGTTGCAATAGATCCATCGAATCTTCACTGCTACGTCTGGCCTAAGATCGGAATTGTACGAAACGATGGCCAATTTGATATTGTTGCCCAAACGAAGAATGCTATTCGCCCCAACCCATATATGACAAGCTACTCCATAAACAGTGACGAAAAGACCGCAGCTGAGACCATATCACACACCCCGGAATGGACATGAATGCCTGAGCTTCAGGTGAATGCAGATCGAGATCAATCATGGGCGCACACGCTTTCAGGGCAGAGGAATCCGAGATGCAGGCCGGACGAAGCGAGCCCGCAACCGGCGATAGGGATCGACCAGTCCTGATCAAGGATCTTCGATTACTGAAGATCATTCTTGTTCAACCAGACCAGGGCGGCGATCAGGATCTTCGCTCTCATCTGGTGAGAATTGGTTGCCAGGTGCAGGAAATCTGGCCGCCACCCATTTCCTATGCCGAGGATATCGACATCGTTTTCGTCCTCCTTGATCAGCTGATCGAAAGCAGGCTCTCGTTCCATTGGCAAGCCGAGAATCCTTCGGCGGTTTTGATCGCAGTGATTGACTATGAGAATCCTTTGTCCATCGACCGTCTGTTGAACATGCGGGTGAATGCGGTAATCGGGCTGCCGATCCGACCCTTCGGGATTCTTACCAACCTATTGGCGGCGGTCAACAATCACCGACGAGAACGGCGATTGCGCCAGAGCTTAAGCCGCCTGCAGGCAAAGCTCGAGTCGTCCCGTATCATCGAGCGCGCCAAGCTTGCGATCATGTTGACTGACAATCATTCCGAAAAGGAAGCCTATGGCGTGCTTCGGCAGTTGGCGATGAAGCGCAGAACCACCGTCGATATGGTGTCAGGTGAGATCCTCTCCCGCCTGAACTGGCGTGAGGAGGAAGATACCCTGATGCATGAAGACTACGGTCAAGATCCATAAGGGCGCTTGAAGGATATGTTGTGACGTGTTTCAGGCGCATGGCGCTGCAGCTGACGGGACGATGGTCTTTCGCCGCAAGCTATTCCGGGCGCAGTTGCTGATTGCCGAAACGGCGTCGCAGCCGACCATGCGGTTGTCGGCCGTGAAGGGCGAAGCGTTGCGGCGGCTATTCGATGATCTCGAAGGATCTTCTGGGCTGCTCGACGGCGCGCAACAAGGGCACCTGCGACAACCGGATGAACATCCGCCGCGACGAGCTGGAAGCGCGGGTGCTGAACGCCCTGCGCACCCGCCTGGTCAACCCGACCTCTTCGCCGAGTTCTGCGACGCCTATACGAGGGAGACCAACCGGCTGCGCATGGAAAGTGGCGCCGGCATCGACAAGGCCGAGACCGAGCTGAAGCGGATCGCCCGCGAGGAGGAGAAGCTGATGGATCTCTACATGCGGGACGCCATCTCGATCGAGGCGGTGAAGGAGCGTGGCGACAAGCTGCGCGCCCGCAAGGCGGAACTGCAGGATTTCCTGGCCAATGCCGACGAGCCCCCGCCCCTGCTGCATCCCTCGATGGCGCTGCAATACCGGGCACGGGTGCAGCAGCTCTACGAGACGCTGCAAGGCGACGACGAGGCGCAACGCATCGAGACGGCGGAGATCATCCGTTCGCTGATCGACCGGATCGTGCTGGCGCCGGGAGAGGACCGGATCGAGATCGACGTTCAGGGCGATCTGGCCGGAATCCTTACGATTTCCGCGCAAACGAAAAAGCCCGCCGAAGGGGCGGGCGGATCGCAAGTAAAGATGGTTGCGGGGGCAGGATTTGAACCTGCGACCTTCAGGTTATGAGCCTGACGAGCTACCGGGCTGCTCTACCCCGCGCCATTTGCATCGCGTGGTTTGCGGTGCTTTTTCGTTCCGAGAGATTTTCGCTTCTTTTCAGGTCTGGCGGTGACCTACTCTCCCACGTCTTTTGACGCAGTACCATTGGCGCGACGGCACTTAACGGCCGAGTTCGGGATGGGATCGGGTGTTTTGCTCGTGCTAAAGCCACCAGACCGGAAAAGGAGCGAAATCGGCGTTTCCGCTTCCCTTCGGGCTTTCGCCGCTTCGGGATCGGGAAGACATTGTCCAAGGATGCTTTTGGAAGAAGGCGGGCTGCTTGTCCTTGACAAGCTGGTCTGTCTTCTTCCGGATCAAATCAAGCCTATCGAGCGATTAGTACCGGTCAACTGAACGCATTGCTGCGCTTACATCTCCGGCCTATCGACGTGGTGGTCTTCCACGGCTCTCAAGGGATACCTTGTTTTGAGGGGGGCTTCACGCTTAGATGCCTTCAGCGTTTATCCTGTCCGTTCATAGCTACCCAGCACTACCGTTGGCACGATAACTGGTCCACCAGTGGAACGTTCACCCCGGTCCTCTCGTACTAGGGGCAACTCCTCTCAAGTATCCTACACCCACGGCAGATAGGGACCGAACTGTCTCACGACGTTCTAAACCCAGCTCACGTACCTCTTTAAATGGCGAACAGCCATACCCTTGGGACCTGCTCCAGCCCCAGGATGAGATGAGCCGACATCGAGGTGCCAAACGATGCCGTCGATATGGACTCTTGGGCATCATCAGCCTGTTATCCCCAGCGTACCTTTTATCCGTTGAGCGATGGCCCTTCCACTCGGGACCACCGGATCACTATGGCCGACTTTCGTCTCTGCTCGACTTGTCAGTCTTGCAGTCAGGCTGGCTTCTGCCATTGCACTCGACGAGCGATTTCCGACCGCTCTGAGCCAACCTTCGCGCGCCTCCGTTACTCTTTGGGAGGCGACCGCCCCAGTCAAACTACCCACCACGCAGGGTCCCGGACCCGGATAACGGGCCGCGGTTAGACATCAAGAGTGCGAAGGGTGGTATCTCAAGGATGGCTCCACCGGAACTGGCGTCCCGGGCTCAATGCCTACCACCTATCCTGCACATCGCAATCCTGATGCCAGTGCGAAGCTATAGTAAAGGTGCATGGGGTCTTTCCGTCTAACCGCGGGAAGTCTGCATCTTCACAGACAATTCAATTTCGCTGAGTCCACATTTGAGACAGCGGGGAAGTCGTTACGCCATTCGTGCAGGTCGGAACTTACCCGACAAGGAATTTCGCTACCTTAGGACCGTTATAGTTACGGCCGCCGTTTACCGGGGCTTCAATTCAAGGCTTGCACCTCTCCTTTTAACCTTCCGGCACCGGGCAGGCGTCAGACCCTATACGTCGCCTTACGGCTTCGCAGAGCCCTGTGTTTTTAGTAAACAGTCGCCACCCCCTGGTTTGTGCCCCCCGCCGACAGTTGCCTGCCAACGGGGCCTCCTTCTCGCGAACTTACGGAGGTATTTTGCCGAGTTCCTTAAATGTGGTTCTCTCAAGCGCCTTGGTATTCTCTACCAGTCCACCTGTGTCGGTTTAGGGTACGGTCTTGTGGAGGGCTATTTCCAGGAACCGCTCAGCAGCTCCTCCAATCCGATAAGGAGGAACTACACCTGCGATCCGTCACCATCTCCTGGCCCAGGAATATTAACCTGGTTCCCATCGACTACGCCTTTCGGCCTCGCCTTAGGGGCCGGCTTACCCTGCTCAGATTAGCTTTAAGCAGGAACCCTTGGACTTTCGGCGACAGGGTCTCTCACCCTGTTTGTCGCTACTCATGTCAACATTCTCGCTTCCGATCACTCCACCGGATGCCTTACGGCCCGGCTTCACAGTAAAGCTCGCGCCTCCGCTATCCCACCCTCTTGCAAGGGAGACAGGATAGAAAAGGCAAGAGCTTATATCACGGAACGCTCCGCTACCGCGTGCATAAATGCACACCCAAAGCTTCGGCTCGTGGCTTGAGCCCCGTTACATCTTCGCCGCAAGACCTCTTGACTAGACCAGTGAGCTGTTACGCTATCTTTAAAGGATGGCTGCTTCTAAGCCAACCTCCTGGTTGTTTTGGAAGTCTCACATGCTTTCCCACTTAGCCACGAATTGGGGGCCTTAGCTGTTGGTCAGGGTTGTTTCCCTCTCCACGACGGACGTTAGCACCCGCCGTGTGTCTCCCGGATAGTGCTCCACGGTATTCGGAGTTTGCTTAGACTCAGTAAGGCTGTGGGCCCCCATCATCCATGCAGTGCTCTACCCCCGTGGGCATTCGTCCGAGGCGCTACCTAAATAGCTTTCGCGGAGAACCAGCTATCTCCAGATTTGATTGGCCTTTCACCCCTAGGCACAAGTCATCCCGACCTTTTTCAACAGGTGTGGGTTCGGCCCTCCAGTTGGTGTTACCCAACCTTCAGCCTGCTCATGCCTAGATCATCTGGTTTCGGGTCTGATCCATCTAACTCATTCGCCCTTTTAAGACTCGCTTTCGCTGCGCCTACACCTAACGGCTTAAGCTTGCTAGATAGA